>NZ_JBWKSZ010000012.1:0-807 GCF_059420045.1 Frondihabitans sp. GW821-FHT04F02 | reverse complement strand
TACTCGGCGATCTGGGCGGCGATGGTGGCGGTGCCGACGAGGAGTCCGGGCTTGACGGCGTCGGTCTTGAACGTGGAGTTCAGGAGCTTGGCGGCGTCGGAAGAGATGTGGACGGTGGTGCCGGTGAGGGTGCCGACGTTGCCGTCGACCGAGAGGGGCTTGAGGGTTCCGCCCCAGAGGCTGAAAATGTTGGCCTGGGTGACGGCGACCTTGCCGTTGACGAGGACGTCGCCGTAGAGCTTGGAGTTGCCGGGGTTGATGGTGAAGTTCTCGAGGGTGACGGTGGTCGAGCCGGCCTTGAGGTTCAGGCCGGATCCGTCGTGCTCGAGGATGCCCTGGACGTAGGGGCGGTACTTGCCGTCGGGCGACCAGTAGACGACGGAGCCGCCGGTGATCGGGAAGGAGATGTCGGAGCCGCTGAGCTTGGCGGAGCCCTCGGTGGAGGGGGTGAGTCCGAGGGACTTCAGGGCGGCGAGGAAGTCGCTGTCGAGGGCGACGGAGGTGTTGCCGCCGAAGACCTCGGGGACTGCCGCGACGGGGGCGGGGATCTTCGTCGACGACGACGAGACGGTGTGGATGGAGGGGGCCGCGTTGGCGGCGGCGCCGGCTCCGACGCCTCCGAGGATCAGGAGGCCGGCGGCACTGAGAGCCACGGTTGCTTTGGAGAACTTACGCATTTGCTTATCCTTTGATGGATGAAGGGTGAACACTCGATCGGTGTTCGTTGGGCGTTTGCCCGATGTCATGTATTCGCGACCCTCCCCGGGAGGGTTTGGTCCGGGTGCCCTCCGTTACCCGTTCGTGACC
>NZ_JBWKSZ010000011.1:0-1648 GCF_059420045.1 Frondihabitans sp. GW821-FHT04F02 | reverse complement strand
CACCTATGGTGCGGCGGTCACGATCACGAGCCCGGTCGACGACCTCGTCCACCCCGGTGGTGCGCTCGACTTCACAGGCCGCGGCGAGCCGCTGGCACAGGTCAAGGTCCAGGAAGAAGGCCAGACCGGCATCCTGAAGTCCGGCCAGGTCCTCTCCTCCGGCTCCTGGAACCTCCGCGACGTCCAGCTCTCCGCCGACAAGCACACCCTGATCGTCACCCAGACCGGCAAGGGCAACAACGTCACCACCGCGAAGGTCACCCTCAACCCCGACGGCACCGTCGACCCCGGCCCCGGCGACATCGCCGCGCCGACCGTGGAGTCCCCCGGAAACAACTCGACCGTCACCACCTCCCGCCCCGTCTTCACCGGCCACGGCCACCCCGACGCGAGCGTGAAGATCGGCTATGGCCCCAACTCCACCATCGGCACCGCCACGGTCGACGCCGACGGCGACTGGACCGCCAACCTCACCTCGGGCCTCGCCCTGGGCCGATCGACCCTGATCGTCACCCAGACCTCCGGTAAAGACACCCAGACCCTGACGCACGTCGTCAACCGCGTCGCCGCCGAAGCCCCGTTCCGCGTGACCTCCCACACGAACAACCAGAACTACGCCGAGGGCATGACGACCTTCCGCGGCACCGCCGCGGTCGGCGCCACGATCCGCGCCGTCAACCAGTGGGGCACCGTCATGGGCACCGACACCGCCGACGGCACCGGCAACTGGGCGTTCAACCGCAACCTCGGACCCACCACGGCCGGCTACGACATCACCTTCACCGCCACGAAAGACGGCAAGACCGAGACCACCCAGCTGCACCTGAACTACCAGGGCGTCATCGCCTTCCAGGTCACCAGCCCGACGAACAACTCCACCTACGAAGTCGGCAACACCACCTTCCGCGGCAAAGCATCGCCGAACACCGTGATCACCGCCGTCAACCAGTGGAACACCCCGATGGGCACCGCCACCGCCAACCTCGACGGCGACTGGGCCTTCAACCGCTACCTCGGCCCGACCACGGCCGGCTACGACATCCGCTTCACCGCCACCAAAGGCACCGACGTCCAGCACTCCACGCTGCACATCAGCCAGGCAGTCACGAACGTCCCCGTCGAAGTCACCTCGATCGCCGACGGCGCCACCTACACCCCCGGACTCAACATCCTCCGCGGCACCGGCACCCCGAACGCGACCATCACCGCCGTGAACGCCAAGAACGGCTGGAACGTCGCCATGGGCACCACCAAGGTCACCGCCGACGGCACCTGGGCACTCCCCGAGCGCAACTGGGGACCCTCGAACGACTACGAGATCAAGGTCACCCAGACCAACCCCGACAAGACGACCAGCACGACGATGGTCAACATCTTCGCCCCCGTCTTCAAGGACCTCGAAGTCACCGGCGTCACCACCGGCGCCGAAAACGGCCCCGGCGGCGTCTTCGCCACCTTCACCGGCACCGCCACCCCCGGCGCCAAGGTCACCATCAAGTCCGCCACCACCGGAACGGCCTACCAGACCGTCGACGTCAACCCCCAGGGCCAGTGGACCGCCACCCGCACCTGGAACGCCACACACACCTACAACCTCATCTTCGACCAGGTCGCAAAGGACGGCAAGACCGACAGCGTCACCTACGGC
>NZ_JBWKSZ010000010.1:0-3320 GCF_059420045.1 Frondihabitans sp. GW821-FHT04F02 | reverse complement strand
GGAACGCCACACACACCTACAACCTCATCTTCGACCAGGTCGCAAAGGACGGCAAGACCGACAGCGTCACCTACGGCGTCTGGACACCGGTCACTCCGTAGCGCCAGGGCGTGGACGCGAACCGGGAGGGTGCGACTCCGCGCCCTCCCGGTTCGGCCGCCTTGTGGCGGACTTCCTTACTCGGAGTCGTCGAGGGAGGACTTCGACACGGCGAGCGACTCACCGTCGGGGGCCACATCGACGAGCACGGTGTCGCCATCGGCGATCGACCCGTCGAGCAGAGCGCGCGCCAGGTTGTCGTCGATCTGCCGCTGCATGAGGCGGCGCAGAGGCCGGGCACCGTAGACCGGGTCGTAGCCGCGGTCGCCGAGCCAGGTCCGCGCGTTCGGCGTGACGGCGAGTTCGAGGCGGCGGTCCGTGAGGCGCTTGGCCAGCCGGTCGACGTAGAGCGAGACGATCTGACCGAGGTCGTCTTTCGTCAGCGACTGGAAGAGCACGATGTCGTCGAGCCTGTTGATGAACTCGGGCTTGAACGCCTGTCGCACCATCTCGTCGACCGCGTCGCGCTTCTGCTCGTCAGACAGCGACGGATCGGTCAGGAACTGGCTCCCGAGGTTCGACGTCAAGATGAGGATCGTGTTGCGGAAGTCGACAGTCCGGCCCTGCCCGTCGGTCAGGCGGCCGTCGTCGAGCACCTGCAGCAGCACGTCGAACACCTCCGGGTGGGCCTTCTCGACCTCGTCCATGAGCACCACGCTGTAGGGGCGCCGGCGCACGGCCTCGGTGAGCTGACCGCCCGACTCGTAGCCGACGTACCCGGGAGGGGCCCCGACGAGCCGAGACACCGTGTGCTTCTCGCCGTACTCCGACATGTCGATCCGGACCATGGCCTTGTCATCATCGAACAGGAACGAGGCGAGGGCCTTGGCGAGCTCGGTCTTTCCGACGCCGGTCGGCCCGAGGAACAGGAACGACCCCGTCGGACGATCCGGATCGGAGATCCCCGCGCGGGTGCGCCGCACCGCCTCACTGACGGCCTGGACCGCCTCGCGCTGCCCGATGATCCGCTGGCCGAGCTCCGTCTCGAGGTGGAGGAGCTTCTCCGTCTCTCCAGCCATGAGGCGGCCGACCGGGATGCCCGTCCACGACGCGACGACCTCGGCGATGTCGGCATCGGTGACCTGGTCGTTGACCATCCGGTCGCCGCTGGCCTCGAGGCTCTCGGCGTCGGCCAGGGCCTTCTCGATCTCGGGGATCGTCTCGTAGTTGATCTTGGAGGCGTCCTGGTAGCGGCCTTCGCGCATGGCCTTGTCGAGGTCGATGCGGGCCTGGTTGAGCTGGCCCTTGAGCTCGCCGACGCCCTGGAGCGCGGCCTTCTCGGCCAGCCAACGCCGGTTGAGATCGGCGTACTGCTGCTGGCGAAGGGTGAGCTCGTCGCGGAGCGATTCGAGACGGGCCTGCGAGGCGGCGTCTTTCTCCTTCTGGAGGGCGAGCTCCTCGACCTGGAGCCGCACCATGCCGCGATAGAGCTGATCGAGCTCGACGGGCGACGAGTCGATCTCCATCTTGAGGCGGCTGCCCGCCTCGTCGACCAGGTCGATCGCCTTGTCGGGGAGTTGACGGTTCGTGATGTAGCGGTTGCTGAGCGAGGCGGCGGCGACGAGAGCACTGTCGGCGATCGTGATGCCGTGGTGCGCCTCGTAGCGCTCCTTGAGGCCGCGGAGGATCGCGACAGTGTCTTCGACCGTCGGCTCGCCCACATAGACCTGCTGGAATCGGCGCTCGAGGGCTGCGTCTTTCTCGATGAACTGGCGGTACTCGTCGAGCGTCGTCGCGCCGATGAGGCGGAGCTCGCCTCGGGCGAGCATCGGCTTCAGCATGTTCGCCGCGGCGACGCTGCCCTCGCCGCCACCGGCACCCATGAGCGTGTGCAGCTCGTCGATGAACGTGATGACCTGCCCGTCGGACTCCGTGATCTCCTTCAGGACGCTCTTCAGGCGCTCCTCGAACTGGCCGCGGTACATCGCCCCGGCGACCAGCGCCGCGATATCGAGCGATATCAGGCGCTTGCCCTTGAGCGAGTCGGCGACGTCGCCCGCGACGATCCGCTGGGCGAGGCCCTCGACGACGGCCGTCTTGCCTACCCCGGGTTCGCCGATCAGCACGGGGTTGTTCTTGGTGCGGCGGGTGAGGACCTGGCTGACGCGACGGATCTCGGAGTCGCGGCCGATCACGGGATCGAGCTTGCCGCTCGCCGCGATCGCAGTGAGGTCGACGCCGTACTGCTGGAGGGCGCTCTTCTGCTTCTCGTCGGAGGCGGGTGCGCCCTGCATGTTCGCCATTCGGTGATGCCTTTCGCATTTCCAAGACTTGAGTTGACCGAACTCAACTTTAGTCGACACTCGCTGATGTCGGTAGGTCAATCACGCGTACCTCTTGTCATAGCTGCATTCTTGACGTAGTATTTTGGATATTCATATCTACGCCGCCGTACGCGGCCGAACGAAAGTCTTCACTTTGTCAGAGAAAAAACTCCTCAAGGGATTCGGCGCCGGCGCTCTCGCTGCCGCGACCGTGGTCTCCGGTCTGAGCTTCGGCTCGGCCGCCACTGCGGCTGGTCCGGTCGGCACCAACGCCAACAGGACGGTCGCGCTTCCGTATATCTCGCAGAACGGCAAACCCGGCACAGCAAAGGCCTTCGTTGTGCCGTCCACCTGGTCGAAGGACACGCTGATTCCGGGAAGGAGCTATACAAACTTGGCCGCCGCTCAGGATGCCGCCCGAGCATGGTCGTTCCCGGCGCGTGGTACCGCCGGCCCCGTCCACCCTGCGCACAACCCCTCTAACCTCTGTTTGACCTATTTCAGCGCGACGAAAGTTCTTCCAACCACCTGCGTCGAAGGGTTGGAGTCTCAGCTATTCGTGTGGAATGAAGTGTCTAACTCTGCCGTCTCGGGCACCGGGCTATCGCCGAGGGCGGTTCCTCAGTTTTTTGTGGGTTTCAATACAAACATCGCCCTCGTCGCCGAATTCAACGCTGGCGCGGACGTCATCGTGGGTGCACCTGACGTCGGCGATGAGTTCTCGGCAGCCGTGACCTCTCAAGACCTCAAAGCCCGCACCGCTCAGATCAGTGGCTCTGCACACCCGAACTCGACCGTTGTGATCGACAACGGCCGGGAGGTCGATGTAGACAGCGACGGCAACTGGTCGGCTGACCTCGACGATCTCAACTACGGCGAGAACACGGTCCACCTGGAGAACCGGGTCGACGGCACGATCGTTGCCGAGAAGGATCTCACCGTCAATCTGGAAGTCGC
>NZ_JBWKSZ010000009.1:3343-5374 GCF_059420045.1 Frondihabitans sp. GW821-FHT04F02 | reverse complement strand
TCGAGCTCAAAGCTCTGTATTGAGTTGTTTGTTCACGAAACCTGGGTCTGTCGACCGTGTTCCGGGAACCACATAGTGGACGCGAGCATCACCGCTCCTGCCCGTCGCGAGTTGCCTCGTGAGGGTGGTGGTGTTGTCAAGTTATCGGCTTATTAGTACCGGTCAGCTCCACGAGTCGTTAGTCCTCGCTTCCACATCCGGCCTATCAACCCAGTAGTCTAGCTGGGAGCCTCTCACCCCGAAGGGTATGGAAATCTCATCTCGAAGCCGGCTTCCCGCTTAGATGCTTTCAGCGGTTATCCGTTCCGAACGTAGCTAATCAGCGGTGCCCTTGGCAGGACAACTGACACACCAGAGGTTCGTCCATCCCGGTCCTCTCGTACTAGGGATAGATCTTCTCAAATTTCCTACGCGCGCAGCGGATAGGGACCGAACTGTCTCACGACGTTCTAAACCCAGCTCGCGTACCGCTTTAATGGGCGAACAGCCCAACCCTTGGGACCTACTCCAGCCCCAGGATGCGACGAGCCGACATCGAGGTGCCAAACCATGCCGTCGATATGGACTCTTGGGCAAGATCAGCCTGTTATCCCCGAGGTACCTTTTATCCGTTGAGCGACAGCGCTTCCACAAGCCACTGCCGGATCACTAGTCCCGACTTTCGTCCCTGCTCGACTTGTCAGTCTCACAGTCAAGCTCCCTTGTGCACTTACACTCGACACCTGATTGCCAACCAGGTTGAGGGAACCTTTGGGCGCCTCCGTTACTTTTTGGGAGGCAACCGCCCCAGTTAAACTACCCACCAGGCACTGTCCCAGAACCGGATCACGGTTCGTAGTTAGATATCCAAAGTGACCAGAGTGGTATTTCAACAATGACTCCACCCGAACTAGCGTCCGAGCTTCACAGTCTCCCACCTATCCTACACAAGCCACTCCGAACACCAATACCAAGCTGTAGTAAAGGTCACGGGGTCTTTCCGTCCTGCTGCGCGTAACGAGCATCTTTACTCGTAGTGCAATTTCGCCGAGTTCGCGGTTGAGACAGCTGGGAAGTCGTTACGCCATTCGTGCAGGTCGGAACTTACCCGACAAGGAATTTCGCTACCTTAGGATGGTTATAGTTACCACCGCCGTTTACTGGGGCTTAAATTCTGAGCTTCGCTTGCGCTAACCCTTCCTCTTAACCTTCCAGCACCGGGCAGGCGTCAGTCCGTATACATCGTCTTGCGACTTGGCACGGACCTGTGTTTTTAGTAAACAGTCGCTTCCCACTGGTCTCTGCGGCCTTTCCCGCTCCCGGAGTAAATCCGTTCACGGTTCCGGCCCCCCTTCTCCCGAAGTTACGGGGGCATTTTGCCGAGTTCCTTAACCACGATTCTCTCGATCTCCTTGGTATTCTCTACCTGACCACCTGAGTCGGTTTGGGGTACGGGCGGCTTGAACCTCGCGTCGATGCTTTTCTCGGCAGCATAGGATCACTGAATTCCCCCAATCGGGGTACGCATCGGATCTCAGGCATCGTTGACGACGGATTTGCCTATCGTCAGCCCTACGTCCTTACACCAGGTTCACCTTACGGATACCATCGCCTGGCTCAGCTACCTTCCTGCGTCACACCTGTTAATACGCTAAACGCACCAGCATGGGGTCGAGCGTTAGACCGGCCGGCATCACCCCGAAGGGATCCACTCAGCCGGGTTAGGACTCTTAGCACCACTGGATTATCTTGGGCGGTTCTTCGCCGGTACGGGAATATCAACCCGTTGTCCATCGACTACGCCTGTCGGCCTCGCCTTAGGTCCCGACTTACCCAGGGCGGATTAACCTGGCCCTGGAACCCTTGGTCTTTCGGAGGACGGGTTTCTCACCCGTCTTTCGCTACTCATGCCTGCATTCTCACTCGTGTGGCGTCCACGGCTGGTTTCCACCGCCGCTTCACTCGCCACACGACGCTCTCCTACCAATCCGTACGACTGAACCACGAAGGCTTATCGAAAGTACGAATTCTACAACTTCGGTGGTGTGCTTC
>NZ_JBWKSZ010000009.1:0-3244 GCF_059420045.1 Frondihabitans sp. GW821-FHT04F02 | reverse complement strand
AGCCCCGTTACATTGTCGGCGCGGAATCACTTGACCAGTGAGCTATTACGCACTCTTTCAAGGGTGGCTGCTTCTAAGCCAACCTCCTGGTTGTCTCTGCAACTCCACATCCTTTCCCACTTAGCACACGCTTAGGGACCTTAGTTGGTAGTCTGGGTTGTTTCCCTCTCGACGATGAAGCTTATCCCCCACCGTCTCACTGCTGCGCTCTCACTTACCGGCATTCGGAGTTTGGCTGACGTCAGTAAGCTTTTGGGCCCCATCGGCCATCCAGTAGCTCTACCTCCGGCAAGAAACACGCAACGCTGCACCTAAATGCATTTCGGAGAGAACCAGCTATCACGAAGTTTGATTGGCCTTTCACCCCTATCCACAGCTCATCCCCTCCATTTTCAACTGAAGTGGGTTCGGTCCTCCACGACGTCTTACCGTCGCTTCAACCTGGCCATGGATAGATCACTTCGCTTCGGGTCTAGGACATGCGACTGAATCGCCCTATTCAGACTCGCTTTCGCTACGGCTACCCCTCACGGGTTAACCTCGCCACATATCGCTAACTCGCAGGCTCATTCTTCAAAAGGCACGCTGTCACCCCTACTAAGGAGGCTCCAACGGTTTGTAAGCAAACGGTTTCAGGTACTATTTCACTCCCCTCCCGGGGTACTTTTCACCTTTCCCTCACGGTACTTGTCCGCTATCGGTCATCTGGGAGTATTTAGGCTTATCAGGTGGTCCTGACAGATTCACACGGGATTTCTCGGGCCCCGTGCTACTTGGGATACACATTCAGCCAACACCAGCATTTCGGCTACGGGGTTCGCACCCTCTATGACCAGGCTTTCAATCCTGTTCGCCTATACTGCGCTGTAACTGTTCCAGTCCGGCAGAACTGAACAACATGTCCCACAACCCCGACCATGCAACGACCGCCGTCTATCACACATGACCGGTTTAGCCTCTTCCGATTTCGCTCGCCACTACTCACGGAATCACTGTTGTTTTCTCTTCCTGAGGGTACTGAGATGTTTCACTTCCCCCCGTTCCCTCTACCCGCCCTATATATTCAGGCGGGAGTCACCAGGTCAGCACGCCGCCTGGCGGGGTTTCCCCATTCGGACACCCTCGGATCACAGCTCGATTATCAGCTCCCCGAGGCTTATCGCAGATTTCTACGTCCTTCTTCGGCTCCAGATGCCAAGGCATCCACCGTTTGCTCTTAAAAACTTGACCACAAAGAACCACGACAAAACGGCCCCCCGAAGGAAGCCGACTTGACGCGGTAAATCAGTGTTATCTCGTTACCCCAACCAGCCGAAGCCGGCCGGGGAAGAAATTGCACTCGAACAACTCAAAGAGTTGTCCAAGATGCTCGCGTCCACTGTGTAGTTCTCAAAAAACGGGCGACCCCAAGAATCCCCGGCAAGCGATGCCAGATCATCAAGGTCCGCTAGAGGAGTTCAACCCACCACCACCCCTAAAAGGGAAGCAGCAAGGTTTGGTCCCTCAGGACCCAACAACGTGCACGCCCCCAACACCCAGCCTCACACCGTTCCAGAACTCCGAAGAGAACGTACTGAGCACAAGACCTTCGATCGAAGGCCACTGTCAAAGTTCCACCCATGAGCGCCACCCACAGACATTCGCCGTGGTGTGACTTGACCGCATTGATCCCGTGTAAACAGCGGGGCGGTACATGCTCCTTAGAAAGGAGGTGATCCAGCCGCACCTTCCGGTACGGCTACCTTGTTACGACTTAGTCCTAATCACCGATCCCACCTTCGACAGCTCCCTCCACAAGGGTTGGGCCACCGGCTTCGGGTGTTACCGACTTTCATGACTTGACGGGCGGTGTGTACAAGGCCCGGGAACGTATTCACCGCAGCGTTGCTGATCTGCGATTACTAGCGACTCCGACTTCATGAGGTCGAGTTGCAGACCTCAATCCGAACTGAGACCGACTTTTTGGGATTCGCTCCACCTCGCGGTATTGCAGCCCTTTGTATCGGCCATTGTAGCATGCGTGAAGCCCAAGACATAAGGGGCATGATGATTTGACGTCATCCCCACCTTCCTCCGAGTTGACCCCGGCAGTCTCCTATGAGTTCCCACCATAACGTGCTGGCAACATAGAACGAGGGTTGCGCTCGTTGCGGGACTTAACCCAACATCTCACGACACGAGCTGACGACAACCATGCACCACCTGTATACCGACCTTGCGGGGCGACCATCTCTGGACGTTTCCGGTATATGTCAAGCCTTGGTAAGGTTCTTCGCGTTGCATCGAATTAATCCGCATGCTCCGCCGCTTGTGCGGGCCCCCGTCAATTCCTTTGAGTTTTAGCCTTGCGGCCGTACTCCCCAGGCGGGGAACTTAATGCGTTAGCTGCGACACAGAAACCGTGGAATGGCCCCTACATCTAGTTCCCAACGTTTACGGCATGGACTACCAGGGTATCTAATCCTGTTCGCTCCCCATGCTTTCGCTCCTCAGCGTCAGTAACGGCCCAGAGATCTGCCTTCGCCATCGGTGTTCCTCCTGATATCTGCGCATTCCACCGCTACACCAGGAATTCCAATCTCCCCTACCGCACTCTAGTCTGCCCGTACCCACTGCAGGCTGGGGGTTGAGCCCCCAGATTTCACAGCAGACGCGACAAACCGCCTACGAGCTCTTTACGCCCAATAATTCCGGACAACGCTTGCACCCTACGTATTACCGCGGCTGCTGGCACGTAGTTAGCCGGTGCTTTTTCTGCTGGTACCGTCAAGAGCAAGCTCCCTTCTTCCCAACTAAAAGAGGTTTACAACCCGAAGGCCGTCGTCCCTCACGCGGCGTTGCTGCATCAGGCTTTCGCCCATTGTGCAATATTCCCCACTGCTGCCTCCCGTAGGAGTCTGGGCCGTGTCTCAGTCCCAGTGTGGCCGGTCACCCTCTCAGGCCGGCTACCCGTCGTAGGCTTGGTGAGCCATTACCTCACCAACTACCTGATAGGCCGCGAGTCCATCCTTGACCAAAATTCTTTCCAACTGCAGACCATGCGGCCGCAGCTCATATCCGGTATTAGACGTCGTTTCCAACGCTTATCCCAGAGTCAAGGGCAGGTTACTCACGTGTTACTCACCCGTTCGCCACTAATCCCAGGAGCAAGCTCCTGTTCATCGTTCGACTTGCATGTGTTAAGCACGCCGCCAGCGTTCGTCCTGAGCCAGGATCAAACTCTCCGTAAAAGAAAAACACCACA
>NZ_JBWKSZ010000008.1:0-131853 GCF_059420045.1 Frondihabitans sp. GW821-FHT04F02 | reverse complement strand
GGCGGGCGCGGCGCGCGGCGCGGTGGCGGCGCGGCGCGGCTACAGCCGGCCCGCCGCCTTGAGGGCGAGGTAGCGGTCGGCGAGGGCGGGCGGCAGGTCGGCGGGGGTCCCGGTGACGACGTCGGCCCCGAGCTGCCGCAGGGCGGCCGAGACGCGGGCGACGTCGAGCAGCGCGCGCTCGGCGGCGGCGGCCCGGTACACGTCGTCGCGGGTGTCGCGCGCCGTCGTCAGCGCGGTCAGCGCCGGGTCGGTGACGCTCGCGACGACGACCAGGTGCCGACTGGCGAGCTGCGGCACGGCGGCGAGGAGCGAGCGCGCGGCGCCGGGGGTGTCGAGCGTCGTGCAGAGGACCACGAGCGACCGCTGCGTCGTGATCGAACGGACGAGCGCGGGCGCAGCGGCCCAGTCGGTCTCGACGAGCTCGGGGTCGACCGGCGCCATGGCCGAGACCATCTGCGAGAGGAGGTCGGCCCCGCTCGCGCCCTGCACTCTCGCGCGGACGCGGCGGTCGGCGATCGCGAGGTCGACCCGGTCGCCGGCGCGCGTCGCCAGGGCACCGAGCAGAAGCGCCGCCTCGAAGGCCGTGTCGAGGCGGGGCTCGTCGCCGACGCGGGCGGCGCTGGTGCGCCCGGAGTCGACTACCATCACGACCCGGCGATCGCGCTCGGGCCGCCAGGTGCGCACCATGAGGTCGCTCCGGCGGGCGGTCGCGCGCCAGTCGATGGAGCGCACGTCGTCGCCGCGGACGTACTCGCGCAGGCTGTCGAACTCGGTGCCCTGCCCGCGGACCATGACGCTGGTGCGGCCGTCGAGCTCGCGCAGGCGGGCGAGCCGCGACGGCAGGTGCTTGCGCGACGAGAACCGGGGGAGCACGGTCACGGCTCCGGCGAGGGGGTGGGTGGCCTGGCGCCCGGCGAGCCGGAGGGGGCCGAGGGTGCGGATGGTCACGGCCGACGCGCGGCGCTCACCCCGCCGGAACGGCGTGAGGCCCGTCGTCAGCACGACCCGGCGCTCGGGGTCGATGCCCGCACGGAAGCGCGACGGCGAGGCGCCGGCCGATGGCTGCCAGGCGTCGCGGATGGTTCCGCGGATCCTGCGCCGGTTCTCGTTGAAGACCGAGAGCGTCGACGTGGCGCTCTCGCCGAGGCGGATCGAGCCCGGCAGGTCGCGCGTGAGCCGCACCTTCTTCGGCGACGCCGCCAGCAGCACGTCGACGACGAGCAGCACGACGCAGAGCACGATCCACGACAGCAGCACCCAGGGGCTGGGCGCGACGAGGATCGGCACCACGCCGAGGGCGACGAGCAGGACGAACCATCCGGTCACGACCATGGCTAGAGCGGCACCCGCACCTGCTGCAGCACGGAGCCGAGGATCGAGTCGGCGTCGACTCCCTCGAGCTCGGCCTCGGGGCGCAGCTGCAGGCGGTGGCGCAGCACGGGCATGGCCATGGCCTGCACGTGGTCGGGGGTGATGTGGTCGAACCCGGTGAGCCACGCCCACGCCTTCGACGCGGCGAGCAGGGCCGTCGATCCGCGCGGGCTGACGCCGATTCGCACCGACGGGCTCTCGCGGGTCGCCCGGGCCAGGTCGACCATGTAGGCGAGCACGTCGGGCCGCACGCCGACCTGGCGGACCGCGGCCTGCGCCGCCAGGATGTCGGCCTCGCCGATCACCGGCGTGACGCCGGCGGCGGTGAGGTCGCGGGGCGAGAAGCCCGCCGCGTGGCGCGCGAGCACCTCGACCTCGGCGTCGCGGGCGGGCAGGCCGAGCGTCAGCTTCATCAAGAACCGGTCGAGCTGCGCCTCGGGCAGCGTGTAGGTGCCCTCGTACTCGACCGGGTTCATCGTCGCCGCGACCAGGAAGGGCACTGGCAGAGGTCGGGAGACCCCGTCGACCGAGACCTGGCGCTCCTCCATGGCCTCGAGCAGCGCCGACTGGGTCTTCGGCGGCGTGCGGTTGATCTCGTCGGCCAGCAGGATGTTCGTGAAGACCGGCCCCTGCCGGAACTCGAACTCGCCGGCCTTCGAGTCGTAGACGAGCGAGCCCGTGATGTCGCCGGGCATGAGGTCGGGCGTGAACTGCACGCGCGACGTCTCCAGGCTGAGGCTGTGGCTGAGAGCGCGCACCAGCAGCGTCTTCGCCACGCCGGGAACGCCCTCGAGCAACGCGTGGCCCGACGCGAGCAGAGTGACGATGAGGCCCGAGACGGCGCCGTCCTGGCCGACGACGGCCTTGCCTACCTCTTCGCGGACTCGCGCGAACGACTGCTGCAGGTCGGAGTTCGTGGGGGTCGTTGTCATGCCGATGAGTCTTTCCGTCGAAGGGGCGGGGTGCTGGTTCGGATCGGGCGATGCCGGGTCGGGCGCGTCATGGTCTCGCCCCGGGCCGCACGGCTCGCGCGACGGCGGCCTCGAGGTCGCGCAGGCTGTCGCTCAGGGCCATCAGGTGGGCGTCGTCTCCCGGCACGGCATCCACGAGCACGTGGCGCACCTGCTTGGGGTCGACGCGCAGGAACTGGGCCACCCGCCGCACCACCTGGTCGACGTCGGCCCCCCGCCCGAGCCCGACCGCGAGGGCGAGCCGCGACAGGGCGCCGACGCGGATCTGGTCGAGGGCGTGCACCCGGGAGGCGCCGCGCTGGTAGAGCCGCGCCCGGCCCTCGGTCGTCTCTGTAGACCGCACGATGACGGGCAGGTTCTCGACGACGAGGGGCCCGAGTCGGCGGCCGCGCCAGAACGCGCCCGCGATCCCGGCGGCGAAGATCAGTGCGATGCTCGGCGTGACCCAGCCGGGTGTGAGCGAGGCGAGGGTGCCGGTGCCTTTCGGCAGATCGTCGACGGAGGGGAGGTACCAGACGAGCGTGGGGGAGTCGCCGAGGAGCGCGAGCGCGAAGGCGGAGTCGTCGAGGTCGGCGACCTTCTCGTTGCTGAGCGCCGAGGTCGTGCCGACGACAGTGACGGTCGAGCCCTCGAACGGCTGCTGGACGAGGCCGTAGCCGCCGCCGCTCGTGGCGGGGAGGCAGCGGTCGGCGTCGGAGCCGGCGGCCACGGTGTAGCGGCTGCCGTCTCCGGTGACACGGCTCGACTGGGCGAGTGCCGGAAGGTCGCAGCTCGGCGCGAGCGTGCCGGTCAGCTCCTTCGTCGACGCGGTGACGCCGGGTGCGACGGCGTCGAGGGCCGTCTGCGCCGGGGCCGCGACGACGAGGTGCGACGAGGCGCCGGCGAGGCGCCGCCACTGGTCGGCGTCGAGGTACCCGTTCGAGTCGTAGGCGAAGATCGTCGTCTCGGCGGGGTCGTCCGCCGCGGCAGCCGCAGTCGACGAGAGCGTCGTCGTCACTGTCACGTCGATGCCCTGACCCCGGAGCACGCTCACCAGCGCCTTGGCGCCGCTCGGCTGCGTGCTGGCTGCGTCGAGGGCGCTGCCGGTCGTGCCGGCGAGACCGCCGATGACGAGCAGGGCGAGGATGGCGACGACGACGGCGGCGCCGAGCCCGAGCAGGATCCGCGTGCGGACGACGACCGGCACCCGCGGGCCGGGGGCCTCCGTACGGCGCGGCCGGGTCGCGGTGTCGGTCATGCGGGCACGCCGATCGGCCGGGCCGGGCTGGCCGTCTCGAGGGCCCCGTCGAGCTCCCGCACCCGCTCGTACTCGGCTGCGGTGCCGGAGCGCTCGAGGTAGCGGACGCCGTCGAACGAGCCGGACGCGTCGAGGATCCGCCCCGCGAGGTCGGGGAACGCCTCGCCCGCGCTCACGGCGAACGCCTGCGCGGTCGTGCCCGGGCTGGTCGAGACGACGTCGCGCTCGTCGAGCGCCCGGGCCAGCGCGCGGAAGGCCTCGACGACCGCGAGATCGTGGTCGCCGGCCGAGGCAGCGCGGGCGGCCGCGGCTCGGAGGTCGGCGGCGGAGCGGTCGTCGTTCTCGCCGAAGAGCGTCGACGCGGCCGACGCCTTGCGGTTCAGTCGCGGGGCCCCGTACACGCGGAACACCACGAGGAGCACGACGGCGACGATCGCGAGCACGACGAGGATGCCCAGCACCGGCACGCCCTTGACCGAGCCGAACTCGAGCGAGTTGACCCAGTCCCAGAACGACTGGGCGATACGGTCGAGCAGGCCCGGCTTGGCGTTCTGGTACTCGGCCTTGGCGAGCTCCTGTTGAAGGAGCCTGCGGGCCTCGTCGGCACCAGGCGAGAGCGGGGCGCTCACGCGACTCCGGGGGGAGCGGTCGGGGCCCCGGGTGGCCGGTACGGGTCGGGCAGCGGCGTCACGCCGTGCTGGCGCAGCTCCACGTAGCGGACGAGGTCGAGGTCGAGCCCCTCGCGGCGGATCCGGAGGTCGACGTAGATCAGGGCCACGGTCGCCGACTGGATCACGGAGCCGATGGCGCCCACCACCAGCGCGACGAGACCCGACGCGACCTGGATGAGGACGTACGAGACGACGGCGCCGCTGGAGTCGTCGCTGCCGTTCGGGGCGAGGAGCCCGCCCGCCAGGCCGCCGATGAACGACACCGGCGCGCTCGCGACATTCGACGCGACCGAGACGATGACGGCGACGAGCGCGATGATGCCGAACGCCTTCCAGAAGCTGCCGCGGGTGAGTCGCCACGACCGGGCGATCGCTGCGCGGAAGGCCAGGCGCTCGAGCAGCAGCACGCTCGGCACGAGCACCGTCTTGGTGCCCACCCAGACGGCGAGCACGACGATTCCGAGGCTGCCGAAGACGCCGACCAGCACGCCCGCGGTGATGCCAGCGGCCTGGCCGACCCCCACGACCAGCAGCACGACGACGCCCGCCAGAATGCCGATGCCGACGAGCAGAGCGCCGCTGATGGCCGCGGCCCAGCCGATCAGCGCCCAGATCCGGCCCCGGGCCTGGCGCAGGAGCCCGCGAAGACGCATCTTCTCGCCGACGATCTGGTGGCTGGTCTCGAGCACGAGCACGCCCTGCAGGATCGCCTGCACCCCGACCTGGAAGAAGACGGGCACGAGCAGCGCCAGCGCGCCGCCGGCGATGGTGCCGGGAAGGATCGAGTCGCGGTCCTGGGGGAGGGCGCTCTGGTAGCGGCCGACCGCGCCTACCACGATGAGCGCGCCCACACCGGCGACGATGACGGTGGAGCCGAGAGAGAAGAGCAGGGCGGTGCCGAACGTGGTCAGCGGATTCCGCCGGAACACCCGGAATGCGGCGCCCAGCATGTCGCCGAGCGTGAGCGGCCGCAGCGGCACGAGGCCCGGCTTCGGCGGCGGCGCCCATCCGGGCGGCGGCCCCTGAGGCGGACCCTGCCGTGGATAGGCGGGCGGCATGCCGCCAGGCTGAGGGTAGGCGGGAGGCGCGACTCCGGCGGGCGGTGCGGGCTGGCCGTAGCCCGGAGGCGGCGCGGGCGGGGCGGCGGGCGCAGGAACGGGCGGAACCGCCGGCACACCCCCCGGCCGCGGCGACGCACCACCCGGCGCCGCCCAGGGCGAGCCCTCGTCGGCGTTGCGTGGTGCGTCCGTGCTCATGGATCCCCCGTGGTGCGTGCGTCCGTGCTTTGAACCATGAAACCACAGGCCGCCGACACCGGAGCTGAAGGCTGAGCGCCTCCGATGGCCTTGCCTGTGGCGATCCCAGCGCCGTTCGCTACTGTGGAGCGACCCGCATCGCGCGGCGCTTCTTACCCGTGGAGACCATGACCCCCCGCATCCTGGTGGTTGACGACGACCCAGCCCTGGCCGAGATGATCGGCATCGTGCTCCGTGCCGATGGGTTCGAGGCGTCGTTCTGCGCCGATGGCAGCGGGGCTCTCGAGGCGTTCGCCGAGACGACGCCGGATCTCGTGCTGCTCGACCTGATGCTCCCGGGCATCGACGGCATCGAGGTCTGCCGCCTCCTGCGCGCCGAGAGCGGCGTGCCCATCATCATGCTGACGGCGAAGGGCGACACGAGCGACGTCGTGAGGGGCCTCGAGTCGGGCGCCGACGACTACGTCGTGAAGCCGTTCAACCCGAAGGAGCTCGTCGCGCGCATCCGCACGCGGCTTCGCCCCATCGCCGAGCCGTCGAGCGACACCCTCGCCGTCGGCGACCTCACGGTCGACGTCGCCGCGCACGAGGTGCGCCGCGGAGACGCGGTCATCAACCTGACCCCGCTGGAGTTCGAGCTGCTGCTCGCCCTCGCGTCGAAGCCGCAGCAGGTCTTCACGCGCGAGATGCTGCTCGAGCAGGTCTGGGGCTACCACTACAAGGCCGACACCCGCCTGGTGAACGTGCACGTGCAGCGCCTCCGCGCCAAGGTCGAGCACGATCCCGACAACCCGCGGATCGTGAGCACGGTGCGCGGCGTCGGGTACCGCGCCGGCGCCAGTGTCTAGCGCTTCCGTCATGCCGGCTGCGCCGTGGCGGACCTTCTCGGACTGGCGGTCCTGGCCGGGCCGGGTGCTCGGCCTGTGGCGCAAGTCGCTCGAGTTCCGCACCATCCTGATCACGGTGCTGCTGTCGGGGATCGCCGTCACGGTCATCGGCGCCTCCATCTCGATCTCGATCGGCACGAACGTCTACGACCAGCGCCGCACGCAGATCGAGTCGGAGTCGCAGCGGGCGACCCAGCTCGCGCAGAACATCTTCGACACGGCGACCTCGACCGACAGTGGCAACCAGGTCGAGCTCGACGGGCTGCAGAACCAGGCGCAGAGCGCGATCCTCTCGGCGACCTCGAGCCCCGGCGGCACGAGCATCGCCATCCTGCGGACCCCGGGCCAGTCGACGTCGCAGACGATCCAGAACATCGCCAGCCCCGACTTCCCGAGCGCGTCCATCACGAAGGCGCTCCGGAACGCCGTGGCCGAGGACACCGACCGCATCCACCTGCAGCCGGTCTCGCTCACGACGAGCACCGGCCGTCAGCCGGGACTCGCGGTCGGGTCGACCCTGCAGGTGCCGACGGCCGGCCAGTACGAGCTGTACCTGGTCTACGACCTGAGCGACGCGCAGAAGACACTCGACTTCATGAAGCAGACGCTGGCCATCGGCTCGATCGCGCTGGTGCTGCTGATCGCCGTGATCACCTACGTCGTCGTCCGGATCGTCGTCGGCCCGATCCGCCTCGCCGCCGAGACGAGCCAGAAGATCGCCGCGGGGCAGCTCGAGGAGCGCATCCCGGAGGCCGGCCAGGACGTCATCGCGACCCTCGGCCGGTCGTTCAACGGCATGGCCGACGCCATGCAGCGGCAGATCGAGCAGCTGGCGAACCTGTCGCGCATGCAGCAGCTGTTCGTCTCGGACGTCTCGCACGAGCTGCGCACGCCGCTCACCACCATCCGCCTCGCCGGCGACGTGCTCTACGAGAACCGCGACTCGTTCGACCCGGCCTCGGCGCGCACGGCCGAGCTGCTCCACACCCAGGTCGACCGGTTCGAGCTGCTGCTCGCCGACCTGCTCGAGATCTCGCGGTTCGATGCGGGTGCGGTCGAGCTCGAGACCGAGCCGGTCGCCATCGTGCGGCTCGTGCGCGAGACCGTCGACGAGTTCGTGCCCCTGGCCGAGGGGGCCGGCAGCGTGCTGTCGGTGGATGCCCGGGGCGGGTACTTCGAGGCCGACGTCGACCCCCGCAGACTTCGGCGGATCCTGCGCAATCTCGTCGGAAACGCCATCGAGCACGGCGAGGGCCGGCCGATCGAGATCACTGTCGACAGCGACTCCGACGCGGTGGCGATCGCGGTCGACGACCACGGCGCCGGCATGCTGCCCGAGCACGCCGAGCGCGTCTTCGACCGGTTCTGGCGAGCCGACCCATCTCGCCGCCGCACCATCGGCGGCACCGGACTCGGCCTGTCGATCAGCCGCGAGGACGCCGCGCTGCACGGCGGCCGGCTCGAGGTGCGCTCGGCGGTCGCCGTCGGCACGCGCTTCGTGGTCACGCTGCCGCGGCGCTCCGGTGTGGGCATCGCTGCGGCGGCGCCGATCCCGTTGACGCTCCCGGGCGGGGAGGAGGCCGGATGATGCGGATGGTCCGGGCAGCGCTCGTGGCGGCGGCCTCGGTCGTCGTGCTCGTCGGCTGCGCCACGATCCCGTCGACCGGCGGGGTCGAGACCGGCGACCCGATCAGCAACAAGATCGAGAGCGACATCGAGTACCTGCCGTCGGGGCCGATCGCCGGCAGCGACCAGGAGCGGATCCTTCGCGGCTTCATCGAGGCCGGCACCGGCTCGCAGGGCGACTACAAGGTGGCGCGGCAGTACCTCACGAGCGCCGAGGCGAAGAAGTGGGATCCCCGTGCGGGCGTCGTGGTCCGCCAGGGCTCGGGCACGTTCGCAGCCGGAACAGACGGCGCCGCGACCTACACCGTGCAGAGCGTCGCGTCGGTCGACGCCGAGGGGCACTACGCCGAGGCGCAGCCGTCTGACACGGTCAGCCTGCAGTTCGCCTTCCAGAAGGTCGGGGGCGAGTGGCGAATCAGCCGGGCGCCGTCGGGCATCGTGCTGTCGACGGCGAACTTCGACCTCGTCTTCCGGCCGCACGCCATCTACTTCTACGATCCGACGTTCACCTACCTGGTGCCCGACGAGCGGTGGTTCCTGGCGCGCACGTCGCCGACGACGCACATCGTCGAGGCGCTTCTCGGCGGCCCGTCACCGTGGCTCAACGGAGCCGTCGAGTCGGCGTTCCCGGCCAAGGCCAAGCTCGGTCCGGGGGCCGTGACCGTGTCGTCGGGCACCGCCCGGGTCGACCTGTCGAGCGGGGTGGAGAGCCTCGACGCGAGCGAGCGCTCGCGGATGCGCGCCCAGCTCGTGGCGAGCTTCTCGACGGTCACGACGGTGAGCGCGGTCGAGATCTCGGCCGACGGGGCGAACCTCTCGATCCCCAACGACACCGGCGGCGCCGCCCTCACCGACCCGCAGGTCGACGCCCGGCCGCTGGTGCTGTCGAAGGGCGCGTTCGGCTGGGCCAGTGCATCGTCGGTCTCTCCCGTCGCGGGCCTGTCGAAGGCCGTCGTCGCCCTCAAGCCGACGTCGGTCGAGCTCTCGACCGACCAGAAGACGGCCGCGGTCGGCACCGCCGACGGCACTTTCGTCGTGACCGACCAGGGCGTCTCGCGCCGCGTCGACTCGAGGTCGGGCCTCGCCGCGCCCACGCTCGACGGCCAGGGACTCGTCTGGAGCGCGCAGACAGACGACCCGCGCTCGATCATCGCCTACGACGCCGAGGGCGTGGCCCACCCGGTCTCGACCGACCTGCCGAGCGACCAGCAGCTCGTCGGCTTCACGGTGTCGCGCGACGGCACCCGAGTGGCGATCCTGCTCGACAACGCCGGAACGACCCGCCTCCTGGTGGCGTCGATCCAGCGGGACGCTAAGCACATGCCCACCGCGCTCGGCAACCCGCTCGAGCTGACGCCGCCGGCGGGCAGCCCGGTCTCGGTCACGTGGGTCGACGAGCTCACGATCGGCACGCTGTCGACGAGCGGCACCGGATCGTCTCTGGTCTCGGAGCACGATGTCGGCGGCGAGAGCACCGACCTCGGGACCCCGAGCGGCACCGCTGTCAACCTCGTCGGGGGCAACGGCGCCGACGGCGTCCGCGTGCTGACCGCGTCGGGCACCCTGCTCGAGCCGCGTGGCAACGGCTGGGAAGACACGGGCATCAGCGCCGACCTCCTGGCGACGCAGCGCTAGCCGGGCTCTGTCCACAGGCTCTCGTCTGTCCACAGGCAGGCCCTTTCTCGGGGCGCAGGAAATCGGGGCCGTCACGATCGAGACATGCCCCTCCTGCCCCTGCTCCTCGCCCTCTGGGTCCGCGCCGCGCCCTCCCTCCGTGGCGCGCTCGCCCTGGTGGCCCCCGTCGACTGCGCCGGCTGCGGTGCGCCCGACATCGACCTGTGCGCCAGCTGCCGCGCGCGCTTCGCCTCCGCCCTGCCCCGCCTCGACGCCCTGGCCGATGCGACCCCATGCGCCACCGGGCTCGTCTACGCCGGCTCCGCCCGCGACGCCGTGCTCGCCTTCAAGAACGGCGGGCGCCTCCGCCTGGCCCGGCCTCTGGCTCCGCCGCTCGGTCGCGCGCTGGCCCTTCTCGCGGCCGAGGCCCCCGACGACGCGCACCCCCTCGTGGCGCTCGCGGTGCCCCCGTCGCGCTCGGGCCGGCGACGGCGGGGGTACGACCCCGTCGAGCTGCTGCTTCGAGCGGCGGGGGCTGTGCCCGGGCGGCGGGGCCTCGAGTTCCTGCGACATGGGAACTCCGCTCAGCAGAAGGGACGCGGGCGGGCCGAGCGCCACCGATCGAGGAGGCTCGTCTGCTCGACGCGCTGGGCGGGCCGGAGCGTCGTGATCGTCGACGACGTGATGACGACCGGGGCCACGCTGACCGAGGCCTGCCGGGCCGCCCGGGAGGCCGGGGCTCGTGTCGTCGGGGTGTGCGCGCTGGCAGCCGTGCCCCTGAGTGGGCGATCGTGAGCGGGCGATCGTGAGCACGACGTTTCGAGCGCTAGATCGTGAGGGGAGATCAGCTGGCGGAATCGACGCGCGGACCCCGAGCGTATTGGTGCCGCCTGCGTGGCAGGTGCGAATTCGAGGAGCGTGCGAAGAATGGGTGAACAGGTCGTGACATCGCGGTGCCGACGTCACTACGGTGGCCCTACGAGGCGTGAAAGCACTACCGCCTACACGAACGGCGGCACGCTGAAGTGGCTGGAGGAACGTCATGGACATTTCCGTAACGGGTCGAAACGTGGGTATCACCGATCGATTCCGCGAGTACGCCACCGAGAAAGCCGAGAAGGTCGGCTCCCTCGCCACCCGAGCACTGGCGCTCGAGATCAAGGTGTCGAGGCACAACGAGAAATCCGGTTCGACGTCGGGAGACGACCGCGTCGAGCTCACCCTGATCGGCCCCGGCCCGCTGGTCCGCGCGGAGTCGAGCGGATCCGACAAGTACGTCGCATTCGACCTGGCCATCGCCCGGCTGCTCGAGCGGGTCCGCCGAGCGAAGGACCGGAGCAAGGTGCATCGCGGCCAGCACCGGCCCACCTCGCTGCACGAGGCCGCCGCCGCCGACTTCAGCCGCGCGGGCATCATCCCGGCGTCGGCCGAGACGCTGGAGCAGGTGCGCACCGGCGCGATCGCCACCGTCGACGAGGCCGTCGAGCCCGCCGAAGACGAGTACTGCCCCGTCGTGATCCGCGAGAAGACGTTCGCGTCGACGCCCATGACCGTCGACGACGCGCTCTACTACATGGAGCTCGTCGGCCACGACTTCTACCTGTTCACCGACTCGGCCAACGACGGCCGGCCGAGCGTCGTCTACCGGCGCAAGGGCTGGGACTACGGCGTGATCGCGCTCGACGACTCCGCCCCCACGCACCAGGAGACCGAGATGGCCATCCGCGGCGGCCTCGTCGGCTGACGCTCGACCGCTCGACCCGAACCCCTGGGACGCCGCCCGCGTGGCGGCCTCCCAGGGGTTCGGCTATTAGGCTTGCTACCATCACGGGCTGGTAACGCCAAGCGTTCCGCTCATCACCAACCGGGAGTATCCGTGGCCAACGTTCTCGAGAAAGTCCTTCGCGTCGGCGAGGGTCGTACCCTTCGACGCCTGAAGGCCTATGCGAAGGCGGTGAACGACCTCGAAGACGACTTCAAGACGCTCACCGACGAAGAGCTCCACAACGAGACCGCCGAGCTGCGCGAGCGCTACGCCGCCGGCGAGTCGCTCGACGACCTCCTGCCCGAGGCGTTCGCCGCGGTGCGCGAGGCCTCGAGCCGCACCCTGGGCATGCGCCACTTCGACGTCCAGCTCATGGGCGGTGCGGCCCTTCACCTCGGCAACATCGCCGAGATGAAGACCGGTGAGGGCAAGACCCTCGTCGCGACCACCGCCGCCTACCTGAACGCGATCGCCTCGCGCGGCGTGCACGTCATCACGGTCAACGACTTCCTCGCGAGCTACCAGTCCGAGCTCATGGGCCGCGTGTTCCGCGCCCTGGGCATGACGACCGGCTGCATCCTCGCGGGCCAGACTCCGCAGGAGCGCCGCGAGATGTACGCGGCCGACATCACCTACGGCACGAACAACGAGTTCGGCTTCGACTACCTGCGCGACAACATGGCCTGGCAGGCACAGGACATGGTGCAGCGCGGCCACTACTTCGCCATCGTCGACGAGGTCGACTCGATCCTCATCGACGAGGCCCGCACGCCGCTCATCATCTCGGGCCCGTCGTCCGGCGAGGCCAACCGCTGGTTCGCCGAGTTCGCGACGCTCGCCCGCCGCCTCCAGCCCGAGATCGACTACGAGGTCGACGAGAAGAAGCGCACCGTCGGCGTGCTCGAGCCCGGCATCGAGAAGGTCGAGGACTACCTCGGCATCGACAACCTCTACGAGTCGGCCAACACGCCGCTCATCTCGTTCCTCAACAACGCCATCAAGGCCGACGCCCTGTTCAAGCGCGACAAAGACTATGTGGTCATCAACGGCGAGGTGCTGATCGTCGACGAGCACACCGGCCGCATCCTGTCGGGTCGCCGCTACAACGAGGGCATCCACCAGGCGATCGAGGCCAAGGAGGGCGTCGAGGTCAAGGCCGAGAACCAGACTCTCGCGACCGTCACGCTGCAGAATTACTTCCGCCTCTACAAGAAGCTCTCGGGCATGACCGGTACCGCCGAGACCGAGGCCGCCGAGTTCATGTCGACCTACAAGCTCGGTGTCGTCGCCATCCCGACCAACCGCCCGATGCAGCGCCAGGACCAGACCGACCTGGTCTACAAGAACGAGCAGGCCAAGTTCGAGCAGGTCGCCGAAGACATCGCCGAGCGCCACGAGGCCGGCCAGCCCGTGCTCGTCGGCACGACGAGCGTCGAGAAGAGCGAGTACCTCTCGAAGCTGCTCGCGAAGAAGGGCATCAAGCACGAGGTGCTCAACGCGAAGAACCACGCGCGCGAAGCCGCCATCGTCGCTCAGGCCGGTCGCCTCGGGGCCGTCACGGTGGCCACCAACATGGCCGGCCGCGGGACGGACATCATGCTGGGCGGCAACGCCGAGTTCCTGGCGGTTGCCGAGATGAACTCGCGGGGCCTCAGCCCGGTCGAGACTCCCGACGAGTACGAGGCCGCCTGGGACGACGTGTTCGTCGCTCAGAAGGCGTCCGTCGAGGAGGAGGGCGACAAGGTCCGCGAGGCCGGCGGGCTCTACGTGCTCGGCACCGAGCGCCACGAGTCGCGCCGCATCGACAACCAGCTGCGCGGTCGCTCCGGCCGTCAGGGCGACCCGGGCGAGAGCCGCTTCTACCTGTCGCTCACCGACGACCTCATGCGCCTCTTCAACTCGGGTGCCGCCGAGAGTCTCATGGGTCGCGGCAACGTGCCCGACGACCTCGCCATCGAGAACAAGATCGTCGGCCGCGCCATCCGCTCGGCGCAGTCGCAGGTCGAGAGCCGCAACGCCGAGATCCGCAAGAACGTGCTCAAGTACGACGACGTGCTGAACCGCCAGCGCGAGGCGATCTACTCCGACCGCCGCCACATCCTCGAGGGCGACGACCTGAAGGACCGCACCGAGGCGTTCCTCGACGACGTCGTCAACGAGGTCATCGACACCCACACCGGCGAGGGCAACCCCGACGACTGGAACCTCGACGCCATGTGGACCGAGCTGGGCACGCTCTACCCGGTCTCCATCACCATCGACGAGGTCATCACCGAGGCGGGCTCCAAGGCCAAGGCGACGCGCGAGTTCCTGGCGAAGGAGATCCTCTCAGACGCCAAGGTCGCGTACGAAGGCCGTGAGGAGTCGTTGGGCGACGGTGCCATGCGCGAGCTCGAGCGCAAGGTCGTCCTCTCGGTGATCGACCGCCGCTGGCGTGACCACCTCTATGAAATGGACTACCTGAAAGACGGCATCGGCCTCCGTGCCATGGCCCAGCGCGACCCGCTCGTCGAGTACCAGCGCGAGGGCTTCGCCCTGTTCCAGAACATGATGGGCGCAATTCGCGAGGAGTCCATCGGCTTCCTGTTCAACCTCGAGGTCGAGGTGCAGTCGCAGGTCGGCCACGAGGGTCACGACCACGGTCCGATCATCGCGGCCAAGGGCCTGGGCGAGGGCGAGAACAAGGACGCCGTCCTGAACTTCTCGGCCCCCAACACCGAGGGCGAGGTCGAGGTCCGCGACCAGCGCGGCCGCATCGAGAAGGCTGAGACGGCTCGCGCGCAGCGCCAGCAGCAGCTCGTCGAGGAGAACGCCGACCCCGAGATTGCCGCCGCGCGCGCGACCTCCGGCTCGCCCGAGGCCTCGGGCGGCGACGGCAAGCCCGCCGGTCGCGGCGCCTTCGGGCAGTCGACGACGGACACGCTTCCGCCGGCGAACCGCTCGGAGCGTCGCTCGCAGGCCAAGCGCAAGTAGTCGCAGGGCGACATCGCGTCGCTCGCACGTTCGGCCCCGTCTCCGCGTTCGCGTGGGGCGGGGCCGCTGTGCGTGTGCGCGGCGGGCGGGGCGCCTTGCGTGTCTGCGGCGAGGACGGGGTTGGACCCCGCGATGCGGCGTGCGCGCAACGCCGCGACCTAGGGCGGGTGCCGGAACGCGGGGTGGGCGGGCCCGAGGCGCCGGCCCGTGCCGAGGGGTTCAGCCCGCGGGATCGGCTCGAACCCGTCGGATGAGCGGCGGGGGTCTGCCGTTTCGGCGGGTGCGGGCGCGTGGGCGAAGCCTCCGTCCGGCTGGGCCCGCCAGATTGGCGCGAACCCGCCGGACGGACGGCGGGGGTCTGCCGATTTGGCGGGTGCGGGTGCGTGGGGGAGCGGCCGTGAGGCTGAGCCCGCGGAATCGGCGCGAACCCGCCGGATCGGCGGCGCGCCCGCGCCCGCCCTACAGCACGTGCACGGCCGTCGCGCGCCAGCGCCGGTCGAGGCCCTCGAGCCGCAGCGCGACGGCTCGGCTGCGCGCCCGACCGTGGATCACGACGACGGCCTCGACGACCCCGTCGGACGGCTCGTCGAGCCGCACGCTCCCGACACGGAACGCCGGTCGATGCGGTACCTCGCCGCGGGCGCTCCGGGCCCGGGCCGCCAGCACGACTCGCTTGAGCACGTGCGAGTACACGTCGTCGGTCACCCAGCGGGCGATCTGCTCGATCTCGCGCGCGCCGGCCAGGATCTCGACGACGCACCGCGCCAGGTTCTCGGCGAGCGGGGCCGGATCAGGCAACGACTCGCGACGTGTCGGCTGCGGTGCGAAGAACGGGTCGGCGTCGATCGGGGCGGCTGAGGTGCGCCGGGGCGCGGCGGCGGCTTGGGGCATGTCGTTGCTCTCGCTCGTGAACGGTGTGAGCGCCGCTTGCGAGCGGGCATAGCATCAACATATGACATTCGTATGGCGCGACACGCCCGCCTGTCGAAACCTGTGGACAAACAGTTCCGACCGGGAGGCGCGACCGCCGGTCGCAGGAAGGGGGCTCAGCGCGACGGCGGATCGATCTCGCTGACGCTCCCGAAGTCGAACCCGTCGAAGACGGCCGCTCGCCGAGCCTCCTCGTACCGGCCGGCGATGTACGCGTCGAGCACGCTGACCTCGATGCGCCAGAAGCCGGGGGAGCCCACCCGGATGGCAGGAAGCTCGCCGGTGCCGACCAGGGCCTCGACGTCGTCCAGGCCCACGCTGAGGATCTCGGCCACGCGCTCGACCGTCAGGAACTGCCTGTAGGGCTGGTCGGCGTGGTCGTCCATGAGTCGATTATCGGTCACGAACGCAGGAACTCGGGTTCCTGCGCCCCTGAATCCGGGTCACCCGGGCCCCTGGTCGGCCCTGTCAGAGGGGCCGGATAGGCTGATCCCGTGTCAACGCTCAGTGAACTCGTTCTCGCCCAGGGCCGCTCCAGTGAGGCGGACGTCGAGTGGCTGCACCTGCTCGTCGGCGACTGGCAGCTGCTCGCCGATCTCGCGTTCGCCGACATGGTGCTGTGGGTGCCGACCGAGAACGACAGCTTCGTGGCAGTCGCGCACGCGCGTCCGTCGAGCTCGGCGACGCTGTTCTACCGCGACTTCGTCGGGCAGGAGGTGCGCCCCGAGTGGCGCTCTCAGGTGCAGCAGGCCTTCGACTCGTCGCAGATCGTCGACTCGGCTGCGCCCGACTGGTACGAGGAGACGCCGACGCGCGTCCGCGCCGTGCCCGTGCTGCGCCGCCTCGGGGCGTCGCGCCCCGATGTGAGCGAGCGCCCCGTCGCCGTCATCACGCGGCACACCAACCTGAGCGAGGCGCGCACCCCCAGCCGCCAGGAGCTCACCTTCAACCAGTGCGCCAACGACCTGTTCGCGATGATCGCGGCGGGCGACTTCCCCGACCTCGGGGCGCCGACGGGTCCGCGTCGCGGGGCTCCCCGGGCATCCGACGGCCTCCTGCGGCTCGACGTCGACGGCGTCGTCGTGTTCGCCAGCCCGAACGGACTGTCGGCGTTCAACCGCATGGGTTTCCTCGGTGAGCTCGAGGGCGAGTCGCTCGCCGAGGTCACCACGGGCCTGCTCGCCGGCAAGATCGTGATCGACGAGTCGCTGCCTCTGGTCGTCACCGGCCGAGCCCCGTGGCGCACCGACATCGAGGCGCGCGGAGTGACCGTGTCGCTGCGGGCGATCCCGCTCCGCGACCGCGGTGAACGCGTCGGCGCCGTCGTGCTGTGCCGCGACGTGACCGAGATGCGCCACCAGGAACGCGAGCTCATCACCAAGGACGCCACGATCCGCGAGATCCACCACCGCGTCAAGAACAACCTGCAGACCGTGGCCTCGCTGCTGCGCATCCAGGCGCGTCGCACTCACACCGACGTCGCCCGCGATGCCCTCAACCAGGCCATGCGCCGGGTCGCGTCGATTGCTGTCGTGCACGACACCCTGTCTGAGGGGCTCAACCAGAACGTCGACTTCGACACCGTCTTCGACCGGGTGCTGCTGCTCATCGCCGAGGTCGCATCGAGCCACAACACGACCGTACGACCGAAGTTCACCGGCAGCTTCGGCGCGTTGCCGAGCGAGTACGCGACGCCACTGGCCCTCGCTCTCACCGAGCTCGTGACGAACGCCGTCGAGCACGGCCTCGACGGGCGCGACGGTGACGTCGAGATCAACGCCGAGCGCACCGACGGGCAGCTCACGGTCAAGGTGCGCGACAACGGCGTGGGTCTGCCCGAGGGCAAGGTCGGCTCGGGGCTGGGTACGCAGATCGTTCGCACCCTCATCCAGGGCGAGTTGAGCGGCACCATCGACTGGCACACGCTCGTCGGGTCGGGCACCGAGGTCACGATCGACGTGCCGCTGCGCTGGGTCGAGCAGCCGGCGTAGCCCGGCGACGGGCGGCGAGTTCCTGCGCCCGGAGCAGAACGCCGGGTGCAACGACGAAGGGCGCGCCCCCGACCGAAGTCAGGAACGCGCCCCCGCGCGACTATCTGAGGTCAGGAAGCCCGACGAGCGCGAGCAGCACGGCGCTTGAGAGCGCGGCGCTCGTCTTCGCTGAGCCCGCCCCAGACGCCGGAGTCTTGCGACGTCTCGAGCGCGTACTGGAGGCAGGTCTCGGTGACGGAGCAGCGACCGCACACCGCCTTCGCCTTGTCGATCTGGTCGACGGCGGGCCCGGTGTTCCCGACGGGGAAGAAGAGCTCTGGGTCCGCGGTCAGGCAGGCGGCCTTGTCACGCCAATCCATCTATGGGTACTCCTTTTGTGGTTCAGCAATCACGGCATGCCGAGGGCACGACAATAAAGCCGGGATTCCGGGGGTGAGAAGAAAAAAGATTCTGGGAGGCGCGCACAGCAATGTACGCGTCACATCAACCTCGAATATGCTCCCATACTGGTGTGACCAAATCAAGGGGTTAAGCGGAGGCTCTCAGCGTGACGGAACCAGTCGAAACTCAGCAGACCGACGCTCGTGGACGCCTCGTTCTACGGCACAGACCGCCTCTTCTGTGGGCGCTGATTGTGCTCTTGACGGCCGAGTTCGTCGCGATGCTGATCGTGACGATCGTCATCGCCTTCGCCAGCGCGACCGGGCAGGCCGACACCCTCGCGGGAGGCATCGCCTTCCTCGTGCTGGCCCTCGTCGCGACCATCTGGCTGGCCTTCATCGTGACGGCCGCATACCGCGGTCACGCGTGGATGCGGGGCGCCGCCATCGTGTTCCAGGTGCTCGTCTTCGCGGTCGGCGTCGGCTGCTTCCGCGGGCTCACGGCGGTCCCCGCGATCGGGCTCGCGCTGGTCGTGCCCGCCGTCGTCATCGTGGCGCTGCTGGTGTCGCCACCCGTCGTGAAGGTGACGTCGACGCGCTAGGCGTCGAGACCGAGTTTCTTCCGCAGCGACTTCACGTGACCCGTCGCCTTCACGTTGTAGAGCGGGAGCTCGACCGAGCCGTCTTCGCTGACGACGATCGTCGAGCGGATCACGCCGGTGACCGTCTTGCCATACAGCGACTTCTCGCCGTAGGCGGCGTACTCCTTGTGAACGGTGAGCTCGGGGTCGCTGAGGAGCGGGAAGTTGAGACCCTGCTCGCTCTTGAACTTCTGGAGCGCCGGCGCCTCGTCTTTCGACACGCCGAGCACCTGGTAGCCGGCCGACTTGAGCGAGTTGATGTTGTCGCGGAAGTCGCACGCCTCGGTGGTGCACCCGGGTGTCGACGCGGCGGGGTAGAAGTACACGATCACTTTCTCGCCACGGAAATCGGCCAGCGAGACGGGCTTGCCCGTCTCGTCGGGGAGGGTGAACGAGGGCGCTTCCGCGCCCTTCTCGAGGCGATCCGACATGGGGCTCCTTGGGTTCTCGGACGTGTTCGAACGACGTCAGATCTCATGCTAATGTTGTTCCTCGGCGCCGGAAGCCAGTCTTCCTCAGCCAACGCCCAGCGCAAGCCGGGTAGTGCCCACTGCAAGCCGGGCAGTGCCCAGCGCAAGCCGGGCAGTGCCCTGTGCAAGCCGGGCAACGCACCTCTAGCTCAATCGGCAGAGCAACTGACTCTTAATCAGTGGGTTCTCGGTTCAAGTCCGAGGGGGTGCACGAGCAATCTGATCCCCGGTGTTCGCGACAGTGTCGCTTCCCGGGGATTGTTCGTCTGTGCCGCTTGCGCCCCCTCCGACGACGCGCCGCGGAGCGGGCCTTGCAGAGAAGACCCCCGCCACCCGAGAGGGTGGCGGGGGTCTTCTCGCGTGAGCGTCGACTACTTGTCGTCGCCGTCCTTGGCGTGCTCGGTGGCCAGACGGTCTTCGCTCTTGGCCTGGTCGAACTGACCCTGCTCGGTGAGCTCCTGGTCGTCCGTCCTCTTGCCGACGAACTCCTCGGCCTTTCCGGCGACCTTCTGGGTGACGTCCTTGGCCTTGTCTCCTAGCGACATGGTCGCTCCTTCCATCGATGAGTCCTGTGCGGGGAATTCCTCGCGATGAGCCTCACGGTAGGCGCGTGCGACCGTGTCCACGCCCAGGAAAGCAAAGCGCTCGGCTAATCGACTCCACCTTTCGGAGTCTTCTCGCATCGGCGTGCCGCGACTGTCATCGCGAGGAGGGCGCCCCCGTCGATGCGCGGATGACGAGTGAGGGTTCGACGAGGCCAGCCGCATCGGTCCGTTCGTCGTCCAGCACTGCGACCACCGCGCGTGCAACGAGTCGACCGACGTCGCGGCTGTCGTCTTCGATCGTCGTCAATCGGAGGATCTGCGAGCTGGCGAGGGGCGAGTTGTCGTAGCCGATCAACGAGACGTCCTCGGGCACGCGACGCCCGATGTCGTGAATTGCGGCAAGAGCGCCGAGGGCCATCGTGTCGTTCGCGGCGAAGACGGCCGTGGTGGCGGGCTCGTCGGCGAGAAGCCGCTGCGCCGCCCCGAACCCGTCGGGCTCGTTGGTTCGGCCGCCAGCCACCTGTTCTGGCAGCAGATGGACCCGGTCGCCGTCCTCCGCCACCTCGGCCCGCTCGTCTTGCACGCCGCCGCCAAGGATGTCCGTGTGAACCCGGCGGCCGCCATCAACGGCGTGCTCGACAACTCGTTCCGGAAACTGCGGGAGGACGAGCCCCGCACCAACCTCGGCGGCGACGAATGGGCGAACGAGTGGCCGAAGGAGTCCGCGTGGGACTTCGTCGCACTCGGCAAGGGGCATGACACGGCGTACTGGACCGAGTTCCTGCGCGCGCTCCACGAGGTCGACCCCGACATGGCGGTGAACATCGAGCACGAGGATGTCTCGCTCGGGCGGATCGAGGGTATCCAGGTCGCCGCGGCGGTCCTGACCGAGGCCGACGAAGCGCTCGCGGCCTCACTCGCGCCGGCCTGACTCGCCACCGTGCCGCACGCGCGGATCTCCGCCTCGAGGCCCGGTCGTACCGGTCGCGCGGGGGAGGTGCGGCGCGTGGCGGCTTCGTAGCGTCGAGGTATGAAGACGAAGAGATCGCGCCGCCGCGTCGTGGCCGCCGGCGTCACCGCCACAGCCGTCGTCGCGGCCGGGCTCGCGAGCGGACTCCTCAAGAACCCCTTCGACCCTGCCGACGCCTCGGCGATCCCCTCGGTCAGGCCCGGATGCAGCGTCGCCCAGCTCACGCGCGGCTGGAGCGCCGGAACACTCCACCTGGCCGTCCGAGACGTCGACACCGATCGGTCGCTGGCGGGAATCCGCGCCGACGAGCCGGCCGCCACGGGCAGCACGATGAAGGTGCTCACGATGGCCGCCGCCGTCACGACGCTGGGAGCCGACACGCGCCTGACCACCCGGGTGCTGCAGGGCGCCGACCCCGGCACGGTCATCCTCGTCGGGGGCGGCGACCCGACCCTCTCGCGCCTGCCCAGCGGGCAGTCGTCGGTCTACCCGCAGGCGCCGCACCTCGACGCGCTCGCGGCGGAGACCCTGGCGGCTCGCCAGGCCGATCCGCGGCTCGCCGACGTGCCGATCACGACGCTCGAAGTGGACTCGAGCCTGTTCGGCGGGCCAGCGTGGCTTCCGACCTGGAGCGACTCGGCGCGGACGACCGGCTCGGTGTCCAACATCACGGCGCTCATGGTCGACGGCGACCGGGACGACCCGACGAACGAGTACTCGAAGCGGGGCGACGCCGCCGTGATGCGAGCGGCGGACGCGTTCGCGCCGCTGCTCGGCGGCTCCGTCCGGGTCGATCCTGCGCTGGTCACGGCCCCGGCCGGCGCGACGAAGCTGGCGTCCGTCGAGTCGGCTCCGGTGGCGGAGCTCGCGCGCTACACGCTGACGCACTCCGACGACACTCTGGCCGAGACTCTGGGGCGCCTCGTGGCCGTGAACGCGGGGACGGGATCGACGTTCGACGGCATCCAGGGCGGCACGGGAGGCTCGCTCGACCGGCTGGGCGTCTCGGCCGACGGGCTCCGGCTGGCAGACGCGTCCGGGCTGAGCTCGGACGACGCCGTGACCGCGACGGCCATGACGCGCCTGATGGTGCAGGTCGCCCGGCGCGACCACGGGCTCGGACCCGTGGACGACGGGCTGTCGGTCGCCGGCCGAACGGGAACCCTCGCCGAGAACGGCCGCTTCCAGACGTCGAACCGGGAAGCGGCGGGCAGGATCCGAGGCAAGACCGGCACGCTCGACGACATGTACGGCCTGACCGCGATCGCCGACCCCCGCGCCGGCGACCGCGTCGCCTTCACCATCTGGGCCGAACGCGTGCCCGCGGGAACCGACCCCGCGACCGCGCGCCAGGCCGTCGACGGCCTCGCGACCGCCCTCTACCGCTGCGGGGCGGGGCTGATCCCCTGACAAGTGAGTGCACTTCTTGTTCCGCAGGCGTAGAGTCGGGGCATGACGACGACGGAGCAGTACGCTGCTGCGCATGGCATCAGTGCCCGACGCGTGCGAACGCTCGCCAGCCAGGGTGCGATCCCAGCCCACCGGCGCGGCAAGACCTGGGTCATCGACTCAGAAGACCGACCCGCCCGCCCAGCCGCCCCGCGGTCGATGGGAACGGCGATGCGTGCTCACATGATCCGCGCGCTCAGAGCGCAGAGCCTCGACGGACTCACCGGACCCGATCGCGTTCGCGTGGCGAAGCACCTCGGCCAGCTCCGCCGGGCGGACAACCCCGCCGATCTGCTCCGCGCCTGGTTTCGCGGTCAGGTGCCCGCCGGGTTCACTCCCGGAGAAGTCATCGTCCGCCAGGCTCACGAACGGCGAGATGACCGGGTGGTCGCCCTCGTCCGCAAACCCCGCCGGAAGTTCGTCATCACCGGCGACCGGCTCGCGCGCGTTATCGCTGACGAACGAGCGATCCACCAGTGGACCGTCGGAGACCTGGCCGCGCTCGCCGATGTGGAAGCCCGCGACATCATCGATTTGGAGAAGGGAAAGCCCGGCGTCCGCATCGGCTCGACCCGTGCCGCCCTCCGCGCCCTCGGCGTGCAGCCGCTCGCGCTGCCGCCGGTGACCGTTCGGCCGACACCGTGACCCGCCGCCTGTCTGCGTGGCTGGAGGGCGTCTACGCCGGAGAGTTCATCGAGGACGAGCGGGCCGGGAGCATCACGTTCCTCTACGACGACAATGCACCGCAGACTCCCATATCGCTGTCGCTGCCTCGTGACGGGGCCGCGACCAGGAAGGCGGCAGGAAGGTTCCTCGGCAACCTTCTCCCGGACCGCCAAGCCGCCCGCGAATGGATGAAGAGCGTCACCCACGCCGCGTCCACCGGCACGTTCGATCTGCTCGCCGCAGTCGGAGGCGACCTCGCCGGCGGCCTCGTGCTTCTGCCGGGCGACGAGACGCCGGAGGCCGCGATCGGCGACCTCGACCCGGCCGAAGACGATGCGATCGCCTTTCGCATCCGTACCCTCCACCTCGATACCGACCGCTGGTACGACAGCGCAGAGCCGGCCCGGTTCTCCCTCGCCGGCTCGCAGCCGAAGTTCGCCCTCGCCGACATCGACGGCGACTGGTATTGGTCGAACGCCGCGATCCCGTCAACGCACATCGTCAAGCCCGCTGCGAACGTCAACGTCGGTGCGGAAGAGGCCGAAGTCGCAGCGATCGCTCTCGCAGCCCTCGTCGGCATCGCCGCCCCGAGGGCGTCCATCCTCACCATCGCGGGGGAGCAGGCGTACATCGTCGAGCGCTTCGATCGGGTGACCGGCGCTGACTCCATCGCGCGTCGCGTCCACGTCGAAGACATGGCACAGGCCCTCGGCAAGGACACCTCCGAAAAGTACGACGTGACGGCGAGACAGGTCATCGAACTGCTCGCCGCCCATGACGCCGACCTGCGCTCCGGGTACGACTTCGTCCGCCAGATGGCGTTCAACTCCGCCATCGGCAACGCCGACGCGCACGCCAAGAACTACTCGGTGCTGCTGCGCCCCGAGAGCATCAGCCTCGCCCCGATCTACGACTCCCTGCCGACACGGCTGTGGCCCTCCTACGACCAGACCCTCGCCATGAGGGTCAGCGGCGCCGACTTCCCGCAGGAGGTCGGCATCGACCACTGGGCGAAACTCGCCCGCACGAGCGGCCTCGATCAGGATCGCGTCGTCGAAGAGGTACGGGTCATCTACCAGGCGGTCGCCGACCGGGCCGACACCGCGTGGGCAGACCTGCCCGACGATCAGCCGGCTCGGATGCGCGACCTCATCCGGGAGCAGACCGGCAAGATCGCCCGCTGAGGGCGGGCCGCTCGCCCCCGACCCGCATCCACCGATCGGTTGACGCCGGGTCTGGCCGATCGGCTGGTCCGGCAGGCGACGGCGTCGGCCAGTGTGGTCTCATGAGCGAAACCGAGCACGTCAGCGTGCGAGACCTGCGCAAGACCTACGGCGCTTTCGACGCTGTCGACGGCATCTCCTTCGACATCGGGCGGGGCGAGACGTTCGCCCTGCTCGGGCCCAACGGCGCCGGCAAGAGCACCACCATCGAGATCCTCGAGGGGTATCGCGACCGCACCTCCGGCGACGTGTCCGTGCTCGGACAGGACCCGGGCCGGGCGGGCCGCGACTGGCGGGCGCGCATCGGCATGGTGCTGCAGTCGAGCGGCGAGAGCGGCAACGTCGGCGTGCGCGAGCTGATCGCGCACTTCGCCACCTTCTACCCGAACCCGCGCGACGTCGACGAGACGATCGCCGCGGTCGGCCTCACCGAGAAGGCGGGAACGCGGATCAAGGCCCTCTCGGGCGGCCAGCGCCGCAGGGTCGACGTGGCCCTCGGCGTGATCGGCCGGCCCGAGCTGCTCTTCCTCGACGAGCCGACGACGGGGTTCGACCCCGAGGCGCGGCACGAGTTCTGGAGCCTCATCCGCCTCCTCAAGCGCGAGGGCACGACCATCCTGCTCACGACGCACTACCTCGACGAGGCGGCGCAGCTCGGCGACCGGGCCGGGGTGGTCGTCGGCGGCAGGCTGGTGGCCCTCGGGCCCGTCGACGAGATCGGGGGGCAGGATTCGCGGATCCCCGTCGTCCGATGGGTCGACGCCGCGGGCCCGCGTGAGCAGCGCACGACCGAGCCGACGGCCCTGGTCGCCGAGCTGCACCGGTCGACGGGCGGCGAGGTCCGGTCGCTCGAGGTCATCCGCCCGAGCCTCGAAGACGTCTACCTCGACCTCGTCGCGAAGCACGACAGCACGGCGACGTCGACGGGAGTGCTCGCGTGAACGCCCTCGCTCTCGGCCTCCGCCGCGCCCGCTTCGAGACGGCCGTCTACTTCCGGCAGGGCGACACCGTCTTCTTCACCTTCCTCTTCCCGGTCGTCATGCTCACGATCTTCTCGGTCGCGTTCAGCTCGGCCGGCAACTTCGGCACGAAGCCGGACGGCTCCGGCGGGATCACCGCGGCGGCGTTCTACCTGCCGGGGATGATCGCCGCGGGGATCCTGCTGTCGGGGGTCCAGAACCTCGCAGTCGACATCGCGGTCGAGCGCGGCGACGGGACGCTCAAGCGCCTGGCCGGGACCCCGCTCCCGGTGCTGTCGTACTTCGTGGGGAAGTTCCTGCAGGTGCTTGCGACCTCGGCCCTGCAGATCGTGCTGCTGCTCCTGGTCGCGCGGATCGCCTTCCAGGTGGCTCTGCCTGCGGACGCCTCGAAGTGGCTCACGTTCGTCTGGGTCTACCTGCTCGGCATCACCACGTCGGCGGTGCTCGGCATCGCGCTCTCGCGGGTGCCGCGGACCGGCAAGAGCGCCACCGCGGTGATCGTGCCCATGGTGCTCGTGCTGCAGTTCATCAGCGGCGTCTACCTCTCGTTCAGCCAGCTGCCCTCGTGGCTCCAGAGCTTCGCATCGGTGTTCCCGCTCAAGTGGCTGGCGCAGGGGATGCGGAGCGTGTTCCTCCCCTCCACGTTCGAGACGCTCGAGCCCGGGGGATCCTGGGATGCCGCAGGAACTGCCGCCGTGCTCGGCGTCTGGCTCGTGGTCGGCGTCGTGGCCGCCCGCCTCACGTTCCGGTGGATCCGCAAGGACTCGTGACCGCGTCGCGTGAGAGGCTGAGCACCATGACCGGAGCACGGTGGTGGGACCTCTTCTTCGGGGCGACGATGGCCCTGATCGCCTCCATCTGCGTCATCAACCTCGTCGCGGGGGACGCCGACCGGATCGTCGCCGTGATCGTCATCGCGCTGCTGTCGCTCGCCTGGTGCGCGTTCGGCCGCCGCGGCTTTACCCGGCCGACAGCGGCGGCGGCCTTCCTGGCGATCCTCGTCGTGGCATCCGGCGTCATGGTGTTCGTCGACCCGAGCACGGCGTTCGTCCAGGCCATCGCCTGCCCTCTGATCTGGGTGACGGTCGATCGGGTCCGCGTCGCTGTCGCGGTGAACGCGCTGCTGACCGTCGTCATCGCGGTGGCCATGGCGACGGGCCTCGGGTCCGCGCCCGACGACTGGACCCAGGCCGTGCTCATCGAGGGCATCAGCCTCGTCGGCAGCATCGCGCTCGGGGTCTGGATCACCCGGCTCGCCGAGCTCAGCGAGGAGCGCCAGAAGCTGCTCGACGAGCTGACGCTCGCGCAGGTGCGGCTGGCCACGCTCAGCCGCGAGTCGGGTGCCTCCGGCGAGCGGGAGCGCCTCGCCCGGGAGATCCACGACACGATCGCGCAGAGCCTGACGGGCGTCGTGCTCCTGACGCAGCGGCTCAAGCGGGAGCTGGCCGCCGACACGCTCGACGTGGCCGGCGACACCGCGGCCCTCCTCGAGGAGAACGCGCGGGAGGCCCTCACGGAGGCCCGGTCGCTCGTCGCCTCGACCTCGGCGGTCGACCTCGGGGGAGGCGTCGAGCCGGCGCTGCGGCGTCTGGCCGGCCGCTTCGAGCGGGAGACCGGGATCCACGTCGACCTCGACGTCGATCGGGTCGACGGTCTCGACCGCGACGTCGAGGTGGTGCTGCTCCGCTGTGCTCAGGAGGGGCTCGCCAACGTCAGGAAGCACTCGGGGGCGGTGTCGGCCCGTCTCGGGCTGATCCGGGCGGGCGCCGAAGTGCGCCTGACGGTCGGGGACGACGGGGCGGGGTTCGATCCTGCGCGCCCCTCCGACGGCTACGGCCTGGCCGGGATGCGCGCGCGCCTAGACCTCGCCGACGGCCGGCTCGAGGTGCGGAGCGCGCCGGGGAGCGGATCGACTCTCGTGGCCTCGCTGCCGCTCGGGAGCGCCTCGTGATCCGTGTCATCGTCGCCGACGACCATCCGATCGTGCGAAGCGGCATCGTCGCGCTGCTCGCCGCGACCGACGACGTGGATGTCGTCGGAGTGGCGGGTGACGGGCGGGAGGCGGTGGACCTCGCAGCCGCGCTCCAGCCGGACCTGGTGCTGATGGACCTCCGCATGCCGGTGCTCTCGGGCGACCGGGCGACGGCGGAGATCATCGCCCGCGACCCCGCCGTGCGCGTCGTCGTGCTCACGACCTACGAGACCGACGAGCAGATCCTGACCGCCATCGAGGCAGGCGCCGTCGGCTACCTGCTCAAGGCGTCTCCGGAAGACGAGCTGCTGGCCGGCGTCCGCTCGGCCGCGCGGGGAGAGGTCGCGCTGGCGCCCTCGATCGCTGCCATGCTCGTGCGTCGCGTCGCCGCGCCGGCCGGAGCGCAGGCCGCGACGCCGGCGCTCACCGCGCGCGAGCGGCAGGTGCTCGCGCTGGTCGCCTCGGGCCACAGCAACCGGTCCATCGCCGGCGAGCTGTTCGTCAGCGAGGCCACCGTGGAGACGCACCTGATCCACGTCTTCGAGAAGCTCGGGGTGAGCGACCGGACCCGTGCTGTGACGCTGGCGATGGAGCTCGGGCTGCTCTGACGCTCTCTCGAGCAGGTGCGTGACGCGCCGGATCTTGATAGCGTGTGCGTGGCCGTGAACGTTCACGGTCGCTCACTTCACCGAGGAAGAAGACCGATGACCTCTCCTACGACGGCCCGCTGGGCAGTGCTCGGCGCCGGATCCATCGCGCGCCGCTTCGTCTTGCAGCTTCCCTCGTCGGGCGGCGTGCTGGCCGCGGTCGGCAGCACGGACGAGGGGCGCGCGGCCGGCCTCGCGGCGTTCGCCGTCGAGCAGGGCGCCGGGCCCGGCGGCTCCGGTGGCCCTGACGGCTCCGGCGGCGACGCCGTGCGGACAGGGACCTACGCCGAGATCCTCGCCGACCCGAGCATCGACGCCGTCTACGTGGCCACGGTCCACACCGGTCACGCGCGCCTGGTGCTCGACGCGATCGCGGCCGGCAAGGCGGTGCTCTGCGAGAAGCCCCTCACGCCCAACGCGGGAACGACGATGGTCGTCGCCGACGAGGCCAGGCAGGCCGGGGCGACCCTCGTCGAGGCGTACATGTACCGCTTCCACCCGCAGACCCGCGCCCTCCTCGACCTCGTGCGCGAGGGGGCGATCGGCGAGCTCGTGCACGTCGACGCCGCGTTCTCGTTCGCAGTGGCCGTGCGCGAGGGCCGCCTGTTCGACGTCGAGACCGCCGGCGGCGGGATCCTCGACGTGGGCGGGTATCCCGTCTCCATGGCCCGCGCGGTCGTGGGCGCCGCGCGGGGCCGTGCGTTCGCCGAGCCGCTCGCCGTCACAGCCAAGGGCACGCTCGGGCCGACCGGCGTCGACGAGTGGACGGTCGCTCAGCTCGACTTCGGCGACGGCGTCACGGCGACGGTGCGCTGCGGCGTCCGCGTCGACGACGCCAACGCGGTCACGATCACCGGGTCGCTCGGAAGCATCGTGCTCACCGACCCGTGGACGCTCGGCGAGCAGCCCGAGATGACCGTGCGCACGGTCGACGGCGAGACCCGGTCGCTCTCGTTCTCCGGCGCGCAGCCGTACGGGCTGGAAGCCGCCGCCACCATCGCCGCGCTGCGGGACGGCAGCGGCGAGACCCTCGAGAGCGGCCTCGACGACAGCGTCGGCACGGCCCGCGTCCTCGACCAGTGGCGGGAGGCGATCTCACTCCGCTACCCGTTCGAGCGGGAAGACGTGTCCATCCCTCCCGTCACCGGGGCGCCGCTCGCGGTGTCGCCCCACGCGCCGATGGTATACGGCGAGATCGACGGCGTCGGCAAGAGGGTGTCGCGGCTGATCATGGGCGTCGACAACCAGGAGAACCTGGCGCACGCGTCGGCGATCTTCGACCACTTCGTCAGCCAGGGCGGCAACACCTTCGACACCGGCTGGCTCTACGGCCACGGCGAGATGGAGGAGCGGCTCGGACGGTGGATCGCGAACCGCGGGATCCGCGAGGACCTCGTGGTCATCACCAAGGGCGCCCACACCCCCTACTGCGATCCGGAGTCGCTGAGCCGGCAGCTGCTCGAAAGCCTGGATCGCCAGGGCACCGGGTACGCCGACATCTACATGATGCACAGGGACAACACCGACGTGCCGGTGGGCGAGTTCGTCGACGTGCTCGACGAGCACCGCGCTGCCGGGCGGATCCACGTGTACGGCGGCTCCAACTGGACGCCGGCTCGCGTGGACGAGGCCAACGCCTACGCCCGGGCCAACGGCCGCGCCGAGTTCTCGGTGCTCTCGAACCACTTCGGACTCGCCGAGGCATACGACGTCCCGTGGGCCGGGTGCGAGCACGTCACCGATCCGGAGTCGAAGCGGTGGCTCGAAGAGCGCCAGATTCCGCTGCTGCCCTGGTCGTCGCAGGCCCGCGGCTTCTTCACCGGCCGCGCGCGCCCCGACGACCTCACCGACGCCGAGCTCGTCCGCTGCTACTACAGCGACGACAACTTCGAGCGCCTGCGCCGGGCCGAGCAGCTCGGCGCCGAGCACGGCGTGGCGGCGACCGCGATCGCCCTCGCCTTCGTGCTGCACCAGCCGTTCCCGACCTTCCCGCTCTTCGGGCCGCGCACCATCGCCGAGGCGCGCTCGTCGATGCGCGGTCTCGGCGTCGAGCTGACCCCGGAGCAGGTCGCCTGGCTGGACCTCCGGTGACGGGGAAGTAGCGGCCCGCGCATGAGCTCCGTGCCCCCACGGGCCACGATCATCGACGTGGCCGAGCTCGCCGGGGTGTCCCGGCAGACGGTCACCCGCGCCCTCAACGGTCTCGCCGACATCTCGCCGGCGACCCGCGAGCGCGTCGTCGCGGCGGCGCGCAGCCTCAACTACCGTCCCAATCGGGCGGCCCAGGGGCTGGTCCAGGGGCGCCTGACGACGGTCGGCTTCGTGGTCGACGACCTCAGCAACCCGTACTTCGCCGAGCTGGCCTCGGCCCTGTCGAGGCAGGCTGCCGAGCGCGACTGGAGCCTGCTCCTGTGCGACGTGGGGAGCGACCCGCTCAAGGGACGCGCGCAACTGGCGTCGATGACCCAGAGCGTCGACGCGGTCGTCCTGACCGGATGCCGGAACGACACGATGTCGCTGCTGCCCGACGACGTCCTCAGCGGCACCGGGCTCCGGATGCCGCTGGTCATGCTCGACGGGCCGGCGCACCCGCGCCTGGACGCGCGGGTCGTGCTGGACCTCGCGACGGCCGTGGGTCAGGCCATCGACCACCTCGTGTCGTCGGGGCGCACGCGCATCGCGTTCGTCGACTCGACCGAGGGCTCCGGCGACCGACTCGAGCTGTACCGTCGGCACGTCGCTTCGAGGGGGCTCGAGGGGGAGAGCCGGCCCTCCTACGCCGGCGTCGAGTCGATGGACGGCGGGCTGCGGGCGGCGCGCGAGATCCTGGCCGCCTGGCCCGACGTCGACGCGCTCGTGGCGTACAACGACATCATGGCGATCGGCGCGTTGAAGGCGCTCGCCGAAGCCGGGCGTGCCGTTCCCGGCGACGTCGCCGTCATGGGCATCGACGGCCTCGCCGTGGGCCGAGCGGTCACGCCCGAGCTCACGACGCTGGCGATCGACACGACCCGCCTGGCGCGCGAGGCTCTGGGCCTCCTGCACGACGCGCTCGGCGACCACACCCATCGCGACGACCCGTCGCACGACATCAGCGTGCCGCTGACGCTCACGCTCCGGGAGTCCGCATGACGAACCGCTCAGCCCGTCTCGCCCCGGCGTCGACCACGACGTCGTGGCGCAACGCCGTCATGGTGCTCTTCGCCCTGGGCGGGATCGCGCTGTCGACCTGGGGTCCCCGACTGCCGAGCATCCGCGACTCTCTCGGCATCGGCGACGGCCTGATCGGGATCGCCCTGGCCGGCGTCACCGTCGGCTCCGTCACGGGGCTGTCGCTCGCGGCGCACGCACTCGCCCGCTTCGGTCCGCGCCGCGCCATCGGCGGGGCCGCGGTGCTCATCGGCGTCGGCATCGCCCTCGTGGGGCTGGGCGCAGGGGTCGCCGCGTCCGTGCCGGCCACGGTGGTCGGCTTCGTGGTCGTCGGGCTGGCGGTCGGCTCCTTCGACGTGCTGATCAACGTTCAGGGTGCCGCCGTCGAGAAGGCCGCCGGCCGGACGCTGATGCCCCTGCTCCACGCCGCCTGGTCGGCGGGGGCCGTGATCGGGTCCGGGATCGGCGCCGGGGCAGCCGCGCTCGGCGTCGGGTTCGCGTGGCAGTTCCTGGCCGAAGCCGCCCTGATCGCCGTCGTCGGCCTGGGGGCGACGGCGTACCTGCGGCTGTCGCCCGCCGAGGAGGGCGAGGCAGCCGAGGTCGGGGGAGTGGACGGCGTGCCGTGGCGGGTGCGTCTGGGGCAGTCTGCCCGTCGGCTGCTCGACCCGCGACTCCTGCTGATCGGCGTCGTCATGCTCGGTGCGGAGCTCGGAGAGGGCACGGCGAACAGCTGGCTGTCGCTCTCCGCCCGCGACGGACACGGGCAGACCGAGACCGTCGCCGCACTGTTCTTCACCGTGTTCGCGATCTCCGAGACGGCGGCGCGCGTGGCGGGAGGGCCCGTCGTGGATCGGATCGGCCGCGTCCGCACGATCCGCCTGACGACGGCGATCGGCGTCGTCGGGCTGGCGGTCTTCATCCTCGGCGGGCCGGTCTGGGTCGTGCTCGTCGGGGTGGTGCTGTGGGGCTTCGGCGTGTCGATGGGCTTCCCGCTCGGCATGTCGGCCGCGGCCGAGAGCGGGCCCAACGCCGCCGCGCGGGTCAGCGCCGTCGCCTCGGTCGGCTACCTCGCCAACCTCGCGGGGCCGCCCGTCATCGGCGGGCTGTCCGAGGCCATCGGCCTGCTCGACTCGTTCTGGCTCGTCGCCGTGCTGCTGGCTGTGGCCTTCGCCGCCGCGGGATCGCTCCGCAGCCGCCGCTGAACCGGATGAAACCTTTTGCCCGCCGCGGACATCACTGACTAGGACCACACTCGACGAAGGGGGATTCCATGAACGACACCACTCATCACAGCAGGCGCAGGATCGCGGCGGCCATGGTCGCGGCAGCCGTCGCGGCCGCGCTCCTCACCGCCTGCTCCACCGGCCCCAGCGCCGCCGGGCCGAGCACCGAGACGCCGACCGCCGAGGCGCCGAGCGCCACCGAGGCTCCGGCCCCGACAGCCGCCCCGACCGAGGCGAGCACGCCGACGCCGACGAGCTCGTTCACCGCCGACGACACGTCCACATGGCCCATCACGTTCACCCGCGTCGGACCACTCACGATCGGCGGAAACCAGAAGGCCGAAGCGACGGTCATGACGGGCCTCGGGTACACCGGGTCCGAGAATCAGGAGCTCGGGCAGGGCGGCATGTGTCCCGCCGACTTCTTCTACGGCAAGGGCACCCCCCAGTTCGCCACCACGTTCCTGCCGGCGAATCCCGACGTCACGACCCTGGTGGCGGTCTCGGGCGACAACTCGCAGCCAATCAGCTCGACGGTCATCGCCGCATCGCCGAAGACGGAGGCCGGCATCGGCATCGGGTCGACGGTCGCGGCACTGAAGGCGGCCTATCCGGGCATCCCGAAGACGGGCGCCTACGGCGACATCACCACGTACTACGGGCTCAGCGGAGAGAACGGCCGCTGGATCGACTTCAGCGTCGGCGAGCGCGACGAGGTGGTCGGGATCACCCTCGCCGACAGCGGCATCCCGCCGTCCGAGTACTGCGGCTGATCGAGTACTGCGGCTGATCGAAGGCGGGGTTGATGGGGTGCCACGACCCGAAGCGTGTCACCCCCATCACGATGCGGCACTCCGACCCGAATCGTGTGCCCTGCACCTCATGTCGCAGGTCTTACCCCGACCCAGCCAGGCGGCCCCACCCAGAGGCTGCCTGCCGACATGCGCCAAGTACACGCCTCTTTGAGCGGTTCTCCCCGGAGCCGGGCGAATTGCCAGGTTGATTGAAATCGTGAGACACCGGAAGGCCGGTTTGCGACGTCTTAATTGAATCTGTGAACTAGAAGGCCTGTTTCGACCAATCTTCAGGTATAACTCGGGTACCGGGGATCACGGGGGCGTCGTCGACGCTTACACATGTGCCTCTCCCACTCAGGCAGGGGCCACCATGGCCAGCACGCCCATCTTCCGTCCGCTTCTCGTCGTGGCCACCGGCATCGGTCTCGCTGCGGCCCTCACTCTCGGGGCCGCGTCGACGGCCTCCGCGGCGACCGTCCTCGACGGCCCCGTGAACCTCGGCACCGCGAAGACCTTCGGGGTCCTCGGTGCCAGCACCGTCACCAATACCGGCACGACCCTCGTCGACGGCGACCTGGGCGTCTCGCCCGGCACCGCCATCACCGGATTCGACGGCGGCCCCGGCATCGTCAACGGCACCATCCACACGACCGACGCCGAGGCGACGCAGGCGCAGGCGGACACCACCACGGCCTACAACGTCGCCGCATCCCTGACCCCCACCCGCAAGGGGATCAGCGAGCTGAGCGGCCTGAGCCTCACCCCGGGCGTGTACACGGGCGATGACCTCATCCTCTCCAACAACGGCGCACTCACCCTGGCCGGCAGTGCGAAGTCGGTCTGGGTGTTCCAGGCCGCCTCGACGCTCACGATCGGATCGGCGACCCGCATCACGATCACGGGCGGTGCGACCGCCTGCAACGTGTTCTGGCAGGTCGGGAGCTCGGCGACGATCGGCTCGGCGGCTCAGTTCCAAGGCACGGTCCTGGCCCAGGAGTCGGTGACCGCGACCACGAGAGCCACCATCGTCGGCCGTCTCCTCGCCCGCACCGGTGCGGTGACCCTGGACACGAACACCATCACGGCGCCGACCGGCTGCCCGAACCCGGGTACCACGTCCGAGACCACCGCGCCCACGATCACGTCGGGCGCTCCGACGACCGCGACGGCGGGAACGCCGTACACGTACACGGTGACAGCAACAGGCTCGCCGAAGCCGACGTTCACCTCGACCACGCTGCCCGCCGGCCTCGTCCTCAACGGCACGACGGGCGTCATCTCGGGCACTCCGACGACTCCGGGCAAGACGACCTTTACCATCACCGCGAGCAACGGCACCACCCCGACCGATTCCGCGACCTACACCGTGACCGTCCGGACCCCCGCGGGTACCGGTGCTGGCACTGGCACTGGCACAGGCACAGGCACAGGCACAGGCACAGGCACAGGCACTGGGACGGGCACTGGGACTGGGACAGGCACGGGCACCGGCGCTGGCACAGGCTCCGGTGCCGAGCTCGCGTACACCGGCACCGACACGATCGGCGCGGGTGCGGCCGCCGGCCTGCTCCTCGTCGGCGGGGCGGTCCTGGTCACGGCCAGCCGTCGCCGTCGCCGCGCCGCTGCCGCACACCGGGCCTAGGGGCGTGTCGAACGACACGGCTTCCGCCCGGTGCCTCGCCGCCCGCGCAGGCCGCACGACGGAGGCGGATGCGAGGGCGTCGACGGGAGTGTGCTTCGATGGCCTCCCGCGGATGTTCATCGGACGATGGCGCATGCTTGCGGACCCCCTACGGAAGGTCCATCGTGAGCAGCATCGTGACATCCCTCGACAGCGAGGGTGACGGCGACAGCCGGCGCGAAGAAGAGGTCCCCATGCCCGTGACGCCGATCGCGCTCCTCGAGGCGATGTCCGCCCTCCAGACGGCCGACGCTCACCTCCGCTGGCGCCTCCGTGACCGCCTCCAGCTTCGAGCGAACGAGATCTCGGCGCTCGAGTTCGTGGCTCGGCTCGGGCGTCTCGGCCAACCCGTCCGGGCGCTCGACATCGCCCGGGCTCTCGGCGTCACCAGCGGGGCCAGCACGATCATCGTGTCTCGCATGATGGATCGCGGACTCCTGAGCCGCACCGACAATCCTCGAGACGGGAGAGGGCATCTCCTGTACCTCACACCGGCCGCGAAGGCCGAGTTCTCCGCGGCGCTCGGCGACTCGCGTGACGACGTCCGCGCGCTTCTGGCCGGCCTGTCTCCCCGCGAGTCGAAGCGCATCATCACCCTCCTCTCCGCCATGACGGCCTCGCTCGACCTCGGCGGCATCCTGCCCGCCGCGTGACGACGGTCACCCGACCGAGTGCCCGGTCGTACGCGCGGGTGACGGTGGGGCACAGCACTGAGGAGCCACCCGGTACGGTGAGCGCATGACGACCCCTCCCTCCGCCCCTGCCCGTCAGGCCGCGGTCGTGTACAACCCGATCAAGATCGACGTCGAGGCCGTTCGGCAGGCCGTCGCCGTCGCCGAGAAGGAAGCCGGCTGGCCGAGCACGCTCTGGTTCGAGACCTCCGAGGAGGACGCCGGCCAGGGCCCTGCAGCCGAGGCGCTCGCCGCAGGAGCCACGATGATCATCGCGGCCGGGGGAGACGGGACGGTGCGCGCCGTGGCCGAGGGCATGCACGACTCGTCGGCCTCGCTGGCGCTTCTGCCGTCCGGTACCGGCAACCTCCTGGCCCGCAACCTCAAGCTGACCCTCGAAGATCTCGACAACGCCCTCCACACGGCATTCGCCGGCGACGACCGCGCCATCGACCTGGGCCTGATCGACATCCGGCGCGACGACGACAGCGTCACCAAGCACGTCTACGTGGTGATGGCGGGTCTCGGCGTCGACGCGCGGATGCTCGCCAACACCGACGCCGACCTCAAGAAGAGGGTGGGGTGGCTCGCTTACGCCAAGGCCCTCGTCACCACTCTGCGAGAGAAGAACCACCTCGAGTTCCGCTACAGCTTCGACGGCAAGCCCGCCCGCACCATGCGCGCGAACACGATCATCATCGGCAACTGCGGAGCCCTCCCCGCGAACATCCTCCTGCTGCCGGACGCCGCCATCGACGACGGGGTGTTCGACATCCTGCTCTTGCGGCCGGAGAGCTTCCTCGGGTGGCTGCAGATCCTGTACAAGGTGTTCTGGGAGAACGGCGTAGTCCGGCGACTGCCGTTCGCCGACAAGCTCAAGGGCCGGGAAGACGACGCGCTCCGCTACGTCAAGGCCAAGTCGGTCACGGTGAAGCTCCGCGGGCCCGAAGACATCGAGATCGACGGCGACGAGTTCGGCAAGGCGGTCGGCTTCCGGACGACGGTCAAGCCGGGCGGCCTGACGGTGCGCGTGCCGCGCGACTGAAAGCGGCCTCGCGCGGGCGCCAGCGGTGCTCTGCCGCTACGCTTCACAAGCCACACACACGGACGACGAAAGGACTGACCATGAGTATCGGCGGAGGCATCTTCCTGCTCGTCATCGGCGCCATCCTGGCGTTCGCCCTCAACTTCCAGGTCGCGGGCATCGACATCCACCTGATCGGCTACATCCTCATGGCCGCCGGTGCGTTCGGAGTGATCCTCGGCATCGTCCTGGCGACCCGCCGCCGTCGCGTCGTCTCGACCTCGCGAACGGGCGTCGACTCCGTCTCGGGCGAGCGGGTCACGCGGCGCAGCACGGAGGACGACGGCCCGCTCGTCTGAGCTCCCGCCAGCGTGGCCGGTACGTCTCAGCTCGAAGTCCGGTTGAGCCGCGCCGACTGAACGGACAGCCAGACGGCGAGCCCGTAGACCACGAAGGCCAGAGCGACATGGAAGGGCGTCATCCAGTCCATGCCCAGCCCAGAGATGGCATGACCAGAGAGCCACTGTGCGACGGTGGCGGCGAACAGCACGACGGCGGCGATCCTGAGTCGACCCGCCGACGCGAGGCGCACTGTCGCGACGATGGCTGCGATGAGCGCGGACACCATTATCGGGTAGGCCATGACGCCGTGGACGTCGACCCAGGTCTGCTTGGTCGACTCGGGGAGTCCGTCCTCGATGAAACTGCCTGCGGTCACCGACTGCGCGAAGATGAACAGCACGGCGACGCCCGTGGCAATGGCGTAGGCGCGGCGAGCTGACGGAGTGGCGGGCGGGCGGGCGGGGACTGGGCGGCTCGAAGAGGTCGACATGCCTTGACCGTAGGTGTGGCCGGACCGTGCAGGGGCCGGTAAAGCACGACCGAATGTTCGAATGCTCACATGGTGGGCTCACGTTGCCCGGGTTCACGGGGGTAGGAAAGCCTACCCAGGCTGGAAGTCCGGCGTGGAGAGGGTCACTCTGAGCGCATGACCGGACTGGATGCGACACAGGGCCCGCCACCTCACGACGGCGAGCAGCACACGGGCAACCTCGCGCAACGGCTGAACTGGCTGCGCGCGGGCGTCCTCGGGGCCAACGACGGCATCGTCTCGGTCGCGGCGATCGTCGTGGGCGTCGCAGGCGCCTCGACCTCGACGGGCGCCATCGCCACGGCCGGAGTCGCGGGACTCGTCGGCGGGGCGATCTCGATGGCGGTTGGGGAGTACGTCTCGGTCAGCAGTCAGCGTGACAGCCAGCAGACTCTCATCGCCAAGGAGCGGGAAGAGCTCCACTCCGACCCGGACGCTGAGCTCGAGGAGCTCACAGCGCTCTACGAAGTCCGCGGGCTGTCACGGGAGACCGCCGAGACGGTCGCGAAGGAGCTCACGGCTAAGGACGCCCTCGCGGCCCACCTCGCCATGGAGCTGAACATCGACGAGGACGACGTCGTCAGCGCCTGGCATGCGGCAGCCGCCTCCGCGCTCGCGTTCACGATCGGGGCCATCCTGCCGCTCGCGGCGATCCTGCTGCCTCCGTCGTCGATCCGCGTGCCCGTGACGTTCGGGGCGGTGCTGATCGCACTCGCGCTCACCGGAGCGGTGGGGGCCCACATCGGTGCAAGCTCGAAGGCCCGTGCCACGATCCGAGTCGTCGTGGGCGGCGCCGTCGCCCTCGCGGCCACATTCGTCATCGGTATGCTCCTGCACACCGGTGGGATCGCCTAGCGGCGTCGAGCGGAGGAGCGGCCGTGGCACGGATCCTGGTCGTCGAGGACGACGTCGAGATGCGCGGGCTGGTGAGCGAGAGCCTCGCGGGGGAGGGGCACGAGGTCACGGCCGTCGGCGACGGAGTGGCAGCCCTGATCGCAGCGAGCACCGCCGAGTTCGATGCGGCGGCCATCGACGTGATGCTGCCCGAGATGACCGGGTTCGAGATCTGCCGACGGCTCCGCGAGGCCGGTCGACGGTTTCCCGTCATCCTCGTCACCGCACGGGATGCCGTGGACGACCGCATCTTCGGGCTCGACGCCGGCGCGGACGACTATCTGACGAAGCCGTTCGCGCTGGCGGAGCTGAACGCTCGGCTGCGCGCTCAGCTGCGAGGGCGGGCAGATGCCCAGATGCTCCGGGAGGCGCCGCTACGGGCAGCACCGCTGCTGAGCGCGGGCACCCTGGAGCTCGATCCGATGGCGCTCCGGGCCCGCATCGGCGGCCGCGTCGTGCCCTTCAGCGTCAAGGAGTTCTCGCTCCTGCGGGTCCTGGTGCAGTCGACCCCCGAGGCCTGCTCGCGGGCTGCGATCCTCGACGAGGTCTGGGGGTCGTCGGAGCACTTCGATCCCACCATCGTCGACCAGTACGTGAGCTACGTGCGCAAGAAGCTGGCGGCGGCGGGAGCGGACGTGTCGATCTCGACGGTCCGCGGCGTCGGCTACCGCCTCGACGCACCGGCCGAGCCGTGAGACGACTCGGCTCGCTGCCGATCCGGGTTCGGATCACCCTCGGCAGCTTCCTCGCCGCCGCCGTTGTCCTGGCGGCGGTGGCCGGGCTGATGGCACACGAGGTCCGAGCGACGACCGCATCCAGCGAGGCGACCCTCGCCAGGAGCGACATCGCCCCCTATGTCGCGGATCTCCAGGCCAATCCGGACGAGACGCCCGACACGCCCTCGACGGGAGTCCTCGTCGCGATCCGCGCCGAGTCCGGCGCCTTCCTGGTCGACTCCCTGCCCGCGGGCCTCAAGCGGAACCTCGACGACCGCGACCTCCACGACTCCCGGTTCGCGCGGGCGCCCCACGGGGAGGAGGACGCTGAGGCTCCCGTCCGGCGCGTGACGAGCGGGACGACGACCTATGTCGTCGTCGAGCGCCATCTCACGACGAGCGAGGGCCGGTTCACCTTGTGGGGCGCTCGGAGCACGTCGTCAGGAGACCTGACCATCGCCGCGCTCGATCGCTCCCTCCTCGCGGGCCTGGTCGTCGCGCTCCTGGCGTTCGCAGCGGCATCGTGGCTGCTGAGCAGCCTGTCGCTGCGGCCGATCCGCCGCCTCATCGAATCCGCCGAGCAGCTGAGCCACGCCGACACCGGTGAGGCGCTCCCCGTCTCACCCGCCGGCGACGAGCTGACCCGGCTCGCCGCCACCCTCAACGTCTTCGTCGCGAGGCTCCGCGCCAGCGCCGACCACGAGCGCCAGATGGTCTCCGACGCCAGCCACGAGCTCCGAACCCCGCTCGCGTCGCTCACGGCGCGGCTGGAGCTCGCGCACCGGTCGAGCGGCGACGCCGAGGCCCTCGAGGCCGAGATCACCGCGGCCCAGGCGAGCGTCGATCGACTGACCACCCTCACCACCACCCTGCTCGAGCTCTCCCGACTCGATCAGTCCGCGGAGCCTGGGCGATCCCAGCCGTCGACGGGGGCGCAGGAACTGGTCGCCGAGCTCCTCGCCTCCGTCGACCGCGCCCGGGTGGCCCCGTCGGCTTCGACCATAACGATCGACTACGACGTCGACGGGGTCGCCGCCCTGGCCGCGGACTACGCCCTCTCGCCGGAGGCTTTCGGCCGCGTCGCCGACAACCTCGTCGCCAACGCCGTCACGTTCAGCCCCGACGGCGGCGTCGTCACGATCGTCCTGAGTCAGCGAAATGTGCTCGGGAAGGAGGTCCTGCACCTTGCCGTCTCCGACGACGGGCCGGGGGTGCCGGACGACTTCCTCGACGCCGCATTCGACCGCTTCACTCGTGCCGACGACTCCCGCCGTCGCATCCGCGGGGGTACCGGCCTCGGCCTCGCGCTCGTCCGGGGCCTCGTCGAACGAGCCGGGGGTCGCGCCGAGCTCCTGAATCGACCTCACGGGGGAGCCTCGGCCGTCGTGCAGCTGCCGGCCGTCTGAGCTCGCTGCCGGCACGAGCCCAGATGTGAGATCTCGAAGAAAACCGGCCCGACTTCCGGGGTCTGCGCATAGGTCGCGATCCGACTATGGATTCACCGACGGCATCCAGACCGTCCCAAGGAGATCCCATGACGTCGACCGCCACCCGCCAGGCGCCGCCCTCCGCGTTCGCTCGGCCGCCCGCCCAGTCGTTCGTCGCCGACGCCCGCCGACGTCGCCGTGACCGCCGACGTCGCAGCGTCGTCGTCGACCTGCTCACCATCCTCGTCTGGGCGTCCGCGGCGATCGCCGTCGCCCTGTACCTCGCCTCGCCCGGCGCCCATGACATCGCCGGCCCGGCGGGCGTCGTGACCGCCGCGGGGATCGCCGCGGGCCTCGTCGCGACTGACCTGGTCCTCGTGATGATCCTGCTGGCAGCTCGCGTACCCGTCGTCGACCGCTTCTTCGGTCACGACCGTGCCATCGCGGTCCACGGCTCGCTCGGCAAGCCCGTCCTCTACCTCCTCCTCGCGCACGGCCTGCTCCTGACCGTCGGCTACGGCCTGTCGGATCGCATGAACCCGGTCGGCGAGACCCTCTCGCTGTTCACGACGGTGGAGGACATGCCCCTGGCCTACCTGTCGCTCGGCCTGTTCGTCACGGTGGTCGTGACGTCGCTCGTCGCCGTGCGTCGAAAGCTGCCGTACGAGGTCTGGCACGGCATCCACCTGCTCACCTACGCCGCCGTCGCCGTGGCGCTTCCGCACCAGCTGAGCGTCGGCAGCGTCCTGGTCTCGGGCACCTGGCAGCGCGTCTACTGGATCACCCTCTACGTCGTCGTGCTCGCAGCCGTGGTCGTCTACCGGTTCGCGATGCCCTTGATCGCGACCTTCCGACACCGCATCCGCGTCACCGGGGTCGAGCCGATCGCGCCGGGCGTCTACTCCATCCACCTCGCCGGACGCGACCTCGACCGGCTCGGTGTCGAGGGCGGCCAGTTCGGCATCTGGCGGTTCTGGACCGCCCGCACCTGGTTTCACGCCCACCCCGTCTCGTTCTCGGCGCTGCCCGGTCGCGACACCGCCCGGATCACTGTCCGCGACCTGGGCGCAGGATCGCGGCGACTCGGCCGGATCCGCCCCGGCGCGTTCGTCTCGCTCGAGGGTCCCTACGGCCTCTTCACCTCCCGTGCGCGCACCGCCCCGTATCTGTCCCTGGTGGCGTCGGGCATCGGCATCACGCCGGTGCGGGCCCTGCTCGAAGACTCCGACCTCCGCCCAGGAGAGGCCACGATCCTGCTTCGAGGCTCCGACGCCGATCAGCGCTACCTCTGGGACGAGGTCGCAGACCTGGCCGCACGCACCCGCAGCGAGCTGTTCGCGATGATGGGGGCCCGGCCGGCCGGTGCCGCTGCGTGGCAGTCCGCCGACGACTTCCGTCGCGGGGTCACCCTCGTCTCGACCTTCCCGCACCTGCTGGAGTCGGACGTCTACATCTGCGGCCCACAGGCCTGGGCCGACCTCGTCGCCCGCGACGCACGTCTCGCCGGAGTCCCCGAGCACCAGATCCACCAGGAGAGGTTCGCATCATGAGAGCACGCGCACTCGCCGGCGGCGTCATCGCCTCGGCCGCCATCGTCAGCGTCGGCTGGCAGATCGGTGCCCAGCAGCTCGCGGCCACGTCGGCGTCGTCGGCCGGCTCGGCTGCTCCTGGCGCAGGATCCGGCTCGTCGACGCCGTCGACGCCGTCATCGAGCCCGTCGGCGTCGTCCGGCAGCTCGGCCTCCGGGAGCAGCACGTCCGGCGGCACGAGCTCCTCGAAGACGTCGGTCTCGGGCACGTTCGCCGGCACGACGGTCCAGACGCAGTTCGGGCCGATGCAGGTCGAGATCGTCATCGCGGCGGGAAGGATCACCGACGTCAGGGCGCTGCAGCTGACGGACCAAGGGGGGCGCTCCGTGCAGATCAGCAACTACGCCGCCCCGATCCTGCGGACCGAGGCGCTGAGCGCCCAGTCGGCGAGCATCCAGTCGGTCAGCGGCGCGACGTACACCAGCCAGGGCTACATCACGTCGCTCCAGGCCGCGATCGACAAGGCGGGGCTGTGACCGTCCACGTCTTCGGCACCATGGGCACGGTGGTCAGCCTCCGCGACCCCGACTCTGCGCTCGCGCCGACCGACTACGACGCCGTGGAGGGCGTCTTCCGTCGGTACGACGAGAGATTCAGCCTCTACGACGAGGCGTCCCCCCTGAGCCGGATCGCTCGGGGCGAGCTGGCCCTGGTGGCCGCCGGGCCCGCGGTCCTCGACGCCTACGCCCTCGCGATCGACTGGCGCAACCGGACCGGCGGCGCTTTCACGCCGCATCGTCCAGACGGCGTCATCGACCTGTCGGGCGTCGTCAAGGCGCTGGCGATGGACGAGGCCGGGCTCCTGCTGGACGAGCGCGCCGACGACTGGATGCTCGCCGTGGGCGGCGACGTGCTCGCGCGGGGAGAGCACGAGCAGATGGCCTGGAGCGTGGGAGTGGTCGATCCTGCGGCTCGAGACCGCCTCGCGGGCCTCGTCGACCTGACAGGCACCCGACGGGCGGTCGCGACCTCGGGGACCGCCGAGCGGGGCGAGCACATCTGGCGGCGCGGCGCCGAGGAGTTCACGCAGGTCACCGTCGCCGCGGACGACATCGTGACCGCCGATGTCCTGGCCACGGCGATCGCGGCGGGCTCGGCGGCCGACCTCGACGCGCTGACGGCCGCGCACCCGGTCGACGTCATCGCGTTCGATCGCACCGGGTCGGCACGCGCCACTCCCCGGGCTCGGGCCTGGGTGGTGTGAAGCGCGCCCGCGCGTGCCTGGCCGCTTCTGGCGCGGGGAACTAGGCGAAGTCGCCCGCCGCGATCATCTCGGCGAACTTGCGCACGTCGGGGCCCGGCTCGTAGTCGATGAAGCGTGTCTTGAGACGCTCGTTGAGCGACTGGAATGCGGCCTCCCAGCCGTCTCCGGCATAGTCGCGCGCGACGTCGGCTACGGCATCGCGAAGAACGCCATCGGCATCCGCGAGGATCTTGCCGCGAGCTTCGTCGTTCCAGCGGACGGAGTCCAGGTCGGCCATCGCCTACTCCGCCCCGAGCGCCGGATCGTCGGTGCTCTCGGGGTCGACCTTCGTCTCGTCCATCCGGTCGCGCAGGTGGTCTGCCATGGCCCCGGCGCCCTCGTCGCCGTGGTCGTTGTCGACCTGCTCGATCAGCCCGGCGAGCTTCTCGTCGTTCGTCGCGTCGTCGCTGCCGTCCATGAGGGGCGTGGTCTGGTCGTCGGTGCTCATAGACGAGACGCTACGCGCCGCCCGGCCGTCGCGCCGGAACTCCCAGCCGCTCGGCCGCGAGCTCCGGCGCCCCGCAGACCACCTGCGGTCCCTCTCGCCGGCCCGGTGACTTCGGCCCGTCGATCAGCTCCCGCCGCGGAGGTTCTACGCAGGGGAGGCACCCGTGGCAAGCCCCCGCCCTCAGCCGACCCGGCCGCGTAGGCAGGGCAGAGAGCGGCGGCACCTCGCCTCCGGTCGAGAAGGGGTCGACCATGTACTTCCACGCCCAGACCTGGATCAACGAGATCGCCGACGGCGAGCCGGATCCTGCCGCCGCCAATGCACTTCAAGAGGGGCTCGGCGGCCAGTTCGGCGAGATGCGCACGATGATGCAGTACCTCTTCCAGGCCATGAACTTCCGGGGTGCGGCGGCCAAGCCGTATCGCGACCTGATCCAGGGTGTCGGCACGGAGGAGATCAGCCACGTCGAGCTGATCGGCACCACGATCTCTCACCTGCTCGACGGATCGCCCGAGTACACGGGCAAGATCACCGACCCGCTCGACAAGCCGGGTGCCGGCGGCGCGACGCCGCTGAGCATGGCTCTCGACACCGGCAACATCCACCACTACCTCGTCGGCGCGCAGGGCGCCCTGCCGGTGGACTCGGCGGGCAACCCCTGGTCGGGCAGCTACGTCTACAACTCCGGCAACCTCCCCCTCGACCTCCTCTACAACGTGATGCTCGAGTCGACCGGCCGTCTGCAGAAGTGCCGCATCTACGAGATGACCGACAACCCGACGGCCAGAGGGACGCTCGCCTACCTGATCGTCCGCGACCAGGCGCACGAGAACGCCTACGCCAAGGCCCTCGAGACCCTCGGGGTCGACTGGAAGACCCTGCTGCCGATTCCGAAGACGAACGCGGAGCGGTTCCCGGAGGTCAAGAAGCTCGTCGATCTAGGTCTTCAGAGCAAGCAGTACAGCTTCGATCTCGACGGGAAGTCGGAGGCCGGACGCATCTTCCAGGGCACCTCGCCGTCGAAGGACGGCACGGACCTGACGGCCACGGAGCAGGCCCCGACCGGCGTGCCGTCCGTCATCTCGCCGGAGCGCCTCGAGGAGTTTTCGCCGGGCCTCGACAAGGACCTCCTCGCGCTCATTCAGGAGACCGCCGAGCGCGAGCTCGCCGAGGTCGAGGCGTTCTACGGTCCGGTGAAGTAATCGCCCGTCCTCTCGGGAGGATCGGCGTGCTCGGGGTCGGAGCGATGGGGCTTCCCCTCGCCCGATCCCTGGCGGCCGGCGGTGCCGACGTGCGTGTGCTCGACATCGACGAAGCGCGACGCCACGCGGCCAGGGAGCAGGGACTGGCAGTCGCGACCTCGCGCGAGGGCCTCGTCCATCACAGCGACACGCTCCTGACCGTCCTGCCCGGATCAGCGGAGGCAGTCGCTCTGCTCGACGAGGGCGCGTTCGCAGCGCTCCTCCGTCCCGGCATGCTCTGGATCGAGCTCACGACCGCTGCGCCGGATGTCGTGAGCCGCGAGGCCGAGACATCCCGCAGGCGGGGCGTGGAGTTCGCGGCGGCAGCCCTGCGCGGATCGCCCGCCGACGCGCGCTCGGGCCGTATCGCTTTCTGGGCGGCAGGATCCGCAACCGCCATCGCCCTCGCCACGCCGGTTCTCACGGCGCTCGGCGGATCCTGCGCCGTGACCGTCGTGGGTCACGACCCCGCGCATGCGCTCGTCGTGAAGCTGCTCGCCAACCTGCTGTGGTTCGGGCAGGTCGTGGCCACCACCGAGGTGCTGCTGCTGGGCAGGTCGCTCGGGCTGGAGCCGCAGCGTCTCGTCCCGATCCTCCGCGACGTCCCGGGGGCGAGTGCGTATTTGGCGGAGCACGTCGACGCGCTCCTCGAAGGCGACTACCTCGACTCGTTCCGTGTCGACCGGGCCGTCGAGGAGCTCGAGATCCTCCGCGACAGTGCGTCGGCGGCCGCCACGCCGTTCGAGTTGTCCGCGCTCGTGCTCGCGATCCACGAAGAGGCACGCCGGCGGCTCGGCGCGGGGTTCGGCGAGCTGGCCGCCGCTCGACTCCTCGAAGACGAGTCGGGAGCGACGCTGGCGTCCGGCGGGCGTGCTACTAGCCGATCTCCCGGCGCAGCTCCGTCAGGCGGTCGGCCGCCGTCGACGACGTGATGTCGCCTCGGTCGAGAGCCTCGACGATCCCGAAGACGCGGAGTCGGAACCGCGCGCGCTCCATGAACGAGACCTCGGGGGAGGAGTCGAGCTTCGCGAGGATGTCGAGTCGCGCCGAGATGACATCGGCCTTGAGCGTGGTCTGCACGGGGTAGCCTCCTTGAACGTCAGGACGCTTGCGAGGCTGCCGGGCCGCCTGCAACGGTGCAGTCGGGGCGATCGTTCGTCAGAGAACGAGGCTGACTCGGCAAGGTCAGGGCCGAATACCTGGAGGATACGCCGCCTTCCTGGGGAGGGATCGGGGCAGGGCAGAAGTGCCCCCAGTGCCCGAGCTGGCGGGCTCGGAGGCCGGCCAGGTGACGGACCCAGCAGGATCGGTCATGCGGCGATCAGCAGCAGCACGGCGTCGGCGAGAACGAGAACGGCCGTCGACACGTGAATGCCGAAGGCGGTGGCTCGCGTGCCGCCGTTCCGCAGGACGATCACGGCGTCGGCGACGGGGATCAGCGTGAAGACGAGCATGAAGAGGCCGAGAGCGTGCGTCTGGCCGGTGAGCACGAGCACGAGGCCGAGGATCCCGATGCACGTGTCGCGAACGCCCTTGACGCTGAAGTACGCGGGCGGCCATCCCCTGGTGAGGCGCGGCTACTGTGGGCGCATGACGAACCCCGGCGCGCCCAGCCCCGTGAACACCGCCGCCGTCGCGGTCCGCCTTCTTCTCGCGGCCGCGTCGGTCGCCGGCGTCATCACGCAGCTGGTGATCGCGGTGAGGAGCGACTTCGGCCTCGTCAACTTCTTCAGCTACTTCACCACGCTCGGCAATCTGTTCGCGAGCGTCGTCTTCGTCGTCGGGGCCGTGCGGATCCTGCGCCGGATTCCGAGCACCCCGACGTGGGAGACCGTGCGCGGAGCCTCGGTCGTCTACATGGCCTTCGTCGGAATCGTCTTCAACACGCTGCTCCGCGACGCCGACCTCGGCGACCTGACGCCGTGGGTCAACGTGGTGCACCACATGCTCATGCCGCTGGTCGTCGTGCTCGACTGGCTGCTGCTGCCGCCGCGGCACCGCGTCGCGCTCCGCACGGCCCTGTCGTGGGTCGCCGTGCCGGTCGTCTACACGGCCTACTCGGTCGTGCGCGGCGCCATCGTCGGCTTCTACTGCTACCCGTTCTTCAACCCGGGCGCGGTCGGCGGCTACGGCGGCGTCGCCCTCTACTGCGTCGTGCTGCTGATCGCGTTCGTCGTGCTCGCCCTCGTGGTGCGGGCGATCGGCAATGCCCTCCACAGGCGCGCGTCGGCGGCGACCGCCACGGCCTAGGGCGAACCGGGCGCAGGAACTGCCCCACCCCCGTCGACAGCGCCTCGCCGGGGCAGTATGTTGGCGTCGGCAACATACCCCGCCGACCGATGCCGACTGACGCAGGACCCCATGCACGAACTCGAGCCCACGCTCCCCGACCTCCGCGAAGGCGGCCCGCGTCGCTTCGCCGCGCTCCGCAACCGCGACTCGCGCCCGTACCTCTTCACGTCGGGCCTGTCGATGATGGCCGACAACACCGAGCACGTCATCACGTACTGGGTGCTGTGGCAGACGTTCCACTCGCCGGCGCTGGTGGGGTTCCAGATCATCAGCCACTGGCTGCCGTTCCTGCTGCTGTCGGTGTGGTCGGGCTCGCTCGCCGAGAAGTACGACTGCCGCAGGATCATCCAGGCCGGGCAGGTGCTGTTCATGCTGGTGTCGATCGGCTGGGGCACGCTCTTCGTGACTCACAGCCTGACGGTGTGGGCCGCCTGCATCCTGCTCGTGCTGCACGGCGTCGCCGGAACCCTCTGGGCCCCCGCCGAGCAGCTCCTGCTGCACGACTTCGTCGAGCGGCGTGACCTCCCGAGCGCCGTCCGCATGAACGCGACCTTCCAGAGCGTCGGGCTCCTGCTCGGCCCGGTGGTCGGCTCGGCGCTCCTGCTCTGGCTGGGGCCGATCGGCGGCATCTACGCCAACGTCCTGATCTACCTGCCGATGACGATCCTGATGATCCGGACGAAGTTCACCGGGCATATCCGCGACGCGGCCGACCTCGAGAAGGCCCCGCGGGTCACGCTGCGCGACACTCTGCTCGTGCTGGGGCGGATCCGCTCGAACCACCTGATCATCGCGATGATCGTCATCTCCGGGCTGATGGCCATCACCATCGGCAACGCGCTGCCCTCGTCGATGCCGGTCTTCGCCGAGCGGCTCGGCGCCGGATCGTCGGGCGACCTCACCTACGGCTCGCTGCTGTTCGCGATGGGCATCGGCGGCGTGGTGGGCGGGTTCCTGCTCGAGGCCACCGGCGTCGCCAAGCCGAACCTCCGCACCGCGGTCGTGGCGACGATCGTCTTCGGCGGGGCCATCGCGGCGTTCGCGCTCACCGGCAGCTTCGTGCTGGCTCTGATCGCCCTCGTCGTGGCCGGCGTCGGCGAGATCGCGTCGATGTCGACGGCGCAGAGCGTCGTGCAGCTGGAGGCCCCGGCCGCCGAGCGCGGCCGCACCCTCGGCGTCTACGGGATGTTCGCGTCGGGCCTCCGCACCGGCGGCGGGGTCACTCTCGGCGTGGCCGGAGCCACCGTCGGGGTCGTGCCCGCGATCGGGATCCTCGCCGGCATCCTGGTCGTCGGCGCCGTCGTGGCCGCCGTCTACGCGGCGCGCCAGCGCCAGCGCCCCGTCCTCCCCACCTGACGCGCCGTCCCCGCCCCCTCCTCCCGCCCGCCCCCCTCCCGCGTCCCCCGTAAAGGCCGGTGAGGAGTCGCTGGTTGCTCGGCGCGGGCGTCAGCGCCAGCAACGAGCGACCCCTCAGCGGCTGATTGCGGCTTAAGAGTCAGCGGCCGGCGAGGGCGCGTGCCACCGAGTCCCACCACGCGACGGAGGCGGCGCGGACGGACTCGATCCGCGCGGCCCAGGCGGCGCGAATGGAGTCGCGGGCCTGCCAGACCTCGACGGCCCGAGCGGCGGCGCTGCCGTCGATGACATCGGACGCCCGGACGACGCCGGTCTGGCCGAAGTTGCCGAGGGCCCCGGTGAGCTTGACGGTCGTGTAGTCGTCGACGGCGATGCCGATCGTGGGGACGCCGGCGGCGACCGCGAAGACGGCCGGGTGGTACCGGCTGGAGACGCTGAGGGAGGCTCCGCGGGCGAAGCGGGCGGCGGCTGCGCTGTCGGTGGTCCGCTCGATCCTGCTGGGGCGGGTCATCCGGTCGATGACCCGCCGGTGCGCGAGCGAGTCTCCCCGCTCGTCGCCGCCGCCGAGGGCGCTGAAGTGCGCGAAGAACACGATCTCGAGCCCGGTCTCGTCGGCGATGCGGTCGAGCAGGCGGGCCATCCCGGCGGCGAAGGCGTCCCGGTCGGAGTCGCCGACGTGCGCTGCGAGGGTGACCGAGCAGTACGGAGGTGCCGCGACGGCGTCGTCGCCGTCGGCGGCGTCGGCGGCGACGGCGAGGAAGCTGGCGTCGTCGATGGTCGCCACGACGCCCGGGCCGCTCACGCCCAGGTCGTGGACGAGTGCGAGAGAGGCCCGCTCGCGCAGCCCGACGAGTCGCGCAGAGCCGAGCAGCTCGACGACGAGCCGCCGGTCGTCTCCGACCAGCTCCGGGCCGATCGTCTGCCCGCTGACGACGAAGGGCTTGGCGAAGACGCGGGCCAGAGCGGCCAGCGTGGCCCGCTCGAAGATGTGCATCGGCCAGATCGACGCCATGTTGCCGCCACCCGAGACGGCGACGGCATCGGCGGAGCGCACGGCGTCGATGACCTCCCACGCCGGGTCGCCGTCCGAAAGCGCCGCGGCGTCGCCGGAGGCCGCCTCGATCACCCGCCGCATCCGCTCCTCCTGCAGGGGGCGGACGTCCGCGCCGCTCGCCGCGAACGACGCCGGGTGGAAGCCGATCGACGGCACCGCCGAGACGCCGTAGCGGCTAGCGGTCTCAGTGGGGTTCGACGAGAGGGAGACGATGTCGGTCGCGCCGCGGCGCCGGAGCTGGCTCGCGAACTCCTCGAACATGGCCTCGTCGCCGATGTGGATCATGTCGTCGAGGATTCCGACGTCGCCGAGAAGGACAATGTGCACGAGCGTCTCCGGAAGGGTTGAGCGAAGGGGGCCGTCCGATGCTACTGACTCGACGAGAGGCGGAATGCATCTCGACGGCCTAGAGTTCCGTCGCAGGCTTCGTCATGAGGCGTGTACCCCTGTACCCCGATCCCTTCGAAAGCCGACGCACCATGGGAATCCAGACCTCGCTCGACGCCGTCCGAGAAGCCGACCGCCTGATCGATGCGATGCGGCTCGCCGACGACCTCGCCTTCGAGGCCGGACGCACCGGCGGCGTCCGCACGATCCGCCTCCTGGCCGACGCGATCGGGGGCGACGACCAGCTCACCGCGATCGCCGCGACCCATGCTCTGGCCGAGGTCGTCGACGAGCAGGCCGACGCCCTCCTGTCCGCCCTCCTGTCGAGCGAGCGGGGATTCCTGCGCGAGCACGCCGCGGGTGCCCTGGGCTCGCGTCTCCCGCGGGCGGACACCATCGGGCGCCTCGTCGGGCTCGTGGTCGGCGGCGGATTCGGCGGCATGGTCGCGCAGCGCACCCTCGAGCAGTGGTCGCCGCAGGTGCCCGACCTCGTGGCCGTCGGCCTCGAAGGGGCGCTCCTGGGCGTCCGCGACGTCGCAGCCCGCTACCGGGTGGTCGAGACGCTCGGACTCGTCCGCGGGGCGGTCGCCACCCGGCCTCTCCTCTCCCTTGCCGAAGACGCCCGCGAGGACGAGCGGGTCCGCGTCGCCGCCGTCGCCGCCCTCGGCCAGCGGCGCGGCGACCGTCGCGCGGCGAGGGCCGTCGAGGGACTCTGCGCCGGCGACGGGTTCCTGGCCCAGGTCGCTCGCATGGCGCTGGTCGACCTCGCTGCCGGCGGAGACGACACCGAGCGGAGCGCCGACGGCACGGGTTCTCCGGCATCGGGCCTCACCGTGGCCCAGCTCTTCCTGCACGCCGACATCGACGCCGACCTCACCCAGGCGGGCAGCGGCGACAACGGCGGCATCGCGACCCTGCTCGTCCGCCTGGGCGACGAGCTGGCGCGGACCGAGTCGGTCGACCGCGTGCTCACCCTCTCCCGCGGATCGGTGGCGGGAGCGATCGAGAGCGTCTCCGAGATCGCGGCCTCCGAGTCGGGCCACCACTACGGCCGGATCCCGCTCCTCAGCGAGCCCGTGGCGTCGGCCGACGCGTGGCCCCTGCGCGTCGCGGCCCGACGGGGGATCCGCCGGATCCTGCGCGCCAGCGGCGGGGTCGACGTGCTGCACCTTCGGATGGCCGACGTGGGCAGCCTGGCGGCGGCTGACGTGGCCCGCGAGCTCGACGTGCCCGTCGTCTTCACGGTCGCGCCCGATCCGCACGCGGTCATCCAGTCGCTCGACCTGTCGGGCTCGGTGACGAGAGAGAACTTCGGCGAGGTCGACGAGCGCGAGCACTACTGGTTCCGAAGCCGGCTGGTGCAGGAACTCGCGGCCGACGCCGCCCACACCGTGCTCTTTCCCCGCCCCTCGCTCGAGTGCGACATGCGGGAGCTCGTCGGCATCGACATCACGGCGCACCCCGAGCGTCACACCGTCGTGCCCGAGGGCATCGACCTGGTCGTCGTCGACCGGGCCGTGGCCGAGGCCCGGGCTCACGCCGACGGCGCCGAGGCCAGCGTGCCCCTGGCCGAGCTCCGCGAGCTCGTCGGGGAGCTCCCCGAGGCGCGCCGCTCGCTGCCGCTGATCGTGAGCGTCGGACGTCTGCACCGGGTCAAGGGGATGGCCACCATCGTGTCGGCCTGGGCCGAGAGCGACCTGCGTGATCGCGCCAACCTCCTCGTGATCGGCGGCAACCTCGAGGCGCCGAGCGGCGACGAGCGCGAGCAGCTCGCGCTGATGGACGCCGTCGTGCCCGTCGACCGACGCCGTGACGCCGGCCTGATCCTGCCCGGGCACCGCCCCAACGACACCGTCGCCCGCTGGGTCGCCGCCGCGCGCTTCGGCCTGCCCGGTCTCAGCTCCGGTCGCGGTGTCTACGTGTGCGGAAGCCTGAAGGAGGAGTTCGGCATCGCGCTGCTCGAGGCGATGGGGTCGGGCCTGCTCGTCGTGGCTCCCGACGGCGGCGGCCCCGCGACCTACGTCGAGCGCGGCGTCACCGGCTTCCTCACCCAGACGTGGGACCAGGCGCAGCTCGGCGCGGCCGTCGACGGCGCACTGCGCGCCAGCGGCTCCGAGCCCTCGGAGGATCGTGCCGCCCGGTCGCGCCGCACCGTCGAGAAGGACTTCACCATCCAGGCGATGGCGGCGGCACTCGGCTCGGTCTACGGGGGCGTCCACGACGACGAGGCCGCCCTGCGCGACTGGAGCTTCGCGGCACGATGACACTGCTGATCATCAGTCCCGACTACGCGTCGCACCTGCTCCCGCTGGCCACCCTCGGCACGGCCTGGCTCGAGCGGGGCGAGCGCGTCGTCGTCGCCACCGGCAGCGCCACCGCGTCGATCGTCGAGTCGTTCGGGTTCGAGCGGGTCGACCTCGCCCTGGCGCGCGGGTCGAACCCCGGGATCATCCGCGCCGAGGACCAGCCCGAGGGCGAGGACGACTCGCTCCGCGGCTTCTTCGACGCCACCCGCGAGGGGATGGTCGAGACGCTCGCCTACCAGGCGGCCGAGCGGCTGACCGACCTCATGTGGCAGCCGGTCGAGACCGCGCGCGCGGTGCTGCGCGTCATCGACGAGGTGCAGCCCGACCACATCGTCGTCGATCACCTCGCATACAGCGCCCGACTCGCACTGACCGCGGGCAGGATCCCGTACGCCGACGTCGTTCTCGGCCATCCGAGTGCGCTGCCCGTCGCCGGCGAGGTCTACGGCTACCCGCCGTCGTGGCCGCGGGCTTTCAGCCCGGACGCCGACGCCCTCCGCGAGCTGCGCGACCTGTGCGAGCGGGTCAGCGAGTCGTTCACGGCCGAGTGGAATACGGCGCTCGCCGAGCTCGACCCGCAGGCCCCGCCCAGCGAGTCGGCGTTCTCCGAGCACGGGGAGCTGCTCCTGCTCAACTACCCCGCTGAGCTGCACGACCCGGCGCGCCCGCTTCCGCCCCACGCGTTCCTCGGGTCGTCCGTGCGCGTCGAGCCGCCCGACGCCGAGGTCGAGGAGTGGCTGGCGTCGTCAGACGAGCCGTTCGTCTACGTGAGCTTCGGATCATTCCTGTCGGTGCGGGCCGACGTGGTCGCGCGCGTCGTCACGGCGTTGAGCTCGCTGGGGCTGCGGGCGGCGGTGGCGCTCGGATCGGCTGACCGGGGCGAGCTCGGGGCAGTTCCTGCGACCTGGCTCGTGAGGGAGTTCTTACCGCAGGTGACCCTGCTCGGAAAGGCGGCCGCGGCCGTGACCCACGGTGGCAACAACAGCGTGACCGAAGCGATGACGGCGGGCGTGCCGCTGCTCGTGCTGCCGTTCTCGACCGACCAGTTCGCCGGTGCAGAGGCCATCGAGCGGGCCGGGTTCGGGGTCGCGCTCGCTCCCAACACGGCGACGGCGGGCGAGCTGGAAGACGCGCTGCGCACAGTGTTCGCACTGCCCGCGGACGGGCTGGTGCGGTTGGCGCAGGACCTGCGTCAGAGCCCGGGGCGGACCCGCGCGTTCGACGCGGTCACGTCGAACACGAAGCGGGCCATGGCCTCGGGGTCGCCCGACACGTTGCGGTAGCGCTGCATCAGCGCGGCGTTCGCGTCGTAGTCGGGACCCTCGCGGACCTCGGCGGTGTGATGCAGGGCGAAGACGCGGCCGGCATGGCGCCGTGGGGGCTCGCCGAGGAGCGTCTCGTGCGCGACGTACCAGGCGGCGTCCTCGAAGCCCCAGCCGCGGAATCGCTCGTCCTGGCCGCCGTGGCTCCGCCACGTCTCCGGGGTCGTCACGTAGACGCCCGAGCAGGCCCCGCGGACGAGCTCGAAGTCGCAGTCGGCGAGGGGCGTGCCATCACGGAACGCGGCGGTGCCCTCGCGCCCCAGCCAGCGGTACTCGTCGTAGGGGAGATGGACCACACCCGAGGCCGGGGCGGCCGCGATCGCCTCGCGCAGAGGTGCGAGCTCCGGGATCGTGTCGGCGTCGCCGATCACGACCACGTCGCCGTCTGCAACGCCCGCGACGCCCAGGTTGCGGCAGCGGGCGAGCACGAAGACGTCGTCGTCGCTGTCGACCGTGACGACCTCGGCGTCGGGCAGGTTCGCCGCGTACCAGGCCCGGACATCGTCGAACGCGGGGAGACGGGAGGGCTGAGGGCGCCAGGGGAGCACGACGGTGACCATCCGCCGAGCCTACCTGCGCGCAGGCGCGCGCCTGCGCCTGCGCCTGCGCGCCTGCGCCTGTGCCTGCGCGCGCGCCCACCCGCCGGCCGGTGAGGAGTCGCTGCTTGCTCGGCGCGAGCCTCGCCGCCAGCAACCAGCGACCCCTCACCGGCCGGGAAGGGGGGGAGGAGGGGCGGGGGAGGAGGGGCGAGGGAGGAGGGGCGGGGGAGGGAGGGGCGCGGGTGCGACGCCGCGTGACGCGCGGGTCGCTATTGCGGCGGTGAGGGAGGACGATTGTTTCATGGCCGACCGCATCGACGAGCTGGACCCGACGCACGACATCCGTGCCGCCCGCACCAGCATCAAGTGGACCCGCTTCGCCCCCGACGTGCTCCCGCTGTTCGTCGCCGAGATGGACTACGGAATCGCTCCGGCCATCGAGGAGGCGCTGATCGCGCGCGTCCGGTCGTCCGACCTCGGCTACCTCGACGGCCCCGGCCCTCTCGCGCCCGCCTTCGCCCGCTTCGCCGCCGACCGCTGGGGCTGGGACGTCGCCCCCGAGCGCGTCCACATCGCCACCGACGTCAGCGTCGGCATCGTCGAGACCCTCCGCGTCGCGTTCCCGGACGGCGGCCGCGTCGCGATCGCGCCTCCCGTCTACCCGCCCTTCTTCGAGCTCGTCGAGGAGGCCCGATGTCAGGTCGAGACCATCCCGCTGCTCGAGAAGTGGGGCGTGTGGAGCCTCGACCTCGCCGGGCTCGAGCAGGCCTTCGCGCAGGGGGTGCGCGTCTTCCTGCTCTGCAACCCGCACAACCCGGTCGGCCTCGTGCACGAGCCCGCGACCCTGCGGGCGCTCGCCGACCTCGCTGCGAAGTACGACGTGCTCGTGATCAGCGACGAGATCCACGGCCCCCTGACCCACCCCGGCGTCGTCTTCTCGCCGTTCGCGCCGATCGCGGCCTCGGCCGGCGCCCGCTCGGTCGTCGTGACGTCGGCCAGCAAGGGCTGGAACCTCGCCGGCGTGAAGTGCTCCGTCGTCGTCGCTGGTGACGACCGCTCGGCCGCCCTGCTCGACACGTTCAACGACGAGGTGGCCTGCCGCACGAGCATCCTCGGGCTGCACGCCAACATCGCCGCCTTCTCGACGGCGGTCGACTGGCTCGACGAGGCGATCGCCCGCGTCGTAGCCAACGACCGGCTCCTGAACGCCCTGCTCGCCGAGCAGCTGCCGGGCGTCGTCTACCACCGCCCGCGGGCCGGTTACCTGGCGTGGCTCGACTTCCGCGGCCTCGGCCTGGGCGACGACCCCGCCGTGCCCCTCCGTGAGAACGCCTACGTCGCGCTCAACTCGGGTCTCGGATTCGGCGCCGAGGGCCGGGGCTTCGCCCGCCTCAACCTGGCCTGCTCGCCCGACACCCTGCGCGAGGCCGTGGCGCGCATCGCGTCGGCCTACCCGTCGAGCACGCAGGCGGGGCCGGTCTGGCACGTCGCCTGATCGGGCGGCTGCTGCCGCCTGCCCCGCTGTCGGCACGCACTGCTTCGGCGGGGGTTGGTCGGATTCGGCGTGTCTCCGGAGACCCGCCCGATCCGACCCGGACCCGCCCACACCGCCGCCTTGACCCACGCCTGCGGCCGCTTCTCACGTCTGGCGCCTGCGGCCGGTTCTAACGACGGGCGCCTGCGGCCGCTTCTAACGACGCAGCGCCCGACGCGCCAACGCGTTGCCCCCGAACTGGCCGAGCTGCACCAGCACGATGATCGTCGCGACGGTGATGTAGACGACCGGCCAGTTGTAGCGCTGACTGCCGTAGGTGACCGCGAAGTCGCCGAGGCCGCCGCCGCCGATGAGGCCGGCCTGGGCCGACATGTCGACGATGCCGACGAAGATGAAGGTGTAGCCGAGGATGAGCGGTCCGAGCCCCTCGGGGATCAACACGGTGAAGATGATGCGGATCGGGCCGGCGCCCACGGCCCGGGCCGCCTCGATCACGCCGGGCTCGATGCCGACGAGGCTCTGCTCGACGATGCGCGACACCGCGAAGGCGGCCGCGAGCGACAGCGCGAAGGTGGCCGCGTTCGGGCCGATCGTCGTGCCGACGACCGCCGACGTGAGGGGCGATACGGCGGCGATGAAGATGACGAACGGGATCGGGCGCACGATGTTGACGACGACGTTGAGCACCGTGAAGGTGACCCGGTTGCCGAGCAGGTTGCCCGGCCGCGTCACGTAGAGGCCGATCCCGAGCGCAAGGCCCAGGATCCCGGCGATCAGGATCGAGATGACCACCATGTAGAGCGTCTGCCCGATGGCCGTCACGAACACGTCGATGTTGCTGAGGAAGAAGTCCATCAGCGCTCCTCGTTCCAGTCGATACCGCGGGCGGAAAGCCCGTCGAGGGCGGCGTCGATCGCCGCGTCGTCGCCGGCGAGCTCGTACGTCAGGGCGCCGACGGGCCGCTGCTGCAGCTCGCTGATGCCGCCGAAGATGAGGTCGGCCGTGACGCCGTGCTCCGCGAACGCGGAGGTCACCACCCCGATGAAGCCGGGGATCTCGGCGACCTGCACGGTGGCGATCCGCCCGGGGTGGCTCTGCCGCAGGCGCTCGAGCGTCTCGGGAGAGGGGCGATCCTGCAGGACCGACCGGACGAAGCGCGCCGCGGCCGGCGTGGTCGGCTTCGCGAAGACGTCGTAGACCGGGCCGCTCTCGACGATCCGGCCGCCGTCCATGACCGCCACGCGGTCGGCGATGGCGCGGATGGCGTCCATCTCGTGCGTGATGACGATGATCGTGACGCCGAGGTCGCGGTTGACCCGCTTGAGGAGCGCCAGGACGTCGGCGGTGGTCTCGGGGTCGAGCGCGCTCGTCGCCTCGTCGGCCAGGAGCAGCCGCGGGTTCGTCGCGAGCGCCCGGGCGATGCCGACACGCTGCTTCTGGCCGCCCGAGAGCTGCTCCGGGTAGCTGTGCGCGCGGTCGAGCAGCCCGACGAAGTCGAGAAGCTCGGCGGTGCGGGCGTCGCGCTCCGCCTTGCCGAGGCCGGCGACGCGCAGCGGGTAGGCGACGTTTCCGGCGACGGTGCGCGAGCGGAACAGGTTGAACTGCTGGAAGATCATGCCGATGCCCTGGCGGACCCCGCGGCGGTCGCGCTCGGAGAGGGCGGTGAGTTCCTGCGCCCCGATGAACACCCGGCCGGAGGTCGGGAGCTCGAGCGCGTTCACGAGGCGGACCAGCGTCGACTTGCCGGCTCCGGAGTAGCCGATGACGCCGAGGATCTCGCCGGCCTGGACTTCGAGCGAGACGTCGTCGACCGCGGTGCGCCGCCCGGCGGGGGTGTCGTAGACCTTGCTGACGCCCTCGAGCCGGACGAGCGCTTCGCCAGTCACTACTTCGACGCAGCCTTGGCGTCGGACTCGACGGTGGCGAGCTCCTTCTGCAGGTCGGCGGCGCTCGTCTGGCGGAACACGGCCGTGTCGTTGTTGGCCTCCTGCACGCCCTTCTCGACGCTGGCCGTGTGGTAGAGCTTCGCCAGGTTCAGGTAGAGCTCGTTGTCGGCATCCTTCTTGGCGGCGACGAACACGTTGACGTAGGGCGCGGCGCTCGACGACGAGGGGTCGTCCTTGAAGATCGCCTGCTTCGCGGTGAGGCCGGCCTGGGTGGCGAAGTTCTGGTTGACGATCGCCGCGGCGACCGAGCCGCTCTTGAGGGCGCCCGCCGTCTGGTCGGCCGAGAGGGCGGTGACGTCGACCTTGTGGGTCTCGATGTCCGTGACCGTCGAGAAGGCGGTGCCGCCGTCTTTCAGGGTGAGGAGGCCGGCAGCCTGGAGCACGAGCAGGCCGCGCGCCTCGTTGACGGCGTCGTTCGGAACGGCGACCTTGGCGTCGGCGGGCAGGTCGGACGCGTCGGTGTACTTGGTCGAGTAGAGCGGCAGCGGGTAGACGGCGGTGGCGCCGATCGGCTGGAGGTCGTCGCCGGTCGTCACGTTGTAGTTGGCCAGGTACTGGATGTGCTGGAACTCGTTGAGGTCGAGCTGCCCCTGCGAGAGCGCGGGATTCGGCTGCGTGTAGTTCGAGAAGTTGACGAGCTTGATCGTGACGTTGTACTTCTCTTTCGCGAGCTTCGAGTAGGTCTTCCAGTACGGCTCGGACCCGTCGGCGACGCCGATCGACACGGTCTTCGCCTCGCCGGTCGTCGACGACGACGGGCGGTTGACGACGATGATGACGACGACGATCGCGATGACGACGATCGCGGCGATGATGCCGATGATCAGCGGGCGGCGGTTGCGCTCGCGGGCCGGGAGCTGCGGGGGCGAGCCGTTCGGGGTGGTGGGGACGGACATGGCGGGCCTCTTTCCGGTGCGGTGAAAATTCGCCGAGCGTCTCGTGGTGACTCGGCGACGTCTCAGGGTGCCCGGGTTCGACACGGCCTGGCCAATCGGGCTGCAACCCGGCGTAACCTGCGCGAAACATCCGTGCTGGGGCGCAGGAACTGGCCACCCGCCGCCGGCTAGCTGAACAGACCGGGCGTGTTGCGCTCGTACGCCTCGAGCAGCGAGCCGGCGAGTCGGGTCGACGGGACGAGCGGGTGCAGCGCCAGCGCCGTGAAGGCCAGGCGGCGGTCGCGCTCCAGGGCGGCGCGGATCGTCAGCTGCTCGACGCCCTTCATCTGGAGCATCAGGCCGACCTCGGTGGGGCCGGGCGCCGTCGTGGCGAGCGGGTGCGCTCCGGCCGCGTCGACCAGGCACGGCACCTCGATCACCGCGTCGGGCGGCAGGGCCGGCAGGACGGTGCCGTTGCGCACGTTCACGATCATCGTCGCCCGCTCGTCGAAGGCGATGGCCCGCATGACGTCGAGCGCGACCCGCTCGTAGCCGCCTCCTTCGAGGCTCGGGCGCTGCTCGTCGTCGGCGCGCGCCTCCTGCATGTAGGTCGCCTCGCGGTCGAGCCGGGTGCTGTGCCAGGCGTCCAGCGCGACGAGGGGGTCGGCGGCGACGGTCTCGTAGAACCGGTGCTGCTGCTCGTGCAGGTAGTCGCCGCGGGTCGCGGGCTGCGCGGTGATCGCGGCCACAGCGTCGCGATCGTCGTAGTAGTAGTGCAGGTACTCGTTCGGCAGCGAGCCGAGGGTGCGCAGCCAGTCGATGCCGAAGACGCCGGCCTCCTCGAGGCCGCCCAGGAGCGCCTCGTCGGCGAGGGTCTCGGCGACGAGGTCGCGGCCGTCGACCGTCGCGTGGCGCAGCCAGCCCAGGTGGTTGAGGCCCACGTAGTCGAGGTGGACGCGGGCGGGCTCGACGCCGTGGAGCTCCGCGAGGCGACGGCCGAGGCCGCTCGGGGTGTCGCAGATGCCGATGACGCGGTCGCCGAGAACGGTCTGCATCGCCTCGGTGATCATGCCCGCCGGGTTCGTGAAGTTGATGACGTACGCGGTCGGGCACACCGCCGCCACCCGCTCTGCGACGTGCATGGCGACGGGGATGGTGCGGAGCGCGTAGGCGATTCCGCCGGGGCCGGTGGTCTCCTGGCCGAGCACGCCGAGGTCGAGTGCCGCGTGCTCGTCGGCCGCGCGCCCCGCCGTGCCGCCGACCCGGACGGCCGAGAACACGAAGGACGCCCCCGCGAGCGCCTCGTCGAGCACGGTCGTCGGCTCGATCCGGATCGGGTGACCGGACGGGCGGATCTGCTCGAGCACGTGGACGATGACCGCCAGGCGCTGGGCCGACGTGTCGTACAGCGCGACGACGTCGATGGTCCCGTCGTCGCCGACGAGGGCCGAGAACACGAGCGGCACGCGGAACCCGCCGCCGCCGAGGATCGCGAGCTTCATGGACGCAGGCTACAGGCGGCGGGCGCGATGCTCGTTGAGCTCCTCGACGCTAAGCGCCCGGCGCCGCCGACTCCGACCCGGTGCGGCGCTCCGCCTCGAGGCGCTCGGCCTCCTCGCCCGAGATGGCCTCCCCGCGCGCCACCATGCCCGAGACGTCCGACAGCGGGATCTCCTTCAGGAACAGCGACAGCACGAACGCGATCGCGACGAGGGGGATCAGGTACCAGAACACCGGGGCGAGCGAGTCGGCGTACGCGGCCACGATGAGGTCGTGGATCGCGGTCGGCAGCTTGTTCAGGGCGGCGGGGTCGAGCGTCGAGGTCGACGACGCCGCGTCGGACGCTGAGGCGCCGGCGCCCGTGAACACGTCGGTGAGCTTCTCGGTCAGTCGGCTCGTGAAGATCGCGCCGAAGACGGCGACGCCCAGGGCCGAGCCGACCTCCCGGAAGTAGTTGTTCGTGCTGGTCGCGGTGCCGACGTCTTTCGCGGGGACCGAGTTCTGCACCACGAGCACGACCACCTGCATGATCGAGCCGAGGCCGGCACCGAAGACGAACAGGAACACGCAGATCAGCCAGATCGGGGTGTCGGCGGTCAGGGTCGTCATCAGGAACATGGCGACGCCGACGAGCACGGTGCCGATGATCGGGAACGCCTTGTAGCGGTTGGTCTTGGCGATGACCTGGCCCGACAGGATCGACATGCCGATGAGGCCGACCATCATGGGCAGCAGCAGGAGGCCGGACGCCGCCGCCGAGGCGCCGGACGCCATCTGCAGGAAGGTCGGAACGAAGGCGAGCGCTGCGAACATGGCGATTCCGAGCACGAAGCCGATGGCCGTCGCGATGACGAAGATGCGGTTCGTGAAGAACGACAGCGGGATGATCGGGTCGTCGGCTCGGTTCTCGACGAGCACGAACAGGGTGCCGGCGACGAGCAGGCCCGCGCCGAAGAGCCAGGTCTCGGGAGCATCCCAGCCGTGCTTGGCGTTGCCGCCGAACTCGGTGAAGAAGATGAGGCAGGCGGTCGTGATCGAGAGCAGCGCGACCCCGCCGACGTCGATCCTGCGGGTCGCCTTCTTGTTCGGCAGCGTCAGGGTGAACCAGGCGATCGCGAACGCCGCGATGCCGACGGGGATGTTGATGTAGAACGCCCAGTTCCAGGTGAGGTGGTCGACGAAGAAGCCGCCGAGCAGGGGTCCGCCGACCGCGGCGAGGCCGAAGATGCCGCCGAGCGGACCGAGGTACTTGCCGCGCTCGGACGCCGGCACGATGTCGGCGATGATCGCCTGCGACAGGATCATCAGGCCGCCGCCGCCCAGGCCCTGGATGGCGCGGAAGACGACGAACATCCAGAAGTCGGTCGAGAAGGCGCAGGCTGCAGATGCGATCGTGAAGATGGCGATGGCGATCAGGAAGAGGTTGCGCCGCCCGAGCACGTCGCCGAACTTGCCGTAGATCGGCATGACGATGGTCGTCGCGAGCAGGTAGGCCGTGGTGATCCAGGCCTGGTTCTCGACGCCGCCGAGCTGGCCGACGATCGTCGGCATGGCCGTCGACACGATCGTCTGGTCGAGGCTCGACAGGAGCATGCCCGCGATGAGCGCGGCGAAGATGATCCAGATGCGGCGCTGCGTGAGCAGCAGCGGGCCGTCGCCGGTCGTGGGGGCGGCGGTCTTCTCGGTCGTCATGTCGTGTGCACCAGGCTTCTCGTCGCTGCGGCTGTGGCAGAGGTCGGGGGAGGGGGAGCGAACAGGGCCCGGGCCGACTCGACCCGCGCGTGCAGGAGGTCGGCGAAGGCGACGTCGTCGTCCCCTCGGAGGACGGCTTCGAAGGCGAGGCGCACGAGAGCCTGGAAGGCGACCAGCGCGACCTCGACCTCGACGCGGTCGGGGTGGCCCCGGCGGGCGGTGATGCGGTCGATCAGCAGTTCCTGCTCGGCTCGACCCGACTGGATCATCGCCGTGATCAGCCTCGGCTCGCGCTGCAGGGCGCCGACGAGGTCGTCGAGGTCGGACGCCGTCGGGCCCATCGCGGCGAAGTGCTCGACGGCCAGGTCGGTCAGGTCGTCGACGAGCGGTCGCCGTGAGCTCGCATCACGGTCGCGGGCCTCGAGGAAGGCGCCGAGCAGGTCGTCGTCGAAGCTGTTCTCGACGCCGAGCACCGCGGACTCCTTCGTCGGGAAGTAGTTGAAGAAGGTGCGGCGCGAGATGCCGACGCCGTCGCAGAGCTCCTGGACGGTGAAGCCGCTCAGGCCCGACTCGGCGGTGCGGCGGCGCGCCTGCGAGACCAGGGCGGAGCGGACGCGGAGCTGGCGCGCGTCGGGGTCGGAGGTCACCGATGAATGATTGCACTATTTCGGAGAGAGTGCACGTGCCACTCTCTCGAAGGGGCCTTCGGTGCCGAATGCCCGGTCGGCGAACCGCTCGCCGATGCGGCGGTGGGCCTCGGGGCCGGGGTGGAGGCCGTCGGGCAGAGGGAGCTCTGCTGCGTCGGCGGCTGCGAACAGGTCGAGCCCGTCGAGGAAGTGCAGGTTCGGGTCGTCGGAGCGACTCGCGGCGACGGCCTCGAGCTCGCGCCGGATCACCTCGAGCGTCAGGCGCCCGGCGGCGACCTCGGCCGGGTCGCCGGTGGCGATGAAGCGGATCTGGTCTGTTCCGATCGATGCCGGGTCGAAGGCTCCGGGCCCGGGCGTCGACTCGTGGATGCCGCAGAAGAGGGGCGACACGAGCAGCAGGGGCGTGTCGGGGTGGCCGTCGCGGATCGTGTCCAGGAACCCGTGCACCGCCGGGGCGAACGCCCGCAGGCGCATCGCATCGGCGTTCACGACGTTGATGCCGAGCTTCACGCTGATCACGTCGGCCGGGGTGTCGCGCATGACCCGGGCCATGAACGGGTCGACGAGGGCGCTGCCGCCGAAGCCGAGGCTCTGCAGATCGACGCCGGCGCGCCGGGCGGCGATCGCGGGCCAGATCTCGCTGGGGAAGGCGGCGTTCGAGCCGTGGCTGATCGAGCTGCCGTGGTGGAGCCAGACGGGCGAGCGCGTCTCGTCGGGCCGCACGGGCGCATCGGCGGCCACGGTCACGAGCTCGACGGTCTCGTTGTGCGGCAGCCAGAGCTCGACGAGCTTGTCGTCGGCGGGCAGTCCTTCGAAGCGCGCGACGTGCGGCTCGCCTTGGCGGAACGTGCTCTGGCCGGTCGTCAGATCGACCTCGACGGCGTCTCCGCCGGCGATCGTGTCGCGAGCGACGAGCGCGCCGTCGACGAGGAGGTCGACGACCCCGCGCGGGCGGTCGGCGCCCCGGTAGGCGACGCGGGTCGGGTGGAGGGTGAGCTCGACGGCGGTGGCTGTGGTCCGGAAGGCCACGCGGACGCCCGACGGCTGCGACTCGACCAGGGTGAGCTGGCCGTCGGCGTGGCGGGTGCGCACCCACTCGGGCAGGCGGTGCAGGCGGAACCCGCGGTCGCTCGGCTCGAGGGTGGCGCTGCCGCGGAGATGAGCGGGTGTGATGTCGACGGGGATCATGAGGCGCCCTCCTCGACGCTCGGGGTCCAGCTGGTGAAGACGACGTCGAGGGCGTCGATGGAGCGGCGCCACGACTCGTCGACGCTCTGGTCGCGGTGATCGAAGGCGCCGGTGCGCTCGAGCGCGACGAACCCGGCGACGGTCGCGCCCGACATGCGGGCGGCGTGCACGATGTCGTCGTCGGCGAGGCGGTAGCCGCGCAGCACGGCGACGGTCTGCCCTGACACGCGGGCTGCGGCCTCGGATCGCACGACCCCCGTGTCGGCGCGCCGCTGCAGCGACTCCCACCGGCCGGGGTGGGCGCGGGCGAAGTCGCGCTGCGCGTCGCCCATCGCGACGAGGGCGTCACGGCGGCTGCGGCCGGCGATCGCGGCGCCGACGGCGTCGGCCAGTTCGGCGAGGGCGAGTTCCTGCACCCCCGACAGGATCGCCTCGCGGTCGCGCACGTGCCCGTAGAGGCTGGCCGTCTGCACGCCGAGCTGACGGGCGACGGCCGAGACGACGATGGCGTCGAATCCGTCGCGGTCGGCCAGGTCGGCGGCCGCGGCGACGATCGTCTGCGGGGTGAGCGGGGTGCGGGGCATGCCGTCACCCTAACACCGTTAGGTTCAGACCTAAAACACTTAGGGCAGCCACTGCCGTCCCGGGCGACCAAGGGCTCCCGCCGGATGCGCCGGAGCGGGCTGGGCGCCGTGCGGCGCCGGAGTCGCCGCCGCGCGGACGCTCAGCGCCGGTCGAGGACCGCGGAGGTGGCGACGTCGCCGCCGGGCGTGACCGTCAGGGTCACGACGTCGACGCGCGGGTGGCGGGTGCGGGGGATCCAGTAGGCGAGCCAGAGAAGCCCGGTCACGGCCGTGAGGGCGGCGTTGACGCAGAATCCCAGCAGACGGCGGCGCTCGAGCACGACCTCGCCGGCATCGGAGCGGACGACCGCGTACCCGAGGTCGGTCCAGTGGGTGACCTCAGCGTGAAGCGAGCTGCTGGTCGACGGGCTGAGCATCACCGTCTGGCCCTGGACCTTGGTGAACACGCACGAGCAGCTCGACGCGAGGGGGCAGGCGCTGCGCATCGCGGCGGCCCTCGTGGTGGGCGCGCTGCTGGTCGACGTGGCGCCCGTCGACTCCGACCCTGCTCGAGTCGGGGTCATCGAGAAAAGGGTGCGCGTCATGCAACGATCTTATGCCCGCCCCGTGAGCCACAAGACCGTGCCGAACGTCCGGCACCCGGCTCTCGGCCTGCACTCGGCCCGGCACGGTGGAATGGCCGCATGAGAACCCGAGCCCGAGCCGCTCTGTCCGCCGCCCTCGTCGCAGGAGTCGTCGCCGTCGCCGGCTGCGCGGCTGACGACACGACGTCCGACGACACGACGTCCGAGCGCACGGCGTCCACCGCCCCGACCGACCTGGCCACGGGCGAGGTCGCCCCGGTCGGCGCGCCCGCCGATGTCGCGACCGACCTCGACGCGCCGTGGTCGGTCGTCCTGCTCGGCGACACGCCGCTCATCAGCGAGCGCGACTCCGGGCGGATCCTCGAGCTCGCCGACGACGGGACCACCCGCTCGATCGGCACCGTGCCGGGCGTGGCCTCGGGCGGCGAGGCCGGCCTGCTGGGCCTGGCCGTCGACGACGGCGAGCGCCTGTACGTCTACTCGACCGCCGACGACGGCAACCGGATCCAGCGCTTCGCCGTGAGCGGGTCGGCCGGCAGCTACGCGCTGGGCTCCGCGACCACGATCCTCGACGGGCTGCCGTCGAACTCGTTCCACGACGGCGGCCGCATCGCGTTCGGGCCCGACGGGATGCTCTACGCGAGTGTCGGAGACGCGGGCGCCAGCGCCGATGCGCAGGACAGGTCGAAGCTCGCCGGCAAGATCCTGCGCATGACCGGCGAGGGCGAGGTTCCGGGCGACAACCCGTTCGCGGGGTCGCTCGTGTACAGCCTCGGACACCGCAACGTGCAGGGTCTCGGCTGGGCGGCCGACGGCACGATGTTCGCGGCGGAGTTCGGCGAGAACACCTGGGACGAGCTGAACGTCATCGAAGCGGGATCGAACTACGGCTGGCCCGAGGTGGAGGGCGCCGGCGGCGAGGCGCAGGGCTTCGTCGACCCCGTGCAGCAGTGGGCGACCGACGACGCGAGCCCGAGCGGCCTGGCGGTCGTCGGCGAGACCGTCTTCGTCGCCAACCTGCGCGGCGAGGTGCTGCGGGGCATCCCGGTCTCCGACCCGGCGACCTCGCACGACTACCTGTCGGGGGAGCTCGGCCGGCTGCGCACGGTGCTGAAGTCGCCCGACGGCGACCTCTGGGTGCTGACGAACAACACCGACGGCCGGGGCTCGCCGCGAGACGACGACGACCGGCTGGTGCGGTTGCGGCTGGCCGCGTGAACCACGGCATCGAGCACTAGCGCGAGGGCTGCTCCGGCGGCGACGAGCAGGGGGCGGGAGCGGCGGCGCGACGTCATGCCTCCAGCCTGCCGGGCCGGGTCGGGGCTGGAGTCGCCCGGGCGGGGGATCCGCCTCCGTCGGGGGTCTCGTGCTGAGGGCCCCCGCCGGATCGGTTCAGCCCCTCCGTTGTGGTCTGGGCCCCCGCCGGATCGGCTCAGCCCCTCCGAAGGTGCGGCGCGTTGGCGCCGATCCGGCGGGTTCGACACCCACCTCTCGCGGGTACGACGGGTGGGAGCGCGCTCACCCGCGGGTGCGACCCGGCTTGGGGGTCGCGGCCAGGCCTGGTGGAGGACGATCCTGAGAGACACGTTGCGGGCCGTGCGGGACCGGCTCCGAGTCGAGAACACCGAACACCGGGGGTAGTCGTGCCGTTGAAAGCAGCCGAGGCCATGAGGGATTCCTACGCGAACGAGATCGCCCGGGCGGTCCACGCAGGCATTCGTCCCGACCCGTTCGCCGTCGAGGCCTGGGAGCGCTACGACTCGGAGGCGAAGGCCCGCGAGGAGGCCGCTGCGCGCGCCAGCTGACGCCCCGCGGCTAGAGAGGAGCTGGGCCGCTCGTCCGCCTCGCAACCACTGACGACGGGACCCGGTGCAGCCGCCCTGTTCCGTCGAACCCGCCGATCCGCTCCAGAGCGAATGTTGCCGCCATGGCGCCGATGTCGAATGTGCCGTTCCGGACCGACGACAGAGACAGCCGCCCGATGCCGGCGATGTACGTGTCGTCATAGCCCACCACCGACACGTCATCCGGGCATGAGAGTCCGAGGTCCTGCGCGGCCGAGAGAGCGCCGATCGCCGTGAGGTCGTTGTACGCGACGATACCGGTCGGCCGGACGATGGCCTCGAGCACTCGTCTGGCGCTCGCATAGCCGGACTCCTCCATCGCGCCTGCCTCGTCGGCGACGATCATGTCGACGAGACCGGCGTCCGTGATCGCCTCGCGGTACCCCTGCTCGCGCAGTTCGCCGACCAGCTCCGGGCCGCGCAGGTAGGCGATGCGGCGGTGGCCGAGAGCGATCAGATGCTCCGTCGCGAGCCGGGCCCCTGCGACATCGTCGCCCACGACGACGTCCGCGTCGATGCTCGCAGGGTCGTACGTGCCCGCGAGGACGACCGGAGTGCGCGCGGAGAGCGTCGTCAGGCCGGCCTCCTCGCCCGAGGTACCGAGGGCGATGATCGCGTCGACGCGCTGTCGCATGAGAATCTGGATCGACGAGCGACCGACCCGCTGGTTGGTCGCCGAGTCGACGATGAGGGGTGCGACACCGGCAGGCTCGAAGGCTGTGCTGATCCCGTCGAGGAGCTCGACGTACCAGGGGTTGCGCAGGTCGTTGATCAGGATCCCGACCGCCCCGGTGCCGTTTCCTGCCAGCGCGCGAGCGAGGCGGTTCGGCTCGTAGCCGAGCTGTGAAACGGCCTGCAGGACAGCCGTCCTGCGTTCGGGGCTGACACCAGGTTCGGAACGGAGGACCATCGAGACGAGCGACTTCGAGACGCCCGCCCGCTGGGCCACATCGCGGATCGTCGGCGCTCGCCGAGACCCCGGTGAGGATCTGTCGACGGTCATTCGTCCAGCGTAGGGGTTGCGATCTGTCGACCGGGCTGTATTCTGGACCGGTCCAGACATGTCAGGACAAAATGACAACAGCCTGGCATAATCGGACTGAGCCTCACGACGAAGTGGACAGCATGCCCCCCAAGATCTCGATGAACGTGACGACGACCTTCCACGGAAACGTCGCGACCGACATCCAGCACGCGAAGGCCGCCGGGTACGCGGGGATCGAGCTGCAGAGTCCGAAGCTCTACCGGTATCTCGATGCCGGCTACGCGGTCGAGACCCTGCCGGAGATGCTGGAGGGCATCGAGGTGACCGGCCTCGGCGCTGTGCTCGACATCGAGCGCCAGGGCTCGGCCCGCGACGAGTACCTCGCCGAGGTCCGTCGCATGTGCGAGATCGCCGTCGTCGTGGGTGCCCCCATCGTCCAGCTGTGCACCGGGCCCGTCGACTGGAACGTCGTGAAGGACTTCCGGGCGGGGCATCTCGCTGCCGAAGACGGCCGCTACCGGGCCACTCTCGGTCTCGGCGAGGTCGACGCCATCCGCCTGGCGGGCTCCAACGTGCGCGACGCCGCCGATATCGCCGCGGACCTCGGCCTCGAGCTCTACCTCGAGCCGCTCGCCTGGGCGCACCTCAACCGGTGCCGACACGCTCTGCAGCTCATCGACGAGGCCGGCCGCGACAACGTCGGCATCGCCCTGGACACCTGGCACTTCTGGACCACCGGCGACACTCTCGACGAGGTGCGCGCGCTGCCGAAAGAGCTCATCAAGGCGGTCCACCTGTCAGACGGCCTCGACCTCGATCGCGAGAACGACGTCCCCGACCAGAGCCACCACCGCGACGTCGTCATCGGCGGCGGCGCGATCCCGCTGCAGCAGTGGGTCGATGCGGTCAAGTCGACCGGCTACGACGGCTGGTGGGTGTCGGAGATGTTCTCGACGCGCGCCGACGAGCAGGATCCCCAGGCCATCGCATCGGCGATGCGCACCCTCATCGCGACGATGGTCGGCTGATGCAACGCTTCGCCCTGGTCGGGGCAGGCTTCATCGGCGCGGTCCACGCTCGCAGCCTCACGGCAAATCCCGACGTCGACTTCGTGCTCGTGTACGACATCGACGGCGAGCGCTCGGCGGCCCTCGCCGGCAAGCACGGCGCCCGCGCCACCGACGACCTCGCCGAGGTCTTCGACCCGTCCCTCGTCGACGCCGTGTTCATCGCCTCATCGACCGACACCCACGCGCAGCACCTGCGGAGTGCGGCCGACGCCGGACTCGCCGTGATGTGCGAGAAGCCGGTCGGGTCGACCCTGGCCGAGGCGGTCGCGGTGGTGGAGCACGTGGAGGCATCCGGAGTTCCTGCGATGGTCGATTTCAACCGCCGATACGACCGTGACCACGCGGCTCTGAAGCGCGTGGTCGACGAGGGCGGCGTCGGCTCGGTCGAACTCGTCCAGATGAGCTCCCGCGGACCCTCACTGCCGCCGATCGAGTACCTGCGTAGCTCAGGAGGGCAGATGCGCGACCAGACCGTGCACTTCTTCGACCTCTGCCGATGGATTACCGGAGAAGACCCCGTCTCGGTCTCCGTGGCCGGATCTGCGCTCGTCGATCCGGCGATAGCCGAGTTCGGCGACGTCGACACCTCAGTCGCGACCCTGACACTCCCGTCGGGCGCACTCGTGCAGATCGACAGCGTCCGGCGCACCGGCTACGGCTACGACGAGCGCATCGAGGTGATGGGCTCGACGGGGCTCGTCGAGTCGAGGCGCCAGTCGAGCGGCAATGTCGCGGTCCACGGTGGCTCGGGTATCGTGCTCGATGCACTCCACGACGGTTGGTTCGCGCGAGTCGAGCCGACCTATTCAGCCGCGCTCGGCGCATTCGTCGGCGCCCTAGAAGCAGGGCTGCCGGCTCCGGCACCGCTCCGCGACGGGCTCAAGGCCCAGGCGATCGCCGAGGCCGCGACGGCGGCCCTCATGAGTGGAAGGACCGAGACCGTCTCGTACTGACCCTCTGCTCCGTCTCCGCTCACAGAACCGACCTTCACAGAACCGCCCTTCACAGAACCGCCTTTCACCAGAACAAAGGAGTTCCCATGACCTCGACCACCCGCCCCACCGACTCAGCGTCGGGCAGCGCCGCCTCGGCTCTGCCCCCGCTCACGACCGGACCGCACTCGAGGCGCCTCGGCCAGGTCGCCCTGATCGCCACCTTCGGCGGCCTCCTCTTCGGTTACGACACCTCGGTCATCAACGGCGCACTCAGCCCGATGGTCAAGGAGCTCGGCCTCACCAACCTCACCGAGGGCGCTGTGACGTCGGGCCTTCTCTTCGGCGCCGCGATCGGCGCCATCACGGGTGGCCGTCTCTCGGACGCCTGGGGCCGTCGCAAGTCGATCATCCTCATGAGCGTGCTGTTCTTCATCGGCGCCATGGTCTGCGTGGTCGCACCGACGTTCGGCGTGATGCTCGTCGGCCGTGTGATCCTCGGCCTCGCGGTCGGTGCGGCCTCGACGGTCGTCCCCGTCTTCCTCGCCGAGCTGGCGCCGTTCGAGATCCGCGGCTCGCTCGCCGGCCGCAACGAGCTCATGATCGTCTCGGGCCAGCTCGCCGCCTTCATCATCAACGCGATCATCGGCAACATCTGGGGCGAGGGCAACGGCGTCTGGCGCATCATGCTGTCGATCGAGGCGCTGCCCGCCATCGCGCTGTTCATCGGAATGCTGCGCATGCCCGAGTCGCCGCGCTGGCTCGTCAGCAAGGGCCGCGACCAAGAGGCTCTCACGGTCCTGTCGACGCTTCGCACCAAGGAGCGCGCCGTCGCCGAGCTGAAGGAGATCGACGAGGTCACCTCCGAGGAGTCGAAGCGCCAGACCCTGTCGATCGGCGAGATCCTGCGCAACAAGTGGTTCGTCCGCATCATCCTGGTCGGCATCGGCCTGGGTGTCGCCCAGCAGCTCACCGGCATCAACGCGGTCATGTACTACGGCCAGAGCGTGCTCCGCGAGGCCGGCTTCGGCGCTCAGACGGCGCTGATCGTGAACATCGGCCCCGGCATCGTCGCGGTCATCGGCGCCGTCATCGCCCTGCGCATGATGGACCACTTCCCGCGTCGCCTCACGTTCATCATCGGCTTCACCCTGACCACGATCTGCCACCTGCTCATCGGCATCGGCTCGGTCGCCCTGCCCGTCGGCAACGCTGCTCGCCCGTGGGTGCTGCTCGTGCTGATCATCCTGTTCGTCGGATCGATGCAGACCTTCCTGAACGTCGCCGTCTGGGTCACCCTGTCCGAGATCTTCCCGCTCAAGATGCGCGGCTTCGGAATCGGCGTCTCGGTGTTCTGCCTCTGGATCGCCAACGCGTTCCTGGGCCTGTACTTCCCGACGATCATCGCGGCGTTCGGCATCACCGGCACGTTCTTCGGGTTCGCGGTGGTCAACGCCCTCGCGCTGCTCTTCGTGTGGCGGGCCGTCCCCGAGACGCGCGGCCGCACCCTCGAGAAGCTCGAAGAGGACGTCTCCACCGGCGCGATCTACATCAAGCCGCTGGTGCGCAACAAGTAACAACCAGGAGACCCCGCGTTCCGGCGCAGGTGCACTGCCGCGGCAGTGCGTCCACGCCGGAACGCGGGGTCTCTCGCGCCTAACGGACGCGGGGTCTCTCGCGTGCCACGACCGCGGGGTCGAGGCGGGCGGCGACGGCGCCGAAGCGCGGCGCGCCGCCTCAGTCGATGAGCGCCGCGCGCCGGCTCAGTCGACGAACGACACCCGGTCGGCGCGGAAGTGATCGAACACGACCTCGATCGGCACGTCGTCGAGGTCGAACACGAGCTGCTCGCGCACCAGCACCGCGGCGCCCTCCTCGGCGCCGAGCAGCTTGCTGGTGCGGGAGTCGGCGACCGTCGCCCCGATCTCGGTCTCGATCTCGATCTCGCCGAGCTCGGTGCCGAAGTACTCCTCCGTGACGCGCCGCATGTCGCCGCCGTCCATGGGCTCGAAGGTCGAGCGGCCGACCTGGTAGTAGGTGGTGCGCACCCCGATGGGCTCGCCCCGGTACAGGAACAGCAGCTCGTCCATCATGACCGTCGGCTCCAGGACGCGGAGGCGGCGCTGCAGCATCGGCACGTTCGTCACCTCGGCCCGGTCGATGATGCGGAATCCGTAGTCGGCGGCGCGCTCCGGGTCGTCCCCGACGATGTCGTTCATGCGCAGGAGCACCTTGCTGCTCGCGACCGTGGTGCCGCTCCGGGTGTGCCGCTCGAGGATGCCGTCGCGGGCCAGGCTCTGCAGTGCCTCGCGGACGGCGTTGCGCGAAGCGCCGAGCGACTCGACCAGCACCTCTTCGATGAGCTTCTCGTTGAGCGGGTAGACCTCGTCTTTGACGGCGGCGGCCACCATGTCGCGCACGCGCCGCGAAAGCGTGTGGCGGCCCTTCGCGGAGCCGCCGAACGATCGCGGATGCCTGTCGTCGTCGTGCACGCGTCCATTCTGCCCGGCCCCGGGAGGCGGAGGGGACCCCAGTGGGCGGGGTGGGCCGCCGGGCTCCCGCCGGCCTCGACGTGGAGCGGCCCGGCCCCGAGCCGCCGAACCGGCACGAACCCGCCGCCGCGGCGGCGGGTTTCTGCCGGTGCGGCGGGTGCGGCGGGCTGCGGCGGTCGCAGCGGGCGCGGCGGCCCGGCGCCGGGTGCGACGGGGCGAGGGTGGGCGGGAGCCCGGCGCTGGGCGGGCCGTCCTCCGACCCTCAGCCCGCGAAGAAGCCGGCGGCGGCGAGCCCCACCCGTCGCCGGGCCGTCGGCTCGTCGTCGCCGAAGCGGTCGACGCCCCACGCCAGCGCCGTCGCGAGCTCGACGACCTCCTCGGCGGTGACCTCGGCTCGCACAGAGCCGTCGGCCTGCGCCGCCGCGACCAGCGCTGCCGTGCGGTCGTGCAACGGCTGCCAGACGGCGGCGAGCGGAGAGGTCGGCTCGTCGCGCGCGGTCGCCACGCACGACGGGAGCCCCTGCCAGACGCGGAGCTGCCAGGTCATGCGCTTCATCCACTCGGCTAGGGCGTCGCGCGGCGGCATCGACCGGGTGAAATCGTCGGCCTCGGCGAGGGCGGTGTCGACGCTGGTGCCGATCGCGGCGGCGAGCAGGTCGTCGCGCGTGGGGAAGTTGCGGTAGAGGGTGGCGTTGCCGACTCCGGCGCGGAGGGCGATGCCGTCGAGCGAGGCATAGGCGCCGTCGGACTCGAACGTCACGAGCGCAGCGGCGAGGATTGCGTCGCGGTTGCGCCGCGCGTCGGCGCGGAGAGGGCGCGGGTCGGTCTCGGGCATGGCGTTCCGGTCGTCGAGTGCTGAACTTGATTAACTGGGGATAGTCCCCGCATACTGAGTCGGGGACGTTCCCCACTTATCGAAGGAGTCTAGATGAACCAGCCACTCGACGGTCGGGTCGTACTCGTGACGGGCGCCAACGGCGGCCTCGGCCGACACTTCGTCCAGCAGGCGCTCGACCTCGGAGCGGCCCGCGTCTACGCCGCCGCGCGGTCGCCGAAGGAGTGGGGCGACCCCCGCATCGTGCCGCTCGCCCTCGACCTGACGGACGCCGCGAGCGTCGGCGCTGCAGCAGCCACAGCCGCCGACGTCGACCTGCTCGTCAACAACGCCGCAATCGCACCCGTCGGAGACTCCCTCTTGTCGGGCACCGAGGAGCAGCTCCGCGGCATCTTCGACACGAACTTCTTCGGCACCGTCCGCGTCGCGCAGGTGTTCGCGCCAGTGCTCGCCGCGAACGGCGGCGGCGCGCTGCTCAACGTGCTGTCGTCGGCGGCGTGGATCCCGGTGCCGACCGGCTATGCGGCGTCGAAGGCGGCCACGTGGTCGGCGACGAACGCTCTGCGCGTGGAGCTCCGCGGGCAGGGGACCCTCGTCACCGGGCTGCTGGTCGGCATGATCGACACCGAGATGTCACAGCGGTGGGACATCCCGAAGGTCAGCCCCGAGAGCGTCGTGGCCCAGGCCTACGCGGGAGTCGTCGACGGTGCCCTCGAGGTCATCGCCGATGAGCCCACGCGCGAGCTCAAGTCGCAGCTCAACGTGCCGGCCGAGCAGCTCTATCCCGCGTTCGACGAGCTCCTCGCGGGGTTCACGGCCTGACGGCCGCCGCGGCTGGACGGCGCTGAACCGCCTTCCCGCGCGAACCCGCCCAACCGGCACGAACCCGCCGCCGCGGCGGCGGGTTTCTGCCGGTACGGCGGGTGCGGCGGGTGCGACGCCCGGCGCCGGACGCCGGACCTGTACCCCGAGCGCGTCCCCCTCGGCGCCATCGCAGGCCCCGGCGCATACCGTCGCCCTCGAGGCGCCTCCCGACCTCGGGCGCCGCGAACCGAGCAGAGGAGACACGCCGCGATGAGCAGCGACCACAGCAGCAGCGACCACAGCAGCCCCGACCAGTACAGCTTCGAAGATCCCCGCACCCGCTACCCGAACATCTCGCCCGAGGTGCAGCAGCAGCCGGAGCCGGGCCTCCAGTCGCAGATGACGCCCGTTCCCGACCTCGGCGAGGAGTCCTACCGCGGCACCGGCCGACTGACGGGACGCCGCGCGCTCATTACCGGAGCCGACTCCGGCATCGGCGCCGCGGTCGCCATCGCGTTCGCGCGCGAAGGCGCCGACGTCGCCCTCTCGTACCTGCCGGAGGAGCAGGAGGACGCCCAGCACGTCATCGACCTGATCGAGGCGGCAGGCCGCGTGGCCGTGCCGATCCCGGGCGACATCACCGACGCCGCGTTCTGCAGCGAGCTCGTGCAGCGCGCCGTCGACGGCCTCGGCGGTCTCGATGCCGTGGTGAACGTGGCGGGCAAGCAGATCTGGAAGGAGACGATCGAGGAGATCACCGACGAGCAGTTCGACGCCACCTTCAAGACGAACGTGTACGCGCCGTTCCGGATCGTCAAGGCGGCGCTCCCGCACCTCCAGCCCGGGTCGACGATCGTGAACACGGCTTCGCTCGAGGCCTACGTGCCCGCGCCCGACCGCCTCGACTACGCCACCACCAAGGGGGCGATCAACAACTTCTCGAAGGGGCTGGCGCAGCAGCTCGTGAAGCGCGGCATCCGAGTCAACGTCGTGGCGCCCGGCCCGACCTGGAGCGTGCTGCAGGTGACCGGGGGAGTCGACCCCGAGACGCTGCCCGAGTTCGGGTCGAGCGAGTCGCCGATGGGGCGGGCCGGGCAGCCCGCCGAGATCGCACCCGCGTACGTCTTCCTGACATCGGGCGAGTCGAGCTTCGTCGCGGGAGAGACCCTGAACGTGAACGGCGGGATGGTGACTCCGTAGTTCCGGCACTCCCGACAGAAGGCCCCCGGTCAGACGACCGGGGGCCTTCGGCGTGTGCTGTGCGCTGAAGCGCTGCGCCCTAGGGCTTGAGGACGACCTTGATGCAACCGTCCTCCTTCTTCTTGAACACCTCGTACATCTCGGCGGCGCGGTCGAGCGGCACCGGGTGGGTCACGAGATCCTCGGTGCCGAGCGGGTCGGATGCGTCTTCGACGAGAGGCATCAGCGTGTCGATCCAGTGGTGCACGTTGCACTGGCCCATGCGGATCGCGATCTGCTTGTCGAAGAGCGACAGGAACGGCGTGGGGTCGGCGGTGCCCCCGTAGACGCCGCTCAGAGACACCGTGCCGCCGCGGCGCACGATCTCGAAGGCCAGGTGCATCGCCGACAGCGAGTCGATGCCGGCCTTCTGGATGAGCGGCTGAGAGATGGCGTCCGGCAGGGCGGCTGCGAACTTCTGAACGAGGCTGACTCCGCCGTGGTCGTGCGCCTCCATGCCGACGGCGTCCACGACGGAGTCCGGCCCGCGGCCGTCCGTCATCCGCTTGATCTCGTCGGCGACGCCCTTCGTGAGGTCGAGGGTCTCGACCCCGTGCCGCTTCGCCATGTCGCGTCGCTCGGGCACCGGGTCGACCGCGATGACGCGGTAGCCCTTGTGCACGCCGATGCGCGAGGCGAACTGGCCGACCGGGCCGAGGCCGAGCACGACGAGGGTGCCGCCATCGGGCACGTTCGCGTACTCGACGCCCTGCCACGCGGTAGGCAGGATGTCGCTGAGGAAGAGGTAGCGCTCGTCGGGAAGCTCGTCGCCGACGACGATCAGGTTCGCGTCGGCGCGCTTGATGCCCAGGTACTCGGCCTGGCCGCCGGGCACCTGGCCGTAGAGCTTCGTGTAGCCGTAGAGCGTCGCACCGGAGTCGTACTCGGTGACCTGCGTGGTCTCGCACTGCGAGAACAGGCCGCGGTCGCACATGAAGCAGTCTCCGCACGCGATGACGAACGGCACGACGACGCGGTCGCCGACCTTGATGCGCTCGACGCCGGGTCCGACCTCGGTGACGACGCCCATGGTCTCGTGACCGAGCACGTCGCCCTTGTCGAGGTAGGGGTCGAAGACGTCGTAGAGGTGGAGGTCGCTGCCGCAGATCGCCGCTGAGGTGACCTTGATGATCGCATCACCGGGCTCGCGGATCTCGGGGTTGGGGACGTCTTCGACGCTGACGTTCGTGATCGACTGGTAGGTGAGTGCCTTCATATGTCCCTCGTACCCCGATCGGTCTCCGGCGTCGATCAGTCGGGGTACAGGGAGTCGTCGTCAGCGGCCAGCCGACGGCTTGGGGTGGCCGGGGATCGAGTCGCCCGAGAGGTTCAGCTCCGATTCGTCGACCTCGATGTCGCCGCCGTCGTCCGGTCCGCCGGTTCCGGGCAGAGCCACGATGTCGTCCGTGTCGATGTCGTCGTCGACGGCTGCGGACTCCTCGACGTCGCTGTCCTGCAGGTCGCGCGTGACCGCCTCGGACCGCGGGCTGTCGACGGTGGGGTCGTCGCTGTCTCGGCGATCGGGCGCGGTCTCGATTCCTGGCTTCGGATCGGTCGCGTCGGTCGGGAGGTCGGAATCGGTTGCTGCTGAGTCGCTCATGTCGTGAGTCCTTGTCGATGCGGGTCGGCCTTGGGGCTGCGGATCCGGGGGAAAGCCGCTGCTTCGCCAGGTCCGTGGTGACAGTCGATCGTCACCCGCGCGACAGTACGCCGCGCAGTCTGGACGCCGCGCCGTCTCGAAGCCGAGCTGTTTCGAGGCCGAGCTGTCTCGAGGCAGAACTGTCTCGAAGCCGCGGTCGCGACGGCGTCAGAGGCCGGGGAACGCCTCGGTGAGGTCGCCGAGAACGGCGTCCGCGCCGGCGGCTGCGAGTTCCTGCGCCGTGAAGTGCCCGGTGGCGACGCCGATGCCCAGGGCGCCTGCGGCATGTGCCGACGCGATATCGCGCGGGGTGTCGCCGACGACGAAGACCTCGTCGGGCTCCAGGTCGTGGCCGACGATGAGCGACGCCTTGCGGATCGCGGCGCGGGTCGCCTCGTCGCGATCCGGGGAGTCGGAGCCGTAGCCGCCGAACACGAAGTAGCGGCCGAGGTCGCCGGGCTCCATCTTGGCGCGGGCGGCCCCCTCCATCGCGCCGGAGATGACGCCCAGCACGACGCCCTCGGCCGCCAGGCGGTGGAGCAGCTCGTCAGCTCCGGCCTCGACCCGGTAGCCGGGCGACGTGCGGATGTCGGCGGCGAGGTGCCAGAGGTAGCGCGCGTAGAGGCGGGCGAGCTCGTCCGGGGTCGGCTCGCGATGGAGGACGCCCTGGAAGGTCTCGCGACCGACTGCGGGGTCGGTCTCGCCCGACGAGGTGTGCTCGCCGATGTCGGCGGGGACGCCGTGCAGTTCGAGGAACGCGGCCTTCCAGCTGCGACCGCCCGCTCCGCCGGTGTGGACGAGGGTCTCGTCGATGTCGAACAGGACGGCGACAGGCTTCTTCACGAGCGGCCGCCATATTCGTGGAAGGTGAGTTGAGAAGTGATGGTCACTCGCCCGAGTGTGCCCCCGGTCGCCACGCTTTGTCCCCCGTCAGGCAGCCCGGCCTACGGTGTCGTCCATGAGCGACTCCATTGAGAAGGGCGACCGCGTGTCGTGGAACACCCCGCAGGGCCGGACGACCGGCGTCGTCAAGGAACGACGCGTCAAGGACTTCGAGTTCGACGGGCAGAAGTTCACGGCGTCGGACGACGAGCCGACCTACATCGTCGAGTCCGAGAAGTCGTCCGCGGAGGCCGCCCACAAGGGCTCGGCGCTCCGGAAGCTGAAGAGCGACTGACCCGGAAAAACGACCGGCCCCGAAGAGCGACCGGCCCCCAGGGCTCAGGACGCGATCAGGCCGGCGGCGTCGACGAAGAAGTCGGCGTAGCAGACGTCGGGAGCCGTCGGCTCGTCGCGCCTGGTCGGGGTCGCCGCGAAGACGTCCACCACGAGGGTGCGACGACGCTTCGGGTAGACCTCGATGCGGGCGGGCATCGCCGAGGCGTGCCGCACGTACAAGCTCACTGACCGAGGCCGAGCATGAGGGCGATCGCGGCGGCCGACGTGCCGGCGAGGGCCATGACGCTGCCGGCTGTGCCGATGGTGCTCGTCGTCTTCGCGTGGCGGTGCCCCGGAATGGCCTTGAGCGTCTCCCGGCCCTTGGGGCGGTAGGAGGAGCGTCCGCGCGGCACGAGCCGCGATGAGGCCGTGGTCGCCGAGCGGCCCTGCTTGAGGTCGGTGGTGATGTCCATGCTGGTTGCTCCTCCTCGGGGTGTGTGCCCCGGTCCTTCTTCGGTCGGCCGTGCGGCTCGATGGCATGAATCTAGATCGCCGTGACGGCCTGGAGACCGGCTGAGTCGTTCATCCCCACGGAGCGTGCGCAAATCGGATAGCCGCACTCGGTCCGCGTGCGGAAACGGGACAGCCGGGGTGCAGCCGTGCCCGGGCAGACCTATCGTGAGTGTCACCCGATCAGAAACGGTTCATGGCCTCCTCTCTCTCCCTGACGTCCGTCGTCATCGACACCGACGCCGAGCGCGCGATCCTCCGAGCCGCGGACTCCCTGTTCACCGAGCACAGCATCGACTGGGTGACCCTCGATGCCATCGCCGACAGGGCGGAGTCGTCGGTCGGCGAGATCACGCGCCGCTACGCGACCAAGCGCGAGATCCTCGTCGCCGTCCTCGCCTACAAGCACCAGGGCTGGGTGGCTCGGCTCGAGAAGAACGGCACGCGTGTCGACGACCCCCGCGACGAGATCCTCGAGGTCTTCTCGTACATGGAGGAGTGCTTCGCCGACACCACGTGGCGCGGCTGCTGCTTCGTCAACGCGTACGCCGAGGTCGGCCGCGAAGACGAGGGGATCGCCGCACTGGCTGTGCAGCACTTCGAGGAGGTCGAGCGCCACATGTCGGTGCTCTGCGCTCGCGCGGGGCTGCCCGACTACGTGTCGGATGCCCTCACGATCCTGATCCAGGGCGCTCGCGCCGAGGCCGGGATCCACCACACGGCCAAGCCCGCTCGCTCCGCCCGTCTCGCTGCCGCGATGCTGATGTCGGTCTACCAGAACGGCGAGACGGTCGACGACCGGTTCTGACTCCGACGTATTCCGGATAGGCCAGCCTCGTCGAGGTACCGCCGTGCGACTGTTCTCACGGTGAACAGTTGAGAGAGAACCCGGACCGTCTCGAGGTCGACACGAGCGGCACCGACATCGTCGAAGCCCGCGAGATGCTTGCGAGCGCCTACAACGGCATCGAGTGGCGCGCCGGAGAGTGCGACGCGCCCTTCTCCTTCCGGTACGCGGCGGCGGGCGATTCGTCGATGACCGTCCGGGCGCTGCGCTTCGAGGGGCACATGGAGGGCGAGATGCCCGCCGGCGACGATTTCGTCGTCACCTCGCTCAGTCGCGGAACGGGTCGATTCGACGACGGGCGTCGCGAGGTCGTGGCCGAGCCCGGGGTCCCGCAGCTGTGGCCGACCGACCCGTTCACCTTCGGCTTCGAGCAGTGGGATCAGCGCCTCGTCCAGGTCAACCGGACCACCGTCGAGACGATCCTCGGCGAGCGGGGCGTGTACACCGGCCACCTCGCCTTCGACCACACCGCGCGGCCCACCGACCAGGCGCTCCAGCGCTGGCGGCAGACGGTCTCGCTCATCTCGGCGACCGTGCTCGACCGGCACGCCAGCCCACTGCTCCAGGCCGAGATGGGGCGGATCGCCGCGGTGTCGCTCATCGAGCTGTATCCGCTGACCGCGGCCGAGCTGCCCGCCGAGCTGCTGCTTCCGCGGTACGCCCACGTGCGCCGTGCCGTCGAGTACGCCCACGAGCACGCGCACCTGCCGATCACGACGGCCGACCTGGCCCGCATCGCCAACGTCAGCCTCCGCACTCTGCAGCAGGCCTTCGTCCGCCACTTCGACATGAGCCCCAACAGCTACCTCAGGCAGATCCGCCTCGACAGCATCCACGAGGAGCTCCTCCTGTCGGATCCCTCCACGGCGACCGTCGCCGGCATCGCCCAGAAATGGGGCATGGCCCACGCCGGGCGCTTCGCTGCGGCCTACGCCCAGCGCCACGGCCAGTACCCGAGCGAGACGCTGGCGAGCCGCCGCCGCTAGAAGCGGGTGGGGCCGACGGGCTGCAGGTGCAGCAGGATCCTGCGAAGGTGCATCGCGCAGAGCACTCCGGGCCCCAACGACGAGCCGTCGGCCAGCGTGCGGGCGTCCACGATCGTCACCAGCTGACGCACCGAGCGCGCCGCTCGGCCCACCGCCCGATCCCGCTCGGCCTCGGTCGCGTCGCCCCGGTCGACGGCGTCGGCGACCCCGTGGCACGCCTCGGCGAGGGGCGCGGCGAGCACGGGGTCGAACGTGAGCGCCCCGTGACGGCCCCAGATGGTGTCGGTGAGAGCGCCGGTGATGTCGCGCACGTGGAACAGCACCGTGTCGAGCACCTCGAGCCGCTCTGCCCCGTCGCTCGGGTCGTGCTTCCGCCAGAGCGCCCGCGGGTTGCCCTTGCGGCTCTCGGCCCCGTCGGCCAGGGCCCGACGCACCGACGCCGAGGTGGCCGCCAGGCGGTCCGAGCCGCGCGACCACGCTTTGTGCTCCGGCGGCCAGGGCTCCGACAGCGCCTGCCCGACGTCGTGCAGGTGCTCGGCGATCTCGCGCTCGAGCTCGCCGACGCGCGCCTCGGCGGCCCGGCTCGTCACGGCCGGCGCGACCACGAAGTTGACGGCCAGGCCGATGGCGACCCCCACGCCCATCTGCGCGAGGTAGCCGAGCGAGAAGCTCTCGGCCCGGCTCCCGCCGATGATCAGCACGAACAGGGCGGCCATCGGCACGTACTCGCGTCCGGCGCCGAACCACCCCGTGCCCGAGAGGAGCACGCCGATCCCGACGACGAGCGGAATGCTCCACCAGGTCGGGCCCACCGTCAGCATCGCGACGGCGGCGAGGCCGATCCCGGCGATGAGCCCGAGGAGCGTCTGCAGGCCCGTGCGCGCCGAGCCCATCAGCGTCGGATACATGCTGATCAGGGCGCCGAGGGGCGCGTAGTACGGATAGTCGTCGGTGGTGCCGGGCATGTGCGGGCCGACGGCCCAGGCGATCCCGACGGCGACCGCGGTCTTGGCGGCGAGCAGAAGGCGCGGCCGGGCGGTGGCCGTGCGCCAGGCCGGCGCGAGGGCGGAACGGGACATCCGGACGAGCGTACGGGGTTCCTGCTGGGCGTCGGGCGAGCCGGTCACACCACGAACGTCTCGAACGTGCGGTCGAAGTTCTCGAGGAATCGCTCGTGCAGCTGCGGCGGCTCATCGCCCCGCGGTGTCGTCTGCGATCCGTAGGCGTCGAGCGCGTCCCGTTTGACCGCCTGCGCCGCCGGCTGGAGCGGCAGCCGCCCCAGACGGTCCCACGGCACATCGGGGTGGGTGGGCGACCCCCAGTGCCACAGCCAGATCGGGTACTCCCAGAGCACATCGCCCCGGGCATCGGCCAGCTCCGCTGCGATCTCGCCGAGCACGCGGTGGTCGCGGTGGCCGTCGCCGCGCCACGGGGCGACGAGCTGAGCCCGGGGCAGGGGGCGCAGGATCGCAGCGACGTCGGCGAGCACCGCGTCGCGGGCCTCGCGGACCGTGCCGTCGGGGTACCCGAGCGAGTGCGAGCCGACCACTCCCAGCGCGGCCAGGGCGGCGTCGAACTCGGCCGCCCGGACGGCGGCGATCGAGTCGGACGCGTGCGACGCGCGGCCGTCGGTGACCAGCACCACCGTCACCGGCCGACCCGCGGCGGCCGCACCGTGGAGGAGCCCGCCGGCGCCGAGCGTCTCGTCGTCGGGATGCGCGGCGAGCACGACGAGGGGGAGGTCGGCGGGCGGGGTCAGGGGAGGGGCGGCGGTGAGGCGGAGTTCCTGCGCCCAGTCGCTGTTCGCGGTGCCCGGGTCGCTCGAGTCGAAGCTCACCACGACGTCGTCGTCACCATTGCGCCGTCTTCACCATCGCGCCTCGGAGTCGCGGACGGCCCGACCCTCCGAGACGGCGTCGCGCTCGCCGTGGTGCTGGCGCAGGTAGAGCTCGAGGTCGGCGACCCGCTTGGCGTGGGCCGGATCGTTGACCAGGGGTGCGGGTCCGAGCGCGTGGCCGACCGATCGCAGCACGGCTTCGGCGGCGTCGGCGATCGTGGTGCGCACGCGCTTGGCCAGCAGGGATGCCGCGGTTCCGGTCGAGCCGGGCCCACCCGTGTCGATCTGCACTGCGGCGGTGACGAGGGCGGCACGGCCTTCGGCGAGGCGGGCGTCGACCTGGCCGAGGTGCATCAGCAGGATGGCGTCGTCGGCCCGGGCGGGTTCGCGGGCGGCGGCGAGCAGGGTCCGCGCGACGCCGGTGGCCCCGCCGAGCCAGCAGGCGGCGACGCTGATGCCGCCCCACGCGAATCCGGGGCGGTGCAGGTACCAGCCGGGGTCGCCGATGGGCAGAGCGGGCGAGGCGGCGAACGAGACCGGGCCGCTCGGGATCTCCTGGAGGCCGCGCGCCGCCCACGCGGGCTCGACGGTCGTGCGCGGGTCGGCCAGCTCGACTGCGAAGAGCCCGCGGCGGGCGTCGTCGACCCAGGCGGTGACGAGGGCGTGCGAGACGGTCCCGGCGAGAGAGCACCAGGGCTTGGTGCCCGTGAGCGTCCATCCGGTCGGGGTCGATTCGGCTTCCAGCCTCACGCCCGGACCCTCGGCGGCGAACACGCCCCAGGTCGAGCCGTCGCGCACGGCCCGCTCGGCCTGGTGCAGGATCGTGACCGCGTCGAGATGGGGCTCGACGGCACGCGCGAGGGCGACGTCGGCGGCTCCCAGGGTGGCGAGCGCCTCCCACACGTCGAGGGTCGTGCTGCCGGCGGCCGTCGGGGAGACGTCGGGGGTCGTGCCCTCGCCGACGTAGGGTGCGAGTTCGCCGAGGGCGACAGCGGTTCGGAGGGCCTCGTCGACCGTCGCGGGGGAGTCGTCCAGAACCCGTGCGGTGACGGGGCCGACGACGTCCCCGAGGGCCACGCGCCTCACAGGGTCTCCGCCAGGTAGCCGGCGTACCCGCCCGGCGTGCGGCCGACTCGGCGACCCGAGGTCACGACCTGGCAGACGTCGGAGGCCGCGATGACCCACGGGCCGCGCCGCAGCCGGTCGACGAGCCGGTTGTCCTCGTGCTCGTCGACCGGGTCGAAGCCGCCGGCCGCGAGGTAGGCGGAGGCGCGCAGCCCGAGGTTCGCACCGTGCACGTGTCCGTTGGGCCGCCCCAGCACGTGGGTCTCGAGCCACGCGGCGTTCTGCTCGTCGGTCAGGTCGTCGGGGTCGGGCCGGACGGTGCCGACCATCACGTCGACGCCGCGATCCGCCATCGACACCTGGTCGGCGAGCCATCGCTCGGGGACCACCGAGTCGGCGTCGGTGTTGGCGATCCAGATCGACTCGGGCGCAGGAACGGGCCCCACGCCGCCCAGCAGCACCCGGATTCCGTGCGCGCGCGCCGCTCCCACGCGCCCGGCCGTCGACTCGAGCACGCGGACCCCCTCGAATCCCGCCGCCGTCGCCGCGGTCGCGTCCGTCGAGGCATCCGCCACGACGACCACGTCGACCGCGACGTCGGGGCAGGCGCCCCGGAGAGCCGCGCGGGCGCGGCCGACGGCCTCGAGCGCCCGGCCGATCAGCGCCTCCTCGTCGCGGGCGGGGATCACGACGAGCACCCGTCCGATATAGCCTGTGCCTTCGACCTGGATCCCGTTCGCCGTCGGGTCCGCGGTCACCGGAGCCCCGTCCGGGCCGCGATCGACCGGCCGTCGGGCGAGAGCACGTCGAGCACGAAGTCGTCTTCGGCGTGGTGCGCCAGCAGGTACCAGCCGGGCCGCCGTCGGAACACCGCGTTCACGGTGTCGCCGGGCTGCGCGAAGTCGCCCTCGGGGTGTCGCCAGTGGCAGGCGACGACGGTGCCCTGCGGCGTGAGCGATCCGGCGATCAGGTCGAGCAGGCGGCCCAGGCGGTCCGGTTCGAGGTAGTAGCCGACCTCCGACACGACGACCAGGTCGTGATGGCCTGTCGGGAAGCCGTCGACGGCGTCGCCCTCGAGCACGGCGACGTTGCCGTGGCCGGCCGTGCGGCGGCGTGCGAGGCGCACCGCCTCGGCGGAGAAGTCGACGGCGGTGACCCGATCGCAGCGCTCGGCGAGCTCGGCTGTCAGGACGCCGTTGGAGCAGCCCACCTCGAGTGCGCTGCCGAACCGCTCGCGGGGGAGCGCGGCGAACAGGATGGCGCGCTTGCGCACCTCGTACCAGCGCGTCGCGACGCCCCACGGGTCGTCGTCACGGGCGTGCGCTTCGTCGAAGTGGCGCTGGACGTTCTCGGCCCTCACGCCGAGACGCTCTGCGAGGCCGAAGCCGGCGCGGGTGCCGAGGCGGTCACGACGGTCCGGACCGCGACGCTGCTCAGCGGCATCGAGTCGAGCGCGCGACGGATGGCGATCGACCGGTCGTGGCTCGTCGCCGACACCGGGACGATCGCGCCGTTGGCCAGCCGGGCCTGCACTTCGACCAGATACATGCATCAATCCTGGCGGGTGGCGCGGCTGAGTGCCAGGGGGTAGCGGGCGCCGGCGGAGTGTGCTCAGTCGAATCGCGGCGTCCAGCACGTGCTCTCGAAATGATTATTGTGCAATGTGCACAGTTAGTTGTATGGTCGGGGTATGGCAATCACATTCGCTACCCGGATCGGACCGGGCTTCGTCACCACGCCGACATTCGAGAGCATGCGCTTCCCGGCCGGCGAAGGCCACGTCAAGGTCGCGCACGACAACACCGGCAAGGGCGACCTCACCGAGGTCGCGACCCTCACCGGCGCCGACGCCAACGACCTCGTGCTCCTGGGCATGTGGGCCGACGCCGCCAAGCAGCGCGCCGCCCGCACCGTCGCCCTCATCCCGTACCTGCCCGGTGCCCGCCAAGACCGCGGACTCCCGTTCGGGGCCAACGTCTACGCGACGATCATCAACGGCTTCGGCATCGACCAGATCGTGTGCCTCGACCCGCACTCGCCGGTCATGCCGTCGCTGATCGAGCGGCTCACCATCGTCGACCCGGCGCACCTCGTCCGCCAGCACGTGGTCGGCCGAGCCGACCGTGACACGGCCCCGCAGCGCTACGCCGGCATCATCGCCCCCGACAAGGGCGCGATCGCCCGGGCCACCGAGGTCGCGACGATCTGCCACCTCCCCGTCTTCCGGGCCGAGAAGCACCGCAACCCCGACACCGGCAAGCTCGACGGCTTCACCTGCGAAGAGCTCCCCGAGACCGGGAGGTTCCTCGTGGTCGACGACATCTGCGACGGCGGCGGCACCTTCATGGGCCTCGCCGAGTCGACCGGCCTCCCCAGGGAGCGCCTCGGCCTCTTCGTCAGCCACGGCGTCTTCTCGGGGCGTGCGCCCGCCCTCGCCGACCACTTCGGCGAGATCGTCACCACCGACAGCTACCCCGCCCAGACCGAGATCCCCGGCCTGCGCGTCATCGACCTCCACCCCGCCCTGACAGGAGCAATCCAGTGACTTCCGCACATCCAGCGACCTCTGCGCACACAGCGACCGCCGCACACCCCGTGACCACCATCGCCCCGCGCTTCACCTCGGCCAGCCCGATCCAGGCGCTCCTCACGACCGACGGCTACAAGCAGTCGCACCGCCAGCTCTACCCCGCCGGCACCACGCGGATCCTGATCAACTGGACCAACCGCAGCAACCGCCTCCTGCCGGGCTCGAGCCACGCCGTCGTGTTCGGCCTCCAGGCATTCGCGCAGGAGTACCTCACCGAGGCGTGGGCTCCCTTCTTCGCCGCTTCCGAAGACGAGGTCGCAGAGCTGTTCGAGCAGGAACTGCGCGACTACTTCGGGCCGAACGCGATCGGCAGCGAGCACGTCCGCGCGCTCCACCGCCTCGGCTACCTGCCGCTCGACATCAAGGCCCTGCCCGAGGGCACCCTCGCCCCCATCGGCGTCGCGACCCTCACGATCGAGAACACCGTCGACGAGTTCTACTGGCTGCCGAACTACATCGAGACCGCCCTGTCGGCCAGCATCTGGCACCCCGGCACAGTCGCGACCATCGCCCTCGAGTACCGCGACCTCATCGAGAAGTGGGCCGCGGCCACCGGGGGCGCCCTGGCCGGAATCGACTTCCAGGCGCACGACTTCTCGATGCGCGGTCAGTCGTCGCTCGGATCGGCCACCGCGTCGGGCGCCGGGCACCTGCTGTCGTTCCTCGGCACCGACTCGATGCCGACGTTCGACTGGATCCGCCGCTACTACCCCGGCGAGAACGGACTGCTCGGGGCGTCGGTCCCGGCGACGGAGCACTCGGTCATGTGCATCCGCGGCGAGCAGGGCGAGCTCGAGACGTTCAACGCGATCCTGGACGAGTTCCCGACCGGCATCGTGTCGGCGGTCAGCGACGGCTACGACCTGTTCAAGGTGCTCACCGACGTGCTGACCGAGCCGGCGCTCAGAGCACGGATCCTGGGACGCGACGGCAAGCTCGTCATCCGCCCCGACTCGGGCGACCCCGTCGACATCGTCACCGGCAGCCTCTTCGGCGACGAGCTCGCGGCCGCGGGCGACCGCGACCGCAGCCCGGAGGAGAAGGGCGTCGTCGAGCTGCTCGACGAGGAGTTCGGCCACACCGTCAACGAGGCCGGCTTCAAGGTCCTCGACAGCCACGTCGGAGTCATCTACGGCGACAGCATCACGATCGACCGCGCGACCCGCATCTTCGAGCGCCTTGCGGCGAAGGGCTACTCGAGCGACAACATCGTGCTCGGCGTCGGGTCGTTCACCTACCAGTACCTCACCCGCGACAACCTCGGCTCGGCCGTCAAGGCCACCTGGGCGCTCGTCGACGGAGAGCCGGTCGACATCCAGAAGGACCCGAAGACCGGCGGCGGCAAGAAGAGCGCCAAGGGCCGCATCGCCCTCCACCGCGACGCGAGCGGCGAGATCGTCCAGACCGACCAGGCGACGCCGGAGCAGGAGGCCGACAGCCTGCTGCAGACGGTGTGGATCGACGGGGCGTTCACGACGCTCCAGTCGTTCGCCGACGTCCGGGCCACGCTGGCCGCCGAGCGCACGGCTCGGGCGGCCCGCGCCGGGGCATGACGATGGGTGCAGCCGCAGGAGGGGCCGGGGTCGGTGCGCCCGGCCCCGGCGGCCGGCCGCGACAGCCGCTGATCGCGGTCGACGTGGTGCCGGCGTTCTTCGACGCGGCGACGGGGCTCCACTTCGGCACGGCCGTGCGCGCGGGGGACCCCGCGAAGGGCCAGCTCGCGCTGCCGGGCGTCCTGCTCGGCGAGGGCGAGCGCCTGCGCGAGGCGGCCCACCGAGCACTGGAGGTCAAAGCGGGGATCGCCGCCGACGCCGTGCGCACGCTCGCGCAGCTCCACACGTTCGACGAGCCCGGCCGGGAGTCGCGCGAGCACTCGGTGAGCGTCGCCTACCTGGCGGTCGTCGCACCCGGGCCGGCCCTGGCGTCGCCCGCCGACTGGAAGCTCGCGAGTGTCCGGAACCTCAACCTGCCGTTCGACCACGAGGCGATCATCGACTTCGCGCGCGAGTGGATGGCCGCCCGGCTCTGGCACGATCACGGCGTGACGCGGGCGCTGACCGGCAACACCTTCACGCTCGCCGGGGCCAGCGACCTCTCGGCGGCGCTCACCGGCTCGGCCCCGCACACGGCCAGCCTGCGGCGGCAGCTGCTCGCGCCGGCGAGCGGCGTGGTCCAGACCGACGAGACGGTGCCGGCGCGGGGCACCCCGTCGCGCGTCTGGGCCTGGCGCTGAGCCGTCGCGGGTGCGGCGATTCGGGCTCGGCTCGGCCCCGCCGGCTCGGCTCGGCCCCGCCGGATCGGCTCGGCCCCGCCGGCTCGGCTCCGCCGGCTCGGCTCCGCCGGCTCGGCCCCGCCGCAGTTCGGGCGGGATCCTGCCGAATCAGCGGGTCGGGCGAACGTCGGCGGCGAGCGGCTCCTGCGCCGCCCCCAGCTCGGCCCCGCGCCCGCACAGCGACTGGTCGATCGCGTGGAGGTGGCGCGCGATGCCGATGAGCGAGCGGTGGCGGCGCGACCCGGTGAGGTCGGGGTGGTTCTCGAGCTGGTCGATCACGTCGCCGGCCGGGTGGAACACGATGTCGGCGATCCCTCCGTCGAGGGCACCGCGGAAGGTGTCGATGTCAGCCTGCACCGCCCGCATGGCCCGGTGGAGCGCTTCGCGGAGCCCCGCGGTGTCGGCGGCGCCGAGGGCTCCGTCGGCGCGTCTCATGAGGGCGCGGCCGTGGTACTCGCAGGCGCCGAGGATCACGAGCGTCCGCCGCGACCCCGACCGGTTCGAGACGCCGGCCCAGCCCTGCGTGATCGGCTTGCTCGTCGTCGTCAGCGCCACGTAGGCGTCGCGGAGGGCGCGGGCGTCGTCGGGTGCGGCGGCTGCGGCCCCCGCACGGGGAGTGGGGATCGCGAGCCGCTGCTCGGCGGTCCGGAGCGTCGCAGCCAGCTCGCCGAGGAACACCCGCGTCGCCGACCGCATGGCGTCGCGAGTGCTGTTGGGGAACACCACGTACGAGACCAGGATGCCGATCGCGGCCCCGGCCGCCGTCTCTTCGAGGCGGACCAGCAGGAGGTCGACGCTGAACTCGCCGAGCAGCCCGTACAGGAGCGCGAGCATCGTCGTGATGCCGAAGATCATCCACGCCGACGACACCTGCATGAAGTAGAAGCCGAGGAACAGCGACAGCAGGATCAGGATCAGGGAGACGACGAGGTTGCCGCCGACAAGCCCGGCGATCAGGACGCCGAGGACCACGCCGCCGAGCGTGCCCACCACGCGCTGCCAGCCCTTCGTGAGGATCTCGCCGCGCGTCGAGGTGCCGACGTAGACGACGAACGCCGCGATGACGGCCCAGAACCAGCGCGTCGACGAGAGCGCCGTGCCCGCCGCGATCGACAGTGCCGCCGCCAAGCCCACCTGCACGGCGGTCCGCGCCAGCTGGGGGAGCGCGGAGCGTCCTGTGGGCGGCCCAGCCGGAACCGCCGCGTCGTCGGGCCCGGGCGGAAGATCGCCGGGGGGATCGACGTCGGCCGGGTCGGCGTGGCTCGGCGCGGCGTCGCCGCCGCGCGCGACGATGCCCTGCCACGACGTGAAGCCGAAGCGCACGACGCGCGCGAGGGCCTCGAGCCGGTCGTCGCTGTCGGAGACCCCGCCGGGCGACACGTGCGCGCCGTGACCGCTGACGATCGGCGTCGCCGTCGTGTCGAGCGCGACAGCCGCGTCGGCGTCGGCCGCGGCTTCAGCGGGATGCGGCGGCGCGCTCTCGCGGCTGAGCTCCACGGGCGCGTGGACCGCCCGGCGCAGCTCGCGGAGCCGCCCCGAGAGCTGCTCGCGCTGCTCGTCGGTCATGCTCCCGTCGAGCAGCACGCGCCGCACGATGCTGTGCAGGCGCTCGAGCGTCAGCTGGAAGTCGAAGATGCGCACGCTGAGCTCGTCGTTCGCGAGCCCCTCGACGAGCGGGTGGTCGGCACTCGCCAGGGCCTGCTCGGCTCCGACGGCGGTCGAGCTCGAGGCCGCCAGGCGCGACGTCGCCGTGCGGTGCAGGCGCTCGTCGATGACGCCTTCGCGCACCCCGTCGTCGACGACGTCGAGCACTCGCCCCGCCCGGACTCCCAGCGCGCGGATCAGCCGTCGCAGGTCGCGGTCCGGGTGCTTCGGCCGCAGCAGCCAGCGGAGCGCGATCACGACGATGGCGGCGATGCTCACGGCGACCGCGACGACCGGGATCTCGGCCGGGGTCACGCGCGTGAAGATCGCGATGAAGTACGACATGAACGCGACCATGCCGATCGGCACGCCCCGCTGGCCGATGACGCGGGCGAACACCGCCGCCATGGCCACGGCGACGAACACGATGTCGGCCACCAGCGTGACGTCGTGCGTGAACGCCGCCAGGGTCACGGCGACCAGCGACGACGGGATCATCAGCAGGATCGACACCGCGCGCGGCTTCGGCCGGGTGTCGCGCACTGCGTTGCAGGCGAGCATCGTCAGGATCAGCCCGGGGATCGCCCCCGCGGCCGACAGCCCGGTCAGCGCCGCGAGCCCGAACAGGATGATCGCGACCACGATGAGGCAGGTGATCGTCGTGCCGGCGTGCCGCAGCCTCGACAGGTCGGGGTCGGACGTCGCGACTAACCGCACCGCCCGGCGCAGCGGACGCGTCACCGCGCGGCGCACCCTCGCCGACGACGACTCGCCGACCGGGATCGCCGTCGTCGCCGTGTCGACTGCCATGCGGACCTCCTGCCCCCAGGCTATTGCTCGACGGCGTCGCGCGCCGTGCCGGACGGCCTCCGGGGCAGGCGGGAGCCCGGCGCCGGGTGCGCCGGCGGCTTGCCCCCCTGTCGCGAGATGGCCCGCGTCGTCGCCCCCGCCCTCGTACGCCGACCGGCACGGCCATCTCGCGGTCTCGGCCGGTGCCGATCACGGCCGGCGACGGGGCGGGCTCAGCCGTTGCGCCCGACCGGATGAGTCCGGGGCGCGGTCGACGACGAGCGGGCCACGAGCGCCGGGATCGTCCGCTCGCGCTCCGAGGCCGGACCTCCCGCCAGGATCCCGACGAGGTCGTCCATCAGCTGACGCCCGAGCGCGTCGAAGTCCTGCCGCATCGTCGTGAGGGGAGGCGTGTAGTGGGCGGCCTCGGGGATGTCGTCGAAGCCGACCAGGGAGATGTCCTCGGGCACGCTGATGCCGGCGTCCTCGAACGCGTGGAGGAGGCCGAGCGCCATCTGATCGTTGGCGACGAACACCGCGGTGACGTCGCGGATGAGGGGGACGACGATCTTCCCCGCCTCGAACCCGCTCTGCGGAGTCCAGGCTCCGCAGACCACGTCGCGTGCGGTGAGGCCGTGGGCGGCGAGCTCGTCCCGCCAGCCGCGCGCGCGTTCGGTCGCGTCGAGGGAGTCCGGCGGTCCGCTGACGTGCAGGATCTCGCGATGGCCGAGCGCCACCAGATGGCCGACGGCGCGTCGAGCACCGTGGTACTGGTCGAGGGAGAGGCTGTGGAAGCCGGAGTGCCCGACCGGGTCGATCGAGACGAGGGGAACCGCGAGGTCGACTCCGGCGATGGCCTCGTAGGCGCTGGTGCGGACGGCGATCAGCACGATCGCCTCGACGTTCTGCCGCATCAGGAGGGCGAAGGCGGCCCGGACGGCCTCGGCGCTGGCGTCCGCGACGGAGGCGAGGGTCACGGCGTAGTTCGCGGCGTCGGCCGCGACGCTGAAGCCGTTGGCGATGCTCGCCGGCCCGAAGTCCGTCGCCCCGGTATTGATGACGCCGATGGTGCGCGAACGGCGGGTCACGAGGGCCCGGGCGGCGACCGAGGGGGTGTACTGGAGCTCCTCGATGGCCTTCTCGACCTTCTCCCGCGTCTTGTCCGCGACGTTGGGCATGTCGTTCAGGACCCGCGAGACGGTCTGGTACGAGACGCCCGCGAGTCGCGCGACATCGAGGATCGTCGCTGCTCGGGTGCTGCTGCCCGTGACCATGGCGTGCCCGTTCGATGAGGTGGATGGCGGCGGGGTGGGGGAGGCGCCGTGGCTCATTATCGCGCCAGCCGCTGGGGCGCCGAGCCAAGTCGGGGAGCCGTCGGGTACTGACGACGGAGGCCCGCGGGAATGATCCCGCGGGCCCCGCCGTCTGCTCGACGCTGCGTGTCGAGAGCTACTTGATCGAGCTGGCCGCGCGACGCTTGTTGAAGACGTCGAAGGCCACAGCCGCGAGCAGGACCAGGCCCTTGATGAGCGACTGGTACTCCGTGCCCACACCCAGGATCGACATTCCGTTGTTCAGGATGCCGATGATGAGACCGCCGACGATCGCCCCGGGGACGGTTCCGATGCCGCCGGTGACGGCGGCGCCACCGATGAAGACGGCCGCGATGGCGTCGAGCTCGAACCCGGTGCCAGCGCTGGGGCTGGCGAGGTTGAGCTGGCCGGTGAAGACCAGGCCGGCCAGAGCCGAGATGACGCCCATGTTGACGAACAGCAGGAAGGTCACGCGCTTGGTCTTGACGCCCGACAGGGACGCCGCCTGCAGGTTGCCGCCGATGGCGTAGGTGTGGCGGCCGAAGACCGAGTTGCGCATGACGGACGCGTAGATCACGACGAGCGCACCGAGGACCACCAGGACGATGGGCGTGCCGCTGTAGCTCGCGAGAAGAAAGGCCACGTAGACGACGAGCGCCACGGTGAAGGCCATCTTGACGATGAACCACGCGAAGGGCTCGTCCTCGAGCTCGTACTTGCGGCGGACCGCGCGCCCGCGGAACCCGCTGAGCACGATGGCGATAGCGGCCACGGCTCCGATGATCAGGGTCAGCGGCTCGTAGCCCGACGTGCCGAACGCCGGCAGGAATCCGGAGCCGAGGGCGCGGAACTGTGACGGGAACGGCGAGATCTGCTGGTTCTGGAGCGCGATCTGAGCCGCTCCACGGAATGCCAGCATGCCGGCCAGCGTCACGATGAACGCCGGTATCCCGAAGTAGGCCACCCAGAAGCCCTGCCAGGCTCCGACCAGAGCACCCAGGATCAGGCACAGGATGATCGCCACCCACCAGGGGAGGCCCCACTGCGTGATCATCACACCGGACATCGCGCCGATGAAGGCGACCACCGATCCGACCGACAGGTCGATGTGGCCGGCGATGATGATCATGACCATGCCGATGGCCAGGATGAGGATGTAGCTGTTCTGGATGACCAGGTTCGACACGTTGATCGGACGCAGCGTGATGCCGTTCGTCGCGATCTGGAAGAAGATCACGATCACCAGGAGGGCTATGAACAGGCCGATCTGGCGGAGCTGGCCCGCGAGATAGGTCGCTGCGGACCCGAGGGGTCCGGGCTGCTTGCCGGGCACGAGGTCCTGGCGGGGGTTCTTGAGGTCAGATGTCGCGCTCATTGACGGGGGCCTCTCGTTCTTGAGTCATGTATTTGAGCAGGTACTCGGGGGTCGCCTGGTCACGGGGGACGTCCGCCGTGATGCGCCCTTCCGAGAGCGTGTAGATGCGGTCGCAGATGCCGAGGAGCTCGGGCAGCTCGGAGGAGATGACGATGACGCCCTTCCCCTGGTCGGCGAGCGCGTTGATGATCGTGTAGATCTCGTACTTCGCACCGACGTCGATGCCGCGGGTCGGCTCGTCGAGGATGAGGACCTCCGGGTCGGAGTACATCCACTTCGACAGGACGACCTTCTGCTGGTTGCCGCCGGAGAGCTTTCCCGTGAGCACCGAGACGTTCGGAGCCTTGATGTTCATGCTCTTGCGGTAGCCCTCGGCGACGGTCGTCTCTTTCGACGCGTCGACGAATCCGAGGTGCTCGAGCTTGCCGAGCGCGGCGCCGGAGACGTTGCGTTTGATGTCGTCGATGAGGTTGAGGCCGTAGCGCTTGCGGTCCTCGGTCGCGTAGGCGAGACCGTTCTTGATCGCGTTCGAGACGGTGTTGGTCTGAATCGGCACGCCGCGCTTGTAGATGGTTCCGGAGATGCGCGTCCCGTAGCTGTGACCGAAGACGCTCATCGCCAGCTCGGTGCGGCCGGCGCCCATGAGCCCGGCGATGCCCACGATCTCGCCGGCTTTCACGCTGAGATTGGCCTGGTGGACGATCTCGCGGGAGGCGTCGAGGGGGTGGTGGACGGTCCAGTCCTCGATCCGGAGGAGCTCCTCGCCGATCGTGGACTCGTGCTCGGGGTAGCGGCTCTCGAGGTCGCGCCCCACCATCGCCTTGATGATCCGGTCTTCCGACACCTCGTCGGCGTGCATGTCGAGCGTCTCGATGGTCTTGCCGTCGCGGATGATCGTGACCTTGTCGGCGATCGCCTTGATCTCGTTCAGCTTGTGGCTGATGATGATCGACGTGATGCCCTGGCTCTGCAGGCTCTTGATGAGGTCGAGCAGGTGCGCCGAGTCGTCGTCGTTCAGAGCCGCGGTCGGCTCATCCAGGATCAGGATCTTGACCTTCTTGGAGAGGGCCTTGGCGATCTCGACGAGCTGCTGCTTGCCGACCCCGATGTCCACGATCTTGGTGACCGGGTTGTCGCGGAGACCGACCCGGGCGAGCAGCTTGGCGGCCTCGAGGTTGGTGTCGTTCCAGTTGATGAAGCCGCGCTTCGAGCGCTCGTTGCCCAGGAAGATGTTCTCGGCGATCGACAGGAACGGGCTGAGCGCCAGCTCCTGGTGGATGATCACGACGCCGGCCGCCTCGGAGTCGTTGATGTTCTTGAATTCGACCGGCTGGCCGTCGAGAAGGATCTGCCCGTCGAACGTGCTCGCGGGGTAGACGCCGGAGAGCACCTTCATGAGCGTCGACTTGCCGGCGCCGTTCTCGCCGCAGATCGCGTGGACCTGCCCGCGCTCGACTTCCAGCGTGACGTCTTGCAGGGCCTTCACCCCGGGGAACGTCTTGGTGATGTCACGCATCTCGAGGATGGTGTTGGACACAGTGGGTCCTTACTTCCGTGGATGGTCGGGAAAAGGGGGCGGCGGCCCGCTGGGGCCGCCGCCGCGATGGTGCCGGTGCTACTTGAGGTCGGCTGCCGTGTAGTAGCCGCTGTCGATCAGGACCTTCTTGTAGTTGTCCTTGGTGACGACGGTCGGCTGGAACAGGTAGGTCGGGACGACCTTGACCTTGTTGTTGTAGCTCTTCGTGTCGTTGACCTCGGGCTTCTTGCCGTTGAGCAGGTCGTCGGCCATCGTGACGGACTCGGTCGCCAGCTGGCGGGTGTCCTTGTAGATGGTGGAGTACTGCTCGCCCGCGATGATCGACTTGACCGACGCCGCTTCGGCGTCCTGTCCGGTGATGGTCGGGAGCGGCTTCGACGAGGTGCCGTAGCCGGCACCCTGGAGAGCGGAGATGATGCCGATCGACATGCCGTCGTAGGGCGAGAGGACGCCGTCGACGTTCTTGCCGGCCGAGTACGACTTGGCGATCAGGTTCTGCATGCGGGCCTTGGCCGTAGCCGGGTCCCACTGCAGCGTCGCGGCCTGCGTGAAGCCGGTCTGTCCCGAGCCCACGACGAGCGTGCCGTCGGCGATGTAGGGCTTGAGGGTCGCCATGGCGCCGTTGAAGAAGAAGGTGGCGTTGTTGTCGTCGGGGCTTCCGGCGAAGAGCTCGATGTTGAGGCCCTTCTTCGATCCCGTCTTCTTGCCGTCGGCGTCGAGGACGCCGAGGCCCGTGAGCAGGCTGGTGGCCTGGTCGACGCCGACCTTGTAGTTGTCGAACGACACGTAGTAGTCGACGTTCTTCGAGCCGGTGAGGAGGCGGTCGTACGAGATGACCTTGATGCCGGCCTTGGCGGCGGCGTCGAGCTGGTCGCTGAGCGACCCGCCGTCGATCGAGGCGACGATGAGGACCTTCGCGCCCTTGGTGATCATGTTGCTGACCTGCTGGGCCTGCGTCGGGATCTTGTTGTCGGCGTACTCGAGGTCGACCTTGTAGCCCTTCTTCTCGAGGTCGCTCTTGACGGCGTTGCCGTCCTTGATCCAGCGCTCCGACACCTTGGTCGGCATCGCGACGCCGACGAGGGCGCCCTTGTTGCTGCCGGCGTCGTCGCTCGAGCCGCCAGCGCGGCCTCCCGAGCAGGCCGCGAGGCTGAAGGCGAGGCCGATGGCTGCTGCGCCGACGAAGAACTTCTTTGTCTTCATGGTGTTCCTTTTTCGTGTGGTGATCGTGAGGTGCAAAGGCTCGGAGCGTCGATGTGGACTCCGATGTCTTCTGGCGTTTCGAGAGTGTGAACGTTCACAATCCGGGGTCAATACTAGGCATCGCTCAGCGAATCGCAAGCTAGGACTGTCTCGTTTCGGTAACGGGCCTTCTCGGCGAGGCGCTGAGGCGGGCTACGCGGGATGGCGGGCGGCCCGGATGGCTGATCCCAGGGCGTCGAGGAAGACCTGCCAGTCTGCGGTGCTGGTCTTGGAGCTCCGCCGCAGGCTCGTCTCCGAGAAGAAGCTCGGCCGTGACCTCGGGCGCGCTCCGGCCAGGGTCACGTCGAACGCGTCGCCGTTCCGCGAGACCACTAGGCCGTCGACCTCGCGCAGATCGATCTCCTGAAGGGCCGGCCGATCCGGCCTCTGCCGGTAGCGCAGGATCCACCCGTCGAGCTCGGCCACGCCCGTCGTCCCGCGCACGGCGAGGGGCCCCGTCGGTGCTGGCGGCTCGTCGCCGGTGCGCGTCCGCTCGGTCCAGGCGTCGCCGTCCCACCAGCGGAGCCGTCCGGGATCCTCGTCGGGGTACCAGCCCGCGGGCGTCTTCGGAGCGGGACGATCGAGTCCGGACGAATTCGCGCTCATGCCCGGAGAGTCCTCATGCCCGGAGAGTCTAGGGCGGGAGTGCCGGTGGTGCACCCGCTGCGGGCCGGTCGCGGCCCGCCGCGAGGTGGCCCGCGTCGTCGCTGCCGCCCCGGCGCGCCGACCGGCACGGCCATCTCGCGGCGGGGGCGCCCCGCTCGGGCGGGGCCGAGCGGGCTCAGCCCTCGCCGGCGATCTCCCGGAGCGCGTCGAGGTGCCCCCGCCAGGCCGCGCGGCCGGCACGCGTCAGCGAGAGCGTCGTGCGCGGCGTCTTGCCGACGAACCCCTTGCCGACGGCGAGGAACCCCGCCGCCTCGAGCAGCGACACCTGCTTGCTCAGTGCGGAGTCGGTGATCTCGACGGCGTCGCGCACCTCGCCGAAGCTGAGCTTCTCGGCCCGGTCGAGGGCCGCGACGATCGAGAAGCGCACGGGATTCAGGAGGGGGTCGGCCAGGCGGTGGCGGGGATGCTCGGTCATGGTCATAGCCGGGCCTCGACGGCGGCGCACACGAGCGTCACGAGAAGGACAAGCCCCGATGTCGTGCCGGCCCACGCGACCGATCCGTGCGCGAGGGCGACGGCGGCGATCGCGCCCGCGTAGGCGGTCGACCAGCACGCCATGTAGACGGTCCAGCGCCGGCTCCACGCGAAGGCGCGGCGGCCCTGCGTCGTCACGAGGAAGAACAGCAGCAGCGCGAAGGTCACGGCGAGCGTCCCGACGTAGACGAGGCCGAACGCGCGACCCTCGGTGAGGGTCATGGCGGCTGTGCCGAACGACGTGGTCGAGCCGAGCCCGAGCAGGAAGGCGATGTAGGGCCAGCGCACGGCGTCGTGCGCGCGCCGGCTCAGCGAGTCGGCGTGGCTGAGCAGGCGGCGAGCCGCGGCGGGGGTGATGTCGGTTCGGTCGGTCATGGTGTCCCCTTTCGTCGACTCGAGCCTCTCACGGACTTGCCAATCCGGCAAGTACTTTCCCTCAGTCGAAGCGGGGTGTGTGCCGAGCGCCGGGCCGCGCGGGAGCGCCCGGCCTGCCACGCCGCAGCCGCGCCCCCGGGATCACGGCCGGGACGCACCGCCCGTCAGCCTCGCCAGGAGCTCGAGCAGCACGGCGCGCTCCGTCTCGACGAGGGGCGCGAACAGCTCGGGCAGGACGCGGGCGGTGACGGCGCGCCCGTCGGCGAGCATGCGGCGGCCGGCGTCGGTGAGACGGTGCTCGAGGCGACGCCCGACGCCGGGGGAGCGCTCGACCCAGCCCGCCGCGACGAGCCGGGTGCCGAGGGTGCCGAACGCCTGGTCGCTCTGGAACGTCGTCACCGCCAGGTCGTGCGCGGATGCCGCCGGGGCGGCGTCGATGGCACGGAGGGCGTCCCACTGCACGAGGGTGACACCGATGGCGCGGAGGGCGGAGTCCATGGCGCGGTGGTCGCGGTCCTGGGCGCGCTTGATGGCGAGTCCGAGGAGATCGAGCTTGACAGGCATGACGTCAGCGTATCAGGATGTTGATATCAACATGTTTACAATTGGCATCCGGCGTCAGGAGACCCCATGAGCAGCACCCGCACCGCCCTCGTCCTTCACGGCGGCGGAGGCCCCGCCACGATGACCCCGATCGTCGCCTCCCTCGGCGAGGGGTTCTCCGTCGACGCGCCGGTGCACCCGGGGTGGGAGGGCACGCCGAGCGTCCCGGGCGACACGATCGCCGCACTCGCCGGCCGCTACCTCGCCGAGCTGCGGGATCGCGGCGTGCGCGACGCCGTCGTGGTCGGCTCGTCGATCGGCGGCTGGATCGCGGCCGAGGTCGCCGTGCAGGACGGAGCCGTGCCCGAGGCCGAGCGGGTCGTCGGCCGGCTCGTGCTGATCGACTCGGTGGGCGTCGACGTCGCGGGGGAGCCCGCGCGCGACGTCTCGGGCCTCGACGCCCGCGGGCTCGCCGAGCTCGCCTGGGCCGACCCCGACCGCGGCTACGTCGATCCGGCGACGCGAACGCCCGAGCAGCTCGCCGCGACCCGCGGCAACATGGTCTCGCTGCAGGCGTACTCCGGCGGCCCGGCGATGCGCGACTCGACCCTGCTCGTGCGGCTCGGCGGCGTCGCGGCCGACACCCTCGTCCTCTGGGGCGAGGCCGACCGCATCGTCACGCCGGCCTACGGGCGAGCGCTGGCGAGTGCGATCCCCGGCGCCCGGTTCGAGGTCGTCGCAGACGCGGGGCACCTGCCGCACCTGGAGCAGCCGGCCGCGACGCTCGGCCTGGTGCGCGGCTTCGTCGGCTGAGGCCGGGCTCTGCCGGTCCGCGAGATGGCCGTGCCCGTCGGGTAGCCCTCGCGAGATGGCCGTGCCCGTCGGCACGACGCGGCGCGGTCGACGACGAGGGCCATCTCGCGGAGTCGGAGTCGGAGTCGGAGGCCGAGGCGGACGCGGAGTCGGAGTCGGAGGCCGAGGCGGACGCGGAGTCGGAGTCGGAGGCCGAGGCGGAGCCGCGTGCGGGCCGCTCGCGGCCGCCGTCGCTACGGTGAACCCATGACGTCCCAGCCCTCCTCCGTGATCATCGTCGGAGGCGGCGCCTCGGCCGTCTTCGCCACCGTCGCCCTGCGCGAGCGGGCCGTCGCGGACGGCGTGGAGCCGCCCCGCATCACGGTCGTCGGCCGCGAGGAGGTCGTGGGGCGCGGCCTCGCCTACGGGCGCGCCGACGCGCACCACCGGCTGAACAGCCCGGCCGGCAAGATGAGCCTCACGGCGTCCGACGCCGACGGCTTCCTCCGCCACCTCGACGAGACCGGATGGCGCGACGTCGACGGGTCGTCCGCGACTCCGGGCGCGTTCGTCCCCCGGCAGGTCTTCGGCGACTACGTCGAGGCGGCCTTCCGCGCGCTGGTCGACGACCCGGCCTCGGGCGTGGCCTTCGAGCAGGGTGAGGTCGCCGACGTCGACGACTCGGGCACGGGCCCCGTCGTGACGCTCGCCGACGGCACGGCGCTCGCCGCGGACGCCGTCGTGCTCGCACTCGGCAATCCCGCGCCCGGGCGCGTCCCGACCGGTGCAGCCCGTGCGATCGACGACCCGTGGGCCGTCGGGGCGCTCGACGGCATCGACGCCTCCGACCATGTGCTGCTGATCGGCACAGGCCTCACCATGATCGACGTCGCGACCTCGCTGGCTCGGCGCCTGCCGGGCATCCGGATGACCGCGACGAGCCGGCACCTGCTCCTCCCGGCGGTGCACCCGAGCGTCCCGGCCGCTCCCGGCCCGGGCCTCGGCGACGGCCTCTCGACCCTCGGCGGCATGATGTCGGCCTTCTCGGCGCGGCTGCACCGGGCCGAGGCGGAGGGGACCCCGTGGCAGGCCGTCGTCGACGGCATGCGCCCGCAGACCCAGGCGCTGTGGCTGGCGCTCGACCAGGCCGACCGCGAGCGGTTCCTCGCCCACGGGGCGCGGCGCTGGGACGTCCACCGCCACCGCATGGCGCAGGCCGTGTGGGCCGAGCTGTCGGGCCTGCTCGACGCCCAGACCCTGACCATCGCCGCCGATGTCAACACGTCGGGATTCGACGTGGCCGTCAACTGCACCGGCCCCGCCTCCGTCGCATCACGCGGCTGGAGCCCCCTCGTCGACCGGCTGCTCGACCGCGGCCTGGTGGCCGGCGACCCCACGGGCCTCGGCTTCGACGCCGACCCCGACGGTGCCCTGCTCGGTGCCGACGGCCTGGCCTCAGGGCGGCTGTTCGGCATCGGCGCCTCGCTCAAGGGCGCGCTGTGGGAGACCGTGGCGATCGGCGAGGTGCGGCTGATGGCGTCGAAGATCGCCGCGCGGCTGGGAGTTCCTGCGACCGCCGTCGCCTAACGGAACTGCAGGGCAGGAACCAGCGGGAACACGTCGCGCGCGATCCGCTCGAGCTCCTCGTGAAGCGGCGACGACTGGATCAGCAGGAGCGTGAGCCCGGCGTCCTGGTACTCGCGGATGCGCCCGGCGACCTGCTCGGGCGTGCCCACCAGATTCGGACGGAGCCCTCGGGTGCCGACGGAGTACTCGCGCTTCGAGAGCTCGACGTCGAGGTTCGAGTGGGCGCGGAACTCCTCGAACGACGCGTACCCGGGGGAGTCGGGGTCGACCGTCGTGATCCTCTCCAGCTCGAGCTGCGCCTCGGCCTCGGTGTCGCGGACGATGACGTAGGCGGCCATGCCGAACTCGCGGAACGGCTCGCCGTGCAGGCGGAGGCGGCGCTCGTTCATGTCGGCGACCTTGGCGCGCACCTCGTCGACGGTGCCGCCGTGGAGAACGTACGAGTCGGCGAACCCGGCGATGGCCTCGCGGCCGGCGTCGCTCTCGCCGCCGGCGAAGATCGCGGGGAGCACCTCGGGCTTGGGCGACAGGATGGCGTCGGCCACGCTGTAGAAGTCGCCTGCCCGCGTGAAGCGCTCCTCGGTCCACATCCCGCGCAGGATCTCGACGAACTCCGTCGCCTGGTCGTAGCGGCGGTCATGCGTGGTGAAGACCCCGCCGTACTGCTTCGCCTCCTCCGCCCACCAGGCGGCGACGACGTTGAGGGCGAACCGGGAGGCGGCGTCCGGGCCGAGCCCGGCGATGTCGGTGATCGTCGCGGTCGCCTTCGCGATGACGCCCGGGTAGTGGAAACCGGGCCTCACGGCGGTCATCACCCGGAGCCGCTCGGTGACGGCTAGGATCGCCGTGGACAGCGACCAGGCTTCGAGCGACGGGGCGTCGATGCCCTTGCGGTCGTTGAGGTACAGCTCGGGCACGAGCGTCGTGTGGAAGCCGAGGCGGTCGGCCTGGGTAGAGATCCGCTTGATGTAGTCCCAGGCGGCGGGCATGCCCTCGTCGCCGACGTTGCGGAGGAAGCCGCCGTAGACCGGTGTCCAGTAGCCGAAGTGCACGGTCAGATCGCCTCCGTCGCGAGCGCGTCCGCGGGGATGACGGCGGTGAGCGAGCTGTCGAGATCGGCGATCAGGTCGCGGACGTCCTCGAGGCCGATCGAGAGGCGGATCGTGGCCCGCGAGAATCCGGCCTCCTCGAGCTGCTGCGGCTTCAGGTGGCTGTGCGTCGTGGTCGCCGGCTGGATGACGAGGCTCCGGACGTCGCCGATGTTGGCGACGAGCGAGAAGACCTCGAGCGAGTCGATCACCCGGGCGACCGCGCTCTCGCCCGCAGCGAGGTCGAACGAGAAGACGGCGCCGGCGCCGTCGGGAAGGTACCGCCGGGCGAGCTCGTGGTATGGGCTCGAGGCGAGGCCCGGGTGGTTGACCCTCGACACGGCGGGATGCGCGCTCAGGAACTCCGCGACCGCCAGCGCGCTCTGCGTCTGCCGGGCGACCCGCAGCTCGAGGGTCTCGACCCCCTGCAAGATCTGGAAGCTGTTGAACGGCGACAGCGACGGCCCCAGGTCGTGCACCCACTTCGTCTTCGCGTAGACCAGGAAGGCGCTGCCCTCACGGCCGAACCGCTCCCACAGCACGACGCCGCCGACCCGCTTGTACGGCCGGGTGAACTGCGGCCACTTCTCGGGCTCGGCGCCGAAGTCGAAGGTGCCGAGGTCGACGATGACGCCCGCGAGAGACGAGCCGTGACCGCCCAGGAACTTCGTGGCCGAGTGCACCACGAAGTCCGCCCCGAACTCCTTCGGCCGCTGCAGCACCGGGGTCGCCAGCGTCGAGTCGATGACGAGAGGCACCCCGGCCTCGTGCGCGATCGCCGCCACCTCGGCCATCGGGAGCACCGTGGCGGTCGGGTTGCCGATCCCCTCGGCGAAGAACGCGCGCGTCGTCGGGCGCACGGCGGCGCGCCAGGCGTCGAGGTCGTCTTGATCGACGAGGGTGACCTCGATGCCGAAGTCGGCGAAGGCGTCGGTGAGGAGGTCGATCGTGCCGCCGTAGAGCTGGGCGGGCGCGACGACGTGCTGCCCGGTGCGGACCAGCGACAGCAGCGTGATGGCGACCGCCGCCTGCCCGGACGCGGTCCCGAGCGCCGCGACGCCGCCCTCGAGGGCGGCGAGCCGACGCTCGAAGACCGACTGCGTCGGGTTGCCGTTGCGGCTGTACAGGTTGCCCGTCTTCTCGAGGGCGAAGATCGCCTGAGCGCTCGCCAGGTCGTCGAACTCGTAGGCCGCCGTCTGGTAGATCGGCGTCGCGACGGTGTTCTGCGCCACCGGCGGCAGAACGCCTCCGTGGATCTGCGTCGTGGCGGTGCGGGGCTTGGGGGACTCGGCTGATGAACTCACCTTTCGAGTCTGCCGAAGAGGCCTGACTCGCGACGTAACACACTGTCGAACGACGTCACGAACTGGTTCGTTCGGCTGATCCGCACGAGCATCGGACCATGCCCACATCAACCACCACCGCCCGAATCGAAGCCCTGCCAGTGGCAGCGGCCCGAGGAACCGCGGTCGTCTTCGGCGGCCGCGGCGAGACCCCCGAGGTCTATCGCCGGCTCGCCGACCGGCTCGCCGCCGACGGCTACCGGGTGGTCGCGTTCGGCGCTGTCGAGCCCGGGACCGTCGAGGCCGCAGGAGCCGAGCTCGACCGCACCGAGGCCGGGCCGCGCATCGTCGTCGCCTCCGACTCGGGCGTGGCCGCCGCCTGGCGTGCCGTGGCCGACGGCGACCTGGTCGTGGACGGTCTCGTCGTCGCCGGAGCGCTGACCGCCTCGGGCTCGCACGACGTCGGGGGCGATGCCGAGATCGCGGAGCGGACCGCATGCCCGGTGCACCGCGGCCGCCTCGGCACCGACGGCGTCCTCGAGAGGGGTGCCCTGGCGAGCCACGGCGCCGCCGACGAGGTGGATGCGGCGCTGGCCGGGCGAGTTCCTGCGCCCGTGCTCGCCTTCCACGGCGAGGTCGACGGCGTGAGCGACATCGATGCGGCTGTGGCGGTCTACCGGGCCCTGCCCGACGTGCGCGCGTTCGGCCTCGAGGGCGGACTGCACGACGTCTTGAACGACCTCTCTCACCGGTCGGTGGCTGCGCAGATCGTGCAGTTCGCCGAGCGGCTGCGCACCCCCGACCACGGACTCAGGAGCATCTGATGACCGATTCGACGAAGCTTCACCTCGGCGTCATCCTCACCGGCGCCGGCGGCCCCGGTCACCCCAAGACGTGGCTCGACGACGATCTGCCGCTCGACTCCAGCGTCGACGTCGACTGGTACATCGAGTACGCGCGTCTGGCCGAGCGGGCGAAGTTCGACCTGGTCTTCATCGTCGACAGCCAGTTCATCACGCCCGACTCCCCGCCCCACTACCTCAACCGACTGGAGCCGCTGACACTGCTCTCGGCGCTCGCCGTCACGACGTCGCACATCGGACTCGTCGGCACCGCGACGACCTCCTACAACGACCCGTACAACCTCGCCCGTCGCTTCGCGTCGCTCGACCTCATCAGCCGAGGTCGTGCCGGATGGAACGTCGTCACCTCGGGCGACGCGGGCACCGCCGGCAACTACGGTCGCGACGAGCACTACGACTACGACACGCGCTACGGGCGGGCGCGGGAGTCCGTCGAGGTGATCCGCGGGCTCTGGGACTCGTACGAAGACGACGCCTTCCCGCGCGACCGAGCCTCGGGCGTCTTCCTCGACCCCTCGAAGCAGCACAGGCTCGACCACCGCGGCGAGCACTTCTCCGTCGTCGGGCCGTTGAACATCGAGCGCAGCCCGCAGGGTCAGCCCGTCGTCTTCCAGGCCGGCGACTCGGAGCAGGGCCGCGATCTGGGCGCGACGATCGGCGAGGGCATCTTCACCCACGCCTCCTCGCTCGAGCAGGCCAGGGCCTTCCGCGACGACATCCGGAGCCGGGCCGTCGAGAAGGGCCGCGACCCCGATTCGGTGAAGATCCTGCCCGGCATCAGCGTCTACCTCGGCGACACCGACGCGGACGCCCGGCGCATCGAGCGCGAGTACCAGGCCACCGAGTACGACTTCGACCGGGCGGTGAAAGAACTGGGTCGGCCGTTCGGCTGGCACGACTTCTCGCAGTACGACGCCGACGCGGCGTTCCCGGACGTCCGCGCCGTCGCCGCGCTCAGCTTCAAGACGCAGGCGGACCGAATCACCGAGACGGCCCTCTCGGAGGGCCTCACGCTGCGTCAGGTCGTCGAGCGCGTCTCGGCGCCCAGGCCCGGGGTGTTCGTCGGATCCTCCGAGACCGTCGCCGATCTGCTCGTCGAGTGGTTCGAGGGCGGCGGCACCGACGGCTACAACCTCCACGTCGACCACCCCTCGCAGTTCCGGCGCTTCGTCGCCGAGGTGGTGCCGCTGCTGCAGGAGCGAGGCGTGTTCCGCCGCGACTACGAGTCGACCACGCTCCGCGGCAACCTCGGCATCCCGGTGCCCCGGAACCGCTACTCCGGAGCTCTCGTCGACGCCTGACCCGCCGCTTCCCGACCTCACCTCGCTTCTCGCTCCTTCACGACCGAACCCCCAGGAGAACACCCGTGACACCACCGATTCTCGACCACGTCGTCGGCCGCAGGACCCTGCTGACGACGGGAGCCGCCTCACTCGCCCTGGTGCTGGCCGGCTGCTCGACGACGTCGACCGGAACCGGCGCGTCGACTGCCGCCGGAGCGGCGACCGGCACGCTCAGCTGGGCCTCGTCGTACGCCCCGTCGAGCTGGGACCCGGTGGTCAACGGCAGCGGGGCGGCGTTCCGCATCACCGCGCTCGCCTACGCGTCGCTCACCAACACCGACGAGGACGGCAAGGCGGCGCCCGGGCTCGCCGAGAGCTGGACCTACAACGACGCGGGCACGAAGGTCACCTTCCACCTGCGTCCGGGACTCACGTTCGCCGACGGGACCGCCCTCGACTCGACCGCAGTGAAGAAGTACATCGAGCGTGCCCAGACGCAGGAGAACTCGTCGCTGGTCGGCGAGGGCATCTCGGTGATCGAGTCGGTGGAGACGCCGAGCGCCACCGACGTCAGGCTGAACCTGAGCCAGCCCGACTTCCAGCTGCCGCTCGTGCTCGCCCAGCGGGTGGGGCAGATCACCAACCCGAGCAGGTCGGCGGCCGAGCTCAACGAGAAGCCCGACGGGGCGGGGCCGTTCACCCCTGTCACGATCGTCGCAGGATCGAAGGCGACGTTCGTCAAGAACCCGGACTACTGGGACGCCGACAACATCCATATCGCGAACGTCACGGTGTCGTTCGGCGCCGACGCGTCCAGCATCGTCTCCGGCCTGCAGAGCGGGGTCTACAACTTCTCCGACCTGACGCCGAGCCAGGTCAAGGCGGCGAAGGCCGCCGATCTCGACGTGGTGCTGCAGCCGGGCTTCAACGCCAACAACCTCAGCGTCAACACGACGATCGCCCCGTTCGACAAGCCGGAGGTGCTCCAGGCGCTCAACTACGCCATCGACCGCGAGGCGATCGTCAAGCAGATCGACTTCGGCTACGGGACGGCTGCCACGGAGCCCTTCCCGAAGGGGTACATCGCCTACGACCCGTCGTCGGCGGCGCGCTACGCGTACGACCCGACGAAGGCCAGGCAGCTGCTCGCCGACGCGGGCTACGCCGACGGCCTCGAGGTCGAGTTCGTCGTCTCGGCCGACACCCCGACGAACGAGCTCATCCAGGCGCAGCTGAAGAAGGTGGGCATCACGGCCGCCCTCAAGGTCGACACGAACTGGGCCGCCTCGTTCTTCGCCAAGAAGCTCGCCCTGACCACCTACGGGACGACCGGCCGCGACTCGCCGATCCAGACCCTGCAGGCCCACTTCGGACCAGCAGGCGCGCTCAACTCCGCCGGCACCGAGCCCGGCAGCGCCTTCGACGAGGCCGTCGCCACCGCCCTCGCCACGCCGCTCGACTCGGACGACTACGAGAAGAACATCCAGGCCGCGACCGCGGCCGGTCTCGCCACGACCGGGCTGATCTTCACGGACAGTCTGCCGAACATCCTCGTCAAGACGAAGGCGGTCTCGGACCTCCCGAGGATACCGGCGTACATCACCTGGACCGGCGTCACCATCACCGGACGCTGACGGCATGGCCACCGCAACCGAGATCGAGGTCGGACGCACCCGCGTGGCGCGTCCGACCGAGGCGCGGACGGCCGGGTCGCTCCGCTGGAAGCGGATCGGACTCGCGATCCTGCGCCCCTTCGCCGTATTCGTTCCGGTGTTCCTCTTCGGCACGTTCATCACCTTCCTGCTCGGGACGCTGACGGGGCTCAACCCCGCGTACGTGCAGCTCGGCGAGGCCGCGACACCGGATGCCGTGGCCCGTCTGAACCACCAGTACGGGCTCGACCAGCCCTTCCTGGTTCAGTACTGGACCTGGTTCAGCGCGCTCCTCCACGGCTCGCTCGGATCGAGCTGGATCGACGGGATCTCGATCTCGACCCTCATCGGCCAGCGGATCGTCATCAGCCTGTCGGTCGCCGCGCTCGCCCTCGTGATCGGCATCGTCGTCGGCGCCGCTCTCGGCGGCGTGGCCGCGATCCTGCAGACCACCTGGGTCGACCGCGCCATCACGGGATTCACCTCGCTGATGTCGGTCATGCCGCCGTTCACGGTCGGGATCATCCTCGTGGCGATCTTCGCGGTGCAGCTCAAGGTGCTGCCGTCGGCCGGGTACATCTCGCTCAGCCAGGGGCTCTGGCCATGGTTCAGTCACGTGATCCTCCCCGCCATCGCCCTCAGCTTCGACATGGTCGCGGGCGTCGCGCGCCAGCTGCGGGCCGGCCTCGTCTCGGCCTACGGCCAGAACTACGTGCTCGGAGCCACCGTGCACGGCCTGAGCCCGAGGCGCATCTTCTTCGTCCACGTGCTGCGCAACGGCGGCGGTCCGGCGCTGGCCCTCGTGGGCCTGAGCCTGCCGAACCTGCTCGGCGGCGCCGTCGTCACGGAGACCGTGTTCGGCCTCGCGGGCTACGGCGTGTTCGCCAGCTCGTCGGCCCTCCACGGCGACGTCCCCGCGGTCCAGGGCGTGCTGGTCGTGTCGATCGTCCTCGTCGTCGCCTTCAACCTGATCGTCAACATCGCGCTCAACCGCATCGAGCCGAGCGCGAAGAGAGGCGTCTGACATGTACTCGCGACTGCGCCGGCTGCCGTCCTTCTGGATCGCGTCCGTGCTCCTGGTGCTCGTCCTCCTGCTCGGGATCCTCGGCTCGGCCCTCGCGCCGGACGACCCGCTCGCGGGCGGCTCCGCGCTCCTCCAGGCACCCTCGGCGACGCACCTGCTGGGAACCGACTACCTCGGTCGAGACGTCCTCAGTCGACTCCTCGCCGGCTCCCGCGTCTCGATCCTCGGAGCCTTCGAGGTCGCCGCCATCGCGCTGGTCGTCGGGACCATCCCCGGCCTGCTGTCCGTCTACCTCGGCCGGGTCTTCGAGTGGCTCACCCTCCGCATCATGGACACGCTGATCGCTCTGCCCTTTCTCGTCTTCGCGGTGGCGCTGACCGCTCTTCTCGGCAACGGCCTCACCCAGGCCATGCTGAGCGTCGGCATCCTGCTGTCGCCCATGTTCTACCGGGTGTCGCGCGCCGCCGCACTCACGGTGTCGAGCTCGCAGTACGTCGAAGCGGCGGTCCTCAGCGGCGGCTCGACGGGGTGGGTCCTGCGCCGCCACATCGGGCCCAAGGTGCTTGCCCCGATCGGCATCGCCTTCGCCAACGCCGCGGGAGTGGGCCTCGTCATCGTCGCCAGCCTGACGTTCCTCGGCATCGGCGTGCAGCCCCCGGCTCCCACCTGGGGAGGCATGCTCGCCTCCGACCTCGGCTACCTGGCCTATCAGCCGTACGCGCCGGCCTACCCGATCGTCCTCATCATGCTCACCGTGTGGGCGCTCAACCTGCTCGCCGACGTGCTCCGCGACACCTCCGGAGAGGCGGGTCGGATCCTGCTGAAGAAGCGCGCGCTCGCCAAGGCCCGGCGCCGTGGGCGCCGACTTCAGCCGCAGCTCGCCGGGAGGGTCGAATGACCGCGGATCGTACCGTCATCGCCGTCAACGGCCTCAGCATCTACAACCACCTGCACGACGACGTCGCCGTCGAGAGCGTCTCGTTCTCGCTGCGACCCGGGCAGGCGCTCGGCATCGTCGGCGAGTCGGGAAGCGGCAAGACCATCACGTGCCGCGCCCTCCTGGGGGTCCTGCCCGAGCTGTTCGAGGTCACGGCCGGACGCATCGAGATCGACGGCCGCGACACGGCGGCGCTCAGCCGCAGGCAGTGGACGGCCCTCCGGGGCACCACCATCTCGGCGGTCTTCCAGGACCCCGCGACCTACCTCAACCCGTCCATCCCGGTCGGGCGGCAGATCGAGGAGATCCTGCGCGTCAAGAAGGGGCTGCCGCGCCGCGAGGCGAGAGCGGCCGCCGTCTCGCTTCTCGAGACGGTGCGGATCCGCGATGCCGAGTACGTCTTCTTCCAGTACCCGTTCGAACTCTCCGGCGGCATGCTGCAGCGTGTCCTGATCGCGGCCGCCGTCGCGTGCGAGCCGGCGGTGCTCATCGCCGACGAGGCGACCACGGCGCTCGACGTGACGGTCCAGGCCGAGATCCTCGACCTGCTCACCGACCTGAAGGACCGCCTCGGCCTGGCCCTCATCGTCGTCTCGCACGACCTGGCCGTCGTCGCGCAGATCTGCGACGACGTTCTCGTGATGCGCTCCGGCGCCGTGGTCGAGCAGGGGCCGACCGAGCGCGTGCTCCACGACCCCGAGCACGAGTACACGCGCCTGCTCCTCGACGAGCACCACCGCTTCGGACTGGAGCGGTTCCTCCGACCGGCAGGAGCCGCCGAATGACCGCCGAGACGATCCTCACCGTCGAGAAGCTGCAGGTCGCGTACGGCCGCGGCGCACGGCAGAAGCAGGTGCTCTTCGACGCGGATCTCAGGATCCGAGCCGGCGAGGTCGTCGGGCTCATCGGCGAGACCGGATCGGGCAAGTCCACCCTCGCTCGCGCGATCCTCGGACTCGTGGAGCCCTCCGACGGCAGCGTCCGGTTCGGCGGTACCGAGCTGACGACCCTGAAGCCGGCTCAGCTGCGGGCGTTTCGGCGGACGGGCCAGGTGCAGTACGTCTTCCAGGACCCGATGCGGAGCCTCGATCCGGAGTTCACGATCGAGCAGTCGATCGCCGAGCCGCTCGTCACCGGGGGAGGGCTGGCCGCCGACGAGATCGCCCGCCGAGTGCGCACGTACCTCGCCAGGGTGCACCTCGACGAGGGGCTCCTGTCACGGCTTCCGGGCCAGGTCTCGGGAGGCCAGCGTCAGCGGGCCGCCATCGCGCGTGCGCTGATCACGGAGCCCCGGCTGCTGATCCTCGACGAGCCCGTGAGCGCGCTCGACTCCGCGAACCGCGTGCAGATCCTCGAGCTGATGCAGGAACTCGCGGGCCCGGCCGTCTCGCTCCTGTTCATCTCGCACGACCTGGGCTCCGTGGCCGGCATCACAGACCGCGTCGTCGTGCTCTACCGCGGGCGCATCGTCGAGGAGGGCTCCACCGACTCGATCATCAACACGCCGCAGCACGCCTACACCCGCCTGCTCGTCGGCTCGGCGCCGACGCTGACCGGCGGAGCGACGTCGAGGGCCGAGCGCGACGAGCTCCGGGCGCGGGTCGAGCCGTAGCCCCGGAGGTCGGCGGCGTGCTCGCGGAGTCCGGGGCGCGCGGGAGCGCCCGGCGGGCTCGTCGCAGCTGCGCCCCAGTGCCCTGCCGGGGTTCGGTCGCGTGCGCGCCGGGCCTTCTGGCGCGGGTCTACGACTCGACGTTCACGAGCGTGATGACCTGCGAGTCGGTCCACCCGTCGATGCCCTCGAAGGCCTCGGCGCGCTCGGGCGAGCCCACGTACGCGGCCTCGATCTGCGCGAACGCGGCGGCGTCGCCGGGAGCGCTGACGGCCCAGACGAACTCGTTGCTCTCGGGGATCGCGTAGGCGAACTCGATGGCGAACCCGGCCTTCTCTCGGACGGGCACGAGCTTGGAGTGCCACCACGGCAGGAACTCCGCCATCACTCCGGCGCGCAGTGCGTAGCGGCGGAGCTGGACGGTGCGGATCTCGACGTCGGTCATGGGGCCAGCGTACCGGCGGGGCTCGCGCGGCGCGGGCGGTGGGGTGTATGGGCGGGGCTGGTCGGTTCGGGCGGGTCTCCGGGGCGCGCCCGACCCGGCGAACCCCCGCCCACGCGGGGTGTGTGGGCGAGGTCGCGGCAGTGCGGGCTCGGGCGGCCCTCCGTTTCGGCTCGGCCCCGCCGACTCGGGCCCGGCCCCCGCCGTTTCGGCTCGGACTCGGCGACGCGACGGCGGGGCCGAGCCGATTCGGCGGGCCCAGCCGCAGACCTCGCCGGCGCCGAAGAGGGGAACCCTTGGGTTCGGCGCAGTCCCTCCGGTTCGGGCCAGCCTCCGGTCGCCCGGGGCGGGCGTCCGCGGCGCCGGGATAAGCGGGCCGGCGCGCTAGGGGACGTAGCGGTAACCCATGCCCTGCTCGGTGACGAGGTAGCGCGGGGCGCCGGGCACGGGCTCGAGCTTCTTGCGGAGCTGCGCCAGGTAGAGGCGGAGGTAGCCGGTGTCGCGGGCGTGCGCGGGGCCCCACACCTGGGTCAGCATCGCCTCGCGCGTGATGAGCCGGCCGGGGTTGGCGAGGAGGAGCTCGAGGAGGCGCCACTCCGTCGGGGTCAGCCGCACAGGACCGCCGGGGCCGGTGACGACGCGCGCGGCCAGGTCGACGGTCACGTCGCCGAGGCGGACGGCGGGCGACTCGGCCGCCGGGGCGGTGCGACGGGTGAGGGCGCGGATGCGGGCGAGCAGCTCGTCCATCGCGAAGGGCTTGGTGACGTAGTCGTCGGCGCCGGCGTCGAGGGCGTCGACCTTGTCGGCGGCTCCGGTGCGGCCCGACACGACGAGGATCGGCACCTGCGACCAGCCGCGCAGGGCCTGCACCACCTGGACTCCGTCGAGGTGGGGCATGCCGAGGTCGAGCATCACGACGTCGGGGTGCTGCGAGATGGCCTGGGCGAGGGCGGCGGCTCCGTCCGCGGCCGTCACGACCTCATAGCCTGCCGCACCCAGGGTGATGCGCAGGGCGCGGACGATCTGCGGGTCGTCGTCGGCCACCAGGATCTTCACGAGGCGGCCCCCTCGGGCGGCGCAGGATCAGGCGAAGCCGCCACTGGCGCCCCCGCCACCGAAACCCCCGCCACCGGCAGCGACACCACCATGGTCAGCCCGCCGCCCGGGGTGTCCTCGGCGTCGAGCGTGCCGCCCATTCCCTCGGTGAAGCCGCGCGACAGAGCGAGGCCGAGGCCGAGACCCGTCGTGTTGTCGGTGTCGCCGAGCCGCTGGAACGGCACGAACACCTCGTCGCGGCGGTCGGCCGCGATCCCGGGACCGTGGTCGGCGACGCGGAGCTCGACACGCCCGTCGAAGTGGCTGGCCGCGACGCGGACCCGCACGTCGGCGGGGGAGTGCCGCACCGCGTTGTCGAGCAGGTTCACGACGACGCGCTGCAGCAGCACGCCGTCGGCGAGGGCGGCGGGCAGCGCGTCGGCGAGGCCGAGCTCGACCTCGTCGGGCCCGAGGCCGAGCTCGTCGAGCGAGCCGAGGATGACGTCGTCGACGTCGACGGCGGCGAGCGAGACGGCGAGCACGCCGGCCTGCACGCGCGACACGTCGAGGAGGTTCGTGACGAGGGTCGCGAGCGACTCGAGGCTCTCGCTGGCGGTGGCCAGCAGCTCGTCTCGGTCGGCGGGGGTCCACTCGACGCCGGGGGAGCGCAGGCCGGTCACGGCGGCGGTGGCCGCGGCGAGCGGGCGGCGGAGGTCGTGGCCGACGGCCGCGAGCAGCGCAGTGCGCATCTGGTCGGCCTGCGCGAGCGGCTCGACCTCGTCGGCGGCCTGCCGCAGGGCGGAGCGCTCGAGCGCCGCGTCGACCTGGGCGGCGATGACGGCGAGCAGCCGCTGCTCGGCGGCCGCGAGGTCGGGGCCGCGCAGCTCGAGCGTTCCGTGCGTGCCCGTCGGCAGGGTGGTCACCCGGTCGTCGCGGTCGGCCTGGCCCGCCTCGGTGACGACTCGCCCCTCGGCGAGCACGCGCACGCTCGTCAGGCCGAAGACCTCGCGGGTGCGCGACACGAGCGCCGCCAGGGCGTCCTGCCCGCGGAGCACGCTGCCGGCGACGGTCGCCAGCAGCTCCGACTCGGCCAGGGCGCGGGCCGCCGACCGCGACCGGCGTGCGGCCTGGTCGACGACGTACGACACCAGCAGGCCGTTGACCACGTACAGGGCCAGGGCGAGCAGGTGCAGCGGCCGGTCGATCGTGACGCTGTGGATCGGCTGCACGAAGAAGAAGTCGAGGGTGAGCCCCGAGAGGACGGCCGCGATGAGCGCCGGCCAGATTCCGCCGACGAGGGCGACGATCACGACTAGCAGCTGGTAGACGAGCACGTCGCTGGTGAGGGTGTTGTCCGAGCGGACGGCCGTCAGCAGCAGCGTGACGAGCGGGCCGAGCACGAGCGCGAGCACCAGGCCGACGATTCGCCGGCGGAGCGTCAGGGCTCCGCCGGGGCGAGGCAGGGTGAAGCGGCCGCCGGCGCGCGAGTGCGACACGATGTGCACGTCGATGGAGCCCGACTCGCGGATCACCGTCGCCCCGATGCCCGGCCCGGTCAGCAGGGCGGCGAGCCGCGAGCGGCGGCTGACGCCGATGACGAGCTGCGTGGCGTTCATCGACTTGGCGAACGCGACGAGCGAGCGCGGCACGTCGTCGCCGACGACCTGGTGGTAGCTGCCGCCGAGCTTCTCGACGAGCGCGCGCTGGGCGGCGAGGGTGCCGGGATGGGAGTCGGCGAGGCCGTCCTGTCGGCTGACGTGCACGGCGATCAGGTCGCCGCCGGCCGAGCGGGCCGCGATCCGGGCACCGCGCTTGATGAGCGTCTCGCCCTCGGGGCCGCCGGTCAGGGCGACGACGACGCGCTCGCGGGCCTCCCACGTCGAGTCGATGCCCTTCTCGGCCCGATAGGCCTTGAGCGCCGACTCGACCTCGTCAGCCAGCCACAGCAGCGCCAGCTCGCGGAGCGCGGTCAGGTTGCCCAGGCGGAAGTAGTTCGAGAGCGCGGCGTCGACGCGGGCGGCGGGGTAGACGTTGCCCTCGGCCAGCCGGTCGCGGAGGGCCTGCGGGGCGAGGTCGACGACCTCGATCTGGTCGGCCGACCGGAGGATCGCGTCGGGGATCGTCTCGCGCTGGGGAGCGCCGGTGATCTGCTCGACGACATCGCTCAGCGACTCGATGTGCTGCACGTTGACCGTCGATATCACGTCGACCCCGGCCTCGAGCAGGTCGAGCACGTCTTGCCAGCGCTTCTCGTTGCGGCTGCCGGGCGCGTTGGTGTGGGCGAGCTCGTCGACGAGGGCGATGTCGGGTCGGCGGGCGACGACCCCGTCGGCGTCCATCTCGGCGAGCTCGACGCCCCGGTGCTGCGAGGCCAGCCGCGGCAGCACCTCGAGGCCGCCCACGAGGGCCGCCGTGGCCGCGCGCCCGTGGGTCTCGACGACGGCCACGACGACGTCGCGCCCCTCGGCCTTCAGCCGCGCGCCCTCTTCGAGCATCGTGTACGTCTTGCCCACCCCGGGCGCGGCGCCGAGCAGCACGCGGAGCCGCCCTCGAACCATTGCGTCAGTCTTTCGTCAGTGCGGCCAGAGCGACGTTGAGCTCCAGCACGTTTACCGTGGGCTCCCCAAGGTATCCGGCCTCGCGGCCGCTGATCCTCGATTCGACCAGCCTGTGGACAACTGCGTCGGAGAGTCCGGTGGCGGCGGCGACCCGCTTCACCTGGAGCAGCGCGTACGCCGGGCTGATCGCCGGGTCGAGTCCGGAACCCGACGCGGTGAGCGCGTCGTCGGGGACAGAGGCCGGCGCGACTCCCTCGAAGGCGGCGATCGCCGCGCGACGATCCTTGATCGACGACGCGAGGTCGGCGTTCGACGGCCCCAGGTTGCTGGCGCTCGACGCCGACGCGTCGTACCCGTCGCCGGCGGCGGAGGGCCGCGACTGGAACCACCGGGCCAGCGGCTTGCCGTCCTCGTCGGCGAACGACTGCCCGATGAGCGACGACCCGACGACCGGGCCGCCCGAGCTCACGGTCGACCCGTTCGCCTGGTGCGGCAGCACGAGCTGCCCTACTCCGGTGAGGAGGGCCGTGTAGGCGACGCCGAGCACGACGGTGAAGACGAGCATGGCGCGGAGTGCGACCCACCAGGGGCGCGCGGAGGTGCGAACAGACATGAGACGGGTCCTTAGAAACCGGGGAGGAGGGAGACGACGAGGTCGATGAGCTTGATCCCGACGAACGGGGCGACGATGCCGCCGAGCCCGTAGATCAGGAGGTTGCGCGACAGGATCGACGATGCCGACGCCGCGCGGTACTTCACGCCGCGCAGCGCCAGCGGGATCAGCGCGACGATGACGAGCGCGTTGAACACGATCGCCGAGAGGATCGCCGACGCGGGCGAGTGCAGCTGCATGATGTTGAGCAGCCCGAGCCCGGGGAAGATGCCGGCGAACATGGCCGGGATGATGGCGAAGTACTTGGCCACGTCGTTCGCGATCGAGAACGTGGTCAGGGCGCCGCGCGTGATGAGCAGCTGCTTGCCGATCCGGACGATGTCGATGAGCTTGGTCGGGTCGGAGTCGAGGTCGACCATGTTGCCGGCCTCCTTCGCCGCCGACGTGCCGGTGTTCATGGCGACGCCGACGTCGGCCTGGGCGAGAGCGGGAGCGTCGTTGGTGCCGTCGCCGGTCATCGCCACGAGGTTGCCGCCCTCCTGCTCCTTCCTGATCAGAGCGAGCTTGTCCTCGGGCGTGGCCTCGGCGAGGAAGTCGTCGACCCCGGCCTCGGCCGCGATGGCTCGGGCCGTCAGCGGGTTGTCGCCGGTGATCATCACCGTGCGGATGCCCATGAGGCGCAGCTCGGCGAAGCGCTCGGCGAGGCCGTCCTTCACGACGTCCTTCAGGTGCACGACGCCGAGGATGCGGGTGGCCCCGTCGACGGAGCGCGTGGCCACGACGAGCGGGGTCCCGCCCGCGTTCGAGACGCCGGTGACCAGCCGGTCCAGGGCGTCGCGCTCCGCGGCGGTCCCCGCGAGGGAGGCGGCGGACTGCTCGCGGGCGGCGGCGACCCAGGCGGCGAGGGCGGTTCCTGCGCCCTTCCTCACGGCGGAGCCATCGGCGAAGTCGACGCCGCTCATGCGCGTCTGGGCGGTGAACGGCACGACGGCGCCTGCCGGGGCCGACGGCACGGCGAACCCGTTCTCGACGGCGAGGTCGACGATCGAGCGTCCCTCGGGCGTCGGGTCGGCCAGCGACGACGTGGCTGCGGCCTCCGTCAGCTCGTCCTCGGTCGCCGAGCCCAGGGGCAGGAACTCGCTGGCGCGGCGGTTGCCGTAGGTGATGGTGCCCGTCTTGTCGAGCAGCAGCGTCGTCACGTCGCCCGCGGCCTCCACGGCACGCCCCGACATGGCGAGCACGTTCCGCTGCACGAGGCGGTCCATCCCGGCGATGCCGATGGCCGAGAGCAGGGCGCCGATCGTCGTCGGGATCAGGCAGACGAGCAGGGCGATCAGCACCGGGATCGACGCTGCGGCATCGCTGAGCGAGGCGATCGGGTTGAGCGTGAGCACCACGACGACGAACACGATCGAGAGAGACGCGAGCAGGATGTTCAGCGCGATCTCGTTCGGGGTCTTCTGCCGGGCGGCCCCCTCGACCAGCGAGATCATCCGGTCGACGAAGGTCTCGCCGGGCTTCGACGTGATGCGGACGACGATCCTGTCGGACAGCACCCGCGTGCCGCCGGTGACGGCCGAGCGGTCGCCTCCCGACTCGCGGATGACCGGGGCCGACTCGCCCGTGATGGCCGACTCGTCGACGCTGGCGATGCCCCAGACGATGTCGCCGTCGCCGGGGACCAGCTCGCCGGCCACCACGACGACCGTGTCGCCGAGGGTGAGGTCGGCCGACGAGATCTCGTCGGTGGCCGACGTCGACGCGTCCGGGTCGCCCGACGCGTCGTAGTCGAGCACCCGGACGGCGCTCGTCGAGGTCCTGGTCTTGCGCAGCGTCTCAGCCTGCGCCTTGCCGCGGCCCTCCGCCACCGACTCGGCGAGGTTGGCGAAGACGACGGTCAGCCACAGCCACGCCGCGATCGCCCAGGTGAACGAGCCGGGGACGACCGAGCCGCCGGACTCGCCGGGCCCGCCGGTGAACGGCTCGGCGACGGCGAGGACGGTCGTGTACGCGGCGCCGACCTCGACGAGGAACATGACCGGGTTGCGCCACATCAGGCGGGGATCGAGCTTGCGGAGGGCGCCGGGGAGGGCCTCGACGAGCTGGGCGGCGGAGAAGGCGGTCTTCTTCGACGGGGTGGGCGCGAGTTCCTGCGCCCGATCGGGGGTCTCGAGGGTGGTCATGTCAGTTGAGTCCTTCGGCGAGGGGTCCCAGTGCGAGCACGGGGAAGTAGGTGAGGGCGGTCACGACGATCGACACGCCGAGGAGGAGGCCGACGAACTGCGGCCGGTGGGTGGGGAGCGTGCCGGCCGTGGCGGGCACCTTGTCTTGAGCCGCGAACGACGACGCGAGCGCCAGGACGAACGCGATGGGCACGAAGCGGCCGAGCAGCATGACCACGGCGAGCGAGATGTTCATCCAGTCGGTGTTCGCAGTCAGGCCGGCGAACGCCGAGCCGTTGTTGTTGGCGGCGGAGGTGTAGGCGTAGAGCACCTCGGTGACCCCGTGGAGGCCCGGGTTGAAGATCGATGTCGAGATGACGCTGTCGCGGACTCCCGGCAGCGCGAAGCTCAGGGCCGTGCCGGCCAGGGCGAGCGTCGGCGTGACCAGGATGTAGAGGGAGGCGAGCGTGATCTGGCGCGGGCCGATCTTCTTGCCGAGGTACTCGGGCGTGCGGCCGACGAGCAGGCCCGCGATGAACACGGTGATGATCGCGAGCACGAGCATGCCGTAGAGGCCCGAGCCGACGCCGCCCGGCGAGATCTCGCCGAACATCATGTCGAGCAGCGCCATCATGCCGCCGAGCGCGGAGTACGAGTCGTGCGCCGAGTTCACCGCGCCGGTCGAGGTGGAGGTCGTCGCGGTCGCGAACAGGGTCGACGACCAGACGCCGAAGCGGGTCTCCTTGCCCTCCATCGCGCCCGTCGCGCCGTGCGTCTCGAAGATGGTCATCGCGGTGAGGGAGGCGGCGAAGATCGTCGCCATGACGGCCGCGATCGCGGTGCCCTGGCGGGTGTCGCCGACCAGGCGGCCGAACAGGCGCGGCATCGAGAACGGGATGATCAGCATCAGGACGATCTCGAACAGGTCGGTGAAGGCGTTCGGGTTCTCGAACGGGTGGGCGGAGTTCGCGTTGAAGAAGCCGCCGCCGTTCGTACCGAGCATCTTGATGGCCTCCTGGGACGCCACCGGTCCGCCCGGGATCACGGCGCTGCCGCCGGTGAGGGTCGTGACGTGCTCGAAGCCGCCGAAGTTCTGGATCACGCCACCCGCGAGGAGCACCACCGCCGCGACGACGGCCATCGGCACCAGCACGCGGGCGAGGCCGCGGGTCAGGTCGACCCAGAAGTTGCCGAGCGTGCCCGAGCGGACCCGCGCGAGGCCCCGGATCAACGCGACCGCGACGGCCATGCCGACGGCGGCCGACACGAAGTTCTGCACGACCAGCCCGCCGAGCTGCACGGCGTAGCCCATGGTGACGTCGGGGGAGTACGACTGCCAGTTCGTGTTCGTCACGAACGACACCGCCGTGTTGAAGCTGAGCGCGTTCGGGATCGAGCCGAAGCCGAGCGAGTAGGGGAGGAGCGCCTGCAGCTTCTGCAACGCGAACACGAAGGCGATGCCGACGGTCGAGAAGACGAGGATGCCGCGCAGGTAGGCGCCGCTCGACTGCTCGCGCGACGGGTCGACTCCGATCACGCGGTAGAAGCCGCGCTCGAGGCGCCAGTCGCGACGGGCGCTGTAGACCCAGGCGAGGTAGGCGCCCATCGGACGGTGGAGGGCGACCAGAACGACCAGGACGGTCATGATCTGGAGCAGGCCGGCGACGGAGTCGGGCATCGTCATCAGAACCGCTCGGGTTTCACGAGCGCGACGACGAGATAGACGAGGGCGGCGACCCCGAGGGCGGCCGCGATGAGGCTGAAGACGATCACGGATCCGATCAGACACCCGCGGCGGGGCTGCGACGGCGGTCCTAACAGGACCCGTGCGGGCGCTCGCAGGATCCTGACGGTTTCCTAACGCGGGGCCGAGCGTGGCGGGAGCCCCCGGTGGGGCCCGGCGGCGGGTGGCCGCCGATCAGCCCAGCTGGGCCACCGCGGCGCGGAGCCGACCGAGAGCCGTCTGCAGCAGGTCGGCGAGGGGCGGGGCGTCGGCGTCGGCGATCCACTCCGAGAACGCGTCGTGGAAGGCGAGCACGCCGAGCTCGGCCGCGGTGGCCGCGACGGGGTCGACGACTCCGCGGGCGCGGAGGGCGTCGGCCATCGCGGCGGCCATGCCCACCTGCTTGAGGAGGGCCCGGTCGCGCAGCTCGGCGCTGGTCGCGATGACGGCCTCGAGTCGCGGGCCGAGCTCGCGGTTGAACGGGGTCATCGACGCGGCGGCGGTGGCGAGCCCTGAGGCGACGGCCTCGAGGGGCGTCGCCTCGGCGGGGGCTGACGCGATGCCCTCCGCGAAGAGGCGCGACAGGGTGGCCTGGCCTGCGGCGAGCACCTCGCGCTTGTCGGAGAAGTGGCGGAAGAACGTGCTGCGCGTCAACCCTGCCCGGTCGGCGATCTGGGCGACCGTGGTCTCGTCATAGCCCTGGTCGGTGAAGAGCTCGAGGGCTGCCGTCACAAAGCGCTCGCGTGCGTCTGGTTCCCATCGAGGCATGGGTTCATCCTAGCGATGCGACACGAGTCCCATCACGGTGCTACGGTGATGGGACATCAGTCGCATCATCATCGACCCAGGGAGCATGCAGTGCGCGTATTCATCACCGGAGCATCCGGCCACATCGGTTCCGTCGTCACGGAGGAGCTCGTCGCCCACGGCCACGAGGTGCTCGGCCTCGCCCGTTCGGAGTCGTCGGCGCAGAAGGTCGTCGCCGCCGGGGGCACGCCCGTGCTCGGCGGTCTCGGCGACCTCGACGTGCTGACGAACGCGGCCACGGAGGCCGACGGCGCGATCCACCTCGCGTTCAGCAACGACTTCGGCGACCTCGAGGCCAGCATCGCCGAGGAGGGCCTCGCCATGGACGCCATCGGCGCCGCCCTCGTGGGCACGGGCAAGCCGTTCACCATCGTCTCGGGCACGACCTGGGTCGACGGCCGGCTCGCGACGGAGCACGACCCTCTGCCGCATGACGGCCCCGTCGGCGGCCGCGGCATCAACGTCGACCGCATCCTGGCGCTCTCCGATCGGGGAGTCCGCACGTCGGCCGTCCGCCTGCCGCGCTCCGTCCACGAGCGGTACGCGGCCTACGGGTTCGCGGGCATCCTGATCGGTGCGGCACGCCAGTCGGGGTTCTCGGCGTACGTCGGCGACGGCAGCCAGCGCTGGCCCGCGGTGCACCGCCGCGACGCCGCCTCGCTGTACCGCCTCGCGCTCGAGACCGCGGAGGCCGGGACCGCGGTGAACGCCGTCAGCTCCGAGGGCGACACCATGCTCGAGATCGCCACGGTCATCGGCGAGCAGCTCGGTGTTCCCGTGCAGCAGGTCCCGGCCGAGAGCTTCGGTCCTCTCGGCATCATCTTCGGCATCGACCAGCCCGCGTCGAGCGCCTGGACGCGCGACACCTTCGGCTGGGCGCCGTCGCACCCCGTGCTGCTCGACGACCTGCGGGCGGGCGACTACCCGGCGTAGCCCGCGGCGAGTCGTCCGTCCCCGAGGCCGACTTCCGCGTCATCGCCTCCGCCCTGGGCGCAGCGTCTCCCGACGAGTGAGCGCTCCCTATGACGCGACCTCGTAGATGCGCTGCTGCACCTTCGACGCCAGCGTGCGGAGGGCCGCTGCGTCGTCGGGGGTGAAGCGCCGCGGCTTCGAGTCCATGACGCAGAGGGCGCCGATTCGCTGGCCCGTCGGCGACTCGAGCGGGTAGCCGGCGTAGAAGCGGATGCCCGGCTCCCCGGCGATCATCGAGTACCAGGCGTAGCGGGAGTCCCGGCTGGCGTCCTCGACGGCGAAGTGGCTGCTTCGCCGCACGGTCAGGTCGCACAGCGACTGCCCACGCGGCACGGTCGCCAGATCGATGCCGCTGCTGGCCATCGTGCTCTGCGTGTCGCGCCCGACGAGGGTGACGGCGGCGAACTCGGTGCCCAGCGCGCGCCGGGTGTCGGCGGCGAGGCCGTCGAGGACGGGATCGGGGTCGGCGGCCTGCAGCGCGGCCTCGACCTCCTCGAACGCGTGCTGGCGTTCCTGCTCATCGGCCTCCGAGGTGTCGGCAGCGGCGGGGCGGCTCGGATCGAGGTTCTCGTGGATGCGCTCGGCGATCGAGTCGGCCCAGCGCTCGTAGACGCGGGCCTCGGCCGTCTCGTAGACGTGCCCCTTCGACTCGGGCACGAAGACGATGCCCGACCGCGGGGTGGCCAGGTCTTCGGTGATGGTGTTCATCAGTCCGACGTGGAAGTCGACGATGTCGGCCAGTCGTCTCGGGAAGTGCGGGTTCACGCCGAACTGGGGCACCGCCAGCACGAAGACGAGCGAGGCGCTCGGTGTCCGCTGCCGCACGAAGCCGACGAGGGCCGCGACCGACGCCTCCCACTCGGCGGGCGCCAGAAGTGTGAGCGCCTCGTGGGCGCCGATCGAGAGCAGCACGATGTCGTACCGGGAGAGGTCGACTTCGGCCAATGCGTCGACACAGGCGACGGTGTCCATCTCGTCGTCGACGAGGACGTCGACGTCGGTGGCGCGGCCGGTCCGCTCCGTCAGGCTGCGGGCCAGGAAGCCGGGAAGACCGAGATCGTGAGTCAGGACGCCGCGCCCCGCGGCGGCGCCGTCGCCCACGATCAGGACTCGATCGGGGTTCGTGCCCGGTGCGCGCACGTGCGGCGAGTCATGGGGGAGGACGCGGCGTCGCCAGGAGTGGCGGCTGAAGGCGAGCCAGAGCGCGACGAGGGGGCGCGCGAGGAGTCGGCGGAGGGAGTCGAGCATGCGTGGTCCTGATCCGGTCGGCGCCGCCCTCGGGCGGCGATGCTGCGCACGGCCTGGTGAGGCGCCGGGCGGAGTATCGATGACTTCCGCGACAGTAGCGGCAAATCGTCGGATTCGCACGGAAGAGCCGGTGCACGGCGTAGCCTCGCGCGCATGAGCCCCCTCGTCGTGCAGACCTTCCTCACCCTCGATGGCGTCGCGCAGGGGCCGGGCGGCTCGGACGAGGACACCGAGGGCGGCTTCAGCCATGGCGGCTGGCAGGACGACGCCGACCTGGGAGACGTCGTCACCGACTGGGAGGCCAAGACAGCGGCCCTGCTGCTCGGGCGCAAGACGTACGACATCTGGGCGGGCGCGTGGGGAGTCTGGCCCGAGGACGCCCCCGGGTTCATGGGCGAGTTCACGCGCCGCTACAACCGCGTGCCGAAGTACGTCGCTTCGACGACCCTCACCGAGCTGGGCTGGACCAACTCTCACCTTCTCGGCGCCGACCTGCCCGCCGAGGTGCGCCGGGTCCGCGACGAGACCGACGGGGAGCTGCGTGTGTGGGGCAGCACCCGCCTCATCCGCACCCTGGCCGAGCACGACCTGGTCGACGAGTACCGCCTCGTGACCTACCCCGTCGTGCTGGGCACCGGCAAGCGGCTCTTCTCCGACGGCTTCCCCGTCACCAGGCTGGCCCAGGGCGAGGTGCGCGTGCTGCCCTCGGGCGTGACCGTGACGAGCTACACCCGGCGGCCCTAGCCGACGAGTCCGAGCTCGACCAGGCTCTCGACGGTCTCGACCAGAGTCGCCTCGACGGGCCGCGGGTGGAAGCCCAGCTCGGCCTTGGCCCGCTCGTTGTGGATCACGAGCGGCGGGAGGTCGTCGCCCGGGGCCTCCTCGGTCGGCGCCTTCTCGGCGAGCACCGGGAAGTGCTCGCGGAGCACGGTCGCAACCTCGAGGAACGTCGTCGTCGGGCCGTCGGCCAGGGCGAGGTAGCGGCGGCCCGCAGCGGCCGCGGTCGTCATCGCGGCGATGTGCAACTGCGACACGTCGCGCACGTCGGCGATCCCGAACAGCTGACGGGGCGTCACGGGCATGTGTCCGCCGATCATCGCCGTGAACACCTGGAGCGACGAGCGGGCGGTGCGGGTGAGGGTGGGTCCGGCGATCCAGGTGGGGTTGACGGTGACCAGCTCAGTTCCTGCACCTTCTGCCTCGATGAAGTCCCAGGCCGCACGCTCGGCCACCGCCTTCGACAGCGGGTACGCCGGGAGCCCGGGGGTCGAGGGGTCGGTCCAGTCGTCTTCGGTGTAGTCGCGGACGCGCTTGGGCGAGTAGCCGACAGCGGCGAACGACGACGTCAGGACGACCCGGGGCACGCCGGCGTCGCGGGCGGCGCGGAGCACCCGCAGGCTGCCGTCGCGCGCTGGGATCACGACCTCGTCGGGCTCGGTCGCGAGGATCATCGGCGAGGCGACGTGGTAGACGCCGTCCATGCCGGTGGCGGCCGCGGCCCAGCCGTCGTCTTCGGTGAGCGTCGCGGTCACGACCTCCAGCCCCGAGTCGTCGGCCCCACCGCAGCGCACGGCCTCGCGCAGCTCGGGTTCGCTGTCGAGCGAGCGGACCGTGGTGCGGACCTCGACCCCCGCGAGCAGCAGGTCGGCGACGAGCCGGCTGCCGAGGTAGCCCGAGCCGCCGGTCACCAGCACCCGCGTCATCGGAGCGCCCCCTCGAGCTGCGGCAGGATCGCGTCGACGCGGGTCTTGGCCTCGGCCTCGAGCGCGACGTCGCCCTTGTCGCGGGCATCCCACAGGGCCGCCTTCGCGCTCAGGTACTCGAGGTGGATGTGCAGGGTCGCGATCTCGGCCTCGATCCGCGTGGCGTGCTTCGTCAGGATGTCGCGCTGCTCGCCGGCCGCAGCATTTCCGAGGGCTCGGTTGGCCTGGTACGTGCGCATCTCGTCGATGCCCATGCCCATGGCGCGCAGGCAGGCGAGAATCTGCAGGTCGTCGACGTCGGTCTCTCGGTAGCGGCGGTGCCCGCTGCGGTCGTCGCGGAGGATCGGGCCGACGAGCCCGACCTCCTCGTAGTAGCGCAGGGTCGGCTCGCTGAGCCTGGTCCGGCGCGATGCGTCCTGAATGGTCATCGTGGTCATGTCGTCACAGAACCACACCTCAAGCGCTTGAGGTCAACTGCTCCGGCCGGGATGGTGAGAAGTCGCTCGTTGTCCCGGCCAGCGAGCTGGGCGACAACGAGCGACTCCTCACCGGACCGACCGCGAACGTGACTGCCGCCGACGCACTACGACCCCGACTCGTTCACGCCGGAGCGGGCCGGACGCGCCCTGCGGGCCGGGGTGGCGGCTCTCGTGAACGAGCTCAACGGCACGGTCGTCTGGGTCGACTGAGGCGGCCGCCAGGAGTTCCTGCGCACCGACCGATACGATCGGCCTCGTGGAGTCCAAGCCCGCGTCCGTCCTCCGAGCCCTTCGTGCCGAGATCATCGCCGGCACGCTGCCCCGGGGCACGCGCCTGAAGGAAGACCAGCTCGCGGAGCGCTTCGGCGTCTCGCGGGTGCCGGTGCGCGAGGCCCTGCGCCAGCTGGAAACAGAGGGCTTCGTCGTCGCCGAGAAGTTCAAGGGCGTCAGCGTCGCCGACTCGTCGCCGGAGGCCGTCGTGGAGCTGATGCAGATCCGCCGCGGTCTCGAGGTGCTCGCGGCTCAGCTCGCCGCCGGGCGTCGCGGCGGCGAGAGCGCCGACCTGCTGCGCGCAGTGGTGAACGAGGAGCGCTCCGACCAGGAGGTCGAGGTGCAGTCGCCGCGGTTCACCTTCCACCGGCTCGTGGCGACTGCGTCCGGCAACGCCCGGCTCGATCAGATGATCGAGCGCCTCGTGCACCAGACATCGTGGGCATTCGAGCGGGTGACGCAGGACGAGGTGGCGTCCAGCGGCGGCGACCATGCGGCCGTCGCCAACGCGATCCTGCGCGGCTCAGTGGTTCAGGCCGGGCTCCTGATGGAGGAGCACCTGCGGCGCGACGAGGCGATCTTCGCTGCCCTCGAGCCTGCATTTCGCGACTGAACGTATACGAAAGGTAGATTTTTTGGGCGTGTCGGGCGCTTAGATCGTTGAATTGTCGGGCCAGCCAGGCGCCCGTAATCAAGCGTTTCTTCCCCGAAACCAGCCGGAAACACGTTTTCGTATACAAAAGAGTGTCCGCACGGTGCAGAATGAATCTGGCGCCGCCACCTCTTTTCCCGCTGGAGTCTCGAATGACTGCTGTAACCCGCTCCACAGCTTCCACCGGCACCACGACCCCTCCCACGAAGTCCGCCACCGGCAACGGCGTCGCCTCCGCCCTCGACTCGATCGGCTTCACCCGCGCCCAGTTCTGGGTGCTCATGCTGATCCTCGCTGGCGAGTTCTTCGACACGCTCGAGCAGAACTCGGTCGGCGCCATGGCCACCAACATCAAGGCGTCGCTCCAGATCGGCGACGTGCAGCTGACCACGATCAACACCGCCACCGTGCTGGGCGGCCTCGTCGGCCGCCTCCTCGCCGGCTTCCTCGCCGACCGGTACGGCCGCCGCTTCTCGCTCGGCCTCAACCTCCTCATCTACACGCTCGGCGGCCTGCTGTCGGCGATCTCGTTCAACTACGACATGCTCCTCGTCAGCCGCTTCATCGTCGGCATCGGCGTCGGCGGCGAGTTCATGATCGGCATCGCGATGCTCTCCGAGATGGTCGCGACCCGCTTCCGGGGCGGGCTCATCGCCACGATCAACGTGGGCGCCGGAGGCATCGGCAACTTCATCTCGTACGGCCTCTTCCTGCTGCTCCTCGGCCCCCTGGCCATCCCGCTGGGCGGCGACGACCACGTGTGGCGCTGGACCTTCGTGATCCTCGCCCTCCCGGCCCTGCTGGTCGTGCTCTACCGCCGCCGTCTGCCCGAGACCCCGCGCTGGCTGCTCTCCAAGGGCCGCATCGACGAGGCGAACCGCTCGCTGGCCATCCTCGCCTCGAACTCGCTCCGCCCCTCGGCCGACGTCAAGCCGCCCCTCACGCTGACCGCCGCCGACCTGCCCCCGGTCGCGCTGCACTCGTCGCCGGCCGCGGTCTTCCACCCGCTCGTGCTCCGACGCACCATCTCGATCGGCATCGCCTCGTGGATGGCCTTCGGCTCGCAGGTCACGCTGAACTTCCTCATGCCGACCCTGCTCGTCGAGCGCGGCTACACCGTCTCGCAGAGCCTCCTGTACACGATGATCATGAACGTGGGCTCGCTCCTCGGCTGCACCGCGGCCGCGCTGCTCGCCAACCGCGTCGGCCGCCGACCCCTGGTCACGACGGCCGGGATCCTCGGCTGCCTCACCGCCCTCGCCTTCGCCGGCTTCGGCAACGCGACCGGCGCGATCCTGGTGCTCGGCGCCCTGTTCCAGTTCTTCACCATGGTGACCAACACCACGCTCGCCGCCTGGACCGCCGAGGTCTACCCGACCGCGATCCGCGCCTCCGGCGCCTCGATCGTCAACGGCATCGGCAACATCGCCGGAGCGGTCATGCCGTTCCTCGCGATCGCCCTCTACGGCCACTTCGCCTTCGCCGGCGTCTTCGGCCTCGCCGCAGTCATGTACGCCATCCTCGTCATCGCCTCGCGCTTCGCCCCGGAGTCCCGCGGCCGCTCGCTCGAAGACGTCAACGAGAACGTGCTCGCTTCCTGACCACCCGGCGGGGCCGGTGACCACCGGCCCCGCCTCCGCCCCACCGCAACCGATTCCCTGGAGGAACACATGGACACCCTGAAGATCACCGCGACCGCCAACGGCCTCAACTACCTGCCCGAGTACGTCGCGGCGCAGGGCGGCATCTTCGCCGCGAACGACCTCCAGGTCACCGCCGTGGCCCGCGACCCGTGGACGGGCGTCCTCGACGACATCGAGTCGGGCGCGGCCGACGTGGCCCTCGGAGGACTCTGGGTCCCGGCCATGTACGCCGGCATGGACCGCAGTTTGTCGGTCGTGGGCCAGCTCAACCACAAGTTCCCGATGACGATCGTGTCGCGCACCGAGACCGCTCCGATCAGCCTCGGCCAGCTCGCCGGCAAGGTCGTCCTGGCACCCGGGGCCGGCGGCAGCGCCCCCTACGAGTTCACCGCGGGCCTGATCCGCGAGGCCGGCTTCGACGTCTCGGCCACCCGCTTCGTCCGCGACCTCTCGACCGCCATGCTGATCGAGCTCTACAAGGGCGGCCTCGGCGACGCGATCATCCTCGACCTGGTCTCGGCCAAGGAGGTCGTCGCCGACGGCTTCGGCACCATCGTCTTCCAGCACCTCGAGGCCGGCGGCATCATGCCGAACAGCGTCTACTACTGCCTCTCCGAGCGCGTCGACGAGCTCGGCGACCGCCTCGGCCGCTTCATGGACGGCATCGCGACCGCCATGGAGAAGATCACCTCGAAGCAAGCCGACGCCGAGATCGACGCGGTCCTGGCCGCCCGCTGGCCCGACAAGGACCACACGCTGCTCCGCTCCGCCGCGACCGAGATGGCCGAGGGCGGCGTCTGGGACTCCGCCGTCATCGACCGCGACGCGTCGGACCGCTGGATGCGCATCCTCGACGAGGGCGGCCTGCTCGCGCACGTGCCCACCCTCGAGGAGCTCCAGGGCGCCGCGGCTCCGGTCGGCGCCGCCTCGTGACGGTCGTCCTCGGTGCGAGCGAGATCGGCTCGCTGATCACCTCGGTCGACGCCGTCGACGCCGTCGAGGCCATCCACCGCGACCTCGGCTCGGGTGCCATGACGCAGCTCGCGCCGGGCGCCCTGACCGGGGCCGACGAGGCCGTCTTCCTTCCGATGACCTCGCGCTCCGACCGCCTCGGCCTCGTCGCCGTGAAGCTGATGGCCGACATCCCCGCCAACGCCGAGCGCGGCCTGCCGACGCAGCGCTCGACCATCGTCGTGTCGTCGGCGGTCACGGGGGAGTGCGTCGCGATCCTCGACGGCGCCTCCATCACCCGCGTCCGCACGGCCGCGACCTCGGTCGTCGCCACGAGGCACCTGGCCGCACCCGGGGGCCGCACCCTGGGCCTCATCGGCGCGGGCAACCTCGCGATCGAGCACGCCAGGGCGTTTGCCGAGACCATGCCCTTCGAGCGCATCGTCGTCTGGTCGCGGTCGCGGTCCACGGTCGACGCCTTCCTGGAGGGCGTCCGCTTCGACCTCCCCGGCGGCTGCGTCATCGCGTCGAGCCCCCGCGAGGTCGTCGAGCAGGCCGACGTGCTCTGCACGCTGACCCCGTCGATCGACCCCGTCGTCCTGGGCGCCTGGCTGCACGAGGGCCAGCACGTCAACGCGGTCGGCGCCCGGCCCCGTCCGACGCACCGCGAGCTCGACGGCGAGGCCATGGCCCGCGGCACGGTGATCGTCGACAGCCGTGCCACCGCCTTCTCGAAGTCCGGCGACCTGCTCGAGGCGATCGCCGAGGGGGCGCTGTCGGCCGACACGCGATTCAGCGAGCTGGGCGAGGTCATCGCAGGAACTGCGGCCGGCCGCACCGCACCCGACGACATCACGGTCTTCGACTCCGTCGGGCTCGCCGCCCAGGACCTCGCCGTCGCCGCCCGAGTGATCGACCTCGCCGCCGAGCGCGGAGTCGGCCAGGCCGTCGCCCTCGCCCGCGTCCCGGGGGCGGTGCCCGCATGATCCGCATCGCCGTCGTCAACTGCAACACCACCGAGTCGATGACCGAGACGGCCGCCGCGCGCGCCCGCCTGGCGGTCGGGCCCGGCGTCGAGATCGTCGCGGTCACCCCGAGCTGGGGAGTCGCGTCGGCCGAGGGCTGGTACGACAGCTTCATCAGCGCGGCCGCCGTGCTGCAGGCGCTCGAGACGCTGCCCGCCGACATCGACGGCGTGGTCATGGCCGGCTTCGGCGAGCACGGCCGGGAGGGTGCGCGCGAGCTGCTGTCCATACCCGTGGTCGACATCACCGAGGCCGCCGCGCATCTGGCCATGCCGCTCGGCCGCCGTTTCGGCGTCGTCACGACCGTGCGGCGTGCCGTCGGGCAGATCGAGGACAGCCTGACGAACGCCGGCCTCATCGCCAAGTGCGCAGCCATCGAAGACACGGGGCTCGGCGTGCTCGAGCTCGAGGAGGACGCCTTCGCCACAGCCGAGGCGTTCGTCGAGGCCGGTCAGCGCGCTATCGCCAAGGGCGCCGAGGTCATCTGCCTCGGCTGCGCGGGCATGGCCGGTCTCGAGGAGCACGTCCGCGACCGTCTGCCGGTCCCGGTCATCGACGGGGTCGCCGCCGCGGCCGCCATGGTCGAGACCCTCGTTCGGCAGGGACTGACGACGAGCAAGATCGAGTCGTTCGCCGCGCCGCTCGCCAAGGCGAGGAGCTGGCCCGGGGTCTGAGGCCGATCGAGGTTCCAGCGCCGCTCGAGGTTCTAGGCTGAGCGAGTTGGCTCGTGCACAGCAGCCGTGACTAGGCTGATCGAGAAACCTACCACCGTTCGGCAACTCAAAGGACCCTCAATGACGACCCCTTCCGTCCAGCTGTACACCCTGCGCGACGCCGTCGCTGCCGACCTCGACTCGGCACTGGCGCGGGTCCGCGAGATCGGCTTCGAGCTCGTCGAGCCGTACTCCTTCCCCGAGCGCGTCGCCGACTACGAGCGCGCGTTCGCCGCGACCGGCCTCGCCGCGCCGTCCGGCCACGCTCCGGTCATCGACGTCGACGACCCTTCCGTGGTCTTCGACGCCGCGGCCCGCCTCGGCATCGAGACGGTGATCGACCCGTTCATCCCGACCGACCGCTGGCAGACCGCCGACGACGTGGCCCGCCTCTCGGCGCGCGTCAACGAGCTCGCCGAGGCCGCCAAGTCGTTCGGCCTGCGCTTCGGCTACCACAACCACCAGTGGGAGTTCACGAACAAGGTCGACGGCCAGACCGTCTACGAGCTCTTCGTCTCGCAGCTCTCCGACGCGGTCGTCCTCGAGCTCGACACGTTCTGGGCGACCGTCGGCGGCGCCGACACCCCGGCCGTGCTGAAGGCCCTCGGCGACCGAGTCGTCGCCATCCACGTGAAAGACGGCAAGATCTCGGGCGACATCCGCGACGCGCTGCCCAGCAGCGAGTCGGCTCTCGTCGTTCCCGAGGCGCTGAAGGCCGCCTTCGAGAACCAGACGCCCGCCGGCCAGGGCGACGTCGACGTCGCAGGCATCCTCGCGGCGGCCCCGCAGGCCCTCCGCGTCGTCGAGTTCGACGGCTACAGCGGAGACGTCTTCGAGGGAATCGCCTCGTCGCTCGCCTGGCTGAAGCAGAACGACTCCGCCGTCTAGGCGCCCTCAGCCTCTTCATCGGCAACGTGACGCCGCGACTGCCCCGGAACGCCGGGGGAGTCGCGGCGTCGTCGTAGGCGCAATGAACTCGTAACACTGCGTACGAATAGGCGCAATACGCCGCGCGTTGACTAGCGTCAGGAGAACGACGCCGGGGTCGTTCGAACAGACAGCTATTCGACTGACAGGACGCGTAATGGGAGCACTGCCCGCGAACACCGCAACCGCCTTCCTCGGCGAGCCCCTCGTCGACTCCCCGGAGGCGGCGCGGCTCGCTCTGTACCCGACGGTCACCGGTCGGGTCGTGCACGGCGAGATGCGCGGCCGCGAGCTCGGGTTCCCGACCGCGAACCTCGACCCGAAGGCCGAGGGCGTGACGCCCGCCGACGGCGTCTACGCCGCCTGGGTCGTCATCGACGGCCGCGTCTTCGGAGGCGCCGTCTCGGTCGGCAACAACCCGACGTTCGAAGGCGTCCCCGAGCGGCAGATCGAGGCGCACATCCTCGACGCCTCGCTCGACCTGTACGACCGTGAGATCTCGGTGCACTTCGTGAGGCGCGTCCGCGGCAACGTCCGCTTCGAGGGGCTCGACGCGCTCGTCGCGCAGATCGCCGCCGACGTCGCCAACATCCGGGGCATCCTCGCCGAGCGCCACCTCCAGGCCCTCTAGCCCCCGCCCCCTAGCCCCTGCCCCCTAGCCCCTGCCCCCTGGCCCCCCCCAGAGCCCGGTGAGGAGTCGCTGGTTGTCGGTGACCCCGCCCGCCCCGAGCAACGAGCGACTCCTCACCGGGCTCGCCGGGCGACTACCCGTTCAGGAACCAGTCGCGCGGGTGCTGATCGGCCGTCAGGTCGCGGCGCGGCGCGGTCGGCGCGGCCCATTCGGCAGCGTTGGCCAGCACCCGGCGGATGTCGGGGTGGTGGTAGACGGGGTACTCCTGATCGCCGGGCGAGAAGTAGAACACCTTCCCGAGACCGCGGCGATACGCGACGCCCGAGCGGAAGACCTCGCCGCCGTCGAACGTCGACAGGAACACCTCCTCGTCGGGCCGGGGGATGTCGAACTGCTCGCCGTACATCTCCTGGCGGTCGATGACGATCGGGTGCGGCACGCCCTGGGCGATGGGGTGGTCGGGCGCGATCGTCCAGACGAGCTCGCGCTCGCCGTCGTTGCGCCACTTGAGCGAGCAGGTCGTGCCCATCAGCCGGGTGAACGGCTTCGAGTAGTGCCCGGAGTGCAGCACCACGAGCCCCATGCCGGCGTGCACGTGGCGCACCACGCGGTCGACGACCTCGTCCGAGACCTGGTCGTGCGCGATGTGCCCCCACCAGAACAGCACGTCGGTGGCGGCGAGGCGCTCCTCGGTGAGGCCGTGCTCGGGCTCCTGCAGGGTCGCCGTCGTGACGTCGGCGTCGGCGCCGAGCAGCTCGCGGAGCCCGTCGGCGACGACCGCGTGGATGCCGTCGGGGTAGTTGCCGAGCACCACCTCGTCGCCGCGTGTCTCGTGGACGTACTCGTTCCACACCACGATCCGGGTCATCGGGCCACCACCTCGGTGCTCTCGACCGGCACTTCGCGACCGGCGGCCGCCGACTCGTACACGGCGTCGACCACCCGCGAGCGGTGCAGCGCGTACTCGCCGTGGTGGCCGGCGTACCGGGGAGCCGCGCCGTCCGCACCCTCGCGGATGGTCGCCAGGAACTCCTCGATCACGCTCTGGTGGTGGCCCGCAGGAACGTGCACGTCGGGCCGCGACACCGTCGGAGCGCCCGCGACGTCCCAGTACAGCGTCACCGTCCCGTCGGTGCTGTAGTCGTCGACGTGCAGCCGCACGCCTCCCTCCGCGCCGAGCAGCTCGACCTCGATGTCTTCGTGGGCCTTCGAGTACGACGCCCACGACGCCTGCAGCTGCAGGCTCGATCCGTCGGCGAAGCGGAGCAGCGCGTTCGCGAAGTCCTCGACGTCGAACGCGTGTCCTCCGCGCGCCGAGACGGGCCCGCCGCGCGTGCTGCCGCCCCGGCCGGCGCGGCCGAGCTCGTTGTAGGCCACGGCCGAGACCGCGGTGACCGTCGGCTCGCCCATCAGGTAGAGCGCGATGTCGAGCACGTGCGACCCGAGGTCGATCAGGGGCCCGCCGCCTGCCGCGGCCTTGCTGGTGAACCACGAGTCGATGCCGGGCACCCCCGACCGCCGCAGCCAGCTGGCCCGCGCGTGGTAGACGCGTCCGATGGGGTTCTCGTCGAGCTCGCGGCGCAGGAACTGCACGTCGGCGCGCCTCCGGTGGTTGTACGCCACCTCCAGCACGCGGTCGGCCGCCCGGGCCGCCGCCACCATCTCGGCGGCGAGGTCGCCCGTCGTGGCCAGCGGCTTCTCGCAGAAGACGTGCTTGCCCGATTCGAGCGCGGCCATGGCGATCGGGTGGTGGAGGTCGTTGGGCACGCCGATCGACACGATGTCGAGGTCGTCGCGCGCCACGAGGTCCTGCCAGTCGGCGTACGTCGCCTCCACGCCGCGGGTCTCGGCGAGCTCGGCCAGGCGGCCGGCCTCCTGCCCGGCGAGGGCGACTACGCGCGCTCCCGGCAGGGCCGTATAGGCGTCGAGGTGGGTGGTGCCCGCGAAGCCGAGCCCCACCACCCCCACTCGGAGCTCCGTCGTGTCGGTCGGGGTGGGCAGCGTCGTCATATCGTCCTCGATTCGGTGTGGCTGTCCGTCAACCCTGCCACGTCGAGGGCCGATGGTCACGAACGGGTAACGGAGGGCACCCGGACCAAACCCTCCCGGGGAGGGTCGCGAATACATGACATCGGGCAAAC
>NZ_JBWKSZ010000007.1:0-168884 GCF_059420045.1 Frondihabitans sp. GW821-FHT04F02 | reverse complement strand
AAACCCGACGATCTAAACCATCTTCGCCCGAGGCAACTTTGAAACCTTATCCACCCGATCGGGCCCTGTCAAACCCGTTCTTGCGAACGTTTCCGACTAGACTTCGGCCCCCCGAGACGAGGTGCCGCTTGCAAGCTGTGCTTGCCAGGTGAAGAGTTGCAACCTTACTCACAATCATCTCGACTTGCAAGCAAGGAGATGAGGAGCAGGTGTCCCGCTTGAGGAAGGTTGAACTGGATCAGATCCAGGCCCGTTTCCGTTCCTTTGGGGTGACAAGAGAAAACAATACGTGCGGGTCGCAGATGCGGCAAATCCTGCGTGCATCTCGGGCGTGTCGCACGCTACTCCCCCGGAATCCCGGGCGTCAGGCCTGGACGGTGATGCCCGCGAGGGTCTTCTTGCCTCGGCGGAGCACGGCGTGACCACCCGACAGGGTGAGGCTCGCGATGTCCGTCGCCTCATCGGCGACCCGCTCATTGTTCACGTAGACGCCTCCCTCGGCCGTCGCCCTCCGGGCAGCACCCAGCGAGGCGACGAGCTCGGTCGCCACGAGTGCCTGCGACACCGTGGTCCCGGGAGCGACGGTCGCGTGCGGCAACTCGGCGATCGCCGAAGCGAGCACGTCGGCCGGCAGCAGGGCGAGATCACCCTGGCCGAACAGCGCGGCGGACGCATCGATGGCGGCCTGGGCGGCGTCGTGACCGTGAACGAGTGCGGTCACCTCGTACGCGAGGCGCTTCTGGGCTTCGCGCGCGAACGGCCGGGCTTCGACCTGGTCGGCGAGTTCCTGCACCTGAGCCTTCGTGAGGAACGTGAATATCTTGAGCCGATCGACGACGTCGGCGTCGTCTTGGTTGAGCCAGAACTGGTAGAAGGCGTAGGGCGAGGTCATCTCGGGATCGAGCCAGATGGCGTTGCCCTCGCTCTTGCCGAACTTGGTGCCATCGGAGTTCGTGATGAGCGGCGTGCCGATGGCATGCACCGACACCCCCTCCGAGCGACGGATCAGGTCGGTTCCGCTGGTCAGGTTGCCCCACTGGTCGCTCCCGCCGGTCTGGAGCACGCACCCGTAGGCGCGGTACAGCTCGCGGAAGTCGAGACCCTGCAGGATCTGGTAGCTGAACTCCGTGTAGCTGATGCCGGCATCCGAGTTGAGACGCGCCGACACGGCGTCTTTCTTGAGCATCGTGCCGACGCGGAAGTTCTTGCCGATGTCGCGAAGAAACTCGATGGCGCTGAGAGGCTCGGTCCAGTCGAGGTTGTTGACGATGCGGAGGGCGTTGTCACCCTCGGACGACAGGAACTTCTCGACGTGCACCCGGATCCTGTCGACCCACTCCGCCGTCTGCTCGCGCGACTTGAGGACGCGTTCGGCCGTGGGACGCGGATCGCCGATGAGACCGGTCGAGCCGCCGACGAGGCCGAGCGGCTTGTGGCCGGCGAGCTGGAGGCGCCGCATCACGAGCAGCTGCACGAGATTGCCGAGGTGCAGGCTGGGGGCCGTCGGGTCGAAGCCGCAGTAGTACGTGATCGCCTCGCCGCCGAGCAGCTCGCGGAGAGCCTCCTGGTCGGTCGAGACATGGACGAGCCCGCGATAGACCAGTTCGTCCCACACGTTGTCGAACTCGGGATCGTTGGATTGGGTGGCCAGGATGTCGGCCGTCGTCAGACTCGTCACCCGACAACTTTAGCCGCGGCGGCGACTCACGGCGGCGCGGTACGCCGACACGGTCGAATCGTCGGCGATCCAGAACCGCCAGGGGAAGGCATCGGTGCCGGCGTGGCCGGAGACCCCGACGCGGGGTCCGGTGGTTCCTGCGACCGGTTCTCTCGGCAATTCGAGCGAGAACGGAGGTGTCGCGATCGACGAGCCGTCGTCGGACAGCTCGATGCCGAGGGCTGATCCGAGCCGTCCAGGTCCTTTCGCGAGCTCGATGTCGGTGCGGGCCGTTGGGCGCCGCGACCTCGCGACATCGAGGCCGTCGATCACTTCGCCCGACCGCAGCAGGCATCCCGACGCGTAGCCCTCCGGGCCGCAGACGATGTTGAGGCAGCGGTGGATTCCGTACGACAGGTACACGTACAGGGTTCCCGGGCCGCCCCAGAGGCTGGCGCTGCGCTCGGTGAACCCGCGGTGCGCGTGCGAGCCGGGGTCCTGGCCCTGGCCGTGATAGGCCTCGACCTCGGTGATCCGCACCGCCACCTCGCCCGCCCGGAACACAGCGCCGAGCAGCAGCGGCGCCGCCTCGAGCGCGGGGCGGGCGAGCGGGTGGGGTTCCACGACGGAGCGTCTCAGAGGAAGCGCTGCCCGGTCGCGATCGTGTAGACGATCGCGGCGACCACGACGACGACCGCGATCGCGATGATGATGCGGAGGAGCCAGGGCCGCGTGGAACGGGTGTCGTCGGTCATCGTCACACGGCCTTCGGGTCGAGTTCGGCGACCAGGGCGCGCACCTGAGCGGTGAGCGAAGCCAGCTGCTCGGCCACGCGCACCGGAGCGGTGCCGCCGACGCCGTCACGGCTCGCGATCGAGCCCTCGACGGTCAGCACCGTTCGGATGCTCGGCGTGAGATGCTCCGAGACGGCGGCGTACTGCTCGTCGGTCGGCTCGTCGAGGTCGAGGCCGTGGGTCTCGCAGAACTGCACGAGCGACCCGCTGATCTCGTGGGCGTCGCGGAACGGCACCCCCTGCTTGACCAGCCACTCGGCGACGTCGGTCGCCAGAGAGAAACCCTGCGGAGCCAGCTCTGCGAGACGCTCCGTGTCGAACTCGAGCGTCGCGATCATGCCGGTGAACGCCGGCAGGAGCACCTCGAGCTGAGTGACGGTGTCGAAGACGGGCTCTTTGTCTTCTTGAAGGTCGCGGTTGTACGCCAGGGGCAATCCCTTGAACGTCGCGAGGAGACCGGTCAGGTTGCCGATCAGGCGGCCCGACTTGCCGCGCGCGAGCTCGGCGATGTCGGGGTTCTTCTTCTGAGGCATGATCGACGATCCGGTGGAGTAGCCGTCGTGCAGCTTCACGAAGCCGAACTCGCGGGTGTTCCAGATGATCACCTCTTCGGCCAGGCGCGAGAGGTCGATGCCGATCGACGCCGTGACGAAGGCGAACTCGGCGACCACGTCGCGCGAGGCGGTGGCGTCGATCGAGTTCTCGGTCGTGCGGTCGAAGCCCAGCTCGCGGGCGACGAGCGCCGGGTCGAGCCCGAGCGACGAGCCGGCCAGGGCACCCGAGCCGTAGGGCGACGCGGCAGCTCGTCGCGACCAGTCGCGCAGGCGCTCGAGATCGCGGACCAGGGGCCAGGCGTGCGCGAGCAGGTGGTGCGCGAGCAGCACGGGCTGAGCGTGCTGGAGGTGCGTGCGACCGGGCATCACGGCCCTCTGATTGGCGCTCGCCTGTCCGGCGATCGCGTCGATCAGGTCGGTGACCTGGTGCGCGATGACCTGGCCGTGGTCGCGCAGGTACATCCGCACGAGGGTGGCGATCTGGTCATTGCGGCTGCGGCCGGCGCGGAGCTTGCCGCCCAGCTCGGGCCCGGCGATCGACATGAGATGCCGCTCCAGCGCGGAGTGCACGTCTTCGTCCGACGCGGCCGCCGTGTAGGTGCCGTCGGCGACCCCGGCCTCGAGGGTGTCGAGGGCCCCCAGCATCCCGCCCAGCTCGGACTCGTCGAGATAGCCGGCCGCAGCCAGAGCTTTAGCGTGCGCACGCGATCCGGCGATGTCGTACGGGTACAGCTGCCAGTCGAACTGCGTCGACTTGCTCAGCGCCTGCAGCTCCGGGCTCGGACCCGACGCGAAGCGACCGCCCCAGAGAGCGCCTGCCTCGGCCGCGCGATTGCCCCCGGTCGTCATTCCTGCTCCAGCAGCCACGTCAGGAGGGCCTTCTGGGCGTGCAGACGGTTCTCGGCCTCGTCCCAGATCACGCTGCGCGGGCCGTCGATGACGTCGGCCTCCACCTCGTAGCCGCGGTCGGCCGGAAGGCAGTGCAAGAAGATCGCGTCGTCGTCGGCGTGCGCCATGAGCGCGTGGTCGACCTTGTACGAGCCGAAGGTCGCGACGCGGTGCGCTTTCTCGTCTTCCTTGCCCATCGACACCCAGGTGTCGGTCACGACGATGTCGGCGCCGGCGACGGCCTCGACCGCGTCGGTGACGACGACGGCCGATCCGCCGTTCACGGCGGCGATGCGCTGGGCATCCTCGAGAACAGCAGTCTCGGGCAGGAACTCCTCCGGGGCCCCGATCCGCACGTGCATGCCCGCCGTCGCTCCCGCAAGCAGGTACGACTGCGCCATGTTGCAGCGCCCGTCACCGACGAACGCCACCGTCAGGCCGGCGAGCGTGCCCTTCTGCTCGCGGATGGTCAGCAGGTCGGCGAGCAGCTGGCACGGGTGGAAGTCGTCCGACAGCGCGTTGACGACGGGAACCGTCGTGCCCGCGGCCATCTCCTCGAGGCCGGCCTGACCGTAGGTGCGCCACACGATCGCGGCGACCTGGCGCTCGAGCACGCGAGCGGTGTCGCTCGGCGTCTCCTTGCCGCCGAGCTGGCTCGACGCGGTGGCGATGATGAGCGGCACTCCCCCGAGGTCGGCGATGCCGACCGCGAACGAGACGCGGGTGCGGGTCGACGACTTGTCGAAGATCACGGCGACGGTCTGCGGGCCCGCGAGCGGGCGCGCTGAGTACCGGTCGGCCTTCAGCTTCTGGGCGAGGTCGAGAACGGCGCTCTGCTCGGCCTGCGTGAGGTCGTCGTCGCGGAGGAAGTGGCGGGTCATTCAAGACCTTTCAGAACGGAGGAGAAGATCTCGACGAACTCGGCGATCTCGGCGTCGCCGACGATCAGAGGCGGCGCGATGCGGATGCTGGAGTCGTTGGCGGCGTTCACGATGAGGCCGGCCTCGAGGCAGCGCGCGTTGATCTCGTTCGCGATCGGCTCGTGGAGCCCCACGCCGATCAGGAGCCCCCGACCGCGGACCTCCTTGACCAGCGGCGACCCGATGGCCTCGATCGCGGCTCGGATCTCCGCACCGCGGCGTGCTGCGTTGCCGACCAGGTCGGATGCCTCGATCTCGCCGAGCACGGCGACCGCCGCACTGGTCGCGAACGGGTTGCCGCCGAAGGTCGAGCCGTGCTGGCCGGCCTCGAACAGGTCGCTGGTGTCGCCGAAGGTGACGAGTGCGCCGATCGGGATGCCTCCGGCGATGCCCTTGGCGATGGTGACCGCATCGGGCACGATGTCGAACTGCTGGAAGGTGAACCAGGTGCCCGTGCGGCCGACGCCGGTCTGGATCTCGTCGAGGATCAGCAGAGCACCGTGCTTGGCGGTGAGCTCGCGCGCGGCCTTGAGGTAGCCCTCGGGCAGGTCGACCACCCCGGCCTCGCCCTTGATCGGCTCGATGATCAAGCCGGCGACGGTGTCGTCCATCGCCTGCTCGAGCGCCTCGATGGACGTCTCGATGTGCTCGACGCCCGGGAGCATCGGCTCGAACGGCTCGCGCAGAGCCGGCTTGCCGGTGAGGGCGAGCGCACCCATGGTGCGGCCGTGGAAGGCGCTCTGAAGCGCGAGGATGCGGGTCTTCCTGCCGTCGGCGCCCTTGTTGAGACGGAACAGCTTGAAGGCCGCCTCGTTCGCCTCGGCCCCGGAGTTGCCGTAGTAGACGCGGCCGCGGTCGCCCGCCCCGGTGATGCGCTTGAGCAGCTCGGCGAGCTCGACCTGCGACGGCGAGGCGAAGTAGTTGGAGACGTGGATGAGCGTCGCAGCCTGCTTCGAGACCGCGTCGACCAGCACGGGGTGCGCGTGGCCCAGCGCGTTGACGGCGATGCCGGCGAGGAAGTCGAGATAGCGCTTCCCGTCGACGTCCCAGACCTGGCAGCCCTGGCCCCGCTCGAGCATGACCTTGGGGGTCGAGAGGCTCTTCATGATGGAGTCACCGAATCGGCGCTGCCACGTGCCTTCGGTTGTCGGTGTGGTCGTGGTCATGACTGTCCTCTCTTCTGATCTGCCTGGGGTGGCTGGTGCGGTAAGGCGATTTTCGCCTTGCCGTTGGGGATGACCTCGGTGCCCGCACCACGCTGGGTGAAGATCTCGAGGAGGATGGAGTGCTGGATGCGGCCGTCGATGATGGTCGCCCCGCCGACGCCCGCGACGACGGCGTCGAGGCAGGCGGTCATCTTGGGGATCATGCCGCTCTCGAGGCTCGGCAGCATCTCGGTCAGCTCGTCGACCGTGATCAGCGCGACGAGCGAGTCGCGGTTCGGCCAGTCGGCGTACAGGCCGGGCACGTCCGTCAACATGATCAGCTTCGACGCCTGGAGCGCGATGGCCAGAGCTGCGGCCGCTGCGTCGGCATTCACGTTGAGGGCCGAGTCGCGATCCATGTCGTTGACGGCGATGGACGAGACGACGGGGATCCTGCCGGCCTCGATCTCGGCGAGCACACGCGACGGGTCGACGCTCGTGATGTCGCCGACGTGGCCGAGATCGAAGGTCTCGCCGTCGACCTCGACGCCGCGCACGTGACCCTCGAAGAGCCGCGCGGAGTCGGTGCCGTCGCTGAACACGCCCCGCGCGAGGTCGCCGTGCTCGTTCATCATGTCGACGATCTCGCGGTTGACCTCGCCGGCCAGCACATCGCGGACCACCGAGATGGCCTCAGTCGTCGTCACGCGGTAGCCACCGCGGAACTCGGACTCGATGCCGGCCGCCTTGAGCGCCGCCGAGATCTGAGGACCGCCGCCGTGGACGACGACAGGGTGCAGGCCGACCGTGCGCAGGTAGACCATGTCTTCGGCGAAGGCGCGCTTGAGATCGTCGTTCACCATCGCGTTGCCGCCGAACTTCACGACCACGACGCGGTCACGGTAGTTGAGCAGCCAGGGGAGCGACTCGATGAGCGTCGCCGCCTTGACGGCAGCCAGGTCTTGCTCGCGGCGCAGCGCCTGTTCGGTATCCATGCCGCTCAGCTCGAGTACGCGCTGTTCTCATGCACGTAGTCGTGCGTGAGATCGTTCGTCAGGATCGTCGCCCGTGACTGACCCGCGTGCAGGTCGAGCTCGATGCGGAGCGCGCGGGGGGTCATGTCGACCTCGGTCACCGGGCGGTCGGGAGCACCCTCGGCGCAGAGCCGGACGCCGTTGAACGACACGTCGACGTCGTACGGGTCGAATTCGGCGCTCGTCGTGCCGATCGCCGCGAGCACGCGTCCCCAGTTCGGATCGTTGCCGAAGACGGCGGCCATCAGGAGGTTGCTCCGGGCCAGCGAGCGGCCGACCTCGACGGCGTCCTCCTCGGTGACGGCGCCCGAGACGTCGATCGTGATGTCGTGCGAGGCACCCTCGGCATCGCCCTGGAGCTGCGCGGCCAGATCGGCGCAGAGCTCGGTGACGGCGGCGGCGAGCTCGTCCGGCGACGGCGTGACGCCCGACTCGCCGCTGGCCAGGAGAACGACCGTGTCGTTCGTCGACATGCAGCCGTCGGAGTCGAGGCGGTCGAAGGTGACGCGGGTCGCCTGCCGGAGTGCTGCGTCCAGCTCTCGGTCCGAGGCATCGGCGTCGGTCGTCAGGACGACCAGCATCGTCGCGAGGCCGGGGGCCAGCATGCCGGCGCCCTTCGCCATCCCGCCGACGACCCAGCCGTCGCCGTGCACGACCGCCTGCTTGGGGTGGGTGTCGGTCGTCATGATGGCGGTGGCGGCAGCGAGACCGCCATCGGCCGTGAGCTCGGACGCGGCCGCCCTCGTGCCCGCCAGGACCTTGTCGCGGAAGACCTGGTCACCGACGCCGATGAGCCCCGTCGAGCAGACGATCACGTCGCCCGCCGAGACGTCGAGCACCTCGGCTGCGAGCTCGGCCGTCTGGTGGGTGGTCTGGAAGCCGAACGGGCCCGTGAAGCAGTTGGCCCCGCCCGAGTTGAGGATCACCGCGCGGGCCTGGCCGTCGGCCACGACCTGCTGCGACCAGACGACGGGGTGCGCCTTCGCTCGGTTGCTGGTGAAGACGCCGGCGACTGCCGCGCTGCGACCCGTGTTGACGACGAGCGCCACGTCGGGCCTGCCCGTCGACTTGAGACCGGCTGCGACTCCCGCGGCCTGGAAGCCCTGCGCTGCTGTGACGCTCACGGGGCGACTCCGTTCATGGTGAGGCCGAGCATCTCGGGAAGGCCGAGCGCGATGTTGGCCGACTGGACGGCGGCGCCTGCGGTTCCTTTGACCAGGTTGTCGAGCGCGCTGATCGCGACGAGGCGACCCGCGGCCTCGTCGACGGCGAGGCCGATGAGACAGGTGTTGGCCCCGACTGTGTCGGCGACGCGGGGGTACTCCCCCGCCGGGAGCACGTGCACGAAGGGCTCGTCGCCGTACGCGAGCTCGTAGGCGCGGCGGACGTCCGACTCGGTGACGCCGGGTGCGAGCTTGGCCGTCGTGGTCGCGAGGATGCCGCGCGACATCGGCACGAGCACCGGGGTGAACGACAGGCTCACGCGCGTGGCGCCGGCCACCCGGAGATTCTGCTGCGTCTCGGGGATGTGCCGGTGGCTGCCGCCCACGCCGTATGCAGAGGCGGAGCCCATCAGCTCGCTGGCCAGCAGGTGCGGCTTGAGCGACTTGCCGGCCCCCGACGGGCCCACGGCCAGAACGGCGACGATGTCGTCGGCCTCGACCAGGCCGGCCTCGACGGCGGGTGCCAGCCCCAGCGACATGGCCGTGACATTGCACCCGGGAACCGCGATGCGCTTCGTGCCCTCGAGCTCGCCGCGCTGCTTGCCCCCGCCGGAGTGGATGAGCTCGGGCATGCCGTAGCTCCAGGCGCCGTAGAACTCGCCGCCGTAGAACGCCGCCCAGTCCGCCTCGCTCGTGAGGCGGTGGTCGGCGCCGCAGTCGACGACCAGCGTCCCCTCGGGCAGCTCGGCCGTGATCTCACCCGACTTGCCGTGCGGCAGGGCGAGGAAGACGACATCGTGGCCCGCGAGGTTCTCGGCCGTGGTCGTGACGAGTGTCAGGTGCGCGAGGGATCGCAGGTGCGGCTGCGCCGCGAGGAGCGGCTGGCCGGCGTTCGTGAATGCGGTGACCGTGGTCACCTCGAATTCGGGGTGCTGACTGAGGATGCGGAGGAGTTCCCCACCGGCGTAACCGCTTGCGCCTGCAACGGCGACGGATAAAGGCATGCTTCTACCTTAATGTTCGACTGGACGATGACGGGGCGGCGGCGCCTCGCGACGGTCAGTCGCGGAGCGTCGCCCCGAATCGCTCGCCAGCGAGACGCACGGAGCCCTGCTTGGCCTCGGAGGCTTCGGCAGCGGTCAGAGTGCGGTCGGTCGCGCGGAAGCGCAGCGCGAACGTGAGGGACTTCGAGCCCTGATCGATGCCTTCGCCGCGGTAGTCGTCCACGAGGCGAGCATACTCGAGAAGCTCGCCGGCACCGGACACGACGGCCTCGAGCACCTCGCCGGCCGGGGCATCGGCCCCGACGACGAGCGACAGGTCTTGAGTCGCGACCGGGTACGCCGATATCGGCACCGGAGCCGGCTCCACCCGGGCCAGGGCCATGACACGGTCGAGATCGAGCTCGGCGACGACGACGCCGCGCGGCAGGTCGAGGTCGGCCGCCACCGCCGGCAGCAGCTCGCCGGCGATACCGACGACCTCGCCTGCAACGATCAGCTCGGCTGTCCGGCCCGGGTGCAGCGAGACGTGGCGACCCTGACGGACGCTCACCTCGGCCGCGACCTGGCGGACGGCGGTGCGGACATCGTCGAGCACGTCGGCGAGGTCGGCCGACTGGGCCGCCTGACCGGGCTGGCGCTCGACTGTAGAACCGGAGCGCAGGAACGCGAGATGCCTGGGCTGGCTCGGAAGGCTGGCATTCAGCGCCGCAAGGGTCTCGTCGTCGGGGCGGGCGGCGCCGACGGGGATGAAGTCGGTCCCGGTTGAAGCACCGGGCTTCACGTAGAAGACCGAGCCCGACTCGTACAGCGCCAGGTCGAGCAGGCCGCGCGACAGGTTGCGTCGGGCGGTGTCGAGCAGCCCGGGAATCAACGACATGCGCATCTCGGCGGCATCGGTGTCGAGCGGGTTGGCCAGCGTGATCGGCGTCGCCGCATCGGGGCCGTCGAGCACGGGCGAGAACGCGGCGTTGCGGGCGGGTGCGACGAAGGGGTACGCGAAGACCTCGGTGAGACCCGATGCCGCAAGGCCCGCCGAGACGGCGCGACGCAGCGACTGCTCGCGCGTCAGGCCTCGCCCGGGAGGAGCGACAGGAAGGACAGACGGGATGCGGTCGTAGCCGGTGATCCGCGCGACCTCCTCGACGAGGTCGGCCGAGGTGAGGAGGTCGGGTCGCCAGGTCGGCGGGGTGACGGTGAAGCCGCCGTCGGCGGGCTCGACCGCGGCGCCGATGGCCAGGAGGCTCTCTTCCACCTCGGCCGTCGTGTAGTCCACGCCCATCATGCGACCGGCGCGGTCTTCGGCGAGGAAGATCGCCGACGGCGCGACGGAGACGTCGTAGACGGAGCCGAGCGTGTCGGCGGTGCCGCCGGCGAGCTCGACGAGGAGCTGGACGGCGCGCTCGGCAGCGGGACGGCTCACCGCCGGGTCGACGCCGCGCTCGAAGCGGCGCGAGGCCTCGCTCGGGAGCTTCTGGCGGCGCGCGGTGCGAGCGATGCTGATCGGCTCGAAGGTCGCGGCCTCGACCACGACGTCGGTCGTGGTAGACGAGACCTCGGTGCGCTCACCCCCCATGACCCCGGCGAGGCCGATCGGGCCATCGTCGTCCGTGATGAGGAGGTCTTCGACGTCGAGCGCGCGGTCTCTGCCGTCGAGAGTGGTGAGGTGCTCCCCCGCGTTCGCGCGGCGCACCGTGAACCCTCCGGCGACGGTGGCCAGATCGTAGGCGTGTAGCGGCTGGCCGGTCTCGAGCATCACGTAGTTGGTGATGTCGACGGGCAGGCTGATCGAGCGGATGCCGGCGAGGCGGAGGCGCGAGCGCATCCACGGCGGTGTCGGGCGCGACGCGTCGATGCCGCGGACGACCGCGGTGATGAACGTGCTGACTCCGGCGCGGTCGCGGACCGGTGCCCCGTCGACGACGTCGACGCGGAAACCCTGCCGGGCGACGGGCGACTGCGCGTCAGCCGGATCGCGGTACGCGGCTCCGGTCGAGTGCGAGTACTCGCGGGCGACGCCGCGGATGCTGAACGCGTAGCCGCGGTCGGGCGTGACGTTGATCTCGACGGCGGCGTCGTCGAGCCCGAGCAACGGGATCGCGTCGGTGCCGACCTCGGGATCGAGACCCAGGTCTTTCAGCAGGAGGATGCCGTCGTGCTCCTCGCCGAGACCGAGCTCGCGCGTCGACGCCATCATGCCCTCGGACACGTGGCCGTACGTCTTGCGCGCGGCGATCGGGAACGGCCCGGGCAGCACGGCGCCGGGCAGGGATACGACGACCTTGTCGCCGACGGCGAAGTTGTGGGCGCCGCAGACGATGCCGCGCACGTCGGCCTCGTCGCTGGCGTGGTCCGGACCGACTGCGATGCGGCACCAGTTGATGGTCTTGCCGTTCGACTGCGGCTCGGGCGTGAACTCGAGGACCTGCCCGACGACCAGGGGACCGGTCACCTCGGAGAGGTGCACGTCTTCTTCTTCGAAGCCGACGGCGACGAGGGCCTCGTGGACGTGCTCGAGCGTGACGTCGTCGGGAAGGTCGACGTACTCGCCGAGCCAAGAGAGAGGGACGCGCATCAGACCACCATTCCGAACTGCTCACTGAAGCGGACGTCGCCCTCGACCATGTCGCGCATGTCGTTCAGGTCGTTGCGGAACTGAAGCGTGCGCTCGACACCCATGCCGAAGGCGAAGCCCTGGTACTCGTCGGGGTCGAGACCCGCCGAGCGGAGGACGTTGGGGTTGACCATGCCGCAGCCGCCCCACTCGACCCAGCGGGCACCGCCCTTGGCGTTCGGCTGCCAGACGTCCATCTCGGCGCTGGGCTCGGTGAAGGGGAAGTAGTTGGGGCGCAGGCGAATCTGCGCGTCGGGGCCGAACATCTGGCGCGCGAGGTGCTCGAGGGTGCCGCGGAGGTGCGCCATCGTGAGACCGCGGTCGATGGCGATGGCCTCGATCTGGGTGAAGACGGGCGTGTGCGTGGCGTCGAGCTCGTCGGTTCGGAAGACGCGGCCGGTCGCGACGTTGTAGACCGGCACGCCCTTCGCGAGCAACGTGCGGATCTGCACCGGCGACGTGTGCGTGCGCAGAAGCAGGTGCTGGTCGACGGGCTCGACGAAGAAGGTGTCTTGCATGGCGCGGGCCGGGTGGTCGGCGTCGAAGTTGAGGGCGTCGAAGTTGAACCACTCGTGCTCGAGCTCCGGGCCGTCGGACAGCTCCCAGCCCATGGCGATGAAGATGTCGGCCATCTTCTCCTGGAGCAGGCTCAGCGGGTGACGGCTGCCCTGGGCACGACGGACCGGCAGCGCCGTCACGTCGATCCGCTCGGACTCCAGGCGCGCGGCCTCCTCCACAGCGGCGAGGGCCTCCTCGCGTGCGGCGACCGCCTGGTTGACACGGCCCCGGGCCGCGCCCATCAGCTTGCCCGCCGACGCCTTCTGGTCGTTCGGCAGAGAGCGGAGGCCGGCGTTCATTCGCGCGAGCGTCGACTGCTCGCCGGTGTGCTCGCCGCGCACCGTCTTCAGCTCGGCGACGGTCGAGGCCGCCTCGACGGCCGCGAGGGCCGCGGCGACGGCGCTCTCGACGGTGGATTCGGTGATGGCTGGCGTGTCTGACACGAGAAGCAAGCCTACCGAACGGGGGCAGACGGTCGGTTCAGTTCCTGCCCCCGTTCTGTGAGGAGTCGGATCACGCGGGCCGTCGTCGCGATGAAGTCCCGACGCGCCTCGTCCGCCGCGACCCGCATCATGCGCCAGCCGTCGTCCGAATCGGGCCGATTTGCGACAAAGATCTCACTCTCGGCGGGAGGCGCGCCGGCGCTAGCTGCGCTGCGCGAACGCGCTCTCGTAGAGGCAGACGGACGCGGCCGTCGCGAGGTTCATGCTCTCGGCGTGGCCGTAGATCGGCACGACGACAGCCCGGTCGGCTTTGGCGAGGTCCTCGTCGCTGAGGCCGCGGGCCTCGTTGCCGAACAGCCAGGCCGTCGGGGCGGCGAGGATGCCCTCCTTGCGCGCTTCCAGGAGGTCGCCGCCCTTGACGTCGGCGGCCAGCACCTGAAGCCCCGCCTGCGTGGCCAGCGCCAGCACGGCCGGCAGCTCGATGCCGACGGCCACGGGCACGTGGAACAGCGAGCCGGTGGTCGCTCGCACCACCTTCGGGTTGTACAGGTCGACGCTGCGGCCGGTCATGATGACGGCGTCGGCTCCGGCGGCGTCGGCCGCGCGGATGATGGTGCCCGCGTTGCCGGGGTCGCGCACTTCTTCGAGGATCGCCACGAGGCGCACCTCGGAGTCGCCGAAGATGTCTTTCACGCTGGTCGGGAACTGGCGGCAGACCGCCACGAGGCCCTGCGGCGTGACCGTGTCGGCCATCGTCGCGAGGACGTCCTCGGAGACGAACTCGATGTCGACGCCAGCGTCGACCGCAGCCTGCGCAAGCTCCGTGTAGCGCTCGAGCGCCGTCGGAGTGGCGAAGAGCTCGACCACCAGCTCGGGCCGGAAGGTCAAGGCCTCCGTGACGGACTGCGGGCCTTCCAACAGAAAGAGCCCGGTCTGGGACCGGGCATCTCTCTTGGCCAGTTTGGCCACCGCGCGCACTCGGGGCGAACGCGGGTTGTCGATCATCTGGTTGCTGGGCACGGATGCAATCCTGCCTCAGACACGCAGATAATTACGCAGCGTCGACCTTCGGGGCCGACGTGTCGGCGGGAAGGGCCGCCTTCGCGGTGGCGACGAGGCCGGCGAAGGTAGCGGGCTCGTTGACCGCGAGGTCGGCGAGCAGACGACGGTCGACCTCGACGCCGGCCAGGGCGAGGCCCTGGATGAGGCGGTTGTAGGTGAGGCCGTTCGCACGCGACGCGGCGTTGATGCGCTGGATCCAGAGGCGACGGAACTCGCCCTTCCTGGCGCGGCGGTCGCGGTACGAGTAGACGAGCGAGTGAGTGACCTGCTCCTTGGCCTTGCGGTACAGGCGCGAACGCTGACCGCGGTAGCCCTCGGCGCGCTCGAGGACAACGCGACGCTTCTTGGCGGCGTTGACCGCCCTCTTGACTCTTGCCATTTTCTTATTCCCTTACGTTCGCGCGGCTCAGCGGCCGAGAAGCTTCTTGATGACCTTGGCGTCGGCCGGAGCCAGCACCTGGTCCTGGTTCAGGCGGGCCTTGCGCTTGGCGCTCTTGACCTCGAGGTTGTGACGCATGCCGGCCTGCTGCTTCATGAGCTTGCCGGTGCCGGTGACCTTGAACCGCTTCTTGGAGCCGGAGTGGGTCTTCATCTTGGGCATAGTCGTTACTTTCTTCTAGGAACCACCCGGGATGGCCCGGGTGGCGCGAAGCGGGCCGGTGTTACTCGGCCGGTGCCTCGGTGGTCGTGGTCTCGGCGGCGGCAGCGGGTGCCTCCGCAGGTGCGGGATGCTTGGGGGGCTTGTTGGCCTGCTTGCGAGCTTCGGACTCGGCTTTCGCCTCGGCCTTGTTCTTCAGCGGACCGATGACCATGACCATGTTGCGGCCGTCGATGGTGGGGTTGTTCTCGACAGTGCCCCACTCCTGCACGTCCTCGGCGAAGCGCTGGAGCAGACGGACGCCCTGCTCGGGACGCGACTGCTCGCGACCGCGGAACAGGATCATGGCCTTGACCTTGTCGCCGGACTGGAGGAAGCCCTCGGCGCGCTTGAGCTTGGTCTCGTAGTCGTGCTTGTCGATCTTCAGGCGGAAGCGAACCTCTTTGAGGATCGTGTTCGCCTGGTTGCGCCGGGCCTCCTTGGCCTTCTGCGCAGCCTCGTACTTGAACTTGCCGTAGTCCATGATCTTTGCGACGGGCGGCTTCGAGTTCGGTGCAACTTCGACCAGATCCAGGTCGGCCTCTGCGGCAAGGCGCAGAGCCATGGCGATGGGGACAACGCCCACCTGCTCGCCGGCGGGTCCGACAAGTCGGACCTCAGGGACGCGGATGCGGTCGTTGGTACGGGGATCGCTGATGCGGGGCTCCTCTAACTGAGTCAACACGCGACGGTTGGTCACGCGGGCGAAAGAGGAGCGGTCGATGCACGTCGGAACAGGCATCCACACCCTTACAGCTGAACTCGCGTGCAGTGCACGTGAAGATCGGGGTGACAACTACCCGGTAACCTGAGGTCGCGGGTGGGAGAGACTCCACTTTCAATACGGGCGCAGGCGCCCGTAGCCGTCTAGAAGCTTAGCAGAGAGAATGCCAGTGAGCCACACCAACGCCGATCACGTCTCGCCCTACGACTCGATGGGCGACGGCGTCGACGAAGTCGGCGCCGAACGCGACATCGCCGAGGTGCCGGCCGTCGAGGTCATCAACACCGTAGCCGTCCACCTCCTCAGCGCCGCGGCCGTCAAGGTCGGGCTCGCCGACTCCCCCGACGAGCAGACCGACCTCGACGAGGCCCGCAAGCTCATCACCGCCCTGGCCGGCCTCGTCACGGCCGCAGCCCCCGAGATCGGCGACACGCACGCGCGGGCTCTTCGCGACGGACTGCGCAGCCTCCAGCTGGCGTTCCGCGAAGCCTCGCCGATCCCGGACGCCGTGGGGCAGGGGCCGGGCGAGAAGTACACCGGGCCCGTCAACTAGCGGCGACGACCTTGAGACCCAGGCTGTCGACGCGCTCCGCGATGACCGGGTCAAGGGCCCAGGCCTGCTGAAGTCGCTGGAGCAGGGCCGACAGCTCGGCGCGGTCGAGCCCCGGCCGGAGCCCCAGCTGCACGACGACCTCGGGCCCCGTGAGCGCGGACGGTCCAGGCTGGGGCGCGAGTCCGACGGATGCGACTGCGGGCTCGAGCTCGACCGACGCGACGAACGCCCGGGCTACGTCGGGATCGAGGGCCGCCGGGACCCACGGCAGGTCCTGCGCAAGAGCCCAGAGTGCTGGTCTCCGCACGCCGAACTCGGTCTCCGAGCCGGGATCGAGCACCATCAGCTCGGTCGACTCCGCCGCCGCCGCGATGGCGATCCGGCGCGACTGCGCAGGAACTGGACGTGCGAACCTGTTCCACGCCTGGAGCGTCCGCACCGAGGTGAAGGCCGGCAGCACCGTGCGGCCGTCGGGGCCGGCCACGGTCACGATCGCGAGTTCCTGCGTCTTGTCGACCCGTACGCCGTGCTCGCCCGCGCCCTCGTCGCCCGCGTGCGCCAGGAGCGGGATGAGGAGGCGGGCGGCGCGCAGGGCGTCGAGCACCGCCGCCTCGTCGGCCTGCCCTGCGAGATGGGCTTCGAGCGCGGCCAGGAGGGCGGGGTCGGCTGATCCGTCGTCGCCGGCGTAGGCGGTGTCGTGCGCCTGGAAGGTGCGCCCCTCCCAGGGGTTCCCGGCGCTGTCGGCGCCGAGCGACCGGGCGAATCCGTGCGCCTCGGCCTGGTCGTGGCCGTGATCGAGCGGCTCGGCCATCAGTGCCCGGCGACGTCCAGAGCCGCGCCGAGCGTGAAGGCGCCCGCGTAGAGGGCCTTGCCGACGATGGCGCCCTCGAGGCCGTGCGGGACGAGCTCGCGGAGTGCGACCAGGTCGTCGAGGCTGGAGATGCCGCCCGAGGCGACGACCGGGCGGTCGGTGCGCTCCATGACCTGCTTGAGGAGCTCGATGTTCGGCCCCTGGAGAGTGCCGTCTTTCGTGACGTCGGTGACGACGTAGCGGGCGCAGCCGGCCTCCTCGAGGCGGGCGAGCACCTCGAACAGGTCGCCGCCTTCCTGCGTCCAGCCGCGCGCGGCCAGCGTCGTGCCGCGCACATCCAGGCCCACCGCGATGGCGTCGCCGTACTGGGCGATGACGTGGGCCGCCCACTCGGGGTTCTCGAGGGCGGCCGTGCCGAGGTTGATCCGCTTCACGCCGGTCTCGAGGGCCGCCTCGAGCGACGCGTCGTCGCGGATTCCGCCTGACAGCTCGACGTCGATGCCCTTGACGTGCGAGATGACGCGGCGGATGACCTCGCGGTTGTCGCCACGGCCGAAGGCCGCATCGAGGTCGACCAGGTGGAGCCACTCGGCGCCCTGGTCTTTCCAGTCGGCGGCGGCGTCGACGGGGTCGCCGTAGTTGGTCTCGGTGCCGGCCTCGCCCTGGGTGAGGCGGACGGCCTTGCCGTCGGCGACGTCGACCGCGGGGAGCAGCGTGAGGGCGGGAGTGCTGGTGAAGTCGGTCATGGTGCTTTCCGGTGTGGGTCGCCGCTCGCGGCGGCAGGCGCTAGAGGGTCTGGAGCCAGTTGGTCAGGAGGCGGATGCCCGGGGCGCCGGACTTCTCGGGGTGGAACTGCGTGGCCCAGAGCGGTCCGTTCTCGACGGCCGCCACGAAGGGCCCGCCGTGGTCGGCCCAGGTCACGAGCGGCGACTTGCGCGCGCCGTGGCCGTCGAGCGACCACTCCTGCGCGGCGTAGGAGTGCACGAAGTAGAACCGCTCGTCACGGATGCCCTCGAAGAGCATGGACTCATCGGGAGCGGACACGGTATTCCAGCCCATGTGCGGGAGGACGTCGGCCTTGAGCTCGTCGATCGTGCCCGGCCACTCCCCCAGGCCCTCGGTGGTCTGACCCCGCTCGACGCCGGTCTCGAAGAGCACCTGCATGCCGACGCAGATGCCGAGGACGGGGCGGCCGCCGGCGAGGCGGCGGTCGATCTTCTCGGCGCCGCGCACCGACCGGAGCTGCGACATGACGGCGGAGAAAGCACCCACACCCGGGACGAAGAGACCGTCGGCCTTGGCCACACGGTCGCTGTCGGCCGTGAGCTCGACCTCGGCTCCGGCCAGCTCGAGCGCCTTGATGGCGGAGTGGACGTTGCCGCTGCCGTAGTCGAGGACGACGACGCGGGGGCGGGCCGCGCCGCTCGGAGCCGTGCGGGCAGTGGACTCGGCGGCTTCGGCAGACCCTCTGGCATCGGCCTGAGCGTCGGTCACAGCGCACCCTTGGTCGACGGAATGCCGTCGACACGCGGATCGGGCTCGATGGCGGCGCGGAGCGCACGGGCGAACGCCTTGAACTCGGCTTCGGCGATGTGGTGCGGGTCGCGGCCGCCCAGCACGGTGATGTGCACCGTCAGGCCGGCGTGGAAGGTGATCGCCTCGAAGACGTGGCGCACCATGCTGCCGGTGAAGTGACCGCCGATCAGGTGGAACTCGAAGCCCTCCGGCTCACCGGAGTGCACCAGGTACGGGCGCCCGGAGACGTCGACGACCGCCTGGACGAGCGCCTCGTCGAGCGGGACGAGCGCGTCGCCGTAGCGGCGGATGCCCGTCTTGTCGCCGAGGGCCTCGCGGAGGGCGGTGCCGAAGGTGATGCCGATGTCTTCGACCGTGTGGTGCACGTCGATGTCGGTGTCGCCGGTCGCCTTGAGGTCGAGGTCGATCAGCGAGTGCTTCGACAGGGCCGTGAGCAGGTGGTCGTAGAACGGCACCGAGGAGTCGATGCGCGAGGTGCCCGTGCCGTCGAGGTCGAGGGATAGGTCGATGCTGGACTCGCTCGTGGACCGCGAGACGGTAGCCGTGCGCGCGGCGCTGTCGGTGCTCATGCTCCGAGCCTAATGTCGCGCATGGCGTCCAGGAACGCGGTCGTCTCGGCCTCGGTGCCCGCGCTCACGCGGAGGTGGCCCTCGATCGCGAGGTCGCGCACGATGATGCCGCGCTCGAGGAGAGCCTCGAAGACGGCGTGCGGGTCGTCGACGCCGCCGAACAGCACGAAGTTCGACCAGGTCGGCCACGCGTGGTACCCGAGCCCGGTCAGCGTCTCGACCATGCGGTCGCGCTGGGCCTTGATGTCGTCGACCATGGCGAGCATCTCGTCGGAGTGACGGAGCGCCGCGACCGCCGCCGCCTGGGTGAGCGACGACAGGTGGTACGGCAGGCGCACGAGACGGAGGGCGTCGATCGCGACCGGGTCGGCCGCGAGATAGCCGACGCGGGCGCCGGCGAACGCGAACGCCTTGCTCATGGTGCGCGAGACCAGCAGGCGCGGACGCCCCTCGAGCAGCGTGACCGCGCTCGGCCGGTCGGCCGGCATGAACTCGGCGTAGGCCTCGTCGACCAGGACGATTCCGCGCGCCGCGTCGTAGGCCGCTTCGATCACGTCGAGCTCCATCGGGGTGCCGGTCGGGTTGTTCGGCGCGCAGAGGAAGACGACGTCGGGGTCGGTGCGCTCGATCTCGGCGCGGACCGTCTCGGGCGAGAGCGTGAAATCGGCGTCGCGCACGCCCTCGACCCACTCGGAGCCGACGCCTCGCGTGATGATCGAGTGCATGGAATAGGTGGGCGGGAAGCCGAGCACACGACGACCAGGGCCGCCGAACGCCTGCAGAATCTGCTGGATGACCTCGTTCGAGCCGTTCGCCGCCCAGATCTGGTCGGCGGTCAGGCCGTGGCCGAGGTACGCGGCGAGGGAATCGCGCAGAGTCGTGAACTCGCGGTCGGGGTAGCGATTGACCTCGAGCACGGCGGCCGCGACCGACTCGACGATGTCTCGCGCCACGTCTTCCGGGATGGGATGCGTGTTCTCGTTGACGTTCAGCGCGACGCGCACCTTCTTCTGAGGGGCGCCGTAAGGCGACTGACCACGGAGGTCGTCGCGGAGGGGCAGGTCGTCGAGAGAAATGGCCACGAGGCTATTTTACGGGGGTCGCGACATGTATTGCGCCCGGTACCGGGTGTCCTTAGACGAGGACGAGGTGCTCGCTCACAAGGCATTCGAGAGCGAGTTGCACGCGCTGCAAGGAACTGCACGGCGCGGCGTGCGCTCATGAAGGATCGCTGCCGCCGAGATCCTTGCGAAGCCCCGCCAAGCACAGCACGCGCGCAGAAGCGCCGCCCCGCGAGTGCGGGACGGCGCCGGGCGACGGTGCGAGCGAGGTGATGCTGCCTGGTTCGAGCTGCCTAGTTCGAATACTTGGTCGGGATCGCGAGCGACTGCCCCGGCATGACCTGCGTGCTCGACAGGTTGTTGAGCGAGACGATGTCGGAGATGACGTCACGCGGATCGGCAGTCGGGGCCACATCTTCGGCGACCTGCCAGAGCGTCTCACCAGCCGCCACGGTGACGTGGTCGAAATGGACGTCGCCCGCTTGGCCGGTGGCGACCGCGCCGCCGCCCGTCAGAACGAAGCCGGCGATGATCGCGACGGCGGCGAGGAGGACGGCGATCGTGAGGACGACGCGACCCCGAGCGGTGATGCGGAGGTGGGAGACGGATGCGGTGCGGGTCGCGGGAGCTGCCGTGGGGAAGGCGGTGATCGTTGCGCTCATGATGCGTACCTCTCTTGTCGATTCTGTCGAGACGACTTGGCTGTGGTCTTCGTGCCAGGCCGCCGGCCGGGGCCGCCTGACACGAAGAGGTGTTCCGAAGAACACTTCCGAACATATCTTCGATTAACACCGATTTCAAGAGGCTCTAGCCGAAAATCGCAGAAAAACCACGCGACACACTCGAACATGTGTTTGTTCTGCTCATTTCGACCGGATACAGTTTCGATCGGTGGGATCAGTAGAACAGCAGCCACCGACATTCGAGAGAGGTGGGCGCGTGCCCGAGGCAACGACTACAGAGGCTGGGCCCGATCCCCGTGCCCGAAAGCCCCTGACGGCGAAGCAGAACCTGATCCTGACGGCCATCCGCGCCTCGATCGCCAGCCGCGGCTATCCGCCGAGCATGCGCGAGATCGGCGACGCCGTCGGCCTCGCCTCCCTCTCCAGCGTCACTCACCAGCTCAACCAGCTCGAGCTCGCCGGTGCGATCCGCCGCGACCCCAACCGGCCCCGCGCTCTCGAGGTGCTCCTCGAGGACCCCGACAAGGTGGTCCCCGAGCCGACGATCGTCCGCTACGACGATGACGACAACGTGACCGCTCGCGTGCCCCTGGTCGGACGCATCGCCGCAGGCATCCCGATCACCGCCGAGCAGCAGGTCGAAGACGTCATGCCCCTCCCCCGCACCCTCGTGGGCAAGGGCGAGCTGTTCATGCTCAAGGTCGTCGGCGAGTCCATGATCGACGCCGCCATCTGCGACGGCGACTGGGTCGTCGTCCGTCAGCAGGGCAACGCCGAGAACGGCGAGATCGTCGCGGCGATGCTCGACGACGAGGCGACGGTGAAGGTGTTCCGGCAGCGCGACGGTCACACCTGGCTGCTCCCGCGCAACTCCAACTTCGAGCCGATCATGGGCGACCACGCGCAGATCCTCGGCAAGGTCGTCGCCGTCCTGCGGTCTCTCTAGGGGCCCGACGGGGCGAAGCCGCCCGAGAATGCCGAATGGCCGCAGGAAGTTCCTGCGGCCATTCGGGTGTGAGGGGTGCGTCTCAGTTGGCGAACTCGCGCAGGGGCGCTGCGTCCTGCGGGTAGACCTTGGCCGTGACGCGCGTGCCCTCGGGGAGGTACTCGACGTCGACGACCGTGCCGATCTCGTGGATCCGCGCGATGACCTCGCCTCGGTCGTACGGGACCAGCAGATCGAGCTCGACCTCGGGCCGCGGCAGGAGCTCCGCGAGCGTGGCACGCAGCTCGTCGATGCCCTCGCCGGTGCGGGCCGACACGAAGATCGCGTCGGGCACCATCCCGCGCAGCACGAGCCGCTGGCTCTCGTCGACCAGGTCGCTCTTGTTGAAGACGACGACCTCGGGGATGTCTCGCCCGTCGACCTCCGAGATGACCTCGCGGACCGTCGCCAGCTGCGCAGCCGGGTCGGGGTGCGAGCCGTCGACGACGTGCACGATGATGTCGCTGTCGTGGACCTCCTCGAGCGTCGAGCGGAAGGCCTCGACCAGCTGATGCGGCAGGTTGCGCACGAAGCCGACCGTGTCGGCGTACGTGAACGGACGGCCGTCGTCGGTCAGCGACTTGCGCACGGTGGTGTCGAGGGTCGCGAACAGGGCGTTCTCGACCAGGACTCCGGTGCGAGTCATCCGGTTGAGCAGGCTCGACTTGCCGGCGTTGGTGTAGCCGGCGATCGCGACGCTCGGGACCGCGTTGCGCGTGCGGTTGGCCCGCTTCGCCTCGCGTGCCGGCTTCATCTCCTTGATCTTCTTGCGCAGGATCGCCATCCGGGTGTGGATCCGGCGTCGATCGAGCTCGATCTTCGTCTCACCCGGACCGCGCGAGCCCATTCCGTTGCCGGCGCCGACCTGGCCACCGGCCTGGCGCGACATCGACTCGCCCCAGCCGCGGAGCCTCGGGAGGAGGTACTCGAGCTGCGCGAGCTCGACCTGCGCCTTGCCCTCGCGGCTCTTGGCGTGCTGGCTGAAGATGTCGAGGATCACGGCCGTCCGGTCGATCACCTTGACCTTCACCACGTCTTCGAGCGCACGACGCTGGCTCGGTGCCAGCTCGGTGTCGGCGATCACGGTGTCGGCACCGAGTGCCTGCACAGTGGCCTTCAGCTCGAGCGCCTTGCCCGATCCGAGGTACGTCGACGGGTCGGGGTTCGGCCGGCGCTGCAGGAGGCCGTCGAGCACGACGGCGCCCGCGGTCTCGGCCAGGGCGGCGAGCTCGCGGATCGAGTTCTCGGCGTCCTGGAGCGACCCCTGGGAGTACACGCCGATCAGCACGACGTTCTCGAGCCGCAGCTGTCGGTACTCAACCTCGGTGACGTCTTCGAGCTCGGTCGACAGACCGGCCACACGCCGGAGCGCCTGGCGGTCGGCGACGTCGAGCTGCTCGCCGTCGAAGCTCTCGTCGCGGCTGGTGCCCGCACCGGAGAGCCCTTCGGTCTGGATCGCCTGGGCCGGAGCGAACACGCTCAGACCAGCCCTCGACGACGCGTTGCTCAGGATGCGGTCGACGACGTCGTCGCTCTCCTCGCGCGGCGCATCGGTGCTGGTGTGCTCAGTCATTGCAGTCACATTAGACCTTTCAGGTTCGATAATCTGTGGGGATGGCCAGCGAGCACTACTTCTCATCGCAGCCGTCGAGTGAGCTCCGACCGCGTGAGATCACGGTCGAGCTCGCCGGGCGCGAACTCTCTCTGGCGACCGCCGCGGGCGTCTTCAGTCCGGGGCGGATCGATCCGGGCACCGCAGTGCTTCTCGGATCCATGCCGACGCCACCGCGCGACGGCACTTTCTTGGATGTGGGTTGTGGATGGGGGCCGATCGCTCTCACGCTCGCGCTGCGCTCGCCCGAAGCCGAGGTATGGGCCGTCGACGTGAACGAGCGTGTACTCGAGCTTCTCCGCGAGAACGCGAAGCGGGCCGGGCTGACGAACGTGCACGCCGTGCTGCCGGGCGACGTGCCCGACGACCTCGTCTTCGACGGGATCTGGTCGAACCCGCCGATCCGGGTCGGCAAGCAGACCTTGCACGACATCCTGTCGGCGTGGCTGCCGCGTCTCGGCATCGACATGGAGGCGTACCTCGTCGTCGCGAAGAACCTCGGAGCCGACTCGCTCCAGCGCTGGATCGCCGACGAACTCGGCCCGGTCGTGGAGATCGAGCGGGATTCGACGTCGAAGGGCTACCGGATCTTGCGGGCTACGCGGCTGGCCTGACGAGGCGCTGGCGTGACGAGCTGCTGGCCTGACGACTTGCTAGCCTGACGCGCCGAGTGTCGCGGTCGGGACTGTTCGCTTGATACGAACTGGTGCAGGAACTGCACGGGGAGACTTCGGTCTCAGATGAAGAACTTCATTGTGCGAGTTTAGCGGGTTGGCGGCGCTGAGGCCAGGGGTGGGCGGTGGCTGGGTCGCGCCGGTGGGGTCGGTGGTGGCGGGGTGCGAGTTCCTGCGCCCGCGGTGAGGGGTTGCGTGTCGGCGCGCGTGCCCTCCGAAGCGGCACAGCCCCGCGGCAATCGCGGCGGGATCGAACCGGAACGGCGGGTGCGACGCCGCCGGGGCCCACCCCGACCCAGCAGAGCCCGCCGAAGCGGCGCAGCCCCGCCGCAACCGCGGCGGGATTGAGCCGGAACGGCGGGTACGACGGCGCCGGGGCCCACCCCGACCCCACAGAGCCCGTCGAAGCGGCACAGCCCCGCGGCAATCGCAGCGGGATCGAGCCGAAACGGCGGGTACGACGCCGCCGGGGCCACCCCGACCCCACGGAGCCCTCCGAACCGGCACAGGCCCGCCAGGCAGCCGGCGGGATCGAGCCGAAACGGCGGGTGCCACGCCGCCGGGCCCGCCCCGACCCGGCCGAACCCGCCGAAGCGGCACAGCCCCGCCAGGCAGCCGGCGGGATCGAGCCGGAACGGCGTGTGCAGCCCCGCGTCAGATCGCGAGCTCGCCGGTGAACACCAGCTCGGCGGGGCCGCTCAGCGAGACGTGCTCGCCGTCTTCGGTCGCGAACATGCGGACGCCGACCGTGCCGCCGGGGACGTCGACGCGCCACTGGTCGGGCGCGCTGTCTCCGGCGTAGTACCGGACGGCCAAGGCGGCCGCGGCCGCGCCCGTGCCACACGAGAGGGTCTCGCCTGAGCCGCGCTCGTGGACGCGCATCGAGATGCGGCCGACTCCGTCTGCGACGAGCGGCTCGGCCGGGACGACGAACTCGACGTTGGCGCCGGCGGTGGGGACCGGGTCGAGGACGGGGATGACGGTGAGATCGATACCGGCGAGCTCGTCAGCAGAGGCGAGGGCCACGACGACGTGCGGGTTGCCGACGCTGAGGCCGAGGCCGGGTCGCGCTGCGTGGAGGTCGCGGGCGCGCACCTCGGGGTGGTCGTCGGAGAGCGACCAGCGGCCCAGGTCGACCTGGAAGCCGGCGCGGTTCAGCTGGACGTCACGGACACCGGCCCGGGTGCCGATCGACAGGGTCTCCCCGGGCTCGAGCGTCGCCAGACCCTGCTCGAGGAGGTAGGCGGTGAAGACGCGGATGCCGTTGCCGCACATCTCGGCGACGCTGCCGTCGGCGTTGTGGTAATCCATGAACCACTCGGCCTCGGGCTCTTCGGCCAACGTGGCCGCCCCCTCGGGGTGGCTGGCGCTGCGGACGGCACGGATGACTCCGTCGCCGCCGACTCCGAAGTGACGGTCGGCCAGCGCGCGGATGCGATCGGGCGTCAGGTCGAACGTTCCGTCGGGGTCGGCGAAGAGCACGAAGTCGTTGCCCGTGCCCTGGCCTTTGGTGAAGCGGACGACGGTGGGGATGGTGGCGGTGGTGGTCACCCGGTGAGTGTATCGGCGACCGCTGACACGGCGCTGGCGAGGTCGCCACGGCTCTCGACCCAGGTCACGCGCGGGTAGCGCTTGAACCAGCTGACCTGGCGTCGGGCGTAGCGACGGGTCAGCTGCTTGGTGAGGTCGCGCGCCTCGGTCTCGGTCAGCTCGCCGCGAATCTCGGCGATCGCCTGCGCGTAGCCGATGGCGCCCGAAGCCGTGACGCCCAGCGCGGGGCCCTCGGCCAGCAGCCCCTCCACCTCGGCGAGGAGGCCCTGCCGCCACATGTCGTCCACGCGACCGTCGAGGCGCTCCACCAGCACGTCGCGGTCGTCGCGGAGCCCGACAAACGCGGCAGGACGCCAGAGCGGGGCGTCTTCGGGAAGCCCCACGGCGAAGTGCTCGCCCGTGATCTCGCCCACCTCGAGGGCTCGCACGATGCGGCGGGCATTGTGCGGGCCGATGGCGAGGGCGGCAGCGGGATCACGCTCCTTCAGGAGGTCGTACGCCGCTCGGGTCCCCCGCTCGGCAGCCAGCCGCTCGTAGCGCTCGCGTACGACCGCGTCCGTGCCCGGGAAGCGGAAGTCGAACACGGCGCCCGAGACGTAGAGCCCGGACCCGCCGACCAGGATGGCGACCGCCCCGCGCCCCAGGATCTCGTCGACGACGTCGCGCGCCCGCCGCTGGTACCACTCGACGCTCGCCTCGTCCGAGACCTGGAGCTCGTCGAACAGGTGGTGCGGGACTCCGCGGCGCTCTGCCGGCGGAAGCTTGGCCGTGCCGATGTCCATCCCCCGGTACAGCTGCATCGCGTCGGCGTTGACGACCTCGGCGCTTCGGCCCCTGCGGCCCAGCTCGTCGGCCAGGTCGAGGGCGAAGTCCGACTTGCCGGTGCCGGTGGCCCCGACCACCACGGCGAGGTCGGGATGCTCGGAGTCCGTCACGCCCTAGGCGAGGTCGGCCGGGCGACGCTCGCCGTCGAGTGCGTCGTAGATCGGAGTGGTCACGGCGGCGCCCTCACCGGTGCCGCCCGCTCTCGTCGGGGCCGGGACTCCGACGCGCAGCGTGGGCAGGCCGAGCGACACACGGGCCGGAGCGCCGGAGGCGGTCGCAGCGCCCGCGGGCGTCGTGACCGCTGGCACACCGCAGGAGGCGGCCTGGGCGGCGTCCCAGGCGTCGCCCGCGCGGGTCCGGCGCACCTCGTAGATCGAGCCGTCGGGCTGGTCGGCGAGGAGGTAGAACGGCTTCGCCTCGGTGATGCGGACGCTCACCATGTCGCCGGGACGCGGCACGTCGCCGCCCTCGGGAACCTCGAAGTGCACCAGGCGCGAGTCGGCGGCGCGGCCCGAGAGGCGATGCGTCGCCGTGTCTTTGCGCCCTTCGCCGGTCGCGACGAGCAGCTCGACGAGAGCGCCGACCTGCTTCGCGTTCTCCTCGGCGCTGATCCGGTCTTGCAGGGCGGTGAGCCGCTCGAAGCGCTCCTGCACGACCTCCTTGGCGATCTGGTCGGGCAGGTCGGCCGCGGGCGTGCCGGGCCGGATCGAGTACTGGAACGTGAACGCCGTGGCGAACCGCGACTGCTCGACGACGCGGAGGGTCTCTTGGAAGTCCTCCTCCGTCTCGCCGGGGAAGCCGACGATGATGTCGGTGCTGATCGCCGCGTTCGGGATCTCGGCGCGCACCCGGTCGAGGATGCCGAGGAACTTCTCGCTCCGGTAGCTGCGGCGCATGGCCTTGAGAATCCGGTCGGAGCCCGACTGCAGCGGCATGTGCAGCTGCGGCATCACCGAGGGGGTCTCGGCCATGGCGTCGATGACGTCGTCGGTGAAGGCCGCGGGGTGCGGACTGGTGAAGCGGACGCGCTCGAGGCCGTCGATCTGGCCCGCGGCGCGGAGCAGCTTGGCGAAAGCGCCGCGGTCGCCGAACTCGACGCCGTACGAGTTGACATTCTGCCCGAGCAGCGTGACCTCGACGGCCCCGTCGTCGACGAGGGCCTGGATCTCGGCGAGGATCTCGCCCGGGCGGCGGTCCTTCTCCTTGCCGCGGAGCGACGGGACGATGCAGAACGTGCAGGTGTTGTTGCAGCCGACCGAGATCGACACCCAGCCGCTGTACGTCGAGTCGCGTTTCGTGGGCAACGTCGACGGGAACACGTCGAGCGACTCGAGGATCTCGAGCTGCGCCTCGTCGTTGTGGCGTGCTCGCTCGAGCAGCGTCGGCAGGGCACCCATGTTGTGAGTGCCGAAGACGACGTCGACCCACGGCGCCTTGTCGAGGATCACCGACTTGTCTTTCTGGGCGAGGCACCCGCCGACGGCGATCTGCATGCCCTCGTGGGTCCGCTTCGTCTTGGCCAGGTGGCCGAGCGTGCCGTAGAGCTTGTTGTCGGCGTTCTCGCGGACTGCGCACGTGTTGATGACGACGATGTCGGCCTCGGCTCCGTCGGCCGGAACGTAGCCGGCGGCCTCGAGCGAGCCGCTCAGGCGCTCCGAGTCGTGCACGTTCATCTGGCACCCGAAGGTGCGCACCTCGTAGGTGCGGGGCGCGGGGCTCGCCGCTGCCCCGGTGGTGGTGGCTGCTGCTGCAGCGCTGGCCGCTGCCGCGCTTGCTTCGAGGACCGTCGACATAGTCCCCCAGTGTAATTCGGCATTCGCGGGCCGAGCACCGGTCGCCTCATGGGGCCTACGCCGCACGGCCCGGCCGTGGCGCTCCCGCGTCGCCTCCGGCCGTGCCACTGAGCGCCGTCGCGCCGCGCACGACCGCTGGCGCGCGCTCGGCGCCGCCGGCCCCGCCCCCGCCAGGGGCTACTCGAAGCGGACGCCGCCCCGTGACGAGCCACCGCGTGGCAGCGCCTTCTCGACCGCACGGCGGATGACCTCGGACCGGTAGCCGCGTCGCATCAGGTAGCCGTTGAGACGGCGCTCGGCGGTCGCCTGGTCGAGCCCGCGGAGCTGCCCGGCGCGCTTGCGCGCCCACTCGTCGGCCCGCGACTGCTCTTCGTCGTCGTCGATCTCGTCGACCGCGGCTTCGATGGCCTCCTGTGCGAGGCCCCGCTGACGCAGCTCGGCGGTGATGGCGCCCTTGCCGAGACCCTTGCGGTCTTGCTTGGTGCGGACCAGGTTCTCGGCGAGCTCGGCGTCGTTCAGGAGACCGACTCCTTCGAGCCGCGCGATCTCCTCCTCCACGACCTCGTCGGGGAGGTCACGGGATCGGAGGGTCTTCGCCAACTCGGACGAGGAGACCCCGCGGCGCGACAGCGCGTGCATGCTGATGTTCTCGGCTCGGGCACGCGCGGCGTCGAGAGTCTCAGCGGGCTCGTCGTCTGACTCGTCGGCGTCCATCTCGGCGGCATCGATCACGGCGGCGTCGATCTTGTCGGGGAACTCCGAGCCGGATCGGACGGGGTCGGACTGTGCGCGACCGGGGACGGCCCCGCCTTCGCGGCGCCCCACGGGGAGCGACGTCACGGCCGACAGGCGCTCGCGCGCCTCGGACTTCGCGGCGAACGCCTCGTAGGTCGGGAGGGGCCGGGCCTGCCCCGCGGCGTCGAGATCGGATTCGGCCGCGCGGGATCCTGCGCCCGAAACCGAGTCGAGGTCGTCGGGCGTCTCGTCGGCGTCAGCCAGCGTCTCGTCGGCGTCAGCCAGGGTCTCATCGGCGCCTGGGGCGGCATCGTCGGCCCACACGGAATCCGCCCTGGCCCACGGGGAGCCTGCCGAGCCTTCCGGCACACCGGCGGCGCCATCGCGAGGACCAGCCTCGCCGGCGGGGCCGCGCTTCGAAGCACGGCCCCCGCCGAAGAGCGGCGTGACGGGAGCGAGGTCGTCGCCCCCGGTGGAGTCGGCGATGACTACGCGCCCTTGCGCTCGGCCAGCTTGCGCTGGGTCGCCGAGAGGGTCGGGGCGGCCGGCTCGCCGGATGCGGCGGCGGCAGCGTCGTTGGCTGCCTTGGCCGCGGCCCCGTCGGTGCCGACGCCGAGCTTCGCCAGGATCTTCTGCTCGATCTCGAGTGCGATCGACGCGTTCTGGAGCAGGAAGTTGCGCGAGTTCTCTTTGCCCTGGCCGAGCTGGTCGCCCTCGTAGGTGTACCAGGCGCCCGACTTGCGGACGATTCCGTGCTCGACGCCGAAGTCGATCAGGCTGCCCTCACGCGAGATGCCGACGCCGTAGAGGATGTCGAACTCGGCCTGCTTGAAGGGCGGCGCCATCTTGTTCTTGACGACCTTGACGCGGGTGCGGTTGCCGACTGCGTCGGTACCGTCTTTCAGGGTCTCGATGCGGCGGATGTCGAGGCGGACGGACGCGTAGAACTTGAGCGCCTTACCGCCGGCGGTGGTCTCGGGGCTTCCGAAGAAGACGCCGATCTTCTCACGCAGCTGGTTGATGAAGATCATCGTGGTGCCGGTCTGGCTGAGGCCACCGGTCAGCTTGCGGAGAGCCTGCGACATGAGTCGGGCCTGGAGGCCGACGTGCGAGTCGCCCATCTCGCCCTCGATCTCGGCACGGGGCACGAGCGCGGCGACGGAGTCGATGACGACGAGGTCGATGGACCCGGAGCGCACGAGCATGTCGGCGATCTCGAGGGCCTGCTCACCGGTGTCGGGCTGCGACACGAGGAGGGCGTCGATGTCGACGCCGAGCTTCTTCGCATACTCGGGGTCGAGCGCGTGCTCGGCGTCGATGAAGGCGGCGATGCCGCCGGCGGCCTGAGCATTCGCTATGGCGTGAAGGGTGAGCGTCGTCTTACCCGACGACTCGGGCCCGTAGATCTCGACGATGCGCCCGCGGGGAAGACCGCCGATGCCGAGTGCGACGTCGAGGGCGATCGACCCCGTGGGGATGACGGCTACGGGAGCGCGCTCGTCGCTGCCGAGGCGCATGACGGCGCCCTTGCCGAACTGACGATCGATCTGAGCGAGAGCCGTCTCGAGGGCCTTCTCGCGATCTGCAACTGAGGGCATGATGTCTCCTTCTCGGTCGTCGCGCGGACGGCCGGGGTCGTCGCCGTCGAGCGATGCTCGTCGACGTCAGTCGGTGCGCCTATAGGCTGTCGCGTCTGCCCGGGCCGGTGGTGCAAGGCCAGGAGGTGTTCGACAAGGCTCAGGGGAAGCGCTGTTGCCGAGAACGTTACGGAGAGCCACCGACACTCGAAGCGCCGCTCAGCCATCTGTGGAGAACCCGGCACCGGAGCGCCCCTGTGGAGGAGAGGCTAGCACCCGACCGAACACATGTTCGAGTGAGCGGCGCGGCGTGTCGACCTCCGAAATTCAAGGAGATTTTGGCCGTGTAGGCCCAACCCGCGGCCATCGCAGGCCACGCCGGCGAAAATCTCCTTGAATTTTTGGGACGCGGGCGGGCAGGAGGCCAGGCGGGGCCGGCAGGAGGGCGGAGCGCCGGCGGCGCGGACTACGGGCGCGGCTTGGGCAGCCCGACGCCGTAGCGGCGCGACTCGGGCACGTTCTCTACCTCGCATAGGGCAAGCCACACGTCGCGCGGGTCGTCGCCCCGGCCGATCGCCTCGTCGGCCGACACGCTGCCGAGCGCCGCCAGCACGACGTCGCGCGTCACGACCCGGCCGTACCCTTCGCCGAACTCGTCGACGACCGCTCGGGCGAACTCACTCTTGCGCACGCGTCGAGGCTACCCGCGCAACGCCGACCCCGAACGCAACGCGACCTGAACGCGCCGAACCCGACCCCGGACGCACGAACGCCCCGGCCGACAGGCCGGGGCGTTCGTGTGACTCGCGGAGAGCTCTAGCGGACCGCGAGGTCGGCGTCGAACTCGGCGACGAGGTCGTCGGGGAGCGTGTCGGGAACGGGGCTGAGCCCCTCGAGGACCGCCATGCGGTCACCGACCTCACGCATGATCGTGGAGATGGGCGTCTCGAGAGCATCCGCTACCGAGGCGAGGATCTCAGAGCTGGCCTCTTTCTGGCCACGCTCGACCTCACTGAGGTAACCGAGCGCGACACTGGCCTTGGATGCGACCTGACGAAGCGTGCGGCCCTTTTGCAGGCGGAAGTCACGAAGGACGTCACCGATTTCTTGACGTACGAGAACCATAGGACCCTCCTCCTGAGGACGACCCACCGTGATCGGAGTACCAGGTGGGTAGGTGCAACTGTAATCAGCAATGTCTGGATGTGCCGTGCGACCTGAGAGATGTAACAGGACTGAAACCCGCGCTATTCCCTGAACCGCTCGACCACCCGCTGAAGTGCTGCAAGTGATTCGGCGACTGTAGCCGATCGGATTGCCTGGCGGTCACCCTCCAGTGCGAGGGGCACCACTTCGACATGATTCTCCCAGGCGATACCCACGTAGACGGTGCCGACCGGCTGGCCGTCCTGGGGGTCGGGGCCGGCGACACCTGTCGTCGCGATTCCGAACGTGGGCCGGGCGTGGGCGATGGTGAGGCGTTCTCGGACACCCGTCGCCATGGCCGCCGCGACGTCGGGGTGGACCGCGCCGTGCTCGGCGAGGAGAGCCGCGGGCACCCCGAGGAGCGAGTGCTTGACCTCGGTCTGGTAGGCCACCACTCCCCCGGCGACGACGCTGGAGGCGCCCGGCACGGAGACGAGCTCGGCGACGAGCAGTCCCCCGGTGAGCGACTCGGCGACGGCGACGGTGAGTTCCTGCGCCCGAAGAGACGCCATGAGGTCGACGACGAGCGTCACGCTGCGCCGTCCGCGGGGGTGCGCGATCGCGAGTGCTGGAGCGCGACCCGCATGTAGTCGAGCCCCGACAGCACGGTGGCGAGGAAGGCGGCCGACATGAGCACGATGTTGACCCAGTTGAACCAGTCGCCCAGCCAGGTGGTGAACGGGAAGAGGGCGAGCGTCAGGGCCACGCCCTGCAGCAGCGTCTTGAGCTTGCCGCCGCGCGAGGCGGGGATGACGCGGTCGCTGAGCGCGACGAAGCGGTAGACCGTGATGCCGATCTCGCGCACGAGGATGACGATGGTCACCCACCAGGGCAGCTCGCCCAGCACCGACAGCACGATGAACGCGCCGCCGGTCAACACCTTGTCAGCCAGCGGGTCGACGATCTTGCCGAAGTCGGACACGAGGTTCTGCCGACGCGCGAGGAACCCGTCGAGGCTGTCGGTCAGGATCGCCACCACGAAGATGACCGCGGCCCACACCCGCAGAGCCCCCATGCTGCCGTCGTCGACCACCAGCAGGACGAAGAACAGCGGCGCCATCAGGATCCGCACCACCGTGATGATGTTCGCGATGTTGGCGGTCGAGGCCGGTCCGTCGCCGCGACTGACGATCCTCCCCGTCAGGGGGAAGGTCTTCGCGCGGGGGGACGCAGGTTCGTGGCTCATGGGATCAGTCTCGTCCTGTCAGACCCCAGGCGTCCTCCGAATCGTCGGCGTCGACCTCTCGGTACCCCGAGGTCATGTCGCCGACCGGGTCGGCGGAGTACCGGTCGTCGGACGGCGCCGAGGGCGGAGTGCTGCGCTCAGGAACTCGCGCCCCCGACCCCGCGCCGGGATCCTCCCCGCCGCGGATCTTCGCCAGCACCCCCGGGAGCTGCTCCACGGTCACCAGGACGTCGCGCGCCTTCGACCCCTCGGAGGGCCCCACGATGTCGCGCGACTCCATGAGGTCCATGAGCCTGCCGGCTTTGGCGAAGCCGACGCGCAGCTTGCGCTGGAGCATCGACGTCGAGCCGAACTGGGTCGACACGACGAGCTCGGCGGCGGCGAGCAGGAGCTCGAGGTCGTCGCCGATGTCGCCGTCGATCTCTTTCTTCTCGACGACCTGGGCCACGTCGTTGCGGTACTCGGGGCGGGCCTGGCGGGTCACGTGCTGGACGACGTCGTTGACCTCGCTCTCCTGCACCCACGCGCCCTGGACGCGCATGGCCTTGGACGCCCCCATGGGCAGGAAGAGCGCGTCGCCCTGGCCGATGAGCTTGTCGGCGCCCGGCTGGTCGAGGATGACCCGCGAGTCGGTCACGCTGGTCACGGCGAAGGCGAGGCGCGACGGCACGTTGGCCTTGATGAGGCCGGTGACGACGTCGACGGACGGACGCTGCGTCGCGAGCACGAGGTGGATGCCCGAGGCGCGGGCCAGCTGCGTGATGCGGACGATGGAGTCCTCGACGTCGCGCGGAGCGACCATCATCAGGTCGGCGAGCTCGTCGACCACGACGAGGAGGTACGGGTACGGCTTGAGCGAGCGCTCGCTCCCCTGCGGCAGCACGATCTCGTTGTTGACGACGGCCTTGTTGAAGTCGTCGATGTGGCGGAAGCCGAACGACGCGAGGTCGTCGTACCGCATGTCCATCTCCTTGACGACCCACTGGAGCGCCTCGGCCGCCTTCTTGGCGTTGGTGATGATGGGCGTGATCAGGTGCGGCACGCCGGCGTAGATGGAGAGCTCGACGCGCTTCGGGTCGATGAGGACCATCCGCACCTCGCTCGGCTTGGCGCGCATCAGCAGCGACGTGATCATCGAGTTGACGAAGCTCGACTTGCCGGAGCCGGTGGAGCCGGCGACCAGGAGGTGGGGCATCTTCGCGAGGTTGGCGACGACGAAGCCTCCCTCGACGTCCTTGCCCACTCCGATGGTCATCGGGTGCGCGCTCTTGGTCGCGGCCGACGAGCGGAGCACGTCGCCGAGCGACACGATCTCGCGGTCGGTGTTCGGGATCTCGACGCCGATGGCGCTCTTGCCGGGGATCGGCGAGAGGATGCGGACCTCGTTCGACGCGACCGCGTACGAGAGGTTCTTCGCCAGGGCGGTGACCTTCTCGACCTTCACGCCCGGGCCGAGCTCGATCTCGTAGCGGGTGACCGTCGGTCCGCGGCTGAAGCCGATGACGCGGGCGTCGACGTTGAACTGCGTCAGCACCTCGGTGATGGCCGCGACGATCGTGTCGTTCGCCTCGCTTCGCGTCTTGGCCGGGTCGCCCGGGCTGAGGGTCGAGACCGCGGGCAGGCGGTAGGGCGCCTCGTCGTCGTCGGTGTCGGCGATCTCGAAGCTCGGACGCTCGTCGGCGGGGTCGGGCTCGAAGAACTCGGCCGCGGCGTCCGAGGGGCCGAGTGCGGCCGCGGCGGGCAGGACGACGGGTGCGGGTGCGGCGACCGGCGGGGTCGGGATGGCGGCGGCGCTCGTTCCTGCGCCCGGTGCGACAGCAGGAGCCCCGGACAGGCCGAGCGCACTCTTGGCGGCTGCGGCCTCGGCGAAGCCCAGCCCGGAGAGGACGTCGGTCGGGAAGTCGTCTTCGGTCTTCGGGCCCTCGATGATGTCGGTGAACGAGTTCGCCTCCTCGCGCGGCTTGCGGCCTCGGCTCTTGCGCGCGACGGGGCCGGTCTCGGCGACCACCGGGGAGTCGTAGGCGGGGTCTTCCTCGCGGCCGCTCTTGTTGCGGCGCCACCAGGGGAGCTCGGCGGCCTCGTCGTCTCCGTCGACGGCGTCTTCGATCGCGGTCGACGAGAGGGCCTTCGACGATCCTGCCTTCGCTCCCTCGGCACCGGGCTCGGACGGACCGGGGGCGCCGAAGAGATAGGCGTAGAGCTCGTGCAGGCGTCGGCCGATGTGGTTCGGCGGCGTCTTCGTGATGATGAGCAGCGAGAGCGCCAGCACGATGGAGACCACCGGCACGGCCACCCAGACGGTCAGGAGGTTGACCATCCACGAGGCGACCACCCAGCCGAGGATCCCGCCGCCGGAAGCCAGGCCGGCCATGCCGCCGGACGCCTCGGGCCGCCCGCCGTAGATGTGGCAGAGCCCGGAAATCGAGACGACCATGAGGCCCAGGCCGATGCCGATGCGCGTGTTGTCGTGGACCGACGCCGGGTGCCGGAACAGCCAGCCCGCGAACACGACCATGATCACGGGCAGGGCGTAGGCGACCCGCCCGAACAGCCCGCCGAACGTGTAGTGGTCGAGGGCGATGGCCGCGGCGTTGCCGGGGTTGAGCCACTCCACGATCGCTCCGGCCACCGCCAGGAGCACGAGGAAGAACGGCACCCCGTCACGACGCTCCGCAGGATCGAGCGACTCGCGGCCGAGCACGCGGAATCCGGCGCCGACCACGTGGGCGAGCCCGAGCCAGGCGCGTGTTCCGATTCCGGGGCCGTGATCGATGACGACCGGGGCCTTGGCGGCAGGGAGCTTCTTGGTCGGTGCGGCGCCGCCCCGCGGGCCGGAGCCCCCGGCGCGCGAGGGTGCGCGATTGGAAGTGCGCGCGCGCGGCGAAGGTTTCGTGCTCGTAGCCATGCGGCAAACGTACCTTGCACCCCCGGTTGAAGGTGTGAAGGATGTTGCGCGTGTTCGGTCGGGCGCCTGCTCCCACGGGCGCAGGGCGCAATCGCATCAGAGGCAAGGCGGAGCCCCGGGGACGATGGCGGAGCCATGTCCCCGGGGCGACAACATCGCAGGTGAGGTGGGTGAGGCCTACGCCGAGATGACCACCGGGACGATCATCGGGCGGCGGCGGTGCTGCGAGTTCACCCAGCGGCCCACCGTGCGGCGGACGACCTGGCTGAAGGCGTGCGCGTCGCGGGTGCCGTTCTGCGCGGCCTCGGTGAGCGCCGCGACGATCTTCGGCTTGACGTCGTCGAAGACCGACTCGTCTTCGGCGAAGCCTCGCGATTGGATCTCCGGCCCCACGACGATGCGGCCGGTCTGCGGGTCGATCGCGAGGAAGATGCTGATGAAGCCCTCTTCGGCGAGAACGCGGCGGTCTTTCAGGTCGGCGTCGGTGATCTCGCCCACGGTCGAGCCGTCGACGTAGACGTAGCCGAGGTCGAGCTGCCCGACGACCTTCGCCACACCGTCGCGGAGGTCGACGACGATGCCGTCCTGCCCCGTGATGATGTTCTTCGGGTTGACGCCGGTGCGCTCGGCAAGGGCGGCGTTCGCGTAGAGGTGACGGTGCTCGCCGTGGACCGGGAGGACGTTCTTCGGGCGCAGGATGTTGTAGCAGTAGAGCAGCTCGCCCGCCGAGGCGTGGCCCGAGACGTGCACCTTCGCGTTGCCCTTGTGCACGACGTGGGCGCCGAGCTTGGTCAGGCCGTCGATCACGCGGTAGACCGCGTTCTCGTTGCCCGGGATCAGGCTCGAGGCGAGGATGACGGTATCGCCCTCGCCGATCTCGATCTGGTGCTCGAGGTTGGCCATCCGGGCCAGGACCGCCATCGGCTCGCCCTGCGACCCGGTCGACATGTAGACGATGCGGTCGTCGGGGAGGTCTTTCGCCTTCTTCGAGTCGATGAGGACGTTCTCGGGCACCCTGAGGTAGCCGAGGTCGGCCGCGATCGTCATGTTGCGGATCATCGAGCGGCCCATGAAGGCGACGCGGCGGCCGTTCATGTGCGCGGCGTCGAGCACCTGCTGCACGCGGTGCACGTGGCTCGAGAAGCTGGCGACGACGACGCGACGCGGGGCTCGGGCGATGATGTCGTCGAGGACCGGGCCGATGTCGCGCTCGAGAGCGGTGAAGCCGGGCACGTCGGAGTTCGTCGAGTCGGGCAGGAAGAGGTCGACCCCCTCTTCGCCGAGTCGCGCGAAGGCGCGGAGGTCGGTGATGCGGTTGTCGAGGGGCAGCTGGTCCATCTTGAAGTCGCCGGTGTGGAGCACCAGGCCGGCCGACGTGCGGATGGCCACGGCCAGAGCGTCGGGGATGGAGTGGTTGACGGCGATGAACTCGAGCTCGAACGGGCCGAGCTTCTCGATCTGCCCTTCCTTCACGGCGAGCGTGTAGGGCTTGATGCGGTGCTCCTTGAGCTTCGCCTCGACGAGCGCGAGGGTCAGCGTGGAGCCGAGCAGCGGGATGTCCTGACGGAGGCGCAGGAGGTAGGGCACGGCGCCGATGTGGTCTTCGTGGCCGTGCGTGAGCACGACGCCGAGGATGTCGTCGAGGCGGTCCTTGATCGGGGTGAAGTCGGGCAGGATCAGGTCGACGCCGGGCTGGTGCTCTTCGGGGAAGAGCACGCCGGCGTCGACGATCAGGAGCTTGCCGTCGAGTTCGTAGACGGTCATGTTGCGACCGATCTCGCCGAGACCGCCGATCGGGATGACTCGGAGGGTGCCCTTCGCGAGGGCGGGAGGGGACTGAATCGTTGTGGGCATGTGTTCCTTGGTGTTCTGGTGTGAGGCCGCGAGCCTCCGGTGTAAGTCGTGGGGCGCGCCTAGCGCGTGGTGCCGTGCACCTTCGGGAGCGCACCGCCGGCGGCCGCATTGCGGTCGGGGCGGAACCTCGAGAAGTCGACGCCGGGGATCTCGCCCACGTGCGACAGCTCGTCTTCGATGAGGGCGGCCTCCGTGTCTTCCGGCCCGACGAGCGGGAGGCGCACGCGGGGGCTCGAGATACGGCCGAGGCCGTGGAGGATGTACTTGGCGGCGACGGTTCCGGGCACGTGGGTCATGACGGCGCGCACCAGCGGCTCGAGCTGCCTGTGGGCGGCGGTCGCGGTGTGGAGGTCGCCCGCGTTGACCGCGTCGACGATGGTCCGGTACGGGGCCGCGGCGATGTTGGCGGTGACGCCGATGAGGCCGGTCGCGCCGATGGCCAGGTGCGGCAGCACGTTGGTGTCGTCGCCCGAGAAGTAGAGCAGGTCGGTCTGGTTGAGCACTCGGCTGACCTCGGCGAAGTCGCCCTTCGCGTCTTTGACGCCGACGATGTTCGGGTGCTTGGCGGCGCGCAGGATCGTCTCGTACCGGATCGGGACGCCGGTGCGGCCGGGGATGTCGTAGAGCAGCACAGGCAGGTCGGTCGCGTCGGCGATCATGCGGAAGTGCGTGAGGATGCCGGCCTGCGTGGGCTTGTTGTAGTAGGGCGTGACGATCATGACGCCGTCGGCGCCGGCCTTCTCGCTGGCCTTGTAGAGCTGGATCGCGTGCGCGGTCTCGTTCGAGCCGCCGCCGGTGATGATCTTCGCGCGGCCGGCCGCCACCGACTTGCCGACCTCGACGAGCTTGAGCTTCTCGGGGTCGGTGAGGGTCGAGGTCTCGCCCGTGGTGCCGGTCACGACGATGCCGTCGGCACCCGCGCTGATGCAGTCGTCGATGTGCTTCTCGACGCCCGGCCAGTCGACTTCACCGTCGGCGGTGAAGGGGGTCACGAGAGCGACGAGGACCTGCCCGAAGGGGTTGGAGATGTTCGACACCCCTACAGAGTATCGGGATCGACGCCCCTCCCCTACCGCCGGGCGGCGACGCAGCGATCGCCGTCAGGGGGCGACGCGGCCGTTCTTCTCGAACGCGGAGTAGGTGAGCGGCATGAGGCCGGCCCAGATGTCTTCCATCTTCTCGGCGCACATCTCGATCTCGCGCTGCGGGAAGGAGGGGAAGTGCGTGCCCTCGCGCTTGGTGCGCAGGCTGAGGAAGTTCATGAGCGAGCGGGCGTTCACCGTGACGTACATCGACGAGTAGATGTTGAGCGGGAGGACGATGCGGGCGACCTCGCGGGCCACGCCAGCCTCGAGCATCTTCTGGTATGCGTCGAAGGCGAGCGTCGACGAGGCGCGGGTGGCCTCCGACACCAGCTCGTACTGCTCGGGGCTGCCGGGCAGGAAGTCGTAGGCGCCGGGCTTGCCGACCTGCACGAGGTTGCGGTTCTCAGCGGGCACGTAGAAGACGGGGTTGAGCTCGCGGTAGCGGCCCGACTCCTCGTTGTACGACGCCATGCGGTGCCGCATGAACTCGCGGAACACGAAGATCGGCGCCTGCACGTAGAAGGTCATGGAGTTGTGCTCGAACGGCGAGCCGTGGCGGTCGCGCATCAGGTAGTTGATGAGGCCCGCGCCCTTGGGGGCGCCATCGCTCTCGGGGGCCTGCGCCGACTCGAGCGTCTGCTCGCCCATCGTCGACACGCGCGCGGCGAACAGCACATCGGAGTCATGGGCGCTGGAGCGGACGAGCTCCACCGTCATGTCGCTGCGGAACTCGATCTCGGGTGCGGTGGGGGTCTCATCGGTCACGCAACGAGACTACCCGTAGCGGTCGCGGACACGGTCAGCGCGCCCGCCTAGTGTGAGGGATCGACGAAGGGCAGGCAATGACAGCAGAGCACGGCACAGGACTCACGGTCTTGATAGCGGGGGCATCGGGCCTGATCGGCACGGAGGTCGCGAAGCAGGCCCGGGCGAAGGGCCATACGGTCCTCACGCTGGTGCGTCGCCCGACGACGAACCGCGACGAGTTCACCTGGTCGCCGCAGGCCGGGATCCTCGACTACAACCTGCTCGACCGGGCCGACGCCGTCATCAACCTCTCGGGCGCCTCGCTGTCGAAGCTGCCGTGGACGCGCTCGTACAAAGACGAGATCCGCCAGTCCCGGGTCGACGCCACGCACACTCTGGCCGACGCGATGCACCACGCCGCCACGCCGCCGTCGGTGTTCCTGAGCGGCTCGGCCGTAGGCATCTACGGCGACAGGCCGCTCGACATCCTCACCGAGGAGTCTCCCCGCGGCACCGGCTTCCTCGCCGACGTCGTCTCGGACTGGGAGGCCGAGGCCCACCAGGCGCCCGAGGGCACCCGCGTCGCCACGGTCCGCACCGGCATCGTCGTGGGCCCCGGCGGCGCGATGAAGCCGATCCTGGGGCTGACCCGCGCGTTCCTCGGCTCGCGTCTGGGCAACGGCGCTCAGATCTGGCCGTGGATCAGCCTCCGCGACGAGGCCGCCGCGATCGTCCATCTGCTCACCTCGTCGCTCGAGGGCCCCGTCAACCTCACCGGCCCGGTCGCGGCGACGAGCGACCGCCTCACGGCTCGCGTCGCCAAGGACCTCGGGCGCCCGTACAAGCTCGCCGTGCCCGACTTCGCCATCCGCACTCTGCTGGGCGACGCCGGCCAGGAGATGCTGCTGTCGAGCCAGAAGGTCGTGCCCGAGAAGCTGCTCGCCGACGGCTTCGTCTTCCGCGACGAGACGATCGAGAGCGCGCTCGACACCCTCCTGAAGTAGGGGCAGCAGGCTTTCCCCGCAGGAACTCGGGGCGGTCGCCTTCTCAGCGCTCCGCGCGCCGCAGAGAGAACGACTTCCGCATGGCGCCCCGCGCGCGGCGACGGTCGCCGCAGGCGTCGTACGCCAGGCCCAGGCGGAACCACGCGCGCCAGTCGTCCGGTGCCTGCTCGACCGCGGTCGCGTAGGCGGGGAACGCCGAGTCGGCCGCCTCGCGCTCGTAGCGCCCCGAAGGCCGCTTCGGCAGGTCGTCGACGGGCAGCGCGCCCTCGGCGCCGAGCTGGGTGACGATGCGCTCGGTGAGGATGCCGAAGCGGAGCTCGAAGAGCAGCGCGACGACTCCGATGACCGGCAGCACGAACAGCGCGATGCCGAGGATCACGGCGACGACCTCGCCGGTCAGGATGAACAGGACGGCCCGCTGCGCGACGAGCACGAGGTAGACCACGAGGAGCGCGCACATCACGAGCGCGGCGATGCGGCCCTTCACTGCTGAGCGGGCCCGAGCGGCAGGACCTTGTCGAGCCCCACGACCACGCCCTGGATCGACGGGGCCGCGGCGAGGGCGACGCGGATGCCCTGCTCGTACGCTGTCTGCGACGTCGTGTCGTGCTGCAGCGACAGCGTCTCGCCGGGGCCGCCGAACACGACCTCCTGGCGGGCCTCGATGCCCGGCAGGCGGAGGCTGTGCACGGGCACGCTGGCGACCTGCTGGCCGCGGGCGCGCTGGTCGACATGGGGGGCGACGACCGGACCGAGGTCGCGCCTCGCCGCGGCGATGAGCTCGGCGGTGCGGATCGCGGTGCCCGACGGCGAGTCGACCTTGCCGGGGTGGTGGGTCTCGATGATCTCGACGGACTCGTAGAAGCGCGCGGCCATGGTGGCGAACGTCGTCGCGAGGACGGACCCGACGGAGAAGTTGGGGACCACGAGGACGCCTGGGCCCGCGACCTCGGCCACGATCCTGCGCAGGTCGGCGAGGCGGGGCTCGGACCAGCCCGACGTGCCGACGAGCACCGGGATGCCCGCGCGGACCGCCGTCTCGACGATGCCCGGACTCACGGCGGGAACGGTCACGTCGACGACCAGGTCGGCCCCCTCGACGGCGGCCAGGTCGTCGCGCGACGACAGCGCCGCGTGCAGCTCGAGCGAGTCGCTCCCGTCGATGAGGCGGCGGAAGAGGCCGCCCATTCTTCCGGTGGCTCCGACGACGGCGACGCGAGTTGACATGCCCCCAACCTACCGGGGTCGGTAGCATCGGTCGTCGTGACCGAGTACCGAGCCCTGGCCGTCGACGACCCCGAAGCGCACGCCCTCCTGGCGGCGTACTTCGACGAGCGGATCGCGACCTTCCCCGACCCGGTCGGCTACACGACGACGTTCCCCGAGCCGGCCGCGTTCGTGCCGCCCGCCGGCGTCTTCCTGGTGGCCGACGTCGAGGGAGCCTCCGGTGTGGCGTGCGGAGGGATCCGGCGCATCTCGGACGACCCCGACGGCGGCGTGCGCTACGAGGTCAAGCACCTGTACGTCGGGCCGGACGGGCGCGGCCGCGGGCTCGGCAAGGCGTTCCTGGCCGAGCTGGAGCGGCGCGCACGCGAGTTCGGCGCCGATTCGGCCGTGCTCGACACGAATGCGAGTCTGACGGCCGCGGGCGGGCTGTACCGGTCGACCGGCTACGAGGACGTCGAGCCCTACAACGACAACCCCAACGCAACCAACTGGTACCGGAAGCCGCTCCGCTAAGGCGGCTTGCCGCCCCCCTTTAGCGCCCTAGCGGCCGGCGAACGAAGGCGGCTTGCCGCCCTTTAGCGCCCCTGCGGCAGGCAGCCGGCACACCGGACGACCGAGGCTTGTCCGAGGTCCGGTGCGCGGCCGCCCGCCGCCCAATGAGTTACAGCGGCTGCTCGACCGGCAAGCCCGTGCGCAGCTCGACGGGGAGGTGCGCGAGGTCGTTGTGGGTGACGAGCTCCGGCGGCTTGGCCGAGCGCACGCGAATGATCGTCAGGCCGCCGTTGGCCTGGTTGACGCCCATCCAGCGCCAGGCCGGGGCCCCGAACACCTCGCGCACGAACCAGCCGATCACGAAGTTGTGCGTGATGAGGAGGTCGTGGCGGTCTTCGCGCGCCGGGGTCAGCCACTCGGCGACCGCATCGGCCATCTGCGCCTCGCCGGCCTCGATCTGCTCGCCGGTGACGCCGCCGTAGAACGGCTTGAAGGCGGCCGGCATGTCGGGAGTCGGCCCGGACGGGATGCAGTCGAAGAGAAGCGTCGAGGGCTCGGGTCGGAGCGCGGGCATCACCTCGCTCATGATCCGCGCCGTCTCGGCGGCCCCTTCGAGCGGCGAGTGCCACGCGGAGTCGAACGGGACGCCGCCGAGACGCTCGGCGATGGCTCGCGCCTGACGCTTGCCCCGCTCGGAGAGCGGGCCGTCGGGCAGGCCGTACTCGGCGTCCTGCTGCTCACCGTGGCGGACGAAGTAGAGGTAGTGCGACACGAGGGACTCTTTCACGAACTGGCCTGCGGCGACGTTGCCGCAGGCTGAACAGCGGAGGTCGGGTCGAAGAGAGCGGGCTCGACATCTCCGACGACCACGGTGGACAGTACGCCGGCGCGGAGATCGCCGGCGAGGGTTGACACGCTCGCGGGCGTGACCCGCGCCAGCCGCACCAGCGACTCGTCGAGGTCGACGAACTCGCCCGTCGAGATCTCTGCCCGACCCAATCGGTTCATGCGAGTGTCGCTGTCTTCGAGCGCCAGCGCGGCCGCGCCGCCGAGCATGCCGATGGCGCGCTCGAGCTCGAGGTCGGAGATCCCGTCGGCCGCGAGCCGGTCGAACTCCTCGAGCATCAGCGACGCGACCTCGGCGGCGTTGCGCGGCGCGCAGCCGGCGTAGAGGCCGAACAGGCCGGCGTCGGAGTAGCTGGGCGTGAACGAGTAGACCGAGTACGCCAGGCCGCGCTTCTCGCGGATCTCCTGGAAGAGGCGCGACGACATGCCCCCGCCGAGCACGGCGTTCAGGATGCTGAGGGTGGGTCGGCGCTCGTCGGTGAGCGCGAGGCCGGGCACGCCGAGCAGCACGGTGGCCTGCTCGAGGGGCCGCGGAACCACCAGCACCGGTCGACCCTGCGTGAGGGCGACGGCGTCGGTGCTGCGACGCGGCACGGGCTCGCCTGCCTCGTCGGGCCAGCCTGCCGCCTTCAGCGCCGCCTCGATGCGGGCGACGAGGGCGTCGTGCCCGACGGCGCCGGCGACTGTGATGACGAGATCCTGCGGGCGGTAGTTCGCGCGGTAGTGGCGCACGACGTCGTCGCGGGACGCCGCACGGATCGAGTCGGGCGAGCCGCCGATCGGGCGGCCGAGGGCGTGGTCGCCGAAGACCGACTCGAAGAGGCGCTCGCTGCCGAGGTCGGCCGCGTCGTCGTCGGCCATCGCGAGCTCATCGAGGATCACGCCGCGCTCGATCTCGAACTCGTCGGGGTCGATCCGAGACGAGATGACCATGTCGGCGAGCACGTCGACGGCCATGTCGAGGTCGACGTCGCGCACCTTGGCGTAGTAGCAGGTGTACTCCTTCGCGGTGGCGGCGTTGTGCTCGCCGCCGACCGACTCAAAGCTCACCGAGATGTCGAACGCGCTGCGGGTCGCCGTGCCCTTGAACAGGAGGTGCTCGAGGAAGTGCGTGGAACCCCGCTCGCCTTCGGTCTCGTCACGCGAGCCGACCGCGACCCAGAAGCCGACCGTGGCGCTGCGCGCGCCGGGCATCTGCTCGGAGAGGACGCGCACGCCGGTCGGGAGAATGCTTCGCCGAACGAGCTCGCCGGCCGTGGCGCGGAAAGAGATGTCGTCGACATCGAGCGGGAGAGGGACGGGACCGTTCATCGCCTTCGAGCCTACGGGATCGATGACACCCGAACTGGGGTACGGAGATTGTGGACAGACAGACTCGTCTGTTTGTCCTCCTCTGTGTTATATTGATTTCACTGACCGGTTTCGCCCCTAGCCGGAACGGGTCAGCGGCAAGTCGGACTTTCGATGTCTGCGCCGTCGTTCCCCCCTCGACGGTTTCCGCCGAAAGTCCTTGAGGAGCCACGCTGTGACGGTCGAATTCCCCCCATCGGCCGTCCAGCGTTCCCTCAATCAGCCCGGCCCCGGCGCCAAGATGCGCGTTCTCACCACGGCCGACCGCCTCTTCTACGACGAGGGCATCCGCACCGTCGGCGTCGACCGGCTCATCGCCGAGTCGACGGTCACGAAGGCCACCTTCTACAAGCACTTCGGTGCGAAGGACAATCTCGTCGTCGAGTACGTCAACCGCCGTCACGCGGCCGCCGAGGCCGAGCTCGAATCCATTCGCGAGACCAGCGACTCCCCCCTCGCGACGCTCCGCGGCATCGTCGTGTCCATCGTCGACGATCTGCAGCGTCCCGGCTTCCGCGGCTGCCCGTTCGTGAACGCCGCCGCCGAGTTCGCCGATCCGGAGCACCCCGTGCGCGTGATCGTCCTGCAGCACCGCGACTGGTACACCGAGACGCTCGTCGACCTGTTCCGCGAGGCCGGCCATCCACTCTCGGGCGACGCGGCCGACGAGTTCCTGCTGGCCCGCGACGGCGCGATGGTGGGCGGCTACGCCGGCGACACCATCGCCGCGGCTGCGGCCTTCACGCGCGTGGCCGACCGACTGTTCGGCGACTGCCGGTAATCCTCCAGCCGGGCGTGCCGAGGCGTGTCCGAGGTCCGGCACCGCGGGCGGCGGCCGCGATCAGAAGCTGCCGTGGCTGACGCGGTCGAGCTCGGCCACGTCGTGCCGCGTGAGCTGCACCCGGGCGGCCTCGACGAGCTCCACGACCTGCTGCGGTGACGTGGCGCTGGCGACCGGTGCGACAACGTTCGGCTTGGCGAGCAGCCAGGCGAGCGCCACGGCCGGCACCGGCGCGGCGTGCAGCGACGCGATGCGGTCGAGCTCGTGCAGGACCCTCAGGTTGCGCTTGGTGACCAGCTTGGCCACCTCGCTCCCCCGGCGGTGGCCCTTGATGTCGCCTCGGCCTCGGTACTTGCCTGTGAGGAACCCGCTGGCGAGCGGGAATCGGGGCATGACAGCGAGGCGCTGCTGCGAGGCGACCTGCGCGAGGTCGCGCTCGAACTCGGCGCGACGGACGAGGCTGTACTGGTTCTGGAGCGCGACCATCGGGGCGACGCCGAGCATGCCGGCGGCGATCCGGGCCTCGTAGAGCCGGTTGCCGGAGTGATCGGAGCCGCCGAACCAGCGCACCTTGCCGGCTCGGATGAGCCGATCCACGCCGAGGAGCGTGCGCTCGAAGGCGACGTCGGTGTCGTCGATGTGCAGGTACAGCAGGTCGATGCGGTCGGTGCCCAGGCGCTTGAGCGACGCGTCGACCGACCGCTCGATGGCCAGCGGCGTGAGGCCGGGGTTGTCGCGGCTCTTGCCGATCTTGGTGGCGAGCACGATGTCGTCGCGCATGCGGCGGGAGTGCATCCACTCGCCGATCAGCTCCTCGCTGCGGCCGTGGGTGTACGAGTCGGCGGTGTCGACGAAGTTGCCGCCGACCTGCACGTAGGTGTCGAGCACGTCGAAGGTCTGAGCCTCGTCGGTGGTCCAGCCGAAGACGTTGCCGCTCAGGGCGACCGGGAAGACGCGGAGGTCTGAGACGCCGAGACGACGGCGAGGCTGGATGATCCCGAGATCCACCGGCACCGTCGACAGCGGTGTCGGAACCGCCGAACGACGGCCGTGCGCGGGGTTTTCGGCGCGAAGAGGCTCGGTGTCGATTGACTCGATGCGTGATCGGGTCTCCGTCACCTGCGCCTCCTGATCCTGGTTGTAAGTCGAGGTTACGTCTTGTTCGACGGGTGTCGGCGCCGACGCACCAGAACTTCACCTAAATCGTTACCCCAGTGCTGGGGTGACAGGTGTTCGGAGCGGCGCCGCCCGGCGACGGGGCTGCTCGGCGAGACCCCTCAGGAAACACATAGCGGCGCCGAGTGCTCCGCACAGGGGCCGTCCGTAACGTCTCTCTCGTGCGGTTCCTGGGAGGGTGCCGGGGCATCGTTTTCTGTGGTGGGGAGCGGTGCCGTCACGAGTGCCGGTACGCATGGCCGGTGTCAGAAGGGCTCTTCGCGGTGGGGATCGCGAAGGGCCCTTCGTCAATCAGCAGGCAGTGCACGGGTGCAGGAACCGCGGAACCCCCGCCCTACCGAGGTAGAGCGGGGGTTCGCGGTCGTGCTGAGGGACTAGACCTCGACGGACGCGTCGACCGAGTCGGAAGCCGCGCCCGACGAGTCGGTGTCAGCCTCCTCGGCGACCACCGGGGCGAGCGAGAGCTTGCCGCGGTCGTCGATCTTCGTGATCTCGACGAGGATCTTCTGGCCCACGCCGAGCACGTCTTCGACGTTCTCGACGCGCTTGCCGCCGGCCAGCTTGCGGACCTCGCTGATGTGCAGCAGGCCGTCCTTGCCGGGGAGGAGCGAGACGAACGCGCCGAACGTCGCGATCTTGACGACCGTGCCGAGGAACTGCTCGCCGACCTCGGGGTTGGTCGGGTTGGCGATGGCGTTGACCTGGGCGCGGGCGGCCTCGGCCGACGGACCGTCGACGGCGCCGATGTAGACGGTACCGTCCTCCTCGATGGAGATGTCGGCGCCGGTCTCGTCCTGGATCGCATTGATCGTCTTGCCCTTCGGGCCGATCAGCTCGCCGATCTTGTCCTGCGGGATCTGCACCGAGATCACGCGGGGCGCGGTCGGGGCCATCTCGTCGGGGGCGTCGATCGCGCTCGTCAGCACGTTCAGGATGGCCGTGCGGGCCTCCTTCGCCTGCTTGAGAGCGGCGTCGAGGACTGCCGAGGGGATGCCGTCGAGCTTGGTGTCGAGCTGGATCGCGGTGACGAACTCGGACGTGCCGGCCACCTTGAAGTCCATGTCGCCCAGGGCGTCTTCGGCGCCGAGGATGTCGGTCAGTGCCGCGTAGCGGGTCTGGCCGTCGACCTCGTCGGACACGAGGCCCATGGCGATACCGGCGACGGGGGCCTTCAGCGGCACACCGGCGTTGAGCAGCGACAGCGTCGAGGCGCAGACGGAGCCCATGGAGGTGGAGCCGTTCGAGGACAGCGCCTCGGACACCTGACGGATCGCGTAGGGGAACTCCTCGCGGCTCGGCAGGACCGGGACGAGCGCGCGCTCGGCCAGGAAGCCGTGGCCGATCTCGCGACGCTTCGGACTGCCGACGCGGCCGGTCTCACCGGTCGAGTAGGGCGGGAAGTTGTAGTGGTGCAGGTACCGCTTCTTCGTGATGGGGCTCAGCGAGTCGATCTGCTGCTCCATCTTGAGCATGTTCAGCGTGGTGACGCCCAGGATCTGGGTCTCGCCGCGCTGGAAGATGGCGGAGCCGTGGACGCGCGGGATGACCTGCACTTCGGCGTCGAGCGGACGGATGTCGGCGAGGCCGCGGCCGTCCATGCGGATCTGCTCGGAGAGGATGCGGCCGCGGACGACCTTCTTCGTGACCGACTTGTAGGCGGCCGACACCTGCGAGGTGGCGGTGCCGGGCAGCTCGCCGGCCTCGACCTTGGCGGCGACGGCCTCCTTGACGCGGCTCTTGAGAGCGTCGTCGGCGTCCTGGCGCTCGGTCTTCGCTGCGATCTGGTAGACGCCCTTGAGGTCCTCTTCCGCCACGGCGGCGACGGCCGAGTAGACCTCGTCGGTGTAGGGCGGGAAGACCGGGTACTCGGCGATCTCCTTGGCGGACTGCGCGGCCAGCTTGGCCTGCGCCTCGACGAGGGCCTTGAGGAACGGCTTGGCCGCCTCGAGACCCTGCGCGACGACGGCCTCGTCGGGCTTGACGTCGCCGCCCTGGATGAGACCCCAGGCGTGCTCGGTGGCCTCGGCCTCGACCATCATGATCGCGACGTCCTCGTTGCCCGCGGCGTCGGTGACGACGCGGCCGGCGACGGTCAGGTCGAAGACGGCGTCCTCCAGCTGCGACGCCTTCGGGAAGGCGACCCACTGGCCCTTGATGAGCGCGAGGCGCACACCGGCGATGGGGCCCGAGAAGGGCAGACCCGAGATCTGGGTCGACATGCTCGCCGCGTTGATGGCGAGCGCATCGTAGAACTCGTCGGGTGCGATCGAGAGGACGGTGATGACGATCTGGACCTCGTTGCGGAGGCCCTCGACGAACGACGGGCGCAGGGGCCGGTCGATCAGACGGCAGACGAGGATCGCCTCGGTGGAGGGGCGGCCCTCGCGACGGAAGAACGAGCCGGGGATCTTGCCGGCGGCGTACGAGCGCTCTTCGACGTCGACGGTCAGCGGGAAGAAGTCGAAGTTGTCTTTCGGGTTCTTCGAGGCGCTGGTAGCCGACAGAAGCATGGTCTCTTCGTCGAGGTACGCGGCGACGGCTCCCTGAGCCTGCTGCGCGAGACGGCCGGCTTCGAACCGGACCGTGCGGGTGCCGTACTTGCCATTGTCGATGACAGCTTCGGCGAACTTGATTTCTGGACCCTCCATATGGGGGTTTTCTCCTCTTTGTTTTGAATCGTCTTCCCGTGTGGAAGGCGATGTCGTGCTGTGTCGCTCCAGGAAGAGCTGAGTCTTCTGGAGGACACGGAGCGGCTTCGAGGCACGAGATGGTGCACTCGATCGCGACGTCGGATCGACGTCTCTGCGGCAGCGTGAGCCAGCCGGCTCTTAGTGTCACAGGGTACCACCCGGCGTGTCGCACTCCCCCAGAACGCGCGGCATGGTGCCCGTGTTACTGGTGTTACTCGTGTGATTCGCAGTACAGTCGGCTTCATGCGCCCTTCTCGCACGCCCCGGAACCGGGGTCTGGCAGCCGTGAGCGGTGCCGCCGTGGTGCTCATCGCGTGCGGCGTCCTGATCGCCCCCCTGTCGGCGTCGGCGTACCCGACATGGTCCGAGGTCGAGGCCGCCAAGGGCGACGCGAGCGCCACCAAGCGGCAGGTGCAGACGATCACCTCCTCTCTCGACTCGCTCGAGAGCACGGCCGCGACTGCCAGCGAGGCTGCGCTGAAGGCCGACGCCGCGAACTCCACCGCCCAGCAGAAGCTCGCGGTCGCGAAGGCGCAGGCATCGGCGCTGGCCGCTCAGGTGTCGTCGCAGAAGAAGAAGGCCGACGAGGCCCACCAGGAGGCGGGCCAGCTGGCCGCGCACCTCTACAGGATCGGCGGGTCGTCGCTCGACAGCCAGCTCCTGACCGGGACGGACGCCGACAAGACCCTGTACAGGCTCGGGGCCCTCTCGCAGCTGACCACCCAGTGGCAGACAGTGCTCGACCAGGCGACCGTGGCAAGCAGGTCGGTGTCGTCGCTCGAAGCCCAGGCGAAGGTCGCGGCCGACGAGCGCGACACCCTGGCGAGCAAAGCCGCCAGCACCCTGGCGGGCGCCCAGACGGCGCAGCAGGCGGCCGACGACGAGGTCGCCTCGGCTACCGCCCACCAGAAGACCCTCTACGCGCAGCTCGCCTCGCTCAACGACACGACGGCGTCGCTCGAGAAGAGGTACCGCCAGGGCGTGGCCGCCAAGGCCGCATACGCCGCCGCCCTGGCCAAGAAGGCCGCGGACGCCCGGGCTGCCGCCGCGGCCGCCGCTCAGCAACAGGAGCAGGCCGCCTCGGGGTCGTCCGGCTCCGGCGCGTCCGGCTCGGGGTCGAGCTCCGGAGACGCCGGATCGTCGGGATCGGGCGGGACGCCGGTGTCGTCGGGAGGCTCCGGCGGATCGTCCGGCGGATCCCTCGGATCCGGCGTGGTCGACGACCCTGCCGGCGCCCAGGCCTACGCCCGCGGCGCGCTGCCGTCGTACGGGTGGGCGTCGTCCGAGATGTCGTGCCTGGTCTCCCTCTGGAACCAGGAGTCCGGCTGGCGCACCAGCGCGCTGAACGTCTCCAGCGGCGCCTACGGCATTCCGCAGGCCCTGCCCGCCATCAAGCTCTCGGCGGCCGGCCTCGACTGGCAGACCAGCTACCGCACCCAGATCACCTGGGGCCTCGGCTACATCAAGTCGGTCTACGGCTCTCCGTGCGGCGCCTGGTCGCACGAGGTCGCGCACAACTGGTATTGATACCGGCACCGGCACCGGCATAGGCGTGTCATAGGGTCCGCGTCTAATCTGAGCGGATGGACACCCTCGCATCGCTGATCCGGTCGCGTGCCGCTGAGACGCCCTCCTCCGCCTACCTGGAGGACGCCCGGTCCGAGCGCACCGTCACGTTCGGCGACCTGGGTCGCCTCGTCGGCGAGTGGGCAGCGGCCTTCGACGCCGACTCGGTCTCCCCCGGAGCGACTGTCGTGCTCGATGTCGCCGATCCGCTGTCGTTCGCCGTCGCCCACCTGTCGGTGGTGGCCTCGGGCCGCCGCGGAGTCCCGGTGAACCCGGGCGGCACCTGGGGCGAGATCCTCAAAGCCGTCGGGCTCGGCTCCTGCGAGGCGATCGTCACCGATCGCGCCGAGCCGGGCGAGGCCGACGTCATGCTGATCCGCCCCGACGCCGCGACCCTCGCCCCGGCGGGCTCCCCCGCCGCGGCCTCCGAGCCGCTGACGACTGCCGAGAGCCCGGGCTCCGTCATCCTCTTCACGTCGGGTTCGACCGGCCAGCCGAAGGGCGTCGAGCTCGACGAGCAGCAGCTGCTCTTCGTCGCGCGCGCCATCGCCGAGCACAACGGCCTGACCGCCGCCGACCGCGGCTTCAGCTCGCTGCCCCTCTTCCACGTGAACGCCGAGGTCGTCGGCCTGCTCTCGACGCTGGTCGCCGGCGCGACGCTGGTGCTCGACCAGCGGTTCCACCGCACCGGCTTCTGGGAGCTCCTCGCCGAGCGGCGCATCACCTGGCTGAACGCCGTGCCGGCGATCCTCGCTGTGCTGGCGAAGTCCGGCCCGGCCGTGCCGCCCGAGGGCCTGCGGTTCGTCCGCAGCGCGTCGAGCGCGCTGCCTGAGGCCGTCCGCACCGCATTCGCCGGCATCCCGATGATCGTCAGCTACGGCATGACCGAGGGGGCCAGCCAGATCACCGCGACCCCGCTCGGCCAGGAGCCCCGGCCAGGCTCGGTCGGCCTCCCGGTCGGCGACGAGGTGCAGCCTCGGGATGCCGACGGCGCAGCGCTGCCCGCAGGCGAGATCGGCGAGCTCTGGATCCGCGGGCCCGGCGTCGTGACCGCGTACTTCGAGGGCCGGGCCGCCGACCGCTTCGACGACGACGGCTGGCTGCGCACCGGCGACCTGGGGCACCTCGACGACGACGGCTGGGTCTACCTCGCCGGCCGGACCGACGACGTCATCAACCGCGGCGGCGAGAAGGTCTACCCCGCCGAGGTCGAAGACGTCCTGCTCGAAGACGCACGCGTCCGCGAGGCCGTCGTCGTCGCCCGGCCCGACCCGATCCTCGGATCGGTCCCGGTCGCCTACGTCATCCCGGCCGACCTCGAGCTGCCGGACGACGTCCGCGCCTCGCTCGTCGCCGATCTCACGACGCGCTGCGACGCCGAGCTGCCCCGCTTCAAGCGGCCCCTGGAGATCACCGTCGTCGATGACCTGCCGCGCACGCCGACCGGCAAGGTGCAGCGCAATCGCACCCGCGACATGGTCGCGGGCACGTCGAACGCGTGACCACGTCGCAGGCCGGGGCGGCGCCCGACGAGGCCGGGCGCCGGGAAGACGCGATGCCCGAGGCGCCGACGGCCCCGCCGGCAGCGGCCCCATCGGGACGGCGTCGGCATCTCTACGAGGTCGACATCCTGCGCATCCTGACCTTCGTCTGCGTCATCGCCGTGCACACGGTGAGCCACGCGATCGATGCGTCCGACCAGCTCGTGCAGAACGGCTTCCTCATCCTCGTGCACTTCACCCGCGAGGTGTTCTTCGCGCTGACGGCCTTCGTGCTCGTCTACTCGTTCTTGACGAAGCCGCGGCCGCTGCGCGAGTTCTGGCCGAAGCGCTTCCTGCTCGTCATCGTGCCGTACGTGACGTGGTCTCTCGTCTACGACGCTCTCGCGTGGATCGTGAAGCCCGACGGGGTCACCCTGCTCGACTGGCTCGCGGCCTTCTGGCACGACCTCTACACCGGCGGCGCGTGGTACCACCTGTACTTCCTGCTCGTGACGATGCAGGTGTACCTGCTGCTGCCGGTCGTCGTGTGGCTGATCCGGAAGACCCGGGGGCATCACTGGACGCTGCTCGGAGTCTCGCTCGCCGTCGAGCTGCTGCTCACCGGCAGCTACCAGTACTTCCCGGCCGCGACCGACTGGTTTAACAGCTACAGCCGGATCGAGTTCTGGAGCTACCAGTTCTTGATCATCGCCGGGGCGGTCGCCGCCGACCATGTCGACGGGTTCCTCGCCTGGGTGCGCGGCCACCGGCGGCTGATCGGGCTGCTGACCGTGGCCGGCGCGGTGCTGTCGATCGCGGTGTACGTGATCAACCTCGGCACCGGCCAGAGCGCCGTCGACGCCGTGCAGGCGCTGCAGCCGGTGGTGATCGTCTGGTCGATCCCGATCGCGCTGGCCTTCCTCGCGCTCGGCACGAAGTGGGCCGACCGGCGGGTGGCCACGTCTCGGATGGCCCGGCTCGTCGACACGGCGTCCGACCGGTCGTTCGGCATCTTCCTGGCCCACCCGTTCCTGATCTGGATCCTGCTTCTGGCCGGCGACGGCTGGCTGAAGCACGCGATCCCGTCGCCGTGGCTCAGCGTCGTGCTCTACGTGCTCGTGGTGATCGGCACCGTGGCGCTCGTCGAGATCCTGCGCCGCACTCCGGCCTCGCTGGCGCTCACCGGGCGCCCGTTCCACGGGCTGCACCCCGGTGCGAAGAAGAAGGCGCCGACGGCCTAGACTCCCTCGCGTGAGCGACGGCAGCACGGCGGGCGAGGCCGAGGGCGACGACGACCGGACGCGCGCGGCGCTCGAGCGCGACGCCTTCGGGCCCGAGACGGACGCCGAGGCGAGCGCGGCGGCCGTGCGCGAGCTGCGGCGGAGGGACGACGCGGCCGAAGGGCTGTCGGCGGGGGTGCCGGAGGGAGTTCCTGCGCCCCAGACGGGAGACGGGGCCCAGACGAGAGACGGGTCCCAGACGAGAGGCGGGGCCCAGACGAGTGACGCGGCCCGGCCGAGACGGGTGGCCCGGGCAGCGATCGCTGTCGGGGTGGTGCTCGTGATGGGCGGCGTCGCGGGTTTCGGCCTGGCCCGGGGTCGGGAGCAGGCGCAGCCCGCCGTACCGGCTGGCGCGACCGCCGCCCCCATCGCGACGCTCGGCGGGGGCGGCGACGAGGCGTCCGATCCGGCGGTCGCTGCCAACTCGCGGCGGACGATCCTGGCGGCCGAGATCCTGCTGAGGACGCCGGCGACGAAGGGCGACGCCCTCCCGGCCGCAGCCGGCCTCAGCGGCTTCCTCCGCTCGTCGACGCGCCTGGTGGCCACGGCGACCGGCGACCGGCGACTGTGGGTGGCGCGTTCCGACGACGCGGGCGGCGGCTACTGCCTGGTCGCGTACGACGGCGTCTCGGCGCCCGACGGCAGCCCCGGATCGACCTCGTGCGCCGACGTCGGGGCCTTCGTCGCACTGGGCATCACGCTCGACGAGAGCGGCTTCACCGCCAGCTGGCGCGCCGGTACCGTCACGGCGACGGTGACCCGGAGCTGACGCCCGACCGCACTCACCTGCGCCGCGGCCTAGGCGAGCTTCGGCTGCCTCGCGAGACCGTCGGTCGATGAGATGCGCTGCGGGTTCATGCGCCAGGCCACGAACGCGGCGGCCGCGAGCAGCACGATCGAGGCGACGAACGGCCACTGCCAGCCTGTCGCGTCGACGAGGGCGCCGAACACGATGGGCGAGAAGATCCCGGCGATGCCGAAGCCGGTGTTCATCATGCCCGAGGCCGTGCCCGACCACTCAGGGGCGGTGTCCATCGGGATCGCCCAGAGCACGGCGTTGCAGAGCTCTAGGAAGAAGAACGACAGGGTCAGCGAGACGATCGCGACAGGCAGGCTGTGGAACACGAACACCGGCACGAGGCAGATCCCCGACCCGATGAGGCCGATCATGAGCGTGTTGCGGCGGGCCGTGCGCATGTCGCGCGAGCGGCGGAAGAACGCGTCGCTCATCATGCCGCCGAACGTGTCGCCGACCACGCCGCCGAGCAGGACGAGCGAGGTGAAGAGGGCGAAGGTCGTGAGCTTGAGGCCGTAGCTGTCGCCGAGGAAGGAGGGCAGCCAGGTCAGGAACACCCACAGGGTCCAGCCGTAGCCGAAGTCGACGAAGGTGACCGGCAGGATCGTGCGGGCGAGGCGCTTCCACGGCACGGGAGGCGCGATGGCGTTCTTGGGACGGTCGGGCATCTCCTCCAGCTCGACCTTGGTGATGCTCTTGTGCTCGTCGGGGCGGTTGCGGAAGTAGAAGTACCAGACGATCCCCCACAGCACGCTGATGCCGCCGAGGATGAAGAACATCTCGCGCCACGAGCCGAAGGCGACGATGAGGTAGGCGACGATCAGGGGCGCGGCGGCATTGCCGAGGCGGGAGGCGGAGTGCACGACGCCCTGCACGAAGCCGTTGCGGTCGGCCGGCACCCAGCGCGTCATGGCGCTGGTCGCCGTCGGGAACGCCGCCGACTCGCTGAAGCCGAGCACGAGGCGGGCGATGAACAGCGACCAGAAGCCGACCGACATGCCCGTCGCGAGCGTGGCGATCCCCCACAGGATCGCGATGACGAAGAGGGCCTTGCGCGCCCCGAACTTCTCGCCGAGGCGGCCGCCGAAGATCTGCAGCAGCGCGTACGGGATCGAGAATGCCGCTACGACGATGCCGAGCTGCGTGTCGGTGAGCGACAGGTCGGCCTTGATGTCAGGCAGCGCCGTCGAGATGTTGGTGCGGTCGATGTACGAGATCGCGTACATGACGCACAGCAGGATGACCACCTTGCCGCGCACGCGCCCGCGCATCGGGGTCGCCTTCACCTTGGCGGGCTCTTCAGTGGTCAGGCTCATTCGGGTGGTCACCTTCGGGTCGTCAGCTCGTTGTACTCCGCATTCCCTGTATGCAGATGTATCGACTGTGTCGCAGCCCCCGATGAGGATCCTATGAGAAACGCAGGAACTCGGAATGGAGATAAAAAAGAACGGCCCGCGCTCCGGAGAGGGCGGGCCGTGCAGTGAAGAGTGTGAGCCTCTGAGGACTCTGCTTCAGTTATCGATGCAGACGCACTAGCGACGCAGGCCGAGGCGCTCGATGAGCGCACGGTAGCGGCTGATGTCGACGTTGCTGAGGTAGCCCAGCAGACGACGGCGCTGGCCGACGAGGAGCAGCAGACCACGACGCGAGTGGTGGTCGTGCTTGTGCTCCTTGAGGTGCTCGGTCAGGTCTTTGATGCGCTGCGTGAGCACGGCCACCTGGACCTCGGGGGAACCCGTGTCGCCCGGGTGGGTCGCGTACTCTTCGATGATCGCAGTCTTCACTTCGGGTGCAAGTGCCATAGGTGGATCCCCTTGTCAGTCGTTGCGCGGCGCCCGACGCCTGATGCGTGGGCTCTCTTTATCCGCGGCCGTTGGACGGCAACCTGCCTAGCGTACCAGTCCGGCGGCGCGACGGCGACTGGACGCCCGCCCGACTGGACGCCCGCCCGGCTGGCCGGCGGCCCAGCGAGGCGAACGGCAGGAGGAGCAGGCGGAGCACCAGCGCGATCAGGACCCCGACCAGGCCGCCGAGGGTGTTGTGCAGGACGTCGGCCGGATCGCTGACCCGCGTCGACAGGAACGCGCCCTGATAGGTCTCGATGCCGTACGACAGCAGCGCGCACAGCCCGACGGCGAGGACGAACAGCCTCTTCGGGAAGAACAGGGCCAGGAAGAAGCCCAGCGGCACGAACATCACGGCGTTCGACATCGACTCGACCACCGAGAACGTGATCCAGCTCGTCGAGCCGTGACGGCCGAACTCGTCGAGGGCCCGCCACAGCAGCTCGGACGTGCGGTGCCCGTAGACGTCGGGACGCAGGGTCATCCACGCGACGGCCATCAGGTACAGGACGGTCACGACGAGGAGCCACGGACGGAAGCGCATCCGACCATGGTGAGGCACGGCACCTGGGCGGCACCCGCCAGGCGCCGGGGTGTCAGCCGAGCAGGAGCTGCGGCGACCCCGGAAGAGACCGTCTCAGCCCAGCACGAACTGGGCGACCGCCGGGCCGGAGGCGGCGAGCGCGACGATGGCGCCGCAGCCGCCCAGCGCCCACGCGGTCTGCACCCGGCGGGCGGCGGCGACCTCGGTGCGGACGCGGCCGAACCAGGCGTGCAGGTCGTCGCGCGCCGGGACGGGCCGAGCGGGTGCGGCCGGTGCCGCCAGCGGCCGGGTGCGCCAGGTGCGGGGCCGGAGGGCGGCCCGGGTGATCTCGCGCACCTCGTCGACGGAGAGGACCGGACGGAGGCCGCGCAGGGAGGAGGCCAGGCGCGCGGCGGAGACCGCGGTGGCGGCGGGCAGTTCCTGCGCCCCCGGGATCGCGGTCTGCCGGCGCGGGCTCGTGGCGACGACGACGCCCGACACGGCGATCGGGCGGCCCAGTGCGTGGGAGAGCAGAGCGGACGCACCCTCGGCGTCACCCGGAGAGCCGACGGTGATCGCGAAGACTCCGGCGGGGCCGATGACGAGGTGGTCGATCTCGGAGCCGCCGACCGGGACGCCGTGGAGCACCCGCCACGACCTGCCCGACACGGCCAGGGTGCGCAGGCGCTCGGCGACATGAGCCTCGGCGAGCGCCGCGGTGAAGGCGGAGCGGTCGGCGGGGCTGATCGGCGACGCACCGAGCACCCGGGCGAGCGGGCCGCGCGGCGGGCGGCCCGAGTGGCCCGACCAGAGCCGGTCGAGCGGCTTCGCCGGCGCCGCCTCCACCGGGACGGCGGTGGCTGCGTCGCCGGTCGGTGCGGGGATGGTCATGCGGGCCTCTCGGAAGCACTGCGCGGGTCGGCGGCGGTCCTCGAACGGTAATCGGCACCGCCGACGCGGCGGAATCGCCAGTTGGGGGGCCAGGGTACGTTTCGGGGCACAACAGCGGCATGGGGGCGGGCGGTGCTTTCTCGATCGTCAGTGCTTTATCGATTGTCCGTGCTTTCTCGATTGTCAGGGGGCATCCCTACGCTTGACGGGTGGACTTCCTTGCTGCGCTCTGGTCGCGCGTCACCCAGACCTCCGAGCCGCTCGGCCTCCCGCTGCTGCTCGGCTCCCTCGTGGTCGGCGCCGTCCTGGTGCTGCTCCCGGCGACGTGGCACACCGTGCGGCATGCCGTCACCGTCGTCCACGAGGGCGGCCACGGTCTCGCCGCCGTCGTGACCGGGCGGCGGCTGACCGGCATCCGGCTGCACTCCGACACCTCCGGCCTGACCGTCTCGAAGGGTCCGCGGACCGGGCCGGGCATGGTCGTGACCCTGCTGGCCGGCTACACGGCCCCCGCACTCGCGGCGCTCGGAGCCTCGTGGATGCTCAGCCGCGGCTACTCGGCGGGCCTTCTCTGGTCGCTCCTGCTGGTGCTCGCGCTGATGCTCGTGCAGATCCGCAACTGGTTCGGGCTGTGGGTGATCCTCGTCGGAGCGGCCATCGTCTTCGGCGTCACCTGGTTCGCGCCCACCGAGTGGCAGCTCGTCTTCGGGCACGTGCTCACCGTCGTGCTCGGGCTGGGTGCCCTCCGAGCGGCGCTGGAACTCCAGACCAGCCGCCGCCGCACGAGATCGGGGCAGTCCGACGCCGACCAGCTCGCCCGGCTGACGCGCATCCCCGGCCTGTTCTGGGTGTTCGTGTACGTGCTCGTCGCCGTGGTCTGCGCGATCGCCGACGCGTGGATGCTGGTGCCGGCCGGCGTTCTGACCGTGCCCGCCGGGCTTTAAGGCGCACACCCGCAGCGGCGGCGGACGATCCCCACCGCGGCGGCGGTCTCCTGCCGCCGACGGGGGTCGGGCCGCCGGGCGGCGGCTAGGCCGGGGCGGATGAGAGAGCGTGCACCGGCACGCGGCCGTCGAGGCGCGCGCGACCGTCGAGCCCGTCGAGCTCGAGCAGCACGGCGATGCCGACGACCTCGTACCCGGCGCGCTCGAGCAGCGTGATCGAGGCCTCGGCCGTGCCGCCGGTGGCCAGGACGTCGTCGACGACGAGCACGCGCGACCCCGCGGGCAGCTGGCCGGGGCGGAGCTCGATCGACGCCTCGCCGTACTCGAGCGCGTAGCTCTCGCTGAGCACCTCGCCGGGCAGCTTGCCCGCCTTCCGCACGGTGAGGACGCCCGTCCCGGTCTGCGCGGCGATGCCCCCGGCGAGTGCGAACCCGCGCGCCTCGATGCCGGCCACGGCGGCGAACCCGCCCTCGAACGGCTCGGCGAGCGCAGCGCAGACGGCGGCGAAGCCCTCGGCGTCGGCGAACACCGGCGTCACGTCGCGGAAGAGGATGCCGGGTTTCGGGAAGTCCTCGACGACGGCCGTCAGGCGGTCGACGAGGTCGGAGGCGTCAGACATGCCTTTACGGTAGCGGCCCCAGGAGTGGGGTGGCCGCCGCCCCCGAATGGGCGCTCCCGGGTGGGCGGAGTTCCTGCTGGAGTGGATCTCACGGTCGATCCGGAGCGCAGAGGGCTCCCACGACCGCGACTCGGGGGAACGATGGCACCGCACCACGCGACACTCGTGGCCGTCTCGGCGGCTGTCATCGCCCTGTCGAGCGCTCTGCTCCTGGGCGGGCCCGCCGGCGCTGCGAACACGGCCAAGCCGCTCACGGTCGCGCAGATCCAGGCTGCCAAGCCGTCGACGCTCTACCCCGGCGGCCTCGCGGTGCACCCCGACACCAAGGCGGCCTCCGTGTACGCCGGGCTCGTGAAAGCGAAGAAGACGACCGAGGCGGCAGCCATCAAGAAGATCTCGTCGCAGCCGGTGGCACTGTGGCTGGGCGACTGGTACTCCGACGCGCAGCTGAAGACCGTCGTCGCGAAGTCGCTGGCGAGCGCTGAGAAGGCGAAGCGCACGCCGACCTTCGTCACCTATGCGATCCCGGACCGCGACTGCGGCGACTACTCGGCCGGCGGGCTCACTGCCGACGAGTACGGCACCTGGAACCAGACGATCGCCACGGCTCTGAAAGGGCACCGCGCCACCGTCATCGTCGAGCCGGACGCGCTGGCGATGATCAGCAACTGCCCCGGCACGGCGTCGGTGCGACTGCCCCTCATCAAGGCGGCCGTCACGGACTTCGCCGCAGCGGGCGTGACCACCTACATCGACGCGGGCAACTCGCACTGGGTCGACCCGGCCGTCATGGCCGACCGCCTGGAGCAGGCCGGCATCGCCGAGGCGCGGGGCTTCTCGACCAACGTGTCGAACTTCTACCCCACCGCCGACGAGAAGGCGTACGGCCTCACCGTGTCGAAGCTCACCGGCGGGTCGCACTTCGTGATCGACACGTCGCGCAACGGCCAGGGCTGGAAGGGCACCTGGTGCAACCCCACCGGAGCCGGACTCGGCGTGACGCCGCGAGTCGCCTCAGGCAGGTCGAAGGTCGACGCGCTGCTCTGGATCAAGACGCCGGGCGCGAGCGACGGCACCTGCAACGGCGGCCCGACCGCGGGCACGTGGTGGCAGAAGTACGCGCTGGCGCTGGTGAAGCACCGCGCGAAGTAGCAACGGGCGCGGGAATCGACAGCGTCGCGGGGTCTACGTGATCGTCAGCGACTTCACCCGCTCGCCGGCGAGCACGAACGTCATGGTGCCGACGCCGTTGTAGCCGTCGCCCGACACGTCGACCGTCACGACGAACTCGTCGGCCGACGACCCCGCTGCGACCTCGACCACGTCGAACCGGGAGTGCTTGCCGATGTTGTCGGACTCGTTCCAGCGCGCGACGCCGTCGCGGCCGTGGAACACGCGGCCCCAGTCGTCGAGCGTCGCGTCGTCGGCGAAGCACGCCAGAAACCCCGTATCGTCTTCACGGTTGGTCGTGTCGATGAACGAGTGGATGGCTGACGGTGTCGCGACGGTCATGCCCCATCGAACCACGGCCGCCGCCGGCGGGCTCCAGCCGTGTCCCCGGGCCGAGACACGTCGGGCCGCCCGTCGTCAGCCGTCGAGGTCGACGACCGTCAGGCGCTGCGTCGGCCGGGTCATCGCCACGTACAGCGATGCGTTGCCGCGCGACGACAGCGCGAGGATGCGCGACGGCGCCACGACCACGACCGAGTCGAACTCGAGACCCTTCGACGTCGCCGGGCTGAGCACGCTGATGGGCGTCGTCAGCGACGAGGTGCCGGGCGCGACGAGCCCTGGGAACGCGGCGTCGAGCGCCGTAACGAGCGCGGGCACGACCTCGGGCGGCGCGATGACGGCGAGGGTGCCGGCGCTGTCGATTTCTCGGTCGGTCGTCACAGCCTCGACGACCCCGTCGGCCGCATCGGACGAGCGGGTCTCGCGCACCGGCCACTCGCTCGCGCGCACGGAGCGGCTCGGCGTGATCCGGAGGCCGGTGCTGCGGGCCACCGCCTCGGCGTACTCGACGATCTGGCTGGGCGTACGGTAGTTGACGGTGAGCTCTTCGAGGCGCCACGCGCCCTCGCGCCGACGCCGGCCGAGGAGGCTCTGGATCGCGCGCTCCCACGAGTCGGCCGACGCGGGCGACGACGCCTGGGCGATGTCGCCGACGACGGTGAAGGAGCGGAGCGGGCAGCGCCTGGCGAGGAGCCTCCACTGCATGGGGCTGAGTTCCTGCGCCTCATCCACCACCACGTGTCCGTAGGCCCAGGTGCGATCGTCGGCGGCCCGCTCGGCGGTGGTCATCGACGCGGCGCGCTCGGCGAAGTTGCCCGCGATGTCGGAGGCCGTCACCATGCCCTCGACCTGCATGTTCTCGATCGCGCGCTCGGCGTTCTCGATGTCGCGCTTCTGCTGCTGCTTGCGGGCGCGCTTGTCGGCGTCGGCGACGGCGTCGAACTCGCCGAGCAGCTCGGCGGCCTCGTCGAGCAGCGGCACGTCGCTGATGGTCATCGCCTCGCCGCGGGGGCGACGCAGCAGGGCGCGCTGCTCGGGCGTCCACTGCGGTGTGATGGTGGCCAGCCAGTTCGGACGCGCGTAGATGTCTTCGAGCAGCTTCTGCGGCGACAGCGGCAGCCAGGCGGTGTTGAGCAGCACCCGGACGTCGTACGACTGGCGGATGTCGTCGCGCAGCACCAGCTCGTCGGCCTCGTCGATGGTGGTGCCCCGGGTACGGAGCTGCTGCACGAGCTGCTTGGACAGCGCCGTGATCGCGAGCTTGTTGAAGGTGACGCGGCCCACGTTGTGCTGCTTGCCGCGGTCCTGGGCGCGACGCAGCGCCTCGGCTACGAGCTGCGGCTGCACGACCATGCGCTCTCCGTCGATGTCGACCTCGACCGGCTCCGTCGGCACGATCTGACGGGAGCGGACCGCCCGGCGCAGCAGGTCGGCCATGCGCGCCGAGCCCTTCAGCGCAGCGACGTCGGGCGCGTCGTCGATCGTCGCCTCGACGCCCGGGAAGAGCCCGCCGAGACTCGACAGCACGACCCCGCTCTCGCCGAGCGAGGGCAGGACCTGCTCGATGTAGCGCAGGAACGAGCGACTCGGCCCGACGACCAGGACTCCGGAGCCGCGGAGCCGCTCCCGGTGCGAGTACAGCAGATAGGCCGCCCGGTGCAGGGCCACGGCGGTCTTGCCTGTTCCGGGGCCGCCCTGCACGACCAGGATGCCGTCGAGCTCGGAGCGGATGATGCGGTCCTGCTCGCCCTGGATCGTCGCGACGATGTCGGTCATGCGGCCGGTGCGCTGCGCCGTGAGCGCGGCCATTAGAGCGCCCTCGCCCTGCAGCTGCGCGTCTCCGCGGTCGAGCAGTGTCGGGTCGAAGACCTCGTCTTCGATGCGGGTGACCGCGCGTCCGCTCAGAGTGAGGTGGCGACGAGCGCGAGCACCCATCGGCGTCGCCGCCGTGGCCTGGTAGAACGCGCTCGCGCCCGGGACTCGCCAGTCGAGCAGGATCGGGTGGTGGTCGGTGTCGCGCAGCCCCACGCGGCCGATGTACCGAAAGGCGCCGTCGCCGGCCGTGGGAGAGGTGGTCTCGTCGGGCTTCTCGAGCTCGAGCCGGCCGAAGGCCAGGCGATCGTCGACCTCGCTCAGCTGCGCGAGGGTGTCTTCGTAGAGGCGCGCGTAGGCGTCGCGCTCACTGCGGCTCTGGTGGTTGCCGCCGACCATCTCGCGACGGGTCTCGACGAGCCTTGCTCGTGCCTCGTCTTTCAGGGTATCGAGGCGCTCGTAGAGCGTCTGGACGTAGTCACGTTCACGGTCGAGTTCAGATGGCAACGGGATGGCACTCCTCGAGAAAGACAGCACACGATTCTAATCACTCGCCGGCTTCGAATCTGACGACAGGGGAAGCCGGCCCATGTGGAGGACCCCGCCGGATCGGCACGGCCCCGCTGGAGAGTGCGAGGGGACGTGCCGAATCGGCGGGGCCAGAGGGTGCGAGCGGTCAGAACTCCTCGTGGGTCAGAACTCCTCGTGGGTCAGCGGATCGCCGTCCCAGAGGCGGCCGCGCTCGAGACCGGAGATGCGGGCGACCTCCTCGTCGGACAGCTCGAAGCCGAAGACGTCGAGGTTCTCGCGCTGGCGTCCGGCGTCGCCCGACTTGGGCAGCGGGACGGCGCCGAGCTGGACGTGCCAGCGGATGACGACCTGCGTCGGTGTCACGCCGTGAGCGGCCGCGACGTCGAGGATGACCTGCTCGGTGAGCAGCTCGGACTGCTTGCCGATCGGGCTCCAGCTCTCGGTCACGATGCCCAGGTCGGCGTGGACCGCCCGGAGCTCCGCCTGCGGGAAGTACGGGTGCAGCTCGACCTGGTTCACGGCCGGCACGACGCCGACCTCGTCGCGGACGCGCTCGAGGTGCTCCTTCGTGAAGTTGGAGACGCCGATGCTGGTGACCAGCCCGTCGTCCTGCAGCTTCTTCAGGGCCTTGAACGACTCGACGTACTTGTCGATGCGCGGCAGCGGCCAATGGATCAGGTACAGGTCGACGTGCTCGAGGCCCAGGTTCGTCCGGGTCTCCTCGAAGCTCGCCAGCGCCTCCTCGTAGCCGTGGTGGCGGCCCGGGAGCTTCGACGTGACGATGATCTCGTCGCGCGGCACGCCGGTCTCGCGGACGGCGCGCCCCACGGCGTCCTCGTTGCCGTAGTTGAGCGCCGTGTCGAGGATCCGGTAGCCGGTCTCGAGTCCGGAGAGCACGGCGGCCGTGCCCTCGTCGCCGTTGAGCTTGTAGGTGCCGAGTCCGACGGCGGGGAAGGCCGTCCCGTCGTTCAGCGCGAGGGTGGGAACCGCGATGGGCTCGGCCACTAGCTGACGCCCAGAAGGTCGATGACGAAGATGAGGGTCTTGCCGCTGAGCGGGTGGCCTCCGCCGGCCGGGCCGTAGGCGAGGTGGGGCGGGAGCACGAGCTTGCGTCGGCCGCCGACCTTCATGCCGGGGATGCCCTCCTGCCAGCCGCGCACGAGAGCCGCGAGCGGGAAGTTGATGGCCTCGCCGCGGCCCCACGACGAGTCGAACTCCTCGCCGGAGTCGTACTCGACGCCCACGTAGTGGACGTTGACGGTGGAGCCGGCGAGCGCCTCGGCGCCGTCGCCGACGGTGATGTCGGTGCTCTCGAGCTGCGAGGGGGCAGGGCCCTCCGGCGCGTCGATCTCGGGCTTGGTCGATGAGTCGTGAGTCATGCCACCAGTCAAGCACCATCCGGCGACCGGCCGGAAACGGGCGACGGGCCGAGCGCCCGGTTCCTCCCTGCGAGGAGACGGATGCTCGGCCCATCGGAATCCGCACCGAGATCGAGTCATCGATGCGAACGCACGCAGGCTACGCCTGCGACACCCGTCGCGCAAACGCGATCGGACGCACGACGCGCGAATCCGTCAGAATGGACCCTTGACCACCACACCGCGCAAGACACTGTTCGTCGACATCTCGCCGCTCCGCGAGAGTCCCGCGTTCGCCCGACTCTGGATCGGCTCGTCGATCTCGGGCATCGGCGCGCAGCTCACCCTCGTCGCTGTCGGTCTCGAGATCTACGACATCACCCGGTCGACGTTCGCCGTCGCCCTCGTCGGCGTCATCTCGCTCGTGCCGATGATCGCGGCCGGCCTCTACGGCGGCATGCTGGCCGACGCGTTCGACCGGCGCCTCGTCGCGCTCCTCGCCGCCGTCGTCGCCTGGGTGACCACGGCGGCCATCGCCCTGCACGCCTACCTCGGCCTCGAGAACGTCGGCCTGCTCTACCTGCTGACCACGATCGACGCCGTCGCGGCGACGATCATCACGACGTCGAGGGCCGCGATCATCCCGCGGCTCCTGCCCGCGCGGCTTCTCCCCGCGGCCTCGGCGCTGAACGGAATCGGCACGGGCGTCCAGCTCACCGTCGGTCCGGCGCTCGCGGGAATCCTCGTGGCCGCCGCGGGTTTCCCGGCGACGTACACGGTCGACGTCGTGCTGTTCACGTTCGCCTTCCTCGGCATCCTGACGCTGCCGGCGATCCGGCCGGAGGGCGAGACGCAGCGGCCCGGACTGTCGTCGCTCATGTTCGGCGTGCGGTTCCTGCGTCGCTCCCCCAACATCCGGATGACGTTCATCGTCGACATCATCGCCATGACCTTCGGCCAGCCTCGCGTGCTCTACCCCGTCGTCGGCGCCGTGCTGATCGGCGGCGGCGCGGTGACCGTCGGCGTGCTCACCGCCGCCTACGCCGTCGGAGCCCTGGTCTGCAGCGTCTTCTCGGGCCGGCTCGGGCAGGTCCGCAAGCAGGGCGCCGCCGTCAACTGGGCCATCACGGCCTACGGCGCATGCATCCTCGCCTTCGGCGGCGCCCTGCTCGCCGCCCAGATCTCGGGCCCGCGCGGAGCCGGAGGCCTCACGGAGGACTTCTGGTCGGCCAACCTGCCGGCGCTCGCGTTCGCCGCACTGGCGCTCGCCGGCGCGGGCGCCGCGGACAACGTGTCGGCGATCTTCCGGTCGACGATCCTGCAGTCGGCCGCGCCCGACGCCATGCGCGGTCGCCTCCAGGGGATCTTCGTCGTCGTGGTGACCGGCGGGCCCCGCATCGGCGACCTGTTCGTCGGACTGCTCGCCGTGGCCGGGACCGTGTGGCCGCCCCTGCTCGGCGGAGCGCTCATCATCGCGCTCATCGGGCTGCTGGCGCGGGTGCAGCCGTCGTTCCGGCGGTACGACGCGCTCGAGCCGACCCCGTAGCGCCGGGCTCGCCGGCGTCCCGTCGATCCTGCGCCACCGGAGCCGCTCGACGGGACGCGGCCGCGGCGAGCCGCCGCCCTAGGGGCGGAGCGCCGCGCGTTCGGCGGCGACCGCCGCCAGGAGCTCCTGCTCGTCGGCCTGGGCGGCCGCTCGCGCCGCCGGGGCATGCGCCATCGACAGGATCTTCTGCCGGGTCGAGGCCAGGCGGGTGGCATCGGAGACGAACGCCCGCATCGCCGGACCGACGCCGTTGTACTTCGCCCAGCGGAGGGCCCGGCGCCGCGCCGGTCCGCTCGACAGCATCGCCACCTCGTCGCGGTCGAACCAGCCGACGGCGGCGTACTCCGCCAGGCGCAGGCGGGTGACGCGGCGCTCGAGGTGGCGGAGCACGAAGACGAGGGCGACGCAGGCGAGGAAGATCGGCACCTGCACGAGCACGTAGTACGTGAAGAAGCGGTCGCCGACGACGACGAGGGCGCCGTTCCAGAGGGCGTGCAGCAGCATCGCCGGGATGAGGCCGAGCACGAAGTAGCCGATCGCTCCGGCCGCGCCGGTGCGGCGAGCGGCCAGCCCGAGCGCGAAGCCCGTGCACGCCGTGTAGATGATGTGGCCGAACGGCGCCATCAGGGCCCGCACGACGAAGACCCCGGCGAGGCTCTCGCCGCCGTAGGCCTGATCGACGGCCTGCACCGAGAAGTACTGGATGTTCTCGACGAATGCGAAGCCCGCCGCCACGGTCGCGGCGTAGACCACGCCGTCGACCGGGCCGTCGAAGTGCTTGCGGAAGATCCAGAGGATCAGCAGCACGCCGAACCCCTTCGCCGTCTCTTCGACGACGGGCGCCTGCACGACCGCGCCGAGCACGTCGGCCGCGTCGCTCTGACCGCCGCCGAACACGCTCTGCACCGTCTGCACGGCGAAGTCGAAGAGCAGGGCCGCGCCGACCGACACGGCGGCTCCCCAGAAGAACGCGAACACGAGGGTGATGCGCGGCTCGGGCTCCCAGCGGTCGACGAGCCACACGCCGAACAGCACGATCACCAGCGGGACCGCCGCGAGCAGCAGGCCGATGACGAGCACCTGCGTCGGCAGGACCTGCACGAAGTAGAAGAACACGGCGACCGCGAAGCAGGCGACCACCACGAAGGCGACCGCGACGGCAGCGAAGTTGGCCGATGGCCGACGGCGGGTCAGCACCGTCGGAACGGGCACCCAGGCGTCGCGGTCGGGAGGCGCCTCTGTCATAGGAGGAGCGTACCGGCCCGGTATCCTCGGGGTATGACAGGACGAGCACTCGAGCCCGTCCTCGCGCTGCTGCGGCTGCTGGCCTCGCCCTTCGTGAAGGCCTGGAACGCCTGGCTCGTCGTCGGCCCCGACGACCCGATCCCGTGGCGCTACGCCCTGCGCCGCACCTACCACGGCTTCCTCCGCCACCGGACGGTCGATGCCGGCGCAGCGCTCGCGTTCTTCTCGACCCTGGCGATCCTGCCCGGCGCCCTCGCGGTCGTGTCGGCCGCGTCGCTCGGCCAGAGCGACGGCGATGCGGTCGACGACATCCTCGAGATCGCGCGTCTCGTGATCGGGCCGAACGCGGCGTCGGCGCTCCGGTCGCCGCTGATCTCGCTGCTCAGCCTGTCGAGCCCCGGCGTGACCCTCGGTGTCGGCCTGGTGCTGACGCTGTGGGCGCTGTCGGGCTACAGCTCGGCATTCGGGCGCGCGATGAACACGATCTACGACGTGCAGGAGGGGCGGCGCTTCTTCCGGTTCCGGGCGCAGATGCTGCTGCTGTCGGCCGTTCTGATGGTGCTGTACGCGGGTATCGCCGCGATCCTGCTCATCACTCCGACGATCGCCGAAGCCGTCGGGTCGCAGCTCCGCATCGGGTTCCTGCTCGTTCCGCTCTGGAACGTGCTCAAGTGGCCGGTGCTGGTCGGGCTCGTGGTGCTGTCGGTCGCGCTGCTGTACTACTTCACGCCGACGATCAAGCATCCGCGCGTGCGCTGGGTCTCGTACGGCGCGCTGCTCGCCATCGGCGGCTGGGGCCTGTCGACGGCGGGCTTCGCGATCTACGTGACGACCTTCACCAAGTACGACCGGGTCTACGGGGTGCTCGGCGGCGCGGTCGTCGTGCTGGTCTACGCGTTCATCTCGAACTTCGTGCTGGTGCTGGGCGGCGAGCTCGACTCGCAGATCATCCGGGTGCGCTACCTGCAGTCGGGCGTCGAGGCGGAGGGTCTGATCCCGCTGCCGATGCGCGACAGCAAGCGCAACCTGGCGCTCGCCCGGCACAACTCGCTCGACATGGTCGACGGGCGCACGATGCGCCTGAAGGCGGTGCGCCTCTACGGCGAGCCGACCCTCGACGAGCTGGGGCGGCCGCACATCCGGCCGCGCTTCCAGGTGCACGAGAGCCGCGGCCACATCGAGATCGACGACCAGGACCTCGACGACCGCTCGTAGGTTTCCACGCCTGGCGGCAGTGTCTTCTGACAAGCGCCAGGGCGCAGGAACTGGCCGCCCTACCTCGGCGTCACCGCGATCGCACGCCAGGTCGCCGGCGTGCCCAGCGTCCGCAGCCCGACGAGGCCGCTCGTCGCCGTGCAGCCGGTGTCGGCGGCCGTCGACCTGGTCAGCACGCTGCCGGTCTTGAGCTGCGCCGTCGCCGAGATCGTGCAGCCGACGGCCTCGACGGTCACGTGGTACCAGGTGCTCGCTCCGAGAGTCGCGGGGAGCGGGTCGGTATCGAGCACCGTCGCGGTGCCCGACGCGATGCGCGTGATGCTGAGGTTCGTCGACGACAGGTTGACGTAGTAGCCCGCGACGTTGTTGAGGCCGCTGGAGGCGCCGCTCGCCCGCACCAGGAACCCCGCGCCCGTCGTCGCGGTCGGAGCCGACGTCATCAGGACGTCGCCCGTCAGCGAGTAGTTGCCCCAGGTCGACGTGCCCGTCAGGGCCTTCGCCCCGGCTGTCGAGCTGGAGTTCGCGTAGGTCTCGTTGCCGGTGTTCGTGGACCAGGTGCCGCCGTAGGTGCTCCAGCCGGACGTCGAGGCAGTCGTTGCGCCGAACTGCGACAGGTACGGGGCGATCGCCGTCGAGGTCGTGCCGCCGGAGGTCGCTGTGATGTTGCGCCAGCTCGCACCGCTGCCGAACTCGCGCACCCCGATGGCGCCGGCGGTCGGACAGCCAGCGTCGGTGTAGGTGGCGCTCGTGACGGGCCCAGTGCCGAGGAGCTGGCCGAGGGGCTGCATCGTGTAGGTGAAGACGCAGCCGACCGCCTGGATCGTGACGTGGTACCAGGTGCCCGCCGCCACGGTCGCGGCCGTCGACTTGAGCGCCGTGTACGAGTTGTTCTCGCGGCCGAGCGTCATCGAGCCGGACGTGTAGAGCCCCAGGTAGTAGCCGTTCAGGGTGTCGGTGCCGACGCCGGGACTCTGGACGCGGAACAGCAGGCCGGCCTGCGAGCCCGAGTTGATCTTGACGTCGCCCTGGAGCGTGTAGTCGGTCCAGCTCGTCTGGCCGGTCACGGCCTTCGGGCCGTTGGCCGCGGACGACGACTCGGTGTAGGTCGAGCCGGAGGTGGCGGACGCCGTGGCCCAGGTGCCGGAGTAGTCGTTCCAGCCGCTGTCGCCGCCGTCCCACGTGTCGTTGTAGGGCAGGACGCCGCCGGAGGGGCTGAAGTTCGGCGCGGTGCCGACGGTGTTCGAGGTGGTGCCGACCGTCGCGGTGAAGCCCGACGACGTGCCCGGAGCGAGCTCGGCGGTGAGGGCGACCGCCGCCAGCAGGAGGACGCCGACACCGGCGACGACCCGTCGGCGACGCAGCTGCGCGGAGACCCAGGTGCGGGCGCGATGAGGAGCGGGGGCTTGCCCCGTGGCGTCCGCCGGCTGGTTCGTCCGGTCGGACGCGGTCTCCTGAACAGACACGCGCTCGCTCTTTCCTGGGGGTGGGTGGTGATGCCAGACCAGGTGGTGCAGCGCCGAGTCTACCGGGACAGGTGTCGAGCGCCTCAGCCCTGCGCGGGTGTCAGACCGGACCGCCTCGGGGAGCGCCGGTTAGTCTCGACGGCATGACGGATGCGACGCAGCAGACCAGGCTCGAGACCGACTCCCTCGGATCGAGGGAGGTGCCGGCCGACGCGTACTGGGGCGTGCATACTCTCCGGGCCGTCGAGAACTTCCCGATCGCCAACCGCCCGATCTCGGTCTACCCGGAGCTCGTCGTCGCGCTCGCCGTGGTCAAGCAGGCCGCCGCTCGCGCCAACGTCGAGATCGGCGTGCTGTCGCGGGAGAAGGCCGCGGCGATCGAGCAGGCCTGCGAGGAGATCCGCGCCGGGGCGCTGCACGACCAGTTCCGGGTGGGGGTGCTGCAGGGCGGCGCGGGCACGAGCACGAACATGAACAGCAACGAGGTCATCGCCAACCGCGCACTCGAGATTCTCGGACACGGCAAGGGCGACTACGAGTTCCTGCACCCGATCGACGATGTGAACCGCAGCCAGTCGACCAATGACACCTACCCGACCGCCATCAAGCTGGCCATGTCGCTCGCGCTCACCCCGTTCGTCGCCGAGCTCGGACGCACCGCCGAGGCGTTCGCGAAGAAGGGGCACGAGTTCCGCGACGTGCTGAAGGTCGGCCGCACCCAGCTGCAGGACGCCGTGCCGATGACGCTCGGCCAGGAGTTCACCGGCTTCGCCCACACCCTCGGCGAGGACCAGCAGCGGTTGCGCGACACGCTCCCACTGCTCGCCGAGATCAATCTCGGAGCCACCGCCATCGGCACCGGCATCACGGCCGACCCGAAGTACGCCGAGGCCGTGCGCCGCCACCTCAGCGACATCTCGGGCATCGAGATGGTCACGGCGCCCGACCTCATCGAGGCGACCAGCGACGCCGGGGTCTACATGACCGTCTCGGGCGCACTCAAGCGGAGCGCCATCAAGCTGTCGAAGATCTGCAACGACCTGCGACTGCTCTCGAGCGGGCCGCAGGCGGGCCTCGGCGAGATCACGCTGCCGCCGCGCCAGGCCGGGTCGTCGATCATGCCGGGCAAGGTGAACCCGGTGATCCCCGAGGTCGTGAACCAGGTCGCGTTCGCCGTCGCCGGTGCCGACGTCACGGTGACGATGGCCGCCGAAGCCGGGCAGCTGCAGCTCAACGCGTTCGAGCCCGTGATCGCGAACTCGATCCTGCAGAGCGTGTCGTGGCTGTCGCGCGCCTGCGTCACCCTGCGGGTCAACTGCATCGACGGCATCCGCGCCAACACGTCGCGGCTCGCCGCCCAGGTCGAGACGAACATCGGCGTCGTCACGGCGCTCACGCCCTACATCGGCTACGCGGCCGCCGCGTCGATCGCGCACACCGCCCTCGCCACCGACACGCCGATCGCGACCCTGGTCGTGGCCGCCGGCCTCATGAGCGACGAGCAGGTGCAGCACGTGCTGTCGCCGGCCCGACTCTCGGGGCTGGAGGCGATCACGTCGTCGATCCCGGTGGTCACGGCCGAGCAGATCACGAAGCACCTGGCGTCGCTGGATGCCGGGCATGCGGATGAGACGAGCGGCTGAGTTCGTTCGGCGGCTGCGCCGCGGGGTGAGGCGGGGCGGGGCGAGACGGGGCGGCGTCGGGCGGCGCCCTCCGTATCGGCACGGGCCCGCTGGCGCGCAGGAGGGGACGAGCCGAAACAACGGGGGTGAGCGCGGCGAGTTGGGAGCGCGGGGCGGACGCGGCAGGCGGTCCGGAGTTCCTGCGCCCGGGACCCTCCGAATCGGCACGAGCCCGTCGGTGCGCAGGCGGGGCTGAGCCGAAACGGCGGGGGTGAGCGCGGCGGCTCGGGGCGCGGCGGCGGGGCCGGAGTTCCTGCGCCCGGCGCCCTCGGAATCGGCACGGGCCCGTGGGTGCGCAGGCGGGGACGAGCCGAAACGGCGGGGGTGAGCGCGGCGGGGCGCTCAGGGCCACGGCCGAGCCGATGCGGCCGCCCCGTCAGGTGGTGACGACGAGCTTGCCGGCGCCGCCCCCGCGCTCCATCACGGCGTGCGCGTCGGCGATTCGGTCGAGCGGGAACACCTCCTGGATCGGCACGGCGGCCTCCCCCGCTGCGACGGCGTCGAGGAACTCCTGCAGCACGGCCGCCGGCAGGTCGGACGCGTCGCCCGAGTAGGCCGCGAGCCGCACGCCGCGGGGCAGCCAGCCGTTCGGGTAGAAGTCGTCGAGGATCCACCTGTTCGACAGCATCCCCGTGAAGCACACGGTGCCGTGGTAGCCCGTCGCGGCGAGGGTGTCGCGGAGCGTCGGGGCGCCGATCAGCTCCAGGGCCGAGCCGACGCCGTCGGGGGCGATCGCCCGCACCTGGGCGGCGACGTCGCCGTCGTCCACGAGCACGTGGTCGACCCCAATCGCTGTGAGAGACGACGCCTTCGCAGCGCTCCGCGTGGTCGAGAACACCGTCATGCCGCGTCGCTTGGCCAGGACCGCCGCCGCCATGCCGATCGACGACGTCCCGCCGCGGATCAGCACCGACGACCCGGGCTGGGCGTCCATGCCGACGGTGAGCGACCCGTAGGCCGTCTGCAGCATCTCGGGCACGGCGCCGAGGGTGGCCCAGTCGAGCGCGGACGAGAAGGGCACGACCTGAGATGCGGGCACCGACGTGTACTCCGCGTAGCCGCCGTCGAAGGTGCGCCCCATGCCGCCCATCATCGCGACCACCTGCTGCCCCGCCTCGAACTCCTGGCCCGGAGCCGACTCGACCACTCCGGTGGCCTCGATGCCGAGCACGCGCGGGTAGGTGACGCCCTCGCCGAACCCCATGCGGGTGTGCAGCTCGGAACGGTTGAGGCCGAACGCCCTGACGCGGATCAGCACCTCCCCGGGCTTCGGCACCGGCACCGGGATCTCGCGAACGTCGAGCGCTCCGGGAGCCTCCTCGGTGCCGGGAGCGTCGAGCACGGCTGCGCGCATGGTGGTGGGTGTGGTCATCGGTCTGCACTCTCGGTGGGGTCGGTCGCTGTTTCAGTGTCGGTGTCTGTCTGGGTGCGTGCCTTCGCATCAGCGCGCAGGAACTGGAGGGCCCGCCCGAACGCGGCAAACCCGTCGGGGCCCAGCGGCTCCGCGATCCGGGTCTCCACCTCGGCGGCCACCTCGACGTTCGCCCGCTCGAGCACCGCCTCCCCCTCCGCCGTCAGCCCGAGCAGCGACGACCGCCTGTCGCCCGGGTTGGCACGCCGTTCGCACAGGCCGCGCGCCTCCAGCCGGTCGACGATCTTGCTCGCGCCGCCGACCGTGATCACGAGGCGCTCGGAGATGTCGGCGACCCGGCAGTCGCCCCGCTCGGCCATGATGCGCAAGGGCTGATGGATCGCCACAGGCAGGTCGAGGGTGCGCTGGAGGCGGGCGTCGACGGCGTTCCAGACCTCGATCTGGAAGCGGACGAGGTCTTCGAAGACGTCGATCGGTGTTTCCGGAGCTGATTTGGTTGCCATGGATGTATCTTCCACGGTAACTAATTGTGGCGCAAGCCCGGCCCGCCGATTCGGCACGGCCCCGCCGAAACGGGCCGGTCGCCCCGCCGAATCAGCGAAGCCCCACCGAATCTTCGGCGGGAGCCAGCCGATTCGGCGGGGCGGCGCGGGGCGGCGCAGGGCTGGGCAGGGCGCGGGCGCCGCCACAACGCGCGGCCACTCAGACGGCTGGCAGCCGCCGCACCGTCCAGAGGCCGCGCGGGCGGCGGAGCGCGAGCCAGGAGCCGCCGGCGATGACCAGGGGGATGCCGATCGCGGTCAACCCCAGGAGGAGCCACGGAGGCACGAACGGGACGTACCCTGCGGAGCCGTCCACACCGTGGACCGACAGGGCCGCGGCCGGTACGAGGCCGAGGGCGACGCCGATCACCGATCCGAGGCCGGTGATCACGATCGCCTGCCAGAAGCCGAAGGCTCGCTGGAGTCGCGGCGGGGCGCCGACGGCGACGAGCACCTCGTCGTCGCGACGGGCGTCGGCCCGAGCCAGTGCCAGCGCCACGGCTGCGGACACCAGCGCGATGAGAGTGGTCACAGCCAGAAGCGGCCACGACCACAGCGCCGCGAAGCGCGGAGGACCGGTCTCGACATAGGGGAACACGATCGGATTGGCGACGGACACCGCGGCTCTCGCGGCGTCGTCCTCGGCGGCGGTCGGAGCGTGGTCGAGAGCGGCCACGACGGCGGTCGGATGGATCGGGATGCCGAGCCGATCAGCCGTCGCGGTCGTGACGAAGATTCCGAAGTCGGTCGGCACCGATGCGCTCTGGACGGTCGCCGCAAGCGACTGCGAGCGCACCGGCTTGCCGGGGTCGTCCGCGGTGAGCGACGCGCTCGTCACGGTGTCGATGGTGACTCGTCCGTCGTGGAGGTACTGCGGGTAGAGCGACACCGCCCCGCCGGCGGCCAGCGTGGCCCGGGACGTCGCGTTCGCGGGCTCGCCCAGCATGACCGCCAGGTCGTCGAGGTCGCCCGCGATGAGATGACCTGTCCCGGTGCTTGACTGCTGATACGACTCGGTGAGCCCCTTCGTCGTCACGAGCCGCGGCACCGTGTACGTCGAGACCGAGTCGCCCACGAGTCCCGCGTCGAGCGCACCCGAGAGGACCACAGCCTGCGATCCCGGGTAGCTCTTGGCGAGCGCGGCGGCGATCCCGTCGGGCTGGACCAGGAACGAGCGGCCCTGGGCATCGCTGTAGCCGGTCAGATTGACGACGGCGGTGTTGTCGGGCACCGTCCAGCTGTAGGTGTCGACCGTGAGCTTCTGCCCGCCCGCCAGCATGCAGAGGGCGAAGGCGGAGACGAAGACGCAGCTCATGATCGCGGCGACGGCGGGCACGGTGCGGCCGGAGTTGCGCGAGGCATCGCGCGCCCCGAGCCGAGCGGCCGTGCCGAGGCGGGAGAGTCCGCGCGCCGTCCAGCGGAGAAGGAGGGGCGCGGTCAGGAGAGCGCCGATCTGCATGATCACGGGGCCAGCCGCCAGGAGGACGATGCCGAGTGTCAGCACCCGGTTCTGACCGTTGGCCTCGAGGTTCTGGGACGAGATGATCACGAGTCCTCCGGCGAGCGCGATCACCGAGCCGGCTGCCGCGATGAAGACGCCCACGAGCGGACGACGCAGCGTCGAAGCAGTCGGGCGCTGGGCACCGCGCAGCGCCACGACGATGTCGACACGGGACGCCGCGCGGGCGGGGATCGCGGCTGAGATCCAGCCGGCCAGGGTGGCCGCGAGAACCGTGGCGCCCAGGGCCACCGGATCGACATGGAATCCCGGGTACCTGCTCTGGTCGCCGCCGGCCAGGATCGGGGCGGCGATGGCAGCCCCCGCGATACCGAGAGCGGTGCCGAGCAGGCCGCCGAGGGCCCCCAGGATCACGCCTTCGAACGACATGATGCCGAACAGGGTGCGGCGATCGGCGCCGACGCTCGACAGGATGGCCAGAGCCCGCTGGCGGCGACGAGCACCGACGGCGAACGCGGCGCCGGCGAGCAGGCAGACCTCGAACAGGCCGAAAGCGGCGAGGAGCACGACGAAGAGGCCGAGCAGGCTGTCTCCGCCTGTCGATGACGAGATGGAGGCGTCCGTCGGCGGGTCCAGCACGACCGCGCGCGACAGCACCGTCAGCCCCTTCGCGTTGAGCGCCTGCACCTGGGGCCAGTCGAGACGGAGGTCGGGCAGGTAGTACTCGGTCTGCGAGACCGCCTCGGACGGCTTCACCGTCGCGAACGCGCCGGTGCGGCCGTAGACGACGGCGTCGTCGGCCGGCGAGCTGGCGTTCTCGAGCACGCCGACGACCGTGTACGTGTGCGGGGAGGGCTGCGTGACCCGCAGCGTGCCGCCGACCGCGACGCCGAACCGCTTCACCCCGCCGGGCGAGACCATCACCTCGTCGTCCGTCGTCGGCGAGCGCCCCGTGACCACGTCGTCGCGGCCCGCGAAGGCGCGATTCCAGACGGGCCCCTCGACGGCCGACACGTTGGCGATGCCGGTCACGGTGCGGACGACGACGCTGGTGGCCAGCACGGGCAGGATGCGCGTGCCCGGGGGCAGCACCTCGGCGGGAGACGAGATGGTCACCGGGGTGTCGATCGAGCCGCTCGTGCTGAAGGGGTCGACGGGGTCCTGCTCGAGCCCCGACCCGGGGCCGGAGACCACCTGCACCATCGCCTCGTTCTGGCCGAGCTGCAGCCGGACCGACTCGGACGGCGTCGCCTGGCGGCTCGCCTGGACGGTGTCGATGCCGGCGACGCCGAAGATGGGGACGGCGATGAGCACCGCCACCAGGACGCTGCGCCCCACGGACTGCTGCGCCATCCTGCGCGACATCCGGAAGGCGAGCCGCCATCCCCCGCGGCTCGTCTCCGGAAGCCCCTCCCCCCTCTTCGTCACCGGTCTGCTCCCTCGAAGAGCGTCGCGACCGGCGGCGTCTGCGCCTCGTCGACCAGGCGGCCGTCGCGGATGAACACGATCCGGTCGGCCCAGGCGGCGTGGCGGGCGTCGTGCGTGACGAGGATGCCGCCGGCACCCGCGTCGACGCGCGAGCGCAGCATGCGGAGCACGACTTCGCCCGTCGTCGAGTCGAGCGCGCCGGTGGGCTCGTCGGCGAGGATCAGCGAGCGGCCGCCGACGACCGCCCGTGCGATGGCGACTCGCTGCTGCTGGCCGCCCGAGAGGTCGACGGGATAGCGGTCGGCCTTGTCGAGCAGCTCGACTGAGGCGAGCGCGTCGAGGCCGGGGCGCTTGGCGCGCCTGCCCGGGAAGCCGTCGAGCTCGAGCGGGAGCGTCACGTTCTCGAGCACGGTGAGCGACGGGATCAGGTTGAAGTCCTGGAAGACGAAGCCGAGGCTCCGGCGACGGAGGGTCGCGAGCTGGCGGGGCGAGAGCTGGCTGAGCCAGTTGCCCTCGACGATCACCTCGCCGCTGGTCGGCGTGGTCAGGCCGCCGGCGACCGTGAGGAGGGTCGACTTGCCGGAGCCGGAGGCGCCCATGACGGCGACGAGCTCGCCGCGGGACACGGTCAGGTCGATGCCCGACAGCGCGGTCACCCGCGTCTCGCCGGTGCCGTACTGCATGGAGACGCCGTCGAGGCGGAGGAGCTCTTCGGTCATGCGCGGGCCTTCCCGTCGATGGGGACGCCGCCGCGAGCCGGACGACCCCGCCGTGCCGGCGTCTCGTCGATCGGCATCGGCGCGGCGAGGCCGCTGGCCTTCGCGCGCACGAGGCGCGTCTCGGAGTGGTCGAGCCACCGCACCTCGGCCTCGGCCTGGAAGATGAGCGAGTCGATGACGAGCTGCCAGGAGAGGTCGTCTCCTGCACCGCCGTCGCCCCCGGCGCGCTTGGCCCGGGTGAGCTCCTGCAGGTTGCGCAGCGTGGCCTGCCGCTGCGCCTGGATCAGGGCGGTGATGTCGACGCCCGGGAGCGTGATCGCGATCGCGAGCTTCATGGCGAGCTCGTCGCGGGGCGCCGCTGTCGATCGGACGACCGGCGAGACCAGCCACTGGGCGACCTCGTCGTGACCGGTCGGCGTGATCGCGTAGTACACGTGGTCGGAGTCGTCGGCCTCGGTTCGCTCGACGAGGCCGTCGCGCTCCAGACGATCGAGCGTCGAGTAGATCTGGCCGATGTTGAGGGGCCACGTCGACCCCGTCCGCCGGTCGAACTCGGCCCGGAGCTGGTAGCCGTAGCAGGCGCCCTGGTCGAGGATGGCCAGGAAGCTCTGGCGTATGGACATTCGATTCCCCCGTCGTAAGTACCTACGCAGTATTGCATACCCGGTACGCACGAACCAGCAGGTTCGGATCTATGCAAACGCATGGGTGGACAGAGGGTTCTCGCAGGCTTCTGACCAGCTCTCTCCAGGAACCCCGGCAATACTCGCCACTTCGTGCCCGCCGGCCCTAGCGCCTGGCACGTCTGAGGCTTCGCCGCCTCGCAGAACCGCAACCGGCCCACCATCCGCCTGGCACGCGCGTCCCGAGCTTCGTCCGGGGCCCGGCCCGGTACGGCCGCGCGCTCCCGCGACCCCGCGCGAGCCGCGATTCGTCGTCGCCCTGTCTTCGTCGAGGTGGTGGCACACCGGTCGAGCACGAGGAACTCCTTGCCCTTCAGAAGCACCGCCACTAGCACCAGCACCAGCACCACCCGCCACTGCCAGACCCTCGCCCGCCGCCGCTCCCGCCGCCTCCGGCTGGCGGGCCTCGGCGCCTTCGCGGTCGCCGCCGGCCTCGCCTGCACCGGCGTCGTCGTCTCCGCCACGACCGGCACCCCCGTGATCGGCACATCGGCCCTGGCCGACAGCGTCGGCGCCGGCACCCCGAGCGGCACGCCGACCATCGACGCCGGCGCGGGAGTGACGATCACCCGGCTCGGCGACGACCGCATCTCGGTCCACGCCGGCTCGGCCGTGCCCCGGAACACGGCGAACACCGTCGCCGCCATCGCGCTGGCCTCGGGCCACGACGTCAAGGCCAAGGCGCAGAGCGTCGCCACGAAGACGCATGCCACCGTGTCCACGACCACGCTGAGCCGATCCACGACGACGCTGAGCCGATTCACGACGACCCTCAGCAGCCGCCTCGCGAAGCTCTCGGACTACCGCAGCGCCGACCCCGACATCGTCATGGCGCGCGTCGAGGCGACCCAGGACGCCGCCGACGCCGTCTCGACCGCCACCGCGGCGACCGAGAAGGCGGCCCAGGCCGAGGCCGCCGCGAAGGCGAAGGCCGCCACCGCGGCGAAGGCCAAGGCCGCCGAGGCCAAGGCCGACGCCATCCGCCAGGCCGCAGCGAACACGCCCGACGGCGCCAAGGCCACCGCGAAGGCCCTGATGGCCAGCCAGTACGGCTGGGGCGACGACCAGTACGGCTGCCTGGTCAGCCTCTGGACCAAGGAGTCCGGCTGGAACTACCAGGCCTACAATGCATCCGGCGCCACCGGCATCCCCCAGGCGCTGCCCGGCAGCAAGATGGCGAGCGTGTCGTCCGACTGGGCCTCCAACGCCACGACCCAGGTCATCTGGGGCCTCGGGTACATCTCGGGCTCGTACGGCACGCCCTGCGCGGCCTGGGCGCACTCGGTCGCGAACAACTGGTACTGAGCGGCGGCGGGTGCGGGCGGGAGCGCCAGTTCCTGCGCGGTCGGCTCTTCTAACGCGGGGCGAACACCCGCAGGGCCCCGGGTACCACGCCGACGTCGACGGGGAGCGGGCCGATCCGCTCGCCGTCGCCGTACGCGATGACGCCGGGCGCATCGACGCGCACCCGCTCGGCACGGCTCAGCCGCACGCGCGGATCGTCGCCGTGCGTCCCCTTCGAGACCCGAGGGAACAGGCGCAGGAACTGCGTTCGCGTCAGACGGTCCACGACGAGAAGATCGAGCCGGCCGTCGTCGATCCTCGCGTCGGGCAGCAGGGTGATCCCGCCGCCGACGGAGCGCGCGTTACCCACCGACACCAGCGTGCCGGCCACCGACCGGGTCTCGCCGTCGACGGTCACCTCGTACTCGACCTGCCGGAGCCGCACCAGCTCGAGCGCGAGCGCCACGTCGTAGCGCAGACGGCCGCGCGGGCGCCGGATCCGGTTGGCGGTCTCGTTGACGAACGCGTCGAAGCCGGCCGACACTCCCCCGGCGACCCAGGTCTCGCCGCCGCCGTGCGTGACACGGAGTGCGTCGACCACCCGCGGCTCGCCGTCGAGCAGCCCGACGAGCTGGTCGAGCGCTGCCGCCGGGTCGTCGTAGGGGATGCCGAGGGCCCGCGCGAAGTCGTTGCCCGTGCCGGCGGGAACGATCCCCAGCGGCGTGCCGGTCTCGGCGACGAGCCCCACGCCGAGGCTGACCATGCCGTCGCCGCCGACGACGACCAGGGCGTCGGCTCCCGCCGCCAGCTCGGCCCGGCACGCGGTGAGCAGCTCGGCGTGCGACCCCCGCTGGAGCGGCACGACGTCGTGGCCCGCGGCGCCCAGCCGGTCGACGACGGCGGGGCCGACCGGGCGATGGCGGCCGAAGGAGGCGCTCGGGTTGATGGCGACGGCGATCCTGCGCGGCGTCGAGGTCGTCATGCGTCGATCATGGCATGCGGTCGCGGGGTGGGGCCGGGCTCGGGCCCGCGTGGTCGGCTCGATCCCGCCGATTCGGCTCGACACCGCCGGATCGGGGCGGGCACCCCGCCGATCCGGCTCAGCCCCGCCGTCGCGCCGGCGGGAGCGTGCCGATTCGGCGGGGGCGGCCCCGGCGCCGCGGGGTCGGCTCGATCCCGCCGATTCGGCTCGACACCGCCGGACCGGGCCGGGCACCCCGCCGATTCGGCTCAGCCCCGCCGTCGCGCCGGCGGGAGCGTGCCGATTCGGCGGGGGCGGCCCTGGACCGGCGGGGAGCGGCGGCGCGCGACTCCTCCGGGTCGCCGGGGTTACGCTCGGCGCGGGACGAGAACGGGAGGCCGACGGTGGCACGAGGCGAGGCGGAGCGTGACCCGGGCCCCGGCGACGCCGACGGCCCGGCGGCCGACGACCGCGACGCCGCCCGCCGCCGGCTGATCGAGGTGGCGTACTCCCCCGATGCCACGCCCGCCGAGTCGGCCACCGCCGCGCGGGCCCTCCGCGACCTCGACTCCATGCCCGCCGCCGCGCCGGATACGGTGCCCGCGCACGCGCCCGCCACCGCCCCGGAATCCGTGCCCGCGCCCGCGCCCGCCACCGCGCTTACCACCATGCCCGCGCCCGCCACCGCGCCGGCGGCGCTGCGTAGGCCGTCGGCGCGCCGCACCGGCGCTCTGCTCGCCGGCGTCGCCGTGGCGGCGTTCGGCCTCGGGATCGCGGCGACGACGGCCGGCGCGACGCTGCGCCCGGGCACGGCCGCGCCGACGCCGAGCCCGACCATCACCGCCGACGCACCGCTGACGGTGTCGGTCATCACCCGGGCCCTCGGCCGGGTGCAGGTGCAAACCGACGCCCTGCCGACCGCGCTCCGCGGCGACGTCGACGCCCGGTCGAGCAGGCTGCTCTACGACGACGACCCCAGGGCCAGCGCGACCCGCGAGCGGTGGCGCCTCTGGCTCGGGACCGGCGAGAACCCCCAGCAGCTCTGCTTCGTCGGCACGTTCGACAACGTCACGGACCAGGTGACGTGCGTGCCCGCCGATCGCGCCATGGTCGACCGCTACGTGTTCACGCAGACCACGCGCGCCGGGACGTTCGAGGTGCTCGTCAACGGGGGCGCCGTGGCGGTCGCCATCGAGTGACCCAGCGGGTCAGCCGCCGTGGAACGCCGGAACGATGAGGTAGATCCCGAACAGTACGCCGAGCCCGCACACGACGAAGCAGCCGTAGGCGCCGGCACGGGCCACCCGGACCGGTCCTTCGACGGCCAGGAGGCGGAGCCCGGCGGCGTACAGGCTCACGAGCGCGGCCGCCGACACCAGCGAGACGAGCGCGACGACGACGAATGCTCCCCAGTCGATCATCGGGATCCTCCCTCGGCCGGCACGTCGACGGCGTCGTCGGCACCCATCTCGAAGAGCGACGACTCGTCGCTCATGCGGCGTCGCTCGGCCAGCATCTCGTCGCCGCGCTTCTTCGCGCGGGCCCGGCGCTCCTGCCGGGTGAGGACGGAGTTCATGGCGACGTCGACCTCGAGCGCGTTGGACTGCTCGGCGGGCTTGCGGCGCGACGCGACGAAGATGGCCACGATGACGCCGGCTCCGAGGAGGGCGTCGATGACGAGGCCGATGGTCCCCGCGCGGGCGATCAGCTCGCAGGCGGCGCCGACGAGACCGGCCGCCGGCAGCGTGATGAACCAGGCGATCACGATCTTGCTCGCCGTGCCCCACTGAATGACACCGCCGCGGCGGCCGAGGCCGGCGCCGATGATCGATCCCGACGACACCTGGGTCGTCGACAGGGCGAAGCCGAGGTGGCTCGACGCGAGCACGGTGGCGGCGGTGGACGCCTCGGCCGAGAAGCCCTGCGTCGCCTTGATGTCGGTGAGGCCGCCGCCCATCGTCTGGATGATCCGCCAGCCGCCGGTGTAGGTGCCGAGCGCGATGGCGAGGGCGCAGACGAGGATCACCCAGAACGGCGGGCTGGCCCCGGTGTCGAGGAAGCCGCCGGCGATCAGGGCCAGCGTGATGACACCCATCGTCTTCTGGGCGTCGTTCGTTCCGTGCGCCAGGGCCACCAGCGACGACGTGAACATCTGCCCGACTCGGAAGCCGCCGCGCTGGTTCTTGCCGACCGGCCGGCGCGTGATCCGGTAGGCGAGGCGCGTCGCGGTGAAGGCCACGAGCCCGGCGACGAGAGGCGCCAGGAACGCCGGCAGCACGACCTTCGAGAGCACGACTCCGAAGTCGACCGAGCCCGTCCCGGCCCCGACGAGCGCCGCGCCGATGAGCCCGCCGAAGAGCGCGTGCGACGACGACGACGGAAGGCCGCGGAGCCAGGTGATCATGTTCCAGATCACGGCGCCGATGAGGCCGGCGAAGATCATCGTCGGCGTGATCTCGACTCCGCCCGGACCCTCGCGGATGATCCCGCCCGAGATCGTCTTGGCGACCTCGGTCGAGAGGAACGCGCCGACCAGGTTGAGGAGCGCGGCGACGGTGACCGCCACCCGGGGCCTCAGCGCCCCGGTCGCGATCGGCGTGGCCATCGCGTTGGCCGTGTCGTGAAAGCCGTTTGTGAAGTCGAAGAAGACGGCCAACACGATGACCAGGACGACTATGACTGTGAGATCCACCGCCGTCACTCTTCCAGTCGGATGAACGCGCGTCAAACGCCAGGTGAACGAACCGGTTCAGATGTGCGGCACGAACGACTGCCAGACCCGGCGGCGCTCGCCCCGCGGGTCGAACTCGACGCGGTCGGCCTTGTCGATGATGAGCGTCCGGCGCCGGAACGGGTCGTACGACGGCCAGTCGGCCACGTCGCCGGTCGTCACGAACTCGAGCCACCGGCGGCGCATCCGCCGGGCCGCGAGCTGGAACGCGCGTCGCCCGCCGAGCGCCGACATGGCGAAGCCGAACGCCGAGTCCATCCGGTCGAAGAGCGCGTAGAGGTCGAGCCCGTGGAACGCGTCGACGCCGGCCGCCCTCAGGATGCGCGGCGCGATGTCGAACCGGTAGAAGAACACCTTCGCGAACCGGGCGTGCCGCTCGGCGACCTTCACCGTCGGGAACCAGAACGAGAAGTCGCCGCCGAAGTCGAGCGCCGCGGGCCGCGACGGCAGCCCCGGGTACTGAGCGGTGATCGCCTTGCGGGCCTTCTTCTTCGTGTTGGCGAAGATCGACCGGATGCGCAGCGGCGTCGTCGCCAGGATGTCGCGGCGCCCCGTGAACACGGAGCCCTCGCGGTCGTTGGTGCCGATGATCAGCGGCACCCGGTGGGCGCGCCCCGCCTTGAACGCATCGAGCGGGCGCTCCGGCAGGATCTCGCCGTCGATCACGGGCGACAGGAAGATCGACCCGGGCACGTCGTCGGGCGTCCGGAGGAAGAGCCTCGCCGTCGCGCGCACGATCGCCTGCGTGGACGCGCTCTGCAGCAGGGCCGGCGCGTCCTCGTGCGAGGTCGACTCGAGGTCGTCGTCGCGCACGACACGGCTGAGGATCTCGAGGAAGTCGCCCGCCCACCTCTCGGTCACCTCGGGCTCGTAGATGGCGTTGGCCGGCGACGACTGCGCGATCGCGGCGCGGAACAGGCCCTCCGCCCGGGGCACGGCCATCAGCGTCGTCACGGCGTTCGCCCCCGCCGACTCGCCGCACACCGTGACCTGCTCGGGGTCGCCGCCGAACGCCGCGATGTTGTCGCGCACCCATTCGAGCGCGTGCAGCTGGTCGCGCAGGCCCAGGTTCGACTCGATCGGGCGCTCGGGCGTCGACCAGGCCGAGAAGTCGACGTAGCCGAGCCCTCCGAGGCGGTAGTTGAACGACACGTAGACGATGCCGCCCTCGCGCACCAGCGCCTCGCCCTGCCGCGGGAACTCGCGCGACGACCCGACGGCGTACGCCCCGCCGTGGATGTAGACCATGACCGGCAGGCCGGCGCCGGGTCGCGAGCCGCCTGGAGCGACGACGTTGATCGTGAGGCAGTCCTCGCTCTGAGGCGTCGTGGCGTCGATGCCGACGAACTGCCCGCGATCCTGCGGTGCTGCCGGGCCGAAGTGCCGCGCGGCGCGGACGCCACTCCAGGGCGCAGGAACTCGCGGCGCCCTGAACCGCAGCTCGCCCACGGGCGGCTCGGCGTACGGGATGCCCCGCCACGCGAGCACATCGCGCTCCGCCACGCCGCGGACCGCCCCCGAGGTCGTCGTCCGCTGAATCACGTTCCAAGGCTAGGCGCGGAAGCGAGTCGGGGCACAGGTGTCGCCTGGGCGGAACCTGGCAGAATGGTGATCCCCTGCTTCACGGCCTGACGGATGGATCCGCCCTGGAACTCCTCGAACTCCTCCTTCTGCTCGCGGGCTCGCTCGCGGTGACCGCGTTCGCCCGCTGGCGAGGCCTGCCCGCTCCCCTGCTCGTCGTCGCCGTCGCGCTCCTGGTGTCGTTCATCCCCGGGCTGCCCGAGATCGAGATCGACTCCGAGGTGATCCTCACCGTCATCCTGCCGCCGCTGCTCTACTCGGCCTCGCTCGACGTGTCGTTCCAGAACTTCCGCGAGAGCCTCGTGCAGATCCGGCGGCTCGGCATCTTCCTCGTCATCGTGACCGCGCTCGTCGTCGGCTGGATCGCCTACGTGCTGATCCCCGACATGTCGCTGCCGGCGGCGATCCTCGTCGGCGCCGTGGTGGCCCCGCCCGACGCCGTGTCGGCCGCGTCCATCGGCCGCAAGCTGGGGCTGCCCCGCAAGATGATGGCCGTGATCTCGGGCGAGAGCCTCATCAACGACGCCGCATCGCTGACCCTGGTGAAGGTGTTCCTCGCGATCGTCGGCGGAGCCGCCCTGACCGGCTGGCAGGGCCTCGGCATCTTCGGCCTCGCGATCGGGGTGGGCGTCGGCGTGGGCCTGGTGCTGGGCGTGCTGGCGCACTACCTGCGCATCCACGTCAAAGACCCCGTCGTCGAGATCGTGATCGGCCTGATCCTGCCGTTCCTCGCGTACATCACGGCCGAGCAGCTCCAGGGCTCGGGCGTGCTGGCGGTCGTGGCCGCCGGGCTCTACGTCGGCTACAACTCGCCCAAGGCGGGCTACGCGTCGCGCCTCCAGGAGCGCCCCATCTGGGCCGCCGCCGACGTCACGCTCGAGGGCTTCGTGTTCGCGCTGATCGGCCTGCAGCTCTCGACGGTCGTCAACGACGTCACGGAGAGCGGCCGCGATCTGGGCCAGAGCGTCGGCGTCGCGTTCGTCGTGCTCGGAGTCGTGATCGTCGTCAGACCGATCTTCATCTTCGTCACCTACTACTGGTCGCGCGGCATGCGGCGGTTCGTCTACGTGCGGTTCCGCCGGTTCCGCAAGGCGCGAGTCCGACGTCTGCTCTGGGGTCGCCGCGATCCGAAGCTGTCCTGGCGGCAGCTGCTCGTGCTGTCGTGGACGGGCATGCGCGGTGTGGTCACCCTCGCTGCCGCCGTCTCGATCCCCGTCATGACGGACTCCGGCCGAGAGGTGCCCGCCCGTGACGTCATGTTCCTCATCGCGTTCGTCGTGACAGTCGGCACGCTCCTGCTCCAGGGCCTGACCCTGCCCTGGATGATCCGACGCCTCGGCGTGCAAGACCTTGAGCAGAACGAGCGCGACGTGCAGGCCGAGCTGCGCCTGGTGTCCAACAGCACGCAGGAGGCCATCGAGTACCTCGACACCCGTCGCGCCGCGTGGGCCGAGGAGTGGGGCGAGGAGCCGATCGACCGCGGCATCACCATCCTCAAGGAGCGTCTCCAGCGGCAGGACCAGGCCTTCCGCCAGGGGCTGCGCGAAGACAGCGACGCCGCAGCCGAAGCCGACTCGGACGCCGAGGAGGTCGAGCCTCCGTCGCCGGAGCGCGGCTCCGACATGCGGTCGACCCCGCACATCGCGATCCCGGACATCACGCCCGATCCGACGCTGGCGCGCCCCACGCGCAACAACGCTCGAGCGCTGGCGAGCATCCGGCGCGAGCTGCTGCAGAAGCGGCGCGAGGTCGTGCTGCGGGAGCGCGATGCCGGCAACCTCGACGAAGAGGTGATGCGGCGCGTGCTGCTCGGCCTCGACGCCGAGGAGCTCGCGATGGACACGTCGGCGGTCGCGCGCACTCGCTCGTGACCCCTCGGCGGCGGCGTATCCTGGGCCCGTGACACGTCTTCAGCTGCACCGCCTGCTCCTCGCCCTGGTCGCCGTCTTCGTCGTCGGCGCGGTCGTCCTCTACGTCCTCTCGATCGCGCTCGCGGGCAACGGCGGCGACACGGCGCGTCTCTTCGACAGCTTCGCGATCGTCGCCTTCATGGGCGCCGTGCTCTTCGGAATCATCGACTTCTTCGTGCGCCCGGTCATGCGGGCGACACCCGACGGCTCGCGAGACGTCGAGACCCCGCTCAACGGCTGAGCCGAGCGCCTGACACCTGCTCCACGCAGAAACGCACCGACCGGGAGGGATCCGGGCGGTGCGTCTGCGTGTGGAGAGAAGTGCGGAGGGCCTCAGGCCGAGTGGCGCTCGTACGGCTGGGCGACACGCTCGAACGGCGCGTTGTCGATGATGAAGTTGGCGCGGCGCACATTGCGCCGGGCGACCTTCACGGCCTGCCGGGCGAACATGGCGAGCACGCCGACGACGCCTGCCCAGAAGAGGAGGGTGCCCTCGGAGCCGAGGAGGCTGCCTGCGACGACTGCGGTCCAGACAGCGGGCCAGACGAGAGCGGCGACCCAGCCGACATGGTTTGCGGCGACCCCCGGGGTACGGTTCGTGTCCGTCGAAAGGTGGACGTTGTTCGCGATCCTGCTGTCGAACGTGCTCATGATGCTCCCTCAGCAATGCTTGGTCATGCATCTGTCCCGATGCGTTTGTCACCCGGCGGGTGGCTCTACATCGAATCTAGTGAGTGATCAGATCGGACGCGTCCCCCTTTCGTGGTGGCACCCATCCGGGGGGACACGCCTGAATCTACGCTGTTCCGGACGGAACCGTCCGGTGCGAGGCCACGCTCGCGAGGTCGTCGGCGAAGACGAACTCGCTCGAGACGTGTCCCCCGAGGAGTACCCCGGGGAGCCACGCCTTCGCGTCGTCCCACATCTCGTCGAGGGGCACGGAGTCGAGATCGAACCACTCGGGGTCGAGCTCGTCACTGGGGGACGGATCGCCGGCCCAGCGGGTGACGACGAATACCGTCGACCGCTGGCTCCAGGCCGGCCGGGCCGGGAAGAGGTAGTGCAGATCGCCGCGCCGGTCGAGGTCGGCGGGGTCGACCACCACGCCCGCCTCCTCCTCGATCTCGCGCACGATGGCCTCGCGCTCGGTCTCGCCCTCCTCGAACTTGCCTCCGAGGCCGACGAACCGCCCCTCGCCGAGGCCGCGCTTCTTGCGGCCGAGGAGCACCTGCGATCGGCCCTGGTGCTCGCGAAGGAGGTAGGCCACGCAGACGCGGCGCAGGTCGGAGATCATGCGTCCAGGATGGCAGGCCACCAGCGGCACGGGCGTAACCTTGTCGAGATGGATTCCACGGACGCACCCGAGTTCTCGGGGGCTGGCCGCAGCCTGGAGGTGCTGCGCGCTGAGGCCCACGACGAGCTCCGCACGCTCATCGAGCTGCGCTGCCGCGCCGGCGAAGACCCGTGGGAGGTCATCCCGGAGCTGCCGACGGTCGACGAGCAGGTCGTGATCTCGCTGAGGGCGGACGCGTTCGGGCACGCCGGGGCGGGGGCCAGCTCGGGCATGAGCCTGGGCGGCGAGCTGGAGTTCCTGCGCCGGATCGCCCTGTGGCACCCCGAGCTCTCGCGGGCCGTCTGGCTGCTGATGGGCAAGCTCGAAGACGCGGGCCACCTCTAGCCCGGCGTCACTAGGCTTTGGTCATGGCAGCACCAGAGGCACCGCACGCCCCCAAGAAGCCCATCACCCGTCGTCACCACGGTCGCGAGTTCATCGACGACTACGAGTGGCTCCGCGAGAAGCAGAACCCGGAGGTGGTCGCGCACCTCGAGGCCGAGAACGCCTTCACGGAGCTCGAGAACCGCCACCTCGAGGGCCTTCGCGAGACGGTCTTCGAAGAGATCAAGGGCCGCGTCCAGGAGACCGACCTCGGCGTCGCGACCCGCGAGGGCGGCTACTGGTACTACTCCCGCACGGCCGAGGGCAAGCAGTACGGCATCCAGTGCCGCCTGCCGATCACCGGCACCGACGACTGGACCCCGCCGACCATCGAGCCCGGCGCCCCCGCCGCCGGCGAGCAGGTCATCTTCGACGGCAACATCGAGGCGGAGGGCCACGACTTCTTCTCGCTCGGCAGCTTCGACGTCTCGCCCGACGGCGGCCTGCTGGCGTACGCCATCGACACCGACGGCTCCGAGCGGTACACGCTGCGCGTCCGCGACCTGGAGACCGGCGCCGACCTGGCCGACGAGATCGCCGAGACCGCCCCCGGCGCGACCTTCGACGCCTCGGGCCGCTACCTCTTCTACCCGACCGTCGACGAGTCGTGGCGCCCCGACACCATCTGGCGCCACCGCGTCGGGTCGACGGAGGCCGACGTCTCGATCTTCCACGAGCCCGACGACCGCTACTGGATCGGCGTCGGCCTCACGCGAAGCAAGCAGTACCTCCTCATCGAGGCGGGCTCGAAGATCACGAGCGAGACCTGGATCCTCGACGCAGCCGACCCCGTCGGCGACTTCCGCGTCGTCTGGCCGCGCCGCGAGGGCGTCGAGTACGAGATCGATCACGCGATCGTCGACGGCAGCGACCGCCTGCTGATCCTTCACAACGAGGGCGCCATCGGCTTCGAGCTGATCGACGTGCCGGCCGACGACCCGCAGTCGACCAGCGACCGCCGCGTGGTCCTCGCCCACGACCCGGCTCGGCGACTCGAGTCCGTCGAGGCCTTCACCGGCCACCTGCTCGTCGACTTCCGCGCCGACGGCCTCTCGCAGATCGCCATCGTGCGCCTGCCCGGCGACGGCTCCGGCTACGGCGACCTCGACGTGCTCGAGTTCGACGAGGCCCTGTTCACGGCGGGCTGGTCGGGCAACCCCGAGTTCACCCAGGCGACGGCGCGGTTCGGGTTCTCGTCGTTCGTGACGCCGGCGACGGTGCTCGACCTCGATGTCCGCGCAGGAACTCGCACCACCCTCAAACAGCAGATCGTGCTCGGCGACTACTCCCCTGCCGACTACGACCAGGCCCGCGAGTGGGCCACGGCCGACGACGGCACCCTGGTGCCCGTCTCCCTGGTCTGGAAGAAGGGCCTGGTCGCGCCGGGTCAGCCCGCGCCGGTGCACCTCTACGGGTACGGATCGTACGAGCACAGCATCGACCCGGGCTTCAGCGTCGCCCGGCTCTCGCTCCTCGACCGCGGCGTCGTGTTCGCCGTCGCGCACGTCCGCGGCGGCGGAGAGATGGGCCGCGAGTGGTACGAGAACGGCAAGACGCTGACGAAGCGCAACACGTTCACCGACTTCGTCGCCGCGGCCGACCACCTGATCTCCGAGGGCCGCACGACCCCGCAGCTGCTGGTCGCCGAGGGCGGCAGCGCCGGCGGGCTCCTCATGGGCGCCGTCGCCAACCTGGCCCCCGACCGGTTCGCCGGGATCCTGGCAGCAGTGCCGTTCGTCGACGCGCTCACGTCCATCCTCGACCCCGATCTGCCCCTGACGGTGATCGAGTGGGACGAGTGGGGCGACCCCCTGCACGATCCTGACGTGTACGACTACATGGCGACGTACACGCCCTATGAGAACGTGGCCGACGACGCCAGCGCCTACCCGAGGATCCTCGCGGTGACGAGCTTCAACGACACCAGGGTGCTCTACGTCGAGCCGGCGAAGTGGGTGGCGCGCCTCCGCGACGCCGGTGCCCCCGCCACGATGAAGATCGAGATGCAGGCCGGACACGGCGGCGTCTCGGGCCGCTACGAATCGTGGCGCGAGCGCGCCTTCGAGATCGCCTGGCTGCTCGAGGTGCTGGGGCTGGCGTCGTGAGCGGGACTGCGTCGTGAGGCGGCCCGCGTCGTGATCGGGACCGGGTCGCGTGCGGCGCGCGTCGAGGCCGGGGCGGCTCGGCCGTGAGCGACACGCGCAGCTGGGTCGCGCTCCTGCGGGGCATCAACGTCGGAACCGCCAAGCGGGTGCCGATGGCCGAGCTGCGCGCGGCCGTCGAGTCCCTCGGAGGCACGGACGTGAAGACCCTGCTGAACAGCGGCAACGTGGTCTACGACACCCGCGCCGAGGCCGGCCCGAGCGCGGATGCCATTCGCGGGGCAGTGCGCGAGCGCACCGGCGTCGACAGCGAGGTGATCGTGGTCTCCGGCGACGCCTTCCGCGCCGTCGCCGAGGCCTGTCCCCTGCGCGCCGCGGGTCGACCCGGCAATCGCGTGAGCATCGCGTTCCCCGCGGCCCCCCTCGATCCCACGTCGCAGGTACCCGACCCGGCCGCGCTCGCGCCCGAAGAGCTCGCGCTGACCGCGACCGCCGTCTACCAGTGGCTTCCCGACGGACAGCTCGCCACGAAGGTCCCGGCCGCGTGGTGGCGCGGACTCGGCGTGACCGTGACCGCGCGCAACGACGCCACGGTCCAGAAGCTGGTCGCGCTGCTCGACGCGCGCGCCTGAGCCGCTCCGAGAGCAGCGCGCCGCCCGGCCCGATGTGCAGCCCGCCCCGCGGTGTCGGCGACCACAGGCTCAGGGGCCGCGGCGTCGGGGCCGGGGCCGGGCCACGGGGTCAGGGGATCTTCTCCAGAGCCGCTTTCCCTGGGCGTGAATTCACGCCCAGGGAAAGCGTCTCCAGACGGAAGTGCCCCGGGCTTCCGTTTGCGGCAGCTGCGGGTTCGCGTGAGGTTGCGCGAACCTGTCGGGGCTCCCGAGCAAACCCCGAGGCCGCGGCACTCTTTCGCACGGCGAGCCGCTGCGTGTGAGCGCGCGGGCCCCGTGCGGTCGGCCAGCGCGAGGCGCCGGCCAGCGCGAGGGTCCCGTCCGGCGAGGGGTGTCCGCGCTAGAGCTTCTCGGCGAGCTTGGGGAGGCGGGCGAAGGCGGCGTCGCGGCGGCCGAGCGCGACCGTGGCGAGCACGCCGTAGCCGAAGGTGTCCTCCTCGGCCCATCGGGCGGTGTCGGCCACGGTGCGGTACCGCTCCATGGCCGCGTGGGCGTCGAGCGCCTCGCCGAGCACGCGCTGGATCGCGTGCGCCGCCTTCGGGCTGACGCCGCCCTTGAGCTCAGCAGACCTCTGGGCCTCGATGCCGTAGCGCAGGCGACGACCCGCCTTGCGGGCCCGGTGCACCGGCACGACGTCGAACGCGTCGAGGGCCGCGGCCGCCCTGGCGCCGCGGCGCGCCCGCTTCGACTCCTTGGCGATGCGGGCGGCGGCGTACTTGGCCGCCGACTTGTCGGCCGAGGGGCCGTCCGGAGTCTCGCGCGGCAGCGCCTCCAGCTGGTCGAGGAGCTCGAAGTACGAGGTGTCGGTCATGGCGATCTCGAGGCGGTAGCGGGCGTCGACGGCCTGCTCGCGGAACTGCGCCCGGATCCTGCCCGCCACATCGTGAGAGACGAAGCCCTGCGGGGCCTCGGCGAGGTCGACAGCGAGCTGCTGCTCGGCGACCTCGGCATCGCGCACGGCGCCCGCGGCCGCTCCGATCACGGCCAGCCTCTCGTCGAGCGCGGCTGTCGTCTCGGCATCGACGACGCCGCGGTACACGCGAAGCACGCTGCGGAGGCGACGGAGGGTCGTGCGGTACTGGTGGACGGCGTCCTCCTCGTCGTCGCGGGCGGAGGGGTCGAGCGCGACGATGCGGGCGACGAGGTCGGCGACGCGGGTCATCACGAAGGCGCCGGCGGTTCCGTCGTCGGGATCGATCGGGTCCTCGGCGGGGGCCGGCACGGCGGCGGCGAGGCCGGGCAGATCGCCGAGGCCGCGCGCGAGCTTCGACTTCGAGGCCGAGACGGACGCGCCGGCGGCTTCGAGCACGTCGCCGACCTCGTCGAGGAGCGCCTCGCCGTCGGCCCGATCGACGCCGGGTGCCAGCTCGACCTCCCACTCGCGCCAGGAGCGGATCGAGGCCGTGTCGGGGTTGGTCGCCGTGACCTCGTCATCGGCGAGCTCGGCCAGCGGCTGACCGTCCGGGTCCAGAAGCGCGGTGGCGGTGCGGGTCGTCTCGAGCACGAGCACCGGGTGAAGAGGGCGACCGCGCAGGATCGCCTCGACCCGGCGGCGGATCTCAGCGGGCACCCCCGCGTCGGCGGAACCCAGCGGCGCGTGCACCTCACGGCGAGCGCCGCCGCCCGCCGGCAGCTTCACGTGCCAGCCCTCGTCGTGGCCGCCCTCGCGGCGGCGGAGGGTGACCCGGTTCGCGAGGAGGAGGTGCTCGGCGGTGTCGTAGTAGACGGCGCGCAGGCTCACGGGCTCGTCGGGCCTCACGGTCGCGATCGGGCCCACGCCCTCGAGGGCCGGCACCCTCACATCGGTGCCGACGTCGTACTTGCGCTCGATCTCGATCTGCTGGGTGCTCATTCACCCTGTCTATCGGATGCGGGTGAAGGCCGCGTGCAAGGACCCGGGCGTATTGTGCGAGGCATGAGCACTGTTGCCCCGTCGTTCCCCGGTTGGATGGCGCGTCAGCGCTGGTATGCCACGAAGGGCGCCACCCCGAACATCCGCGTGATCGGCAGCATGGAGACCATGGTCGAGGACACCCTCGTCATGACCCTGCTGGTGATCGACGAGGCCCCGCTGCAGCCGGTCCTTTATCAGGTGCCGATGGTCGCCCGGACGGCGCCGCTGCCCGGTGGCGACAACGCGTTCATCGGTTCGAGCGACGGCTACTACCTCTACGACGGCCCGCGCGACCCGATCTACGCGCGCGGCCTCCTGACCACGATGGCCCAGCAGAGTCATGTCGACGGCTCCGACCTCACGGCCGACGGCGTGCTGCTCCAGGACCCGGGGCGGGTCGTGCGGACGCGGGTGCTCGAGGGCGAGCAGTCGAACACGTCGATCATCTACGACGTCGACGGGCCGGTCTCGAAGGTCATCGCGAAGGTCTTCCGCGTGCTGCACCACGGCGAGAACCCCGACGTCACCTCGCAGGCGGCGCTAACCGCCGGAGGCTCGACGCGTGTTCCGTCGTCGTTCGGCTTCGTCACGGCGAGCTGGACCGACCCGGGCCGCGACGAGGGCGTGGCGCACGGGCACCTCGCCTTCGCGCAGGAGTTCCTGGACGGGTCGGAGGACGCCTGGCGCGTCGCGCTCGAAGCCGCTCGCTACGGCCATGACTTCTCCGAGCAGGCGCATGCGCTCGGCAAGGCCACCGCCGAGGTGCACCACACCCTCGCCGAGCGCCTGGGGACGACTCCGGCCGGGCCCGCCGAGGTCGAGGGCGCCCTCGCCAGCATGCGACGCAGGATCGCGACGGCCTCCCGCGAGGTCCCCGCCGTCGCGGAGTACCGCGCCGCCATCGAGGCCGTCTACGACTCCGTCACCGACCTCCCCTGGCCCGACCTGCAGCGGATCCACGGCGACCTGCACCTCGGCCAGGCGCTCCAGTCACCCGAGCGCGGCTGGATCCTGCTCGACTTCGAGGGTGAGCCGCTCCGGCCGATGCCCGAGCGCTCGCGCCCCGACGTGCCGCTGCGCGACGTCGCGGGCATGCTGCGCTCGTTCGACTATGTCGCCGGGTCGCTGGCGCAGGAGCGCCCCCGCATCGACGCGACCGCCTGGGCGTCGGCCGCCCGCCGGGCCTTCGTCGACGGATACGTGGAGGCGTCGGGCGCGGACGTGCGCCAGCAGCGCGCGCTCCTCGACGCGTTCGAGATCGACAAGGCCGTCTACGAGGCCATCTACGAGTCGCGCAACCGCCCCGACTGGATCGGGATCCCGCTCGGGGCGATCGGGCGGCTGGTGGCGCGGAGCGCGCCCGCGGCCTGAGGGTCGGCGGCGGGCACGCAGTTCCTGCGCCCGGGCTCTAGGGCTTCGGGATGTTGCGCAGGTTCGAGCGCGCCATGGCGACCGCCTCGCCGGCGCCGCCGTTCATCACGACCTTCGACATCGCCAGCGCGAAGCCCTTGAGCTGCGTGCCGGTGATGGTCGGCGGCAGCGAGAGGGCGCGGGGGTCGGTGACGATGTCGACGAGGGCGGGTCCGTCGTGCTCGAAGGCGGCCTCGAGGGCGGTCTCGAGGTCGCCCGGGTCCTCGACCCGGACAGCGTGGATCCCGAGGGCCCGAGCGACGGCCGCGTAGTCGGTCGGGGGCACGTCGACGCCGAAGTCCGGCAGCCCTGCGACGAGCATCTCGACCTTGACCAGGCCGAGCGTCGAGTTGTTGAACACGACGATCTTGACCGGCACCTTGTAGGCGGCGACGGTCACGAGCTCGCCGAGCAGCATGGAGAGCCCGCCGTCGCCCGACATCGACACGACCTGGCGGCCCGGATAGGCGAAGGCGGCGCCGACGGCCTGCGGCAGAGCGTTGGCCATCGAGCCGTGCAGGTACGAGCCGATGATGCGACGTCGGCCGTTGGGGGTCAGGTAGCGGGCGCTCCAGACGTTCGACATGCCGGTGTCGGCCGTGAAGATCGCGTCGTCCGAGGCGGCCTGGTCGACCAGCGAGGCGGCGAACTCGGGGTGGATCGGCACGATCTTCGTGGCGTCCTTCGTGTACGAGCCGACGACGCCGGTCATGAGCTTCTGGTGCTTCTTGAGCAGGCCGTCGAGGAATTTGCGGTTGGTCTTGCGCTTCAGCAGCGGCAGCAGAGCGCGGATCGCCGGGCCCACCTCGGCGTGCACGGGCAGGTGCACGTCGACCCGGCGGCCGATGTTCGCCGCATTGGCGTCGATCTGCGCGACCTTGACCTTGTCGCCGTCGGGCAGGAACTGCTCGTACGGGAAGTCGGTGCCGAGCATCAGCATCACGTCGGCGTCGTGGATGCCCGCGTGCGCCGCCCCGTAGCCGAGCAGACCCGTCATCCCGACGTCGAATGGGTTGTCGTACTGGACGATGTCCTTGCCGCGCATCGAGTGGCCGACAGGCGCGAGCAGGAACTCGGCCAGCTCCACGACGGCATCGTGCTCGCCGACCGCGCCCGCCCCGACGAACAGCGCCACCGACTTCGCCGCGTTGAGGGCGTCGGCGAGGGCCTGGAGGTCGTCGGGGTTCGGCTCGAGAGTCGGCGGCTTCGTCGCCACGTACGCGGGCACATGGCCGGCCGCCTCGAACTCCGCGATGTCGCCCGGCAGCGTGATGACGCTGACGCCGTCGCCGGCCAGCGTGTGCCGGATCGCGCTCGCGACCACGCGCGGCGCCTGCTCGGCGGTCGAGATCATCTCGGAGTAGCCCGAGCACTCGGTGAACAGGCGGTCGGGGTGGGTCTCCTGGAAGTACGACATGCCGATCTGCTTCGCGGGGATGTGGCTGGCGATCGCGAGCACGGGCCCGCCGGAGCGGTGCGCGTCGTAGAGTCCGTTGATCAGGTGGAGGTTGCCGGGGCCGCACGAGCCCGCGCACACCGCCAGCTCGCCGGTCAGCTGAGCGTCGGCGGAGGCCATGAACGCGGCCGCCTCCTCGTGCCGCACGTGAATCCAGTCGATGCCGCCCTTCGCCGACCCGCCGGTGCGTCTGACTGCGTCGACCACCGGGTTGAGGCTGTCGCCCACGATGCCGTAGATGCGACGCACCCCGGCCTCCACGAGCTGGGAGACGAGCTGGTCGGCGATGGTCTGAGCCATGGGGTGAGCCTTTCGTTCGGAATCTCCACTCAACTCCAGGCCCGCCCGGCGTACCCTTTGACCATGACCACCATTGCCCATGACTACGTGCCCGCGGCCGGCACGATCACGATGTTCTCGACCGGCTGGTGCGGCTACTGCGCGCGCCTCAAGCAGCAGCTGACCAAAGACGGCATCGCCTACAACGAGATCAACATCGAAGAGGTCGACGGCACCGCCGAGATCGTCGAGAGCGTCAACGGCGGCAATCAAACCGTTCCGACGGTGATCTTCCCTGACGGCACCTCGGCGACCAACCCGTCGCTGGCCGAGGTGAAGGCGCGGCTTTAGCCCTCAGCGCTTGTAGTCGTCGGGGTGATCCGTGCCGAGCTGACGGTAGGGCTTCGAGGCGCTTGGCTGATCCTGCCCCGGATTCTTCTCGGGTAATGAGTCCGGTGTCTGTCCCAGTTTCCTCACGAACGTCACAGCGTTCACCACGGGAATCATCATCGCGAAGAGCGCGCCGAACGCGCCGAAGCCGTTTCCCTCTCTTCCGATGACGACACCTACCATCCCGATCATGAAGGCCACCACGATCCCGCACGCTCCCAACGACGACAGGATCAGGCCTTGGAACGCCGGTCGGGGGTCATTCCATTCGGAGATCGACCGGTAGCGGTCCTGCTTGGATAGCTTCGGGCGCCAGCGTGTCATGAGGATCCACGCGGCGATGCTGGCAAGCGCCACGCCAGCAGCCAGCGAGATCAGCACGTTCGGGACGCCGTCGAAGACGCCGACCGCAGACAGGCCCGCGGAGCCGCCGAGACCGAGCGCGACGACCACGGCGGCCAGGATCCGCTGACGGCGGGGAGGGACGACCTCTCGGGCGTACGGAAGGAACAGCCGCCACCCGGCGCTCAAGTCGGCGCGGACTCCCACGACGGATCAGTCGGTCGAGTCGGGCGCCGCGAAGAACTCGATCGCGTTGCCGTCGGGGTCCTTGATGTTGAGGACGGTGCCGTAGTCCACCTCGACGAGGTCGCCCGGGATCCCCGCGTCGGCGAGCCGGTTCTGGATGCGCACCACGTCGGAGCCGCTCGGGACGGCGAAGCTGACGTGATCGAGGCCCGGAACGAGCGGGTCGAAGCGACCGGCCTTCTTCTCGGTGTACTCGGTCACACCGAAGATCTGGCCCCCTCCGGCAGGGAAGATCTTGCGGTCGAAGTCGTCGGTCACGATCTCGCCGACCGGCTTCGTCTCGAAGACGATCTCGTAGAACGGGAGGCTCTTCGCGTGGTCGGTGACCGTGATGGCGACGTGGGCGTAGCCGGAGAACTCGGGCATGGGGTCTCACTTCTCTGTACTGGTTCGAAATCGAGTGCTCGTTCGAAATGGGGCGCTCGTTAGGGCTCTTGCAGTCAACACCTGCCGCCCTCCAGGAGTTCTCCACAGACGGGTCGCGAGGCGTCCCCCGGTGGTCGCCGGTGCGCCACGCTTGTCGGGTGCAGATCGGCCCTCATCTCCTCGTCCACTCATCACATGACGACACCGAAGTCCGGCGCGCGTGTCTCCGTGGCGACCTCGTCCGGGTCGTGCCCGGGCGCTACGTCCGGACTGCGCACTGGATGTCGCTGTCCCTCGACGAGAAGGAGATCATGCGCATCGTCGCAGCGGTCACGACCCTGCACGGCACGGCCGTGGTCTCCCGCCTCTCTGCGGCGGCCCTCTGGGGCATGCCTCGCCTCGGTGCGCCACCCAAGCGAGTTCACGTGACAGACAGCAGGATCACTCAGACGGTGCAGAACGCGTTCACGGTGAAGCACGCGGGCTCACTGGGCCCGGCCGAGGTCGCCGAGCGCTTCGGAGTACTTGTCACGACGCCAACACGGACAGCTCTCGACATCGCACTGACGGCGTCCTTCCGGCAGTCAGTCGTCGTCCTCGACCATTGCCTCCGCTCCGGGCTCGTGACGAAGGACGGTCTCCGACGCGACCTCGAGCGTCAGCCGACGGCGCGAGGCAGCGTGAGAGCGGCTCGGGCCATCGACTTCGCCGACCACCGGGCGAATCGACCGGGCGAGTCGCTGAGCCGCGTGGTCATGCTCGAGGCGCGCATCGAGGCCCCCGAGCTTCAGGCGCCCTTCGACGGCCCCGACAGTCAACATGCCGACGTCGACTTCTTCTGGCCGGGCCTCGGGCTCGTCGGGGAGTTCGACGGCATGACCAAGTACCGCGACTCGGGCCGGTGGTCCGGGCTCGAGCCGCACGAGGTGGTGATCGCCGAGAAGGTGCGCGAGGACTGGATCAGGGCCGACCCCGCCGTGCGGGGCTTCGTCCGCTGGACGTGGCACGAAGTGGTGGCATCGGGACGGCTGGCGGCTTTGCTGTCGGCGGCCATGAGGCCTCGCCTGCGCTAACCGTTGCACGCAGGGCTAACCGCCGCGACGGTTAGCTGTACGTGAAACGGTTAGCGGGGCGACTCAGGGGCGGGGCTAGCGGCGGCGCTGCGGCGCCGCGCGACGCGCCGCGGGCGACGCCGACAGCGCGTCGGTGAGCAGTGCGACGAGCGCACCGAGCTGCACGTCGGCCGACGAGGTCACCTCTTCGTCCGAGCCGTCGAGCGCGCGGGCGGCGAGGCCGGCCTTCGAGTCGATGAGCTCGGCGATCTTGGTGTCGATCGTCTGGGCGGCGATCACACGCCACGCGGTGACGGGCTCCTCCTGGCCGATGCGGTGCACGCGGTCGATGGCCTGCGTCTGCTCGGCGTCGGTCCACGAGAGCTCGGCGAGCACCACGTTCGAGGCGACCTGAAGGTTGAGGCCGACGCCGGCGGCGGTGAGCGAGCAGACGATCACCTCGACCGAGGGGTCGTTCACGAACGCGTCGATGTTCTTCTGGCGCACCGTCGACGACTGGTCGCCGCGGATCGACGCGAACTTGATGTCGCGGCGCTTGAAGGTGTCTTCGGCGACGTCCATGACGTCGATGTGCTTGGCGAAGAAGACGACCTTGCCGACGTTGCGCGCCAGCTGAGCGGTGTAGTCGGCGGCGAGGCCGGCCTTGGCCTGGCCGATGCGGCGCACCATGCTGAAGACGTTCTCGCCGGTCTTGCCGCCGTCGCCGTCCTCGAGCTCCCACTTGGCGACCTGGCGCACCAGGTCGTGGTCGATGCCCTCGACCTGCACGCCGGAGGTGCGGGTGGCGAGAGCGGTCTGGTAGCGGGCGACGAGCTTCTTGGCGAGGTCGCGCTCGGCCTCGCGGATGGAGCGGCCCGCCTCGTCGTCGAGCTCGACGGGGAGGTCGGCGATCCTGCGTGCCGGGATGTCGGCGGCCACGTCGACCTTGCGCCGGCGCACGATGCCGAGGTCGATCACCGAGGCGCGGGCCGATGCGAAGAAGCCGGGCTCGGCCGGGGTCAGACCGGTCTCTTCGAGTGCCTCCATCAATTCGGCGCCGGGCTTCTTGTCGTCGATCCAGCCCAGGAACTGCCAGATCGCCCTGAAGTCCTCGATGTCGTTGATCAGCGGCGTGCCGGTCAGCGCCATCAGGAGGGGGTGAGCCGTGCGGGCGCGGATCCGCGCCGAGAGCTGCAGCACGTTGCGCGAGCGCTGCGAGTCCTTGTTCTTGATGAAGTGCGCCTCGTCGACGACCATGCCGCGGAAGCCCAGGTCGCCGAGCCAGCCGACGTGGCGGTCGAGCACCTCGTAGTTGACGATGACGATGTCGGCGAAGCCGTCGATGGTGTCGCCGTCGCCGTGGATCACGGTGGCGGTGCGATTCGGGGTCCAGAGGCCGACCTCACGAGCCCAGTTCGTCTTGACGACGTTGGGCACGACGACGAGCAGGGGGTAGGCGTTCGCGGCCTGAGCGGCGAGGAGCGACTGCGCGGTCTTGCCGAGGCCCGGCTCGTCGGCGAGCAGGAAGGTGCGGTGGCCCTCGGCCGCCGCCTCGACGACCTGCGCCTGGTGGCGCATCATCTCGGCACCGCCGGGGGCGCTGAGGGTGGTCGGCTCGGGGAGGTCCATGCACGCCGAGACACCGCCGGCGCCGTACTCGAACGACTTGAACAGGGGGCCGAAGAGCTCCCAGTTGGCCAGGCGGCGCGGGTGCGCCTCACGCTGCTCGGCGAGGGCGAAGTCAGGCGCGAGGAAGGGGTTCGCCAGCTGGCGAGAGATGACCGACTGCGGGATCACCTGGCGCTCGGTCGAGACAGTCGGCGCTGCGGCCTCGGTGGTGATGATGAGGTCGTCGGGGCTCATCTCGGCGCCGGCGGCCATGAGCATGTCGCGCTTGAGCGAACGCGCGGTCTCGGAGACCACGACCTCTTCGGCGAGCAGGGCGATCAGCGAGGTGTCGCGCGCGGCCGCCTTCGCGAGGATCGTCGCCACGCCGTCGAGGCGCTTGAGCTGCTCGGCGCGGTCGGCGTCGCCGACCGTCTTGTCGCCCTTGACGCGGGCGCGCTCTTCGCGCATGAGGATCGCGACCACCTGGAACTTGGTGCGCCCGGACGGCTTGACGGGGCCGCGCTGCGCGGCGGCCTCGACCTCGCGGACGGCCTTGGCGAGGACGGGGATGATGCCGTCGTTGTCGAGGTCGCGGACGCGTCGGTGGTTCGAGCGGGTGGCGGTTCGAGTACCGCCGGACTGGCGCTGGCCTGGTCGAGCCAAGGCTCCTCCTAGTGTGGCCTCCGGTCGGGCGGCACCGTGGTGTCGCGCCGGTAGGCGGGAAGGTCTGCATCGGGGCCGGTGGTTCGGCCGGATGCGGAAATGCTGAGAGACCGGCATTCGGTGGCGGCCCCCGGGTGCGACAGGCGGATCGGAGAGATCCGTCGGACACCTGGCAGGAGCCGGGGCCGAAAGTCGCTGGCACGGACAGTCGCACAGGAAGGCGAAGCCGTGTTCCCGCTTATGCTACGCCCCGCTCGACCCCAAGGCCAGCGGAGTCCGCGCCGGGCGTGTCCGTCGTCGAGGGCCGGGCCGGTCAGTCGTCGTGACGGGCGAGGCCGCGACCGGCCGGACCCTCGATGACCTCTCCGGTGCGGGTGAAGCGGGAGCCGTGCAACGGGCAGTCCCAGGTGAGCTCCTGGTCGTTCCAGGTGACGACGCCGGCGAGGTGAGGGCAGACGGCCGAGAGCGTGCAGGTCTCGCCCTCGACGGTCGAGCGCGCGACGGGCGTGAAGCCGTCGATGCCGACGCGTCCGTGCCCTTCGGACGGGAGCTCGCCCGGCAGGAGCGGGTTGGTCAGCGCCCTGCCCCAGCCGCGGGCGAACGACCAGGCCACCGCGGCGTTCTCGCCGAGCGCGGCTCCAATGGCGACCGGGGTCGTGACACGGTGGTGGATGGTGGTCATCCACGGAGTGTTGTCGCCGACGACGTCCGACACGAGCATGCGGGCGGCCGAGACCGCACCGGTCATGCCCCACGAGTCGTAGCCGGTCGCGAGGTAGATGCGCCCGCGCCCGCGCGGCAGGGAGCCGACGAACGGCACGCCGTGCGGCGTCGCGTAGTCCTGCCCGCTCCAGACCCGGCGGGTGTGCGCGGTGGGCCAGTGCGTCCGCGTCCAGCGCTCGAGCGAGTGGGCGATCTGCGCCTCCGAGGAGGCTCGGCCGACACCGTGCGCTCCCCCGCCGACGATCAGCTGGCTGCCGAAGCTGCGCACCGAGCGCCCGCCGTCGTCGACGCCCTGGTACATGGCGTCGGGGAGCTCAGCCGCATCGATGCCCGAGAACGCGAGGCCGAACGAGCGGCGCGGCGCGATCTTCGCGAAGTACAGGCCGCGGTCGAGGATGGGGGCGCCGGTCGTCAGGTGCACGCGCTCCGACGAGACGTCGCCGAGCGCGGTGTGCGTGGTCGCGGGATCGCCGGCATCGACGCCGGTGACGCGGGCGTTCTCGACGATGACGCCGCCGAGGGCGCGCAGGTCGGCGGCGAGCGCCGCGACGAGGTCGAGCGGGTCGAGCTGCGCCTGGTCGCGGAGGCGCACGGCGCCGATGGTCGCGAAAGGCGCGTCGACGTCGACGGTCTTCTCGAGGTCGAGCCCGGCGCGTCGGCCGACGAGGTACTCGGCGTCGACGCGGGCGAGTCCGCGGCGGTCGGTCGCGTAGCTGTAGGCGTCGCGGCGCTCGACGTCGACGCCCGCGTCGGCGGCGTAGCCCAGGAGCCAGTCGAAGGCCTCGCCGGTGCCCGCCACGTACGCGTCGACGACGGACTGGTAGGTGCGGCGGCGGATCTTCTGCAGCTGCGCGCCCTGCAGGCGGCTGACCATCCCCGACGAGCTGGCCGTGGCGAGCCCTCCGACCCGGCCCGCCTCGAGGACCGCGACGGTGTGCCCGCGCCGGGCGAAGAGGAGGGCGGTCACGAGGCCGGTGAGGCCGGCGCCGATGACGACGTCGTCGTAGGTCGCGAGAGGTTCGAACTCGTCGGTGGGGATCTCGCGGACCTTGTCGAGCCAGATCGAGGTCACGCTTCCTCCAAAGACGGTCGGGTCAGGTGTCGGAGCCCACGGTAGGCCCGTCTCCTGGCAGCGGCTCGGATCGGCGCGGCCAGAGCGCGCCCTCGGCGGCGTCGACCAGCTGGAGCGCCTTGCGGCGGCCGGTGTCGGTGCCGAGGGTGGCTTGTCCGCCGGCGTGCGCCAGCAGCTGGGAGGCGACCGTCGGCGCGAGCCGGTCGGCGATGTCGGGGTGCCGGTCGGTCCACTCGTCCGACACGGCGTCGGCGATGCGCTCGCAGGCGCGGGCCTGCTCCTCGTCGCCGTTGCCGCGGTGCCACTGCGCCGTGACGACGAGGTGGGCGACGAGCGAGCCGGCGTCGCGCGCGGCGTGCCCGACGCCGGCGGTGTCGATGTCGAGCAGGCCGGTGACGTGGCCCGGCTGGTCGGGATCGACGAAGAGCTGCTCGAGGTGGAGGTCGCCGTGGACGACCCGCATCTCGTCGGACGACCAGGTCGAGGTGCGCGCCTCGATCTCGTCGTAGACGGCGTCGATCCCCGATGCCCGGTCGGGCAGCGACCCGGTGAGGCTGCGGCGGTGCCACGAGCCGTTGTCGAGGGCGTCGGCCTGGGCCGTCTGGGTGAGGTGCACGCGCGCGACGGTCTCGGAGAGCCCGACCACGGTGTCGACGAACGCACGTCCGGCCGCGAGGTCGATCACCCGGGTTCCGGCGGGTACGCCGTCGACGCGGCGCAGGATCAGGAGGCCGTCCGGCTGCGTCGCGACCACCGTCGGCACAGGCAGCCCCGCCTCCGCGAAGGCCGCGTGCAGCGCGGCGATGGGCTCGGCGCGGTTGGGTCGCACCACCTTCAGGAAGAGCGTGGCCTCGGGGCTCTCGAGCTTGATGACGGCGCGCTTGCCGGGGCGGTAGGCGGCCACGCTGAGGGTCGGGTCGCTGACGGCGATGCCGATGCGGGCCAGGAGCTCGACGACGCGCTCGGGGTAGGTCACTGCGGCGAGCGCCGGCAGCGCCGGGTCGGCCGGGTAGGCCCAGACGCGCACGAGCTGACCGCTGCCCGGGTCGGCGACGACGTTCCCGCCGGCGGCGCGCGACGCCTCGACCGAGGACGGGTCGGTGTCGACGAACGTCAGGACGGTCGAGGAGGCACCCGCGGCGTCGATCGTGTCGACCTCGTATCCGAAGAGGTAGCCGCCGCCCGACGGCTCGACGGAGTGCGGCCGGAACGACACGACTCGGACCCCGCTGTCCGCGAACGCTGCGGGGAGGATCTCTCCTGAGTTGGGCCACACGAGCCACAGTCAAGCAGGAACGGCGAGATTTACTCAGGCGTCGGGCCGGTGCGCCGAAAGCGCGGCCCGTACCCTGGAGACCGTGCACGTGCCCCGGGTCCCGCTGATCTCCCGCCTTCGGCAGCCCTCGCGCCTGCCGCTGCTCCAGGTGGTCAAGACGTCGATCGCGGTCGTCGTCGCCTGGGTCGTGAGCTTCCTGGCGCTCGGCCAGCCGCTGCCGATCTTCGGCGCGATCGCGGCCCTCCTGGTGGTGCAGCCGAGCGTCAACCAGTCGTTCGCGCGCGGCCTCGAGCGCAGCGCGGGCGTCGTGATGGGCGTGGGCCTCGCCTACGTCGTCGGGGCCGTCCTCGGCCACGAGCACACCTGGGTGGTGCTGGTCGCCGTCGTGCTGGCGCTGCTGCTGGCCTGGCTCGTGAAGCTGACGCCGACGTCGAGCACTCAGGTGCCGATCTCGGCGATGCTCGTGCTGTCGGTGGGGGTCGTCACGCCCGGCTATGCGGTCGACCGCATCATCGAGACGGTGATCGGGGCGGTGGTGGCGCTGCTGGTCAACGCCCTGATCGTCCCGCCGGTGCTCCTCGGGCCGGCGCACCTCTCCGTCGGCCGGCTGGCTCGCGACCTCGGCACGGCCCTCGACGACCTGGCGGGCTCCCTCGAGCAGGCGACGCCGACGGCCGACCTCGACGCGATGCTCCTGCGGGCGCGCGAGCTCCGCGTGCTCCGCGACCAGGCCGCGTCGGCCGTCAAGACGGGCGAGGAGTCGCTCACCCTCAACCCGCGCGCCAGCCGGCAGCGCCGGGTGCTCGAGGCCGACCGAGCCCTGCTCGCCCCGCTCTCGAATCTGGTGCACCGCGTCGTCGCGATGACCCGCACCCTCCGCGACAACTACGACCCGGCGCTCGTCGACGACTCGGTGGTCGCCGGAATCGCCGAGGAGCTCCGTCGCGCCGCCCACGACGTGCGCCTGCTCGTGCACGACCGCGAGGAGACCGCTGCGCGGGGCGAGGGCGCAGGAACGGGCTCCCCCGACGACCTCCCCGCCCTGACCGCGCCCCTGCAGGTCGTCCACCCCGACCCCGACCACTGGATCCTGGTGGGGTCGCTTCTGGAGGACCTCCGCCGCGTGCGCGAGGAGCTGCGACAGTAGCGGCGAGTTCCTGCGCCCGCCTCCGGGGTTCAGCCCTGGAGCGCCGCCAGGATCGCCGCCCGGCCGGCCGGATGGCCGAGGATGCGGAAGTGGCCGTCGATCGGCACGCTGACGTTGCGCGCCCCCTCGAGGCGGCTGCCGTCGGGCACGTGGCCGTCGAATCGCGCGAACACCGACGTGATGCGGGCGTTGACGTCGACGAGGCCGCTGAGGCGCACCAGACCGGCATCGTCGGTGCGGAACGCGCGGAGCGTCTTGCCGGGAGCGAACCGTGCCATGCGCGACCCTGAGAACGGGCTGTTGACGGCGACCATGCGGTCGATGCGAGCGCTGGCGTCGGTGTCGAGCATCATCGACTTTCCGACGAGGCCGCCCTTGCTGTGGGCCAGGACGACGACGCCGCGGAGGTCGTTGGCGTCGAGCACGCGCTGCGCGAGCTCGGCGGTCTCGGCGATCGGCCGTACGTTGTGCGCCATCCCGGGCACGATCACGACCGGGTGGCCCTGCTCGTTGAGGCGGTCGGCGAACCAGCGCAGCGTGCGCCACGACTCGTAGACGCCGGGCAGCAGCAGCACGGGCGCGAGGCCGCCCTCGCGGTACCGGGCAGGCACCGACGCGTTGCCGAACAGGCTCCGCGAGTGCGTTCGCACCGCGTAGGCGTAGTCGGCGGGCAGGAACTCGAGGTAGTGCAGGACGCTCCCCCGAGGGGTTCGCGCCCGCACGATCTTGCGCAGATCAGGCATGGTCACGCCGCCAGCCTAGGCGCGGAGCAGCTCGCCGAGGTCGAGTGGCGACGGTGTCGTCAGGACGATGTCGGCGCTCTCGGCGAGCATGTCGTCCCAGCGCTGGCAGATCGACGCCCACGCCGGCGGGCATCCGGCGGCAGCGAGCAGCACTCGCTCGGCCGAGTCGCCGTACCCGGCCCGCGCGGCGGCCGCGGCGGCCTCCGGCACGATCCCGCTGATCTCGTCGACGACGCGCACGCGGTGCGCGAAGTCCATCTCCTCGATCGCGTCGAACGCATGGAAGGCGCTGGTCAGAGCGTTCTCCAGGTCGGTGATCTCACGCGGGACCCTGGCCCCCCGCACAGCGCTTCGAACTGCCGTCACGTCACTCATGACTGCCCCCTCAGGCCCCGCAGCTTTTCGGGAACCGCGGGTGTCTGCAGACTACACGAAAGGGGTACATTCTCTGCGCCCAATTTGAGGGACAACTGCGGGGTACAAACCGGGAGCGCGGAGCGTCACGGGCCTACCGTCCACTCTGACGCCGATTCACGGCGCCCCCACGACGACCACAAGGAGGAACCATGTTCCAAGGATCCGAGAAACTGCGCGACAGCATGCAGAAAGTGCTCGTCGACCTCATCGAGCTCCACGTCCAGGGCAAGCAGGCCCACTGGAACCTGCTCGGCTCGAACTTCCGCGACCTGCACCTGCAGCTCGACGAGATCGTCGACGCCGCCCGCGGGTTCTCGGACGAGGTGGCCGAGCGCATGCGCGCCGTCTACCTGGTGCCGGACGGCCGTACGAGCACCGTCACGAAGACGACCGCCCTGCCGGAGTTCCCCGAGGGCCCTGTCGAGACGACCGCCGTCGTCGATCTGATCGTCGAGCGGATGTACGCGGCCACCGAGACCATGCGCACGGTCCACGACGACATCGACGACGAGGACCCCACCACCGCCGACGTGCTGCACTCGATCCTCGAGCGGCTCGAGCAGCTCGCTTGGATGACCGGTGCGGAGAACCGCCACCCCGCCGCCGACGCCAAGAGCAAGGCGACGCGCGAGCGCGACGAGAAGGCGGAAGAGGCCGGCCTCGACCGCGTCGGCGCCATCGCCAACTGATCGACCCGCCCGCTCACCCCTGATTGGAGCTCCCATGGCCGACGCCGAGACTGCGCCCGCTGACACCGCCGTTGCAGAAACGGCGGCTGCCGAATACGTCATCGTCGGAGGCGGGATGGTCGCCGATGCGGCCGCCCGCGGCATCCGCGAGCGCGACGCGACCGGGTCGATCCTCATCCTGAGCGACGACGTCGACCAGCCGTACACCCGGCCGGCGCTGTCGAAGAAGCTGTGGACCGACGACAGCTTCACCGCCAGCGACAACGACCTGGGCACGGCTGCCGAGACGGGCGCCGAGATCCGCCTGCGCACCTCGGTCGACAGGATCGACCGCACCGGCCGGACCGTCACCACGACCGACGGCGAGACCATCGGCTACGGCCGGCTCCTGCTCGCCACGGGCGGACGGCCGAGGACGCTCGATCTGCCGGACGACGACCGCGTGATCTACTTCCGCACGGCGGCCGACTACCGGAATCTGCGTGAGCTGTCGGGCTCTGGCAAGCACGTCGCCGTCATCGGCGGCGGCTACATCGGGTCGGAGCTGGCCGCGGCACTCGTGCAGAACGACACGGCCGTCACGATCGTCTTCCCCGACCCCGACCTCGGTGCCTCGCTGTTCCCCGAGCGGGTCGACGCGAAGTTCGAGTCGCGGTTCGTCGAGCACGGCGTCACGCTCCGCGCGAACAGCCGTCTCCGCAGCGGCACGGCCAAGGGCGACAGCTTCGAGCTGGTGCTCGACGACGGCTCGACGCTCCGGGCCGACGGCGTCGCGGTCGGGCTGGGCATCGAGCCGAACACCGAGCTCGCCGAGAAGGCCGGGCTCGCCGTCGACGACGGCATCCTGGTCGATGCGCGTCTTGCGACCGACGACCCGTTCGTCTACTCCGCCGGCGACGTCGCGTCGTACCCGGACCCGATCCTGGGTCGACGTCGTGTCGAGCACGTCGACAACGCGAAGGAGCAGGGAGCCGCGGTCGGCCGGATCATGGCCGGCTCGGATGAGAAGTACACGCATACGCCGATGTACTACTCCGACGTGTTCGACCTGGGCTACGAGGCCGTCGGCAGGCTCGACGCCTCGCTCGAGACGGTGGAGGACTGGAAGGACGACGACAGCGTCGTCGTCTACTACCTCGAAGGCGGCGTGCCCGTGGGCGTGCTGCTCTGGAACGTGTGGGACTCCACCGACAAGGCGCGTCAGATCCTCGCCGAGGCGCGGGCGCTCACGCCCGACAACCTCGTCGGCCTGATCTAGCAGCTCATCCAGCCCGTCAGCCGAAGAGGCGGGGCAGCACGCCCGGTCGGTCGAGCTCGACGGCGAACAGACCGCCGGAGAGCGGAGACTCCTGGAGCTGCTGCTCCGTCGCGTTCTCCCGCGCCGACCCCACGTAGAGCGTCGTCAGATCAGCGCCGCCGATCGTGATGCCGGTCACGTTCGGCGCGGGCAGGGCGATCGTCTCGAGCAGCTCGCCTGTGGCCGACAGGTGCACCACCTCGCCGTCGCCGTAGATCGCGCTCCAGAACTCCCCCAGCGAGTCGCGGACGAGCCCGTCGTGCGTGCGCCCGGTCGCGAACGGCACCAGCTCGCCGAGAGTGCCGTCGGCGTCGTACGAGGCCTGGTAGATCGTCTGCACGGCGGTGTCGGTCACCCACATCACGCTGCCGTCGTCGGAGAACTCGATTCCGTTGGTCGTGCCGAAGCCGCCGGTGAGCACCGTGACCTCGCCAGACGGAGTGATCCGGTAGAGGCCCGCGTCCGGGTCGTCACGGGTCGCATCCATGCCGCCGACGACGAAGTTGCCGAACGGGTCGCACTTGCCCTCGTTGAAGCGGATGCCGGCTTTCGAGTGGTCGACGCGCACGAGGTCGCGCTCGTAGACGCCGGCGTCGTCGGTGAGCACGACGCGATCCTGGAGGGCCACGACGAGGCCGCCACCGGAGCGCCTCTGGAACGAGGCCAGTGGAGGCGGCAGCACCGCCTCGAGTTCCTGCGCCCCGTCCGGGCTCGCCCGGTGCAGCGTGCCGGCGGTGATGTCGCACCAGAGAATCTGCTGGGCGTCGGCGTCCCACACGGGGCTCTCGATGAGGATGGCGCGGGCGTCGACGATGAGGCGTGGTTCGGAGGTCACCCGGTCAGGTCTATCAGGCGGGGGACGCCGCCGGTGCGCACTCAGGGGCACCGGAGCATCGTGGGTGCGTGACCGATACGATCGACCAGCCCACCGTCCGCGACTGGCGCTCGCCCTCGCAGCGCACCGACGGCTACCAGCCCCTCCGCTCGTACGCCGCGATCGGAGACGGCCGCACGGTCGCCCTCATCGCCGACGACGGTCAGATCGACTGGCTGCCTCTGCCCGAGATGAACACGGCGCCGGTGATCGCCGGGCTGCTCGACGCCGGGCGCGGCGGCTTCTTCGAGCTGCGACCCACGGCCGACTTCGAGGTAGACCGGTCGTACCTCGAGGGCACCAACGTCCTGACCACGCGCTTCCGCACCGCGACCGGCGAGGTCGAGATCACGGACGCCCTCGTGACGGGCGTCGCGGGCCGCCTGCCCTGGTCGGAGCTGGTGCGCCGCATCGAGGGCGTCGAGGGCAGCGTGGAGATGACCTGGGCGGTCGTGCCGGGCAACGTCTTCGACACCCACGACGTCGAGCGCGTCGACACGGTCCACGGCCCCGTCCTTCGGGCCGGCGACGTCAACCTCGTGCTCATCGGCTCCGACCACGGCCGCACCGATCCGACGGGTCCCGGCGACGGCGTCTCCGACGAGGCGGCGGAGTTCCGCGGAGCCTTCACGACGACGCCCGGCTCGCGCACGATCCTCTGCCTCTGCGGCACCGACGACGAGCCCGTCCACATCCCGAACGCCGAGGTCGTCGACCAGGGCGTCGACCGCACCGTCGACAACTGGGCGCTGTGGTCGAAGAACTTCTCCTGGGACGGCCCGTGGTCGGAAGCCGTCACCCGCTCCACCCTCGCGCTCAAGCTCCTGATCTACAGCCCCACCGGCGCGATCGCCGCCGCGGCCACCGCCGCCGTGCCCGAGAACTTCACCGGCCGCAAGAACTGGGACTACCGCTTCGCCTGGGTGCGCGACCTCGCCTACACGGTGCAAGCGCTCCTCAACTTCGGCCTCCGCGAGGAGCCCCACGCCGCCGTCTCGTGGATCCTGAGCTGCCTCAAGGAGCACGGCCGCGAGATGCACATCTTCTTCACCCTCGACGGCGGACTGCCCGACGGAACGACGCTGACCGAGGCCGAGGGCTGGCGCGGCATCGGCCCGGTCTACGACGGCAACCCGGCGTCGGGGCAGCTGCAGCTCGGCGTGTTCGCCGACATCCTGGCGATCCTGAGCCAGTACGCCTCGGGCGGCAACATCATCGACGCCTCCACCGACGAGCTCCTGTGCTCGTTCGCCGACGAGGCCTGCCGCCGGTGGCAGGAGGAGGACTCGGGCATGTGGGAGCTCGGCGACCTCCAGCACTACACCTCGAGCAAGATGGGCTGCTGGCAGGCCATCGACGCCGCCTGCCACCTCGCAGACATCGGCCAGCTGCACCCCTCCGACGACGATCTCGCGCACTGGAAGAAGAACGCGCGGCTGATCCGCGAGTACGTCGACGAGAAGTGCTGGTCGGAGTCGCGTGGTGCGTACCTGATGTACCCCGGGTCGCAGGAACTCGACGCCTCCGTCCTCCTGCACGCCCCCACGGGCTTCGACCGCGGCGAGCGCATGTCGCGCACGATCGACGCGCTCCGCGACGAGCTCGGCCGGGGCCCGCTCCTGTACCGCTACTCGGGCATGGACGCCGAGGAGGGCACCTTCACGGCGTGCGCGTTCTGGTGCGCGGCCGCGCTGGCCTGCGTGGGCCGGCTCGACGAGGCCGTGACCCTGATGGACGAGCTGGTGGAGCAGGTCAACGACGTCGGGATGCTCTCCGAGATGATCTCGGAGAACGGCGAGTTCCTGGGCAATCTGCCCCAGGGCCTCAGCCACCTCGCGCTGGTCAACGCGGTCATCACGATCGACCAGCTGACGAAAGAGAAGGGCGAGGACGAGGGCGACGAAGTCGGAGCGTGACAGCTGATCGCGTAGTTTCGGGGCATGCCGCTCCGCATCGTGAACGTGAACGTCAAGGCCCGTGACGACCAGGCACTCGGCCGCTTCTGGGCCGATGCGCTCGGCTGGAGCACCGACAGCGAGGGCCCGGGCGTCACGAGTGCCTACCCCGACGGCCTCGAGTGGCCGGACCCGTCGGCGGTGTGCATCGACGCGGTCACCGTGCCCGACCCCGAGACCGTGCACTACCGGGTGCGTATCGAGCTGGCCACCGAATCGCTCGAGCACCGCGCCGCCCTGATCGAGCGCCTGCTCGCGCTCGGGGCGACCCGCGTCGACGCAGGGTTCGCCGACCCCGAGGGCAATGTCTTCCGGGTGCAGGATCCCCGCCCCGACGAGAGCGCGACCGGGCCGATCGGGGCGATCGTGCTCGAGTGCGACCACCCGCGCAGCCAGGCGGCGTTCTGGGCGGCGGCGACCGACTGGGTCGCCGTCGAGCGGCCCGAGCAGCGAGACCAGCACGACGGCCCGGCGCGGTTGCGGTCGGCGGCCGGGGTCGGGCCGTTCGTGGAGTTCGTCGAGGCGCCCGGAGTTCCTGCGCCCAGCCGGTTTCACATCGACCTGAAGCCGTACGCCGCCGACGACCAGGCGGCCGAGGTCTCACGGCTGCACTCGCTCGGGGCCGTCGACATCGACCTCGGGCAGGGCGACTCGGCGTGGAAGTGCCTCGCCGACCCCGAGGGCAACGACTTCTGCGTGCTGGCGGCGGGCTAGCCGGCCTTCGCTGTGCCGTCCTTCGTGGCTGTGCCGCTCTTCTTGACTGTGCCGCTCTTCTTGGCGGCCGCCGGCTTCTTCGCCGCGGCCTTCTTCGCCGTCGCCTTCTTCGCGGCGGGGGCGGGCTTCTTCGCGCCCTTGGCGGCCCGGTTCTTCTCGACGCTCGCGCGCAGGGCGTCCATCAGGTCGATGACCTCGCCGCCCCTCGCCGACGAACCCGACTCGTCGTCGTCCGACGTCTCGCCGAAGGTGGCGTCGGTGTCGAGCGACTCCCCCTCCTTGAGCTTGGCGTCGATGAGCTGCTGAAGCTCCTTCTGGTAGTCGTCGCTGAAGTCGGCGGGCTCGAAGTCGTCCGAGAGGCTGTCGACGAGGCTGGCCGACATGTCGAGCTCCTTGTCGGTGATGCGGATGCCCTTCGACAGCGCCGGGAAGTCGGCGTCGCGCACCTCGTCGTCCCAGAGGAGCGACTGCAGCATGAGCACCGTGCCGCGCACGCGGAGGGCGCCGAGCCGGGTCTTCTGCCGCAGCGAGAAGTGCACGATCGCGGTGCGGTCCGTCTCTTCGAGGGTGCGCCGCAGCAGAACGTACGCTTTCGCCGACGAGCCGTCGGGCTCCAGGAAGTACGAGCGGTCGAACATGATCGGATCGAGCTGGTCGCTCGGCACGAACTCGAGCACGTCGATCTCACGGCTGCGCTCCTCGGGCAGCGACGAGAGGTCGTCGTCGGTGAGCACGACCGTCTGGTCGCCGTCGTCGAACGCCTTGTCGATGTGCTCGTAGTCGACCACCTTGCCGCACACCTCGCACCGGCGCTGGTAGCGGATGCGCCCGCCGTCTTCGTCGTGCACCTGGTGCAGCGAGATGTCGTGGTCTTGGGTGGCGCTGTAGACCTTCACCGGCACGTTGACGAGGCCGAAGGTGATGGCGCCCTTCCAGATCGATCGCATGCGGCCAGTGTGCTCCCGCCGCGGGGTGAGGGGTACACGATTCCCGATGCGGAGTTGACTCGACGGATGAGCCAGTACGAGAAGAAGGATCCGATCAGCCTCTACCCCGCCCCGCCGTTCCCGGAGCAGGATCAGTCGCTGCCGGGCCGCGCCTCGAAGATGCGCCCGAAGCCCGACCACGGCGAGGAGAGCTACGTCGGCCTCGAGCGCCTGAAGGGGTTCCGCGGAATCGTCACCGGCGCCGACTCCGGCATCGGCCGTGCCGCCGCGATCGCGCTGTCGCGCGAAGGCGGCGACCTCGTGCTCACCTACCTGCCCGACGAGCAGGCGGACGCCGAGGAGGTGCGCGACCTGCTCGAGGCCGAGGGCCGCAAGGCCGTTCTCGTCCCGGGCGACATCAGCGACGAGTGGTTCTGCGGCACTCTCGTCGACACGGCCGTCAGGGAGCTCGGAGGCCTCGACACCCTCGTCATGGTGGCCGGCCACCAGGAGAGCCACCCCGACATCCTCGAGATGTCGACCGACGGCATCGACGCGACGTTCAAGACCAACCTCTACTCGCTGTTCTGGCTGACCCAGGCGGCGATCCCCCACCTCGAGCCGGGATCGTCGATCGTGACGACCGGGTCGATCCAGGGCAGCCAGCCCTCCCCCGACAAGCTCGACTACGCCATGTCGAAGGGCGCGATCGGCGTCTTCACCGCGGCCCTCGCCCAGCAGCTCGCGCCGAAGGGGATCCGGGTCAACTCGGTCGCCCCCGGTCCGGTGTGGACGCCGCTGCAGCCCGCGTCTCAAGACCCGGAGCGCGTCTCCGAGTTCGGCTCCGACTCCCCCTACGGCCGCCCCGGGCAGCCGGCCGAGCTGGGCGCCGCGTACGTGCACCTCGTCAGCCCCGAGTCGAGCTACACCTCGGGCGCGACGATCACGATCGCCGGCGGCACCGCGGCCTTCTGATCGTGGCTGCCGGCGACCGCGTCACCGTCGAGGGGCACGTGCTGCGCCTCACGCACCTCGACAAGGTGCTGTATCCCTCGACGGGCACCACCAAGGGCGACGTGCTCGCCTACTACGCGGCGATCGCCGAGCACCTGATCGCGCACGCCGAGGGTCGGCCGGCCACCCGCAAGCGCTGGGTGAACGGCACCGGCGAGGAGCCCTTCTTCGAGAAGAACCTCCCCGAGTCGGCCCCCGGGTGGATCCCCCGCCACACCATCGAGCACAAGGGCCACGACAACGTCTACCCGATGGTGAACGACCTGGCGACGCTCACCTGGCTCGGCCAGCAGGCAGCCCTCGAGATCCACGTGCCGCAGTGGCGCTTCGGCCCGCGCGGTGCCCAGCGCAACCCCGACCGGCTCGTGCTCGACCTCGACCCGGGCGACGGCGTCGGCCTGCCCGAGTGCGTGTTCGTGGCGCAGGAACTCCGGCCCATCCTGCGCGGCATGGGCCTCGACCCGATGCCCGTGACGAGCGGCAGCAAGGGAATCCACCTCTACGCGGCGCTCGACGGGTCGCAGCCGCCCGACGTCGTCAGCGAGGTGGCACACGAGCTGGCCCGCGCCCTCGAGGCCGATCACCCCGACCTGGTGCTCAGCTCGATGGGCAAGGCCGACCGGCGCGGCAAGGTGTTTCTCGACTGGTCGCAGAACAACGGCAGCAAGACGACGGTCGCGCCGTATTCGCTGCGCGGACGCGAGCAGCCGACGGTCGCGGCACCCCGCACCTGGCGCGAGCTGGCGTCGAAGTCGCTGCGCCAGCTCGAGATCGGCGACGTGCTGACGGCCGTGAAGCGGCGCGGCGACCCGCTGGCGGGCATGTCGGCGGGCGCTCCCGTGCCCGCGGACGAGGAGGACGGCGATGCGGCCGAGGACCGCCTGACGGCGTACCGCTCGAAGCGGGATGCCTCGAAGACGCGGGAGCCCGTTCCTGCGACCGCTCCCGTCTCGACCGACGGCCGCAGCTTCGTGATCCAGGAGCACCACGCGCGGCGCCTGCACTGGGACTTCCGACTCGAGCACGACGGCGTGCTGGTGAGCTGGGCGCTGCCCAAGGGCGAGCCCGCCGACGTGAAGCACAACCGCCTCGCCGTGCAGACCGAAGACCACCCGCTCGAGTACGGCACCTTCGAGGGCACCATCGCGAAGGGCGAGTACGGGGCCGGCACGGTGTCGATCTGGGACTCCGGCGAGTACGAGCTCGAGAAGTGGCGCGACGGCAAGGAGGTCATCGCGGTGCTCCACGGCGAGCAGCGGGGCACGAGGCGCGTCGCGTTGATCCACACGGGCGAGCAGAACTGGCTGATCCACCGTATGAACGACACGGCGGTCGACGACCACGGGGCGCAGGAACCCGACCACCCGCGCGCGCGCCCGAAGCCGTCGTCGAAGCCCTCCCGGTCGCACCGTGCCGCCGGGCCCCCCGCCGCCCCGATGCTCGCCACCGCCGGCACGGCCGCCGACATCGGCGGGCCCGACGAGTGGGCCTACGAGCTGAAGTGGGACGGCCTCCGCGCCACGGTCGTCGTGCAGGACGGCTCTCTCACCATCGCCAGCCGCAACGGCCACGACCTCACGCCGTCGTACCCGGAGTTCGCCGCGCTGGCCGAGCGGCTGACCGGAGCCGACGACGCCGTGCTCGACGGCGAGATCGTCGCCGTCGACCCGTCGGGGCGGCCCGACTTCGGGCTCCTGCAGACGCGGATGAAGCTGACCCGGCCGCGCGACGTGGAGCGCGTCTCGAAGTCGGCCCCCGTGCGACTGCTGCTGTTCGACGTCACGGCGGTCGACGGTCGCTCTCTCGTGAAGGAGCAGTACGACGAACGCCGAGCGACCCTCGAGGGCCTCGTCGACACCGACCGCACCATCGACGTGCCGCCGGCGTTCGAGGGCGACCTCGACGGCGCCGTCGCCTTCTCGAAGTCGCTGCGCCTTGAGGGCGTCGTGGCCAAGCGCCGCGACAGCACCTACACGGCCGGACGCCGCAGCCGCGCCTGGATCAAGATCAAGCACCACGCCACCCAGGAGGTCGTGATCGCCGGCTGGCGCCCGGGAGCGGGCCGTCGATCCGGCGGCGTGGGATCTCTGCTGGTCGGCGTCCCCGGTCCGGACGGCCTCCGGTACGCGGGCCGCGTCGGAACCGGGTTCCGCGACTCCGACCTCGACGACCTGCAGGAGCGCCTGGGGCGTCTCGCCCGGAAGACCTCGCCGCTCGTCGACGTCCCCGCCGCCGACTCCCGCGACGCGCACTGGGTGACCCCGTCGCTCGTCGGCGAGGTCGAGTTCGCTGAATGGACGTCGACGGGCCGCCTCCGACAGCCGTCGTGGAGGGGGTTCCGGCCCGACAAAGGCCCGGTCGACGTCGTCCTGGAGAAGCCGGAACGCCCGCCCTCGGGCCTCCACGAGGGCTAGCCTGGCCCCATGGCCAATCGCTCCGGCGAACGCGTAGTTCTGGTCGTCGCGATCCTCGCGTCGTTCGTGGCCTTCCTCGACGGCTCGATCGTCACGGTGGCGCTCCCGGCGATCGCCCGCGACCTCGGCGGCGGCGTGACGCTGCAGGCCTGGGTCGTCGACGGCTACCTGCTGACTCTCGGCTCGCTCATGCTCGTAGCAGGGTCGCTCTCGGACACCTTCGGCCGGGTGCGCATCCTCCGCATCGGCCTGGCCGGATTCGCGGCGACCTCGATCCTGGCCGCCGTGGCGCCCAGCGCCGGCCTCCTGATCGCCGCGCGCGCACTGCAGGGCGTCTCGGGGGCCCTCCTCGTGCCGTCGAGCCTCGCGGTCATCACGGCGACCTTCTCCGGTGCTGCCCTCGCCCGTGCCATCGGCACCTGGACCGCCTGGACCGGCGTCGCCTTCCTGATCGGCCCGCTGGCCGGCGGCGGCCTGGTCGACACGGTCGGCTGGCGGTGGGTGTTCGGCATCGTCGTGGTCCCCGTCGTCGTCACGCTCGTCGTCATGGGTCGACTGCCGGGCGATGCCCATCGAGGAGGCGCCGGAACGGGCGCCCACGTCGATGTGCCCGGCGCCGTGCTGGCGGCCCTCGGGCTCGCGGGCCCCGTCTTCGCGCTGATCGAGGGCCAGCGGATCGGCTTCGACGACCCGTTCGTGCTGACGGCGCTGGTGGCCGGCGTCGCCTGCCTCGTCGCCTTCGTCTGGTGGGAGCGGCGAGCGACCCAGCCGATGCTGCCGCTCCGCCTGTTCTCGGTGCGCGCGTTCAGCGTGAGCAACCTCGCGACCGTCGGCATCTACGCCTCGGTGAGCCTCGGCACGCTCGTGATCCCGCTCGCGGTGCAGGAGATCGGCCACCTGCCCGCGACGGTCTCCGGGCTCATCACCCTGCCGACGACGGTCGTGTCGCTGCTGCTGTCATCGCGCGTGGGCGCCCTGGCCGGCCGGTTCGGCCCCCGCCCCTTCATGGCGGTCGGGCCACTGATCACAGCGGCCGGCTTCCTCTGGATGCTGACGGTCTCGACCGACTTCGACCCCTGGCTGCAGATCCTGCCCGGCGTCACCCTGTTCGGCCTCGGCATGACCATCACGGTGACGCCGCTGACCTCCACGGTGCTCGGCCAGATCGATCCGTCGGAGGCCGGCATCGCCTCAGCCGTCAACAACGCGATCTCGCGGGTCGCCGGCCTGGTCGCGATCGCGTTCGTCGGCGTCATCACGGGAGGCGTGCTCGACGTCCCCGGCTTCCACCGCGTCGTCATCGTGGTCGCCGTGCTGCTCGTCATCTCGGCGGCGGTGTCGTTCTTCGGGCTGCCGCGCGGGCTGATGTCGGAGCGGACGCCGCCGCCGACGGCGCCTTCGTCGTCGTCTTCGTCTTCGTCTTCGTCTTCGTCTTCAACCAAGGGCTAGGCGCTCGCGACCGTCGCCCAAACGCCAAAAGCCGCCCCATGCTCCGGTAGGGCGGAGGGGGCGGCTTCGGCGGGTCCTGACGAGGGATGCTTCGCACTGCGCGACGACCTGTAGGGGATGGTCGCCGCACGGCGGCTCGCAGGACCGGTCTGGGGGGGAGGTCAGTCCGCTCCGAACTGGCGCACTCGCTCCTCGAGCCAGTCGTCGCTGACCGAGACGCGTCCGTAGTCTCCGAAGTCATGCTGCTGGCCCAGCGAGAGCGCTGAGAGCCCTTCGTCGTGAAGCTGTTCGTTGTCCATTAATCGACCTCCTGGTCTGACGGTAATTCAGGTCGGCAGGAGGCCACGAGTCCACCTTCGGGGCGCGCTCGTTCGGGGGCAGACGGGTCGTCGCCCCCTCGTTCGGGTCGTTCCGAGACGCGCCACGGCCCGCCCGGGAGTCAGGGCGTGGAGACGAACGTGCCCGTCGCCGAGCCGTTCAGCGGGTGCGGGAATCGCTCCCCCACCTCGACCCAGCCCTGCGAGCGGTACAGCCCGACCGCCACGGCGTTCTCGACGAGCACGTGCAGCACCGCCTCGTCGTACCCGGCGGACGCGATGCGCTCGTGCACGGCGCGGAGCAGGCGCCCACCCAGGCCGGCCCCCTGGCGACCGGGGGCGACCGCGAAGAGCGAGAGGTAGGCGGCGGCGGGCGGGTCGGCGGGGCGGCCGGTTCCTGCGCCCGTGACCAGGCTGAAGGCCGCGATCTCGGCGAGCTCGTCGCGCAGAACCACCCAGGCGACGCGCGCGAGGGCGAACTTGCCGCGGCAGCGCTCGGCCGTGCCCTCGACGGGCGGATGGCCGTCGCGCACCTCGAGGGCGTGCAGCCACAGCGCGACGCAGGCCTCGAGATCGTCGTCCGAGGCCTCGGCTGTCACGATGCTCACCCGTCCATCATGGCGCAGGAACTGCCCCGCCCCGCCGAGCTCGGCCTCAGGAGGCCGGTGCGCCGGCGCGGAGCCCCACCGCCGGCAGGATGACGCTGTCGACGAGCGAGACGAGGAACTCGCGGTCGACGGGCTTCCGCTGCACGAGCGTGCGGTAGGCGGCCATCGACGGCGAGATCAGCGAGAGCGCCTCGACGTCGCAGTCGGCCGAGATCTCGCCGCGATCGATCGCGCGCTGGAAGAGCACGCGGTTGATCTTCGCTCGGGGCTCGACCATCGCGGCGTTGACGGCGTCGGACATCTCGGGGCTCCGCGCGATGAGCGACACGATGCCCGCCATGACCTTGAGCTTCTTGTCGGCGTCGTCGATCGAGTGCGGGCGGATGAGGGCGAGGAGGTCGCCGCGCAGCGTTCCCGTGTCGGGCAGGGTCTCTGGAGCGACGCCGCGCTTCATGCAGGCGATGGCCTCGATGACGAGCTCGCTCTTGGAGCCCCAGCGGCGGTAGACCGTCGCCTTGCCGGCCTTGGCGCGGGCCGCCACCATCTCCATGGTCATGCCGTCGTAGCCCTCCTCGGCGAGGACGTCGATGGCCGCGCTGAGGATCTCGGGGTCGCGGGTGTGGTCGCGCTTGCGGCCCAGCTTGGCGGGCTCGGGGCTGTCGCTGGTCGCTGGCATGTCGGTGGTCGCTGGCATGGTTCTCTCGTCGGGATCGACTCGCGTCATTGCCGTCGCCCCTTTTCTCGTTGTGCCGATTGTACGTCTGCACATTGTGAAACTCAATAGTTCCGAAACTCGCCAGAACCGGATAGAGTTCCCCGCATGACGCAAACCTCCCCCGTTACCGGCGCCCCGAGCGCCGTGGTGGCGCCTCGCCGGTGGCTCACCCTCACCACTGTCGCCCTGGCGCAGCTCATGGTCGTGCTCGACTCGACCGTCGTCAACATCGCGCTCCCCAGCGCCCAGCACGACCTCGGATTCACGAACGGCGAACGCCAGTGGATCGTCACCGCCTACTCCCTCGCCTTCGGCAGCCTCCTGCTGCTGGGCGGGCGCCTCTCCGACCTCATCGGCCGCAAGCGCACCTTCATCATCGGCCTCATCGGCTTCGCCCTCGCCTCGGCCCTCGGCGGCGCGGCCGGCAGCTTCGGCATGCTCGTGTTCGCCCGGGCCCTGCAGGGCGCCTTCGGAGCGCTCCTCGCCCCGACCGCGCTCGCCGTGCTCACGACGACCTTCACCATCCCGAAGGAGCGCGCCCGCGCGTTCGGCGTGTTCGGCGCCATCGCCGGTGCGGGCGGGGCCATCGGCCTCCTGCTCGGCGGCGTGCTGACCGAGAACTTCAACTGGCGCTGGAACCTCTACATCAACGTCTTCATCGCCGTCATCGCCGTCATCGGCGCCGTGATCTTCGTCACCAGCCCCCAGCGCCAGGGGCCGCGTCCGAAGCTCGACGTGCCCGGCACCGTCCTGGTCTCGGCCGCGCTGTTCTCGCTCGTCTACGGGTTCTCGAACGCCGAGACCGAGAAGTGGTCGTCGCCGCTCACGTGGGGCTTCCTGTCGGCCGCCGGGATCCTGCTCATCGCCTTCGTGCTCTGGCAGCGTCGCGCGGCGCACCCGCTCCTGCCGCTGCACATCATCCTCGACCGCAACCGCGGCGCCGCCTACGCGTCGGTCACGATCGCGGGTGCGGGCATGTTCGGCATCTTCCTGTTCGTGACGTACTACCTGCAGACGTCGCTGGCGTACACGCCGATCCAGACGGGCGTCTCGTTCCTGCCGATGATCGGCATGCTCGTGCTCGCCGCCCAGCTGTCGACGAACATCTTCGTTCCGCGTTTCGGCCCCAAGATCATGGTGCCGTTCGGCATGGTGCTCGGCGCAGCGGGAATGCTCTACCTCACCCGCCTGGGCCTGGACAGCACCTACGCCCGCGACGTGCTCCCCGCGCTGATGGTGCTCGGCTTCGGCATGGGCTCCATCATGCCCGCGTCGATCCAGACCGCGACCCTCGGCGTCGACCGCGGCCACGCCGGCGTCGCCTCGGCGATGGTCAACACCAGCCAGCAGGTCGGCGGATCGATCGGCACGGCGCTGCTCAACACGCTCGCCGCCACCGCCGCAGTGAACTACGTCGCGTCGCACACCCCCGCCACCGCTCGGGTCGCGGCCGAGGCCGCCGTGCACAGCTACGCGACCGCGTACGCCTGGGGCGCCGGTTTCTTCGCGTTCGGTGCCGTGATGGCCGTGCTGCTCTTCCGCACCCGGTCCGACACCCGGGCCCGGGCCGAGGCCGCCACCGCTCGCGCCGACGCGGAGGCCGCCGCCGAGGGCACGACCGTCGACTCGTCGCCGGCCGAGCCGGTCGTCGCGCACTAGCCGCGCCGCCGCGAGGCCCCCGCGCGCGTCGCGTGCGGGGGCCCCGCGGCGTGCGGGCTCCGCCGAGCGCGGGGTCCTCGCCGCGTGCGGCTCCGTGCGCGTCCGCGACGCGTGCGGCCCCGTGCGCGTCCGCGCCGCGCCCGCCGCGCCCGTCCGATCGCCCCGCGCGCCCCGCGCGCGTGCCTCCGGCCCCTCACGCCGCCGCTCCCTTTCGCCACATGGCCCTTCCCGTCGGGCCGCCCCGCCGACCAGCCACCCCCACCCCACCCGCGAGATGGCCCTTCCCGTCGGGCCGGCCTCGCCCCGGCGACACGCACGGCCACCTCGCGCAAGCCACGCCCGCCCACGCCGGCACGCCACCCGCCGCCGCCCCGCGACCGCCCGCGCTGGCGAGCAACCCGCCGACCCACCCGCGAGATGGCCCCCGCCGTCGGGCTGGCCTCGCCCCGGCGACAAGCACGGCCACCTCGCGCAAGCCGCGCCCGCCCGGCGTCAGCGCCGGCGCTACACCCCGACGGGCTCGTAGATCTCGCTCAAGACTCGGTCGGCCAGCCCGAGCCCGGTCGTCATGCCGATGCCCGTCGTCACGGAGACGACGTGCACGCCATCGAGAGGCTCCTCGACCAGGAACTCCTCCGGCGCCACCGCGTACACGCCCTGCCAGCGCTCCACGACCTCGAGCGTCGACGCCGGCTGGCCGAAGAAGTCGGCCGTCCCGCGCAGCAGGGCGTCGAACGACCCCTCCGACTGGAACGGCGCGATGGCGTCGTCGCGGTAGTGCGTGTCGCCGACGATGACCGTTCCGTCGGGCAGCTGCGTGTACATCTGGTTGATGTCGAGGGCACGGAACTCCGGGTCGCCGGCCCACAGCCGCTCGCGCACGGCCTCGAGCGAGGGCGCCGTGGCGAAGCCCGAGTAGCGCAGCATCGACCAGCCGGTGAGCACGGGCCCGGCGAGCGGCGCGGTCAGGCCGGGGATCCGCACTCGCATCATGTCGAGCCCGCAGCGGCGCACGCCGTACGCGGCCGACAGGTCGGGGAAGAGCTGGTCGACGTCGTAGTTGACGGCGACGACGATCTGGTCGGCGCCGATCCTGCCCCGGGTGGTGTGCAGTCGACCCGAGCGGATGGTCCGCACCGCGGTGGCGAACGCGAAGGTCACACCGCGCGACTCGAGGTAGGCGACGATCTGGCCGGCCGCCTCGCGCGGGTTCAGCTGCAGGTCGTCGAGCAGGTGCGCTCCCCCGACGGCGGACGCCGCACCGGTGAGCCGGGCCGTGTCGTCGGCGCCGATCATCTCGACCGACGTGGGGCGCCGGGCCGCGAACTCCGACAGCGCGCGCAGCTCGTCGTCGGCGCGGGCCGCCACGTACCCGCCGCCGTCGCGCATCCACAGCCCCGCCTCGTCGCGGAGGCGCAGCCACAGCTGGCGGCTGCGGTCGGCGTAGACCTGAGCGGCCCCGGACTGCACGCTGATGCACGCGTGGCCGAAGTTCCTGATCGTCGATCCGTTGGGCCTGCTGGTCCGGTCGACGACGTGCACGCTGAGCCCCCGGTCGACCGCCGCCAGGGCGTGGCCGAGCCCGACGATGCCGGCGCCGACGATCGCCACGTCGACGATCCGGTCGAAATCCTTTGCCATGCGCCGAGGCTAGGTCGGCCCGGTTGACTGCTGGTGAACACATCCGCATGGTTGAGTGGGCGCGTGCCCCTTCGACCTCCGTCTTCGTCGCGAACCCCCAGCATCCTGCCCCCGAGAATCCTGGCTCTCGACCGCAGGATCGGGCGGCGCGTCAACGGGGCCGGCACCGGCCCCGCCCTCGACCGCGTGCTCCTCGGCCTCTCGACCGCGGCCAACAACGGCCTCCTCTGGTACGGGGTCGCCGGCGCCCTCGCGCTGACCGGCCCGACCGGGCGCCGCGCGGCCGTGCGCGGCCTGCTCTCGCTCGGCGGGTCGAGCGCCGTCGCCAACCTCGTCGCCAAGCCGCTGTTCGGCGGGCACCGCCCCGTCGCCGCCGACATCCCCGTGGCGCGGCAGCTGAAGGTCTTCCCGCAGTCGGCGTCGTTCCCGTCGGGCCACACGGCGAGCGCCTTCGCGTTCGCCACCGGCGTCGCCCTCGAGAGCCCCGGCAGGGCGGCGCTGATCGCGCCGATCGCGGTCGGCGTGGCGTACTCGCGACTGCACGTCGGCGCGCACTGGGTGTCGGACGTGGTCGGGGGCGCCGTGATCGGGTCGGGTGTGGCGGTGGCGGGGCAGTTCCTGCGCCCGGAGCGCCTTGTCGCGCGGCTGGCCCGACGGGCAAAGCGGGCAGCGGCGGCAGGGCGGCTGGCACACTAGACGCGTGCCTCACTTCCTCGAAGACCTCGAAGCGGGTCAGACCTTCGTCACCCCCGGCCGCACGATCACCGAGGCCGACGTGGTCTCGTTCGCGAGCTGGACCAACGACAACAACCAGGTGCACACCGACGCCGAGTTCGCGAAGTCGACGCGATACGGTCGACGCGTCGTGCACGGGCTGCTCGGGACGTCGCTGTGCCTCGGGCTGATCGCGCGCACCGGCCTCTTCGAGGGGTCGGCGGTCGCGCTGCTCGGCATCGACGGCTGGAGCTTCTCGGCGCCGATCTTCATCGGCGACACCGTGACCTGCACCGTCGAGATCCTGTCGACGCGGCTGACCTCGTCGGGCACGACCGGCATCGTCGAGCGGGCCGTCAGCCTGCGGAACCAGCACGGCGAGGTCGTGCAGTCGGGGCGCATGGACCTGATGGTGCTGACGCGCGACGCCGCGATCGGCTAGAGCGGACCCGGGCCCCGGGCGGCACCCCGGGCCTAGCGGGCGACGATCGCCTCCGCGTTGTCGGCGATCCAGTCCATGAGAGGCAGCAGGCGCTCGGCGGCCTCGCGCCCGAGCGGCGTCAGCTCGTAGTCGACGCGCGGTGGGATGGTCGCCTGGGCCTCGCGGTGCACGAGCCCGTCGGCCTCGAAGGTCCGGAGCGTCGACGCCAGCATCTTCTCGCTGATGCCCTCGATCTCGCGGTGCAGCTCACCCCAGCGATGACCGCCCTGCTCGAGAGCGAGGAGCACGAGCACACCCCACCGGCTCGTGATGTGGGTGAGTACGGTGCGAGTGGGGCAGTCGGCCGGGTATTTTCCTGAGGTGAGGCCGGGGCGGGGCCGGGAAACCGCAAAACTGACGTCCATGGCGGGTAGCTTACAAAAAAGTGCGTACCTGCGTTCGGGAAGTCCGGTGCGACCTTCATCGTTGTCCCCACCATCGGGCCACTCGCCCGCCGCCCTTCGAAAGGACTCCCCCATGTCGTACATCGTCACCGCCTCCTCGGGCCACCTCGGCGGCCTCATCGTCGACGCGCTCCTCGCCCGCGGCGCCGCCCCCGACAGCGTCGTCGCCTCCGCGCGCGACACTGCCAAGATCCAGGCATTCGCCGACCGCGGCATCACCACCGCGACCCTCGACTACTCGAAGCCCGAGACCATCGCCAGCGCCATCGGGGCCGGCGACACCGTGATCCTCGTGTCGAGCGACGCCGTGGGCCAGCGGCTCGAGCAGCACTCCGCCGTCGTCGACGCCGCGAACGCCGCCGGCGCCGCGCGCATCATCTACACGAGCGCCCCGAACGCCGACGACACCGCGCTGATCCTGGCGCCCGACCACAAGGCCACCGAGGAGTACATCGCCGCCTCGGGCGTGCCCTTCACGTTCCTGCGCAACGGCTGGTACACCGAGAACTACGCCGGCGAGGTCGGCAAGGGCCGCGACTCGGGAGAGATCACGGCGAGCGTCGGCGAGGGCCGCGTCGCCAGCGCCAGCCGCAAGGACTACGCCGAGGCCGCCGCCGCGGCCGCGCTCGACGAGTCGACGACGGGCAAGACGTACGAGCTCTCGGGCGACTCCGCCTGGAACTGGAACGAGCTCGCCGAGACCATCTCGGGCATCGTCGGCACGCCCGTCGTATACCGCGCGCTGACGCCCGAGGAGCACGCCGCGCAGCTGGCGTCGTTCGGCCTCGACGAGGGCACGGTCGGCTTCGTCGTCGCGCTCGACGGCAACATCCGCGACGGCCTGCTCGAGGCCACCTCGGGCGACCTCAAGGCGCTCATCGGCCGCCCGACGACTCCGCTCGCCGAGGGCCTCGCTGCCGCGCAGTAGCGGCTGACGCAGCAGCCGCTGCGCAGCAGCCGCCCACGCAGCAGCGGCTGACGCAGCAGCCGCCGACGCACGAAGACGCCCCCTGCCTCGCGGCAGGGGGCGTCTTCGCGGTGAGCCCTAAGCGGTCAGAGACAGCGGCTGAAGCCGGCGAGTGATCTGCCGGAACTCGATCTCGGCGTCGAGCGCGTCCATGCGCCCGTCGTCGACGGCCGTCGATACCCGCACGAGGTCCAGCCGTCGTTCGGCCCGCTCGCGCGCCGTGAAGATCGTGTCGGAGTCGATCGCCTTCGCCGCCTCGAGCCGGGCAAGAATGGCGTCCTTGGTCCAGCGGTGTGTCGTGCTCATGTCTTACCCCTTTCGTCGTGCTTCGCGAGTGGTTCCGCAGCGCCTCAGAAGCCTGAATCGTTACGGTGCCGTTATCTGATGTGGTCAGAGTAAGCGCCCGAGTCGACGAAAGGTACGCCCCCGAACGGGTCAGACGGTAAACGTCTCATTACGACGAAGAGTGCGGCGTGTTACGCCGCGGTCCGCGGCAGTCTCCGCTGCTTCTCGTTCGCGCGAGATGGCCGTCCGCGTCGCTGGAGCCGCCCCGAGCTGACGACGAGGGCCATCTCGCCGCCCGGCAGGGCACAGAGCGCGCCGCCGGCCGCAAGGCGCGCGGTCGAGCTCAGCGGCTGGTGAGGCCGCTTCCGGCGGTGGCGGGCAGCCGCCAGGCCGGGACGAGCGAGACGAACAGGATCACGGCGATGACGATCAGGGCGAAGTCGTAGGCGATGACGCTTCCCGCGGGGTCCTGCCCTCCGCCCAGCCAGGCGATCCCGGCCGACACCGCGATCGCCCCGAGCGCGATGCCCGACCCGATCGCGATCTGCGAGATGGTCGAGTCGAGCACGTTCGCGTGCGTCATCTGAGCCTTCTCGACGTCGGCGTAGGTGATCGTGTTGTACGCCGTGAAGCCGACGGAGCGCGCCGCACCCGAGACGACGAGCACGATCACCATGACGACGAACGGCGTATCGGCGCGGAAGAAGGCCATGCCGACGAGGCAGGCCACTCCGACGAGGTGCGCGGCCACGAGCAGTCGGCGGAAGCCGAACGTCTTGAGCATCCACGTCGTCGTGGGCTTCACCGCGAGGTTGCCGGCGAAGAGGAAGAGGATCGCCGAGCCGGCCTGCACCGGGGTCCAGCCGAAGGCGCTCTGGAAGAGCAGCGGCAGCACGAACGGGATGGCGCTGATGACGAACCGGTAGACCGCACCCCCGCCGAGGGCGACGCCGAACGTGTGGATGCGGAGCAGGCGGAGGTCGACGAACGGCTTCGGCGTCGTGAGCAGGTGGCGTATGGCCAGCCCGATCAGGATCGCGCCGGCCGCTCCGAACACGATCGCCTGCAGCACGTCGACCGGGGTGATGGTGAGCAGGGTCGCCGCCCAGACGAGCGCCCCGATGCCGACCGACGACAGCGAGAGGCCGACCCAGTCGGGCGGCGTGGGCTCGATGCCGGTGTCCGCAGCGGCCCCGGTGGGCAGGATCCGGAGCGCGGCGATGAACCCGATGACGCCCAGGGGCACGTTGATCAAAAAGATCCAGTGCCACGACGCGTACGTGGTGAGCAGACCGCCGACGAACGGCGCGAGGATGGGGGCGACCAGTGCAGGCCAGGTCAGCAGCGCCACGGCCCGGATCAGGTCGGCCTTAGCGGTGACGCGCAGCACGGTCATGCGGCCGACCGGCACCATCATGGCGCCGCCGACGCCCTGGACGATGCGCGCGACGACCAGCGCCGGCAGGGCGGTGCTGAGGGCGCAGGCGATCGAGGCGAGGGTGAACAGCGCGATGGCGACCAGCAGGATCCGCCGGCTCCCGAAGCGGTCGGCGAGCCAGCCGCTCACCGGGATCAGCACGGCGACGGTCAGCACGTAGGCGGTGATCGTCACGCCGACGCTCGTCGCATCGACTCCGAGGTCGCGGGCGATGCTCGGGACGGCCGTCGTGACGATGGTCGAGTCGAGGTTCTCCATGAAGAAGCACCCCGCGACGAGCAGCGCCAGGGGTACCTGGCTCACGGATCGCGTCGTCGTCATCTCCTCCAGTATGGCCTTCCCCGCCGCAGGTACCGAACCCCTCGTCCGCGCGGGTGAGATGCGGCGCCCGCAGGCGCGGGCACCCCGGAACGCTCTTCCCGCTCAGCTAGTCTTCGGGTCCGTCACTGCTTTTGATGATTGGGTTCCCGGATGTCCGATTCGCCTCGAACACGCCTCCGCGTCAGGCCGCGCCACGTGATCCGCTGGATCGCGATCGTCGTGGTCCTGCTCCTCGTCGGCACCGTCGCCTACGCCGTGTACAACTACCAGACCTTCGTCGGCGGCGTCACGCACATCGACGCACTGCCCGCCACGACCTCCGTCGCGAAGTCGAGCGGCCAGAACATCCTCCTCGTCGGCGACGACCACCGCCCCGCGAACGCCTCGGCCGAAGAGCTTGCCGAGCTCGGCACGACCGCCGACGGCGGCGGCACCAACACCGACTCGATGCTCGTGCTCCACATCCCGGACGGCGGCGGCCAGGCATCGCTCGTCTCCTTCCCCCGCGACTCGTGGGTGTCGATCCCCGGCTACGGCATGGGCAAGCTCAACGCCGCGTTCGCCTACGGCAGCGCCAAGGGCGGCGCGGCCGGCGGCGCCCAGCTGCTGATCTCGACGATCGAGAACCTCACAGACATGCACATCGACCACTTCGTGCGCATCTCGATGGTCGGCTTCTACGACGTGGCGAAGGCGCTCGGCCCGATCCAGGTCTGCCTCAACAACGCCGTCGACGACCCCTACTCGACGTTCAAGGCGCCGGCCGGCGTCTCCGAGCTCGACGCCAAGCAGACCCTGGCGTTCGTCCGCCAGCGGCACGGCCTCCCGAACGGCGACATCGACCGCGAGGCCCGCCAGCGCTACTTCCTCAGCGCCGAGGCCCACAACTTCCTCTCGGCGTCGACCCTCCTCAACCCCGGCAGGCTGAAGAAGTCGCTGAAGGCGGTCAGCGGCGCGATCCAGACCGACCCCGACCTCAACTGGATCACCCTCGGGCTGCAGCTGAAGAACCTCGCCGGCGGTAACCTGAAGTCGACGACCATTCCGATCACGGGCACGCCGACGATCTACTACAACGGCACCGCGGTCTCGATCGTGCAGGTCGACACCGACAAGATGGCGTCGTTCGTCGCCTCGCTCGACGAGAAGACCACGGCGACGACGAAGGCTGCGGCCGCCCCCACGACGGTCAAGCCCTCCCAGGTCACCGTCCAGGTGCTCAACGGCGGCGGAGTCGCCGGTGCCGCCGCGACCGCCACGTCGTCGCTCACGTCGGCCGGTTTCACCGTCATGACGCCGGGCACCGTCTCGACGCGAAGCGCCACCACGATCCAGTACCCGGCGTCGATGACCGCGGAGGCGAAGACGCTCGCGAAGTACGTCCCGGGCGCCACTCTCGAGGCGGTGACCGGCGTCTCGAACGTCACCCTCGTGCTCGGCACCGACGGAGCGACCGCCAGCTCGAAGGCGTCGTCCGGCTCGTCATCGGCGGGGTCGGCGGGCTCGGGTTCGGGCGCAGGAACGAGCGGCTCCTCGACGAAGACGACCGTGGCGGCCGCGGCCACCACCCTCGCCTGCATCAACTGACGCGGCGCGCCGACGGGGTGCTCGCCGGGGCGAGGGCCCGCGGGAGCGTGCAGGGTGGCGCAACCGGGTCAGGCCCGCATGCCCTTCGAGGTGCGACGCCGTCGATCGCGCGCCGTGCGGAGAACCCAGACGACCGCTCCGCCCAGCAGCGCGCCCGCCGTGTTCGTCGCGAGGTCGCCAACCGAGGCGAGCCGCGCGGGCAGGAAGATCGCCTGCCCGCTCTCGACGACGAGCGACAGGGTGAGCCCGATGACGCCCGAGACCCACCAGAGCGGTCGCATGGCGACGGACGCGACGAGAGCGCCGAACGGCAGGAACATCACCACGTTCGCGACGCTCTGCAGGAGGTCGTAGTCGACGAAGGCCGGGACCCCGTCGGCGTGCCAGCGGCGGAACAGCGCCGAGAGCGCTCCGTCGGCGCCGGCGTCGACGCGCGTCGGCCAGAACGTGACGGCGAGGATCGCGATCAGGACGACGAGCACAGCGACCCACTCGATCGTGCGCAGCCGTCTGTCCATCGCTCGACGGTAGCGGATCGGCGCGGTGCTGAGCTCCGCGCCTGCCCTGGACACCACGATTGGGACTCCACACCGCCACCGCCCCGCGGCTGCCTCCCCCGGCCCACGATCGGGACTCGGCACTAGTTCTTTTCTTGGTGCCGAGTCCCGATCGTGGTGCGGCGCTTCGGCCGGGTCGGCGGAGCTCCGATCGTGGTGCGGACCTCCTCCTGGCGGGGGCGGGTCAGTCGCCGACGACCTCGTCGACGCGGTGGGCGCCGTAGAACTCGGACTGGCGGAGCATGATGTCGGCCATGTCGGTTCCGCCGCCGTAGACGGTGCCAACGAAGTCGAGGCCCTTCTGGATGGCCCAGATCTCGTCGTGGCGGTCAGGCGGCAGGATCGTCGCCGGACTCCCGACGGCGACCCAGCCGATCGGCACGACGACGCCGGGCTCGATGGTCGTGTTGACTTGGACGACGCCGTGGATCCTCACCTCGGCGCCGGCCCCGATGCGACTGCCCGGGAAGAGCGCCGCACCCGTCGCGATGAACGCCCCGTCGGCGACATCGCTGCCATTGACGTGGGCGTTCGGCCCCACCATCACGGACGACCCGATGCGCGCCGGATACCCCGCGCGGCCGCGGACGACGGCGTTCTCCATCACGACGGTGTTCTCGCCGATGTCGACTCGGCCGTCTTCGGCGCTGAGCACTGCTCCGGGCAGGATGCGCGCGCCGGCTGCCACGTGGACGGCGCCCACGAGGGTGGCTGCGGGCGACACGACAGCGTCGGCATGGACAGTGGGCTCGGCGTCGCGGTGGCGGATCAGCACGGCCTCACCGTAGCAAGAGCCTCTCGGCTACAGCGAAAATGGCCCCTCCCGAAGGGAGAGGCCATTCTCGTCTGGTGGATCTGAGGGGACTCGAACCCCTGACCCCCTGCATGCCATGCAGGTGCGCTACCAGCTGCGCCACAGACCCAGACAGTGCCGCTCGAGGAGGTTTCCCTGCCGAAGCAACCCTGCAAGATTACTACAGATTTCGACGACTCATGACCACCGTCACTCGAGACCGCCGACTGACGATTCAGCCCTCGTGAGCCGAGGACTCCTGCAGCTCGCGCGACACGTCGAGGGCGATGGCGGGGCAGTCGCTCCAGAGGCGCTCGAGCGAGTAGAACTGGCGGTCTTCCTCATGGAAGACGTGCACGACGATGTCGCCGAAATCGAGGAGGATCCAGCGCCCCTCGGAACGGCCCTCACGGCGGAGCGGCTTGACGCCGGCCTCGATCATCTTGTCTTCGATCTCGCCGGCGATGGCGACGACGTTGCGCTCATTGCGCCCGGAGGCGAGCAGGAAGATGTCGGTGAGGGCGAGCGGCTCGGACACGTCGAGGGCGACGAGATCCTCGGCCTGCTTCGAGTCGGCGGCGCGGGCGGCGAGCTGGACCAGCTCGATGGCACGGGAAGTGGCGGTCACGGATTCCTTTGGGAACGGAGAAATGGGGTGCGCCCGGATGGGGCAGCGAGAGTGGTGCTACAGAACGCCGGTGACGAAACCGGCGACGACCAGACCCACGATAACAACAACTACGACTCCAACACAGATGGTGGCGATCATTGGGAGTCGGCTGGGTTTCGGCTGAGAAGTCAGAACCACGGCCCGCGTCGACGTGTTCGCGCTCACAGCGCGGCTCGCCCGGACCGGGGTGGCGTCGGACTCCGGCTGCTCCCGGTCGCCCTCCTCGAGCATCCGGTCGATGTCGGCGCCGTCGATCCGCTGCGCGGAGTGCGAGCCGGTGGCTGCCAGACTGCGGGGCAGGTCGATCGAGCCGGTGATGATGACCTCACCGGTCGCGTTGAGCGCGCCTGTGACATCGAGCAGACGGTCGTCGCCGATGACGACGGCGTTGTGCTGGCCGGTCGCACCGCTGAAGTGGCTGCCGACGCTCGAGTGCTCGTCGTCGTCGCGCTCGGCCTGCGTCGACCAGTGGCCGGTCGGCGGCACGTAGCCGCTCGGCTCGGGCACCGATGCCGGGATGCGGGACGCCGCGGGCTGCTGGGAGGGCTCGGGCGTCGACGAGATCGGCACCTCGACAGCCGCAGGGGGCTGCGCTGCCGAGGAAGCCGCGGTCTCGGCGGGCGCGGGTGCCGCAGCAGAGGGCGCAGGAACTCGCGCGGCCTCCGCCGGGGCCGGCGCGTCGAGCGACGCCGGCGCCGCGCCGCCCGAGAGCTGGAACGGGAACACGGTCGGCGTCGACGTCGGCGGCGGGGTCGCCGCCGCGAGGGTGCTCTCGGCGTCGGGCTCGGCCGTCGCACCACCGCGTCGGCGGATTCCGCCCGTCGTGGCGAAGTCAGCGTCGTCGACGGGCGCGGCGACGGGAGCGTCGACCGTTCGCCCGGCCGAGCGTGGTGTCGGAGTCGGCTGCGCGCCGGGGTGCGTGACCTCGTCGACGCTGGCCGGGGCGGCGGCGGACGGCACCGGGGGCTGGACCGGCACGCTCTGCACGGGCACCGATCGGACCGGCACCGGCTGAACCGGCACGGACTGCTGCCGAGGGGCCTCGGGGGCCGAGGCGCGGGGCGCCTCGCGCGGCGGGACGATCGGGGCCGGCGTTCCGTCCTCGATGTCGGCCGCGTAGCTGAGGGCATCGGAGAGGTTGCGGCCGGGCTGGGAGGCGGCCGACGACGGCTGGGGTGCGCGGAGCGGCACGGGCGCGGCATCGACGGGCTCGGCCGCCTGGCGCTGGGCGCGGAGCTCGCGGCGGGTGAGCCCGCCGGGTCCGACGATCGACCCGGGTGCCGGCGTCATCGCAGACGAGGGGGCAGGCTGCTGCTGCGGAGCCTGCTGGACGGGTGTCGGCGCCGTGACCGGAACGGAGGACGGCTTGGGCGAGCCGGACTCGGCCGAGATGCTCTCGGTGATCGCGGCGCCGGCCTCTCTCGCCCGTTCGAGGTCTCGCACCTGCCGCCTGGTGAGTGGTGGCTGGCCGTTGGTCGAACTCATTCAGTCTCCGATACGGATTCGGTCGCGACCGGGTCAGTGCTCGGTTCAGGTGATGCGGCTCGGTACAGGTGGTGCTTCGAGATGTACTGAACGACTCCGTCGGGGACCAGGTACCAGACAGGGGAACCACGGCCGACGCGGCTGCGACAGTCGGTGGACGAGATCGCCAGTGCGGGAACTTCGAGCAAGCTTACTTCGCTCTCTGGGAGTCCGCTGACGGAGAGGTCATGACCCGGCCGGGAGACGGCCACGAAGTGGGCGAGTTCCCAGAGTTCGGAGACGTCCTTCCAGTCGAGGATCTGCGCGACGGCGTCGGCACCGGTGATGAAGAACAGGTCGTCGTCGGGGTGGACGGCGCGCATGTCGCGGAGGGTGTCGATCGTGAAGGTCGTGCCCTCGCGGTCGATGTCGACGCGGCTGACCGTGAAGCGTGGGTTGGACGCTGTCGCGATGACCGTCATCAGGTAGCGGTGCTCGCCGGCGGTGACCGTGTGCTTCATCCACGGCTGACCGGTGGGGACGAAGACGACCTCGTCGAGATCGAACTCGGTGGCGACCTCGCTGGCCGCGACCAGGTGGCCGTTGTGGATGGGGTCGAACGTGCCGCCCATCACGCCGATGCGACGCTTACCGCCTCCAGGCGTGGCCACTGATCTGCAGGCCCGGCTCAGTGCTTGTCGGCGTGGCCGAACTCGTCGAGCGGGGTGTACTCGTTGCCGGTGCCGGCGTCGGAGTGAGCGTCGGCGGAAGTGCCCGTCGCGGAGTTCTTGTTGGCGATGTTGCGGTAGCTGAAGACGACGACGCCGAGCACGAAGAAGATGGCGCCGAACGTCAGAGCGATCACGGGCGCGGGGGCGAAGACGGGCGCGAGGGCCTCTTCGGCTGCCACGAGGCTGGTGGTCAGGGCCGTGATCATCATTCACTTCTCCAATTCAGTGCGGTGCAACAGGGGCAAGTCTAACCGCGGACCTGACCGGCTCCGCGCACGACCCACTTGCTGCTGGTCAGCTCGGGCAGGCCCATCGGCCCGCGGGCGTGCAGCTTCTGCGTCGAGATGCCGACCTCGGCGCCGAAGCCGAACTCGCCGCCGTCGGTGAAGCGGGTCGACGCGTTGACCATCACCACCGCCGAGTCGACCTCGGCGAGGAACCTCTCGGTGTTGCGGAGGTCGTTGGTGATGATCGACTCGGTGTGGTGCGTCGAGTAGCGCGCGATATGGTCCATGGCCGCGTCGAGGCCGTCGACCACGCGGACGGACAGGTCGAGCGACATGTACTCGGTCGCCCAGTCGTCGTCGGTCGCGGGCACTGCGTCGGCGAAGAGAGCGCGCGTGCGCTCGTCTCCGTGGATGGTCACGCCGGCATCGCGCAGGTCGGAGAGCACCTGCGGCAGCAGCCGCGCGGCCGCGGCCTCGTGCACGAGAAGGGTCTCGAGCGCGTTGCAGACGCTGGGGCGCTGCACCTTGGCGTTGTGAACGATGTCGACGGCCCATTGGGCGTCGGCCGACTCGTCCAGGAAGACGTGGACCACTCCGGCGCCGGTCTCGATGACGGGCACCTTCGACTCGGCGACGACGGTCTCGATGAGCTGGGCGCTGCCGCGCGGGATGAGGACGTCGACATAGCCGCGGGCGCGCATCAGCTCGGTCGCGCCGGCCCGGCCGAGCTCGTCGATGGTCTGGACCGACTGGCGGGGCAGTCCCGCCGACTCGAGGGCGTCCTGGATGACGTCGACGAGGACGCGATTGGTCTGCTCGGCGGCGCTGCCGCCGCGGAGGACGACGGCGTTGCCGCTCTTGAGGGCGAGCGACGCGATGTCGATCGTCACGTTGGGGCGCGCCTCGTAGATGGCGCCGACGACTCCGAAGGGCACGCGCACCTGGGTGAGCTGCAGGCCGTTCGGGAGGATCTTGCCACGCAGGGCCTCGCCGACGGGGTCGACGAGGGTGGCGATCAGCTCGGTGGCCTGGGCCAGTGCCTCGAGGCGCTTCTCGTCGAGCCGGAGCCGGTCTTGCAGCCCCTGGCTCATGCCGGTGTCGCGACCGCGAGCGATGTCGAGGTCGTTCGCAGCGATGATGCGGGGCGCCTGCCCACGGACGGCCGCGGCGATGGCGGCGAGCCCTCGGTTCTTCACGTCGGCCGTGGCTGTCGACAGCGTCCGGGCGGCGCCTCGGGCCGCCTCCAGGGTGGCGACCAGCGCGGGGTTCAGCGTCGACGAGGCGTCAGTGACCGGTGCGGAGGCTTCGGAGAGCGACATGAGCAGATCTTACTGCCGGGGGTCTATCCCCGCAGAGCGGACCGGGCGTCGAACCAGGTGCCGACGGCGGCACCGCGCAGGGCCTCCCGCACGAGCGGAGTGGACGTCACGAGCACGGGGATGCCCGCCTCGGTGGCCAGGCGCGCGGCAGCGACCTTGGTGCCGGCTCCCCCGGTTCCGACCCCGGCCGCTCCGGCCGAGCCGAAGGTGACGCCGGCGAGCTCGTCTCCGTGCGCGACGTCGACGATCCTGATGGCGCCGGCCTCGTGGGGCGGCTTCGTGTAGAGAGCGTCGACGTCCGAGAGCAGCACGAGCAGGTCGGCTTCGACGAGCGTCGACACGAGCGCGGCGAGGCGGTCGTTGTCGCCGAAGCGGATCTCATGCGTCGCGACGGTGTCGTTCTCGTTGACGATCGGGAGGATGCGCAGCTTGAGGAGCCGCTCCATGGCGCGCTGGGCGTTCGAGCGGTGCGTCGGGTTGTCGATGTCGCTCGCGGTCAGGAGCACCTGGCCGGCCACGATCGAGAACCGCCGCAGGCTCTCCTGGTAGCGGTAGATCAGGATGTTCTGGCCGACGGCCGCCGCCGCCTGCTGCGTGGCGAGGTCGGTCGGCCGCGAGTCGAGCCGCAGGTAGGGCATTCCAGTCGCGATCGCACCGGACGACACGAGGATCACCTCGGCGCCGCGGCCGTAGGCCTCGGCCAGGGCCTCGACCAGGGGGCCGATCTGGTCGGCGTTCTCACCGCTGATCGACGACGACCCGACCTTCACGACGACGCGACGGGCCCGCGGGATGTCACCACGCGTCCGGATCGGGCCGTGGCCGATCTCCGCGGATGCGGCGGCAGGCCTCGAGGTCTCGGCGTCGGTGCTGCTGGTCACGCTCGACCGTCGTCCTCTCGACCGGAGGTCGCGTCGACCGTGTCGTCGGCGGCGTCCGCGGACCCGTCGGCCGCGTCGACGGACTCGTCGTCGAACCCCTCCTCGCCGTGGCGGATGGCCGGGTCGACCTCGAAGCCGTCGTCGTCGGTCCAGAGCCCCGCGGCGCGCTCGCGCATCAGCTCCGCGCGGGCGTCGGCCTTCGCGTCCATGCGGGCGAAGTACTCCTCGCGGCGCTCGTTACGGGTCTGGCGCGACGACTGGTGGAGGCGGGGATCGGTCCCGCGGGCTGCGGTCATCAGCTCGGCGGTCGACGTGAGCGTGGGCTCCCAGTCGAAGACGATGCCGCCGGCGCCGCCGATGACGACGGTCGAACCGGCCACGGCGCCGGCCTTGAACAGACGGTCCTCGACGCCGAGCTTGTTGAGGCGGTCGGCCAGGAAGCCCACGGCCTCCTCGTTGTTGAAGTCGGTCTGCATGACCCAGCGCTCGGGCTTGATGCCGCGGATGCGGTAGATGTTGCCGTACGAGCCGCCCTCGACGATGACCTCGAACTTCGACTCGTTGACCGCCCTGGGGCGGATGACTATGCGGGGGCGGGCCAGCTGCTCGGCGGCGCGTGCGGCGCGGTCGGCTTCGACGACCTCGGCCAGCGCGAACGACAGCTCGCGGAGTCCTTCGCGTGACACCGCGGAGATCTCGAAGACCCGGTAGCCCTGGCCCTCGAGATCGGCGCGGACGAAGTCGGCCAGCTCGCGGGCCTCGGGCACGTCGATCTTGTTCAGCACGACCATCTGGGCGCGCTCGAGAAGCGGTAGCTGCCCGGCGGGGACCTCGTAGGCGGCCAGCTCGCGCTTCAGGGTCTCGAGGTCGGTGAGCGGGTCGCGGCCGGGCTCGAGCGTGGCGCAGTCGAGCACGTGCAGCAGCGCCGAGCACCGCTCGACATGGCGCAGGAACTCGAGTCCGAGCCCCTTGCCCTCGCTCGCTCCCTCGATCAGGCCGGGGACGTCGGCGATCGTGTAGCGGGTGGCCGCCGACTCGACGACGCCGAGGTTCGGGTGCAGCGTGGTGAAGGGGTAGTCGGCGATCTTCGGCTTCGCGGCGCTCATGGCCGCCACGAGGCTCGACTTGCCGGCCGACGGGTAGCCGACGAGCGCGACGTCGGCGACGACCTTGAGCTCGAGCTGGACGTCGCCGCCCCAGCCGGGCGTCCCGAGGAGCGCGAAGCCGGGGGCCTTGCGCTTGGTCGACGAGAGGGCCGCGTTGCCGAGACCGCCGATGCCGCCCTCGGCCACGACGTAGCGGAGCCCCGCCTCGTTCATGTCGATGAGCTCGTTGCCGTCTTCGTCGGTCACGACGGTTCCGACCGGCACCTCGAGTTCGAGCTCTTCGCCGTTGTTGCCGGCCCGGTGGTCGCCCATGCCGGGGCCGCCGTTGGCGCTCGACCGGTGCGGGTTGCGGTGGAAGCCGAGCAGAGTGGTGACGTCGTTGGTCGAGACGAGGACGATATCGCCGCCGTGCCCGCCGGTGCCGCCGTCGGGGCCGGCCAGCGGCTTGAACTTCTCGCGCTTGACCGACACGCAGCCGTTCCCGCCGTTGCCCGCCTTGAGGTGGAGCGACACGTGGTCGACGAATGTGGCCATGGGGAGGTTTCTCAGTCTGTTGGAGTGATGCGAAAAGCAGAAGGATGGGCGAGCGAACACGCTGCCCATCCGTCTGCGGGTGCTGGCGCGTGGACCCGGCTTGCGACGCCGGTCGACCGGAGCCTGTCGAAGGTCCGGCGCCGCATGCCGCGTCCGCGCGTCAGCGCGCTAGAGCGCAGTGATGTTGACGACCTTGCGGCCGCCCTTGGCGCCGAACTCGACGCTGCCTGCGGCGAGGGCGAAGAGGGTGTCGTCGCCGCCGCGGCCGACGTTCACGCCGGGGTGGAAGTGGGTGCCGCGCTGGCGGACGAGGATCTCGCCGGCCGAGACGACCTGGCCGCCGAAGCGCTTGACGCCGAGGCGCTGCGCGTTCGAGTCGCGGCCGTTACGGGTGGATGATGCGCCCTTTTTGTGTGCCATGAGTCAGCTCCTCGACTAGTTGGTGGTGATCTTGGTGATCTTGACGCGGGTCAGGTCGGCACGGAAGCCCATGCGACGCTTGTAGCCGGTCTTGTTCCTGTAGTTCTGGATCACGATCTTCGGGCCGCGGAGGTCGTTCAGGACCTCGCCCTCGACGGTGACCGTGCCGAGCTGGTCGCCCGAGAGGATGGTGTCGCCGTCGACGTGCAGGACGGGGACGAACGAGACGGTGTCGGACTCGGCGGCCTTGAGACGGTCGACGGTCAGAATCGTTCCGACCTCGACCTTCTCCTGACGGCCGCCGGCGCGCACGATTGCGAAAGCCATGGGTACTCCAAAGATGGGGGTGATGCCCGAAAGAGCGGGCTGGGGGCGGCGCCGCGAGCGCACACCAAAGATCTAGGCTACCGGCCCCCGTCAGGGCAGTCAAACGACTGAGGGTACGATGCCCGGGTGACCATCCTGATCGACCAGCCGATGTGGCCTGCCCACGGCACCCTGTGGTCGCACATCGTGAGCGACGCCTCGTACGACGAGCTGCACTCCTTCGCGCTCGCTCACGGCATCCCGCGGCGAGCCTTCGACCACGACCACTACGACGTCCCGGCCGACCGCTACGACGAGCTCGTCACCGCCGGCGCGACCGCGGTCGGCGGCAAGGAGCTCGCTGTGCGCCTGCAGGCGAGCGGCCTCCGCGTGCCGCAGTGGCGCAAACGGCAGCTCGGCCGAGCTCGCTAGACGCCTCGCGAGCCGCGAGCATCCGCGCTCTACGGTCAGCGGTCAGCGCTCTTCGGGCGGCGCGAACCTCGACAGGTCGGGGGCGGGGTGCGCCGAGGGCGCGGGCGCGTCGACCGGGGCCTCGTCGAGCGAGGGCGCGGCGAAGAGGGGCACCGCGACGGGCGCGGCCGCGGCCGACGCCGAGCCGGGCACGGGCGCAGGAACTCCGACCCCGGCCGCGGGTGCCCCGACGGTCTGCTCGTCGGGCAGTCCGGCGGCGGGCTCGGCCTCGGCCGCGAGTTCCTGCGCCCGCTCTCCCTCGAGGCTCTGCGCGTCGAGGGCTCGCTCGTCGAGGGCCTGCTGGTCGCGGGCCTGCTCGTCGAGGCGCCCGCCCCACAGCCACGCGAGGACCGCTCCCCCGGCGAGCACGGCGGTGAGCTCGAGGCCCGACGACAGCGGCACGAACACGGAGTCGAGGACGACGGTCGAGGCGGTCCCCTCCGGCAGCGACGTCGCCAGGCCGACGACGGCGAGGACGACCGTGCCGCACCCTCCGGCTGCGACTGCGCGCACGAGCACGAGCGGGAGGCGGGCGGGGCGCGCGAACGGGTAGACGAAGGTCGCCGCGAGGAAGACGGCGATGTAGAACGGGAGGGGATCCAGGACGACTGCACCGAGGAAGAGCCCGATCGGCGACTCCTCGAAGCCGCTGGCGTAGTACGACGGCTGGTACTGGACGGCGTTGCCGATGAGGTCGACGAAGGCCACGAGGAACCGCACCACGATCAGGACGCCCACGGCGACAGCCGCGGCCACGACGGTCTCTGCCGTGGCACCCCACTGCCGCACCCCCGGGCCGGACGGTGCACGCCGGCGCGCCCACGACCCGCGCGGACCGGTCGGCGCATGCGGAGCCCTGTGCTCGTCGTCGCTGTAGCTCACGCCTGTACTATCCCACCCCTGAACCGCTGAGGGGTCGCTCCCTGTCGTGCCAAGTGGGCCTGGCAGACAACGAGCGACCCCTCAGCGGCCTGGGTGGGGCCAGCTCAGATCAAGCCGTCGCCGTCGGCAGGAGCCGAGACGGTGCCGGAGCTCGAGGCGCGGCGCGAGCGGCTGCGGCCCTGGCCGGGCTGCTTCGGCTCGGGCAGCGCGCCCAGCACGGAGTCCAGGATCTGCTCGGCGTCGTGCGTCGAGATGCGGCGCGGGGCGCGCTCGACCTTGGCCAGCGGGATGTCGAGGATCGCGACCGTGGCGGCCTCGGGCTGGACGACCGTGGCCTGCGAACGACGCGAACCCGTGCTCGTGGGCTCGGGGGCGACGTCGGCCACCGGGGTCTCGGGCTGAGCGGCCTTTGCCTCGGCGACCTTGTCGACCGGGGCGGACGCCGCGACGGGGAGGTCGATGACGGCCGGGGCCTCGACGGCGGCATCGGACTCGGGGGCCTGACCGCCTGCGGAGGCACGACGACCACGACCACGGCGCGAGCGGCCCGAGCCGGCGGAGGGAGCCTCGTCGGCCTCGGCCGCCGGAGCCTCGTTCACGGGCGCCTCGGCGACGATCGCGTCGATTGCGGCCTCGACGGCGGCTGCCGCCTCGGACACGCTCGTCGGAGCCTCGTCACCGTGCGGGACGGTCGAGGCGGCGATCTTGGCGAGGGCGTTCTTCACGTCGTCGGTGATGGCGTGGATGGTGCCGGTGGCCGGGTGAGCCTCCGAGCCGCCGCGGTTCTGCGGGCCCTTCGAGCCGGACGCGCTGCCGTTCGAGGCCTTGGCCCGACGACGCTCCTGCGAGCGCTGGCGGTTCTGCTGCTGCTGCTCCTGCGCCTGCTGGCGGTCGACGCCGATCTCCTGGAACGACTCCATGAGGCCGAGGCCGAGCTTCTTGCGCGTCATCTGCACGAGGCCGAGCGAGGTGACCTCGGCGACCTGGTGCTTGGTGCGGTCGCGGCTCAGGCACTCGATGAGGCGGCGGAGCACGAGGTCGCGGTTCGACTCGAGCACCATGTCGATGAAGTCGACGACGATGATGCCGCCGATGTCGCGGAGGCGGAGCTGGCGGACCAGCTCCTCGGCCGCCTCGATGTTGTTCTTGGTGACGGTCTCTTCGAGGTTGCCACCCGACCCGACGAACTTGCCGGTGTTGACGTCGACGACGGTCATGGCCTCGGTGCGGTCGATGACGAGGGATCCGCCCGAGGGCAGCCAGACCTTGCGGTCGAGCGCCTTGTCGATCTGCTCGTTGAGCCGGTACTCGTCGAACGAGTCCTTGTCGCCCTCGTACGCCTTGACGCGGTCGAGGAGGTCGGGCGCGACGGCCGTCAGGTAGGTCTCGATGGTCTCGCGCGCCTCGTCGCCGTCGATGACGAGCTCGTGGAAGTCCTCGTTGAAGACGTCGCGGACGATCTTGATCAGCAGGTCGGGCTCGGAGTGCAGGAGGTTCGGGGCGTTCCCGGCCTCGACCTTCTTCGAGATGTCGGCCCACTGGTTCAGGAGGCGCTTGACGTCGAGCGTCAGCTGCTCTTCGGTCGCGCCCTCGGCGGCTGTGCGCACGATGACGCCCGTGTTCTCGGGCAGGGCCTCCTTGAGAATCTTCTTGAGGCGGGCGCGCTCGGTGTCGGGCAGCTTGCGGCTGATGCCGTTCATCGAGCCGTTCGGCACGTAGACGAGGAAGCGCCCCGGCAGCGAGATCTGGCTCGTGAGACGGGCGCCCTTGTGGCCCACCGGGTCTTTGGTCACCTGCACGAGCACTCGGTCGCCGGGCTTGAGCGCGAGCTCGATGCGGCGGGGCTGGTTGCCGTGCTCGACGTTGTCCCAGTCGACCTCGCCCGAGTACAGGACGGCGTTGCGGCCCCGCCCGATGTCGACGAAGGCGGCCTCCATGCTCGGCAGGACGTTCTGCACACGGCCGAGGTAGACGTTGCCGATGAGCGAGACGTTCTGCGACTTGGCGACGTAGTGCTCCGCGAGGATGCCGTCCTCGAGCACGCCGATCTGGATGCTGTCGCCCTGCGAGCGGACGACCATCTTGCGGTCGACGCTCTCGCGGCGGGCGAGGAACTCGGCCTCCGTCACGACCGGACGGCGGCGGCCGGCGTCGCGGCCGTCGCGACGGCGCTGCTTCTTGGCCTCGAGGCGGGTGGAGCCCTTGACACGCTGCGGCTCGGTGATGAGCTCGGGCTCGGGGCGCTCGCGCGGCTCCCGGCCGGCCCGCGAGCGGGTGCGGCTGGAGGTGACCTCGTCGGAGCCGTCGCCGGCCCCGCCGGTGCGGCCCCGCGAGCGACGGCGCGGGCCGCCCTGCTCGTAGTCGTCGTCCGGCTCGGGAAGCGCCGGCAGGGGCGAGATCTCGGGAGCATGGAAGAAGAGGCTCGTCGTGGTGAGCGGCGCCTCGAAGGGCGACGTCGAGGCCGGCGTCGAGACCGCCGGGACGACGGGCGACGAGTCGGCCTCGTCGCGCTCGATGGTCTCGGTGTCGATGAGGTGCTCGGGCGTCTGCGCGCCGTCGGTGTCGGTAGTCACTGCGGTTGCCTCCTGGGGCACGTGTGGAGCCGCGGCCGGGGCCGTGGCGGCCTCCAGGGCAGCGAATGATTCGGAAGCGGGCTGCGCGGGCGGCTGGGCCTGGCGCGACCGGAAGCCGGCGAACAAGCGGCTCCGCTTCTTGGGTGTGTTCTCTTTTTTGTCCACCATCGGTGGTGCAACTCCTCGCCCCGGGTCGCCTTCTCTAGTGCCGAAGGCGCCTTCGGGAATTCGTGTGCGCAGCGTCTGTGCGATGTCGATCGACCCCTGGTCGATGCGAGTCGCTCCCCTGCGAAATCTCGTCTGTCACGCGAGCCGCTCGGCCCGGTGGAAATCTGTGTGTCACTTCAGTACCGACTGCCACCGTTATCGGCGCCACGGTCGGAAACCTTCCCGGCTCTCACCCTGGGACTGTCCCGATTATCGCACGGAAGGCCTCCGGAGGCAGATTCGGCGCATGTCATAATCCCAGGGTGTCGTCACCAAGCCCTGCCCGCGTCCGTGTTCTGGCCCCGATCCTGCTGATCGTGGCCGGGCTGATCGGCTTCTTCGGCTCGTTCAAGCTGGTGGTCGAGAAGTACGAGCTGCTCGAGCACCCGAACCAGGCCCTCGGCTGCGACATCAACCCCTTCGTGTCGTGCTCGACGGTCATCGACTCGACGGTCTCGCACCTCTTCGGGTTCCCGAATCCGATCATCGGCGTCGCCGGCTTCATGATTCCGATCACCCTCGGCGCCGCGATGCTGGCCGGCGCGACGTTCTCGCGCTGGTTCTGGAACGCTGCGAACGTCGGCTTCTTCCTGGCCTGGGCGTTCATCACGTTCCTGTTCACGCAGACCGTGTTCGTCATCGGCGCTCTGTGCCCCTGGTGCATGCTCGTCTGGTCGACGACCATCCCGCTGTTCTGGATCTTCACGGTCTGGAACCTCGCGAACGGCCGGATCACGAAGAACCAGCGTGTCCGGACCGCGATGCGCGCGTTCCTGCCGTTCTCCTGGGTGATCCCGCTGGTCAACTACGCGGTCATCGCGATCATCATCATCACGCACTTCCCGACGCTGCTCACGGTGCTCTTCTCCTAGTCGACATCGGCACTGAGGCTTTTGCCAGCGAATCCATCACCCGTCACCGTAGGGTCCTGCCCGAGCCGGCTCCGGGCTACGCTCGTTGCTGGACAGCCGACGAATTCCGCAGATCTGAGGACCAATGACCCCGCCCCCTGAAAACGGACCCACGAAGCGCGACCGCCGCGAAGACGCCCGCGAGAAGGCCCGCGTCGCCCGCGAGGCGGCCGCCCGCAAGCGCCGACGCAACCGCATCTTCCTCGGAGGCGGCATCGGCCTGGGCGTGGTCGCCCTCGCGGTCATCGTGACGCTCGTCATCATGAACTCGATCACGCCGGCCGGCCCCGGCCCCAAGAACATGGCCTCCGGCGGCATCCTTCTGCAGGGCGACGCCAAGACCAGCGAGATCTCCGCGGTCACGACGAAGGCCGTCGCCGCCGGCGCATCCACCACGGCGACCGACCAGTCGAAGCTCAAAGACACAGTGAACATCACGGTGTACCTCGACTACCAGTGCCCGTACTGCAACCAGTTCGAGACGGCCAACGAGTCGCAGATCAAAACCTGGCTCCAGAAGGGCGCCATCACCTACGAGGTCCACCCGATCTCGATCCTCGACGCCTCCTCGCTCGGCAACAGGTACGCGACCCGCGCGGCCAACGCCGCCATGTGCGTCGCCAACTACCAGCCCGACAAGTTCCTGGACGTCAACACGGCGCTCTACGCGAACCAGCCTGCGGAGCAGACGAAGGGCATGTCCGATACGAAGCTCAAGAGCATCATCAGCAAGGCCGGGGCGACAGCCTCGGGTATCTCGTCGTGCATCACCGATGAGTCGTTCAAGTCGTTCGTCAGTCAGCAGACGACAGACGCCCTGAGCAAGAAGCTGCCGAACTCGTCGATCGCGAAGCTCACCGGCACCCCGACGGTCATCGTCAACGGCGCCCAGTACTCGGGTTCACTCACCGACGCCTCGACGTTCTCCTCGTTCGTCGCCAGTCAGGCCTCGACGAACTGAGTCGGGTGAAGCACGAGAAGGCCCCGCACCTCCGAGGAGGTGCGGGGCCTTCTGCCGAGCGGGTGGCCTACGTGAACCAGAGGCCGAGCTCGCGCGTGGCCGACTCGACCGAGTCGCTGCCGTGCACGAGGTTCTGCTGCACCTTGAGGCCCCAGTCGCGGCCCAGGTCGCCGCGGATGGTGCCGGGCGCGGCCGTCGTCGGGTCGGTGGCGCCGGCGAGCGAGCGGAATCCGGCGATGACGCCGTTGCCCTCGATGCGGAGGGCGACGATCGGACCCGACTCCATGAACTCGACGAGCGGCTCGTAGAACGGCTTGCCGACGTGCTCCTCGTAGTGCGCGGCGAGGAGCTCGCGATCGGCTTCGACGAGCTTGATGTCGACGAGGCCGTAGCCCTTCGCCTCGATGCGGCGGAGGATCTCGCCGGTCAGGTTGCGGGCTACTCCGTCGGGCTTGACGAGGACCAGGGTTTCTTCGAGATCGGACACGGTGGCTCCTTTGTGAGGGGTCGGATTTGCGGTGGGTCGGCCGGAGAGGGTCAGGCCTGGTAGGTGCGCGGGTCGATGCCGGGGTGCTCGGCCATCCACTGACGCAGGGCCGCGTTGCGGCGGTCGATCGTGATGCCCTTGTAGAGGCAGAAGATCCAGATGGCGATGAAGATCGCCGCGACGACCCACATCAGCACGACGAGCAGGCCCGTGAGGGCGAGCAGCACCTGCAGCACGCAGCCGACCACGACGCCGGCGCGGTAGCGCAAGGTGGCCGCGGTCACGATCATGAGCGCGAAGAATGCCAGACCACCGCCGATGGCGACGGACCAGGGCAGGATCCCGGCACCGCCGACGTTCAGCACGACGAAGAACAGCACGCACGCCTCGAGCACCAGCATGATCGAGAGGAGGCTCTCGGTCAGCGAGCGGTCGCGACGAGCACGGGGAGTCCGGCCGCGCGGGCTGCCCGGCGGAGTGGACTGCGGCTCGCTGGTCACGGTGCTCACTTCTCTCGCTCTTCTGCCGTCAGGGCGATGACCTCGCCCACCAGCGTGATGGAGCCGGTCACGACCACGCCGCCCTTCTCCGACTCGTCGGCGAGATCACGGGCGATCGAGAGCGCCGAGACGACGTTGGTCTCGACCGTGACCCGGTCGGGCCCCACGATACCGACTGCGACCTGGGCGAGGTCGTCGGCATCGATGGCGCGATCGGAGTCGGTCTGCGTGATGACGAACTGCTCGACGACGGGCGCGAGCGCGCGGATGATCCCGGCGGCGTCCTTAGCGGCCAGCACGGCGAGCACGGCGACGACCCGGTCGAAGTCGAAGAACTCCCCCAGTGCCTGCGCCAGCGAGTGCGCCCCGTGCGGGTTGTGGGCCGCGTCGACGAGGATCGTCGGCGACGTGGCGAGGATCTGCAGGCGGCCCGGCGAGGTCGCATCGGCGAGGCCCGCGGCGAGGATCTCGGCATCGAGCGGCTGGCTGCCGCTGCCGAGGAACGACTCGACGGCGGCGATGGCGACGGCCGCGTTCTGCGCCTGGTGGCGTCCGAACAGCGGCAGCGGAACGTCGTCGTAGCGGCCGGCGATGCCCTGCACCGAGATGACCTGACCGCCGACGGCTACCGCCGATGACAGCACCTCGAATCCGGCACCCTCCGACGCGAAGGTCGACTCGGTGAGCTCGGCGGCACGCTGCAGCTCGGCGAGGGCCTCGGGCACCTGGGCCGCCGAGACGACGTTCGCCGCGGGCTTGATGATGCCCGACTTGGTCCGGGCGATCTCGAGCACGGTGGAGCCGAGCCGCTTGGTGTGGTCGAGCGCGATCGGCGTGAACACCGCGACCTGGCCGTCGGCGACGTTGGTGCTGTCCCACTCGCCCCCCATGCCGACCTCGAGCACGACGACGTCGACAGGCGCGTCGGCGAACGACGCGAACGCGAGCACGGTGAGCGCCTCGAAGAAGGTGAGGGGCTCTTCGGCCGCGGCCGTGAGCTCGGTGTCGACCATGAGGAGGTAGGGCTGGATGTCGGCCCAGTTAGCCGCGAGGGCCGCGTCGCTGATCGACTCCCCGTCGATGACGATGCGCTCGTTGACCCGCACGAGGTGAGGCGACGTCATGAGGCCGGTGCGGAGACCGTAGGCGCGGAGGATGCTCTCGATCATGCGGCTGGTCGAGGTCTTGCCGTTCGTCCCGGTGATGTGGATCACCGGGTAGCTGCGCTGCGGGTCGCCGAGCAGCTCGACGGCACGGCGGGTGGCGTCGAGGCGCGGCTGCGGCGCGTTCTCGCCGACGCGGGCCAGGAGCTCCTCGTAGACGAGGCGCGCGGCCGCGGCGTCCTCGGACTCGTCGACGGGCACCTCGTCGGCGCGGTCGTCGTGGTCGCGCTCGTCGTCGTCGCCCATGTCGGCGAAGTCGCCGAAGTCGTCGCGCGTGCCGAAGACGTCGGGCAGCGAGCCCGGGTCGACGGTCTCGTCGTCGTCGTGGTCGAAACGGCCGGGGGTGTCACTCATGGCGGGAGACCTTCACAGTCACTGCAGAATCGGAGCCCACCGGGACGGCGTCGGAGGCCGTGTCGGAGGAGGAGATGTCGAGCAGGTCGACCTCGAGGCCGAGCGTCAGCGTCTCGCGCATGATCAGCTCGCGGTGGGCCTCGACGGCGGCCTCGGCCTGGGCGTCGACGCCGAGGGTGAGGCGGATGCGATCGCTCACGTCGAGGCCGGCGCTCTTACGGGCGGCCTGGACGGCGCGGATCACGTCGCGCGCGAGGCCCTCGGCCTCGAGCTCGGGGGTGGTCTGCGTGTCGAGCAGCACGAAGCCGCCGTCGCCGACGAAGGCGATCGCCCGCGTCGGGTCGCCGACGGTGAGCTCGAGCGAGAACTCGCCGGGGAGCAGCTCGATGCCTCCCACGACGACGTTCTCGCCGGCGGCGCTCCAGTCGCCCTTCTTGGCGGCCGGGATGACCTGCTGCACCTGCTTGCCGATGCGCGGGCCGGCGGCGCGCGCGTTGACGGTGAGCTTGCGGGTCACGCCATAGGCCCCGAGCGACTCCTCGCTCAGGCGGTCGAGCACGACGGCCTTGACGTTGAGCTCGTCGCGCAGGATCGCCGCGTACGGCTCGAGCGCGTCGGGGTCGTGCGTCACGACGGTGATCGCGCTCAGGGGAAGGCGCACGCGGAGGCCGGTCGCCTTGCGAAGGGCGAGGCCCGACGAGGCGATGGCGCGGACGCCGTCCATGGCGGCGGCGAGTGCGCGTTCCTGCGGGAAGAGCTCGGCGTCGGGCCAGTCGGTCAGGTGCACGCTCCGCCCGCCCGTGAGCCCCTGCCAGACCTCCTCGGTCACGAGCGGAGCCAGAGGCGCGGCGACCCGGGTGACGGTCTCGAGCACCGTGTACAGGGTGTCGAAGGCGTCTCGGTCGTCGCCCGACCAGAAGCGGTCGCGCGAGCGGCGGACGTACCAGTTGGTCAGCACGTCGGCGAAGTCGCGCAGCTTGGCCGTGGCGAGCGGGGAGTCGAGCGCCTCGAGGTCGGCGGCGACGTCGACGATCAGGTCGTGCGTCTTGGCGAGCAGGTAGCGGTCGAGCACGTCGGTCGAATCGGTGCGCCAGGTCGGCTCGTGGCCCTTCGAGTACAGCGTGAAGAAGTAGTACGTCGACCACAGGGGCAGCAGGAACTGCCGTACGCCCTCGCGGATTCCCTCTTCGGTGACGACGAGATTGCCGCCGCGGATGACGCTCGACGACATCAGGAACCAGCGCATCGCGTCGGCTCCGTCGCGGTCGAACACCTCGTTGACGTTCGGGTAGTTGCGGAGGCTCTTCGACATCTTCTGACCGTCCGAGCCGAGCACGATGCCGTGGCTGATGACGTTCGAGAACGCCGGGCGGTCGAACAGGCCCGTCGAGAGCGCGTGCATGACGTAGAACCAGCCGCGGGTCTGGCCGATGTACTCGACGATGAAGTCGGCGGGGTTGTGGCTGTCGAACCACTCCTGGTTCTCGAACGGGTAGTGCACCTGCGCGAACGGCATCGAGCCGGAGTCGAACCAGACGTCGAAGACGTCGTCGATCCGGCGCATGGTCGAGCGCCCGGTCGGGTCGTCCGGGTTCGGGCGGGTGAGGTCGTCGATGAACGGCCGGTGCAGGTCGGGCTCGCCCTCGGCGTTCAGCGGCAGGCGCCCGAAGTCGCGCTCGAGGTCGGCGAGCGAGCCGTAGACGTCGACGCGCGGGTACTCGGGGTCGTCACTGCGCCAGACCGGGATCGGCGAGCCCCAGTAGCGGTTGCGCGACACCGACCAGTCGCGGGCGTTCTCGACCCACTTGCCGAACTGGCCGTGCTTGACGTTCTCGGGAACCCAGGTGATCTGCTCGCCCAGGTCGACCATGCGGTCGCGGTAGTCGGTGACGCGCACGAACCACGACGAGACGGCCTTGTAGATCAGCGGATTGCGGCAGCGCCAGCAGTGCGGGTAGCTGTGCTCGTAGCTGGCCTGGCGCAGCAGGCGCCCCTCGGCCTTCAGCTGCTGCGTGAGCGGCTTGTTGGCGTCGAAAACCTGCAGGCCTGCCACGTCGCCGAACATCGGCAGGAATCGGCCCCCGTCGTCGACCGAGATCAGCACGGGGATGCTCGCGGCCGCGCAGACCAGCTGGTCGTCCTCGCCGTAGGCGGGCGCCTGGTGCACGATTCCGGTGCCCTCGCCGGTGGCGACGTACTCGGCGACGAGGATCTGCCACGCGTTCTCGGTGCCCCACTTCTCGGTGTCGGCGTAGAAGTCCCACAGGCGGTCGTAGCGCACGCCCTCGAGCTCCGCACCCGGCAGCGTCCGCGTCACAGCGGCCAGGGCGTCGTCCGCCGAGTCGTAGCCCAGGTCTCTCGCATACGCGGCGACCGTGTCGGTCGCGAGCAGGAACTGGCTGACCCCGTCTTCCGATCCGTCCGACGCGCCGTTCGGCCCCGACGGCATCACGGCGTACTCGATGGCGGGGCCCACGGCGAGCGCCAGGTTGGTCGGCAGCGTCCACGGGGTCGTCGTCCAGGCGAGCGCCTTCACTCCGGTGAGCCCGAGGGCCTCCGCCTTCGCGCCGTCGAGCGGGAAGGTGACGGTGACCGTCTGGTCTTGGCGCATCTTGTAGACGTCGTCGTCCATGCGCAGCTCGTGATTCGACAGCGGGGTCTCGTCGTGCCAGCAGTACGGCAGCACTCGGAAGCCCTCATAGGCCAGGCCCTTGTCGTAGAGCGTCTTGAAGGCCCAGAGCACGCTCTCCATGAAGGTGACGTCGAGGGTCTTGTAGTCGTTCTCGAAGTCGACCCAGCGCGCCTGGCGGGTGACGTACTCCTGCCACTCCCCCGTGTACTCGAGCACGCTCCTGCGGGCGGCGGCGTTGAACTCGGCGACGCCCATGTCGTCGATCTCGTGCTTCTCGGTGATGCCGAGCTGGCGCATCGCCTCGAGCTCGGCGGGGAGTCCGTGGGTGTCCCAGCCGAAGCGGCGGTGAACCTGCTTGCCGCGCATGGTCTGGAATCGCGGGAAGACGTCTTTGGCGTAGCCGGTCAGCAGGTGGCCGTAGTGCGGCAGGCCGTTGGCGAAGGGCGGGCCGTCGTAGAAGACCCACTCGTCGGCACCCTGGCGCTGGTCGATGGACGCCTGGAAGGTGTCGTCGCCCTTCCAGAACGCGAGGATGCCCTGCTCGATGGCGGGGAAGCTCGGCGATGCCGGGACGGTTCGCGCGGGGACGTTCTTACGGTCGGCCATGGTCAACTCCAGTGCAGATGCGTGGTTCTTGCTTCTCGCACGAGGACGCCCGCCGGAGACTGCCGGAGGTCGCGGTACCACCCCGCTTGCCCTCCCGCGGTGGCGAGGGCCCCTTCTTCTGCGGCTGTGACGGGCCTGCCCCGCTCGGGTCTAGTGGAGCACGCCTGGTGCGGCGTACGCGTTCTTCCGAGTGCTCCCCGGTGATGGCCGGATCGATGCTCGCCCGAGTCTACCTGAGACGAGGTGACCCTCGTGGAGGGGCGTGACTTCAGCTCTCGGCGGTCCGCGGCGACCACCTCGGCGCTACGCCGAGAGCGGAACGGGGGCGGCGGATGTCCCCCGAAGCACGGACATATCGCGCGTCATTGTCCCCGAAAAGTACGACAGACAGCCCGTATCAGTCCCCCAAAGCGGGGATTTGTTCACCTTTCACCGCATGTCTAAGGTTGAGCGATCAACGAGGCGCTCACCACGCTTCGCCTTCACTTGTCGCGCTGGATCAGGCGCGTGACCTCGCGGCGCGTTCGGGCGCGCCCAGCTAGGAGACACTTCCGTGAGCTTTGACAAGAAACAGCCCTTCGAGATGAAGCGGCGCACGAAGCGAAGCGCGCTTGCGCTCGGCCTGGCGATCCTCGTCGCGGCCCCGCTGGCGAGCGGCGTGCAGCTGGCGCTCCCCGCCCCGCGCGCCGAGGCGGCCACCGTCGAGAAGGAGTCTCCGGACTTCGCGTCCGAGGTCTACGGCGATGCCTGGGACTACAGCAACTCCGGCGACGTGAACACCAACGCCGGTCGCACCCGCGGCATGAGCGTGTCGGGCGGCAAGCTGCACGTCAAGGTGGTCGGCGGCGACTACTTCTCGCCCGTCAACACCGTGCCCGGCGCCCTCTCGTACGGCCGCGACGGCAACAAGAGCCCCGTCAGCACGAGCCGCTACAACCACATGTCGTTCGAGATGACCCAGCCCGACAACGGCGTTGGCGCCATCTACTGGTTCACCTGCACCTCGATGCTCGCCACCTGCGCGGGCGGGCAGACCTTCAAGCTCTACCCGGGCACGCACGTCTACGACTTCGACCTCACCGCCAAGTCGACCGTCGGAGCCAAGAAGGCCTGGAAGGGCTCGCGCGTCGTCGGCATGCGCGTCGTCCCCTCCGTGACCGGATCCAAGACCAAGGTCATCTCGACGGCGTTCAACTGGATGCGCATCTACGACGACGTGACCACGCACGGCGCCTACCCGCCCGGCACCTACGACTACTTCTCGGTCAAGCCGCGCCCCCAGCCGGTCGTCGACAGCCCCAACACCACCCAGGGCAAGGACATCACTTCGGCCGAGGGCCTGCAGCAGTGGGTCTTCACCGGCGGCCGCGTCGCCGGCGTCGGCGTGAAGAACGCCACGGTCAAGTCGTACAGCTCGAAGGGCATGACCGCGACGAACTCCGGCTCGAAGCGGAACGATCCCGAGGTGCTCCTGGCGTCGCGCGCCTTCCCCGGCAGCAAGTACCGCTACCTGTCCATCGCCATGAAGTACGACGGCGGCTTCTCGCTCTCGTCGAACTCCGGCGGCGGCAAGATGGCCCGCTGGATCTGGGGCGTCAAGGGCACCTCCGTCTCGCAGGAGAGCAACGACATCGTCACCTACTCGGGCGCGAACGCCGGCACGATCAACGTCGACCTCGCCAAGGGCTCCGTGCTCGACGAGAACTCGAAGGCTCCGCGCCAGGGCTGGGCGGGCAAGACGATCACGTCGCTCCGCTTCGACCCCAACGAAGACCCGGGCGCCGCCACCTGGCACCTGCTCGCGCTGCACCTCCGTGCGGCTCCCGCGGCGAAGGCCAAGACGACGATCCAGTTCCACGATGCGGGCTGGGTCGCCGGAACCACCGCCACGATCAAGGTCGGCAAGAACGCCCCCGGCGGAACGGGCTACAAGACGGTCGCCTCCAAGATCTCGGTGTCGAAGGGCGTCAACTCGTTCGCCTGGAAGCTCGGCTCGCTCTCGGCTGGCGCGTACCACGTGCAGGTCACCCTCAACCACCCGGACGGCACCGCTGCGCTCGCCTACTCGAAGGCCGCGATCACGATGTCCAAGTAGGCACAGCGTCGAAGCAGGAGTCATCCTGCACTGTCTGCACCCGGCCGCTCGCGACCGGGTGCAGACTCGTCTGCATGACGACACCTGATGCCTCGCCCGACACGTCCAAGCCGGAGAGCAACACGACCGTCATCATCGCCTTCCTGGCGAACCTGCTGGTCGCGATCGCGAAGACCGTCGCGTCGTTGATCACCGGCTCCGCGTCGATGATCGCGGAGGCCGCGCACTCGTGGGCCGACACCGGCAACGAGATCTTCCTGTTCGTCGCCGACCGACGTGGCACGCGGGCCCGCGACGACGACCACCCCCTGGGCTACGGCAAAGAGACGTACGTCTGGTCGATGTTCGCGGCGTTCGGCCTCTTCACGGTCGGCGCGGTCGTCTCGATCTACCACGGCATCTCGGAGCTCGGGGCGACCGAGGCCGACGGCGACTTCCTGATCAACTACATCGTCCTCGGCGTCGCGGCCGTGCTCGAGGGCACGTCCTTCCTGCAGGCGCTGCGCCAGGCTCGCGGCGTCGCCGCGAAGCGCCGGATTCCGGTGCTGCGGCACGTGATCGGCTCGTCGAACGCCACGCTGCGCGCCGTGTTCTTCGAAGACGCCGCGGCCCTCATCGGCCTCGTGCTCGCGTTCCTCGGGATCCTGCTGCACCAGCTCACCGGCCTCGCCGTGTTCGACGCCATCGGGTCGATCCTGGTCGGCGTGCTGCTGGGTGTGGTCGCCGTCGTGCTGATCGACCGCAACCGCCGGTTCCTGATCGGCGAGAGCCCCTCCGACGAGGTCGAGTCGACCGTGCTGCGCCGCCTCCTCGAACGCGACGACATCAACCGGGTCACCTACCTGCACACCGAGTTCGTCGGGCCGGGCCGTCTCTACCTGGTGGCAGCCGTCGACATGGTGGGCAACGCCGACGAGGAGCACGTGGCCGTCGCCCTGCGCCGCGTCGAGCGCGCGCTCGAAGAGCACGACATCGTCGAGGAGGCCGTCCTCACCCTCTCCACGCCCGACGAGTCGAGCCTGGTGCCGACGCACGACGAGGCCAGGCCGGGGTCGCTCTCGTAGCGGGTCGCAGGCGCAGGAACTGCGCCCTCCGCCGCCGCACCCCGACCATCAGCGCGACCCCGAGAGCCACGAGGCCCGCGCCCGCGGCGAGCGCCGGAACGACCGGCGTCCCGGTGCCCGTCATCGCCAGCTCGGCGGGGTCGGCCTCCGCCCCGGCGACCTGTCCCGCCGGGGTCGCCCCTGCCGGGGTCGCCGCCGCGGCGCGACCGCCGCTGAGGTCGTACGCGATGAGCGGTCCGGCGACCGAGTACCTCGGCGTCTTCGACGCGGACGGCTCGGTGGCGAAGGCCGTCAGGAGGTAAGGGCCCGCCTTCAGCGTCACCCGGGTCGACCACTCGCCGTCGCGATTCACAATGATCCGGCCGTGGTCGGTCGGAAGGCGTCTCGAGACCGTTCCGGCGCGCGTGGGGATCTCCCCCGCCTCGATCGACGCGAAGAACGCCGGGTAGATCGTCGCGAGGCGCGCGAACGCGGATTCGGGCCGGCCCTGCAGCAGCACGATGTGGCCCCCCGGTGTGCCGGTGCCCGACACGGTGGTCGAGACGTAGCCCGGCCGGCCGGCGACGGGTGCGCCGCGGAGCTGGATCCCGTCGTCGCGGACGAGGTCGTCCAGGCCGACGGGGCTCTCGGTCTGCACCCGCTTCACCCGAGCGGCAGCGCCGGTCGGATCGGCTGCAGGGTGCGACCGGCGCTTCGCCCGCACGGCGTCGGCGTGGGCCGTCAGCGTCGGCGCCGCGAGAAGGCGTGCCAGCGACCCGTCGGAGCCCGGGTCGCCGAACGTCACATCGTCGAAGGAGGACGGGCGCGTGATGTCGGGCGCCACGACCGTCCCGGCCGGGGGCACGACGGTGATCGTGTGCGCGTTCGACAGGTCGGACGCGTGCGTGACCGGCTCGTAGAAGTCGCCGGGCCAGTACTCGACCTGGGCGGCCGAGATGCTGACCGTCCCGTAGAGCACGGCGGCGTCGGCCCGCCAGGTGCCGTCGTCCCCGACGGTGATGTCGTTCAGCTGGCCGCCGAGGGGCTGGCTGTCGAGCTGGCCGTACTCGTCGTAGGAGGGCGCGGTTCCTGCGTCGGCGAACATCAGCAGGATGTCGTCGCCCGGGGTGCCGGTGCCCGAGACCTGGAGGATCGACGAGTAGGCCGAGTAGCCGAACGGCAGCGGCTTCACTGTGAAGCCCGATCCGTCGGCCGGCGCGCCGAGAGCGGGCGCGGCGCTCGGCTCGGCATCGAAGACGAACTCGAGGTACGTCGGCACGAGGTCGGTCGTGCCGACACTCGCGTTCACGACGGCGAGGGTGTCGTAGGGCCCGTCGGCGGGAAAGGTCACCGTCAGCGAGAAGGTCCTCGCTGTCGTGGTCATGCTCGCGTAGGGGGTGTCGCGCCGCGAGAACGCCTCCCCCACACTGACGACGGCGCCGACCGGGGCGCGGCCCTCGACGACGACTGTGCGCGTATCGGGGCTCTGCACGAGGCCGTCCTCGTCGGTCAGCGGGGAGGTGACCGTGAGCTCGGGGCGGCGAGTGGCGGGTGCGGCTGCGCTCGAGCGCGCCGTCCGCGCGGATGCGGAGGCGGGTGCCGTCGGCGCAGATGCGGCGGAGGGTGCCGTCGGGCCGCTCGATGCCGCGGCCGTCGGGCTTCGCGTCACGGCAGCCGCCGGATCGCCCGACTCGGCGAAGGCCGAGACGGCGCCGAGCGCGCTAGCGCCGAAGACCAGCAGGAGTACGGCGGGCAGCGCGACGGCGGCCCGGAAGCTCGGGTTCTTCACGGGTGTCGGGTGGCTCTCGGCGTGGGTCGCGGGAACAGCCCCGCGCTCCGGCCCACCGCGAGCGAGGAAGACCGCCCCGTGATCTGAGTGGTGCTGCGAACATAACACTTCCCCAACAGCGTCCGCTGTCCCGGCCGCGCGACCGTCTGCGTCGACTCAGCCGAGGCCGAGCGCCACGGCGTCGACGGCCGGCGCGACGTGCGACGCCAGCTCGCCGCGGCCGATGCCCGCGCGTGCCCAGGCCACCGTGGCCGCACCCGCCGCCGCCAGCAGCGTCGCAGCCACGAGACGGGGTTGCGGGTCGTCCGGCCGCAGGCCGAGCCGCTCGGAGACAAACGTCGCGATGACGGCCTGGTGGGCGACGAACCGCGCGGCCCCCGATGCCACGAGGTCGTCGCCCAGCCGCATCGTCTCGCCCTGCGTGAGCGCCCAGGGCACGCGGGAGTCGTCGTGCGCGCGGGCCACGGCGGTGAGCGCCTCGGCGACCTCGCGCGCAGGAACTCCCCGCGGTACGGCACGCAGGCACCCCGGCAGCGCTTCGAGGCTCCGGTCGAGGTCGACCCAGAGAAGGTCGGCCTTCCCCCCGAAGTAGTTGAAGAACGTCGCCCGGCTGACGCCGGCCCGCTGAGCGATCTGGTCGACCGTCGTCTTCGCGTACCCGTTCTCGAGGAACAGCTCGGAGGCGGCGTCGGCCAGGATGTCGGCCGACGAGCGACGAGGCCGCCCGGCTCTACTAGACTCGGTCACGCTGTTTATTGTACTCAGTCTAGAAACTACGTTCGGAGCCCTTGTGCGCACCCCGCTTCTCGCAGTCGTCGGCACAGCAGCCGCGGCCGCCCTCGTCCTCGCCGGCTGCACGGCCACTGGCGGCGACGCCACCGGCACCGCCACGCCCGTCAGCGGCGGCACCCTCACCTACGCGACCGGCGACGCCGAGCCGACCTGCCTCGACCCGCACGTCGGCGGCAACTACCCGCAGGCGCTCGTCTCGACGCAGTACCTCGAGGAGCTCGTCTCGAAGAACTCCGACGGCGACGTCATCCCCTGGCTCGCGACGGCCTGGAAGCAGTCCGACGATGGCCTGAGCTGGACCTTCACTCTCAAGAAGGGCGTCTCCTTCACCGACGGCACCGCCTTCGACGCTGCCGCCGTGGTCGCCAACGTCGAGCACGTGAAAGACCCGAAGACGCTGTCGTCGACCGGCTACCTCGCCCTCGGCAAGGTCGACAAGGCCACGGCCGTCGACGCGCAGACCGTCCGCTTCGACCTGTCGAGCCCCGACAGCTCCCTGCTCGACTCGCTGTCTCAGCCCTGGCTCGCCATCGAATCGCCCACCGCCCTCAAGCGGAGCCAGGCGGTCAACTGCGAGTCGCCCGTCGGCACCGGGCCGTTCGAGGTGCAGAAGTGGGTCAAGCAGGAGTCGATCACCCTCGTCCGCAACTCCGACTACACGTCGCCGCCGAAGGACGCCGCGCACACCGGCGCGGCGTACCTCTCGAAGATCGTCTGGCGCTTCCTGCCCGACTCGGCCTCGCGCTACGCGGCCCTCCAGTCGGGCGAGGTCGACGTCATCGACAACGCGCAGCCCGACTCCCTCGTCGCGGCCGCCAAGAGCAGCCAGCTCAAGGCCATCGATGCCCCGCGCCCCGGCGCGAGCGACCGCCTCGAGCTGAACTCGAGCCAGGCGCCGTTCGACGACGAGAACGTCCGCCGCGCCTTCATCACCGGGGTCGCCGTGAACCCCGGCATCAAGTCGCTCTTCTTCGGCACCGCGAAGCGCTCCTACTCGCTGCTGTCGAGCGTCGAGAAAGACTCCTACTCCGACCCTTCGCTGTTCGCCATCGACACGGCGAACGCGAAGAAGCTGCTCGACCAGGCCGGCTGGACCGGCCGCGACAGCGACGGCTACCGCACGAAGGACGGCAAGCGCCTGACCGTCCGCTTCCCTGTCTCGACCAACCAGTCGATCCCCGCCGAGCGCTCGCTGTTCGAGCAGATCCAGCAGGAGGCCAAGGGCCTCGGCTTCGACGTCGAGATCCAGCAGCTCGACCTGTCGAGCTGGTACGGCGCTCTGGCCGCTCACAAGTACGAGATCGTCAGCGCCCCGTACACGAAGGTCGGCCCCGGAGTGCTCGACATCCTCTACAACTCGTCGAGCATCACCCCGGCGCCGAGCGGCTACTTCGCGAACAACGCGCAGGTCGACTCGAAGCAGGTCGACTCGCTGCTCGCCGAGGCCAGCGCCGAGCCGTCCGAGACGAAGCGCCACGACCTGTACGACCAGGTGCAGAAGATCGTTCTCGAGGGCTACTACGTGCTCCCGCTCTACGACCAGCAGAACCACTACCTGTACCGGACAGCCGTGCACGGCCTGCGCGCGATGCCGACGGTCTCGACGCCCAGCCTCTACGACGCCTGGCTGCAGAAGTAGCGGTGCCGGCCGTCCGCTGGGTCGGCTCCCGCGTGGTGGGAGCCGTGGTCGTCCTCTGGGCGGTCGCGACCCTCATCTTCTTCGCGATCCGCCTGGTGCCCGGCGACCCCGCCGAGGCGATCCTCGGCGGGCCCGGCTCGCAGGCCTCCCAGGCGTCGCTCGACCTGGTCCGGCGCGAGTACGGCCTCGACCGGCCCCTCCTCGTGCAGTACCTCGACCAGCTCGGCCGCCTGGCGACGGGCCACCTCGGCGAGTCGTACTCGCTGAAGCAGCCCGTCGCGGCCGTCCTCGCCGCCCAGGTGCCGCCGACGCTCACGCTCGCCGCCCTGTCGCTCGTGGCGGCGTGGCTGCTCGCGATCGGCGTCGCCTGGTGGAGCTCCGGCTCGGGCCGGGTCGCGAACGCGGTGGCGTCGGGGCTCGAGGTCGTGGCGTCGGCGGTGCCGCACTTCCTGCTGGGGAGCGTGCTGATCGTCGTGCTCTCGACCTCGCTCGGGCTCCTGCCGCCGGTGAGCACCGGAACCGCGTCGGGGATCGTCCTGCCGGTGATCACGCTGGCGATCCCGGTGGCGGGGTTCCTCGGCCAGGTCACGCGCGACTCCCTGCTCGACGCGGCCGCGGCGCCGTTCGCCCTCACCGCTCGCGCCCGCGGCGAGTCGCGCTCCGGCGTCTTCTGGCGGCACCTGCTCCGCCACGCTGCCCTCCCCGGCCTCGCGCTGTCGGGCTGGGCCTTCGGCTCGCTGCTGTCGGGAGCGATCGTGGTCGAGTCGCTGTTCGCGAGGCCCGGTCTCGGCCGCACGCTGCTCGACGCGGTGACCCTGCGCGACATCCCGCTGGTGACCGGCGTGGCCCTCGTGTCGGCCCTGGCGTACGTGCTCGTGGTGGCCCTGGGCGACCTTGCCGAGCGACTCGTCGACCCGCGGGGAGGCCGGGCATGACGATGATCGCCGCGCTTCCGCGGGTGAGGTTCGCGCCCCGAGTTCCTGCGCTCGTGGCGTCTGTGCTGCTGCTCGCCGTGCTCGTCGCCGCCGTCTGGCCGGAGCTGATCGCCCCTGTCGACCCGCTGGCGATCCACCCCGCCGACGCGTTCCAGGCGCCGTCGGCCGCGCACCCCTTCGGCACCGACGACTCGGGCCGCGACCTCTTCGCCCGCGTCGTGCACGGCGCCCGCGCCTCGCTGCTGATCGGCGTCGCGGCCACCGCCATCGGAGTCGCCCTCGGCCTCGTCCTCGGCATCGCCGCCGCCGTCGGCTCGCGCATCACCGACATCGCGGTCAGCCGCCTGCTCGAGGTGCTGTTCGCGCTGCCCGGGCTGCTCCTGGCGCTCGTGATCATCGCGTTCGCCGGGCCGGGGCCGATCCCGGCGACCGTGGCCGTGGGGCTGGCGACGGCGCCCGGATACGCCCGGATCTTCCGCAGCCGCATCCGCGCGGTCGCCTCCTCGGAGATGGTCGAGGCCGCCCGCGTGCTCGGGCGCCGGCCGTCGGTGCTGCTCGTGCGGCACGTGCTCCCGAACGCGCTGGCGCCGGTCGTCGTGCTCGCCACGCTCGGCGTCGGGCAGGCGATCGTCTGGGCCTCGTCGCTGTCGTACCTCGGCCTCGGCTCGCCGCCGCCCGCGCCGGAGTGGGGCGCCATGCTCGAGGCCGGGCGCACCTACCTCGCCGTGGCCCCGTGGATGACGGTGTTCCCGGGGCTCGCCATCGTTGCGACCGCGGCTGCGACCACCGTCCTCGGGCGGGCGCTGACGGCGCGGGGGCGTTCCTGATGGCCGGCTCGCGGCGCCTCACCGTCGACGGCCTTCGGGTCGCGTTCGGCGGCGTCGAGGTGGTCCGCGGCGTCTCGTTCACTCTCGACGCCGGCGAATGCGTGGCCCTCGTCGGCGAGTCCGGCTCGGGCAAGAGCGTGACGGCGCGCGCCCTCCTCGGCCTGGCCGGCGGCACGGTCACCGCCCACGCCCTCACCCTCGACGACACCGACCTCGCGACCCTCGGCGAGCGCGACTGGCGCCGGATCCGCGGCCCCCGCATCGGCCTCGTGCTCCAGGACGCCCTCGTCTCGCTCGACCCGCTCCGCCCGATCGCCCGCGAGATCGACGACCCGCTGCGGCTGCACTCCCGCCTGACCCGCCAGGAGCGCGCCGCCCGCGTCCTGGAAGTGCTCGACGAGGTCGGCATGCCCTCGCCCGAGACACGGTCACGGCAGCGGTCCGGCGAGCTGTCCGGCGGCCTGCGGCAGCGCGCCCTGATCGCGGCGGCGCTCGCCCTGCGGCCCGGCGTCCTGATCGCCGACGAGCCGACGACCGCGCTCGACGCCGAGGTGCAGCGGCAGGTCGTCGACCGGCTGGCACGGCTCCGCGATGAAGGAACATCGGTGCTCGCCATCAGCCACGACCTCGGTGCGGTGCGCCGCCTGGCCGACCGTGTCGTCGTGCTCCGCGACGGAGAAGCCGTCGAGCAGGGCCCGACCGAGCAGATCCTCGACGCGCCGACCCATCCGTACACGCAGGCCCTCGTCGCGGCTCTCCCGCATGGCAAGCCCCGCGGCACGCGGCTGTCGGTCGTCGCCTCGGGGCGCAGGAACTCCGGAACGCCGACCCCTCAAGCGCCGACGGCCGAATCCTCCCCCGTCGTGCTCTCCGCCCGCCGCCTCACTCGGCGCTTCGGCGACTTCACCGCCGTCGACGACGTGTCGCTCGAGCTCCGCGCCGGCGAGACGCTCGGCCTGGTGGGCGCGTCCGGGTCGGGCAAGACGACGACGGCCCGCCTGCTGCTGGGCCTCGACGCTCCCGACGCCGGAGAGGTCGCCCTGCTCGGCGCCCCGTGGAACCCCCTGCCCGAGCGGGAGCGCCGCCCTCGCCGGGCCGCCCTCGGCGCCGTCTACCAGGATGCCCTCTCGTCGTTCGACCCCCGCATGACCGTCGGGCGCATCCTCGTCGACGCGCTCACCGCCGGCCGCGCGACCCGGCCGGGCCGGGCCCGCCTCCCGGACGTCGAGCGCGTGCTCCGCGAGGTCGGGCTCGACCCCGCCGTCGCCGCCCGGCTGCCCCGCACCCTGTCGGGAGGCCAGCGCCAGCGGGTCGCCATCGCCCGGGCGCTGGCGCCGTCACCCCGCGTCGTCGTGTGCGACGAGCCGGTGTCGTCGCTCGACGTCACGGTGCAGGCGCAGGTGCTCGACCTGCTCGACGAGCTGCAGCGCGAGCGCGGGCTCGCCTACGTCTTCATCTCGCACGACCTCGACGTCGTGCGGCACCAGAGCGACCGCGTCGCCGTGATGTCGGCCGGCCGCGTCGTGGAGCAGGGCCCCGCCGAGCAGGTCTTCACCGCGCCCGAGCACCCGTACACGCGGGCGCTCCTCGCCGCGGCCACCTAGCTGCCCGCCCGGCGCCTGGGCCGCCCCGCCCCCGCCGCACCACGATCCCGACATCCGGGACCGAGATCGCGACATGGCACCACGGTTTCCCGTGGTGCCATGTCGCGATCGTGGGCCTAGCGCCCCGCCGGCACGATGTCGATCGGCCCGGACGCCGCGAACTCCACGGCCCAGTCGGCCTGCGCGACCTCGCTCGACTCGTCGGCGTAGGCGGCGATGAGCTCCTCGGCCTCCTCCTCGGTGGCGACCGAGGGGCCCGACCCGAGCAGCGGGATGTTGGCCGTCTCCTTGGTGAACCAGACGGCGACGAGCCCGATCACGGCCGCGATCATCAGGTAGAACGCCGGGATGTCGTTCGCCCACGCGAAGCCGCTCTTCGTGGCCCAGGCGACGAGCGACTCGGTGACGAGCGGCGTGGTGCCGCCGAACAGCGAGACCGACACGTTGAACGCGATGGCCAGGGCGCCGTAGCGGATGATCGTCGGGAACAGCGCCGGGAGCGTGGAGGGCATCGTCGACGTGAACGTGACGAGCACGAGGCCGAGCAGCAGCAGGCCGACGAAGACAAGCACGGTCGACTCGGTCTGCACCAGCTTGAGCGCGGGCCACGAGAGCACCAGGAAGCCGAGGCAGCCGGCGAACAGAACGGGTCGGCGGCCGAAGCGGTCCGACAGGCGCCCGCCGAGCCCGATGACGGCCATCATCAGCACCATCACGACGATCACGAGGATGAGCCCGTTGGTCGCATCGCGGCCGAGGGTCGACGTGAGGTACGTCGGCATGTACGACAGCAGCATGTAGTCGGTGACGTTGAAGACGAGCACGAGGCCGATGCAGACGAGCAGCGCGCGCCAGTTCTCGGCGAACAGGCGGAAGAACGGCGTCTTGGCCGACTCGCGCGACGCGGCCTCCTCCTGCTGCTTCTGGAAGGCCGGCGTCTCCTCGAGCTTCAGGCGCAGGTAGAGGCCGACGAGGCCGAGGGGCCCGGCGACCAGGAACGGGATCCGCCAGCCCCAGCTCAGCAGCACCTCCTCCGACATGGCGAACTGCAGCACCGTCACGAGCGAGGCGCCGAGCACGTAGCCGCCGAGAGTGCCGAACTCGAGCCACGAGCCCATGAACCCGCGGCGCTTGTCGGGCGAGTACTCCGCGATGAACGTCGCGGCCCCGCCGTACTCCCCGCCGGTCGAGAAGCCCTGCACGAGGCGGGCCACGAGCAGCAGGAGGGGTGCCCAGACGCCGATGGTGTTGAAGTCGGGGAGGAAGCCGATGGCGAAAGTTCCTGCGGCCATCATGATCATCGTCACGGCCAGCACCTTCTGACGGCCGATGCGGTCGCCGAGCGGGCCGAAGACCGCGCCGCCGATGGGCCGGACCACGAACGCCGCCGTGAACGTCGCGAAGGTCAGGATCACGCTGAGCGTCGGGCTGAGCGAGGGGTAGAAGACTCGGGCGAGGGTGGTGGTGAGGTAGGCGAACACCCCGAAGTCGAACCATTCCATGCCGTTCCCGAGGGCGGCGGCGGCGACGGCTCGCTTGAGCAGGGGCTCTTCGACGACGGTCACGTCATCATTCGTCAGTCTTCTTCTCATACGCGGTTCACTCCAGTTATCGACACGCGCCACCGGCACGGCGGCACAAAAAACTCCGAAAGCTTACCAGATGTCAGTATTTCGCTGCAGGGAGTGCACTCCCGAGGCCCGTCTCGGGGCGCAGGAACTGCCCTGACGTAGACTGGCCCGCAGCACATTCAGGCACCTCACCACCGACACGGTGCCGCCCATACCGAAGGAGTACGCGATGCCCAGACCCATGCCAGAGAAGCCCGCCCTCGAAGGCCTCGAAGGGGTCTGGGGCCCCGCCTGGGAGACCGCGGGAACGTACAAGTTCGACCGGGCGAGCGCGTCGAAGGCCACCGTCTTCTCGATCGACACTCCCCCGCCGACGGCCTCCGGGTCGCTGCACATCGGCCACGTCTTCAGCTACACGCACACCGACGTCAAGGCGCGCTTCGAGCGCATGCGCGGCAAGAGCGTCTTCTACCCCATGGGCTGGGACGACAACGGCCTGCCCACCGAGCGTCGCGTGCAGAACTTCTACGGCGTGCGCTGCGACCCGACGCTCCCCTACGACGCCGACTTCACGCCGCCGTTCGAGGGCGGCGACAACAAGTCGTCGAAGGCCGCCGACCAGATCCCGATCTCGCGCCGCAACTTCATCGAGCTCTGCGAGCGCCTCACGGTCGAAGACGAGAAGCAGTTCGAAGACGTCTGGCGCAAGCTCGGCCTGTCGGTCGACTGGACCCAGTCGTACCGCACCATCGGCGACGACTCGCAGGCCGTCGCGCAGAAGGCGTTCCTCCGCAACCTCGCGCGCGGCGAGGCCTACCAGGCGCAGGCCCCCACGCTGTGGGACGTCACCTTCCGCACCGCGGTCGCCCAGGCCGAGCTCGAAGACAAGGACATGCCGGGCGCCTACCACACGCTCGCGTTCCACGGACCGGCCGGCGACGTGCTCATCAAGACCACCCGCCCCGAGCTGCTCCCCGCCTGCGTCGCGCTGGTCGCGCACCCCGACGACGAGCGCTACCAGGGCCTGTTCGGCACGACGGTGAAGACGCCGCTGTTCGACGTCGAGGTTCCGGTGCTCGCTCACCACCTCGCCCAGAAAGACAAGGGCTCTGGCATTGCCATGGTCTGCACGTTCGGCGACACGACCGACGTCGTGTGGTGGCGCGAGCTCGACCTGCCCAACCGCTCGGTGATCGGCTTCGACGGCCGCTTCGTCTCCGAGGCGCCCGACGTCATCGTGTCGGAGGCCGGCACGGCCGCCTACGGCGAGCTCGCCGGCAAGACCGTGTTCAGCGCGAAGGCCGCCATCGTGGCCCTGCTGCAGGAGTCCGGCGAGATGCAGGGCGAGATCGAGAAGATCACCCACCCGGTCAAGTTCTTCGAGAAGGGCGACAAGCCGCTCGAGATCGTGTCGACCCGCCAGTGGTACATCGTCAACGGCGCCCGCGACGAGGCTCTCCGCGAGACGCTCCTCACGCGCGGCGAGGAGGTCGCGTTCCACCCCGACTTCATGCGCGTGCGCTACGAGAACTGGGTCAAGGGGCTCTCGGGCGACTGGCTCATCTCGCGACAGCGCTTCTTCGGCGTGCCGATCCCGGTCTGGTATCCGCTCGACGGCGACGGCAACCCCGTCTTCGACAGCGCCATCGTGCCGAGCGAGGCCCAGCTGCCCGTCGACCCGTCGAGCGACACCGCCCCCGGCTACGACGAGTCGCAGCGCGGCGTGCCCGGAGGCTTCCAGGGCGAGGTCGACGTGATGGACACCTGGGCGACCTCCTCGCTGACCCCCCAGCTCGCGGGCAAGTGGGAGTCCGACCCCGAGCTGTTCGACCTCGTCTACCCGTACTCGCTGCGCCCGCAGGGCCAGGACATCATCCGCACCTGGCTGTTCTCGACCGTGCTGCGCGCGCAGCTCGAGGGCGACACCGTGCCGTGGAAGAACGCCTCGATCTCGGGCTTCATCGTCGACCCCGACCGCAAGAAGATGTCGAAGTCGAAGGGCAACGTGGTGACGCCCGCGGCCATGCTCGACGATCACGGCTCCGACGCGGTCCGCTACTGGGCCGCCTCGTCGCGCCTGGGCACCGACGCGGCGTTCGACCCGCAGAACCCGAAGCAGATCAAGGTCGGCCGCCGCCTCGCGATCAAGGTGCTCAACGCCGCCAAGTTCGTCTACTCGTTCCCGGAGCCCGTCGAGGGCGCCGCTGTCACCGAGGCCCTCGACGTCGACCTGCTGGCGAACTTCGCCGCCGTCATCGAGGCAGCCACCACGGCTCTCGAGAACTACGACCACGCGAAGGCGCTCGAGACGACCGAGAAGTTCTTCTGGACGTTCTGCGACGACTACCTCGAGCTCGTCAAGGAGCGCGCGTACGGCGCCACCTCGACTCCCGAGGCCCAGTCGTCGGCGGTGCTCGCGCTCCGCTCGACCATCGACGGCCTGCTCCGCCTGCTCGCGCCCTACCTCCCCTTCGCCACCGAAGAGGTCTGGTCGTGGACCTACGACACCTCCGTCCACACGGCCGCCTGGCCCACGGCGCAGGAACTCGGGGCGGTCACCTCCCCGTCCGGGCTCCTCGAGCTCGTCGGCGAGGCGCTGATCTCGATCCGCCGCGCGAAGACCGACGCCAAGGCGTCGCAGAAGACGCCGGTGACGTCGGCCGTCGTCGTGGCCCCCGAGGCGTCGCTCGCGCTGCTGCGCACGGCCGCGGCCGACCTCTCGGCCGTCGGACGCATCGAGACGCTGACCTTCGCTGCCGGCGAGGAGCTCGCCGTGAGCGACATCGTGCTGGCCGAGCAGCCGTCGTCGACGGACTCGGCAGTCTGATGCAGCTGGGAACGCGCTGGTCGGTCGGGGGCCAGACCCCCGACCGGCTCCCGGTCGCGGTCGTCGAGGCCGTCGCCCGCGTCGAGGCCGAGCTGGCCTCGCAGGCCGTCGACGCGTCGACCTGGCGCTGGACGCTCACCTGGCTCGAGCGCAAGCCGGTCGTCGAGCTCGACGACGGCACCGTCATCCGGTACGACGCCGCGGCCGACACGGCGTCGGTGCACGAGCCGGTCGACGGCGAGGAGCTCGACTAGCCCGCCGCCGCTCCCCATCGGGCTCGCCCCGCCGAAACGGCTCAGCCCCTCCGTCTGCACGGAGGGGCTGAGCCGTTTCGGCGGGCGGCGCAGCCCCAGTAAGCGGGGCCGCGCGTCCGTCGGTCAGCAGGTGGCCAGAGGGATCTCCTCGCGGGTCACCGTCTTGATCGCCTTCGAAGGGCCCTGCGAGATGCCGAAGACCACGAACTGCGACAGCTTGTCGGCGGGGATCTCGAACGAGAAGCCGACGGTGGCGTTCGAGAGTCCGTACTTCTTCTTCACGTCAGCCCGCGAGAGGTTCGCCGTGTGGCGGAACGCCTTGGTCACGCCGGTCGTCGCGACGGTGTAGACGTCGACGGTACCCGGACCAGCGGACTTCTGCGGGTCGAACGACCAGCCGGTCAGCCGGATGCGCGGCGTGGTGGTTCCCGGCGTGGGGCACGCTCCGACGGCCGAGTCGAGGTGGGAGATCGCCGACGACGGCACGCCGATGAGGTACTGGCGGTTCAGGATCTTCGTGGCTCCGGTCGAACTCGTGATGCTCGCTGCGACCGTGACGCGGCCGGCCGAGTCGCGCCCCGGCGGCACGGGCACGACTTCGTCGAAGCCGTAGGCCTTCGACGTGGTCCCGAGGGCCGCGGCTACGTCTGCGCGCGGCCTGTCTGCCTTGATTTTCTCGATGACGGTGCCCTGGATGCTGATCGCGACCGTGGTCGTCTTCGCGTCCACGGCTGCCCAGCCCCGGACACGGACCGCGTTCAGTCCCGACAACGTGACCGAGTCGACGTGACCGTCGGTCGGCGTCGCGGCGTTGGCGGCGAGCGGCGCTGCGAGCAGCGCTCCGGCGGCGAGAGTGCCGGCCACGAGTGCGGCGATGATGCGTGTGGTGCGCATGGTGATCCTTCTCTGTGCGGCTCCCCCCTGGAGCCGATGCGTCCATCGTGCTCCGCGCCCGACCCGGAGGGTATAGGCCGCTCGGCTGAACCTGCGCCGCCCCACTGCATCCCTCGGCTACTCCTTTCACCCCGCCGATCACGGTCCCGTAACGGTCTGCCGCTCCCGCCGCCGTCCACCCCGCGTTCCGGCACCCGCGCAACGCGGCGGCCTTGGTCGGGTGCCGCTTCGCAGGGGCTACGCGCGGGCGAGGAGCTCGCCGTGGGGCATCGCGAAGAAGCCGTCGGGGGCGTCGCGCCACGCGAGCCAGGCGTCGGAGATCGCCCGCAGCTCGAGGTCGGTGGCGGCGCCCTTCTCGATCGCGTCGGCGTAGAACGCCGACTCGAGCGCCCGCGCGGCCCACGACTCGCCCCACCAGGTGCGCTCCGCGTCAGACGAGTAGCACCAGATCGACGCCGACGACTCGAAGTCGGTCAGGCCGGCCTCGAGCGCCCACCCCTTGAGGTGGCGCCCGGCGTCCGGCTCGCCGCCGTTGCCGCGGTGGACGAGCTGGTAGACCGTCATCCAGTGGTCGAGGCCGGGGTTCTCAGGGGCCCAGATCGTGCCCCGGTAGTCGACGTCGCGCACGGCGATCAGCCCGCCGGGCTTCGCCACGCGGCGCATCTCGACGAGGGCGGCCACCGGATCGGCGACGTGCTGCAGCACCTGGTGGGCGTGCACGACGTCGAAGGTGTCGTCGGGGAACGGCAGGGAGTACAGGTCGGCGGTCTGGAAGACGGCGTTGGCGAGTTCCTGCGCCGAGGCGAGCTCGGTGGCCGCGGCGACGATCTGGGCCGACGAGTCGATTCCGACGACGCGACCGGCTGACAGGATGCGGGCGAAGTCGACCGTGATGGTGCCGGGGCCGGCTCCGACGTCGAGGAGCGTCATGTCGGGCGCGAGGTGCGGGAGGAGGTACGCGGCGGAGTTCTCGGCGGTGCGCCAGGTGTGGCTGCGCAGGACGCTCTCGTGGTGGCCGTGGGTGTACTTCTCGCCGCTGCTCATGCCCTGACGTTAGCGGACGAGCGGGTGTCGACGAGCGTCAGCGGAACGTCGTGTGCCGGATGCCGTCGCGCACGAGCATGTCGGCGAACGGATCGCCGTCGGAGCGGTTCGGCGCTTCGGCGAGACTCGCGACGCGACTCGACCGGCGACGCGACCAGGCCACGAGTGCGAGGCCGGCCTGCAGAAGGAGGCGGTCGAACGGCGAGCCGGGGCGGGTGGAGTGGAGTGCGGCGGTCATCGGTGTTCTCCTTCGACGTGGGGTGCGTCGGCGATCGGGAAGGCGTTGAAGTGGATCTGGACGCGGCGGGCACCCGGACGGGGCTCGCGCGCACGCAGCGGTGCGATGTGCTGCTCGTAGAAGGCGGTGAAGGCCTGGCCGATCTCGCGCAGCTCGTCGCGGGTGGCCGAGAGGTTCAGGGTGTCGAGAGTCGAGGCCTCGTACCAGTCCTTGCCGACGTCTTCGGCGCGGTCCTGGAACTGGGCGAGCAGGCCCGCGCGCACGCGCTCCCACTCGCGGCCCACCATCTGGGCCGCTGCTCGGCCGGCGGCGGTGTCATGGTCGAAGACCGACACCGAGACGCTACCCGGAGAGCGCTCCCACCAGCGCTCGCGACCCGAGCCTCGGCCCTCGACCTCGCGGACGAGGCCGTGCCGGGCGAGCTGACGCAGGTGGTAGCTCGTCGAGCCGCTCGACTCGCCGAGACGTTCGGCCAGGCCGCTGGCGGTGGCCGGGCCGTAGTTCGAGAGCGCCTCGTAGAGCTCGACCCGCAGGGGGTGCGCCATGGCGCGGAGGGCACCGGCGTCGAGTGCTCTGTCGTTCGGCTTGTCGCTCATGTCTCGATCGTACGACCGCAAAGAAATCTTTGCAAGCATTTCTTTGCAAGCATGTCTTTGCATCTGCGTCATAGGGTGGAGGAATGACGAATCCGTTCTTCGAACCGAGCCCTCTCCCCTACGCTCTCCCGCCGTTCGAGCGGATCTCGGACGACGACTACCTGCCCGCCTTCGAGGCCGGCTTCGCCGAGCAGCTCGCCGAGATCGAGGCCATCGCCTGCGACCCGGCTCAGGCGACGTTCGAGAACACGGTCGTTCCGCTGCAGCAGAGCGGCCAGATCCTGTCGCGAGTCGAGCACGTCTTCTTCAACAAGTCCTCCAGCGACTCGAACGACGCCACCAACGCGCTCGAGCTCGAGCTGGCGCCGAGGCTGGCCGCGCACGCCGACACGATCCGCCTCGACCCGCGGCTCTCCGGTCGCGTCGCCGCCGTCTACGAGCAGCTCGGCACGGCCGCGACCGAGCACCTCACGCCGGAGGAGGTCTACCTCGTCGAGCGCCTGCACGACGAGTTCAGCCGGGCCGGCGCCGGCCTCGGCGACGACGCGAAGCGACGCCTGCGCGAGCTCAACGGCGCACTCTCGACGCTGACCACCCGCTTCGAGAAGAACCTTCTCGCCGACACGAACGAGCTCGCCGTCGTGGTCGACGACGTCGCCGAGCTCGACGGACTGGGCGAGGGCGAGATCGCGGGCCTCGGCCAGGCGGCGGCCGAGCGCGGGCTGGACGGGAAGTTCCTGATCTCGCTCGTGCTCTTCACCGGTCACCCGCTTCTGGCCTCGCTCACGAACCGGCCGCTGCGCGAACGGCTCCTTGCGGCTTCGATGGCGCGCGGCACCCACGGCGGCGAGTTCGACAACCGCGCTGTGCTCCTCGAGATCGTGCGGCTGCGGGCCGAGCGCGCGGCGCTGCTCGGCTTCGAATCGCACGCGGCGTATGTGACGGCAGGCCAGACTGCGGGCTCCCCCGAGGCCGTGCACGATCTGCTCACGCGCCTCGCGGCACCCGCGGCCCGCAACGCCCGCGCCGAGTGGGCCGACCTGCAGCGCCTCGCCGATGCCGACCCGGCCTTCCCCGACGGAGCCGACGTCGCCGCCCACGACTGGGCGTACTACACCGAGAAGGTCCGCGCCGAGAAGTACGACTTCGACGCCGCCGAGATGCGCCCCTACTTCGACGCCGAGCGCGTGCTTCGCGACGGCGTGCTCTACGCCGCATCGACCCTGTACGGCCTGACCTTCACCGAACGCACCGATCTGGTCGCCTACCATCCCGATGCCCGCGTGTTCGAGGTCGCCGGCGACGAGGGCGAGCCGGTCGGGCTCTTCGTGCTCGATCTCTACACGCGCGACTCCAAGCGCGGCGGTGCCTGGATGAACCCGCTCGTCTCGCAGTCAGGACTCTTCGGCACCCTGCCCGTCGTCGTCAACAACCTCAACGTCTCGAAGCCGCCGGCCGGCAGCCCCACGCTGCTCACGCTCGACGAGGTGACGACGATGTTCCACGAGTTCGGCCACGCCCTGCACGGCCTGATCGCACGCACCGAGTACCCGTACTTCTCGGGCACCAACGTGTACCGCGACTTCGTGGAGTTCCCGAGCCAGGTCAACGAGATGTGGCTGCTCTGGCCCGAGGTGCTCGAGCACTACGCCCTCCACCACGAGACCGGAGAGCCCATGCCTGCCGACCTCGTCGAGAAGCTCACGGCATCCGAGGGCTTCAACCAGGGATTCGAGACCTCCGAGTACCTCGCAGCCTCCCTCCTCGACCAGTCGTGGCACTCCCTGACGTTCGAGGCCGCTTCGGCCGTCGACGACGTCGCCGCGTTCCAGGCGCAGGAACTCGCCACCGCCGGCCTCGACAACCCCGCGGTCCCTCCCCGCTATGCGAGCACCTACTTCGCGCACACCTTCTCGGGGGGCTACGACGCCGGCTACTACTCCTACATCTGGAGCGAGGTGCTCGACGCCGACACCGTGGAGTGGTTCACGGCGAACGGCGGACTCACCCGGGCGAACGGGGCCCGCTTCGCGGAGCGGCTGCTCGGTGTCGGCGGCGCCAAGGACCCCCTCGAGGCCTACCGCGACTTCCGCGGCCGCGATGCCGAGGTCGCGCCGCTCCTGGTGCGCCGCCGCCTGCAGTAGCGCGGCGTCGGGGTACGCCGCCGCCGGGCAGCGTCGCGCGTGGCCCCGCGAGGTGGCCCTCCGCGTCGCCCCGGCCCCGGCGGCGCGACGCCCGCGGCCACCTCGGCG
>NZ_JBWKSZ010000006.1:0-184205 GCF_059420045.1 Frondihabitans sp. GW821-FHT04F02 | reverse complement strand
GTTTGCCCGATGTCATGTATTCGCGACCCTCCCCGGGAGGGTTTGGTCCGGGTGCCCTCCGTTACCCGTTCGTGACCCATGACGATCTCTCAGCGCGTTGAGCACCCCTGATCAGGCCCAGGAACTAGGCGATTCCGCCCGCCAGCTCCAGCCCGAGCGCGCTGGCCACGCCGGCGTTCCACACCGCCCCCTGGCGGATGTTCAGCCCCTTCGCGAGCGCGGCGTCGGCGGCCACGGCCCCCTCGAACCCCTTGTCGGCGAGAGCCGTGACGTAGGGGAGCGTCGCGTTGGTGAGAGCGCGGGTCGACGACTCGGGCACCGCGCCCGGCATGTTGGCGACGCAGTAGTAGACGGCGTCGTGCACCGGGAACGTCGGGGCGTCGTGCGTCGTCGGGTGAGACCCCTCGAAGCAGCCGCCCTGATCGATGGCGATGTCGACGAGCACGGCTCCGGGCTTCATCGTCGCCACCATGTCGTCGGTGACGAGCTTGGGAGCAGCGGCACCGGGGATGAGGACTGACCCGATCACGAGGTCGGCCTCGCGGAGCTGCTCGGCGATCGCGAACGGCGTCGAGTGCCGGGTCTGGATCCGGCCGCCGAACTGCACCTCGAGGGCGCGCAGGCGCGGGAGGGAGACGTCGATGACGGTCACGTCGGCTCCCATGCCGAGCGCGTTGGCGGCTGCGTGCTCGCCGGCGACGCCGCCGCCGATGACGACCACCTTCGCCTTCGGGGTGCCGGGCACGCCGCCGAGGAGGGTGCCGCGCCCCCCGGCCGACCTCATCAGGGCGTAGGAGCCGACGGTGATCGACAGGCGGCCGGCGACCTCGCTCATGGGGGAGAGGAGGGGGAGGCTGCGGTCGGGCATCTGGACGGTCTCGTAGGCGATGGCCGTCGTTCCTGCGCCGATGAGGGCTTCGGTGAGGGGGCGGTCGGCAGCGAGGTGCAGGTACGTGAAGAGCACGAGGTCGGGGCGGAGGAGGCCGTACTCGGCGGCGATGGGCTCCTTCACCTTCAGCAGGAGCTCGGCGGTGCCCCAGACCTCGGCGGCGGTCGAGAGGATCGTCGCGCCCGCTGCGGCGTAGTCGGCGTCGGCGATGCGGGATCCGGTGCCCGCCCCGGCCTGCACGACGACGTCATGCCCGCGGCGGGTGAGAGCGTCGACCCCGGCGGGGGTGATGGCGACGCGGTTCTCGTTGTTCTTGATCTCGGTCGGGATTCCTACTCGCATGATTCGAGTCTGATGATTCGTCGTTACGATTGGGTTTCGCGCGACGATCCGTCGAGAAAATGGCGTTGCGCGCCCGAATAATCACAATCGAGGAGTCCTGACGTGCCCGAATCGAAGGATCTTCGGCCTATCGACGAGATCGACGACCTCGACCGGCGAATCCTCGAGACCATCACGACCGACGCACGGCTGTCGAACACCGACATCGCGGCTGCCGTCGGGGTCGCCCCGTCTACCGTCCACGGCCGGCTGCGGAGCCTCGTCGAGCGCGGCGTCATCACCGACTTCATGACGAGCGTCAACCAGCGCGCCCTCGGTTTGCCGCTGCAGGCGATCGTCGGCGTCACTCTCCGGCCGGGTGCGCGGCAGGCCAGCATCGTGGCGTTCTCGGAGGAGGTACGACGCCTGCCCCAGGTGCTGCAGGTGTTCTTCCTCGGCGGGGTCGACGACTTCATCATCCACATCGCGGTCGAAGACAGCTCGGCGGTGCGCACCTTCGTCGTGGAGCACCTGTCGGCCCAGCCGAGTGTCGCGTCGACCCGCACGAGCATCGTCTTCGACTACCACCGGAACGCCGTGGCGGCGTCGTTCCAGTAGCAGCAGGAGCCCCGGCGGGGCTTCAGAGCGTCACGCGTCTGCGCACTACGTCCTCCGCCAGCACCGACAGAAGCTGCCCGTGACTGCGCGCATACGAGCGCAGACGCGCGAACGCCTCGTCGGTCGAGATGCCGTGCACCTGTGACAGGACGCCCTTGGCCTGCTCGATGACGACGCGCGTCTGCAGGGCCCGCTGGAGCTGCTCGCGCACGACCAGGCTCTCGCGAAGGCTGCGCTCGTGGAGCACGCCGATGGTCGCCACGTCGGCCAGCGCCTGGGCCGCCCGCACGTCGTCGGCCTCCAGGCTCCCCGCCTCGGAGCGCAGCAGGTTCAAGGCGCCGATCGTGACGTCCCGGAGCCGCAGGGGGATGGCGTGGACGGCGGTGAACCCGCCGGCGAGGGCGTCGGCCGCGAACAGCTGCCACTCCGGCTTGACGTCGTGGACGTCGGGAACGGCGATCACCTGCCCCGTCATGAAGGACTCGAAGCACGGCCCGGCCTCGCCGTTGACCTGCATGAGCTCGACGACGCGACTCGCCTCGCTCGTGGAGGCGATGACCTCCAGGATCCCGGCTTCGTCGACCAGGAGGATCCCCGCCGCGTCGGCGTCGAACAGGTCGACGCACGAGTCGACCAGCGTCTGCAGCAGCTCGACGATGTCGTAGTCGTCGACGAGGGTGTCGGCGAGGGTCGTGAACACGTCGACGAGGCGCGCCTCGCGGGTGACGTCGGTCATGGGTGGTCCTCGATTCCGTCGGCGCTGGTGCTGAACGAGAGCCGCCCGCCCAGGATGTCGTCGGCGACCTCGCCGACCGAGCGGGCCGACGCGAACGCGTGGGCCTGGATGATCAGCTGGGCGTCCTCGGGCGAGGTGCCGAGCTGCGCGAGCACGACCCCCGTGGCCTGGTGGACGAGTCGGCGCGAGTGCGGCGCCAGGTCGACCTGCCCGTCGTCGGATGCCCGCTCGAGAGCGCGACGGAGAACCGAGCGGCCGACGACGCCCGACATGGCGCCGGCCTGCCGCTGCTCGGCCGCGTTCAGAGATCGGGGATCGCCCGAATAGAGGTCGACGGCACCGAGCCTCAGCGGCCCCACGTGCAGCGGGAAGGCGAAGAGCGCGCCCACGTCGTCGTGCTGGATGGCACGGGAGAACGCGGGCCAGTGGCCGTGGACCGACTCCCGCACGTCGGGCTCGATCACCGGACGGCCCGTCGCGAGGGCGTCCCAGCAGGGCCCCTCGCCGAGGTCGAACTGCAGCTCGTCGAGGCGGAGCGCCAGAGGATCGCTGGCGGCGACCGTCTCGCTGCCGAGCGGCGGGCCGAGGGAGGCCACCGAGGCGCCGGTGACGCGGAGCACGTCGATGAAGGGCTGGCAGAGGGCCGCTTCATCGTCGCCGGCCTCCGCCAGAGCGTCGAGGGCGGCGTCGAACGCGTCGTGCATGACCAGCCGCCCATCTCGAGTTCCTGCACCCCACCCTAGCCACGGTGCGGGACACGCCGATGCTTCCCGAAGAGGGGTATTGGGCGAAGCGCCGCAATTCTGGTTGGCTGTCATCAACCGATCAGGGGGATTCACCGTGGAGATCCACGAGCTCACTCGCCAGCAGGCGGAGCTCTGGCGCGCGTTCGTCGAGCAGCGGCACGAGCCTCGCCTGGTCGAGCTCAGCCACTGGATCCGTGAGACCGGCGGCCCGATCGACCTCCTCGACGGCTCGCTCGAGAGCCTCGTCGAGCTGTGGGAGTGGTTCATCGACTTCGTGGACGCCGATCTTCCGGGCGTCGACTCGCGCGTCCGCTACTCGCTGGGCTGGGCGTTCGGCTGGCCCGGCGGCAACCACGGCGCCACGTACTACGCGACGGAGGCCCTCGGCAGCTACGTCTTCGAGGTGCTGCGTCGACTCGACCCGGCCACTGCGTGGACGGTCAACGTCCCCGTGGGTCGCACCAGGTGGGTCGACTCCGACCAGCACCGCACCGGCATCGCGTTCCGAGGCTCGTGGGTGTCGATCGACCCGCGCATCGCCAACGTCGCGAGCCGGCTGTTCGACCACGGCACCGCCGCCGCCGACTACGACGACATGGGCAGCGAGGCGTCGCGCCCGGAGCGGCTGCGCGACCTGGTGGCGAACCTCTTCCATCTCGTCGATGCGCCGACCGTGCGAGGGGCGTCGATCCTGACCCCGCTCGCCTCCGAGCCCGTGCTGCTCGTTCCGGTGCCGATGTACAAGCAGCCCCCGCCACCGCCCGCCGAGCCGGAGCCTGCGCCCGTGCTGGTGTCGGTCGCCGAGGCGCAGGCGATCCTGAACCCCGACGAGTCGGCGTCGGTCGTCGGCGAGCCAATGATCCTGCTGTCGCGGCGGGGCGACGCCGAGCACCTCGAGGCGGCGCCGGCGCTGTCGGAGCGCCGGGTGTTCCGGGTCCTGCAGTCGCTGGGGGTCGAGACCGTGAGCGGCGAGCCGCTGTCGGCCGAGATGCTGCGCGACCCCGAGGTCGAGCACCTCCGGCTGCTGCGCGGCGCCGTGACGGTCGAGACCTGGGTGACCGGGCACCGCCTGCGCGCGCTGCAGCTCGAGCCGTCGGGCGCCGGGCCGGCCGAGTGGGACGCCGTCGAGCACGCGTTCTCGGAGGCTGCGCCGCGTCTGCGGGCGGTGTTCCGGCCCGAGGCCGACTAGCCCCGTTCCGGTCGCAGCCGGCCAGCAGAGATCGGCGAGCCCGCCTCCGCGAGGCCGAACTCGCGCACCGCCAGCTCGACTGACAGGTCGAGGGCGGCGGAGCGGATGCCGGGGCTGTACAGCGCGTGGTCGCCCGACGCGCGCTCGACGACCGTGAGGGACCCGCGCGCCCGCGCCCCCGACCCCGACCGCGCGCGCGCCCCCGACCCCGACCCCGACCGGCGCAGCCGACGCTCGGCAGCGGGCCCGCCGTGATCGCGCCACACGGCTGCGTCTTCCGGCCCGAGCAGGACCACGACGTCGGTGCCCGCCGAGAGCGCGCGACGGAGGTTGGGCTCGGCGAACCGCAGCACGCCCCGCGACGCGAGAGCCGCCAGGAGGCCCGACGGCAAGTGCCGCTTCGCCCCTGCGACGAGGCGGTCGCGGAGGGCGGGGGCGAGTTCCTGCGCCCCGGATTCAGGTCGGTGCACGAGAGGCTCCTGCGGCACGACGCGGTGGTCGTTCAGAGCCAGCGCCGCCACGAAGCGCGCCGACTCGGGGCGCGAGACCAGGCCGATCCAGCCCCCGACGCACATGCCGATGACGCCGAGGCGCTCGCGGGGCAGGTCGAGGTAGTCGACGGCGGCCGCGTGGTCGTCGAGCCAGGCCTGCGTGAACAGCATGCTCGGCTCGTGGGCGTCGACCGGCGTCGACTCGCCCGTGCCCCGGCGGTCGAAGCGGAGCGAGCGGATGCCGCGCATGGCGAGCCGGCGGGCGAGCTCGACCTGGTGGCGGGTGGCTCCGACGCGGTGCTCCGCCGAGCCGTTGTGCAGCACGACGGCGGGCGCCTCCCAGCTGCCGCTGCCGCTCCAGGCGTGCCGGGTGACGATGCCGAAGAGGTCGTGCGGGCCGAAGCGGACGAGCTCCTCGACGAGGTCGCCCACGACCGCAGTGGTGACGGGCGCAGGAACTCGCAGCACGCCGTCGCCCACCGCGAACGAGCGGCGCATCCAGTCGGTCACCACCGTCACGCTCGCGGCCGGGATCGAGGCGAGGATGCTCGACATGTCGAGGGAGTCCTCGTGCCCGGGCACCTCGAGCACCGTCACGGCGTCCTTCGCCGGCCGCAGCGCCTTCGGCAGCGTCGGCCCGGCGCTCGACCCGCGCACGGCCACCAGCACGGGCATGCGCTCGGCGAGAGACGCGTCGTAGTCGAGCGCGGCGATCCGGTCGGCGAATTCTCGCGTGAACTCGGCGCCGGCCACCTCGACGACGCCCTCGGGCGCCTCCTCGGCGACGTCGCCGACCTCGATCGCGTAGAGCGCGCTCTGGCGGCGGAGCCAGGCCCTGCCCGACCCGGCAGGGTCCCACAGCACGAGACCTGCGGCCCGGGCGTCGTCGGCGGCGTGCCGGGAGGCGACGAGCGCCCCGCTGCCGAGGCCGAGGTAGACGATGCGGTCGGCTCCGGCGAGGCGCAGCTCGGCCGCCGCCAGGCGGGCGCCCGTGTCGAGCGAGGGCTCGGCCATCGAGTCGCCGAAGCCGGCGTGGTCGAAGCGGATCGCGGCGAATCCCGCCGTCGCGAGCCGGTCGGCCAGGTGGCGCAGCGTGCGGTACGCGACGGAGTGCTCGTAGCCGAGCGGCGGGCAGATGACGACGCCGGTCGCCCCGCCGATCGTGGGCAGGTGCAGTGTCGCCAGGACGGCACCGTCGCCCAGCCAGGTGTCGACGGTGCGCTGCTCGGCGCTCATGCGAGCGAGAGCGAGGAGCGGACGGCGGGCGACCACGACGCGACGTCGGTGCCGTGGGTGCGGACCAGCGCGAGCGCGATCCGCTCGAGGCCCCAGCCGAGGCACGAGCTGGCGGCGGGCGATCCGTCGACGGTCTGGATGCCGAAGGTCGCGCCGAAGTGGTCGCCGTGGTTGTTGGCCGACGCGATCGCGGTGCCCTCGTCGAGGTCGCCGTAGATCGGCACCACGACCTCCAGCTTCGCCTCGTCGGCGAGCTGGTTGCGGGCCAGCATGCGTCCGGTGCGGCCGAAGAACGGGTCGTTCGCCGCGACGACGCGGGCGTCGAGACCCAGGTCGATCAGGCCGGCGAGCTGCCGCTCGTTCTGCGCGTTGCGGAACTCCCTGGCGTCGGCCTCGAGCCCGACGTGCACGAACTCCTGCTGCCGGAAGGCCTGCAGGCGCATCGGGTCGATCGAGGGCTCGTGCCGGAAGCAGAAGCCGCTCAGGTCGAAGGTGCGCCCGCCTGCCGGTAGGGTTCCGCGCAGGCGCTCGTACAGGGGATGGCAGACGGCAGGAACGAGCATGGTCTCCGCCGGGCTCAGCCACGCGCTCCAGTCCTCGCCGTTCGCCCGCGCGCTCACCAGCCGGCGGTGGTCGGCCTCGGTGCCGGTGAAGCCGTTGACGGCGCCGGTCAGGTGGGGGAACGACACGATGTAGTCGGTGTTCTCGAACTCGGGCCGCGGGAAGACGGGGGCGAAGCGCATGCGCTCGGCGTTCAGATCCGCGAGCGAGCGGGTGACGGAGCGGCTGATGCCGTCGACGATGTCTTCGAACAGGCCGGAGCGGCCGTAGAGGCCGAGCTCGCCGGCGTCGATCAGCAGGCCGGAGGCCAGGAGCTCATCACGGAACTCGGAGCGGGCGGCCTCGAGGTCGGAGTCCGGGGCTGTCGCAGCCGGGGCGGTCGTCGCTGGGCTCGTCACCGCTGCGGTCGTCATCGTCGGGTTCGTCATCGTCGGGCTTTCCGTCGCTGGAGCAGCGAGAGCTGCGCGTTGTTCGCGAGGATGCGGTCGTTGTTGACCATGACCGCGGTGCCGTACGAGTCGCGGAGCAGGCGGCCGAGGCTCAGGTCGGAGTCCTGGCGGTAGCCGGCGATGCCGGCGACCAGCATGGCCTGGCCGACGATGTCGATGACCGAGTCGGACGCCGTGATCTTGAGAGAGTTGTGCGCGATCGTCCGCGGGATGCTCGTGAGGGCGGCGCGGTCGTCCGCGTCGTCGTCGAAGGCGCGGGTCGACGACTCGACCAGGCCGCCGAAGGCGGCGACCTTGCCGAGGAGCTCGGCCAGGCGCGTGGCGGCCGGAGGCAGGGTGCCGATGCTCTTGCGGGCGGAGCGTTGAACGGCGGTGGCCGCCTTCGCGGCGGCCGCGTCGGCGATGCCGAGCCAGACGGCGGCCCAGAGGAGGTGCGACACCGGGAGCATCGTCTCGGCCGAGATGGTGGCGAAGTCGTCGGGCACGATGTGCTCGCGGTCGACGGTGGCCTCGAGCTGGAAGCCCGGGCTGCAGGTGCCGCGGAAGCCGAGGGTGTCCCACTCGCCGAGCTGCGTGAGGCGTGTCGTCGCCCGGGGGCAGATGACGAGCACCTGGTCGGACGGCGCGCTCTCGAGCGAGGCGCGGGCCGTGGTCAGGATGACGTCGGCGAAGGCGCCGTACGAGATGACCGGCGCGGTCTTCCGGAGCACGATGGTGCCGTTCGGCTGCTCGTCGATGGCGCAGCCGCTGGTGCGGGTGCTGCCGCCGATGCCGGCCTCGGTCGTGGCAGACGCAATCAGCGTGCCGTCCATCACGAGGCGGCGGAGCGTGCGGATGACGGTCGTCGAGCCGTGGGTGTGGCGGGTGAGGCAGAGCACCTGGATCTGGTGCATGACGAAGATCATGCCGGTCGCGCTGCACGACTCTGCGAGGATCCTGGCGACTTCGGAGAGGTCGTGGAGGGTGGCGTTCTCGCCGCCCAGGGCCGAGGGGACCGCCGCGGCCAGCAGGCCGTTCGAGCGGAGCGCGTCGACGGCCTCGCGCGGGAAGCGGGCGCGGGCGTCGACGTCGTGCACGTGGCGGGCGGCGATCTCCGCCACCTGGCGGGCGCGGTCGGCGAGGAGGCCGCGAGAGGTCGTGAGGTTCATGCGTCGACGCCCAGGGCGCTGGCCGCGGCCTCGAGGGAGTCGATCGACGAGAAGGTGGCGCGGCTCAGGAGCTCGTCGGGGAACTCGAGGTCGAGCTCCTCCTCGAGCGCGAGCATCACGTTCACCGTCGCGTGCGACGAGAGGCCGGCCTGGTAGAGGTCGTCGCCGTCGGCGAGCTCGGCGACGGGCGTGACGAGGTGGCCGTGCTGGTCGAGCACGGTGCGGATCGTTGCCTTCATGTCGAAGGGGTCCTTTCGGGTAAGCAGCGCGAACGCGGTGGCCTGGGCGACACCGTGATCGTGGGTGAGGGTGATGGCGATGCTGTGGATCCCGCTGCCCGTGGCCTCGAGACGGGCGAGGCCGTGAAGCCGCACCCGTGGCGCTCCCGACGGAGCGTTCGCGATCTCGACGTCGCGATACGGAAGACCCTGATCGCGGCTCGGCCGCAGCACTTTCACGACCGCCTCCTTGCCGGCGAACCGCGCCGCGAGCCGTTCGACGTCGCCCTGGGTCTGGTCGAGCTCGATCGGCGTGAAGACGCGGTTCAGGTAGGAGGCGCCGAAGCGCGTGACGGAGTCGCGGACATCCGCGACGGTCACGAGATCGGTGCCGACGCGGGGCCGCGGCATTCGGGTGCCGGTGAGCTCTCGCACAGGGGTGTTCCAAGGATCGGGTAGGGGGCCTGGAGGTGTCGGGGAACGTCACCAGGCGGTTCGGGTAGGCGGGGCCGATTGGGTCGATCGGCTGATCCAGTCGCCACGATAGGGCGCCTGAACGGGGGTCGACCAGAGCCTCCGGCAAAGACACCTCACTACTGGGGACAGACAACTCAGTCTGTCCGTCGGTCTGCCGACGCCGGAGCTCCCGCGGATCGACCTCCCTGGTGCCGCCTCTACGCTTGATCTACTCCCCCGTACCGCCCTAGGAAGAGCTCTTCGTGTCTGCACCCACCTTCCGCTCCGTCGACCGAGTCGCCCCGGGTGTCCACTTCATCGAAGGCCCGGCGTCGAACTGGGTGGTCCTCGTCGGCGACTCCGAGGTGGCGCTGATCGACGCCGGCTACCCGGGTGACCTGCCGCTCGTCGAGCAGTCGTTGCGAGAGGCGGCGCCCGGCCTGCCCCTGACGGCGATCGCCGTCACCCACGGGCACTCCGACCACATCGGCTCGATCCGCGCCCTCCTCGGCACCTACCCCGACGCGCGGGTCTACACGGGCGAGGCGGAGCTGCCCAACGTGCGCCGCGTCGAGATCCATCAGGTCACGGTCCGCGACATCGTGCCCCATCTCGCCAAGCCCCGCTTCGTGCGCTGGATGGTCCACGCCCTGCGAGCCGGCGGGCTGGGCGACGTCGCCGTGCGGAGCGTCGAGGCGGCGCCGACCGAGCTGGCCCTCGCCGGGCACGCTGTCCGCGCCGTCCCGTCGATCGGCCACACCCCGGGCCACACGCTGTACGAGCTCGTCGACGCCCGTGCCGTGGCGACCGGCGACGCCCTCGTCACCGGCCACGCGGTCTCGCGCCGCGTAGGCCCCCAGTCTCTGCACCCCATGTTCCACTCCGACGTGCGCGCCGCCTCGCAGCTCGCCGCCGAGCTCGCCGGCCGCTACGCCGACTGGACGCTGCTGCCGGGGCACGGCGCGCTCCGCCGCCGCGGCACGTCCTCGTAATTTCAAGGAGATCTGGTCTGCCGCACCGAACGTGGGGCGGATCCCGGGCATCTTCGGCGGCCGATCTCCTTGAATTTGCAGACGGGTCAGGCGAGCTCAGCCGACAGGGCGTCGAGCAGGGCGGGGAGGCGCGCGAGGAGCGCGAGGTCGTCGCCGGCGAGTGCCCGCATCGCGGCGTCCCGCAGCACGACGGAGCGGGTCTCGCGTGACTCGGTGACCACGGCGGTTCCTGCGCCCGTGAGCGAGATCAGCACGCCGCGCGCGTCGGCCGGGTCGGGGTCGCGGGCGACGAGCCCCCGGTTCTCGAGGTCGGCGACGATGGAGCTCATGCTCTGGTGCCGCACGGCCCGGCGGCGGGCCAGGTGCGCGATGCTCTGCGCGCCGTCGCGCATTAGGAAGCCGAGGGTCTCGATCTGGCCGTCGGACTCGTCGGTGGTCCGGTCGCGGACGGCTCGGACTATCGTTCCCACCGAGCGGCGGAGGTTGTCGGCGTCTTCGAGGGTGAAGGGGCTGTCGCCTTCGGGGCGGCTGGCGGCGCTGCTCATGGCGCAACTATACAGTCAACCTGTATAGTTCGGTGCATGGAACTCACCAAGCACACGCACGCCACGGTCGTCCTCTCGAAAGGCGAGGGCGACCTCGTCATCGACCCGGGCAGCTATACCCCGAACGCTGCGGAGCTCGTCTCGGGTGCCGCCGCCGTGCTCATCACGCACGACCACCCCGACCACTTCGACGCCGGCATCCTGAGCGCCGCGCTCGACGTGCAGCCCGAGCTCACCGTCTACGGCCCCGAGTCGGTCACCTCAGCGCTGGGCGGCCACGACGGCCGCGTCGTCATCGTCTCGAAGGGCGACTCGTTCACCGAGGCCGGCTTCGACATCGCGGTGTTCGGCGAGCACCACGCGTCGATCCACAGCGACATGCCGCTCATGCAGAACGTCGGGTACCTCGTCGACTCGGCCGTCTTCCACCCCGGCGACGCCTACCTCGAGCCCGGCGTGCCGGTCGAGTCGCTCCTGCTCCCCACCAGTGGGCCCTGGGTCACCACGCAGGGCGCCGTCGACTACGTGCGCGCCGTGAAGCCGACCCGCACCGTGCAGATCCACGACCTCATGCTCAGCGAGGCCGGCCGCGGCTCGATGAACCAGTGGCTCGGCGAGAGCGGGCTCACCGGCACGCCGATGATGTCGCCCGCGATCGGCGAGACCCTCACCCTCTGACCCGCTCCCGAAATTCAAGGAGATTCTCGCTCCGGCGCCGCCCCGATCGGCATGCGCCCGTCGCCGCGACCGAGAATCTCCTTGAATTTCTGAGGGCGCAGGAACTCCTAGCGGCGCACAGCCCGAAGTGCCGCCGCCAGGAGGTCGTCGAGCACGCTCCCGGTCGAGCCCGCGTCTTCGGGATGCCACTGCACCGCCCACACCGGCGCCGACTCGTGCTCGACGGCCTCCGCCGTGCCGTCGGGCGCGCGGGCGACCACCCGCAGGCCGGTGCCGGGAGTGGCGACCGCCTGATGGTGCGAGCTCTGCACCTGGAGCGCCGTGGCGCCGACGATCCGGGCCAGGTCGCTGGTGGGCTCGATGGCGACGGCGTGCGAGAGCATGGGCGCGTCGGCCGGCCCTGAGGCGACGTGGCCGCCGTCGTGCAGGTGCTGCACGAGGTCGCCGCCGAGGGCGACGTTGACGACCTGCATGCCGCGGCAGATGCCGACGACCGGGGTCCCGGCCGCGACGGCGTCGCGCACCAGCGCCGTCTGCGCGCGGTCGGCGTCGGCGAACACCTCGTCGCGACCGGGATAGTCGGCCGGGCCTCCGTACAGGGCCGGGTCGACGTCTTCACCCCCGGTGAGGAGGACCGCGTCGGCGACGTCGAGCTCGGCGGCCAGATCGGCGGAGTCGGCGGCGACGCGGTGCACGGCGAAGCCGGCCCGCGTTCCTGCACTCGCAATGCTCGCGGTGAGCTCGCGGAGGGTGGCGCCGTAGACCGGATCGGCCCTCTCGCGGTCGCTGACGTCGACGAGGAGCAGGCGGGGTCGTGCGGTCATCCGTCGATCTTGGCAGACGGCTCGGCTTCATCGACGAGGGCGCGGATCGCGTCGGGGAGGTCGCGCACCATGACCGCCCAGACGATGGCCGTGTCGGCAGCGCGGTAGTTGTGCGCCAGGACGTTGCGCGTCGCGGCGATCGCGCTGAGCGGCAGCCCGACGGGAAGCCGGTCGAGCCGCTCCCTCGGCATGCGGCTGCCGACCAGGTCGTGGAAGTGGATGATCACGGCCTCAGAGGCCCGGAACGTCAGGCTGTGCACGGCGTCGAACTCGTCGCGGCCGCGCGCGACGATCGCCTCGCACTCGCCCAGGAGGCCGCGCAGGGCGGCCTCGATCGCGGGCCAGCGGTCGACCCCGGGACCGTCGCGGGGAACACGGGGTCGCGGGGTGAACGAGTCGCTCACAGCCGCTCGGCGCGCTCTCGCACGTGCCGCAGGAAGGTCGCCTCGGCCTGCGAGTCCGTCAGGACGTCGGCGTGGAACCCCGTGAGGCTCTCGACCGCGGCCCCGAACGCGCCCAGGTCGAAGAGGGTGGTCGCCGCCGTCGTGCGGACCAGCAGGTCTATGTCGCTGTCTTCGGTGTCGGTGCCGTCGAGCACAGAGCCGAAGACGCGGACGTCGGCGAGCCCGTGGGCGGCAGCAGCGGACCGGACGTCGTCGGCGAGGACGTGGAGCGCGACGCTCGGGCGGAGACGGGCCGCGCGCAGGATCTTCGCGAGCGTCTCCGGGCGGGGCCGTTTCGAGCCCGATTCGTAGGCCGAGATCGTGGGCTGCTGGATGCCCGCGGAGGCGGCCAGCTCGGATTGCGACTGGCCGATGTCTTCGCGGGCACGCCGGATCAGCAGTGCGGCATTCGGAGGCGTCACGCGGTTCTCGCTTTTCGTATAGATGTCGTCTATACGAAAATCTACACGCTGAAGACCAGCAGGGTGCCGGTGGCGGTGGCGATCAGCTTGCCGTCGGAGTCGCGCACCTCGCCCTCGGCGAAGGCGGCGCGGGTGCCCGGCTTCGTGACGCGGGCGGTGACCGTCACCTGGCCTGAGTCGGCGAACAGCGGACGCAGGTAGCTCACCTTGATCTCGAGCGAGGTGTAGCCGGTGCCGGCCGGAAGCGTCGACTGGGCGGCGCAGCCGAGGGCTGAGTCGAGCATCGTGCACACGTAGCCGCCGTGGACGGTTCCGATCGGGTTGTAGTGCGATTCGTCGGGCGCGCAGCGGAACTCCACCGAGCCCTCGTCGGCCGCGGCCAGCGTCGCATTGAACCCCGACAGGATCGGCGGCGGGGGCAGCTCGCCGCTGATGATCGCGAGCAGGAAGTCGAGGCCGGTCATGGTCTTGGCGGCCTCGGCCGTGATGGCCGGGTCGTGCCACTCGAGGGTCTTCGTGCGGGCGGGGTCGCTCCCGTGGGCCGGGGCGGTGCTGTCGGTCATCGGACTCCTTCGTCGTTCGCGAGGCTAGTCTCGGCCCGCGATCGAGTCCACCGGCGGACGGCCGCGTCACGGTGTGCGACGCGTGCCGGAGGCACTCGCTGCCTTGGTACAGCCGTGTCGCATTCTCGCTAGTCGTCCCCGGCTCCGGGTGCGACGATGGAGGCATGAACCCGCAGCACGCAGCTCTCGACGACGCGGCCCGACGCGGAGCAGTCCGCAGCCGCGACGCGCGCTTCGACGGCTTCTTCTACACGGCGGTCCTGAGCACCGGCATCTACTGCCGGCCGAGCTGCCCGGCGCGCACGCCCAAAGACGAGAACATGGTCTTCCACCCGTCTGCGGCCTCGGCGCAGGCGGCCGGGTTCCGCGCCTGCAAGCGCTGCCGGCCGGACGCGGTGCCGGGCTCGCCCGAGTGGAACGTGCGCTCCGACACGGTGGCGAGGGCGATGCGGCTGATCGCGGACGGACTCATCGACCGGCAGGGAGTTCCTGCGCTCGCATCGACCCTGGGCTACAGCGTCAGGCAGGTGGAGCGGCTGCTGCTCGACGAGCTCGGCGCCGGCCCGCTCGCCCTCGCCCAGGCGCAGCGTGCGCAGTCGGCCCGGACCCTCCTCGAGTCGACCGACCTGCCGATGAGCGACATCGCCTTCGCCGCGGGGTTCTCGTCGATCCGGGCCTTCAACGACGTCGTGCGCGCCACCTACGCGTCGACCCCGAGCGAGCTCCGCGCCAGCGCGGGTCAGGAAGCCTCCGCACCGCGCTCGGGCGTCGTGTCGCTGCGCCTGTCGTTCCGTCAGCCGCTCGACCCGTCGAACCTCATCGGCCACCTCGTGGCGACCGGCGTGCCCGGCGTCGAGGAGTTCCGAGACGGCGCCTACCGCTCCACCCTCCGCCTCCCGCGCGGCTGGGGCATCGTGTCGATCCGGCGGCCCGTGGGCACGGCCTTCCCCGTGACCCTGCGACTCAGCGACGTCCGCGATCTGTCGGCGGCGGTCAGCCGCGTGCGCCGCCTGCTCGACCTCGACGCCGATCCCGAGGCGGTGATGGCCGCGCTCGCCGCCGACGAGCACCTCCGCCCGCTCGTCGAGCTCGCGCCCGGCCGCCGGGTGCCGCGCTACCTCGATCCCGAGGCGATGGCGCTCCGTGCCGTGCTGGGCCAGCAGGTCTCGACCGCCGCGGCCCGCACCCACGCGCAGCGCCTCGTCGCGCGGTTCGGCGAGCCGATCGACGACCCGGACGGCGGACTCACGCACCTGTTCCCGACCGCCGAGGCGCTCGTCTCCTCGACCGATCTCGAGGGCGCCCTGGGCATGCCGGAGTCGCGCAAGCGCACGTTCCGCGGAATGGCCACAGCGCTGGCCTCCGGCGCCGTCCGCCTCGACGCCGGAGCCGACTGGGCCGAGGCCCGAGCCTCGCTCGCGGCCCTCCCCGGCATCGGCCCCTGGACCATCGAGACCATCGCGATGCGCGCCCTGGGCGACCCCGACGCGTTCGTCGGGAGCGACCTCGGGGTGAAGAAGGCGGCGCAGGAACTCGGCCTCCCGTCGACCGGCCCCGCCCTCGAGGCCGCCTCGCGCGCGTGGTCCCCCTGGCGGGCCTACGTCGTGCAGTACCTCTGGGCCCTCAGCCCGCACGCCGTCAACTCCATCCCGACGCACGACGTCGTCCTCGACCCCTCGGAGAAGCTCGCATGACCACCACCTGGACCGAGATCGACTCCCCTATCGGAGCCCTCACGCTGATCGCGACCGACGACGCCCTCCGGGCCCTCTACATGGTCGACCACCGCCACGCCCCCTCCGTCGAGACCTACGGCGATCGGGTGGGGGCCGGCGACGGCGTCTTCGCGGCCGCGACCGAGCAGCTCGGCGAGTACTTCGACGGCGATCGACGCGAGTTCGACATGCCGACGGCCCCGGTCGGCACCGACTTCCAGCTCGCCGTCTGGCACCAGCTGCGGCAGATCCCGTACGGCCAGACCTGGACGTACGGGCGGATCGCCGAGCGCCTCGGCAACCCGAGGGCCGTGCGGGCGGTGGGCCTCGCCAACGGGCGCAACCCGCTGAGCATCGTCGTCCCGTGCCACCGCGTGATCGGCGCCAACGGGGCGATGACCGGGTTCGGCGGCGGGATCGAGCGCAAGGAGTACCTGCTCGGGCTCGAGAAGGCCGTGCCCGCAGCGCAGCCGGTGCTGTTCGCCTGAGGTGCGGACGCCCGACGCGGCGTAGCGTGAAGGGGATGGCCGACGACCAGCAGACTCCGCCCACCCGGCGCCCCACTCCGGTGCGCCGAGACGAGGTCGTGCGCGAGACCGCGAAGCGCGACCCCTCGCTCGCGGCGGCCCGCTACCGTCTGGAACGCGACACCCCCGAGCAGCGCCGCGCCCCGACCGCCGACGAGCTCCGCTCGATCGCGAAGACCGCTCTCGACCGTGCCATCGACGCCGGCGAGTTCGACAACTCGCCGCTCGCCGGCAAGCCGCTCCCCGGCCTCTCGTCGACCCACGATCCCGACTGGTGGATCAAGGCCAAGATCGAGCGCGAGGGCCTCTCGGGCGTGGCGCCCCCGGCGCTGTCGCTCCGCACCGAGAACGAGCAGCTCGACGGGCTCCTCGACACGATGGGCACCGAGGCGTCGGTGCGCGCGACGATCGCCGACTTCAACGCCCGGATCGTCGAGGCCCGCCGCCAGCTGACGGGCGGGCCGCCGGTGGTCACGCCGCTGCGGGAGCCCGACGCCGAAGTGCGACGGTGGCAGGAACGCCGGAGCCGCCGCCGCGCCGAAGCCGCAGCCGCGTCGGAGGCCGTCGCGGCGGCGCCACGGCCTTCGTGGCGCGAGCGGCGTCGTGCGGCACGGCGGGCGCGCGAGCAGTAGGCGTCGACGGGGCGGGGCCTGCGGCGGTGGTGGGGTCGCCGTTCCTGCGCCCCGCGGTCTATGCCCCGGCGTTCTTCGCCGGAGTGCCCTCGGTCTGCGGCACCACCTCGTCGGCGGCGTCCTCCTCGTCTCGCTGGGACGAGACGCCGTCTCGCCACTTGCCGCGCGCGACGTAGGTGACCATGACGTTGATGACGGCGATGGTCGGCACGGCGAACAGGGCGCCGGGGATGCCGGCGACGTACGAGCCTCCGGCCACGGCGAACACGACGGCCAGCGGGTGCACCTTGACGGCGTTGCCCATGACCAGCGGCTGCAGAACGTGCGCCTCGAGGAGGTGCACGAGGATCACGCCGCCGAGCATGATGAGCGCCTGGAGCGGGCCGATGAAGAGGAGGGCGATCACCACGGCGAAGGCGCCCGAGACGATGGCTCCGACGACCGGGATGAAGGAGGCGAGGAAGACCAGCACGCCGATCGGCACGGCTAGGGGCAGGCCGAGGAAGAACGCGAACAGCCCGACGCCGAGGCCGTCGACCGCAGCCACGAAGATCTGCACGCGGACGAACGTGGTGAGGGTGATCCAGCCGGAGTGGCCGGCACCGTCGACCGCGGCACGCGCGCGACGCGGGAAGAGGCGGGTGACCCAGCGCCACACGCCGTCGCCGTCGATCAGCATGAAGATGGTGGCGAAGATGGTCAGCAGGCCGTCGGCGACGAAGTGGCCGGCGCCCAGGCCGAACGCGGCGACGCCCGAGAGCAGGCTCTTCGAGCTGTCCTGGATGGCGCTGGTGGCGCTGTCGATGACCGAGTTGTAATCCTTGCTGGTGAGGTTGAAGGGCGGCCCGGCGAGGAAGTCCTTCACGACGTTGAAGCGCGAGACGGATTCCTTCTCGAGCGCCGGCAGACCGGCGCGCACCTGGAGCACCACGAGCAGGATCAGGCCGCCGAACACGACGATCGCCGCCAGCAGCGTCACCACGATGGCCAGCCACTTGGGCCAGCGGTGCGTCTCGAGGAGCTTGACCAGCGGCTGCAGCAGCGCCGAGATCAGGAGCGCGATCAGGAACGGCACCACGATCTCCTTGAGCTCGGAGATCAGGAGCCCCCCGACGGCCAGGCAGGCGATCAGGACGAGAATTCGCCATCCCCACGCGCCGGCGATTTTCATGCCTCGGCTGACGGTGTCGTCGGCGTGGAAGGTCGGGGTGGGAGTCGTGTCGGAGTCGTGCCGCGAGGAGCCGGGGAGTTTCATGAGCGAATTCTGCTCGTCTTTCTAGCCGTGTGTCAGGAGGCGGTCGGTGTGCCGCTGACGATCAGACGTGCACACACCGCAAAACGTCACGGAATCAGCCCTGAGCGCCGCCTGTCCCACCCGAAATCGCGCCTGTTTGGCCGGAGCCGGAGCCGGAGCCGGAGCCGGAGCCGGAGCCGGAGCCGGCGCTGTCGCTCGAGCTCGACGTCGTGCCGAGCTCGGACGCCGGCGGGGCCGTGAGGGTGTCTCCGCCGTACTCGGCGTCGAGCGACTGCAGGATCGGCTTCGCGATCAGGAACTTCAGGTTGTAGCCGTAGACGCCGTTGATGTACGTGTCGTAGAAGCCGGCCGAACCCGAGACGTTGCCGACCCAGGTGGCGGTCGCGACCTTCGTCGTCGACGTGACCAGCCAGTTCTGCTCGGCGTTGTCGTTCGTGCCGGTCTTGGCCAGCATGTCGACGCCGTCGCCCGGGTTCGCGAGCGAGCCGGTGCCGCCCGCCTTCAAGACGGTCTGCAGGGCGTACGAGACGCCGGCGGCGACGTCGGAGGACATGCCCTGCGTGCAGGTCGTCGGAGTCGCCGCGATCGCGCCGTCCGGGCCGGTGATGCTGTCGATGGCGACGGGCGTGCAGACCACGCCGCCGTTGGCGATGCCGGCGTAGGCGACGGCCATCGTCAGAGGCGCGATCGTGTTGGTGCCGAGGATCGCCGACGGGACGACGCTGAGCGAGCCGCCGGTGGTCGCCGTGTGGACGTCCATGGCCTTGGCGGCGTCGATGATGTCGCAGAGGTCGAGCTGCGTGCCCATGTCGGCGTAGGCCGTGTTGATGGACTCCTGCGTCGCGGTCAGGACCGACATCGACGACGGGACGCTCTCGGCGTTCGCCACGGGCCACGTTCCGGCGCCGAGATTCGTGCAGCTCGCGGTGAACTGCGCGAACGAGAAGTCGTGGGTCCCTGTCGTGACGTAGTCCGACAGCGTGTGCCCGGCCTCGAGCCAGGCGGCCAGCGTGAACGCCTTGAACGACGAGCCGGTCTGGAAGCCCGTGGAGCCGCCGTACGCCTGGTCGGTGTTGTAGTTGACCGCAGTGGAGCCCGCCGCCGCCTGGTCGCTCTGCGTGTAGTCGGTGTTCTGCACCATCGTCAGGATCCGGCCCGAGCCGGGCTCGACCGAGACGTTCGAGGCCCCGACGTTCAGCCCGGAGACCGTCGTCGGCATGTAGGCGCTGAGCGAGGCCTGCGCGGTGCGCTGCTGGGCCAGGTTGAGGGTCGTGTAGATCTTCAGGCCGCCCTCGTTGAGGCTCTGCAGGCGGGCGTCCGCGGTGGAGCCGAAGGCGGTGTCGTTCTTGATGACGTTCGTGACGTAGTCGCAGAAGTAGCCGGCGTCGTACTTCACGGCCGCCGCGCACCCGTTGGTCGATGCGGTGATGTGGGGCGCGATCACGCTGGCCTTCGCCGCCGTGAGCTCCGCCTTCGTGATCCTGCCGTGCACGTACATGCGCTGGAGCACGTAGTCGCGACGCACCTTCGTCAGGGCGTAGTGGTCGGCAGACCCGTTGGAGGCGTTCGCCGGCTCGTCGATGCGGAGGTTCGACGGGTTGTTCAGGATGGCGACGAGCGTCGCCGACTGCGCGACGTTCAGGGCCGACGCCGGGACGCCGAAGTAGTACTCGGCGGCGGCCTGGATGCCGTAGATGTTGCCGCCGAAGCCGACGATGTTGAGGTAGCCGGTGAGGATCTCCGACTTCGAGTACTTCTTCTCGACGGTGATGGCGTAGCGCATCTCGCGGAGCTTGCGCTGCGGGGTCACGGCGGTGACGTCCTCGTAGCACTTCTCGGCCTTGGCGGCGTCGGTGTTCTCGGTCGCGCAGCGCTCGACGAGCACGTTCTTCACGTACTGCTGCGTGATCGACGAGCCGCCCTGCACGTCGCCGCCGAGCGTGGTCGCGAGGATGCCGCGGATCGTGCCCTGGAGGTCGATCGCTCCCTCGTCGTAGAAGCGCGGGTCCTCCGCGGCGACAGCGGCGTCCTTGACGTTCTGCGAGATCTGGTCGGCCGTCACGTCGGTGCGGTTCTCCGTGTAGAACGACGCGATCTTGACCTCTTTCGAGCCGTCCTTCGCGTAGACGCTGGTGGCCTGGGCGGGCGGGGTGATCGCGAGGTAGCCGGGCAGCGAGTCGAACGCCGTCACACCGGTCGTGACGGTGTTCGACACGACGACGAGGGCGGGGACGGCCAGGACGGCGACGAGCAGGCCGGCGACGACGGCGAGGCCCGAGAAGCCGGTGAGCGCGCGGAGAGCGCGGGGAGACGAAGACGTGGGAGCAGTCACGCTCGACGGTAAGGACGTGTCGCCATGAGGAAGCTGGGGTGGGCCCCGCTCGCGGCGATCTCATCAGGAATCCCCAGCGGATGCTCGCGGACGAAGGCACGAAACATCCGCCCGCTAGGGTCGGAGCATGATCCTGCAGCCCGGCGCCGGCCCGATCCCCGCCTCGGCCTACCTGCCCGCCTCCGCCGCCAACACGCTGTGGGGCCGCCTGCCCTGCGGCGCCGACGAGGCCGTCCTGACGGTCGCGCCCGGCACCGAGGTGACGATCGACACGCTGAGCCACGAGGGAATCCTCGAAGACCAGGGCCGCGACCCCATCGGCTTCTTCGCCGAGCACGGAGTGCCCGCCTCCGACGTCCTGACCGACGCCGTCGAGATCGCCGCGTCGACGGGCCGGCGCGACCCCGCCGTCGACGGGCCGCACGTCGTCACCGGGCCGATCGCCGTCGAGGGTGCCGAGCCCGGCGACCTCCTCACGATGACCCTGATCACCGCCACCCCCCGCGTGCCGTACGGCGTCATCTCGAACCGCCACGGCCGCGGCGCTCTGCCCGACGAGCTCCCCCGCGGCGGCCTCAACGTCTCGGTGTTCGCGCGGGCGACCGACGACGGCTTCGGCACGATGCCCCGCACGGCCGGCGCCGAGCACACGGTCCGGTTCCCGCTCCGGCCGTTCCTCGGCATCATGGGCGTAGCGGTCGCAGGAACTTCCCGCCCCCACTCCGTCCCGCCCGGCGCCCACGGCGGCAACATCGACATCAACCTCCTCGTCGAGGGCACGTCGCTCCACCTGCCCGTCCAGGTGCCCGGCGCCCTCGCCTACGTCGGCGACCCGCACTTCGCGCAGGGCGACGGCGAGGTGGCCCTCACCGCCATGGAGGCGTCCCTGCGTGTGACGGTCCGGCTCGACCTGGTGAAGAAGGCGGACGCGATCGCCGCGTTCGGCGAGATCGCCGGTCCGTTGGCCGAGACTCCCGAGTTCCTGGTGCCGACCGGAATGGACGGCGACCTCGACGTCGCGGTGCAGAACTGCGTGCGCGCGGCCCTGTCGCTCCTGAAGGCGCGCTTCGGAATGGACGAGGCGCTCGCCTACGCGTACCTGTCGGCGGCGACCGACTTCAACATCTCCCAGGTCGTCGACCTGGTCAAGGGCGTCCACGCCAGGATCCGGGTGAGTGATTTTGACAACTGAGCCGTCACGCAGAACTGAGCCGTCACGCACAACTGAGCCGACCACCGTGCAGGGCGAGCTCCCCGACGGGCTGCTCGAGGCCTTCGACGCGTACGAGACGGCCCTCGCCGCCAACGACCAGGAGGCGCTCTCCGACGCGTTCGAGAACGACCCCGACGCGCTCCGCGCCGACGCCGGAGGACTCCTGCGCGGCCATGACGCCATCACGGGGTTCCGTGCGCGTCGGTCGGCCGTGCCGCTGCGCCGCATCGTCGAGCTGCACGTCCGGGTCGTCGACCCCTCGAACGCCGTCGTGGTGTCGGTCAACGCACCCGCCGCCGGAGGCCGCGGCGTCGTCACCCAGCTCTGGCGCCGCTCCTGGCACGACCACGCGTGGCGCATCGCCACGGCGCACGTGCAGGCCCCCTCTCCCATCTTCGACACCAGGATCTGGCGCGTCGTCGGCGCACCCCTCGTCGCCGGCGCCGACGAGGGGTCGCTGCTCGGCGAGACAGTCGCCGTCAAAGACCTGTTCGCCGTCGCGGGCGTGCGCATCGGCGCCGGCGTGCCCGCGTACCTCGAGGGCCAGGCCGATCAGCAGTTCAACTCTCCTGCCGTCCAGGCGCTGCTCGACGACGGAGCCTCCCTCATCGGGATCGCCCAGACCGACGAGTTCGCGTACAGCATCGCCGGCCGCAACTCCGCGTACGGCACTCCGCCGAACGGCGTGGTGCCGGGCGCCATCTCGGGCGGCTCGACGAGCGGGCCCGCCTCGGCGGTGGCGCTCGGGCACGCCAGCATCGGGCTCGGCACCGACACAGGCGGGAGCATCCGGGTTCCTGCGTCGTATCAGGGCCTGTGGGGTCTGCGGACCTCGCACGGCGCCGTGCGCAAGACCGACGTGCTGCCCCTCGCTCCGACGTTCGACACCGTCGGCTGGCTGACGCGCGACGCCGGGCTTCTGGGGCGGGCCGCCGCCGCGACGCTGACCGGCGTCTCGGCCGGAGCCGCCGTGCTGCAGCGCGACGTGGAGCCGCGCTTCGTCGTCGACCCGCGCCTGCTCTCGTCGGTCACGCCCGACGTGCGCGAGGCGTTCTGGGCCGTGCTCCCGGCTCTCGGGCTGGAGCCCGAGGAGGTCGAGCTCGGCGACATCGCACACCTGTACGAGCTGTTCCGCATCGTGCAGGCCGCCGAGGCGTGGAAGTCGCACGGCGACTGGATCACGGCGAACCCGGGGTCGCTCGCGCCCGACGTCGAGTCGCGCTTCCACTTCGGCCGCAGCGTCACAGCCTCTCAGGAGGCCGACGCGCTCGCCGACCTCGCGCAGCAGCGGGAGCAGCTCGACCAGGTGCTGGACGGGCGGATCCTGCTGCTTCCGAGCGCCGCGTCGGCGGCGCCGTCGTTGTCCTCCACGCCTGCCGAGTTCGACGTGCTGCGCTCGCAGACGCTCGGACTCACCTGCATCGCCGGCATCGGCGGCTACCCCGCCGTGAGCGCGCCCCTGATGACCGTGCCCGGCGGACCCGTCGGCCTGTGCCTCGTCGGCCCGCGCGGTACCGACCTCGCGCTGGTCGCTCTCGCCGCCGGTCTGGCCTGACGCCCCGGGCGCTCCCTCCACGGCGCCGCCCCGCCGCGTTCCCGTGCGTGCCGGCGGGCGAGATGGCCCTCGGCGTCGCGTTGCCCGCCGCGAGGCGCCGGCGAGGGCCATCTCGCACCCCGCCCGTCTGCTCGCTCGCCGAAACGTTTACCCGCGTGAAACAGTTGTTCCGTAGACTGGCCTGGTGAAACAGCCCTTCCAGTCGATCAACCCGCCCGCCCGCCTCCTGATGGGCCCCGGCCCGATCAATGCCGACCCGCGCGTGCTGCGCGCCATGTCGGCCCAGCTCGTCGGCCAGTACGACCCGTGGATGACGTCCGCGATGGACGAGACGCAGGCCCTCTATCGCGAGGTCTTCCAGACGCGGAACGAGCAGACCCTGATCGTCGACGGCACGTCGCGCGCCGGCATCGAGGCGGCGCTCGTGTCGCTGATCGAGCCCGGCGACCGGGTGCTCGTGCCGATCTTCGGCCGCTTCGGCCACCTGCTGCGAGAGATCGCCGAGCGCTGCGGCGCCGAGGTGCACGTCATCGAGGTGCCGTGGGGCGAGGTCTTCCCGCTGTCGGCCATCGCCGCGGCGCTCGAGACGGTGAAGCCGAAGCTGCTCGCCGTCGTGCACGGCGACACGTCGACGACCGTCGCCCAGCCGCTGGAGGGCATCGGCGAGCTGTGCGAGAAGCACGGCGTGCTGTTCTACACCGACGTCACGGCGTCGCTCGCCGGCAACACCTTCCGCACCGACGAGCTCGGCCTCGACGCGGTGACCGCCGGCCTGCAGAAGTGCCTCGGCGGACCCTCCGGCTCGGCCCCCGTCACGTTCTCCGCGAAGGCCGTCGACGTCATCACTGCGCGCAAGTCGATCGAGGCGGGCATCCGCACCGACGGCGACGCCGTGAGCGCCCACCCGATCCGCTCGAACTACTTCGATCTCGCGATGATCTTCGACTACTGGGGCCCCCAGCGCCTCAACCACCACACCGAGGCCACCTCGATGCTCTACGGCGCTCGCGAGTGCGCACGCCTCCTCGTCGACGAGGGCATCGACAACGCCGTGGCGCGCCACGCGCTGCACGGCTCGGCCATGCTCGCCGGTCTCCAGGGGCTCGGCCTCGAGGTGTTCGGCGACCTGGAGCACCGCATGAACAACGTCACCGCGGTCGTGATCCCCGACGGGATCGACGGCGACGCGGCCCGCGCGGCCATGCTGAACGACTTCGGCATCGAGATCGGCACCTCGTTCGGCCCCTTGCACGGCAAGGTGTGGCGCGTCGGCACCATGGGCTACAACGCCCGGAAGGACACCGTGCTCACGACGCTCAGCGCGCTGGAGTCGGTCCTGCGCCGCGGGGGCGTCTCGATCACGGCCGGCGGCGGTGTCGGGGCGGCCTACGACGTCTACGCCGACGGGGGTGCCGTGTGATCGACGCGAAGACGATCCTGAACCGCTGCGACGCGCTGGCCAACCAGTCGTCGACGCGCACCGGCATCGAGCGCGTCTACCTCTCGCCCGAGCACGCCGCCGTCAACCTGCAGGCCGGCCACTGGATGCAGGAGGCCGGCATGACCACGTGGATGGACGCCGCCGGCAACCAGCGCGGCCGCCTCGAGGGCGCCACCCCGGGCCTGCCGACGCTGCTCCTCGGCTCGCACCTCGACACCGTTCCGAACGCCGGCCGCTTCGACGGGATCCTCGGCGTCATGCTCGCCATCGCCGTCGTGGACCGCCTCCGCGAGAGCGACGCGACGCTCCCGTTCGCGATCGACGTGCTCGCATTCGGCGACGAGGAGGGCACCCGATTCGGCACCGCGCTGCTCGGCTCCCGCGCCGTCGCCGGCACCTGGGACGACCAGTGGTGGACGCTCGCCGACAAGAGCGGAACCACCCTTCGCGAGGCGTTCGTCGAGTTCGGCCTCGACCCGACGAAGGTCGCCGACGCCGCGTACCGCTCGGATGACGTCGTCGGCTACCTCGAAGCGCACATCGAGCAGGGCCCCTACCTCGAAGAGGCCGACCTGCCCCTGGCCGTCGTCTCGTCGATCGCCGGCGCCCGCCGCTTCGCCCTCACCATGACGGGCGAGGCCGGCCATGCCGGGGGAGTCCCGTTCCACCGCCGCCACGATGCGCTCGCCGGCGCCTCCGAGGTCGTGCTCGCCGTCGAGCAGCTGGCCCGTGAGGCGGGCGCCATCGCCACCGTCGGCCGCCTGCAGGCGTTCCCCGGCGGGGTCAACGTGATCCCCGGCCGCGTCGAGTTCAGCCTCGACCTCCGGGCCGAGACCGACGACGTGCGCGACGCCGTGTGGGCGCAGATCCAGGACGTCGCGGCCGAGGTCTGCACCCGGCGCGGGCTGGCCTTCGCCGACGAGCAGACGCACGGCGCCCCCGCCGTCGTGGCCGCGCCCCACCTGCGAGACGTCATCCGCGCGGGGATCACCGCGACGACCGGCGAGCCCGACCCGATGGCGCTCTTCTCGAAGGCCGGGCACGACGCCATGGCGGTGGCCGACCTCACCGACTGGGCGATGCTCTTCATCCGCAACGGCAGAGGCGGCATCAGCCATCACCCCGACGAGACAGTGACCGAGGCGGACGTCGCCGTGGCGCTCGACGCGTTCGAGGCGGCGGTCAGGGCGTACGCGGCGACGTACGCGGCGTGATGACGGAGGGGCCCCGAGTTCCTGCGCCCGGTTCTGACGACATCGAGGGCCGGATCCGCGAGGCCTACGCCGAGCTGACAGCCCGCGAGCGGGTGGCCGCCGACTTCATGCTCGAGCACGTGGCCGACCTCGCCGTGTTCTCGGCCACCGAGATCGCCGACAGCAGCGGGGTCTCGAAGGCGACGGTGTCCCGCCTCTTCAGGAGCCTCGGCTATGCCGACGCGCAGGAACTCCGCGACCAGGCCAGAGCCCTCCGCGGACGGGGCGTGCCCGTCGCCACCGGCCCCACCGGCGACCTGGCGGAGCACCTCCGCAGCGAGCAGGCCGCCCTCGAGCGCATGGTCGCCGGGCTCGCCGACGGGCGCCTGGAGACCGCCGCCGGCATGATCGCCGCCTCGCGCGAGGTCGTCGTCGCCGGCTTCCGCAACAGCTACCCGGTCGCCCTGCACCTTCGGCAGCAGCTCGCTCAGGCGAGGCCCCGCGTGCGCGTCGCTCCGGCGCCGGGCCAGTCGGTGGGCGAGGAGCTCGCCGGGCTCGACGCCCGTGACGTCGTCGTGCTCGTCGGGTTCCGGCGGCGTCCGGCGGGGTTCGCCGCCGTGGTCGCGGCGCTGCAGTCGCGCGGGGTGCCGCTGGTGGTGCTCGCCGACCCGGCGTTGCGCCTGCCGGTGACGCCCGACACCGTCGTGCTGCCCTGCCCGGTCGACGGCATCTCGGCCTTCGACTCGTACGCGGCGCCGATGAGTCTCGCGAACCTGCTCGCCGCCGCGGTGCTCGGTGCCGATTCTCGCGCTGGGCGTACCCGTGTCGCGGCCATCACGGCGCTGTACGACGAGCTCGGCGAGCTGGAGTAGCGCCGCGCCCGGCTGCCGGAGGGCGGCTACGCCGGCCGCACCACGAGCCGCCCGCCGGCGTCCACGACGCCGCGCTGCCACACCGTCTCGACCGAGCCGCGCAGCTCGCTGCCGTCGAACGCGCTTACGGGGTTCTTGTGAGCGAGGCGCGTGGCATCGACGGTGAAGGCCGCGTCGGGGTCGAAGGCGACGAGGTCGGCCTGGGTGCCGACGGCGATGCGGCCGCGGTCGGAGAGCCCGACGAGGTCGGAGGTGGCGGTCGACATCCATCGGACCACCGACTCGAGCGGGATCCCGCGGGCGGCGGCGCCGGTCCAGACGGCGCGGAAGCTGAGCTCCAGGCCCGAGATGCCGCCCCAGGCGAGGTCGAAGTCGCCGTCGCCCGCGAACTTCAGCGCCGCGGTCGAGGGGGAGTGGTCGCTGGCGACGAGGTCGATGGTGCCGTCGACGAGGGCCTCCCACAGGGCGTCCTGGTTCGCGGCGTCGCGGATCGGCGGGCAGCACTTGTACTGGGTGCCGCCGTCGGGGATGTGCTCCTCGTCGAACGACAGGTAGTGGGGGCAGGTCTCGACGGTGAGGCGCAGGCCCTCGGCCTTCGCCGCGCGGATGGCGGGCAGAGCGGCCGCCGACGACAGGTGCAGGATGTGCGCCCGGCCGCCCGTGCGCCGGACCGCGTCGATCACGTGGTCGATCGCCGACTGCTCGCTCGAGTCGGGCCGCGACCGGACGAACGCGGAGTACGACGCGCCCTCGGGGGCGGGGGAGTGCTCGAGGGTGTCCGGGTCTTCGGCGTGCACGATCAGGAGGCCGTCGAACGCGGCGATCTCAGCCATCGCGGCGTGCAGCTGCTCGGTCGACAGGTGCGGGAACTCGTCCACGCCCGACGGCGACAGGAACGCCTTGAAGCCGAAGGCCCCGGCGTCGTGCACCGGGCGGAGGGCGCCGAGCGACGACGGGATCGCGCCGCCCCAGAATCCGACGTCGACGCGGGCCTGGGGCTCGGCGGCCGCGCGCTTCAGATCGAGCGCCTCGACGGTGGTCGTCGGCGGGATGCTGTTCAGCGGCATGTCGACGATCGTCGTCACGCCCCCGCGGAGCGCCGCCGTCGTGGCCGACGCGAAGCCCTCCCAGTCGGTGCGGCCGGGCTCGTTGACGTGCACGTGGCTGTCGACGATTCCGGGGATCAGCACCTGCCCCTCGGGAAGCGTGCGGTCTTCCAGGGCCGTCAGCACGGTGTCGATGTCGTCGATCGCCGTGATCAGCCCGCCGGTGACGCTCACCGCGGCGGGCCGGAACGCCCCCTCGACGAGGACTCGAGAAGCACGGACGACGAGGTCGACGGGGGACTCTGTGGGGGCCATTCGCCCATTTTAGAGAGTTTTACCGGCCCGAAATGCCCGGAGTCTCGGGGGAAACACGCGAATGCAAGCGTGTTCACCATGGAGAGGACTGTCGCCGCGACGGAGCCGACGTGTCTGAAGAGCATGGTCTACGGGCCGGCTGGGGCCGGGCTCTTCGCGGAGGCGCTGGCGGCAGGGGGATCGGCGGTGCTGCGGCCGTAGCACCTGTTCTTCGTCTGGGCTACAGTGGTGAAATGTCTATTCCACTCCAGAGCGATCGGCCGTCGGTCGGGGTCCGCGAGCTCAAGCAGAACGCCTCTCGCGTTCTTGCCGAGGTGCAGGCCGAGAACCTCGGGCGAATCGTGACCGTGAACGGACGGCCTGTCGCGGCGATCGTGCCGCTCGGCGACATCGTCGTCGACCAGCCGGGGCACCGGGTCGAGAGAATCGGAATCCCGATGGAGGTGCTGCGGGCTCGAATGGCGGCGTTCGGGGGCCCGCCGTTGTCTCGCGAGGGGGCCGACGCCTGGATGGCCGACATTCACTCCACGGACGACGAAGACGACCTTCGCGACCCGTTCGAAAGGGCAGGCCGGTGATCGTGCTCGACACCTCGGTGCTGATCGACTGGGACGACATCGCTCTGCCGTCCGACGCGGCCGTCTCGTCGGCCGTGGTCCGGGCGGAACTCGAGTTCGGTGTGGCCGTCGCCACTTCGGCGGTCGCGCACGCGGAGCGCCGGTCGCTCTTAGCTCGACTCGCCAATGCGAGGATGCAGTGGCTTCCCTACACCGACGCGACAGCCACGTTCCACGCCGAGCTCATGGAGGTCACGCACCCCCACGCGCCCGGCAAGGCGCGCTCCCGCGACCTGATGATCGCCGCGACCGCGTACGAGCTGGGGGCGTCGTTGGCGACTCTCAATCCAGGCGACTTCTGCCATGTCGAGCACCTGGTGCCGATCGTGGTGCCGCCGCGTCGCTCGGCCTGACGGCTCCCGGGCGCAATCCGGCTCAGCCGGCGAGGTACCGCCGCACCCAGCCGTCGGCGCCGAGGGCGAACTCGACGCGCCGCGACGCCGTGTCGTCGCTCGACGACCAGAAGGTGAGCTGCGTCGGCGTCACCACGTCGACAGCGTGATCTGCGGCCGATCGGGGTCGTCGTTCGGCAGCCAGTCGACGAGCAGGGCCCAGGCCTCGTCCGGGATCGCGACGATAGTCGGCGCTGATGCCGTGGCGGCCGGGTCCGTCACGAGAGCGTGCCGGGCTCGAGCGCCGGGTGCGCGAAGCGCGCGATCTCTGCCAATGAGGCGACCCCCGCCTCGATCGCCGTGTCGTACAGCACCTTGCCCCACTCGGCGTTCGCCTGCGAGGCGTCGCCGACCACCCCGGCCTCGCCGAAGTCGTTCGACAGCCAGCCGAAGTGCACGGGGCCGCCGTTGAACTTCACGTACTCCAGGTCGAGCATGTGCTCGGGGATCCAGCGCTCTGCCTTCGTCATGTCGACGAGGTCGGGTCGCAGGTGCAGGATCATCGACGTCTCGCTGTGACCACCGTGGACGCCGAACCCGTGCTCGTCCGGCCCGTCCACCCCGTCGCCGCCCTTCATGTTCGACCCCATCAGGAAGGTGCGGAGGCCGAAGCGGCGACGCAGCTCGCGCAGCGCCACCTGGAGCAGGGCGATGTTTCCGCCGTGCCCGTTGTAGAAGACGAGCGTGCGCGCGTTGGTGGCGACGATCGAGCGGCCGATGTCGACGACCGTCTGGAGCAGCGTGTCGGCGTTCAGCCACATCGTGCCCGGGGCCCAGTGGTGCTCGTCCGACTTCGTGTAGGCGAGCGAAGGCAGCAGCCAGACGTCCTGGCCGGCCTGGGCCGCCGCCTCGACCACGCCGCGGCCGATCATGTCGGCCATCAGCCAGTCGGTCGAGAGCGGCAGGTGCGGGCCGTGGTGCTCGATCGCGCCGGTGGGCAGCACCAGCACCGACGACTCGGTCAGCGTCGTGGCGAGCGACGGCCCGGAGAGGTGGACGAGATCGCGGCTCACGAGACCTTCGCCCCCGTCACCAGGGTGGCGTCGACGAGCTTGCCCGGGTTGAGCAGGCCGTTCGGGTCGGTCGTCCTGGCGAGCTCGCGGGTGCGGGTCGGCTCGAAGTCGACGAACCACTGGTGCGGGTTGTGATAGCCCACGCCGAGCTCGGCGAGCCGGTCGAAGCCGGCGAACACCTCCTCGGGCGACGAGTACCGGCCGGCGAGCATGCCGATCGGGCGGCCGTGCGCCGTCTCGATGTGGAGCATGCCGCCGGGGTAGACGGCGTGCACCTCGTCGATCCGGTCGATCAGCGCATCGCCCGACACCTCGACGTGGAAGTACGTGTCGGGGTAGGCCTTCTGCAGCCACTCGATGGGGTGGTTGTACGACATCATGCTGATCTTCATGGAGGTCTGGGGGCCCTCGCGGACGTCCTCGACGCGACCGCCGGCCGCCTGAACGAGTGCCGTGGCGGCGTCGACGGTCGACGCGTCGAGGATCGCGCGGAGCGACGCGCGTCCGGCCGGGATGGCCGGGTCGTCGGGCAGGGCGTCGGCCAGCGTCGACAGGTCGCCCGAGGTCAGGCGCGGAAGCGGGTCGAGCTCGCCGAACGCCCGGATCAGCGGCAGGAGCTGCTCGAACGAGTCGAAGCTGGCGAAGAAGCCGCGCCAGTCCTGCAGGGGCTCGAGGGCGATGGTGGCGCGCACGATGATGCCGGCGGTGCCGTAGTTGTGGACGTACTTCTGGGCCTCGTCGCCCTCGACGTGCACGATCTCGCCGGTGCCGTCGGCGTGGACGATGTCGAGCGCCTTCACGAAGCCCTGGTGGTTGGAGCCGTGCTTGATCGAGCCGGTGCCGCCGGAGCCACCGGCGAGGAAGCCGCCGAGCGACGACTGCGCGCTCGACGGGTACATCAGGATCTGCTGGCCGGCCTTGTTCGCGGCCTGCTCGAGCGACACCATCGTGGCGCCCGCCTCGGCCGTGAGCTCGCCGTCGCCGACCGACACGACCGCGCGCGCCTTCGTCACGTCGAGCACGAGCCCGCCGGTGAACGGGATGGCCTGGCCGTAGTTGCCGGTGCCCTTGCCGCGCGGGGTGATCGGCACCCCGAGACGCGAGGCCGCGCCGACGACGACGGCGATCTCGTCGGCCGAGGTCGGGTAGGCGACGACGTCGGCGAGGCCGAGCGGCAGCTGGGCGCTGATGACCGGGGAGAGACGGGAGCCGTCGACGGAGGCCCTCTCGCGGGCCGCGAGCTCGACGGAGACGCCGCGCTCGCCGAGGAGCTCGCGCAGCTCGGCGATCAGTTCTTCGAGGGGGTAGGGCATGTGTCGCTTCGCGTCAGGAGTGGTCATGCTGTCACCGTGCTTTCCGTGAGGTGGGGTGCTGCGATGTCGCTGGTGGTGCGGCTCTGGGCGACGAGCCGCCCGGCGTGGATCACGTACCGGTCCGCGGGCGCGTTGGCCGTGACGTCGGCCAGCGAAGAACCGCGGACCGCCAGGAACTCGGCGCGCCCGCCGACGACCGCACCCGCCGGGGCCAGGCCCATCACCGACCGCGCCCCGTCGCTGACCGCCGCGTAGGCCTCGTCGATGGTGAGGTGGCCCGCCGTGACCAGCAGCATGGCGGTCTCGAGGGCGTCGCTGCGGCCGAGCGGGTTGAACGGGTCGCGCACGTTGTCGGCCCCGGCACCGAGGCGCACCCCGGCGTCGAGCAGCTCGCGCACCGCGGTGAGTCCGCGCGGGGTGGAGACCGGGTGCTCCCAGCCCTGCAGGTAGAGGTTGGTGATCGGGTTGGCGATGATGCCGATGTCGGCGGCCTTGACCAGGGCGATGAGGTCGTCGCGGGTGGTGGCGTCGACAGTTCCGAGCCGCACGCAGTGGCCGGCGCTGACGTTGACGGTCCAGTCCACGACCGTCTCGGCGAACTCGCCCAGCGTGACCGCGCCGGCAAGCGACTCGTCGGTGTGCAGGTCGACGCCGACCCCGCGCCGGGCGGCGATGGCGAGGAGCCGCTGCAGGTCGGCGCTCGGGTCGGGCGCCAGGTGCGACGACCCGCCGACGAGGTCGACGCCCAGGTCGAGGGCGGCCTCGACGGCGGCGTCGGGCACGTCGGGGCCGGCCAGCGCGACGAGCTCCAGGTCGACGAGGCCGGCGAGTTCCTGCCGCACCTGGACCAGGGCCTGGGCGCCGCGGAGGGGCTGGTCGCCCAGCAGGATGTCGACGTGGGTGCGGACAGCGGTCGTTCCCTGGCCGAGCATGCGGAGCAGCTGCTCGCGGGCCCGGTCGGCGATGTCGTCGACGGTCATCGTGCGGGCGTACTCGCGCCAGGCTGTGATAGCCGAGACGAGGTCGCCCATCGGGGGCCGGATGGCCTCCCACGAGAGGGCCTTGTCGAGGTGGGCGTGCGGCTCGGCGGGCGCGGTGAGGAGAACGTGGCCGCTGAGGTCCAGGACGGCACCGGGGTCGAGGGCGGCACCGGAATCCAGAGCGGCACCGGGGTCGAGGGCGGCGCCCGGGTCGGCTGGCGCGCCCGCGGTCCGCGCCGCCTCGATGCGGGTCACGGTCTCGCCGTCGATCGTCACGTCGACGACGGAGCCGTCGGGCAGGATCGCGTTCTGCAGGAGGGTGAGGCGGCGGGGGAGGAAGGGCACTGGCACGCTTTCGTCAGAATGTTGATGAGATCAACATGATTGAATCTACGGACGCCGCGTTTCCACGACGTAACACGGTCGTTTCGACGTGTTAATTGCGGCTGCGGCCGCCGGTACGCCGTGGTACACACGTCACGGCGCTACTGCCCCTCGACCTTGGAGGACCCCGTCACCACGACCGACAGCGACACAGTCGCCGATGCCGCAGCCCCTGCCGTCGACCGGCAGGCGCTGCTCGTCGGGCGCCGGATCCGCGGACTCCGTCGCGACCGCAAGCTGACCCTCGTGCAGCTCGCGGCCGCCGCCGACCTGTCGCACCCCTTCCTGTCGCAGCTCGAACGCGGCCTGGCCCGACCCAGCATGGTGTCGCTCGAGCGCATCGCGCGGGCCCTGGGCTCATCGCAGGTCGAGCTGCTCGCCGACGACGACGACGCGCCGGTCGACCAGCCCGGGATCGTGCTGGTCCGCGCCGGCGAGGGGTCGCACGGCCGCTACGGCGAGTCGGTCGGCCGCATGCTCACGCACGGCCACCGCGGCTTCTCGCCGATGGAGCTCGTCGGCACGAACGTCGACCCGGGCGACTACTTCGCGCACGCCGAAGACGAGTTCGTGCACGTGCTCGACGGCACCGTCATCGTCGACCTCGGCGACGACGCGCCCCGCACCCTGACGCCCGGCGACTCGCTGTACTTCGTCGGCGGCACCCCGCACCGCTGGAAGGCCGCCGACGAGAGCGGCTACCGGATCATCGTCGTCAAAGAGAAGCCGCAGTCGCTGTGAACCATCCCGATCTCCACGAGACCCAGTTCGAGGTCGTCGTCGCCTCCCGCACCCGCGGAGCCGACGGCATCGACCTGTTCGAGCTCGCACCAGTGGCGGGCCTCTCGCTTCCCGGCTGGAACGCCGGCTCGCACATCGACGTCGTCCTGCCCGACGGCGACGTGCGCCAGTACTCCCTCTCGGGGCCGCCGCAGCCGGGCCGCAGCGAGAGCTGGCGCATCGGCGTGCTCCGCGAGCCCGACGGCCGCGGCGGCAGCGAGTGGCTGCATTCCGGCGTCCAGGCCGGCGACCGGCTGACCGTCGCCGGGCCGCGCAACCACTTCGAGTTCCAGCCCGTGCACGGCACGTCGTACGTGCTCGTCGCCGGCGGCATCGGCATCACGCCGATCTCGTCGATGGCCGCCGCGGCCGAGCGTGCCGGGGTGTCGTACGAGGTGCACTACGCCGGACGCTCGCGCTCGACGATGGCCCTGCTCGACGAGCTGCCCGACGCCGAGACGCACGTGTACGCCGCCGACGAGGGCCGGCGGCTCGACCTCGACGCGCTCTTCACCGGCATGAAGCCGTTCACGACCACGTTCTGCTGCGGACCCACCCGGCTCATCGAGGCGATCGAGAAGGCCGCCGCAGGGCGCCAGCTCGTCGTCGAGCGGTTCGCGCCGCGCGAGGTCGGCGAGCCGGTGCTGCAGGGGGCCTTCGAGGTCGAGCTGGCGCTCACCGGCGTCACCGTCACCGTGCCGCCCGACCGGTCGGTTCTCGACGTCGCCGAGGAGGCCGGCGCCCTCGTGCTGTCGAGCTGCCGCGAGGGCACCTGCGGCACCTGCGAGACCGTCGTGCTCGAAGGCGAGGTCGACCATCGCGACTCGATCCTCACGCCCGACGAGCAGGCGGCGAACGAGGTCATGTACGTGTGCGTGTCGCGGGCGGCGTGCCCGCGGCTGGTGCTCGAGCTCTAGTCCGTCCGGCGCGGTCGACCCGGCGATGCGGCGCGGGTCTCGGGCCGCGGCGGTGTGCGGGTGCCGCTTCACGGTGTCCACGGGCGCAGGAACTCGCCGCTCACCGCCGTACTCAGCGCCCGACGCGCGCCCGCACCGCCGCCACCAGCTCCCGCTCGTCGGCGTTCACCAGGGCGTAGTCGCGCACGACCACCCGGCCGGCGACCACGACGTGCCGCGGACGCCTCCCCGGCGACGCCCACAGCAGCCCCGCGACGGGGTCGGCGACTCCGGCATCGGCCACCCCGCCGACGTCCCACACGCACAGGTCGGCGGCGGCTCCCGGCCGCAGGTGGCCGAGCTCTGGCCGCCCGAGACCGCGTGCTCCGCCGGCCGTGGCCATGCCGAGCACGGCGCGCGCCGAGAGCGGCGGGCCGACCAGCGGCGCCACCTGCATCGCGAGGCGCGCGTCGGCGAGCAGGTGCCCGGCGTCGTTCGAGCCGCCGCCCGAGGTGCCGAGCCCGACCGGCACGCCGGCCTCGCGCAGAGCAGCCACGGGTGAGATGCCCCAGCCCATCGGCAGATCGCAGCCCGGCGCGTGAGTCGCGGTCACGCCGGCTGCGGCGAGTCGAGCGATCTCGTCGGGCGTCACGTCGCAGAGGTGCGCCACGGTGACGTCGGGGCCGAGCCAGCCCCACTCGTCGAGCAGATCGATCGGCCGCCTCCCGTAGCGCTCGAGCGCGATCGCCGTATCGACCTGCTCGTTGGCCTGGGTGCGGCGGCGCAGGCCGTGCCGAGCAGCGATCTCGCCGAGCGCCTCGAAGGTCTCGCGGGAGTCGCTGTGCACGCCGGCCGGTCCGACCGCGACCTGGAGCATCCCGTCGGCCCGCACGCCGCCGACCGCGCCGGGAACGAGCGCGCGCACGATCGCCTCGGCCGACTCCGCGGCGTCCGAGGCGGCGTCGCGCGCCGAGCCTCGCACGAAGACGAGGCGCCCGCCGAGTCGCGCCGCGGCGTCGGCGGTCGCCCGGGCCACGGCCGTCCGGTCGTCGACGGAGGCCTCGAGCGGCCAGTTCAGGTGGTGGTCGGCGACGGTGGTCACGCCGTTCAGGAGCCCCTCGGCCACCCCGGCGGCGGCCGACGCGGCAAGCAGCGAGGCGTCTATGCCCGCGTCGGCGTAGGCGGCGGCCATCGTCGGAAGCCATGTCGCCATCGGGACCCCGCGCGTGCCCGGCAGCGTCCTGAAGGCGCTCTGGAGCAGGTGGTGGTGCGCGTTGATCAGGCCCGGCGTGACCACGGCGTCGGTCGCGTCGAGGGTCTCGACGGCGTCGTCGCCGAGCGTGTCCACGATGAGGCCGTCCCGAGCGAGCAGGTCGCCGTCGCGCTCGATGTCCTCGTCGACGACGGTGCGCACGGCCCCGCTGATTCGCAGGGTCGGGGCGGGAGTCGGGGTCTGCGTCTGGGCCATGCCGCCATCGTGGCACCGCCATGTGTCGGCGATGTGTCGTCGCCGCCGGACCGCCTGCCGTCCGCTCGCCCGCCGTCCGCCCTCCGCCCGCCCGCGGCCGTCCGCCCCCCCTCCCCGCCGCGCCATCCTCAAATTTCAAGGAGATTTTCGCCCCAACGACCCCCGATCCGCATGGCGCCGTCGCCCGGCCGCCGGATCCCCTTGAAATTCGAGAAGGGGCGCGACACGTAACACCGCCGAAACGGCGCCGTGCGACCCTGGGGAGATGTTCGAGATCGCCGACCGCCTGCTCTCCGCGCTCGCCGCGGGCCGTACGCTCGCGGTCGCGACGGCCGTGTCGATCGAGGGCAGCGCCCCGCGCACGGTCGGCACCTCGATGGCCTACGACGGCGAGGTCGTCATCGGCTCCATCGCCGGAGGCTGCGTCGAGGCCGCCGTGGTCGCCGAGGCCGAGGAGGTCCTCGCCGACGGGCGACCGCGCACCGTCGAGTACGGCGTCGACGACGAGACCGCGTTCTCGGTCGGACTCACCTGCGGCGGCCAGCTCCGCATCCGCATCGAGCGGGTCGACTCCGCGCACCCCCTGATGCAGGAACTCGGGTCTGCCGCGGCCGGCCGAGCAGCCGGCGCCGTCACTGTGGTCAGCGGCGTCGTCCCCGGCGGGTGGAGCGAGCGCATCGCCGCCGAGCTCAGCGCCCGTGTGGCGATCGGGGAGTCCGCCCTCACCACCCTCGACTGCGACGGGGCGCAGGTCGAGCTGTTCTTCGAGGTCGCGACGGCCCCGCCCGTCTTCGTCATCATCGGCGCCATGGAGTTCTCGACGGCGCTCGCCGCCGCGGCCCGCGTGCTCGGCTACCGGGTCGTGGTCACGGACCCGCGCGAGCTGTTCACGACGCAGGAGCGCTTCCCCGGCGTCGAGGTGATCGTCGGCTGGCCGCAGCGGGTGCTGCCGACGCTGGACCTCGACGAGCGGTCGGTCGTCTGCGTCCTGTCGCACGACGCGCGGTTCGACGCCCTGGCCATCCAGCTGGCGCTCGAGTCGCCGGCCTTCTACGTGGGTGCGATGGGGTCGCGGCGCACGCACGATCGACGCGTGGCATCGCTGAGGGAGCGCGGAGTTCCTGCGCCCGAGATCGCCCGGCTGAGGTCTCCGATCGGCCTGGACCTCGGCGCGTCGACGCCGGAGGAGACGGCGATCTCGATCCTGGCGGAGGTCATCGCGGCGCGCAACAACGCCTCGGCGGCCGCGCTCGCGACGACGACGGGGTCGATCCACCAACGTCGCGGAGTGCGGGCGATCCGCTAGAGCGGCTTGCGGGCGTCGACCAGGTAGCGGGTCGAGTAGGCGACGAACGGGCCGTCTGCCCGGATCAGGGCGTCGAGCTCGCGGAGCTTCGGGAGGTGGGCCTCGACCGTGAAGCCGGGGACCATCCAGATCACCTTGCGCAGGAAGTAGACCACCGCGCCGATGTCGAAGAACTCGATCCGGGTCTGCTCGTAGCGCAGGTCGGCGATCTCGAGCCCGGCGGCCTGGGCGGCGACCGTGTCGTCGTCGGGGTGCCGGCCGCGGCGGACGGACTCGGACTGCGGCCCGAGGAAGAACTCGACGAGCTCGAACACCGAGTGCGGGCCGACGTGCTGCGCGAAGTAGGCGCCCCCGGGCGAGAGCAGGCGGGCGATCTCGCTCCACCAGGGCTCGACGGGGTGGCGCGCGGTGATCAGGTCGAAGGTCGCGTCGGCGAAGGGGAGCGGCGGCTGCTCAGGACCGGCGACGACCACGATGCCGCGCGGACGCAGCAGCGCTGTCGCCTTGGCGAGATTCGGCGGCCACGACTCGGTCGCGGCGGCGAGCGGCGGGATCGTCGGCAGGCCGGCCAGGACCTCCCCGCCGCCGGTGTCGATGTCGAGGGACGCGGTCGCGCCCGCCATCCGGTAGCCGAGGGCCTCGAAGAAGTGCCAGCTCGGGCGCTCCTCGGTGGCTCGGCCGTCGAGCCACGAGAAGTCCCACCCGTCGACCGACACCGCGGCTGCCTCGGTGATGAGGTCGTCGAATTCGCGCATGGGGCCAGTCTGCCGTGTCAGAGCCTCGTCCCGTCGTCGGGGCCGCCCAATGGTCGCCGAGAGTGCACTCGTTGTCGCCACAGGGGCCGAAAGCGACAACGATCGCACTCTCGGCGGCGGTGGCGACGCCCCGCGACGCCCGCCGGCGGCCTAGCCGTGCAGCAGCCGCCACACGCGGTCGCGTGACATCGGCAGCTCGAAGGGCCGCACGCCGATCGCATCGCGGATCGCGTTGGCGAGCGCGGGCGCGACGGGGTTGTACGGCGCCTCGCTCATGCTCTTGGCGCCCAGCACGCCGGTGTCGTCGTGGGTCGACGCGAAGTGCACCTCGGTGACGGGGATGTCGGCGAACCGGGGCACGCGGTAGCTGCGGAACGCCGGCGTGGTCACGGTGCCGGCGCCGTCGAGCAGCACCTCCTCGTAGAGCGCGGTCCCGATGGCCTGCGCCGTGCCGCCCTCGATCTGGCCCCTCAGCTGCTCCGGGTTCAGGACGGTGCCGGCATCAGCGGCCTGAATCGAGCGCAGGATCCGCACCTCGCCGGTCGTGGTGTCAACGGCGACCCTGAACGCGTGCACATTGAACGCGACCGACCGGGGCGTGCCGTTGTGGCTGCCGTCGGCGACCAGCGGCCCGCCGGCGAGGAGCTCCGCCGGGGTGACGAGCCGATCGCCGACCAGCACGCCGTCGGCGGTGAGGGTGCCGGGCACGCGCTCGAGGATCGCCGCCTTGAGCTTCGTCGCGGCGGCGTGCAGCGCCTTGCCCGCGACGACGACGCCGGCCGACCCGTAGGCGCCGGTGTCGTAGCGGGCGACGTCGGTGTCGGACTGCCTGACCACGATGCGGTCGGGCGTCGTCTCGAGGACCGTCGCGGTGAGCTGCGTGTGGACGGTCGTGGTGCCGTTGCCGAACTCGGCTGTTCCGACGCCGATCGAGTACGTGCCGTCGGCGTTCAGCTCGACCGTCGTGTCGGCGAAGTGCCCGCGCGGGGGAGCAGTGGCGATCATCGCGACCGAGACGCCGGTGCCGAAGGCCCATTCGTCGCCCACAGGCACGGGGGTCTCGCCGGTGAGCGAGCCCGAGTCGGCCGGGGGCGGCGAGTTCAGGGCGTTCTCGACGAGGTCGATGCACTGGTCGAGGCCGTAGCTGCCGAACAGCAGGTCTTCGGCGTCGAGCGGGTCGACCACCGTGAGGTGCCCGCCCGACACGATGACGTTGCGGCGCCGGAACTCGAACGGGTCGATGTCGAGCTTGCGGGCGAGCTCGTCGATGGCCGATTCGACCGCGAAGATCACCTGGCCGAGTCCGTAGCCGCGGAACGCGCCCGACGGCGGGTTGTTCGTGTAGACCGACTCGGCGTCGACGCGCTTGTTCGGTGCCCGGTAGACCGCCATCGACTCGCCGACGCTGTGGAACATCACGCCGATCCCGTGGTTGCCGTAGGCGCCGGTGTCCATGAGCTGGTCGACCGCGAGGGCCGTCAGGAGGCCGTCGCTGTCGGCGGCGGCCGTGACCTTGACGGTCATCGGGTGCCGGACGGTCGCGATGGTGAACTCGTCGTCGCGGGTGTACTCGTACTGGACGGTGCGCCCGGTGCGCAGGACCGCCATCGTTACGAGGTCTTCCGTCAGGAGTTCCTGCTTGCCTCCGAAGCCTCCGCCGACCCGGGCGGCGAATACGCGCACGCGATCCTGCGGCAGGCCGAAGATGTGCGCGATCTCGTCGCGGATCAGGAAGGGCACCTGGGTGCTGGTGCGGAGCACGAGTCGGCCGTCGTCGTCTATCCAGCCCCGCGTGGCGTGCGTCTCGAGAGCCGCGTGCGAGACGCGCTGGGTCTGCCAGGTGCCCTCGACGACGGCGTGCGCCTCGGCCAGAGCCGTGTCGACGTCGCCGTGCCAGCCGTGAAGCTGGGCGACGACGTTGCGTCCGGGCTCCGAGATGCGCGATTCGGGGCCCTTCTCGCCGTGCACCAGGTGCGCGCCGGGGAGCCGGGCCTCGTGCGGATCGAACACGGCGCCGAGCGCCTCGTACTCGACGTCGATCTCGCGCAGGGCGAGCTCGGCGATGCGCACGGTGTCGGCGACGACGGCGGCGACGCGCTGCCCGCGGAACCGGATCACCGGGTCCATGACGACTGTGTCGTCGGGATCGTCGTTGCGGTCTTCGTGGCGGCCGGTCGAGAACAGCGTCGCGGGCGAGTCGCGGTGCGTGAAGACGACGTGCACCCCCTCCATCGCCTCGGCCCGCGACGTGTCGAGAGAGAGGATGCGCGCCGACGCGTGCGGACTCTTCAGGACGGCGAGGTGCAGCAGCTTCGTCGGCGTCGTGAAGTCGAGCGTGTACTGCTCGCGTCCGGTCACGACGCGCATCCCGGCGGGCGCCTTCACCGAGCGGCCGGCTGCGTCGCCGGCGGCGGCCGTCTCGACGTTCGTCACGCCCTGGATCGCGTCGCGGATCGCGCGGTAGCCGGTGCAGCGGCAGATGTTGCCCTTGAGCTTGCGCGGGAGGTCGTCGAGGTCGTCCTCCGTGAAGGTCGAGGCCGTCACGACCATCCCGGCGGTGCAGAAGCCGCACTGCAGTCCCGCGCCATCGACGAACGCCTGCTGCAGCGGGTGCGGCGCCTCGGGGGTTCCGAGACCGGCCACGGTGGTTACGCTCTTGCCCTCGAGCCGATGCGCGGGGTAGATGCACGAGTGGACGGGCTGCTCGTCGACCAGGACGCTGCACGCGCCGCAGTCGCCGGCGTCGCAGCCCTTCTTGACCTCGTAGTGCTCGTGCTCTCGCAGGAGCGTCCTGAGAACCTGCCCCGGCTCGGTCGTCGTCTCGAGCTCCTCGCCGTTGACCTCGAATCTCATGCGGCACCTCCAGCCGAAAGCTCCACCCGGATCTGCTCGGCGTACAGCCGCGACACGGCCTCCCGCCAGTCGGGAGCGCCGTGCGGGTCGTCGTACCAGACGTCTATGCCGTCCAGGGCATGCGCCAGTTCGGCGGCGGTCGGCACGCCGTCGAACCGCAGCTGCACGGGAGCCGGCGTCGACGCGGTCACTGTGACGACCACTGCGCCGTCGGCGTCCTGGCGTCCGATCACCAGCGTGCCCGACCGCCCCAGGTTCGAGAGGGCGATGCGCCGGAAGGCGACCCTCGCCTCGAGCGACTTCACCGGGATCTCGATCGAGCGCAGGAACTCCTCCGGCCCCATCGCCGTGGTCCGCACCCCGGTCACGAACTCGGCCACCGCCGCCCGACGCTCGCCTCCCTCGGCGTCCCAGATGACGGCGACCGCGTCGAGCCCCGCCAGCAGGGACGTCATCGCGCCCGCGGGGAGGGCTGTGCACACGTTGCCGCCCACGGTGGCCATGTTCCAGATCTTGAAGCTCATCAGGAGGGAGTCCGCGCAGAGTCGGACGAGTTCCTGCGCCGGCCACTCGGGTCGCAGCGGGATCTCGGTGAGCTCCCGAATCAGGCAGGTGGCGGCGATGGTCAGGGTGTCGGGGGTCTCGACGACGGGTTCCCACCCCAGCGCCATGAGGTCGACGAGGCCGGTCACCTCGGGCTGCTGCTCGGAGAACAGCCACGAGCCGCCGCCCAGCGGCCGGACGTCGGCCGAGAGCACGACATCGCCGCGGGTGCGGGGCACCGTGATCTGAGTTACGCCGACGAGGTCCATGTGTTCACCGAGTCAACATCATCGCTGTTTCGGGGGTGTTTCCGGGACCGGCGGGTCGCCGATCGCCGGTTGCGGTTGCGGCCTCAGGACGGCCGGGTGTCTACGTCGGCGCCGGCGGACAGGTCGCCGCACTCCACCTCGACGACGCCGTGCGCCGTGAGGTAGGGGCGGGCTCCGCGGTCGCCGACCAGGGCGGCGGCTAGTTGCGGCACGTGATCCCGGCCGATGAGCACGGGGTGGCCAGGGCGGCCGTCGAACACCGCCTGGCGGAGGGCCGCCGCCGCAGTGCCGGCCTCGACGACGCGTCGCGCGACCGAGACGGGCAGGTCGGGGAGGTCGACGAGCGTGACGAGCACGGCGTCGGCGTCGCCCGCGGCGGCCAGCCCCGCCCGCAGGCTCGCACCGAGCCCGGACTCCCAGTCGGCGGCGAACACGTGCCGAGCGCGGGGAGGCAGCAGCGCGGTCGCGTCGTCGGCGCGCGCCCCCAGAACGACCGTGACGGGGTCGCAGCCCGCATCGCGCAGCAGACCGCAGGCGAGGTGGAGCCACGGCGTCCCGTCATCCTCGCGCACGAGCGCCTTCGGCATGCCCATGCGGCTTCCGGCCCCGGCGGCGAGCACGATCCCGTGCAGCGACGGGGCGGGCAGCTCGGGCATGGCTACAGTTGACCACACCATGATCGACGTCTCCGAGGCCGACCTCAGCGCGGCCCTCCACGTGTCCCGATTCGCCCGCGAGGTCGGTGCCGGCTCGCCCTACGCCGACTGGCCGGCCCTCCGCCAAGCGGCCCACGATGCCGCCACACCGCTCAGCCCGGCCGAGATCGACGAGGCGATGGCGTCGCACCCGCGCATCGGCGAGAAGCCGACCGGCACGTCGGCGTCGGCGAACTTCAGCCGGTCGGAGCAGCAGGCGCCCGACGCCTCCGACGAGACCATCGCCGAGGCGCTCGCCGAAGGCAACGCCGCATACGAGGAGCGCTTCGCCCGTGTCTTCCTCATCCGCGCCGCCGGGCGCTCGCGCGCCGAGGTGCTGTCGGAGCTCCGCCGCCGCATCGTGCTCGACGACGACACCGAGCTCGAGATCGTCGGCGAGCAGCTGCGCGACATCGCCCTGCTGCGTCTCGAGACGCTGTTCGGGGGTGCCGCATGAGCCACGTCACCACGCACGTGCTCGACTCGTCGCTCGGCCGGCCCGCCGCCGGGATCGAGATCCAGCTGCAGGAACTCGACGGCTCACCGATCGCCACGGGCATCACGAATGCCGACGGCCGCGTTCCCGAGCTCGGCCCCGAGCGCCTCGCGGCCGGCGCGTACCGGCTCGTATTCGCTACCGGGGCGTACTTCGCCGCTTCGGGCACGCCGACCTTCTACCCGAGCATCACCATCGACTTCGACCTCGCGGACGAGTCGTCGCACTATCACGTGCCGGTGCTGCTGAGTCCCTTCGCCTACAGCACCTATCGCGGCAGCTGATCATAGGTGCCGCGCGGCAGCTGATCATAGGTGCCGCGCGGCAGCTGACTCCAGGCCCGGCGCGGCAGCCACCCCGGCCCGGAAATTCAAGGAGATTGTGCTGGCGGCGAGCCGGGCCATGCCGATCGGCGCGCGCCCGAGCCGGAAATCTCCTTGAATTTATGAGGCGGGTCAGTAGTCGGTGCGGGCGTCGGCCTCGAGCCACGCGTCGAACGGCGCCGAGGCGTTGGACGGACGGGCCGTGTCGATGGCCATGCTCCACTCGGAGCGAGGCGTCGCGAACAGCTCGTAGAACGCAAGGTCGTCGAACCCTCCGCGGGCGGCGTCGTGCCGGTCGGCCGCGAAGACGACCCGGTCGAGACGGGCCCAGAGCGACGCCGAGAGGCACAGCGGGCACGGCTCGCACGACGTGTAGAGGGTGGCTCCGGCGAGCGAGAAGTCGCCCACGACCTGGCACGCGGCCCGGATCGCGCTGACCTCGGCGTGCGCCGTCGGGTCGAGGTCGCGCGTCACGCGGTTCTGCCCGGTGGCGAGGACTGCTCCGTCGCGCACGATGACGGCTCCGAAGGGGCCGCCGCCGTCGGCGACGTTCTGCTTCGCGAGCTCGATGGCCTGCGCCAGATAGCCGGCGTCGACCGCGTCGGGCTCGACGGCGGTCGTCATGCCGGTGTCCGTTCCGTCCGAGCCGCTCATGCCAGACCCGCCGCGGAGCGCCACGCGTCGTTCGCCGGAGGGGCGTCGTCGCGGATCAGCGTCGCCTCGATCAGCCCGTAGGCGCGGTCGGCCGCCCAGAAGACCTCGCCCTTGTTCTCGACGCCGAAGCGGCCGATGTCGTAGTCGAAGTGGTGCTTGTTCGGGGCCTTCAGACGCACCTCGGCGATGAACGGGAACGCCTCCATGACGGCGGTGCCCATGTGAAAGAGCGTCTGCTGGAGCGCGAGGGAGTGCAGAGTCGCGAACTCCTTCACCATCAGAGCCTTGATCGCCGGGTAGACGGCGTTCCAGTCGACGTCGACCGACGAGAAGCGCCACCGGGCCTCGAGTGCGGTCGCCATGATCCGGTCGGTGACCTCGGGCAGAGTCGTGAACTCGTCTTTGAGGAAGCCGTGGAACTCCGATCCGGTCGACTTGAGCAGCACGAGGTCCTTCAGGCCGCCGATCACGTACTCGCCGGTCGCATCGACCGTGATCGCAGCGGTGCGCACCTCCTGCCCTCTGCGCAGCCAGGTGTGGTCGTGCTCGGTGCCGTCGACGACGGCGCGCTCCCACTCGTATTCCTCGATCTCGATCCGGGCGCCCTCGACGGGGTCGATGTCGTGCACGAAGTGGCGCGCGAGCTCGAGCCCGTACTGCTCGATCGTGTCGACGCCCTTGGTCTTCGCGAAGGCGTACGCCGTGTTCTTCTGGGTGTCGGTGGGGAGCACGTTCGCCTGGTCGCCCTCGAGGTACGCGGGGGCGAACGGACCGCGCAGGGCGGTCGACACGTTCAGGTCGCGGATCTCGTGGCGCGGGCTGTCGCGGACGATGCGGACGACGCGGGACTCCGCTTTTCCGTACTGGTTGTCTCCGAGGATGATGGCCATGATGGTGAGTCTGTCAACACTTTGTGACCGGAGTGTTTCGTGACGGTTCCGGGCGCGTGCCGCGGTCGGCACCCGGAGGCGCCGGCCGCGGCGAGGAGATCACCGGCTCAGCGCTCGCCGATGGTGTTCTTCGAGCCGGTGTCGCTGGTCTTGGGCTTCTGGGTGGCGCCGAAGTAGACGGTGTTGCCGTCGCCCGAGGTCGTGATCGACGCGGCGGAGTCGACGGTCACCGTGTTGTCGGAGCCGCTGACCTCGACCGACGTGACGGTGCGGAGGCTGACGATCTTGTGCGAGCCGGAGACGACGACCGACGCGCAGTCGGAGGTGGCGTTGACGGCTTTGGGCGCCGAGGCGGGGATGGTCATGACACCGTCGACGCAGGCGGGGGCCGTGGCGGCGGCGGTCGGAGTTCCTGCGCCCGAATCCGGGGTGGACGAGGCGCAGCCCGCGAGCGCGAGGGCTGCGGCGGCGAGGGCGAGGGGGAGGGTGATCCTGGTGGAGCGCATGGTTCGAGATGCTTTCTGATGGTGCGTGCGCCTGCGGGGTGCCGAAGGCCCCGAAAACCCTAACGGGTTGCGTCAGAACGTCGCCTGCTAGCGTCGGCGGGTGGCCACGAAAGCAGAGAAGTCGGCGGAGCGTCGGGCGAAGGCGGAAGCCCTCCGCAAGCAGGAGGAGGCGCAGCAGCGTCGGCGCCTGATCTTCATCATCGCCGGGGCGGTCGCGACGGCGATCGTCATCGTGCTGATCTTCGTGAGCACGATCGACGGCAACAAGGCGGCCGACACCGGGGCGTCGTCGACTCAGGTCATCCCGGCGGCGGTGCCGGGCACGACCAAGGTCGCCGAGGCGAAGGCGACTCCGGTGGCCGACGACTCCGGCATCGACGGAGTACTCGCCTGGGACACCACCGGCTGGCCCGGTGACGGCAAGGACCACGCCGGCGCTCTCGAGCACGACCACGTCACCGGATCCGTGACGTACAGCGTGACGCCGCCCGTCGGCGGGCCGCACGATGCCATCTGGATGAACGCCGGCGTGTACACGAAGCCCGTGCCGACCGAGCGCGCCGTGCACAACCTCGAGCACGGCGCCGTCTGGATCACGTACGACCCCGACCTCCCCGCCGACCAGGTGAAGCAGCTCAGCGCGTTCGTCGGCAGGCAGACGATGATCGACGAGACCGAGCAGAACGTCACCGGCCAGGCCAACCGCTACGTCGACCTCAGCCCGTGGGCGTCGGACGACCTCCCCTCGAAGATCGTGGTCAGCGCGTGGGGCCACCAGCTGCGGGTCGACAGCGCCGACGACTCGCGGCTGCAGACGTTCGTCGACACGTTCCGCGACAGCAAGACCTACACGCCCGAGTACGGCGCTCAGGTCGACGGCGTGCCCGTGCAGACCGGCGGCGTGCCTGCCTCGGACGGCAGCCGCAAGGCGAACCCGGCCGGATCGGCGAGCGAGTAGCCGCCCCAGCACGAGCCCGGGGAGGTCGAGCAGGGGGTCGTCGTCGACGAGAGCCAGTCCCCGCCAGGCTCCGACACCCGACGGGTGCGCCTAGGCTGACGCCGTGAAGATCGCGCAGCTCCGCCATTTCGTCGTCGCGGCGGAAGAGCTCCATTTCCCGCGCGCGGCCCAGATCCTGGACATCTCGCGCCAGAAGCTCAACTCGTCGCTGGCCGCCATCGAGGCCGAGTACGGCAAGGCGCTGTTCGACCGCAGCGAGGCCGTGCCGCGCTTGACCCGCGCCGGCCAGCAGGCGCTCGCGGATGCCTACGAGGAGCTCGCCAAGCCCTCGACGCCACCCCCGCCCGAGCCGAAGCCCGCCGGCGGCAAGGCCAAGGCATCGAAGGGCGTCGGCCGCGGCAAGGTGCTGAAGGGCGAGCCCAAGCCGTTCAAGAAGCGGCAGGGGCGCTGACGTGGCGCGCCCCGAGTTGACCCCGGTCACTCCGTACTGCTCGATCGAGCGCGCCCTCGTCCTGATCGCCGACCGCTGGAGCTTTCTGATCCTCCGCGAGGTCCTGATGTACCGGCGCTCGCGGTTCGCCGAGATCCAGGCGGCGCTCGGCATCGCCAGCAACGTCCTGACCGACCGGCTCGAGCGGCTCGTCGACGGCGGGGTGCTCGAGCGAAAGGCGTATCGAGACGCAGGAACTCGCACCCGCCCGAGCTACCACCCGACGCGCGCGGGAGCCGACCTCGCGCTGGTCCTCGCCGCCCTGCAGCAGTGGGGCGACGAGTACGAGCCCCGCGCCGCCGGCCCGACCGTCGTCCGCCGCACCGTCGACGGCGGAGCACCGGCGTCGGTCGCGTTCGTCACGGCCGACGGCGCGGCTCTGGGCATCGACGACGTGACGTTCGAGACGACCGACGCCTACCCCGGCCACGGCGCCCGCACGAATCCGGAATAGCTCCTGCCCGGCTGGGTTGCACTAAGCAAGTCAGCCCATCTCACGCAAGGAGTTCTCATGTCCGTCGAATTCACCAATGCAGTCGTCCTGGTCACCGGTGCGAACGGAGGCCTCGGCGAGCAGTTCGTCGCGCAGGCCCTCGAGCGCGGTGCCAGCAAGGTCTACGCCACCGCCCGCACGCCCCGCGACTGGGGCGACGCCCGCATCGTGCCGCTCCGCCTGGACGTCACCGACCCCGAGTCGGTCCGCGCCGCCGCCGACGCGGCCTCCGACACCACGATCGTCGTCAACAACGCCGGCATCTCCAGCCGCACCGAGAACTCGCTGCTCACCAGCCCGATGGAGAGCGTCCGCGTCCTCTTCGAGACGAACTTCTTCGGCGCTGTCGAGGTCGTCCGCGCGTTCGCGCCGGTCCTCGCGGCACACGGCGGCGGGGGCCTGATCGACGTCCACTCCGTCCTGAGCTGGATTGGCATCAGCGGCGTCTACTCGGCGACGAAGGCCGCGTTCTGGTCGGCGACCAACTCGTTCCGCCTGGAGCTCGCCGGCCAGGGCACGCACGTGCTCGGCCTGCACCTCGGCTACACGGCGACCCCGATGACCGAGGGGATCGACGCCGAGATGGGCGAGGCGTCCGACGTGGTCCGCGTGGCCTACGACGGGCTCGTCGCCGGCGAGCACGAGGTCCTGGCCGACGAGATCAGCGCCCAGGTGAAGGCCGGCCTCGCCGCGCCGCTCGAGGCGCTGTACCCGGAGCTGGCCGCCGCGCGCGCCTGACCGCGTCGGCGGCGGACCCGATGAAGCGGCGCCCGCCCCAGGCCGTAGCCCTGCGGCCGGTGCAGCTCGGAGGTTCGCACCGGCAGACTGGGGCGATGAGCAAGCTCGGGTGGGGGGTGGCGGCGGCAGCCGCGGGCGCCGCGGTGGCCGTGGTCGAACTGGTGTCGCCGCGGCCCGCGGTGGCGGCGATACGGTGGCTGTTCGACCGGGATGCCGGTTCCTGCGCCCGGGAGATGCGGCTGTACTCGACGGCGGGCCCCGTCGTCGACCGCTTCGGGATCCGGTACGGCCCGGCGCGTGAGAAGACGCGCTACGACCTGCATCGGCCGCTCGGCGACGTGGTCGCCAGGCCCACGATCGTGTGGATCCACGGCGGCGCCTGGGTCTCGGGCACGCGCTCGCATGTCACGCCCTACGTGCAGGCGCTGGCCGCGGAGGGGTTCACGACCGTGAGCGTCGACTACACGATCGCGCCGGAGGCCGGGTATCCGACCCCCGTCAGGCAGATCTCGGACGCGCTGCGGCACCTCGTCGCCAACGCCGCCGAGCTGGGCGTCGACCCCGAGCGCATCGTGCTCGCGGGCGACTCCGCCGGGGCGCAGCTGGCCAGCCAGGTCGCGGCGGTCGTCACGAACTCGAAGTACGCCGCCGAGGTGGGCGTGACGCCGCCGCTGCGGCCGGGGCAGCTGCGCGCGCTCGTCCTCCACTGCGGGATCTACGACGTCGGAGCGGTCGACGATCGGCGCGGGGTGATCGCGTGGGGTTTCGCGAAGGCGCTCTGGGCGTACACGGGGTCGCGCCGCGGGGCTCCTGAGATGTCGACCATCCGGGCGGTGACGGAGCGCTACCCGGCGACCTTCGTGTCGGGCGGCGACGCCGACCCGCTGACCGCCTCGCAGTCGAGGCCGTTCGCGCAGCGCCTCGGCGAGCTGGGCGTGCCGGTGTCGACTCTCTTCTGGCCGGAGGGCACCGGGATGCCGCACGAGTACCAGTTCCACGCGCACCTGCCGGAGTCGCGTGATGCCTTCGAGGCGTCGGTGACCTTCCTGAGAGAGACCCTCTCGGATGATCGAGATCATCCTGTGGGTGGATAACAGGAAGATAACGAACGCCCAGGATCAGAGGTTGGCCTCGGGCCGGATTCCCCCTAGGGTGGACTCCGATGCACACGATCGACCCGACTCCCGAGCCCCGCACCACCGGACCCTCGGTCGAAGTCCGGATCGCCGCCGAACCGAGGCGCTCGGGCCGTCGTGCGGCCGTCGCGTCGTCTGTGTCCGCCCTTGCCGAGGCCCCGTTCGGTATCGATCCGGTCATCAGCCCGCGTCGCGCCGCCCGTGCCGCTCGCGAGGCTGCGGCCGCCGCTGAGCTCATGTCGGGCTCGGCCTCGGATCCCGCCCCGGTCTCGCCGGTCGTGGCTGCTGCGCCCGTGTCGCCGATCATGGCACCTGCAGCCTCCGTGGCTCCCGCCCCGGTCTCGCCGGTCGTCGCGCCGACCGCGGTCGCCCCGGTCGCACCTGCGGCCACCACCGCCCCGCTTGCCCTCTCGGGGCTCGCCGCCAGCATCCCCAGCAGCGTCGTCGCGGGCCGCCGCCAGACTTTCGTGCCCTCCGCCGTCGAGCCGACCGGGCGCTCCCGCGTCGTCGTCTCCCGTCCGGCTCAGCGTCCGGCGATCGCCGCCCCAGCCGGCCGCCGCGGGGCCCGCATCGCCCTGGCCGCCCGTCGCGGCGTGATCGTCGGTGTCGTCTGCGGCATCCTGGCGACCTCCGTGCTGCCCGTCCTGAAGTCCGCACAGACCGCCGCCTACGCCTCCCCGACCGGCACGACCACTGTCGTCGCCACCGGCAGCCAGACGTACGACGTCGCCACCGGCGTCCTGAACACCGTCTCCGGCCGCGACTCGTACGGCGCCACCTCGGTCGTCGACTACGAGGTCTCGGCCATCGCGGCCCGCCAGAAGCTCGGCATCTACGAGTGGACCGGCCCCACCGCCGCCGACTACCTCGCCAAGCCGAAGTACGCCAAGCTCGACCGCGCCGAGGTCTACCAGGTCGCGCTGCAGTACCTCGGCACGCCGTACGTGCACGGCGGCGACACCCCCGGCTCGTTCGACTGCTCGGGCCTGATCATGTACGTCTACGCGCAGTTCGGCATCTCGCTGCCGCACTACGTCCCCTCGCAGGACGCCGCCGGCACCACTATCTCGCAGAGCGAGGCCGTTCCGGGAGACCTCGTGGTCTTCGACAGCGACGACCACGACGGCATCTACGCCGGCAACGGCATGATCCTCGACGCTCCGAAGCCGGGCGGCTACGTCAGCGTCCGCCCCATCTGGGACGCCCCGCACCACTTCGTGCGCATCGCCGGCTAGCCGCGCACCGGCTCTCCCGGGTGCAGACGAAACCGCCCCCGGGCCTGAGCTCGGGGGCGGTTCGTCATGCGGAGATCAGCGGGCGGCGGGAGATCCGGCGTCGGGTTCGACGTCGGCCGCGTGGTCGCCGTGGTGCGGAGTGCCGGCGTGAGCGCCGTTTCCCGTGTGCACGGGCTCGGCAGGATGCGCGGGATCAGCGGCGTGCGCCCCGTGGTGGGGCGCACCGGCCCCGACGGGCTCGGCCACCTTCGCCGACGCGCCGTCCCCGTCGTCAGGCCGTGAGCCGTCCGCACCGCCGGCAGGTGCATCGGCACCCTTCCCGGCAGGCGCCCCGCCCCCGTGGCCGCCGCCGAACCCGACGCGCTTCGGCAGCGCGAAGACGAGGACGAAGGCCGCGACGGCGAAGATGGCGCTGACGAGCATGGCGTGGGCGGAGGCCGAGGTGAAGTTGGTCGCGAGCTGGTCGAGGACGTCTCGCTTCACTGCTGCGATAGCGGCGGGCGTGTTCGAGGTCGGCTTGCCGGCGGTGGGTGAGACGAAGGTGCCGAACAGCACCGAGCCGATCACGGCGATGCCGATCGCCGAGCCGATGCGCTGGATGGCCGAGATCACCGCGGAGCCCGAGCCGGCGTCCTTGCGGTCGACGGTCGCGACGATGAACTGCGCGTTCGGGGCGATGAAGAGGCCGTTGCCGAGGCCCGCCACGAAGAGCGGCGCGAGCAGCATCCAGCTCGTGAGGTCCTGGCCCGACACGTTGACGAGCAGCAGCCAGATCACGATGAGGCCGATCGCGACGAGCGCCGTGCCGATGATCAGGACAGTGCGGCCGAGGCGCTGCGACAGGCGGTTGCTCTGCGACGAGCCGAGGATCGAGCCGACGGCGAACGGGATCGTGACGGCACCCGACTCGAGGGCCGTGTGCTGCAGGCCCGTCTGCCACAGCAGCGAGATCGTGAAGAAGATGCTGGTGAACGCGGCGAAGTAGACGAGTGCGAGGATCAGGCCGCCGGTGAACTGCGGGTGGCGGAAGAGCGACGGCGGGACGAGCGGCGAACGCCCGCTGCGCGAGACGCGCACCTCCCACAGGCCGAACAGCGCGAGGAGCACGACTCCGCCGGCGATGGTGAGGTAGGTCCAGATCGGCCACCCCGCCTGCTGGCCCTGGATCAGCGGCACGAGCAGAGCGACGAGTGCGGCCGAGACCAGGATCACGCCGATCCAGTCGAGCCCGGCTGGCGGACGCGGTGCCGACCTGTCGCGCTTCGGCAGCCAGATCGCAGCGAGGATCAACGTCGCGACGCCGATGGGGAGGTTCACGTAGAACACGGTCCGCCAGCCGTCCGTGTCGCCGAACGCCTGGATCAGGAGGCCGCCGACGATCGGGCCGAGGGCCGACGAGACGCCGATGACGCTGCCCATGATGGCGAACGCCTTGCCGCGGGCCTGGGGCGGGAAGAGCAGCTGGATGAACGCGGTCACGGCAGGCACGTAGATGCCGCCGGCCAGACCCTGGATGACGCGGAAGATGACGAGCTGCTCGTCGGTCTGCGAGATCCCGCAGGCGAACGACGCGGCAGTGAACAGTGCGATGCCGGTGAAGAACACCCACTTGTGTCCGATGCGGTCGCCGATGCGGCCGGCCGGGATGAGGGCGAGGCCGAACGCGAGCGCATAGCCCGAGATGATCCACGAGATCGTCGACTCGGAGGCGTCGAGCGAGGTGCGGATGGTGGGGAGCGCGACGTTGACGATGGTCGTGTCGAGCAGGGCGATGAACATGCCCATGAGCAGCACGACGAGGGATCGCCACGCCGTCTTGGGGATTGCGGGAGCGCCGGCTGTGGCGGCCGCGGGGGCGGTGGTCATGGTCGGCGGAGCCTTTCTGGAACAGCAGGGGAGAGGAGAACAGGGGGAGGGTGAGGAGTCAGGGGGTGGCCCGGTCGGGTTCGACGCGCGACTTCTCGTCGGCGACGATCGCCGGAAGGTGCTGCTGGAGGGAGCGCAGCCAGTCGATCTCCGACCGCAGTCGGTGCTCACCGTGAGCGATCACGAACTCCTCGCCGGTCGAGAGCCAGGGCTTGGCTCGCTCGTTGTTCGCGACGGTGTCGGCGAGCAGCTTCTCGAGGGCGTCGGCGCGTTCCTGGATCGTACGCGGGAGGTCGTCGAGGCGCTCGGGGTCGAGCCGGGCGAGTGCCAGGTCGAACGGGTCGGGGCGGTGGACGACCTCGAGCAGGGTCGACCGGCGCAGCTGCGTCAGAGCGACCCGGCCGCTCTCGGTGATGGCGTAGACCTGACGCTCGGGGAAGTTGCCCTCGCGCTCCGTCCGCACCTCGGTCAGCAGCCCGTCGGACGCCAGCCGCTTGAGGGCGCCGTACAGCGCGCCGACGCTGACGTCGGTCCACAGCGAGATCCGCTCCTGCTCCGCCTGCAGGCGGAGCTGGTGCCCGTGCATCTCCCCGTAGCGCTCGAAGGCGTCGAGGATGAACAGGCGGATGGACGACATGCGACTACTCTCGCGTAAGTACTCTCACCTGTCAATGTCGGGCGCAGGAACTGCCCGGCCGCCGCCGACCCTCAGGCTGACGGCGCGCCGGCCGCCGCCGCGTTGCCCCGCACGATGCCCCACGTGAGGAAGGCGAACAGCAACACGTACGCGACCACGACGAGCCCGGCGGACGGCGCCGGCTGCAGGGCGACGAGCCCGCCCGCGACGGCGACGAGCCCGCCGACGGTCACGGGGAGGAGCGCCTTCAGGTGCCCGGCCTCCCAGGCGTCCTGCGAGTCGAGGAAGTGCCCGATCCTGATGCCGACAGCCCCGTTGAGCTTGACGACGCCGGCCGCTGCCAGAACGGTCGTGCCCATCACGACGGCGGCGAGCACGAAGAGGACGATGGCGGCGACGATCACCGACCGATTCTAGAGGCCCGGCGCGACCTACGACCGTCGCAGCGCGACCAGGCGCTCGGCGTACGACGAGAACCACACGCCCGCCTTCGGCCCCCCGTTGCACGAGCCGTCGCTGATGCCCGGCGTCTTGATCCAGAGCAGCGCGTCGAGCCCGGTGGTCCCGTAGGTCACGTGCGGCGCCTGCCCGAGTCCGACTCCCGACGGGTTGCACCAGGTGCCCTTCCAGCCCTGGCCGTTGCGCGACACGTCGATGACGTAGTGCGAGTCGCCGGTCAGCGCCGACACCTTCTCGGCGAAGGCGCGCTCGTCGTCGACCGGATAGAAGCTGGCGACGTTCGTGAAGAAGCCGCGGGCGTCGGCGATGCCGGCCTTCTCGAGTCGCTCGGCGATGACGGAGGGCTGGACCCAGTGGCTGTTGCCGGCGTCGAGGTAGGCGGGGACCTTCGCCGCCGCGAGCTGCTCGACGGCCTGCTTCACGAGCGGGAGCCGCCGCTCGGTCTCGTCGGGGCAGTTGGTGAGCATCGCGAGCGAGTCGGGCTCGACCATGACGACGGCGCGGTGGCCCTCGAGCGTGTCGGCGACCGCCTGAGTCCAGACCGGGTACTCCTTCTCCGACCAGCCGCCGGCCGAGAAGTCGCCGCAGTCGCGGTTGGGGATGGCGTAGAGCACGAAGACGGGCGTCGTGCCGGCCTTCTCGGCGGCGGCGACGTTCTTCGCGACGACCTTCTTCACCTCGGCGACCGAGTACTGGTCGCCGAGCCACATCGCCGTCGACGTCTTCGCGATCTCCTCGGCCGCCGTGGCGGCAGTGTCGTCGCCCTTGTCACGCAGGGTGACGGCCGCGCGGGCGGCGAGGCTGTCCGCCTGCACGTACAGCCCTCCGGCGTACAGCGTCTGGTTCGACTCGGCCTGGATCGTCGTCGGGGTGGGCGTCGGGGTCTCCTTCGGCGTGGGCTCGCTGGTCGTCGAGCCCGAGGTGCAGGCCGACGCGACCACGGCCACAGCCGCGCCGACCATGGCGACGGCGGCGAGGCGCCGGGCGAGAGAGCGGGTGCGGCGAGGGGTCATGGGGTCCGATCGGGCGTCGCGGGTCAAGGGGCGCCCCACTTCGCACGCTCTCCCAGTGCACCACGCCTCGCCCGATCCGGCAACGCCCGCATCGAGGGGGCGAAGCCTCAGCGCCGGCGGCCGACCACCAGGAACGCGGCGACAGCGACGACGGCCGAGCTCGTCATGACGATGGCGAGAGGCAGAGCGGTGTGCTCCCCGCCGAGTCCGACGAGGGGCGAGACGAGGGCTGCGAGCCCGAACTGGAGGGCCCCGAGGACGGCCGAGCCGGTTCCTGCCGCCCTCGGAACCGCACCCAGCGCGAGCGCCGTCGCATTGCCGAGCACGAGGCCCAGGCTCGTCACGGCGACGAACAGGGGGATCGGCAGCAGTGCGACCGGTGCGCCGGTGACGACGAGCACCAGGATCGCGACGGCCGCCGCGAGGATCAGCAGGAGGCCGACCCGCACGAGCGAGCGCTCCGGCCGGGTGGCGGCGAGCTTCGCCGCGACGGCGCTCATCGCCACGAGCCCCACGGCGTTCAGCCCGAAGAGCGCGCCGTACGCCGGTGCCGAGAGACCGATCATCACCTGGTACACGAAGGGGCTGGCCGAGATGTAGGCCATCATCACCGCGAAGGCGAACGCGAAAGCCAGGGTGTAGCCCAGGAACTCCCGCGACCGCAGCGCACCCCACCCGGCGGGGGCCGTGCTCTCCCGGGCGGCCCGCCGCCTGTCGGGGGTGTGCGACTCGCGGACCACCAGCGCCACCGCCACGCAGCTCGCGCCCACGATCCCGAAGACCACCCAGAGGATGCCGCGCCAGCCGATGCTCGACACCAGGAGGCTCCCGACCAGCGGGGCGACGACAGGGGCGACGCCGCCGACGATCATCATCAGGCTGAAGGCCTTGGCCGCCGCCTTGCCGGTGGCGAGATCGGAGATGATCGCGCGGCCGATGACCATGCCCGCGGCGCCGGTCAGCCCCTGCACGAAGCGAGCGGCGATCAGGATTCCGACGGTCGGGGCGAGCGCGGCGACGGCACTCGCCGCGACGCAGACGAGAGCGCCGATGAGGAGGGGGCGGAAGCGTCCGACGCGGTCCGAGAGCGGGCCGAAGAGGAGCTGGCCCACGGCGATGCCCACGAGGAAGGCGGTCAGCGAGAGCTGGACGGCCGTGGCCGTGGTGTCGAGCTCGCGCGTCATGATCGGGAACGCCGACAGATAGAGGTCGGTGCCGAACGGGGCGAGGGCGGAGAGCAGGGCGAGGACGACGAGAAGCCTCGGCGTGAGGCCGCGGTGGCCGGTCGGCAGAGCGCGGGAGGCGGTGTCGGTCGAAGTAGCAGTCATAGTTATAAAACTATAACTGATGGAGCGCCTAAGATCGAGGCGTGAACACCCTGGCCGACGACGCTCCCTGGGCCGACCTCGCAGACTTCGTGGTGACGGTCGCCCGCGAGATCCAGACGCACGGGTTTCCGGACGACGTCGTCGAGCTCGTCGGCTCGGAGCAGATGGTCATCCGCTACATCCACCGCAATCCCGGGTCGAGCCCCAGCGACGTCGCTGTCGGGACAGGCCTTCAGCGCAGCAATCTCAGCGCGGCCCTCAGGACGCTCGAGGCACGTGGCCTCGTCGAGCGCCGGCCCGATCCGTCGGACGCCCGGCGCGTGCAGCTGTGGCACACGGCGGCCGCCGACGCCAACCTCGATCGCCTGCGCGCCGCCCGGTCGGCGTTGATCGCCGAGGCGCTGGGCGACGAGGTCGACCCCGTCGAGGGCGCGCGGGTGCTCCGGCTGCTCGAGCGCGTCGAGGCCGGGCTCACGGCAGGCCGCCGCGCCGCCGTCGAGTCGGCCGCGCGGGCCTAGACCCCCCGGAAGCGGCGTCCGCCCCCGGCAGCGACGCTGCGCGCGTGCCGTAATGCGGGGTCCACGGTCACGGAGGTCCGGTCAGCCAGAGCGTCACCGCCGCCGACACCTGGAACGCCAGCGCCGACGCGAGCACCATTCGCCGCAGCGCGGACCGGTGCGTGATGCTGTCGACGGCGACGAGCGGCGCCAGCGGCATGATGAGCCGCGCGATGCTCTGCTGCGGGAGGAAGACCGCCAGCAGGTACAGCGCGAACGACGTCAGGTAGGCCCGGACCTCGAGCCCGAGCCGGCGGAGCGACGGCTTGCGCATGCCGTAGATCCAGAGAGCGGCGATCGCGAGCACGACGACGGCGCCCAGGATGCCGAGGAAGTGGACCAGCATGATGAACCACGGCGTCAGCGGCACGAACTTCGGCTCGAAGCCGAGCACCTGCACCCACCATGACATCTCGGTCTTCAGGTAGGCGTCGGGGTCGCCGGTGATGCCCGCCGCGATGAGCGGCCAGGCGAGCCCGGCGGCGCCCATGACGACGCCGGCGAACACGGCCGACGCCCGCTCGGTCTTCGGGAAGTCGTCGCGCTCCTTCCAGAACCGCACGACGACCACGACCAGCAGCGCGAGCGCGAGCGCGAGCGCTCCGGGTCGAGTGAAGGCCGCGACCACCCCGCACCACATGAGCGTCACGTACCGCCGGGTCATCAGCGCCCACAGCCCGGTGAACATGAGGAAGAGGAACATGCTCTCGGCGTAGCCGACCTGCAGCACGAACGCCATCGGCCCGAAGACGAAGAAGACGGTGCCCCAGAGCGCGCCGAGCTCGTCGACCCGGAGGCGCAGCAGGCGGTGGAGCATGAGCGCGGCGAGGGCGCCGAACACCGTCGCGACCCCGACCCCGACGGCGGCGGTGTCCCAGCCGGTGATCTGGGCCAGGATCTGGGTCGCCCACGGGAAGGCCGGCAGGAAGGCCCAGGCGTTGGGCTGCACGCTGCCGTCCGTCGCGACCGGCAGCTGGTGCGGATAGCCGTGCTGGGCGATCTGCACGTAGTAGCGGGCATCCCAGATCGTTCCGAGGAACCCGAGGAACCCCTTCGACGAGCCGCCGTCGACGTAGCCGTCGGCGTATTGGCCGGGAGCGGTGGCGGCGACCCGGTAGAGCACGAAGAGGATCGCCGTCGAGAAGACGCGCGAAAGGCCGTAGAGAGCGAGGACTGCGCCCCACCACGGGAGCCGTCTCGCTGCTGTGAGCAGACGCGACGGCGATGTCAGGGGCTCGGCTACGGCGACACTCGTTGTTGCAGGGTCTCGGTCCAGCACATCACATTGTATTCACGCCCGACCGTCGGGCCGCATCACCCCGGAGGGTGAGACCGACCGTTCCGTCCCTTCCTTCGCGGGTCGCGAGGTGCCAGGCTGGTCTCACCCACGTCGAGGAGGCCCCCTTGGTCGGTTTCACCGGTACCGCGAGTCGCCGCAAGGCCGCCTCGGATCTGCCACCGGGCCAGTACCTGGAGCGCGGCTTCCCGGTGCTCTCGGCCGGGCCGACGCCGAACATCAAGCGCTGGGAGCTCCAGATCGCGACGGAGAACGGCGCGAAGTCGCTCAGCTGGGACGACTTCCTGGCCCTCCCGCAGGAGGACATCACGACCGACATCCACTGCGTGACGAGCTGGACCAAGCTCGGCACGCGCTGGCGCGGGGTCTCTCTCGACACCCTGTTCGACGGCCTCGACACCGAGCACGAGTTCGCCATGGCTCACAGCTACGGCGGCTACACGACGAACGTGCCGCTCGCCGACCTCCTCGGGGGCAGGGCGTGGATCGCGCACACCTTCGACGGTCAGCCGCTCGCCCCCGACCACGGCGGGCCGGCGCGCCTGTTCATCCCGCACCTCTACTTCTGGAAGAGCGCGAAGTGGGTCCAGGGCATCCAGACGATGCCCACGGACACCCCCGGGTTCTGGGAGGGCCTCGGCTATCACTCCCACGGCGACCCGTGGAAGGAGGAGCGCTACTCGTGACGGGTACCTGGCGCCGGGCGGTCTGCGTCGGCGCCCGGTCCGAGACGAGCAGCGCTCGCACGATCCGCCTCCGCATCGACGGGTCCGGCGGTTCCGACGGGTCGGGCGGGTCCGGCGGTTCTGACGGGTCGGGCGGCCTCGACGTGCTCCCCGGGCAGCACGTGGACGTGCGCTTGACCGCCGACGACGGCTACCAGGCCGTCCGCTCGTACTCCTTGTCGGCCGTTCCGAGCCGCGGCCCCGCGGGGCACGCGCTCGCCGCCGACGAGGTCGAGCTCACCGTCGAGAAGCTCGCCGACGGCGAGGTGTCGCCCTACCTGGTCGACGGGCTGGAGGTCGGCGACCCGGTCGAGATCCGCGGCCCGATCGGCGGGTGGTTCGTGTGGCACGAGGCCGACCCCGCTCCCGTGCAGCTGATCGGCGGCGGCTCGGGCGTGGCGCCGCTCATGGCCATGCTGCGGGCGCGGGCCGCGAGCGCGACAAGCGCCGCCGAGTTCCGGCTCGTGTACTCCATGCGAGTTCCTGCGTCCGAGTACTTCCGCACCGAGCTCGCTGCGCTCGAGGCCGCAGGAACGGCGACGGTCGACCGCGTGTACACCCGCGTCGCGCCGCCCGGGTCGTCGCGCCCGCCCGGCCGGCTCGACACCGCCGTGATCGAGAGCCTCGTGCTGCCGCCGGGCGCGTCCGTGTTCGTCTGCGGCCCCAACGGGTTCGTGGCGGCGGTCGCGGCGTCGCTCGTCGAGCTCGGCCACGACCCCGCCCTGATCCGCACCGAGAGGTTCGGCGGCGCCTGACGGCGCGATCCTGCGAGACCCGAGGGCGCAGGAACTAGCGCCCGCCCCCGATCTTCCTGACCCTCTGCGCGACTCCGGCCACCCCGTACGGGTAGTCGTCGGCCGCCGGGGCGCTCGCCGCCGACAGCGTGGCCACGTCGCCGGCGCTCAGTCCGAGGCCGCTCGCGCCGAGGTTGTCGACGAGCTGGTCGACCGTGCGCGCGCCGAGGATGACGCTCGTCACGGCGGGCTGCTCGAGGAGCCAGGCGATGGCGACCTGCGATGCCGTCGCGTCGTGGTCCTTAGCGGTCGCCTGGACGGCGTCGAGGATGTCCCAGGTGCGCTGGTCGCCGTTGCGGGCCTCCCACGCCTCCATGCCGCGGGCCGGGTTCTCACCGAGGCGCGAGGCTCCCGTGGGCGACTCGTCGCGCTTGTACTTGCCGGTGAGCCAGCCGCCGCCGAGGGGCGACCAGGGCAGAAGGCCGATGCCCGCGTCGAGCGAGGCGGGGACGATCTCGTGCTCGATGTCGCGCACGAGCAGGGAGTATTGCGGCTGCAGCGTCACCGGCGGCACGAGGTCGAGGGCCGCGGCGCGGTGCACGGCCTTGGTGAGCTGCCAGCCGAGGTAGTTCGAGAAGCCGTAGTAGCCGATCTTGCCGGCGGCGACGGCGTCGTCGAGGAAGCGCAGCGTCTCGTCGATGGGGGTCAGGGCGTCCCACGCGTGCATCTGGTACAGGTCGATGTGCTCGACTCCGAGGCGGGTGAGCGAGGCGTCGAGGGCGGTCCGGAGGTGGCGGCGCGAGAGGCCGAGGTCGTTGGGGCCGTCGCCCATCGGGAAGCGGCCCTTGGTGGCGAGCACGATCTGCTGCGCCTCGGTGGGGTGCGCGGCGAGCCAGGAGCCGATGATCGACTCCGAGACACCCGACGAGTACACGTCGGCGGTGTCGACGAACGTGCCGCCGTGCTCCACGAAGGTGTCGAGGATCTGGTGGGAGGTCTGCTCGTCGGCTTCTGCGCCGAAGGTCATGGTCCCGAGTGTCAGCTCCGACACGATGGTTCCTGAGTTGCCGAGGTTTCTATAGTCCATGAGGGGGACGCTAGACCCGGCAGGCGTCGTCGGGCCGGGCGTACCCCGACCGACGCCTGCCCGGTCGCGAGGTCTACCGTCTCGCGCATGGCCACTACAGCGCATGATCACGAAGCCCTCGCCCGCCAGGCGGAGGTCGCCGAGCTGCACCCGACCGCCGAGCCCAAGCACCTGCTGGCGCCGCTCGCGACCCGCATCGTGCTCCGGAGCCTCGAGGCCGTGCACGGCGACCGTGAGCTGGCGATCGTCGGCGAGTCGTTCCTCACCGCCGTCGTCGACGGCGGCAGGGTGCTCTTCTACGCCGGGTGCGACCCCGTGTGGAAGGCGGCGTCGATCGACGTGTCGAGGATCGCCGGCGTCGAGAACACCGTCAACGACGTGGGGTCGGGCGAGTTCCTGCCCCACCTGCGTCTCACCGGCAGGCTCACCACCGGCAGCCTCTACGACCTCGACTTCGAGGTGCTGCACGTGAAGGACGGCGAGCTGCGGCGCGACCTGCACATCGACGACGAGCTCACCTGGTGGGTCGAGGCCACGGAGCAGTAGATCACCATGCAGTCGGTCAGCTCCTGCGCCCGAAGACCCGGGCCAGAGCCCGGCGGGCGCGCGCCGTCAGCTCGTCGGTGACCCCGTTCGAGACCGCGACGATGCCGTCGACTCCCTCGGCCGTCGTCAGGGTCGACATCGACGCCGTCAGGTAGTGCGAGCGGGCCTTCTGCGTCGTCGCGAACACGACGTCGAGCTCGACCGCGGCCGAGCGCAGGAGGCGCAGGGCCTCGCCGTCGGTCAGATCGTAGCTGGCGGCGAGGAGCTCGAGACTGGGCGAGATCAGGCCCTGGGCGAGCCACGCCTCGGCCCGCGCGCGGAGAGCCGTGCCGTCTTCGAGGCCGAGCATGCGGCGCGCCTCCGCGGTGCGGAGTTCGTCGAGGGCGGCCATGACTCGACCCTAGATGCTGGAGGCGATCAGCGCGGGCGGAGCTCCGCCGCCATCGGGCAGTCGAACGGGCGACGCGCGGCGAGGCCGACGCGGTTGAGGTAGCGGATGACGGTGCCGAACGCCTGCGGCAGGCTGTTCTGGGTGTAGGGGACGCCGTGCTCGAGGCAGTGCTCGCGCACCATCTTCGAGGCCTTGCGGAGGTGCGGTCGGGCCATGCTCGGGAAGAGGTGGTGCTCGACCTGGTAGTCGAGGCCGCCCATCGCGAAGGTCATGAAGCCGCCGCCGGTGATGTTGCGCGAGGTGAGGACCTGCTTCGACAGGAAGTCGACGCGGCTGCCCTCGGGGATGATCGGCATGCCGATGTGGTTCGGCGCGAAGGCCGAGCCCATGTAGAGGCCGAAGATCGCGAGCTGCACGCCGACGAAGGCGAACGCCATGCCGACCGGGAGGAACCAGAAGATCAGGCCGAGGTAGACGGTGAAGCGCACCGTGACCATGGCGATCTCGTGCCAGCGCTTGTCGACCTTGCCGCGCCCGAAGAGCGTGCGGTACGAGAGCAGGTGGAGGTTCACGCCTTCGAACAGCAGGATGGGGAAGAAGGCGTAGCCCTGCTTCTGCGTGAACAGGCGGCTGAGGCCGCGCTGCTTGACGGCGTCCTGCTCGAGGAACGACACGGTGTCGTAGTCGATGTCGGTGTCGCGCCCGATCGTGTTCGGGTTGCCGTGGTGCTTGGTGTGCTTCGAGGTCCACCAGGCGTAGCTCATGCCGACGACGCCCGACGCGAGGATTCGGCCGACCCGGTCGGAGACGACGCCCGACGAGAACACCTGGCGGTGCGCCGTCTCGTGAGCGAGGAAGGCGTACTGCGTGAAGAGCAGGCCGATGCCGCCGGCGATCAGGAGCTGGAACCAGCTGTCGCCGAGCAGGAACGACCCGGCGACGGCGCCGGCGAGCAGCAGGGTGACGACCACGAACATGCCGATGTAGAAGCCGGTGCGGCGCTCGAGGAGGCCGGCGTCCCGGACTCGCGAGAGCAGGGCGGTGTAGGTGCTGATGGGCTTCGACGTGGCGCCGGAGGTGGTGCCGCGGAAGCCGGCCGGAAGCTCGGCGCTGTTGCGGACCCGGGTCGGCACGGGGTCGGCGACCGTGGGGGAATCGAGGACGGACAAGTCATCTCCCATGACTGGGGATCGACTTCTCAGTCGCGGGTTCGAGCAGGTGCTCCGGTACAGATATCGCGAACGTAGCGGGGAAGGCTGGGAAGGCGCCTCCGGCGCGCTGTGCGTCCGTCTTCGCCCGGTGCATCCATCTCCGATCTGTAATATCTGACACTCTGCATTTTGGTAGACTCGTCCGTCATGACCACACCCACCTCACGGCACCTCGCCGTCACCACGGTCGCCGCCGCCATCGCGGTATCGGCGGTCGTGCTCCTCGTCGGCGAGGCGCTGCCGCTTCTCGCGGGATGGGTGATTCCCACCGTCCTGGCCGCTGCGACGGCGGCGCTCGTCGTGCGGGGGCGGCTCCTCGCGTCCCGGGGCCAGGTCGAAAGCGCCCGGGCCCTCGCCGGGTGGGCCGGGGTGGCATCCGCGTTCGCCCTGTCGGCCGGGTCGACCCTGGCCGGGATCGGCGGCGGCCTGCTGGTCGCGCTCGTCGCCATCGTCGCAGTGAACGCCGTGCTCGCCCTGTGGTTCCGCTCGCCTGTCCACTTCGCGGCGACGCAGTGGCTCGCCTTCGTCTGGTCGGCGATCGCGCACGTCTACGGGATGTTTCCGCTGGCCGGGATCGTGGCCGCACTCGCCGGCGTCTGGTGGACCAGCGCCGTCGGCCTGTCGCGCACCGTCGTCGTGTCGACGACGATCCTGATTCCCCTCACCGCGGCTCTCGCCGTGCACCCGCTCACCCACGACGGCCCGGCCGTCGACGGGGCCGACGTCGCCACGCTCGCCGGATTCACCGCCCTCGCCGTCCTGATCGGGGCGCGACGGGTCGACCGCCCCACCTACGAGCGCCTGTGGCCGCTGATGCGGCTGACGGCGTCGGTCGTGCTCGTCGCGCAGATCGCGCTGGGCGGCATCCCGGCCGTGGCCGGCCTCCTCGAGCCGCGCTCGCCGTGGCCGGGTCTCCTGCTGGGCGTCGGGTGCCTGTGCGCGGCGATCGTCGTGGCTCTGCTGAGTGACGTGCGGCCCCGCACCCACCGGGTCCTCGAGTACTGCGGGCTGCTGATCGCCACGGTAGCCGCGGCCGTGCTCGGCGGTGCGACGGCGGCCACGGTCGTGGCGGCGCTGTCCCTCGCTGTCCCGGCCGTCGTCGACATCGTCCTCCGGCGCGAGGCGACGTCGACCCGGCTCGGCATCCTCGTCGCCGTCGGGCTCGCGTTCGTCGTCGTGGCTCCGCTCCCCTTCGCCGGGGTCGTCCTCGTGCTGTTCGCTCTGTCGGCCGCCGTCGCGGCGCTCGGCCTCGGTCTCGACAGCAGGAACTCGCGGTGACCCGCCCCACCGTCACCCGCCGCGGCTTCGTGGCCGCCGGGGTCGGCGCGATCGGCGCCGCCGCGGCCGTCGCAGGGGTCGCGTCGGCGCAGCCGGGGTTCACCCCGCGCGTCGAGGCCGGCCCGCGCCGCCCGGTGACCGACACGAACGCCCTCGCCGACCGCGACGAGTTCGACTACGTCGTCATCGGCGCAGGAGCAGGCGGCGGCCCGGTCGCCGTCCGTCTCGCCGAGGCGGGTCACAGCGTCCTCGTCGTCGAGGCGGGGCCGGCGAAGACCGACGCCGACGTGTACTCGATCCCCGCCTTCCACCTGTTCGCGTCGAGCGATCCCGAGATGAGCTGGGACTTCCACGTCCGGCACTACACCGACCGCGCGCTGCACGGCTCCGCGTTCGTCCGGGAGGAGGACGGCGTGCTCTACCCTCGGGCGTCGACCCTCGGCGGGTGCACCGCGCACCACGCGATGCTCATGCTGGCGCCCGAGAACGACGACTGGGACCGCATCGGCCGGGCGATCGGCGATCCCAGCTGGAACGCCCTCGGAATGGCGCCGTTCGAGCGCCGGGTGCGGGAGTGGCTTCCCATCGAGACGTCACCGGCGACGCTTCTCGCGAAAGACCCCGTGCTGGCGCGGATCGTCACGGCGGCCGTGGTCGATACGGCCGGTCAGGCGGGGCCCGCCACGGCGGTCGACGCGGTCAACGGCCGTGTCGGGGGCACCCTGTTCGACCCCAACGACCCTCTCGCCATCGAATCGCTCCGTGAGGGCGCGACCCTCGTGCCTCAGTCCACGCGCGACGGCCGCCGCTACGGCGCCCGCGAGCGGCTCCTCGAGGCGGCGCCCCGTCTGGCCGGCACTCTGTTCTTTCAGACCGACGCGCTCGTGGAGCGCATCGTGTTCGACGAGGGCGGCTCGCGGCCGAGGGCGGTCGGGCTCGACGTCCTGCTGGCGCCGAACGCCTACGGGGCGAGTCCCCGTCAGCGCAGGCTGTCCCACACCGAGCGGCGGGCGGCTCGACGGCGGGTGACCGTGCGCCGCGAGGTGATCGTCGCGGCGGGCGCCTTCAACACGCCCCAGCTGCTGCTGCTGTCGGGCGTCGGCCCCGCGGCTCACCTGCGCGAGCACGGCATCGAGCCCGTCCTCGACCTCCCGGGCGTCGGCGCGAACCTCCAGGACCGCTACGAGATGACGGTCGTCACCGAGTACGACCGTCCGTTCTCCGTGCTGCGCGGCGCCACCTACGGCGCTCCCGGCGACCCCGGCGTGGCGCAGTGGCGTGCCGACGACCCGAACGCGCTCTACCGCTCGAACGGGATCCTCATCGGCATGAAGCAGAAGGTGGCGGGCGGCTCCGACCATCCGGAGCTCTTCGTCTTCGGCGCGCCGTCCAATTTCACCGGCTACCGGCCCGGCTTCGCAGCAGCCGGTCTCGCCGGTGGCACTCACTTCAACTGGGCCGTGCTGCGCGGCTACACGACCAGCAACCACGGGACCGTCCGCCTCCGCTCGGCCGACCCCACCGACACCCCGGCGATCAACTTCAAGTACTTCGGAGACGGCCGCGGCGGCCCCGAGAGCGACCGCGACCTGGCGGCGATGCGCGAGGGCATCGCCCGGGCGAGGAGCATTAACGAGACCGCTCGGCATCTCCGCTTCTCCGACGGGGTCACCGACATCGAGACGTATCCCGGGCCCGACGTCGAGTCCGACTCCGATCTCGACGACCTCATCCGGCGCGACACGTGGGGGCACCATGCCAGCTGCAGCGCCCGCATGGGGAGCGACGGCGACCCGATGGCCGTGCTCGACTCGCGATTCCGTCTGCGCGGGGCCGACGGGGTCCGCGTGGTCGACGCCTCCGTCTTTCCCGCAATCCCCGCGCTCTTTCCCCTCATGACCATCTTCGCCATGGCCGAGAGAGCCGCGAGCGAGATCATCGCCGACTCCGTCCGCAGCGATCGAGCGGCATCCACCGAAGGAGGCGCCCGATGAGCGCACCATTCACCCGGCTCGCGAGCGACGCGATGCCTGCCGACTGCGAGGTCGTCGTGATCGGCTCCGGCTTCGGAGCGTCCGTCGCCGCTGCCCGCCTCGCGCCGCAGGTGGCCGACGGCGACCTCGTCGTGCTGGAGCGCGGCCGAGAGTGGCTGCCCGGGGAGTTCCCGACCGAATTCTCGGAGGTGAGGTCGTCGGTCCGGACCAAGCGGAATCCCGACGGGCTGTTCGACCTCACCTTCGGCCGCGACATCGACTCGCTCGTCGCCTCCGGTCTCGGCGGCGGCTCGCTCATCTACGCGAACGTGCTGCTCGAGCCGCGTCCCGAGGTCTTCGCCGAGGGGTGGCCCGCCGAGATCACTGCCGCGTCGATGGCCCCGTGGTTCGACCGCGTCCGGGCGATGATGCGCCCGGAGACGTGGCAGGGTCCGACGTTCGCCAAGGCCGCGGCCCTCGGCAGCCTGGCCGACGCCCATGGCACGGCGTCGACGCGCGTGCCCGTGGCCATCAACCTCACCCGGCCCGAGCCTCTCAACGCTCACGGCGTCGTGCAGCCGCAGTGCACCCTCTGCGGCAACTGCATGACCGGCTGCAATGTCGGCGCCAAGGGCACGCTCTGGACGAACTATCTTCCGGCCGCCGTCCGGGCCGGCGCCCGTCTCGTCACGCGGGTCGAGGTCGAGACCGTTGCGCCGTCGCCTCACGCCGGAAGACGGTGGGTGGTCCGCGGGCGCCGGTACGAGCAGCGCGGTCGCCGCGCGACGGCTGTCCCGTTCGAGGTGAGCTGCGACCTGGTGGTCCTCGGTGCCGGGGCGATCGGCACCACCGGCATCCTCCTCCGCAGCACCCAGCTCGATCTCTCACCCGCGCTCGGCGACCGCTTCTCGGGCAACGGAGACGCGCTCGCCGTGGCCTACAACTCGACCGACCGGCGCACCGGCCTGGGCGCCGCCGACCAGCTCGACCCCGACTTCCGGACCGGCCCGACCATCACCGAGATGGTCGATCTGCGGACGCCTACCGGCGGGCACCTCGTGCAGGACGGCGCGATCCCGCACGGCATCGGCGAGATCCTGCGGCGGATCCTCGGCGCCCGGTTCGCGCTGCAGCGCGACCAGAAGGTGTGGTGCGACATCCGCGCGGGCGGCTGTCCGCCCGGCTGCGGCGCGCTGGAGCACTCGCAGGTGTGGCTCGCCATGGGAGGCGACGGCTCCCGGGGACGGATCATCCTCGACCGCCGCGGAGTACCGCGCGTGGTCTGGCGCGACTCGGGCACCCACGGCGTGTTCGCCGCCGAGGCCAGCGACATCGCGCTGCTGTCGGAAGACGCCGAGGCGACCCTGGTCGCCAACCCCCGGCACGCTCTGATGGCGCGCGGGAAGCCCTCGTACACGCCGATCACGGTCCACCCTCTCGGTGGCGCCGTGCTCGCCGACACCGCCGACGCGGGTGCCTGCGACTCCCGCGGGCGAGTCTTCGACGGTCGCGGCGGAGTCCATGCCGGGCTCTACGTCGTCGACGGCGCCCTCTGCCCGACCTCGACCGGTGCCAACCCGTCGCTGACCATCGCCGCGCTCGCCGAGCGGATCACGGCCGGACTCGTCGCCGACGACCTCCTGCGGCTGCGAGCCGGCGCATGACGCGCCTCGGCCGCGCGCTCGGCGTCCTGCTCGCAGTGGCGTCCGTCGTCGCGCTCGCAGTGCCGGTCGTCGCTGAGGCGGGTCCGACTTCCGCGCCCGCCGGCGTCGTCACGCTGCGGGCGGACCCCGCCTCGGTCGTCCCCCGACTCGAGACCGGCTGGCTGTCGGTGCCCGACCTCGGGTCCGGGGCGCACCGGGTGCGGGTCGGCGTCGTACCCGCGCGCGGGGTGGAGGTGGCGGAGGTGCTCTTCCTGCACGGCCACGCCGACCGGCTCGACAACCACCCCGCGCTCTTCGACGAGCTGAGCCGGGCGGGCGTCCGCGTCGTGTCGTTCGACCTGCCGTCGCACGGCCTCACCGATGCCGGCCCCATCGACGTGTGGAGCTTCGACGACCTGTCCGAGCTGGCGGCGCGCGTCGCGGCAGCGACGTCGACCGAAGACGACACGCCGTTCGTGCTCGCCGGCTGGTCGTTCGGCGGGCTGCTCGCCACCCGCATCGCGCAGAGCGCCGATCTCCTGGCGGCGTTCGACCGGCCGGTCTCCGGACTCGCGCTGGAGGTCCCGGCGCTCGCCCCGTATCCGGCCGCGGGAGGGGACGGGGTCTCCCGACTCCGCGCGCTCACTCACGACCGCAGTGCTCCTGTCGCCGGGCCGCCGAGCCCGGCGTCGCCGCTGCTCGACCCGCTCTTCGCCGGGCGCCTGCTCGTCGAGGCCGAGCTCGCATCGGCGAGGCCGCTCCCGGCCGGCATCCCCGCTCTCGTCGAGCTCAGGGACCCCGCGGACGACCTGTACGTCGACACCGCCGCGGTCGCCCGATGGGCGATGGGCCGAGCGGCTGCGGCCGGCGCCGACGTGACTGTCCGCACCTGCGCCGGGGCCCGGCACGGCCTCGACTTCGAGGCGTACCCGCTCGGCCCGGCGGCTCGCGCCGACCTCGTCGACTTCGTCCGAGCGGCAGCGGAGGGGCGCCCCGTGATCGAGGACCGTCCGAGCACGCACAGCTCGACCACGCAGGACCCCGCCGTACAGAAAGAGGTAGCGCCATGTCGCTGACCACCGCAGCCCAGCGCGCCACACCAGTCCTGGCCCGGTTCACCGAGCGGATGGTCGGCGGTGTCACGGCCGTCACCGGCGCTGAGCCCGTCGACGTCCCGGGCCGTGCCGATGCGGTGGGCGACGACATCGTCGCCCAGGCACGGGCGGCGGGGCTCGGAGTTCCTGCGCCCTCGCGGGTTCTCGACCTCGACGGGCTCCAGCTCCGCGTCGGCGTCGTGCCGGACGGCCGCGACGGCTACCGCTCCACGGTCGCGAGGGGCTCGGCGCGAGGGCTGCCCGGGTTCTCGGCCCGGCCGGTGCTCGCCGGATTCGCCGACCTCCTTCCTCGGGGCGGCCCCGGCGATCGCCGCATGTACTATCGGCTCGTCGTCGGGCCGGTCGACGGTCCGCTTCTGGTCGAGGGCGTCAAGGTGATCCGCGGCAGTCGGCTGCGCGTGTGGCAGCAGACCACGACGCTCTACACCCGGGTCTCGACGCTCGCGTCGGAGCACGACATCGAGACGGTGGTGGCCAGGCCCGACCGTCCGCTCGTCGGGGTCGTGCCCGTGGCCGCCGGAGTCCTACGAATCCGCCCGGCCGACCTCGTGCGCCAGGTGCTGAGCATGCGCGGGCGGATCCCCCGGTTCCTCGTCGGATTCGCGTGGCGCCTCGCCGTGCGGTGAGCGGCCCGGTCGAGAACCCTCGGCGCCGAGCAGCCTCGGCGAGCGGCCGGTTCGGCCCGGGGTAAACTCGATCGTCCCCAATCCACCGGAAGAAGAAACGTGACGGCCCACCAGCTAGACGCCGCGAGCGACTCGCGCTACTGGCCCGTCCCCATCCTCCGGGCGCTGCCGCTCCTCGTGCTGGGCATGGTCACGACCTTCGTGAACGACCACTCGCCGAACATCGGCCTCACCACCTTCGGCGCCACGACGGTGGCGGGCGGCGTGATCCTCGCCCTCGCGTCGTACCGCTTCCTCTCCGACCCCAGCAGCCGGCTCATCGCGATCGTCCAGGGCGCCGTCGGCGTCGCCTTCGGGCTCGTGGCGCTGCTCGTCCCGACCGGCGGCCTCGTGCTGCTCGTCGCTGTCGTCACCGGCTGGGCGCTCATCACCGGCGTGCTCGAGCTCGTCGCAGGGCTTCGGCGTCGCGGCCGGAGCGCCCTCTCGCGCGACTGGATGATCGTCGGGGGACTGACCCTGCTGCTCGCCGTGATCTACCTGATCGTGCCGACCGACTACTCGAAAGAGCTCGGCGGCATTGAGAAGATCCAGGGCACCCTGACCTCGTCGACGATCCTGGTGGGCTTCGTCGGCGCGTACGGCGCGCTCGTCGCCGTCTTCCTGATCATTCAGGGCCTGTCGCTCAAGTGGCAGACGGGCACGCACGAATCCAGCACCGACGGAGCACACTCCTCATGACCACACCCAGCCGCCGCGAACGCGTCCGTCCGGCCGAGCTCCTCGGCCTCTCGGCGGTGTTCGCCGTCTTCACCGGCCTGATCGTGCTCCTGGCGACGCGCGAGCTGAACCTCGCCGGCATCTTCCTCTGCATCGCGTTCATCCTCGCGGTCGTCGTCCTGGCGATGCTGTCGCTCGCCTCGAAGCCGAACGACGCCGAGATGCACGAGATCCGCGACGAGAACGGCCGCATCAAGGGCATGCTCGAGAGCGACGACGACGACCGCCACTACCCCCGCGGCCACTGAGTTCACCCCGGCCGAGGCCTCTCGCCGCCCCCCTCCGAATTTCAAGGAGAAATTCGCCGGCAACCCCGGCAGATCAGCATGCCGGGCGTCGCGACAGCAAAATCTCCTTGAAATTTTCTGCCGGGCGCAGGAACTGGGCGCACGCACCTACCGCAGGTAGCTCACGAGCGACGCGGCGAGACCCGTGTACGTCGCGGGTGTGAGCGCCGTCAGCCGTGCCTTGGCGGCGTCGCCGATGTCGAGCCCCTCGACGAATGCGACGAGGTCGGCCTGCGAGACGCGGTGGCCGCGCGTGAGCTCCTTGAGCAGCGCATAGGGATCGCTGATGGTCGAGCGGCCGGCGGTGATCTCGGCGCGGATGACGGTCTGGATCGCCTCGCCGAGCACCTCCCAGTTGCCGTCGAGGTCGTCGGCCATGGCGTCGGCGTTGATCGAGATCTCGCCGAGGCCGCGGGTGATGTTGTCGAGGGCGAGCATCGAGTGGCCGAAGGCGACGCCGATGTTGCGCTGCGCCGACGAGTCGGTGAGGTCGCGCTGGAGGCGGCTCGTGACGAGGGTCTCGGAGAGCGACGAGAACAGGGCGCTCGACAGCTCGAGGTTGGCCTCGGCGTTCTCGAACCGGATCGGATTGATCTTGTGCGGCATGGTCGACGAGCCGGTCGCGCCGGCCACCGGGATCTGGGTGATGTAGCCCATCGAGATGTAGGTCCAGATGTCGGTCGCGACGTTGTGGAGCACGCGGTTGGCGTGGGCCACGCGGTCGTAGAGCTCGGCCTGCCAGTCGTGCGACTCGATCTGGGTGGTCAGCGGGTTCCAGGTGAGGCCGAGGCCCTCCACGAACGAGCGCGAGACGGAGACCCAGTCGATGGCCGGGTCGACGGCGACGTGCGCCGAGAACGTGCCGGTCGCGCCCGAGAACTTGCCGAGGAACTCCGAGCCCGCGATCTGCGAGCGGATGCGGCCGAGGCGGTAGGCGTAGACCGCGAACTCCTTGCCGACGGTCGACGGAGTCGCCGGCTGACCGTGGGTGTGCGACAGGATCGGCGTCTCGGCGTGCTGCTCGGCGAGGCCGGCGAACAGGGCGATGACGTGGTCGAACCGGGGCAGCCACACCTCGAAGACGGCCTGCTTGACCGTGAGCGCGTAGGAGAGGTTGTTGATGTCCTCGCTGGTGGCGGCGAAGTGGGTGAGCTCGGCGATCGACGCGAGGCCCAGATCGGCGAGGCGGGCGCGGACGTAGTACTCCACGGCCTTCACGTCGTGGCGCGTGGTGGCCTCGAGGGTGGCGAGCTCGTCGATGTCGGGCTGGCCGAAGTCGGCGACGACCTGGCGGAGCGCGGCCTTCTGGTCGGCGGTGAGAGGCGGAGTTCCGGCGAAGGAGCGATCGGTCTGCGCGATCAGCCACTCGATCTCGACGTGGACGCGGGCCCGGTTCAGGCCGGCCTCGCTCAGGAACTCGCCGAGTTCGGAGACAGCGGGACGGTAGCGGCCGTCGAGCGGGCTGAGGGGCTGGGGAGGAAGGCTCATGAGGTGGATCCCTGTCGGAGTGCTGGTTCGATCTGCCGGAACAGCGCCGTCGACGCGTGCTCGACCATGTCGAGGACCGTCTCGAACATGGCGGCATCGGAGTAGTAGGGGTCGGGGACGTCCGTCCCGTCGCCTGCGCCCGTGGCCGCGTCGCGGTCGAAGCTCAGCAGCAGCTGCACCTTCGACCGGTCGGCCTCGGTCGGAGCCCAGCCGCGGAGGATGCGCTCCTGGCCCCGATCGAAGACCACCACGAGGTCGTGGCGGTCGTAGTCGGCGGCCTCGAACTGCCGGGCCCGATGCCGAGAACCATCGTAGCCGCGCCTCTGGAGGGCGGCGACCGTGCGGGCGTCGGCGTGCTCGCCGACGTGCCAGTCGCCGGTTCCGCGGGAGCCGACGACCACGCGGTCGCCGAAGCCTGCCTCCTCGACGCGAGCCCGGAAGACGACCTCGGCCATGGGGGAGCGGCAGATGTTTCCCGTGCAGACGAACACGACGCGGAAGAGGGGCGGGGTGTCGCCGTCCTCGTCGAACGCGCTCACCTCGAAGGCCATGGTGGTCAGGCTCGCCCGCGCACGTTGCCGAACAGGGGGCGGAGCACGAGGCCGATCAGCCAGCCGAGGATGGCCAGGACTAGCGCACCCAGGATGCCCCAGCCGAAGTTCTCGACGTCGAGGCCGAAGCCGATCACGTCGGAGACCCAGGCGACGACGAGGAGGAGCAGGCCGTTGACGACGAACGACACGAGGCCGAGCGTGAGGATGTAAAGGGGGAAGGCGACGATCCGGATGACCGTGCCGACGATGCTGTTCACGAGGCCGAAGATGAAGGCCACGAGCAGGTAGGTGAGGACGGTCGGCACGACGGTCTTATCGCCGAAGGAGTCGACGCTCACGTGGGGAGCGAGGAGGAACGTGGTCAGCCAGAGGGCGAGGGCGTTGATCACCAGTCGCACGAAGAATCGCATGGGCACCACTATGCCGACCCGGGGCCGTCGGTGGTAGCCCGTAGTCTTGCGGGATGACCGTTCCCGTTCGACTCCGCCCGGAGATCGCCGCCCTTCCGCCCTACCGCCAGGGCAAGCAGGCCGACGCTCACGCGTTCAAGCTGTCGAGCAACGAGAACCCGTTCGAGCCGCTCCCGGCCGTGCTCGACGTGCTCCGCGACACCCTCCAGGTCAACCGCTACCCCGACGGCGCGGCGTCGGGCCTCCGCTCCGTGCTCGCGGAGCGCTTCGGCGTCGGCATCGACGAGGTCCACGCCGGTGCCGGCTCGATCTCGATCCTGTCGCAGCTGCTCCTCGCGACGGCCCAGCCGGGTGACGAGGTCGTCTACGCCTGGCGCTCGTTCGAGGCCTACCCCGGCCTCGTGACGGTGACCGGCGCGACGAGCGTGCAGGTGCCGAACCGCGCCGACGGCAGCCACGACCTCGAGGCCATGGCCGCCGCCGTCACCGACGCGACGCGCCTCGTCATCATCTGCTCGCCGAATAACCCGACCGGCGAGGTCGTCTCGACCCACGACTTCGAGCGCTTCATGGCCGCCGTGCCCGAGTCGGTCCTCGTCGTGCTCGACGAGGCCTATGCGGAGTTCGTCACCGACGACACCGCCGTCCAGGGCGAGTCGCTCACCGAGAAGCACCCCAACCTCGTCGTGCTGCGGACCTTCTCGAAGGCGTACGGCCTGGCCGGACTCCGCATCGGCTATGCCATCGGCCCGGCCTATGTTCTCGACGCCGCGCGATCCACCGCGATCGCCCTCTCGGTCACCGCCATGGGTCAGCAGGCCGCGATCGCGTCGCTGGAGCACGAGGAGGAGCTGCTCGAGCGCGTGTCGCGCATCGTCCGCCTCCGCGATCAGGTGCGGCAGGCCCTGATCGACCAGGGCTGGGACGTCCCGAGGGCGCAGGGCAACTTCGTCTGGCTCCCCACCGGCGAGCACACGGCGCGCGCCGCAGAGGTGTTCGACCGCGCCGGAATCGTGGTCAGGGCCTTCGCCCCGGAGGGCATCCGGATCTCGATCGGCGAGTCGGCGTCTGTCGACAAACTCCTAGGAGCGGCCCAGGAGGTTGTCCGTAGCCTCTAGGTTCCGAGGAGGAGCATCCCTATAGGCTCGTCCTCATGTCATCTGACGCGATGGGGCACGGCGTGCGCCCGACAGCAGAGTCCGATCCGGGCGCCGCTCCCGTCCAGCTTCTGGACACCGCTGGCGTCCTCCAGGTCTCCGACGCCACCGCCGAGTTCCTCCCGGTGATCGAGGCCCTCTCGGACGACACCCTCCGGTCGTTCCACCGCGACATGGTGCTGACGCGACGCTTCGACGACGAGGCCGGCAACCTCCAGCGCCAGGGCCAGCTCGCCCTGTGGGTCCCGAGCCACGGGCAGGAGGCCGCGCAGGTCGGCTCGGCTCGAGCGACCCGGCCGCAGGACCACCTCTTCCCCTCGTATCGCGAGCACGCCGTGGGCATGGTCCGCGGCATCGACCCGGTCGACGTCGTCCGTCTCCTCCGCGGCAACACGCACGGCGGGTGGGATCCGGCAGAGCGCCAGAACTTCCACCTCTACACGCTGGTCATCGGCTCGCAGACGCTGCACGCCACCGGCTACGCGATGGGCGTCGCCATCGACGGCGACTACGCCACCGGCGACCCCGAGCGCGACACCGCCGTCATCACCTACTTCGGCGACGGCGCCACCAGCCAGGGCGACGTCAACGAGGCCTTCATCTTCGCCGCGAGCTTCCAGACGCCCCAGGTGTTCTTCCTGCAGAACAATCAGTGGGCCATCTCGGTCCCGGTGGCCACGCAGTCGCGCACTCCGCTGTACCTCCGCGGCACCGGCTTCGGCATCCCCTCCACGCAGATCGACGGCAACGACGTCCTCGCGAGCTACGCGGTGACGCTCCGCGACATGGACGCCGCTCGCGCGGGCGGCGGTCCCCGGTTCATCGAGGCGATGACGTACCGCATCGGCGCCCACACGACCTCCGACGACCCGACGAAGTACCGCACCGACGACGAGCTGCAGTCGTGGGTAGCGCGCGACCCGATCGTCCGCTTCGAGCTCTTCCTGCGCAGCCGCGGCGAGAGCGACGCCTTCTTCGCCTCGATCGAGGAGGAGGCGAACGACCTCGCCGAAGACGTGCGCAAGCGCACGCTCGCCCTCGAGAAGCCCGACAACGACTCGATGTTCCGCCACGTCTACTCGGAGCGGCACCCGCGCATCGACGAGCAGAGGGAGTGGCTCAGCAACTACGAGTCGTCCTTCGGAGAGACCTCATGACCGACGCCACCCAGACCCTCGCCGCCGCGTCCCTCGCAACCCCTGCGGCCTCCGCCCTTGAGACCATGCCGCTCGGCCGAGCGCTCAACGCGGGCCTCCGCAAGGCGATGCAGGACGACCCGCGCGTGCTCCTCCTGGGCGAGGACATCGCCACGCTCGGCGGCGTCTTCCGCGTCACCGAGGGCCTCAAGGCCGAGTTCGGCGCCAAGCGCGTCATCGACACCCCGCTCGCCGAGTCCGGCATCGTCGGCGCGAGCATCGGCCTCGCGATGCGCGGATTCCGACCGGTCGCCGAGATCCAGTTCGACGGCTTCATCTTCCCGGGCTTCGACCAGATCACCTCGCAGCTCGCCAAGCTGACGGCCCGCCACGAGGGGTCGCAGGCCTTCCCCGTCGTCATCCGCGTGCCCTACGGCGGGCACATCGGCGCCGTCGAGCACCACCAGGAGAGCCCGGAGGCGTACTTCGCGCACACCCCCGGCCTGCGCCTGGTCAGCCCGTCGACCCCGCACGACGCCTACTGGATGATCCAGGAGGCGATCAAGAGCGACGACCCGATCATGTTCTTCGAGCCGAAGAGCCGCTACTGGCCCAAGGGCCCGGTCGACTTCGCCTCGGCCGGAGTGCCGCTGCACGCGAGCCGCGTGGTCCGCGTCGGCACGGAGGTCACCGTCGTCGGCCACGGCGCCATGGTGAGCGTCCTGCTCCAGGCCGCCGAGATCGCCGCCGAGGAGGGCATCAGCATCGAGGTCGTCGACCTCCGCTCGCTGTCGCCCGTCGACTACGGCCCCCTGCTCGAGTCCGTCCGCAAGACGGGCCGCCTCGTCGTCGCGCAGGAGGCGCCCCAGAACGTGAGCGTCGGCTCCGAGATCGCCGCGACCGTCACCGAGAAGGCGTTCTACTCGCTGGAGGCGCCGGTGCTCCGCGTCTCGGGCTACGACACGCCCTTCCCGCCCGCGAAGCTCGAGTCGGTCTTCCTCCCGGACGCCGACCGCGTGCTCGAGGCCGTCGACCGCGCCCTCGCCTACTAGAAGGAATCCCGTGTCGACTGTCACGACCAGCAACGAGTTCCACCTCCCCGACGTGGGAGAAGGCCTGACCGAGGCCGAGATCGTCGAATGGCGCGTCGCGCCCGGCGACACCGTCGCCCTGAACCAGGTCATCGTCGAGATCGAGACTGCCAAATCGCTCGTCGAGCTCCCCTCGCCGTTCGCCGGCGTCGTCGACGCCCTGCTCGTCGATTCGGGCCAGACGGTGGCCGTCGGCGCCCCGATCATCCGAGTCGCGGGTGGCGAGATCCCCCGCACCCCCGCCGACGAGGTCCTCGAGGCCGAGGCCGAGGAGGCCGCGTATGCCGCCGCCTCGCCCGCCGCTGCCGCAGCCGACGAGGCCTCGGGGTCGGTGCTGGTGGGCTACGGCATCACCGGGGCCCACGGTGCGACTCGCCGACGCCGTCCCTCCAAGGGCGAGGCCGACGCGCGGGTGCAGCGGGTTGCCGAAGAGAAGCGGCGGCGGCCGGCCTCAGTTCCTGCGGCCTCGGCGCAGCCTGTCATCGTCAAGCCGCCGATTCGGAAGCTTGCGAAAGACCTCGGGGTCGACCTGTCGACCGTCGAGCCGACGGGTCTCGCCGGCGAGACGACTCGCGACGACGTGATCCGGCACGCGCGCCAGGCCAGCGTGTTCCACAACATCGAGACGCCCGAGTGGAGCGAGGAGCGCATCGAGCGGATCCCGGTCAAGGGCGTCCGCAAGGCGATCGCCTCGGCGATGGTGTCGAGCGCGTTCACGGCCCCGCACGTCAGCCTCTTCGTCGACGTCGACGCGACCCGCACGATGGAGTTCGTCAAGCGCCTCAAGAACTCCGCGCAGTTCGCCGGCGTGAAGGTCTCGCCACTGCTGATCATGGCGAAGGCCGTCATCTGGGCGGTGCGACGCAACCCCACCGTCAACTCGGCGTGGACCGACCAGGAGATCCTGGTGCGTCACTTCGTGAACCTCGGGATCGCCGCCGCGACGCCCCGCGGCCTCATCGTGCCCAATGTCAAAGAGGCGCAGGCGATGACCCTGCTCGAGCTGGCGCAGGCCTTGGAGCAGCTCACCCTGACGGCGCGCGACGGCAAGACGCAGCCCGCCGACACCGCCGACGGCACCATCACCATCACGAACATCGGCGTGTTCGGCATGGACACCGGCACGCCCATCCTCAACCCGGGCGAGGTGGGCATCGTCGCACTGGGCACCATCAAGCTGAAGCCCTGGGTCGTCGACGGCGAGGTGCGTCCGCGCATGGTCACGACCATCGGCGCGTCGTTCGACCACCGGGTCGTCGACGGCGACGTGGCGTCGCGCTTCGTGGCCGATGTCGCCTCGGTGCTCGAGGAGCCGGCGCTGCTGCTCGACTGACGTCGGCGCGCGAGGGCCAGCTCTTCTTCTCCTGCCCACGATCGGGACTCGGCACTGCAGAATTCTGCGGTGCCGAGTCCCGATCGTGGTGTGGGAGCGGGTGCTGTATCTAGGCGTCGGTGCGGATCAGCCGCACGAGTGCGACCGTGCCGCACGCTGCCAGCCAGACGGCGAGCGCAAGCGCTGCTGCCAGGGCGTCGCCCGCCGTCGGCGCCGTCACGAGCCTGCCGCCGCTCTCGGCCACGCTGAAGTCGCTCAGGTAGCCGTCGCCGAGCCGGATGGCTCCGAGCAGGCCCGGCAGCAGGATCAGGAATCCGAGGATGCCCGCCACACTGCCGGCCGCGCTCCGGATCACCATGCCGAAGCACGCGGCGAACGCGCCGACGGCCGCGCCGTAGGCCGTGCACCCGGCGATGGCCGCGACATCGTCCGCACGGGGCACGAGCCCGACGACCAGCATGCCGAGCACCGCGGACACCAGGCTCACAGCTGCTCCGGCGATGGCGCTGACGACGAGCTTCGAGAACAGGAACGCGGCGCGTCGAGGGGTGGCCATGAGGCTCGGTCCGATCGTCTTCGTCGCATACTCGGACGAGCCGGCGACGGCGCCGATGACGCCGATGGCGGCGGCGCTGAACACCGTCGAGCCGAGCAGTGCGGCCGTCGGGGTCACTGCGATGCCGACCTGCAGGATCGCGCCGACGATACCGGCGGCGACGGCGATGACGAAGGTCCAGCGGACCGATGTCAGGCTGGTGAGCTTGAGCAGCTCGCTCCGGAGCGATCCGGCCCAGGATGCGCGGGGTGCGGTCTGCAGAACGGGAACGGCGGTCATCGGCTCGGCCTCTCGGTGGTGCGGTATTCGACCGTGTCATCGGTCAGTGCGAAGAACGCCTCCTCGAGAGACGTGCTGACAGGGGCGATCTCGAACAGGATCACGCCTGCCGTCGAGGCCATCCGGGCGATCGACGCGCTGTCGGGTCCGTCGACGACAGCCGTGTCGGCAGACTCGACGGTGACCGCGGCGCCCGCCGCCTCGAGGACGCGTGCGAAGCGCGCCATGTCGTCGCTGCGGACGCGGGTCTTGGGGTCGCCGGCCCCGCGGAGGACGTCCTCCATAGCCGCGTCGGCGATGATCCGGCCGCGGCCGAGGACGATCACGCGGTCGGCCGTCTGCGCCATCTCGGCCATCAGGTGGCTCGAGAGCAGGACGGTGCGCCCCCTCGCCGCGAGATCGCGCGCGAGCGTGCGGACCCAGATGACGCCCTCGGGGTCCAGGCCGTTGACCGGCTCGTCGAGGATGACGACTTTCGGGTCGGCCAGCAGCGCTGCGGCGATGCCGACGCGCTGCCCCATCCCGAGGGAGAACGTGCCGACCTTCTTGCGGGCTACGGAGGACAGCCCCGCGTAGTCGAGGATCTCATCGACGCGGCGGTCGGGGATGCCGTGCGTGCGGGCGATGATCCGGAGGTGGTCACGGGCTGTCCGGCCGGGGTGCACGGCCTTCGCATCGAGAAGGGCCGATGCCTCGTGCAGCGGGGCCCGGGAGTCGACGTAGGAATGGCCGTTCACGGTGACGCGGCCGGAGGTGGGTCGGTCGAGACCGACGATCATGCGCATCGTCGTCGACTTCCCTGCGCCGTTGGGGCCGAGGAAGCCGGTCACGGTGCCGGGTTCGGCTCGGAATGAGATGGAGTCGACGACGGTCTTGTCGCCGTATCGCTTAGTGAGGTCAATCGCTTCGATCATTCCTCGATGATATCAATCACTCCGTATTTTGCATATCGTCTCCTGGTACCACTCAGACGAGGCCGCGGTGGTACGCGTAGATGACGGCCTGGACGCGGTCGCGGAGCTCGAGCTTCGACAGGATGCGCCCGACGTGCGTCTTCACCGTCGACTCCGACAGGAAGAGCTCGGCGGCGATCTCCGTGTTCGACAATCCGCGGCCGATCGCGACCAGCACCTCGTGCTCACGCTCGGACAGCGGCGAGTCGGCGTCGGTCGCAGCAGCCTGCGAGGGCAGCTTGCCGCGGTACATCTCGAGCATCCGCTGCGTGATTCGCGGCGACACGATGGCCTCGCCCGCGGCGACGGTGCGGATCGCCTGGACGAGGTCGGCGGCGGGGGCGTCTTTCAGCAGGAACCCGCTGGCGCCCGCATTCAGGCCGCCGAATGCGTACTCGTCGAGGTCGAACGTGGTGAGGATGACGACCCGCGTCTCCGGGGCGGCCTCGGTGATCCGCTTCGTCGCCTCGATGCCGTCCATGCCGGGCATGCGGACGTCCATGAGCACGACGTCGGGCGAGAGCGCGGCGGCGCGCTCGACGGCCTCGGCGCCGTTCGTGGCCTCGCCGACGACACGGAGCCCCTCGGCCGCGCCGAGCACCATCGCCATGCCGGCGCGGAGGAGGTCCTGGTCGTCGACGAGGAGGAGGGTCGTGTCGGTCATGGGGAGTCCTCTCGAGGGTGGTGAAGAGTCATGCGGACCCGCCAGCCGGCGCCGTCCCAGCGAGTCGAACCGGCTTCGACGGTCCCTCCGAACACGGCGGCCCGCTCGCGCAGGCCGACGAGGCCGCTGCCGGTGCCGACGGACGGCTTGGCGCCGACGAAGATGCCGTCGTCGGTGACGTCGACCGTCGACGACTCGGGCTCGAAGGCGAGCTGGACCAGTACGCGCGAGGGCTCGGTCGCGTAGCGCAGGGCGTTGGTGAGCGACTCCTGGACGGCGCGGTAGACGGCCACCTGGAGGGCGACGTCGGAGGGCGCGTCTCCGGTGCGCTGGACGGCGACCGGCAGCCCTGCGCTGCGGTACGTCTCGATCAGCCGGTCGAGCTCGTCGAGCGACGGCTGCGGTGCCAGCTCAGCCGAGGAGTCGTCGCGGAGCACTCCGAGGAGGCGGCGCATGTCGCGAAGCGACTCCCGTCCGACCTCGCCGATCTGGCGCACCGTCTCGCGCGACTTCTCAGGGTCGGCGTCGGCGATCGCGTCGGCGCCGTCAGCGAGGCGCACGACGACCGAGAGGCTGTGCGCGACGACGTCGTGCATCTCGCGGGCGATCCGAGAGCGCTCGGCGGCGGCGGCGAGCTGGCCCTGCTGGTCGCGCTCGCGGGCCAGTTGCGCGGCGCGCTCGAGGAGAGCGTCGAGGTAGCGCTTGCGGTCGCCGATGTTGACGCCGATGAGGGCCGCGATGGCCAGGAAGAGGGTGAGGCCGATGGTCCCCTGCAATCCCGACCAGAAGGAGCGGTCGTGCATGATCAGGTGCGCCGCGCTCGTGGCGGCGATGAAGAGGACCACCGTGCCGGCCAGGCCCAGCCAGGCCAGCCGCGGTGAGCGGTAGACGGCCGCCGCGTAGACCGCGAACGAGGCCGCGACGAGGAGGTAGGGCTGGCCCAGGAGGGTCAGGGTCACGCCGAACGCCGCGATGACGGCCAGGGCGACGAGCGGCTGGCGGCGCCGGAGCAGGAGTCCGGCGCAGCCGATCAGCACGAGCGGCCAGGTGCCGTGCAGCAGCAGATCACCCTGGAACCCGAGACCGTCGCCGCTGAGCGCGTCGAGGTACTCGATGCCGAGCACCGGCAGGGCCACGACGGCGTCGACAAGCAGGGAGGGTCGCGCGAGAAGCCGACGAAAGAGCCCCGGCGGGCGCGGCAGCAGCAGGTCGTCTGCGGGCGCGGGGGTCGACATGATGCCAGCGTACGCAGGGCCGAGCCGCGCAGGATCGCCCCCCGGTTCCGCGCTCAGGCACCGCGGTACCACTGCTTTTGACAATGATTATCGTTTAGCGATAGCGTCGATCCCGGTCGGGCCTCAGGGCGGCACCCGTCCTCCTCCCTCCGCGCCGCCCTTAGATGGATTCCTCCGTGAAGTACCCCCTCCTCGCCGCAGCCACGGCCGTCGTGGCCGCGCTGACCCTGGCCGGCTGCTCGTCCTCGACGCCCTCCGCCTCGACCTCGTCCGACGAGAAGGTCCTCGTCGTCGCCTCGACCAACGTCTACGGCGACATCGCCTCGCAGATCGGCGGCGACCACGTCTCGGTCACGAGCATCCTGTCGAACCCCAACCAAGACCCGCACGGGTTCGAGGCCGACGCGCAGACGCAGCTCGCCATCTCGAAGGCGCAGCTGATCATCGAGAACGGCGGCGGCTACGACGACTACGTCGACACGATGCGCGACTCGACCAGCAGCAAGGCGACCCTCATCAACGCCGTCGAGGTCTCCGGCTTCACCGCGACCGGCGGCGAGCTCAACGAGCACGTCTTCTACGACTACGCGACGATGGCGAAGCTGGCGAACCGCATCGCCACCGACCTCTCGGTAGCCGACCCCGACAACTCGAAGCTCTTCTTCGACAACGCGGTCACGTTCAGCGCCTCGATGTCGAAGCTCGAGGCCCAGACGGCCGCGCTGAAGAAGACCTACGCGGGCGACGACGTGTCGTACACCGAGCCGGTGCCCGGCTACCTCTTCGACGCGATCGGCCTGACGAACGTCACGCCGTCGGCGTTCTCCGAGGCCGTGGAGGAGGGCGACGACGTCGCTCCCTCCGCGCTGAACGACACGCTGAAGCTGATGACGCAGAAGAAGGTCGCACTCCTCGCGTACAACGAGCAGGCCTCCAGCCCGGAGACCTCGCAGGTGCAGAAGGCCGCGGAGACCGCCGGCATCCCGGTCGTCCCGGTGACCGAGACGCTGCCGAATGGCGACGACTACCAGGCGTGGCAGCAGGCGAACATCGACGCGGTCAAGGCCGCTCTCGCGAAGGCCGTCCTGAGCAAGTGAGCGCCGAGCCCGTCCTCCGTCTCCGCGGCGCAGCCATGCGCTTCGGCGACCGCGAGCTGTGGGCGAACCTCGACCTCGATGTGGCGCCGGGTGAGTTCATCGCGGTTCTCGGTCCGAACGGGGCGGGCAAGACGACGCTGCTCAAGGCGGTACTCGGCCAGCAGGCGCTGTCGGGCGGCGAGATCGAGTTCCTGCGCCGTCCGGTTCGTCGAGGCCACCGCCGCATCGGCTACATTCCCCAGCAGAGGCTGATGGAGTCGGGCACGCCGCTGCGGACGCGCGACATGATCGCCCTCGGGATCACGGGCCACCGCTTCGGCCTGGGCCGCGAGACCAGGGCCGAGAAGGCCCGGGTCGACTCGCTCGTGGAGCAGGTCGGCGCGACGTCGTTCGCGATGGCCCCGGTGGCGTCGCTGTCGGGCGGCGAGCAGCAGCGGGCTCGCGTGGGCCAGGCGCTGGCCTCCGACCCGGCGCTGCTGCTGTGCGACGAGCCCCTCATCTCGCTCGACCTGCGCCACCAGCGCGGTGTCACCGAGCTGATCGACCAGCAGCGTCGCACCACGGGTGCCGCCGTCGTCTTCGTGACGCACGACGTCAACCCGATCCTCGACGCGGTCGACCGCGTCGTCTACATCGCCGGCGGGCGCTTCACCATCGGCACGCCCGACGAGGTGCTGCAGGCCGACGTCCTCTCCGATCTTTACGGCACGCCCGTCGACGTGGTGCGCACGATGGGGCGCATCGTGATCGTCGGGGGCAGCGAGGCGCACGATCACGACCACCACGTCGACCACGCCGACGACCTCGACCCCGAAGGCCCGGTGCGATGAACCTCGACGTGCTCACTCACATCCTGTCGTTCGAGAACTTCGGCGAGCTCGTCGTGCTCGTGCGCAACTCGATCATCGCGGGCGCGGTGCTCGGCGTCGTCGGCGGCCTGATCGGCCCGTTCGTGATCACACGCAACCTGCCGTTCGCAGTGCACGGCATCAGCGAGCTCTCGTTCGCCGGCGCCTCCATCGCCCTGCTCGTCGGCGTCAACGTCGTCACCGGGTCGGTGGTCGGCAGCGTGCTGGCGGCCCTCATCATCGGCCTCCTGGGCAACCGCGCCCGCGAGCGCAACTCGATCATCGCCGTGCTGATGCCGTTCGGCCTCGGCCTGGGGATCCTCTCGCTCGCCCTCTACCAGGGCCGCGCCGCCAACAAGTTCGGCCTGCTGACGGGCCAGATCGTGTCGGTCGACAACCCGCAGCTCGGCTGGCTGCTCGGCATCTCGGCGGTCGTCGTCGTGACGCTGTTCATCGTCTGGCGCCCCCTGACGTTCGCGAGCGTCGACCCCGACGTGGCGGCCGCAGCCGGCGTCCCTGTCCGCGGCCTGTCGATCGTCTTCATGCTCGCGCTCGGCCTTGCGGTCGCGGTCTCGGTGCAGATCGTCGGCGCACTGCTCGTCCTCTCTCTTCTCGTCACCCCGGCGGCGGCCGCGCTGCGCCTGACGGTCGCGCCGCTCTGGGTGCCGATCCTCAGCGTCGTCTTCGCCGTCACCAGCGTCGTCGGCGGAATCCTCCTGGCCCTCGGCGGCGGCCTGCCGATCTCGCCCTACGTCACGACCATCTCGTTCGCGATCTGGCTGGTCTGCCGCATCGTGGGGGGCCGGCGCTCCGCCCGCGGCAGGGGCGGGCGGGCGCAGGAACCCGGGGCTCCCGCACCGTCCCGAGAGAAGGTCGCCGCATGAAGCGGCAGACCTGGCAGCGCGAGGCCGTCCGCGAGGCGCTGCATGAGAAGAGCGGCTTCGTGAGCGCGCAGGTGCTCTACTCGCAGCTGCGCGACGGCGGGTCGGCGATCGGGCTCGCCACCGTCTACCGGGCGCTCGCCTCGCTCGAGGGCGAGGGCGAGGTCGACAGCCTGCAGCAAGACGGCGAGAGCCTCTACCGCTCCTGCTCCACGGGAGCCCACCATCACCACCTCATCTGCCGGAACTGCGGCACCACCGTCGAGATCTCCGCCGACCCGGTCGAGACCTGGGCGCGAGCCGTCGCCGCCGAGCACGGCTTCACGCAGGCGAACCACGTCGTCGACGTGTTCGGGCTGTGCGCCGCCTGCTCGGTGCCGGGTGCCGGCTGAGTCTGCCGGCTGAGCTTGCCTGCCGGCTGAGCTTGCCTTCAGGCTGAGCTTGCCTTCAGGACTTGTTCACACGCGGGCGTGTCGTCTAAGCTTGCTCTTTGGTTGAGTGCTATCTGCGCTCACGTATGCCGAATCCACGCCTTTCCGCCCTGGCGGAGTGGACGACGCGTGCCGACAAGTGACCTTGGGTAGGGCCAGTCTCCGTAAGAAGAGGCGGGCTCCTACGGTATCTACGGAGGAATAACCATGGCAGCAACCTGCCAGGTGACTGGAGCCGTTCCCGGCTTCGGACACAACATCTCGCACTCGCACCGACGCACCAAGCGCCGTTTCGACCCGAACGTCCAGAAGAAGACCTACTACGTGCCGTCGCTGCGACGTAACGTGACCCTGACGCTCAGCGCCAAGGGCATCAAGGTCATCGATGCCCGTGGCATCGAGAAGGTCGTCAAGGACATCCTTGCTCGTGGGGAGAAGATCTAATGGCCAAGTCCCAGGACGTTCGTCCGATCATCAAGCTCCGCTCGACGGCGGGCACCGGCTTCACGTACGTGACCAAGAAGAACCGTCGTAACAACCCCGACCGCCTCGTGCTCAAGAAGTACGACCCGGTCATCCGCAAGCACGTCGAATTCCGCGAGGAGCGCTAAACATGGCCAAGAAGAGCATGGTTGCGAAGAACAACCAGCGCAAGGTGATCGTCGCTCGCTACGCTGCGAAGCGTCTCGAGCTCAAGAAGGCTCTCATCGATCCGAACGGCACCGACGAGAGCCGCGAGGCTGCCCGCGTCGGCCTGCAGAAGCTGCCCCGCAACGCTTCGCCCGTCCGCGTCCGCAATCGCGACGCTATCGACGGTCGTCCCCGTGGCCACCTCAAGGAGTTCGGCATCAGCCGTGTGCGCTTCCGCGAAATGGCTCACCGAGGCGAATTGCCGGGCATCACGAAGTCTTCCTGGTAGGTTCTGAGGCGGTTCTACAGGGGTTTTGCCCGTGTAGGGCCGCCGACCGCCGTTTACGCGGCGGGCGCCAAATAAGCATGTGCTTTCGAATCGTGTCCGAGGAGGACAAATAATGGCTGACAAGTCACTGAACCGCACCGAGCTCGTTGCAGCTGTCGCCGCTGAGTCCGGCCAGAGCCAGGCCGCAGTGAGCGGCGTCGTCGACGCTCTCTTCGCCGTCGTCTCCAAGAACGTCGCCGACGGCACGAAGGTCACCATCCCCGGATGGATCGCGTTCGAGAAGACGCACCGCGCCGCTCGCACCGGCCGCAACCCGCAGACCGGCGAGGCTCTCGAGATCGCCGCCAGCGACAGTGTCAAGGTCAGCGCCGGCTCGAAGCTCAAGGCTTCCGTCAAGTAGACATCAGCACCGGTAGACATCAGCACCGTTCGAAGGGGCGGATCACGACTCAGGTCGTGATCCGCCCCTTCATTTGCGCCCGGTTAGGCTTATGCGGTGCCCCGCCTCTCTCGTCTCGCCGCGCCGGCACTGTTGATCGTCGTGGGGCTCGCCTCCCTCATCATCGCCCTCCAGGCCGGCGGCGCCGCGGCTCCGCTCGCGCTCGCCGACCCGGGTGCGACCGTCCGCTTCGGTCTGCCGATCGCCACGTTCCTCTCTGAGATCGGGGCGTCGCTGACCATCGGCACGCTGGCCGTCGCCTGCTTCTGCCTCAGCGCCGATCGGCCGGAGTGGGGGCGGGCTCTCGACATCGCGTCGGCCGGCGCCCTCTTCTGGACGATCGCCTCGGCAGCGACCGGCTTCTTCACGTTCCTCAGCGTCGCGAACGTGCAGGTGACGCTCGACGAGAAGTTCGGCCAGTCGCTCGCGTTCTTCCTGACCGGTACCGATCTCGGCCTCGCCTGGCTCGTGTCGACTCTGATCGCCGCGCTCGTGACAGTGCTCTGCTTCGCCGTCCGCGGGGTCACGGCCGTCTTCGTCGTCGCCGTCGTCGCGGCGGCAGGGCTGATCCCGATCGCCCAGCAGGGACATGCCGCCGGCACCGCATCGCACGCCGCCGCCGTCACGGCGCTGGGCATCCACGTCGAGGGGGCGGCCGTCTGGCTCGGCGGCCTGCTCGCGCTGGTGCTGCTGCGGTCCGTGCTCGAGCGACGGCTCGCGACCGTCCTCGGACGGTACTCGTCCATCGCGCTCGTCTGCTTCGTCATCGTCGCAGTCTCGGGAGTGGTCAGCGCGCAGATCCGGATCGGCGGATGGTCGGAGCTCGGCTCCGCCTACGGGCTCCTCGTCGTCGCGAAGTCGGTGGCGCTCGTCGTCCTCGGTCTCTTCGGCGTGGTGCACCGGCGCGTCGTCGTCGGGCGGATGGCCGACCGCGCCCTGGCCCGGGGGCCGTTCTGGTGGTTCGTCGCCGCCGAGATCGCGTTTCTCGGTTCCGCCTCGGGCATCGCGGCCGCGCTCTCGCGCACCGAGACGCCCGTCGCGCAGACGGCGGCCGCCGACACGGCCGACCTGACGCCCGCCGAGGTGCTGACCGACGGGAAGCTGCCCGGTCCGTTCACGCCCGGGGCGTGGCTCACGGCGTGGAACGTCGACCTGGTGTGGCTGCTCGGGGTGGTCTTCCTGTTCGCGTTCTACCTCACCGGCGTGATCCGGCTGCGCCGCCGGGGCGAGACCTGGCCGCTGCAGCGCACGATCTGCTGGGGCGTCGGCCTGCTCGTGCTCGCGTACGCGACGAGCGGTGCGGTCAACGTCTACGACCGCTACCTGATTAGCGCGCACCTCCTGCAGATCGTGCTGGTCGGGCTCGTCGTGCCGGCCCTGCTCGTGCCCGCCGCCCCGTGGACCCTCGCTCTGCGCGCCATGGCGAAGCGGACCGACGGCAGCCGTGGACCCCGCGAGTGGACGCTGCTCGTCGTGCAGTCCAGGGTCGCCGCTCGCCTGACCCACCCGTTCGTCGGCGGGCCGCTCCTCGCGCTGGGCCTGTGGGCCGCCGTATGGCCGCTGCTCCGCTGGACCGTCTCGACCGAGCTCGGCCACTTCTCGCTCGTGCTCGGGCTGCTGCTCTCGGGCTGGCTGTTCGTGCAGGCGCTGGTCGGCGTCGATCCCGTGCCGCTGCGGGCGGGCTTCGGTGTGCGAGTCTCGCTCGCCGCTCTCGTGGGAGCCGCCGTGCTCGCCGTCGGCGCCGTGCTCAGCGTCTCGCCCGGACTCCGCCTGGCCTCCTGGTTCGGGGCGATGGGGCGCACGTGGGGCTCGGCCCCCGTCGCCGACCAGCAGCAGGGCGGCGTGGTGCTCGGCGTCGTCGGCATCGTCGCGTGCGCCGTGCTCGGGGCGGCCGCCGTGCGCCGGCGGCGTCCGGTCGCCTCGACGGAGTAGGTCCGCCGAGGCGGCACGGAGTGGGTCCCGCGGAGGCGGCACGGAGTGGGTCCCGCGGAGGCGGCACGGAGTGGGTCCCGTCGAAACGGCACGGACCCGCCCGAACAGAGGCGGGCCTGAGCCGAATCGGCGGGGGAGCGGTGCCGGTCAAGCGGGGCGGGGCCGAATCGGCGGGGCGGCGAGTTCCTGCGCCCGCGAAAGGCTAGGCCGGGACGGGCGACGCCATCAGCTCGCGCACCATCGGCGCGACCTCGCGGCCGTACAGCTCGATGCTCTTCATCATGTCGGGGTGCGGGAGGGTGCCCATGCTGTAGCGCATGTCGAAGCGGGTGGCTCCGAGCAGGCGCATGTTGTGCGCGATCTTGCGGGCGACCGTCTCGGGCGAGCCGACGTAGAGCGCGCCGTCCGGGGCGGCCTGCTGAAGGTACTGCTCGCGCGTGGGCGGCGGCCAGCCGCGCTCCCGGCCGAGCTGCGCCGTCTGGGCCGACTGGTACGGATACAGCGTGTCGAGGGCCTCGTCGTCGGTCGCGGCGATGAAGCCGGGGGAGTGCATGGCGATCGGCTGCGGCGCCCGGCCGAACTCGACGAGCGCGCGTCGGTAGAGGTCGGCGTACGGAGCGAACTGGGCAGGGCTGCCGCCGATGATCGCGAGGAAGAGCGGCAGGCCGTAGTGCGCGGCGCGGATCACCGACTGCGGTGAGCCTCCGACGCCGACCCAGGTCGTGATCGTGCCGCTCTCGGGCCGCGGGTAGACCCACTGCTCGTGGAGGGCGCCGCGCTTGGTGCCGGACCAGCTGACCGGGGCGTCTTTGAGCAGCTCGGCGAAGAGCTCGATCTTCTCCTCGAAGAGCGCCTCGTAGTCGGCGAGGTCGAGGCCGAAGAGGGGGAACGACTCGGTGAACGAGCCGCGTCCCAGGATGACCTCGGCACGCCCGATCGACAGGGCGTCGACGGTCGAGAAGCGCTCGAAGACGCGGACCGGGTCGTCGGACGACAGCACCGTGACGGCAGACCCGAGGCGGATGCGCTTCGTGCGGGCCGCGATGGCGCCGAGCACGACCTCGGGGGCGGAGACGGCGAAGTCGATGCGGTGGTGCTCGCCGACCCCGATGAAGTCGATGCCGACCTCGTCGGCCAGGACGGCCTGGTCGACCAGGTCGCGGATCGCCTGGGCATGCGACACGAGGTCGGTCGACCCGGGCTTCTCGGTGACGTCGCCGAAGGTGTCGAGGCCGAGCTCGATCGTCGACGGGTCGATCTCGGGCAGGATGCGGTCTGGATTGGTGGCGGTGGCCATGGGATCCCCTTTTCTATGCATACGCATGTTACTGGTCAACGCCTGGCGGCGGCCACTATTCCGCACGACCCGCAGACGGGTCGCACACCGACTGGGGGTGGGGGAGGCCGGCGCCGTGACTTTAGAATCATGCCCATGTCGACCACCACTCAGCTGTCGGGGGGCAGCTCTGACGGCCGCTCCGCCATCGATGCTGCCGCCAGGCAGATCGCCTTCACGTCCGGGCTCTCCGGGATCACCCTCCGGCGTCTCGCCGCGACCGCCGGCGTCTCGCCCGGTGACGTCGCCCAGCACGAGCCCTCGATGAGCGCCCTCATCGCGCGCACCTTCGAGGTGCTCGCCACCGACGAGCTCCTGGCCGCCGCCGCCGACATCGACCGCTCCATCGCCGCGGGCGCCTCACCGCTCGAGACCCTCACCATGCTCGTCGAGTCGCTCTTGCAAGACACCCACGACGACTACAACTCCGTGTGGGCGGATGCGTGGAGCCTCGGCCGCCACAATGCGCCGCTCGCGGCCGCCGCCCGCACGAACATGGAGGGCTGGAACGACACCATCGCCCGCGTCGTCGAGGCGGGGATCGCCGCAGGCCAGTTCGCCGACGTCGCCCCGGATCTCGTGGCCATGCAGTTCCTGGCCCTCATCGACTCGACGACCGCCTACTCGCTCGTCGGCTACCGCACCGCCGCCGAGCGGGCCGAGCTGATGCGCCGCACGCTCGAGATCTCGCTGGCGCTGCCTGTCGGGTCGCTGTAGCGCGTTTCGCCGCGCCCTCGCACCCGCCCTTGACGTGCCACCCGAACGGGGGTAGAACTAGAGGACCGTGACAACGCTGTCATAACCAGGGCAGTCGAGTCGCATCCGCCGATCACACGGAGACACACGACGATGACGTCCAATTCGCCCTTGAGAGCCGCGGCCGTAGCCGTGACCGCGCTGGCCCTGGTCGTGAGCGGAGGGTCGCTCGCCATGGCAGCCCCCGCCACCACGACCCCGAAACCCGCCGCCGACTTCCACACATCGTTCGAGACGGGCGACGCGCAGCCGACGCCGACCCCGATCGGCACCCCGACCCACCTCGCCGACTTCGCGGCGAAGACCGGTGCCGGCCCGACGGAAGGCCCCAACATGAAGTCCGGCGCCGGCTTCACGGGCACGCGCTCGCTCTCGTACGGCGGCTCGCAGTCGGCAGCGGCGGCCAATGGCACGACGGTGCTCTTCGCCGACCAGTCGCTCAGGCTCGGAACACGCACCCAGCTCAGCTACAAGGTCTTCCCGGAGCTGGGCGCCGACCTGCAGTACCCCGCCACCTACGTCTCCGTCGACCTCGAGCTGAGCGACGGCACGCGCGTGAGCGACGCGTCGTACGGCCTCGTCGACGGCCACGGCGACGGCATCTCGGCCGCAGCGCAGGGCACGTCGAAGATCCTCTACGCCGACCAGTGGAACTCCGTGAAGATCGATCTCGGCTCGCTCGCCGGCAAGACGGTCACGAAGGTGCTGCTCAGCTACTCGAACCCGGCAGGAACGTCGAAGACCGAGTTCGCCGGGTGGGTCGACGACATCGCGGTGGCGAACGCCCCGAAGGCGGCCACCGGCGCGGGCCTCGTCAGCTACGTCGACACCCGCCGCGGCACCAACTCGTCGGGGAGCTTCTCGCGCGGCAACAACTTCCCGGCGGCAGCCGTGCCCAACGGCTTCAACTTCTGGACGCCGATGACCGACGCCTCGTCGCAGACCTGGCTCTACGACTACGCCTCGACCAACGACGCGAAGAACCTGCCCACGCTCCAGGGCATCGGCGTCTCGCACGAGCCGAGCCCGTGGATGGGCGACCGCAACCAGCTCGCCTTCCTCCCGTCCGCGCAGACCGGCACCCCCGACGCGACGCTGAAGACCCGCGCGCTCGAGTTCAGCCACGACGACGAGACGGCCCGCCCCGACCTGTACTCGGTGAAGTTCACCGACGGCATCACGGCCGAGGTGACCCCCACCGACCATGCCGCTGTCATGCGGTTCGGTTTCACCGGGTCGACGGGCAGCGTCCTGGTCGATCGGGTCGTAGGAACGTCCGGACTCACCGTCGCTGACGACGGCACCGTGAGCGGCTGGGTCGACGGCGGGTCCGGCCTCTCGGCCGGCGCCTCGCGCATGTTCGTCAGCGGCAGGTTCGACCGGGCCCCCCTCGCCTCCGGAGCAGCCGCCGGCGACCGCACCTCGGCGAAGTACGCCCGCTTCGACACGTCGAGCGACAAGTCCGTCGTGCTGCGCGTCGCCACCTCGTTCATCTCGGCGGCCCAGGCCTCGAGGAACCTGCAGCAGGAGGTCGGCAGCAAGTCGTTTGCCAGGGTCCACGCCGCGGCGCAGAAGGCCTGGAACGACCGGCTCTCGGTGATCACGCTCGGCGGCGCGACGACAGACCAGCTGGCCACCACCTACGGCAGCCTGTACCGCCTCAACATGTACCCGAACTCGCAGTTCGAGAACACCGGCACGGTCGCGAAGCCCGTGTACAAGTACGCCAGCCCGGTCGCCGCCACCGTCGGCGACGCCACGGCGACCACGACCAACGCCGTCGTCAAGCCCGGCAAGGTCTACGTCAACAACGGCTTTTGGGACACCTACCGCACCGCCTGGCCCGCCTACTCGATGCTCTACCCGAAGCTCGCGGGCGAGCTGATGGACGGCTTCGTGCAGCAGTACAAGGACGCCGGGTGGATCGCGCGCTGGTCGAGCCCCGGCTACGCCGACCTCATGACGGGCACGTCGTCCGATGTCGCGTTCGCCGACGCCTACCTCAAGGGAGCCTCGACGAAGGACGCCCTGTCGGCCTACGACGCCGCGCTCAAGAACGCCACCGTGCTGTCGCCGAACTCGGGCACCGGGCGGAAGGGGCTCGATACGAGCATCTTCCTGGGCTACACCCCGTCGTCCACCGGCGAGTCGGTGTCGTGGGCGCTCGAGGGCTACATCAACGACTACGGGATCGGCCGGATGGCCGCGAAGCTCGCGAAAGACCCGGCCGTCCCGGCGGCCCGCAAGCCGCAGCTGCGCGAGGAGTCGACGTACTTCCTCGAGCAGGCGAAGCACTACGTCGAGCTGTTCGACCCGTCCATCGGCTTCTTCCAGGCGAAGAACGCCGACGGCAGCTTCCAGCAGGCCGCGAAAGACTACGACCCCGGCTCGTGGGGCGGTGCCTACACCGAGACCGACGGCTGGAACTTCGCCTTCCACGCGCCGTTCGACGTGCAGGGCCTGGCCTCGCTCTACGGTGGCGACGCCGGTCTCGTGAAGAAGCTCGACGAGTTCTTCGCGACGCCCGAGAAGGCCGACAAGCCCGGCGGCTACGGCGGAACGATCCACGAGATGCTCGAAGCCCGCGACGTCCGCATGGGACAGCTCGGCATGAGCAACCAGCCCTCGCACCACATCCCCTACCTCTACGCCGCCGCCGGTGCGCCGTCGAAGACGCAGGCCGCAGTCCGCGAGATCACCCGGCGCCTGTTCGTCGGCAGCGACATCGGCCAGGGCTACCCCGGCGACGAGGACAACGGCGAGATGTCGTCGTGGTTCCTGTTCTCGGCGCTCGGCTTCTATCCGCTGGCACTGGCGTCCGACTCGTACGAGATCGGCTCGCCGCTGTTCACGCACGCCGTGGTCAGCCCGATCGGCGGCAACCGCCTCACGATCGACGCTCCCGCCAACTCGGCCAAGAACGTCTACGTCAAGGGGGCGACGCTGAACGGCAAGGCGCTCTCCAGCGCGACGCTGTCGTCCGCTCTCGTCGCGAAGGGCGGCGCACTCCGATTCGACATGAGCGCCACCCCGTCGAACTGGGGTGCGGGCAGCGCTCCGGCCGAGCCGACGCCTGTCCCGCTCGTCGACGCCGCGGGCTCCGGCACGGTCACGTCGAACGACGGCGTCGACGTCACGGCCCTCACCGACGACAACTCGCGCTCGTCGGTCGAGTTCGCGACGTCCGACCCGGCGATCACGTTCGACTCCGACGAGGGGCCGGCGACGGTCGACTCGTACACGCTGACGAACGGCGCCGACGGCGACTCCCCGACGTCGTGGAAGCTCGAGGGCTCCTCCGACGGCAAGACGTGGGTGACGGTCGACAAGCGCTCGGCGCAGACCTGGCCGTGGCAGACGCAGACGCGGCCGTTCGAGATCGCGAAGCCCCGCGCTCTGTCGCACTACCGCCTCACCGTCACGGGAACGACGACGGGAGCGGCGCCGACGCTCTCCGAGGTCGAGCTTCTGACCGACACGACGGCCACCCAGGCCGGCTACACCGTGTCGCCGAAGGCGTCCGCGAAGACGGAGGTCGGCCGTTTCGACGGGCCCGTCGCATCCGTCGCGGGCTCGACCGCCGCGACCTCGACGGCCACCGTCGACTTCCTCGACGGAAAGGGCCCGCAGACGGCCACACTGACGAAGTCGAAGCTCGGCTCGTACGACATCGCCGCCTCGCACGAGTTCGCGAAGCCCGGCGCGTACTCCGTCCTCGTCACCGCGACCGACGGCACCCGCATGGCGTCGACGACCGCCACCGTCACGGTCTCGCGCACGGCACCCAGCCTCACCGGCGCCTACGACAGCACCTGCCTGGCGACCGACGGGCACGGCGGCAACTGCGACGGCCTCGGCAACGCCTTCTCGGCTGCGTCGCTCGCCGAGTCCGGCTTCGTGCAGGGCGAGACGAACGAGGTCGCAGGAACTGCGCTCACCTTCGACCTGCCCGACGTCGCGCCGGGCCAGGCCGACAACGCCACCGGCGCCGGCCAGGTCATCCCCCTCTCGCTGGGCGACGACGTGACGCAGCTGTCGGTGATCGGCACGGCCAACGAGAAGGCGCAGGACACCGTCGGCACGCTGACCTTCGACGACGGCTCGACGGCCGACATGCCCATCCAGTTCGGCGACTGGACCGCCGCGGCGGCGAAGCCGCAGTTCGGCAACACGGTTGTCGCCACCTCGAAGGGACGCTACGACGGCGGTGCCCCGGGCGACGACGCCGTCGCGGCGATCTACGCCACGGCGCCGTTCACCCTGCCGGAGGGTAAGAAGGCCGTGTCGCTGACGCTGCCGGTGCAGACGGGTGCGGTCACGAGCACGGGCCGGATCCACGTGTTTGCGGTCGCGACGGACGGGACCCGGGAGGCAGTTCCTGCGCTCAGCGTCAAGGCGGGAGCCTCGATCCAGGCGCGAGCCGGGGTGAGCGTGAAGCAGACGCTCGCCACCGTCGCGGGAGGTGCCGCGGAGAGCTACGCCGCCACCGTGAACTGGGGCGACGGCTCCGCGACGGCCGATGCGACGATCGCCGACGGAACGGTCACGGGCTCCCACACCTACGCCGCCCCCGGCACCTACACGGTGACCGTCACCGCCGACGACGGCACGGGCAGCGCCACCACGACGCTCAAGGCAGTCATCGCGAAGGCCACGGTCGCCTACGCGCCGACCCTGACCGCTCGGGCGACCACGCCCGGCGGGATCGTGACCGTGCGCGGAGCGGGCTTCGCCCCCGGTGAGCGGGTGAAGCTGACGGTCTCGGGCCTCAAGCTGGCCAAGACGACGACCGCCACGGCCACGGGCGCGTTCGTGCTCAGCGGCACCGTGCCGAAGAAGGCGACGGCCGGCACCTACCCGGTGATCGCGACCGGCGTGAAGTCAGGCGTGCCGGCGACGGTCGACGTGACCGTCGAGTAGCGGTCGACGCCCGTGCGGGGCCGGTTGCCGATCTGGCAGCCGGCCTTCGCATTGTGCGACGGAACGGCATTGACGCTTCGCGGGCCGAAACGATTGGGTTGGCCAACTGCTCTTCCCTTCGCTGTTCACGCACCGTGATGGAGAAACGATGACCGCACCGTCAGTGGCGACGACCACTCAACCTGTCGACACCAAAGGCCTGAAAGAGGGCTCACTCGGGCTGGTCTCGAGCGTCGTCGTGGGTGTCGCCTCCACCGCCCCGGCTTACAGCCTGGCGGCGAGCCTCGGATACATCGTCATCGGCGGGACGCTCGTGGCGGGCGTGCACGCGCCAGGCATCATCCTGCTGGCGTTCATCCCGATGTACCTGATCGCCGTCGCCTATCAGGAGCTCAACAAGGCGGAGCCGGACTGCGGCACCACCTTCACGTGGGCCTCGCGAGCGTTCGGGCCGATCACCGGATGGATGGGCGGCTGGGGAATCATCGTGGCCGACGTGATCGTCATGGCGAACCTCGCCTCGATCGCCGGCTCGTACTCGTTCACGTTCGTCGGCAGCTTCGGGCTGCCGGCTGTCGCGGCCCTGTCGACCAACGTCTTCTGGTCGACCGCGGCGGGCATCGCCTGGATCGTGATCATGACATACATCTGCTACCGCGGCATCGAGGTCTCGGCCCGCCTCCAGTACTTTCTGCTCGCGTTCGAAGTCGTCATCCTGATCTTCTTCGCGGTGTTCGCGCTCGTGAAGGTCTACACGGGCAACGCCGAGTCGTACTCGCTGACGCCGTCGCTCGACTGGCTCAACCCGTTCACCCTCGGCCCTGGCACCATCGCTCCGGCCATGCTCACCGCCATCTTCATCTACTGGGGATGGGACACGGCCGTCTCCATCAACGAGGAGACGAAGGACCCGGAGAAGACCCCCGGCCGCGCCGCGATCATCTCGACCGTGCTGCTGCTCGTCACCTACGTGCTCGTCGCGGTCGCCACGATCGCTTTCGCCGGAGTCGGCGACAAGGGCATCGGCCTCGCGAACGAGGACAACGCGCTCGACGTCTTCTCATCGGTCGGCCCCACCCTGTTCGGCGGCGGCGTCGTGGGCAGCATCCTGATGGCCCTGCTCGGCTTCTCGATCCTCACGAGCGCGTCGGCCTCGACCCAGACGACGATCCTGCCGACGGCTCGCACCTCCCTGTCGATGGCCGTCTACAAGGCCCTCCCAGCGCAGTTCGCGCGCATCCACCCGAAGTTCCTGACGCCGACCTGGTCGACCGTCGGCATGGGCGTCGCGTCCGTAGCCTTCTACCTGATCTTCACCCTCATCAGCGTCAATCTGCTCAGCGCCCTGATCGGGTCGATCGGCCTGATGATCGCCTTCTACTACGGCCTCACCGGCTTCGCCTGCGTGTGGTTCTACCGAAAGACGCTGTTCTCGTCGCCGCGCAACATCATCATGCGCGGCATCTTCCCCTTCTTGGGCGGAGTCATGCTTCTGGCCGTCTTCGTCTACGGCGTCTACGCCTTCGCGGCGCCCGACTGGCTGACCGACGCCGACAAGAAGCCGATCACCATCTTCGGGATCGGCGCCCAGGCGGTCGTCGGCGTCGGCGGACTTCTCGTCGGGGTCGTGCTCATGCTGATCTGGCGATGGCGGAAGCCCGACTTCTTCCGCGGCCAGACCCTGACCAAGCGCGCCGACTACGTGCTCGCGCCGGGCGAGGGCGTCGTCGCCAACTTCGGGATGCCCGACTCCGGGTACTTCCCGACCGTGGTCGCGCAGGACCTCTCGAACCTCCCGACCGGCGCCATCGCCATCGACGCCGAGACCGGCAAGCCCATCCGCGGGACCCGCCACACGGGTCCGACATCCCCCACAGAGAAGTAGCTCCCCATGAAGATCCTCATCGTCGGCGCCGGTGGCGTCGGCTCCGCCGCCGTGCGCATCGCCGTCCGCCGCGACTTCTTCGACACTCTCGTCGTCGCCGACTACGACCCCGCCCGACCGGCCTCGCTCGTCGAGGCTGTCGGCGACCCGCGGCTCGTCGCGGCCCAGGTCGACGCGTCGTCGGCGTCGTCGGTCGCCGAGCTCATCCGCGCGCACGGCATCACCCACGTGCTGAACGCCGTCGACCCGCGCTTCGTCATGCCGATCTTCAACGGCTGCTTCGAGGCCGGTGCGACCTACCTCGACATGGCGATGAGCCTCTCCAGCCCGCACCCCACCGACCCGCACACCGAGACCGGCGTCAAGCTCGGAGACGACCAGTTCGCCGTCGCCTCGGCCTGGACGGACGCAGGATCGCTGGCGCTCGTCGGAATCGGCGTCGAACCGGGCCTGTCAGACGTCTTCGCCCGCTACGCCGAAGACGAGCTCTTCGACGAGATCGACGAGCTCGGCGTGCGCGACGGCGCCAACCTCGTCGTCGAGGGCTACGACTTCGCGCCGTCGTTCTCGATCTGGACCACCATCGAGGAGTGCCTCAACCCGCCCGTCGTGTTCGAGGAGGGCAGGGGCTGGTACACGACTGCGCCGTTCTCGGAGCCCGAGGTGTTCGACTTCCCCGAGGGCATCGGACCGGTCGAGTGCGTCAACGTCGAGCACGAGGAGGTGCTCCTCATGCCGCGCTGGACGAAGGCCAAGCGCGTGACCTTCAAGTACGGCCTGGGCGACGAGTTCATCGAGGTGCTGAAGACCCTTCACAAGCTCGGCCTGGACTCGACGAAGCCGCTGACGGTCAAGGGCGTCGAGGTGTCGCCCCGCGACGTCGTGGCCGCAGCCCTGCCCGACCCGGCCACCCTCGGCGACAGAATGTCGGGCAAGACCTGCGCCGGCGTCTGGGTCCGAGGCACCGGCAAGGACGGCCAGCCGCGCTCCACCTACCTCTACCACGTCGTCGACAACGAGCAGACGATGGCCGAGTACTCGTCGCAGGCCGTCGTCTGGCAGACTGCCATCAACCCGGTCATCGCGCTCGAGCTGCTGGCCGCGGGGGTGTGGAGCGGCGCCGGCGTGCTCGGGCCGGAGGCGTTCGACGCGCGGCCGTTCCTGTCGCTGCTCGCCGCTCCGGCGCCCGAGGGGTACGGGTCGCCGTGGGGGATCCAGGAGAAGGCGGTCTAGCGCAGCCGCCTCGGCAATTCAGGCCCGGTGCGCCGGATCCGCGCCGGCGGCCCCGGATGGGGCGGCGGCGCGTGCACCGGGCCTGAGTTGTCGGGGCTTCACCGGGGCCGGGCGGGAGCGGCGCCGGGTGCCCGTCGAGAACTCAGGTTCGGTGCGAGCTGTCGTCGTCGGGGTCGGCGGGCGAGGGGGCCGTCGCCCGGCATCGAGCCTGAGTTGTCGACGGCGGGGCGCTCCATCACGTAGTTCACGAGCTCCACGCCGCGGGTGATCGGCCGCCCCTCGGCGACGACGACGAAGCCATGCCGCTCGAAGAACGGGCGCGCCGTGCGGCTGGCGTGCACCGACCGGGGGCCGTCGCCGAGCGACTCGAGCAGCCGGGAGGCGACTCCCCGTCGGGCCACGGCGGGGTCGACGAAGAGCATGTCGATGCAGCCGGAATCGTCGACATCGCTGAACCCTACGACGCGGCCCTCCGCCACGGCGACGACGGTGGCGGAGGCCAGCCGTCTGGCCGCCCAGTCGCCGCCGTCGATGTCGTCCGACGCCCACGCCTCGATCTGCGCCGGCGTGTAGTCGCCCGCCGCCGTCACGCGGATTGCCCGCCGGAACACGGCGAGCGTGGCGGCGGCATCCTCGGGGAGGTACGCCCGGAGCTCCACTCGGGCGTCCTCGCTCACGGCAGGTAGTACGTCGGGTTCGGCAGCTGGAGGGGCCGCGCGGCGAGCATCGGCCCCGGACTGCCGAGGCTCACTGGAGCTCGATAGTTCCTGCGCCCGGCCCTTGTCGACGGGGCCCCGTTCCCGGTCAGCTGAGGACTCCTGCCCGGGCGCTCTAGCTCGGATGCCGCACGCCGATGTATGCCTGCGCCCCGCGACCGGCGGCGTTGTAAGCGACCATGCTGAGCGAGACGCTCGCGTCGTGCCGCAGGCCCGAGATCACGATGGGGCTGTGCGTCCCCGTCGCCGACCGACCGCCCGAGGTCGTCACCACGTACTGGGTGATGGGCGATCCGCCCGTGGAGGCGGGAGGCCTGAAATGGACGGTGACCTTGCCCTTGCCGCTCGCCGCCGAGAGGACTACGGGGGCGCCGGGTACCCGGACGACGGGCGCCGCCGTCCCGAGAGACTTCTTTGCGGCAAGGCTGACATTGCCGGCCCGGTCGACCGCGAACAGCGCGATCGTGTAGCGGACGCCCGTCCTCAGGGTCGGCAGGGTGGTGCTGGTCGCAGTGCCAGCCGAGAGCGAGATACCGCTGTTCGGTCCTACGCGCGCACCGTTGCCCTGGACGAGCCGAGCCACGCTGGCGACCGCGTCGCTAGATTTCGACACTTTCCAGGTGGCCCTCGAGCCGGAGATCGCGAGCCCCGTGGGTGCGGCGGGCGGCGTGAGGTCGTCTCGAGCCTGGTACTGGAAGCGACCCGAGATGCGGTGACCGCCGGCACCCGGCGTGCACGCCAGGTCGAATTCGACGTCCGCGACGGTCGGAAGATCGCGGTCGTCGACCGCGAACGAGCGCACCGTCTCTGTGCCTTCCTCGCTGTCGCTGCAGGGCCCGCGGTTGTCGACGGAAACGTAGGTGCCGTACTGGCTGCGGTCGAGGGCGTTGAACGGGGTCGTGTTGTGGACTCCCACGGCCAGGGGCGTGCCGAAGGTGTCCGACCGCAGCTGGACGGTGTACAGCTGCGAGCCCCGGTTGGGCGCACCGAGCTCCGCGTACGGCTCCACCCCGATGAACGACCAGCCGCTGGCGCGGAACCAGATGACGTCGGCGGCAGCGGCGTTGACCGTCGTGCCTGCCACGTCGCCGGTGGTCTGGAGGCGCGTCGTGCCGAGCATGCCCTGTCCGGAGACGGCGACCTTCTGCGTCTTCGAGCCGATCGGGATCGACAGGGTCGCCTGCGCCGGCCCGCCCTTCGTCGGGTCGAAGACGACGTCGAACCGGCAGGTGGCGCCGGCCGCGAGCACGACCGGGCAGCCGCTCTTCCCGAAGTCGAACGACGACCTCGACAGACCGGAGAACGCCTTCGCGCCGAGCGCCAGACCCACGGCGCTTCGGTTGTGGAGCGTCTGCGTCATGCGGATGGGGGCGCCCGGCGCCGTCATCGGGAAGACCATGTGGCGCATCCCGATCGACACGGACGTCCCCTCGTCCTGCCCGAGGCGGAACTCGCCGATCCCCTCGAGGACGACGTCGAACCGGGTGATGCGACCGCTCGCATCGGACGCCAGGTCGATGATGTCCGCGCGGTCCGCCTCGGTCGTGATCGAGCCGACCGCCACCGTGTACGACGGCACAGCCGGATCGGGCTCGTCCGTGCCGGTGGGCCGGGCGTAGAACGTGCCAGGACGGAGGTAGTCGCCCTTCGGCGGCACGATCGAGAAGCCGAAGCGGTCACGGCCTGAACCTCCGCCCATGCTGATACCGGCGCTCGTGGTCGCCGTGTTCAGCTGAAGGCCGCTGCCGTCCGCGAAGAACCTCGAGAGGGGTGAGTCCGGACCGCGGGCGGCGAGGCTGATGCTGCCGATCCGCGTGGTCGCCGCGGCTTCGGCGGGGGCCGGAACGGCCATGAGCGCTCCCAGGCTGATCACCCCCAGGCCCAGGGCCAACGCGACCATGGTCGCCGATCTCGTTGTGCGCGTGCCGCTCTTCCGACGCATCCCGGCCCCCGGTCTCTCCGGGCGGCGCGCATCGCTGCCCTGAGAGAACGTTATGACACAGTTCGACTCCTACATCGGGTGGCGTCCAGGCGATTTCCGGGGTACGGCGCGACGTGCGATGGGCCGCACCCGGGCTCCTGCCTTCGGCAGGGCTGCGCTCGTGCTCCTGCCTACGGGAGGTAGTACGTCGGGTTCGGCAGCTTGACCGCCCGGCCGTGGCCGCCGATCAGGTCGCTGAACTGGTCGCCGTAATTCGCAACGATGTCGTACCCGCCGCCGGCGCTCGACTCGACGTGAGCGCGGGTCTGCGACTTGTACTCGATCGTCGTGCACTTGGCCGCGGCGCACGTGACGTACGACGGCTGCTGCGACGAGCCGACCCCGGTCCACTTCGTGTAGTAGTTCGCCGAGGTGAACCCGGTGTAGCCGACCTTCGCGAGGTTGGCGATCGTGGCGGCCTTCTGGTTGTCGTTGCGGCCGGTGAGGCCGATCAGCGTGCATCCGGCGGCCTGCGCCACCTGGGTGAGCGTCGTCATCTTCGGCGTCGCGGGGAAGCGCTCGTCTTGCACCCAGACGTCCTGCTCGGCGGGGTCGAACGTGAAGTGCATGTCGGCCACCTCCATGTCGTACGTCCACAGCGTGGTGTCGTCGGCGTCGAGCACGATCGCCGGCTTCTCGCCCTTCTCGCTGGCGGCGTAGCATTCCGACGCGACCTTCGGGATCTCCCGCTTCACCAGAGCCGCCATCTCGCTGATGTACGGCGACGCGGTCTTGTTCGAGATGCCCGTGCCGGTGTCGCCGTAGTACTTCGCGATGGTCGACTTCACGCTGTCGATGTTGGGGATGCCCTCGCCGCCCTGGGTCAGGCCGCTGGAGCCGTCCGCCTTCATCGTGAAGCGGGTCCGCGGCGCCAGCCGGGGCTCCGAGACGCCGGGAAGGTCGGCCGACGGCAGGTAGTAGGTGGGGTTCGGCAGCTTCAGGATCCGGTCGGCGTACCCGCCCTGGAGGTCAGACCACTGGTCGCCGACATTGAGGGCGATGTCGTAGCCGAGGCTCTCGATGTGCTTGCGGGTGAGCGCCTTGTACTCGACGGTCGTGCACTTGGCTGTCGCGCAGGTCACGTACGAGGGCTGCTGCGACGATCCCGTCCCGGTCCACTTCGTGTAGAACCTGTCGGCGGTGAATCCCGTGTAGCCGACCTTGGTGAGGTTCGCGAGGGTGGCCGCCTTCTGGTCGTCGTTGCGGCCGGTGAGGCCGAAGACGGCGAAGCCCATCTTCTTCGCCGCCGCGACGAACGACACCATGGACGGCGTCGCCGGGAACCGTTCGTCTTGCACCCAGACGTCCTGCTCGGCGGGGTCGAACGTGAAGTGCATGTCGGCCACCTCCATGTCGTACGTCATGAGAGTGGTGTCGTCAGCGTCGAAGACGATCGCGGGCTTCTGGTGGTGCCGCTTCGACGAGGCGTAGAGCGAGCGGAGCGCCCGCTTCTCGGACGACACGATCGACGCCATCTCGCTGATGTACGGGGACGCCGTCTTCGAGGCGATGCCCGTGCCGGTGTCGCCGTAGTACTTCGCGATGGTCGACTTCACGCTGTCGATGTTGGGGATGCCCTCGCCGCCCTGCGTCGCGCCGCTCGAGCCATCTGCTGCCATCACGAACTGGGTGCGCGGCGAGAGTGCGCTGTCGCTGTGATGCGTCGGTCCGTGATGCGACGGCGCGTATCCGGAGGCGGAGGCGCCGCTGACGAGCGTCGCTCCCAGCGCGAGTGCCGCGATGGCGGCGACAGTGGTCATGGACCTGCGACGTGGCATGGGTGTCCCTCGAGTGTGATCGTTCCGCCCTGATCGAAGCGGACCCCCTGTTCGGGGGTGATTGCACTCTACGCAGAAATCACGCGCACGTACCTCGTGTCGACGACGTAGTCCTTGGCGGGGCCGGTGGCCGCCCAGCGCATCGTCCACGCGTCAGCCGAGCCCGCCGAGCCCGCCGAGCCCGCCGAAGACCCCGCATCGGCGCCCTGCGAAGGCCCGGCGACGCGGCCGCGGTAGAGGTCGGGCGCGCAGTCGTGCACGAGCGGCTCGTCGACCTGCCACGGGTGAAACGGTCGTCCGTCGGCGAACTCGACCCGCCAGCCGCTCTCGTCGGCCACGATTCGCCGCGTCTGCGCCACCGGCACAGGCCCCGTCGGCCCGTCGAGCGTTCCGGTCTCGACCCAGTCGACACCGTCGGGGCCCACCGTGAACACAGCCGTCCCGACCACCGGCATCCGCGACCCCGTCAGCCGGTCGTCGATGATCCTGTCGAACGCCCACTCGCCGAGCAGGTCGAGCGGCGTCACGCTTTTCGCGTCGACCGCAGGACCGACAGCGACACCTTCTTCGAGTACTCGACCGACCCGTACTGGAACAGCCGCACGGCCAGCCGCAGCACGATGATCCCGAGCACGAACTGCTCGACGATCAGGCCGATCGCCTCGACCGGCGACAGCGACGAGAAGCCGTTGCGGAGCATGCCGGTCACCGGCGCCGAGTACGGGAACCACGTGAACACCTGCACGATGAACGCGCTCGGATCGCTGACGATGAGCGTCACCGCGTAGAACGGCACGAAGATCAGCGCCATCATGATGCCGAAGATCTGGCCGGCCTCCTTGGCCGTCGGCATGATGGCGCCGACGGCGACGAGCGTGCCCGTGAACAGGGTGAAGCCGCCGATCAGCAGCAGCGCGCCGACGATCATCTGCCACGGGTCGAGCTGCAGGTTCGCGAGATCGAACGACGGCAGGTTGAGTGACGAGCGGAAGAACAGGTACCCGATCACGACCGGCAGCGCGAACACGAGCATCTGCACGATTCCGATGACGAACAGCGAGATCACCTTGCCGATGATCAGCGTCGTCGGGTTCAGCGTCGTCAGGATCATCTCCGTGACGCGGTTCTCCTTCTCCTCCAGCGTCGAGGTCAGCATCTGGTTGCCCAGCAGCAGGATCACGACGTAGAAGATCGCGAGGAACAGCAGCGGCGGGATCACCCCGGCGACGCCCGCCGAGACCCGCCCGCCCGAATCGTAGGTCGTCGCGTCGACCGGCAGGTCGCCCTGCACCAGCTTCGTCAGCGTGGTGTCGCCGACCTTCTCCTGGGCGCTCAGAGTCAGCACCTGCGTCGCCACCGACTTGTATTTGCCGTTGTCGAAGACCCCGGTGTCGACGCCGTAGACCTCGGTCGCCTGCTTCGCGGGATCAGCGGGGTACGAGAAGTACGCGTCGAGCGTCCCGTTCTTGACGGCGGCGATCGCGGCAGTCGGCGACGCGGCCTCCCTGCCGCCGAGCTTCTGCACCAGCGCGGGGTCGACGATCCCCGACGCGTCGGTGTACGAGAACGAGAACTTCTGGTCTTTCTGCGACGCCACGCTCGAATCGGTCGACGAGTTCGCGGCCACGATCAGCGCGACGACGATGCCGATGATCACGGGCACGATGAGCGTCGTGATCCAGAACCGCCGCTTCGACAGCGTGCGCCCGATCTCGAACGAGACGACGGTCGAGAGGTTGTGCCGCGCCATCAGGCGGCCTCGCTGCTATGCCCGTCGGCGGCTTCGCCGTAGACCCTCAGGAAGATGTCGTCGAGGCTCAGCTTGCTCGTCTCGAACCCGCGCACCGTCAACCCGGCCTCGATGAGATCGCGCAGGATCCCCGCCTCGTCGACGCCCTCCATCACGGCGAGCTCGGCGTAGTTGCGCTCCCGCAGCGTCACCTCGTACTTGCCCGACGCGGGGATGTCGCCCGAGTAGCGCAGCCGCACCGTAGTGCCGCCGAACTGGTCTTGCACCTCGGGGATCGTGCCGTACGCCTCGGCGGTGCCGTTCTTCAGGAGGATCACGCGGTCGCAGAGCCGCTCGACCTCCTCCATCTGGTGCGTCACCATCAGCACAGTGGCCCCGGCCCGCTTCTGCTCCTCGATGATGTCCATCAGCAGCCGACGGTTGACCGGATCGAACCCCTTGGTCGGCTCGTCGAGGATCAGCAGCTCGGGCCCGTTCATGATCGTCACACCGAGCTGCACCTTCTGCTGCTGGCCGCCCGACAGCTTGTCGAGCCGAGTCGTCGCCTTGTCGGCCAGGGCGACGCGCTCGAGGTACTCCAGCGACCAGCCCTTCGCCTCGGCCTTGCCGAGCCCCCTGAGCCGCCCGAAGTAGGTCATCACGTCGATGACGGACTCCTTCTTGTACAGCCCGCGCTCCTCCGGCAGGTAGCCCAGGCGGGATCCCTGCTCGGGTGAGAACGGCCGCCCGTCGATGTGCAGCACCCCGCCCGTCGGCTGGTAGATGCCCAGCAGCGCGCGGATGGTGGTCGTCTTGCCCGATCCGTTGGAGCCCAGAAATCCGAACGTCTCACCCGCCCGAATATCGAACGAGAGGTCGTGGATGACGGTGGTTCGCCCGAAATCCATCCGGAAGTTCTGGATTCGGACGATCGGCTCGGTCGTTCCCTGATCCATGGCCAACACCCTACTGAAGGCCGCCGACACCTGCCAGCAGGCGAAACCGGCGCAGGAACTCGGGTCTACCGCCAGTCCACTCCGGGCCCCGCCTCGCCGGACCCCCGCGGCACGAGGCGCACCGGCAGCACCAGCTCGTCACCCCGCGGGGTGCGCGAGGCGAGCGTCTCCAGGGCCAGGCGGGCCGCGCGGGCTCCCATGTCGACGGGGTCGTGCGAGACCACCGTCACGCCGAGCACATCGGCGAGGTCGAAGTCGTCGAAGCCGACGAGCGCCGGAGCCGTCGATAGGCCCCGGAAGGCGGTGAGCGCGCCGATGGTGACGCGGTTGTTGCTGGTGAACAGGGCCGTCGGCGGGTGGGGGAGCGACAGGAGCTCGCGCGCGGCGTTCCGGCCCCCGGCGGCGTCGTGGAGATCTTCGCGGACGAGTTCGCGAGCTGAAGTTCCTGCGCCCGAGGCCACCGCGTCGAGGTACCCGTCGAGCCGCTGCTGGTGGGTGGGGAGCCGGGAGTAGTCGCCGATGAAGCCGATGCGGGTGTGGCCGTGGGCGATGAGGTGCTCGACGGCCATGCGGGCGCCGGCGCGGTTGTCGAGCACGACGCTGTCGGCAGTGAGGTCGGTCGAGGGGCGGTCGACGAAGATGACGGGGATGCCGCGCTCCTGAGCCTGGCCGAGGGCGTCGCTCGACTCGAGGGTGGAGACGACGATGAGGGCTCGGACCTGGCGGGCGACCATCTCGTCGACGAGGACGCGCTCGCGGTCGCCGCTCTCGTCGGTGGACGAGATGACGAGCTGGAGGCCCTCGTCCCGGAGCTCACGCTCGACGCCCTTGGCCAGCGCCGAGTAGAAGGGGTTGCCCAGGTCGCCGGTCACCAGGCCGATGAAGCTCGAGCGGATGCCGCGCTTGAGCAGGGACGCCATGCTGTTGAGCTGGAAGCCGAGCTCGCCCGCGGCCGTCATCACCTTCTTGCGCGTGGCTTCCGCGACGTGCGGCTCCCCGTTGATGGCGCGGGACGCCGTCTTCAGGCTGACGCCCGCCCGCTCGGCGACGTCGACGAGCGTCGCGGGAGTCTGGGGGATCGGCACGGCGCTCCTGGGTCGGGTGAGTCGATTATGTCAGCGCTGGCGTCCGTCAGCGCGGGGTGATCGTCAGGTTGTTGTCGGAGCCGATGGTGACGAGGTACTCGACGTCGAAGGGGACGTCCTCGTCGATGTCGTAGGCCTGGCCGTCGAAGAGCGACTGGGCCTCGACCTCGAGGTGGGCGCGGCCGGCCGCGCGCTTGACGATCCAGACGCCCGACGTCCTCGTCGGCTTCAGCGCAACGGGCGGGTAGGACGTCATCGACCACGTCGGCGTGGAGGTGACGCGGTCGTCGACCTCCTTGCCGAACGGGCAGCCGGCGGGGAAGAGCACCTTCTGCGGGACGCACGTCGTGCGCAGGTACTTGGTGACGTCGCGGCGGACGCCGTCGGCGAAGCTCTTGCGGGGCTCGACGTCGACCGTGCCCTTGGCGACGGCGCCGGGAGCGGCGGCCACGACGGTCGTCTGATCGGCCGTGAGGTAGGTCGTGTCGTGGGTCAGATCGAAGACCGCCGGTGCGAGGACCGTGTAGCGGGTCGCGATGTCGGACCCCTCCGCCTTCACATCGACGCCGTTGGCGGTGAAGCGCGGGTCGTGCTCGGGCGTGACATCGAGGAACGCCGTCGGCGTGGTCCGGAAGCCCCACGCCGTGAAGAGCCCGCCGAAGGCGCCCGTCGGCGCGACGTCGTACACGGCCTCGTGGCGCGTTCCGTCGAGGAGGAAGCTCGCCGTGACGCGGTCGCCCTTCGCCGTCGTGGAGATGTCGTCGATCCGGCCGTCTTCCGGGATGGTCAGGAGCACGTCGTCGGCCGACGGGGTCACGCCGGCGAGGCCGAGCGCGCTCGCCGTGTCGCCGCGGTCGAGGGCGTGCAGGTAGCCGCGGACGAATCCCGACGCGCTGTAGACCGTCGAGTTGAGGATCGCCACCGTCACGACGAAGGCGATCGCGATCCCGACGAGGAGCCCGCCGTAGAGGAGGGCGGCCCGTCTTCTCGCGGATCGCCGCGCGCTCCCCACAGGCACAGACATTTCCACATCCTAACTTCGGCTAGCCGGGTGACCCGTCCGCGACCGGTAGATTGGATGACCCGGGCCGGTCGACGAAAGGGGTGCTCGTGGCTCCAGAGCTGTCGCCCGAGCAGGCCGCCGTCTACGACGCGATCGAGAACACCCGGGAGCACATCTTCGTCACCGGGCGGGCCGGCACCGGCAAGTCGACGCTGCTCAACCACCTGTCGTGGAACACCTCGAAACAGGTCGTCGTCTGCGCGCCCACGGGCGTCGCCGCCCTCAACGTCGGCGGGCAGACCATCCACTCGCTCTTCCGGCTGCCGATCGGGCTCATCGCCGACCACGACATCGACCAGAACTCCGAGCTGCGCAAGCTGCTCAACACCATCGACACGCTCGTCATCGATGAGGTCTCGATGGTGAACGCCGATCTCCTCGACGCGATCGACCGGTCGCTCCGCAAGGCTCGTCAGCGCAAGAGCGAGCCGTTCGGCGGCGTGCAGGTCGTCCTGTTCGGCGACCCGTACCAGCTGCCGCCCGTACCCGGCGACCCGGAGGAGCGCGCGTACTTCAAAGACCACTATCGGTCGATGTGGTTCTTCGACGCCCACGTCTGGGAGGAGGCGACGCTCCGAATCCTCGAGCTCGCCTTCATCCACCGGCAGAGCGATGCCGGCTTCAAGGAGATGCTGAACGCCGTCCGCCACGGTCGCGTCACCGCCGAGATCGCGAACGCGCTGAATACTGCCGGGGCCCGGCCCGTGCCCACCGACGGCACGATCACGCTCGCTACCCGCAACGACACCGTCAACCGCATCAACAAGCTCGAGCTGTCGCGCCTGGCCGGCGGGGTGAAGACGGCGAAAGCCGAGGTGACCGGCGATTTCGGCGGGCGCACGTTCCCGGCCGACGAGGCGCTCGAGCTGAAGGTGGGGGCGCAGGTGATGTTCCTCCGCAACGACTCCGACCAGCGCTGGGTCAACGGCTCGGTCGGCGTGGTCACCAAGATCCGCGACACCGTGTTCGTCGAGCTCGACGGCGAAGAGGTCGAGGTGCAGCCGGCCGTCTGGGAGAAGTACAAGTACACCTACTCCGAGACGACGAAAGAGCTGAAGAAAGACATCGTCGCCGAGTTCCAGCAGTTCCCGCTGCGGCTCGCGTGGGCTGTGACGATCCACAAGTCGCAGGGCAAGACGTACGACCAGGCCATCGTCGACCTCGGTACCCGAGTGTTCAGCGCCGGTCAGACGTACGTGGCACTCAGCAGGATCACGTCACTCGAGGGCCTCTACCTCTCACGGCCACTGCGACCCGCCGACATCATCGTCGATCTGGACGTGAGGCGCTTCATGTCGCAGGCGACCCGAGTTCCTGCGATTCAGGCTGCGACGGTGGGGTCGTAAGGGCTGCGGGCCTGCCGGACTCCGCTGCGGTTCGCGTCGACGCGCTGCAGTTCGCGTCGCTGTGCGGCGTTTCGGGCTATGCCGCGGTTCGCGGCGCGGAGAGCTCGCCGAAGAGGTCTTCGGTCAGGCGGTAGGCGACGCCGACCTCGTCGATGACGCGCTCGCGCTCGTCGTCCGTCCAGCCGACCGAGTCGAGCTGGGCCCGGTAGGTCGACTTGAACTCCTTCGGGCGGGCGATGCCGGCGTAGAGGTAGAAGCCGACTCCGTTCGTCTCGAAGCCGAACTGCCGCTGCATGATCTGGCGGATGATCGCGCAGCCCGACAGGTCGCCGAGATAGCGCGTGTAGTGGTGGGCGACAAAGCCGCCGGTGGAGGTGGCGGCGACGGTCTCGATCCGGTCGACGTAGCGGAGGGTCGTCGGCATCGGGACGACGCGCGACTCCCAGTCGTCGCCGATCAGGAAACGGAGGTCTTCGCGGATCGCCGGGAGCCGGGTCAGGGCCGGCGACATGAATGCCGCAGCGACCGGATCGGACTGCCGGGCCTCGGCCGCGCGCTCGAGGGCGCGGTACACGAAGTAGTTCTGCTCGACCATCGCGATGTAGTCGCCGCGCGAACCGTGGCCGCTCAGCAGCGCCGACATGAAGAGCTCGCTCGCCGCGGGAGTCGATCGTGGCCGTGAACCGCGCTCGCGCAGGACCTGGGAAAAGGGGACGACAGCGTGCATGCGGCGCCTCTCGGTCACGGTTAGGTGACCCTAACTCTAACGGCGGAGGCCGCGAATCGCCAGGGCTCGCTACGCGAGTTTCGGAGCCTTGAGGATCACTTTGTCGGTCGTGAGGCCGAAGGCGACCAGCAGGAGCCCGGCGAAGAGGTGCAGCAGGTTGTCGGGGGTGTTGAGCGCGAAGATGTTGGCGCCTGTGTGCGCGATGCCGAAGCCGACGAGTGAGAAGACGACGAGAGCAGCGCCGAGGACGACGGTGGCGAGCTTCGCCGGGAGGACGCCGCCGAGGCCCGCCAGCAGCAGCGCGGCGCCGACCAGGACGTGGATCGTGCTGAGGGCCGCATTGACTCCGAAGAGGCCGATCAGGACCGCACCCTCGGCCGTGGCGAACGGGAGCGGGGTCGCCACGAAGAAGCCGAACAGGCCGATGAGCAGGAAGACGATGCCGATGATCGTGCTCAGGAGCCGATTGGGGGAGTGGATCATGTCGAGGTGCCTCCTAGCGAATGCGTGCCCCCAGCCTAGTTGGACCTACGCCACGCCCTCGCCACGCGGCGTCTTCCACAGCTGACGGCGGGTGATCATGTAGCCGATCGTCATCGAGCCGGCGATCGCGAGGAGGGCCGGCACCAGGATCGCCTGGCCCTGGCCGGTGAACTCGACGACCAGGACGAGCGCCGTCAGCGGCGCCCGCATGCTCGCCGCGAGGAAGGACGCCGCGGCCACGAATGCGAAGGCCGCGATGCCGCTGCCGGGCCAGAGGAGCAGCCAGAGTCCGCCGAGCACGGCGCCGAGCCCGCTGCCGAGGGCGAGCGACGGGGTCAGGGTGCCGCCGGCCGCCCCGGCGCCGATCGTGCCGACGGTCGAGATGAGCTTGAGCAGCACGATGATCAGGATGAAGAGGAGCGGAGCCGCGCCGAGGGTCGCACCGTCGAGGTTCGCGCCGCCGTCGAACCCGAGCTGGCCGAGCGCGCGGCCGTTTCCGAGGATCTGCGGAAACCAGATCGACAAGACGCCCACCGCCGTGAACACCACCGGCATGACGATGAGGATGCCCCAGCTCTTCGGCCGGCGCTCCCCCGCCTTCTTCGCCAGGACGACGAAGCCGAGAGCCGCGAACCCCATGACGGGCCCGGCGATGATCGACCAGACGATGAGGGAAGGGCTCAGCTCGAGGTGGGGGACACTGTAGAGCGGGGCGGCGCTGGTAACCAGTCTGGCCACGATCGCCGCGATGGCCGATGTCGCGATCGCCGGCACGACGGTCGCCAGGGTGAGCTCGGCGAGGAGGATCTCGACCGCGAAGACGGCACCGCCGAGTGGCACGTCGTAGACGGCGGCCAGGCCAGCGCCGGCGCCGCAGGCCACCAGGATCCTGGTCTCGCGAAAAGTGACACCGGTCTTGCGGGTTATCCACTGGGCCGCGAGCGCTGCCAGCTCCCGCGGGGCGACCTCGCGGCCGATGCTCGCGCCGAGTCCGACGATGACGATCTGCAGCGCGATGTTGCTGAGGGACGACCAGAAGGGCATCCGCTCGCCCTTCACGGCGGCCTCGACCGAGACCACCTTCCGGCCCCAGCGGCGGACGGCCCACCAGCCGAAGCCGCCGATGACGCCGGCGACGAACAGCGCCAGGACGCGAAGGCCGTTGCTCGGGGTCGGCAGCTCGTCGAGGAAGTCGCCCTCGCCGAACCCGTAGACCAGGTGCTCCAGGCCGTGCAGGAGGAAGCTCACGACGAGGCCGCTCAGGCCGCTCCCGATGCCGACCAGGATCGTCACGAAAGTCAGTCGGGCGAGCCATTTCATGGGGGGATGCGTCACCCGACGATCGTAGCGATGCGCGGGAAGGGCCTTCGCGCGAGGCCGCGCGTCGGCAATTCAGGCGCGGTGCGCCGCCGCGGCGCCGGCAGGCGCCACAGGCGCGGCGCGCGCCGCGCCGGCCGCGGCACCGCGCCTGAGTTGCCGACGGCAGCACGGCCCCGCCGGTGCGCCGCGACGGCGGTCCGCACCGCCAGCGCCACGCGGTCCCACACCTCCACGAGCATCCGGTAGCTGAACCTGACCGGAGTCCGCCCCTCGATGACGATCGCGAGGTCCTTCCGGCGGTCCTTCTCGAACCGCGACTCGTGGAACTCGCGCCCGTCCACCTCGATCCCGACGACCCCGTCGACGACGAGGTCGATCGCCTTGTTCCCGTCGACGGCGACCTGGGTCTCGACCGTGTGGCCGAGCTTGCGCAACCGGGTCCGCGCGATGCTCTCGGGAAAGCTGCCGCACTTCGGGTCGACCCAGTCCGCGATCGAGCGAACATCCTGCGGCAGAGCCTCCAGCAGCTGCGGCACCTCGTCGACGTCGAGGTGCCTCTCGGAGAGCGCCCAGTCGAGCACCGCCACCGCCTCCTCGAACGCGAGGTCGAGCACGGCCTGGCGGAGCGCATCGCGGAGGCCGACTGACATGAGGTCGCCGCGCCCGCCGACCTCGGGGGAGTCCCACACGACCCGGACCCCCTTCCGCCGCCGCAGCCGACTCGCATTCGCCGGCACCGACACGGTGACCGGCGGCTCGCCCCACATCCACGCCCCCCGAATCCGCAGCGCCGAGGCGCCCGTCAGGCGACCACCGACCTGCACGGCCACGAACCGCGGATCGGACTTCGCGAACGTCGTGTACCACCCCCGCCGCGCCCGCCTGACGTGACCGTGGCGCACTGCCCACGTCAGGTCGCGGTCGGTGGCGCCGAGGGCCACGAGGTGGTTCTTGTGCAGGATGCCGCCCCTCTGAGCGACCAGTTCGCTGATGATCATGCCGTCGAGGTTCGCGATTCGGGCGGGCCCGGTGGGGTGCTGCGGCCCATCTGTGGAGGGGCGACCGGAGGCGGCCGGCTGTGGAGAGATGGTCGGGCGTCGGCAACTCAGGGGCGGTGCGCAGCGGCGGGCCGCCCCGGGGCGAGCCCGACGGCCGCTCGGCGCACCGGGCCTGAGTTGCCGACGGCGGCGGTGCGGGACGGCGACGGCGCGGGGAGGCGGCGGTGCGGGACGGCGGCGGCGCCGGGAGGGTGGCGCCGCGGGCTGCCCCGGGGCCGCGGCCGCGCAGCGGCCCCTACAGCACGAGACAGGTCGAGGTCGCCGTCGCCAGCAGCCGCCCCGACCCGTCGACGATCTCGCTCCGCGCCGTCGCGGTCCGCCGCCCGACGTGGTCGGTCACCGCCGTGATGGTGACGTCCCCGAGGGCCGCGGTGATGGGCCGGAGGTACCGCACCTGCAGATCGAGCGTCGTCAGGCTCTGCCCGGGAGCCAGCCGCGTCTGCACGGCATAGCCGATCGACGTGTCGGCCCAGGTCGCGATGACCCCGCCGTGCACCGACGCGATCGCGTTGTACTCAAACTCCGCCGGGTGCGCGACCAGCACGACGCGCCCCTCGCTCGCCTCGACCAGCTCGAACTGGAGCGTGTGCGCGATCGGCGGCTGCGGGATCGCCCCGGCGATCATCCGGCGCAGGAACTCGACCCCGCTCGTCAACGGCGCCGCCGCCGCGATCTCGGCGGGGTCGGTCCAGGAGTAGTCGCGTCGTCGTTCCACCCGTCGACCCTACGAGGCGGATCGCCGACCGGACGGAAGGGTACGGAGCGGCTGTCAGCTTTGTGTCCCCCAAAATGCCGCTACAGCCCAGCCAGCGCACATGTTGAGATTGCTTCGCGTCATTCGGACCGCCCCGCACCTCCGCCCTCCGCGTCTCTCGACGTGCGCTCCAGGATCAGGACCCACGCATGCCCAAAACGCACCAGATCGCTGCCGTAGTCGCCCTGGCGGCGCTCGTCCTGGCCTCGCCGCTCGAAGCGAGCGCTGCCAGCGCGGCCACCTCTACGAAGGCCAGCGCCACGACCCAAGCCGCCTCGATCGCCGCGGCCACGAACAGGTCGCTCTTCGACGGCGGCCTCTACGTACAGAAGGAGAGCTTCGCCGCCAAGCGCGCGGCCGAGCTCAGCGCGGCGGGCAAGGCGACCGACGCCGCCTCGGCCGCCTACATCGCCAAGCGCCCGGTCGCCATCTGGCTCGGCGACTGGTACACCGGCGACAAGCTCGCCGCGTACGTGAAGAAGAACGTCGATGCCGCCGACCAGGCCGGAAAGACCGCGGTCTTCGTCACCTACGCGATCCCCGGCCGCGACTGCGGCGGCTACTCGGCCGGCGGGCTCACCCCGGCGGCCTACGCCAGCTGGAACTCCACGATCGCGTCCACGCTCAAGGGCCACAACGCCGTCGTGCTCGTCGAGCCGGACTCCCTCGGCCAGACCACGACCTGCGCCAGCCTCGGTTCGGAGCGCTTCACCCAGCTGAAGTCGGCGGTCGAGACCTTCGCCGCCGACGGCATCCCCGCGTATCTCGACGGCGGAAACTCCCGCTGGCTCAAGCCGCAGCAGGTGGCGGACCTCCTCGACAAGGCCGGTATCCAGTACGCGCGGGGTTTCTACACGAACGTCTCGAACTACGTCGGAGTCGACGAGGAGCGCGCCTACGCCTCCTCCGTCTCGAAGCTCACGAACGGCGCGCACTACGTCATCGACGTGTCGCGCAACGGCCGCGGCTGGAAGGGCACCTGGTGCAACGCTCCGGGCGCGGGCCTCGGCCAGGACCCCCACGTCACGGCGGGCAGCACCGGCCTCGACGCCCTCCTCTGGGTCAAGACGCCCGGCGCCAGCGACGGCACCTGCAACGGAGGCCCCGCCGCCGGCAAGTGGTTCGCCAGCTACGCCAACGCCCTGGTCAAGCTCAAGAAGTAGACGCGGCGAAGCTCAAAGAGCAGACCCAGCGAAGCCCGAGAAGAAAGCGCAGCGAAGCCCGAGAAGAAAGCGCAGCGAAGCTCCAGAACCCGACCGGTATCGTGCGCCTATGCGCATCGACCCGCCCAGTGAGGCCGTCATCCTCGCCGGAGCAGGCCGGGCCATCCTCCTCCAGCTGGCCCGCCCGGAGGTCGGCCGCGGCGTCGCCGACCACAGCGATTTCGCGAGCAACCCGATGGGGCGGCTGCATGGCACGCTGATGTACGTCTACGCAGTGATGTGCGGCACCGACGCCGACCGCCGCGCCGCCTCGGCCTACGTCGACCGCAGGCACGACCCCGTCCACGGCGACGCCTACGACGCCCACGACCCGGAGCTCCAGCTCTGGGTCGCCGCGACCCTGTACGACACGGCCGTGCTCGTCCACGACCGCGTGCTCGGGCACCTCCCGGAGGGGGCGGCGGACGCCCTGTTCGCCCGGTACGCGGGGCTCGGGACGGCCTTGCGAGTTCCTGCGTCGATGTGGCCTTCGTCGCGCGCGGAATTCAGGACGTACTGGGCCGCCCGGGTGGCCGAGCTGACGGTGTCGCCGGCGATCGGCGCGCAGGCCGACGCGCTCTGGAGGGCCGAGCGGGCGCCGCGGTGGGTGCGTCTGCTGATGCCGTTCAACCGCTGGATGACCGCGGGGCTCCTGCCCGAGACGGTGCGCGACGCCTACGGGCTCACCTGGAGTCGCGCCGACCAGCGCCGCCTCGACCGGCTCTGGCGCGTCGTCGCGGCCGTGTACCCGCGGCTGCCGGGCGGGGTCCGGACCTGGCCCGAGCGCTACTACCTCAGGAGGCTGCGCGCCCTCGCCGGTACACCTCGAGCGCCGCATCCGCCGCAGCGAGCAGCGGGACGCTGACGCCGAGCCCGTCGGCCCGCGCGACCAGGTCGCCGAGGATCTGCTCCGCCTCGACCTCGCCGCCCGCCGCCTGGTCGCGGTAGAGCGACGTCGTGAAGTCGCTGCCCGCCGCGGTCAGCGTCCGCTCGGCGCTCGCGCGCGCCTTCGCCGACGGCTCGTGCCCCGCCGCCGCGGCCACGGACGCGCACTCCGCCACGATCGCGAGAGCCGTGCGCGTGCCGTTCGGCGCTGCCTCGATGGCGCCGACGTCGCCGCCGAGGAGGGTGGTCAGGGCGCCGCCGGCCGCGAGCACGAACCACTTCTCCCACAGCGCCTGCAGGATGCCGTCGGGCCCGGAGCGCGCCCGCGCGTCGAACCCGGCGCCCGTGAGGGCGGCGTCGACAGCGTCGATCCGCGGCGTCGGAGTGCCGTCGAGCTCCCCGTACATGAGGGTCTGGAGGGGGCCGAGCTGCCGCACCGTGCCGCCATCGAGGTGAGTCGCGACGAAGCAGAGGCCGCCGACGACCCGGTCGCCGAACCGCGCCTGCAGCAGGTCGAGGTGCCGCATGCCGTTCAGCAGCGGCACGATCGTCGTCGTCGGGCCGACGGCGGGCGCGAAGTCGTCGATCGCGGCCTCGAGCCCGAACGACTTCACCGTCACGAGCACGAGGTCGTAGGTCCCGTGGAGCGCATCGGCCGTCGTCGCCCGCACATCGATGCGCAGGGTGCGGTCGAGCTGCTCGATCACCAGCCCCGAGCGCAGGAACTCGAGACGGCCGGGCCGCACCAGAAAGGTGACGTCCCTGCCCGCTTGCGCAAGCAGGCCGCCGAAATAGCCGCCGACGGCACCCGCGCCCACCACCAGAATCCGCATGGGGCAACGGTAGCGGTCGGCAACTCAGGGGCGGTGCGCGGCGGCGGGCCGCAGGTCGGGCTCCATCGGCCCGGCAGCGCGCACCGGGCCTGAGTTCTCGACGGCGGGCCGGCGCGCGGCGGCGCCGCAGCCGCGGGCGGCTACCGCGCCGCGACGCGTTCGAGCAGCTCGCGCAGCCGCTCGACGCTCATCGCCCCGTCGGCCGAGCGCGCCAGCCGCTGCACCTCGGCGTTGAGGGGCGCGTCGAGGCCGTGGCTGCGGGCCAGGAGAGCGATCTCGCCGTTCAGGTAGTCGGTCTCGATCGAGCCTCCGCGCTGGACGCTCTGCCACGACGACCCGCCGAGCTCGCCGGTGCCGGGGACCGGCCGCAGGTCGAACGCGTTCCCCCGGCGAGCCGCCTCGTCATCGTCGCTCGGCCAGGTGATCCCGAGCGCGCGGTAGACGGCCTCCGCCTCCGACCTCAGGTCGTCGTAGATGTCGGGTGCGGCGTCCGGCCCGAGGAGGGCCTGGAGGGCGTTGCCCAGGTTCGACAGGAGCTTGCGGTGCTTCCACGCCAGGACGTCGTCGTCGAGGAAGATGCGGAAGGTGGCGTCCTGCCAGTCGCGCTGGAGCTCGAGGAGCAACGGATCAGCGGCGGCACCGCCGGCCGTGGAGCCGGCACCGCCGCCCGACGACCCGGGGCCGCCGGCCGTGGAGCTCAAGCCGGCACCGCCGCCCGACGACCCGGAGCCGCCCAGCGAGGCGCCGCCGAACGCCGGCCCCACGATGAACGTCCCGCTCGACGGCGCGATGCGGACGATGACCTCGCCGGGCACGAGGTGGACACCGGGGAGCCACACGCAGACGGCATAGACCCGGTCGAAGTAGCGGGCGGCGATGCGCTCGCCCTGGATGCCGTTGAGCGCGATGAACGCCGGGAGCAACGCCCCCGCGGTCCCGATCGGGCGGCCGTCGACGTACACGGGCTCGTCGACCCACTCCCGGACGGCCGCGTCGAGCGACTGCGTCTTGGTGGCGAAGACCAGCACGTCGTCGACCCGGAGGTGTACGCCTGCGGGCTCCGACGCGACGGGGATGCGCACGACGGTGTCGTCGTCGGGCGAGCGGAGCCGCATGCCCGCCAAGGCGATCACGTCGCCGTGCTCACCGCGGGCGATCAGCAGCGGCGACTTCCCGTGCTGGGCGAGCCGCGCACCCAGCACCCCTCCGATGGCTCCGGCGCCGATGATCACGTATCGCATGGCCCCACCTAACCAAAGGCCCCTGCGAACGCGACAGGCCCGCCTAGCGCCGCGAGTGCACGATGACCCACGTGGCGACGGCGTCCACCGAGCCGTAGTTGCCCATCCGGTGCGGCACCTCGCACGGGAAGCGGATCGAGTCGCCGGCGCGCATCACGACGCGCTCGTCGGCGAAGTCGATGGTGAGCTCGCCGGAGGTCACGGTGCCGACCTCGTAGCCCTCGTGCGTGATCAGCGAGCCCATGTCGGTGGCGACGGCTCCGGCGGGGTAGGTCGACTCGAAGAAGTCGACGCCGGCGGTGTGCGCGGGCGACAGGCGGCGGAAGACCACGCCGGTGCCGAGGGTCACGGGGTGCGTGGCTCCCGCACGGGCGAGGACGTACCCGACGGGCATCTCGGCGCGGTCGGCGGCCGGCTCTTCGGCGGCGTCGAACACGTCGGCGAGGGGGCGGCCGAGCACCTGGACGATCGCGAGGAGCCGCGACACCGAGGGGCGCCTGACGCCGCGTTCGATCTGCGAGACGGCGCTCGAGGAGATCCCCAGCGCCTCGGCCATCTCGCGAAGCGTCAGGCCGGAATCGGTGCGGAGCGTCCGCAGCCGGGCTCCGAGCACGACCGCGTCGAGCTCGCTGGCGACGGCCTCGGTCACGTCGCGCCTCCAGGACTGCACAAGAACAAGAACAGGGAAGCACGTGAAGCAATCGCTGTCACATGCTTGTTACAAGGCCGAAACCTGCGCGTTCGCGTGAAGCAATAGGTTCACTCTTCAGACCGAATCACGGGAACGCCTGCCGGCCACGCGCCGGGATCACCAGCTCGTCTCATCTGCCCACGAGGGTATCAGCCACCCAGGAGAGTGCCATGGCATCGAACATCGCTCCGCCCACCTCGACCACCGACCCCCGCGAGGAGGCCAACCGCGCCGCCACGCTGACCGGTCCGCACGACATCGTCGAGGCGGCCGGCCACCCGGTCGGCGGCGGACTCATCAAAGACCACTACGACCCCCGCCTCACCAACGAGGACCTCGCGCCCCTCCGCAAGCAGACCTGGGGCGGCTACAACTTCTTCGCGTTCTGGATGTCGGACGTCCACTCGGTCGGCGGCTACGTCACCGCGGGAAGCCTGTTCGCGCTCGGCATCGCCAGCTGGCAGGTGCTCATCTCGCTCGTGGTCGGCATCATGATCGTCATGGTCTTCGCCAACCTCGTCGCGAAGCCCAGCCAGCGCACCGGCGTCCCGTACCCGGTCATCAACCGGGCCGTCTTCGGCGTGCTCGGCGCGAACATCCCGGCCATCATCCGCGGCCTCATCGCGACGGCCTGGTACGGCGTCCAGACCTACCTCGCCGCCCAGTCGCTGAACATCATCTTCCTGAAGTTCATCCCGGCGTCGTCCGCGCTCCTCGACCACTCCTTCCTCGGCCTGAGCGCCCTCGGCTACATCTCGTACGCCATCCTCTGGGTCGCGCAGGCAGCCCTGTTCTGGCGGGGCATGGAGACGATCCGCAAGTTCATCGACTTCGCCGGACCGGCCGTCTACGTCATCATGATCGCGCTCGCGGTCTACCTCGTCGCCACCGCCGGCTGGGGCAACATCAGCCTCAACCTCTCCTCCGGGCCGCCGATGTCGCTCGCCGCAGCCATCCCCGTCATGATCTCCGCCGTCGCGATCGTCGTCAGCTACTTCTCGGGCCCGATGCTCAACTTCGGCGACTTCTCGCGCTACGGCAAGTCGTTCAAGTCGGTCAAGAAGGGCAACTGGCTCGGCCTCCCGCTCAACTTCCTGTTCTTCTCAGTCCTCACCGTGCTCTGCGCGTCGGCGACCGTCCCGGTCTTCGGCAAGCTCATCACCGACCCGATCGAGACCGTCCAGGCCATCGGCGCCCCCTTCGCGATCCTCCTCGGCGGTCTCACCTTCGTCACCGCGACCGTCGGCATCAACATCGTCGCCAACTTCATCTCGCCGGCCTTCGACTTCTCGAACGTGTCGCCGCAGAAGATCTCGTGGCGCATGGGCGGCATGATCGCAGCAGTCGGCTCCGTCCTCCTCACCCCCTGGAACTGGTACAGCAACCCCCAGGCGATCCAGTACACGCTGGGCATCCTCGGCGCCCTCATCGGCCCGCTGTTCGGCCTCCTCATCGCCGGCTACTACCTCGTCGCCAAGCAGCGCATCGCCGTCGACGACATGTTCACGATGGAGCCGACCGGCCGCTACTGGTACAAGAGGGGCTTCAACCCGAACGCCGTGTGGACCATGGTCATCGCCGGGATCATCTCCGTCGCAGCCGCCCTCGTCCCGTCCATCGTGAAAGACCTCGGCGGCGTCGACTTCACCTGGCTCGGCAACTACGGATGGTTCATCGGCTGCGCCCTCGGCCTCGCCATCTTCTGGGCGTTCGAGACCGTGAACCCGCGCATGCCCGAGCTGTCCGCCGACGACTCCACCGTCAGCGACGGAACCCTCGAGACGGACTGACCATGCGGATCCGCCTCATCAATCCCAACACCACGCAGTCCATGACCGACGCCATCGGCCGGTGTGCGAGCGACGTCGCGGGTCCGCTCACCCTCGTCGAGGCGGTGAGCCCGAGCATGGGCCCCGCCTCGATCGAGAGCCACTACGAGGAGGCGCTGGCCGTACCCGGCATCCTCGAGCAGGTGGCACTGGGGGAGTCCGAGGGGGTCGATGCGTACGTCGTGGCGTGCTTCGGCGACCCGGGGCTCGATGCGGCGCGCGAGCTGGCGCGCGGGCCGGTCCTCGGCATCGCTGAGGCCGGCATGCACGCCGCGGCGATGCTCGGCCGCACATTCGGCATCGTCACCACCCTCGAGCGCACCACCGGACGCGCCCGCGAGCTCGCCCACCGCTACGGCTTCGGCGACGTCTGCGTCGCCATCCGCGCGTGCGAGATCCCGGTCCTCGCCCTCGACGACCCGCGCTCCGACGCCTACGGCCGCGTGGTCGCGGAGTGCCGCGCCGTGCTCGACGCCGGAGCCGACGCCGTCCTCCTCGGCTGCGCCGGCATGGCCGACCTCTGCCACCGCGTCTCCGACGAGATCGGCGCGCCCGTCGTCGACGGCGTCTCCTCCGCCACGGTCTTCGCGGAGTCGCTCGTCCGCCTGCGCCTCGCCACCGGCAAGCGCGGCGAGTACGCGCCGCCGCCGGTCAAGGCGATGACGGGCCTGATGGCCGGGTTCGAACGGGCGTGGGCCGACGCCTGACGGCGGATCCGGGCGCAGGAACTCCGAGCCCGTCGCCGGGCCGCGAGTTCCTGCGGCCCTCGCCTCTACGGGCTGATGGCGAGGAAGACGAACGCCGCCAGGATGATCAGGTGGATGATCCCCTGCAGCCGTGTCGAACGGCCCGGCGCCACGGTGAGCGTGCTCACGAGGAGGGTGATCGCGAGCAGAACGATCTGCACGCTGTCGAGGCCCAGCACGAGCGGCCCGTCGAGCCAGATGCTGGCGACGGCGATGGCCGGGATCGTGAGGCCGATGCTGGCGATCGCCGAGCCGTAGCCGAGGTTGAGGCTGGTCTGGAGGCGGTTGCCGAGGGCGGCGCGCGAGGCCGCGATGCCCTCGGGGAGCAGGACGATGAAGGCGATCACGACACCGACGAAGGCTCCCGGGATGCCGGCGGCGTCGAGGCCGTCCTCGATGTTGGGCTGGACGGTGTGGCCGAGCTGGACGACCGCGAGCAGCGACAGGACGAGCAGGACGAGGCTGATGATCGTCGCGCGGTTGGACGGAGGGTCGGCGTGGTCGCCCGAGTCGGTGGAGTCGAGCTTCGGGTCGGAGGTGAGCTTCACCGGCAGGAAGAAGTCGCGGTGGCGACCGGTCTGAGTCGACACGAACGCCAGCCAGAGCGCGAGGGCCGCGACGGCGACGAACGCGAGCTGCACGCCGGTGAAGCGCCCACCCGAGGCGCCGGTGGTGAAGGCCGGAAGCACGAGCGCCATGCCGGCGAGTGCGGCGACGACGCTGAGGGCGGCGCCGGTGCCCTCGCGGTTGAAGCGGGGCAGGCCGTGCTTGACGGAGCCGAGCAGGAGCGAGAGCCCGACGATGCCGTTGCACGTGATCATCACGGCGGCGAACGCGGTGTTGCGGGCGAGGGTCTCGACGTCGTGGCCGCCGGCGATCATCAGCGTCACGATCAATCCGACCTCGATGACGGTCACGGCGACGGCCAGGACGATCGAACCCAGCGGCTCGCCGACGCGGTGCGCGACGACCTCCGCGTGGTGGACCGCCGCGAGGACGGCGCCGATGAGGATGGCGCCGACGAGGATCGCCACGCCGGTCGAGAGATGCCGGTGATACGTCGCGACGAGAGCGATCAGCGCCAGCACAGGCATCAGGATCGGTGCGAGCGATTGGAGTCGGGCGGCCATGGAGTACCCCTTCCAGGTCGGGATCTCAGCTTACTGAACGCCGCCTGATAACCCCCGGCCGTGCACGAGGGGTCTGGCTGGTCTATCGTGACGAACATTCACCGACCGAAGGAGCACACCATGGCTGGATTCGACGACATCGCCAAGAAGGCGCAGCAATTCCTCGGCAACGACAAGGTCAAGGACGCTCTGAAGAGCGAGAAGGCGGAGGGGACCAGCGACAAGCTGCTCGACGCCGTCGCGGGTGCCGCCGACAAGGCGACCGGCGGCAAGTACACCGACAAGATCGACAAGGCGCGCGACGAGGCCGACAAGCGCGTCGGCAACGAGTAGGCCCTGCGTCGATAACTCAGGGGCGGTGCGCGAGGCGTCGGCCTCGGGCCATGGCCCCGGGTCGGCCATCGCGCACCAAGCCTGAGTTCTCGACGGGGCCTAGGCTGACCCCATGAGCACCGCCGCTGTCGACACGTCTTCGCCGGGCGTCCTCAGCAAGAAGTACATCCTCGCCACCCTCGGAATGTGCGCCCTCATCGGCATCAGCGCTTTCGAGGCTCTCGCCGTCACGACCGTCATGCCGACGGTGAGCCGCGAGCTCGACGGCGAGTCGCTCTACGCGTTCGCCTTCGCAGCGCCACTGGCGTCGGGCCTCGTCGGCATGGTCGTCGCCGGCAACTGGGCCGACCGTCGCGGGCCGCGCCCCGTCGTCCTGGCGTCGACGCTCCTCTTCGCAGTCGGCCTCCTCGTCGTCGGGCTGGCCCCGTCGATGACCGTCCTCCTCATCGGACGGCTGATCCAGGGCCTGGGGTCGGGCGCCGTCATCGTGGGCCTCTACGTGATGGTCTCGCAGGTCTTCCCCGAGCGGCTGCACTCGGCGGTCTTCGCCGGCTTCGCGGCCGCCTGGGTGCTCCCGGGCCTCGTCGGCCCCGTCATCGCGGGCACGGTGACGCAGACCGTCGGCTGGCACTGGGTGTTCATCGGCGCGCTGGGACTCTGCGTCCCCGCCTTTCTCATGATCCTGCCGACGCTCCGGCGTCTCGAGCCCTCCGACACTCGAGCCCCCTGGCGCCCCGCCCGAATCCTCTGGGCCCTCGGCGCAGCGGCCGCCATCGTCGCTCTCAACCTCATCTCCGAGCTGCCCGACCTCCTCGGAGCCCTCGTCGTCGTCGCATCGGTCGCGGCCCTGGCGGTGACCCTGCGTCCGCTGCTCCCGAAGAAGACCCTGGGCGCAGGAACGGGGATCCCCGCCCTGGTCCTCCTCCGCGGCCTCGTCGGCGCCGCCTTCATCGGCGGCGACGTCTACATCCCCTATCTGCTGAGCTCCCACTACGGCTTCTCACCCGCCGCCTCCGGGGTGACGCTCACCTCCGGCGCGGTCAGCTGGGCGTTCGCGAGCTGGCTGGTGGGGCGGATCGGCGAGAGGGTGCCTCAGCTCACGGGCCTCCGTACGGGCATCGCGCTGATGATCGTCGGCGGCCTGTCGGCGGTGGCGACGCCGCTGTGGCACCTGCACCCCGTCGTCATCATCATCGGGTGGACGATCCTCGGCTTCGGGATCGGCTTTGTCTACTCCCGCTTCTCGGTGCTCACGCTGCGATGGTCGAAGGACTCCGAGAAGGGGTTCAACAGCTCGGCCCTGACGATCTCGGATTCCGCGAGCGCGGCCGTCGTGCTCGGCGTCAATGGCGCCCTGTTCGGCCTGATCGGCGGGCCGGGCGACATCACGGCGTTCGTGGCGTGCTTCGCGGTCGCGGCTCTCGTCGCGGTCGTGGCACTGATCGTCAGCGGTCGCGGCATCCCGGTGGGGCGCCGCCAGGGCTGACCGTCAGGTCAGTCCCAGATGCTGATCCAGTCGATGTCGAGGTGGCCCGCGGTGGTCTTCGGTACCGTGCCCTCGCCGATGAACGTCTCAGCCTGCAGGGTCACGCGCATGGCCGTGGCGGGCACCGCGTCGGTGACTGTCGAGACGAGCTCGCCGTCCCAGTAGTAGCGGATGGCGTCGTGATCCCACTCGGTGGTGGCGACGTGGTACTCGCTCTGGTCGGTCGCCGCGAACGTCTCGACGGCCGGCTTGAAGGTCATGCCGCCGTTTCGGAGCGAGCCGGGGACGGCCGAGGCGGGACGGGGATTCGCGCCGAGGTCGGCCTCGGGCCAGTCGATCTCGCCGTCGTTCCAGTCGTCGCTCGACGGCCAGAACATGCCGACGAACTTGTAGCCGAGGATGTCGTCCGACCTGTAGCGGATCGAGACGCGGCCTGTGGTGTGCGGCGTGTAGCCGTCGGGCATGACCGCGGCGACCAGGGGCTGGCCCTTCTCGGAGTGGAGGAAGAAGTCGAGGTTCGAGTTCGACACGCTGAGCACCCTGTCCGGAGCGTAGAGGCCCTGGCCGCTGGTGTCGTCGAAGCCGTCGTAAGCCTCCATCTGGGGATAGGTCGTCAAGACCGTGCCGAGGGCGGCCGGGGTGGTGAAGTCCTCGGCGTACGACTGCGTCCAGGTGCGGCCGTTCGAGGTGACGCTGCCGGTGGGCATCGCGGCGTCTCCGCTGCCCATGGCGACCAGGCCTCCCTGCGTCGCTGCGACCGCCTTCTGTGCGGCTGCCGCAGCAGCCGCCGCTACGGCGGCCAGCGCCTTGTACTTCGCGGCGATCGCCTTCGCGGCGGAGTACGCCGTCTTGGCCGACGCCGTGGCCTTCACCGTGACGGCCGAGTTCTTCTTCGCCGTGGCCTTGTACGAGGCGGAGTACGTGGACGATGTCAGGACCACCTTCAGTCGCGACTGCGACGCCGTCGAGGCCTTCGCCTTGGCGAGGTAGGTCGCACGCGACTTCGCTGCGGCAGCCGACTTCGTCGCGTACGCGGATGCGGCCTTCACCGACGCCGCCTGCTTCGACTCGTACGTCGCGCTCAGCGCCTTCGCGCCGGCCTCGGTCGGCACCGTGACGCTCGACTCGGCGGAGGCCCCGGGGGCGTCCAGCATTCCGATGCCGACCAGTCCTGAGACGGTGACGACGGCCGCTGCGGCGAGTCGAAGAGAGAAGGTCACGTGTGCTCCTCGGGGTGAGCCCGGGACGGCGCGTGCTGTGAGGAGAACACTGGGGTCGCGAATGAGAGCCCGGTGAGCGGCGCGGCTGACGCCCTGGTGCCGGCCCGAATTCCCGCACCACGGTGTCAGCCGCACCCCGCGGCCCTCTGCGAAGTCCCGGGTGTCCCACCACCCGTTTCTTCCTGGGTCCAGCCTCCCAGGCGAGGGTCGCTCGCACAGCCCCCAAGGAGGGTGTCGGCACTAGGGGGGACCAGCGGGGGACGAGCCGGGCGGCACCTCGGGCTCGGTGCGCGGAGCGTAACGCGGCGCGTCGCAGGGCTCGCCTGCGCCACACTTGCGTCATGTCCGATGCCGCTTCCCCCTTCGATCCTTCGACCGTCGAGTTCCTGCTCGCCTGGCAGGCCCTCGAGGTGGCGAGCCGGCACGTGCGCGAGCGGTTCGCCGGCGAGGCGGGACTGTCTCTGAGCGACTTTCAGACGCTGGTCTTCCTGTCGGCGAAGAACGGCAGCCCGGCGAAGGCCGTGGGCGAGGCGCTCGGCCTGACGACCGGGGCCACGACAGCGCTGATCGACCGTCTGGTCGCGGCCGGCTACGTCACGCGCGAGCCGCACCCGACCGACCGTCGGAGCACGCTGATGATGCTGACGCCGAGCGGCCTCGCGGCGGCCACTGGCGCGGGCGCCCTCTACGCCGGAGTCACCGAGTCGGTCGTCCCCCTGAGCGAGCGGCCTGCGGCGACGGAGCTGCTGCTCCGGCTGGCCGAGGCGCTCGAGCGTCCCGTCGACGGCGAGTAGCCGGCTAGGGGGTCGGCGTCACGCTCCAGGTCCCGTTGGTCTGGATGGCCATGACGCCCGGCAGATCGGCGTCGTACTTCTTCGCGAACGAGACCGAGTCGCCGAACACCAGCGGCTTGTCGGACGTCGTGAACACGCGCCCCGAGAACGAGTCGCCGGCTCCCGACGGCTTGTAGTCGACGATGACGTGCTTGACGTCGTCCGAGAAGAACAGCACCGCGGGCCCCGCGCCGGACTGCTTGCCCGACACCGGGGTCAGGTCGTTCCAGCTCTGCAGCGTGACCTTCCACGGGCCGGTCGCCTTGACGATCAGCGTCTGCGAGACCGGGTCGTCCTTGAAGACGTCCATCAGGAAGGACGCGCGCAGGGGCGCCTCGGCCTGACCGAAGGGCGACAGGCGGCCGGGCGCCGTGACGGTCGCCGTGCCCGCGCAGCCGAGGCAGTTGAGCTCGACGACGACGGCGAAGTCGCCGTTGCGCTTGTACGTGACGTTCGACGAGCCGGTGCCGGAGGCGGTGGCTGTGACGGCGGCGGCGACGGTTCCTGCGTCGACCGTCTTCGAGAGCGGCTTCTCGACGGCCGGGGCCGTCACGGTGGGCGTGGGCGTGGGCGTCGGCGTCGGCGTGACGACCGCAGCCTGCGACGTGGCCGGCGGCGCCGCTGTCGTCGTGCCCGTACACCCGCTGATCAGCAGCGCCGCCGCGACGATGCCCCCTGCCAGGCCTGCCCCTCGTAGCCGTGTCATGGAGCCAGCCTGGCACGCGCGGGGATCTGGTGTCGGAGGCTCCCCCTAGTCTGAATCCATGCCGAGCTCCTCACCCGCCGCCCTCGGCGGGTGGCTCCGCGTCGCCCCGGCGGTGATCGCCCTCGCGTGGGGCGGCAACCACTTCGTGCCCCTGCTCCTCCTCTACCGTCGGGTCGACGGCTACACCCAGGTCGAGATCGACCTCTCGCTGGCCGTGTACGTCTTCGGCATCGTGCCGGGCTTCGTGCTCGCCGGCGCGTGGTCGGACCGCTACGGGCGCAAGCCGGTGATGCTCGCCGGCATCGCGATCGGCGTCGTCGCGAGCATCGTGCTCGCCAGCACCAGCAGCAGCCTCGTCGGGCTGTGCGCGGGGCGGTTTCTGAGCGGTATCAGCGTCGCCGTGGCGATGGTCGTCGGCAGCAGCTGGATCAAGGAGCTCTCGACGGCGGAAGGCCGAGGTTCGTCCGGCGCCCGGCGCGCGTCGGTCGCCATGTCGCTCGGCTTCGGGGGCGGAGCCGGGGTCGCGGGTGTCCTCGCTCAGTGGGCCCCGTGGCCGACCGTGCTGCCGTACGCCGTGCAGATCCTGGCGTGCCTCGTCGCCTTGGCGATCGTGCTCCGGGCTGCCGAGACTCGTCTGCCCGATCCGTCGGTCGCGTCCCTTCTCGGCGACGTGCGCGTGCCCCCGGCAGTTCGCCCGCGTTTCGTCCGGGGCATCGTCCCGATGGCGCCGTGGATCTTCGGTGCCGCCGCCCTCTCGTTCGCCGTCGGCCCGAGCCTCGTCGCGTCGCGAGTGGGCGACTACGTCGTCGCGTTCGCCACGCTCACGACGGCGATCACCCTCGGCGTCGGCACGACAGTGCAGCTCGCCTCGGCGCCGATCGACCGGCTGCTCCAGGGCCGGTCGGGTACGGCGGGCGTGCTCCTCTGCTCCGCAGCGGCCGCGGTGCTCATGGTGGCGGCGGTCGCGACGGCGCCCTGGGCCGTACTCGTCGCGGCACCGCTGTTCGGCGCGGGCTACGGCCTCTGCATGGTCACCGGCCTGACGACCGTGCAGGGCATGGCGACGGGCGGCGACCTCGCGGGGCTGACCGCCGTCTTCTACGCCCTCAGCTACGTCGGCTTCTTCTTCCCGGTCGTGCTCGCCGCCCTCGCGCCGATCGTCGGGACCGCCGTCGTGCTCGGCGGCTTCGTCGTCATCAGCCTCGCGTGCGCCGCCGTCAGCGCGAGGGCGATCCGTCGCGTCGCCTGACGGGGCCGGTGTCGCCGAGGGCGGCACGTCGGCACCGTGACGCCGGGCGGGCCGCGAGGCGGCCACTCTCGACGGCTCTCGCGGGTCCGTGCGACCATGGCCCATGGCCTACCTCGTGAGCGGCAATCCCGGCGCGGGCAAGTCCACGCTGACGGCGGAGCTCGTGCGCCGCGGCGTCCGCGCCCTCGACTCCGACGCGGTCGACGGCCTCGCGGCCTTCATGGATGCGTCCGGCGCCGTCGTCGGCGACCACACCCTGCCCGTCACGCCCGAGCTGCTCGCCGACTTCTACTGGGGCTGGTCGGCCGCCCGTCTCGACGACGTACTCGACGAGCTGGGCTCCGACGGCGTGCTGCTCGGCATCGCCGTCAACCAGTGGGACTTCACCGACCGCTTCGACCGCCTCGTGCTCCTCGAGCTCGACGAGGCCACCCAGCACGACCGCGTCCTGACCCGCCATCCCCTCGACCGGCAGCAGATCGCCGCAGGGCTTCCGGTGATGCAGGCCCAGATGATCGAGCGCGGGGCCGCCCGCATCGACGCGCGCCGGCCGACCGCGACGGTCGCCGACGAGCTCCAGGCGCTGCTCGGCCTCTGATCGGGCGCAGGAACTGCCCCACCCCCGCCCAACCCGACCTCAGCGCGCCAGCGCCACCAGCTCCGACCGCGACCGGGCCCCGACCTTGCGCAGCAGGTTCGACACGTGGAACTTCACCGTGTTGTCGCTGATCCCGAGCTTCCGGGCGATGTCTCGGTTGCGGGCACCGGCGGCGACGAGGCTGAGCACCTCGCGCTCGCGCGGGCTCAGGGGCACGGCGGTGATCGTCTGATCGGGCTCGACCGGAGGGTCGAGCGGGAGGGCGATCGAGAGCTCCGAGCCCCAGCCCGGCGTGGAGGCGACGCTGAGGTCGCCGTCGAGGGCGGAGACGCGCTCGGCGATCGGGCGCAGCGAGTCGTCGTGGGCGGTCATCTCGCCGCGGCCGTCGTCGCGGATGCCGATCAGGAGGTTGAGGCCGTCGCAGTCCCACTGGATCCGCACCCGCCGGCTCTCGCCGGTGTCGACGAACGCGAGCACGGCGCTGCGCACGATCGCGCGGGCGGCGTGGGCGACCTCGCCGGGCAGGGCCCGGCCGGTGACCGGAGGCTCGACGAACTGCACGTCGAGGTCGCCGAACCGCACCAGGGGGCGGAGGTCGGAGCGGAGCCGGGCGAAGGCTCCGATGACGGGCTCGAGCATGCTGTCGCGCTGCTGGTCGGTCGTCATGCGGATCTCGACCAGCGAGGCGGCGGCGACATCGATCGCCATGGTCCGGGCGGCGCGGTCGTCGAGCCGGGTCGAGCGAAGAATTGCCAGCATCGACTCCAGGGCCACGGCATGCCTGTCCGACTGCTCGGCGACGGTGCGAGCGTGTGCGAGGAGGAGCTCGCGAGTCGCGTGCTCGCCGGTGTCGATCATGGCTCAACCCTACCCATGTCCTGGCCTACCCCAACGGGTAGGCCGAACCGTCCCAGTGGGTGGCCGCGATGCGGCTCCCGGCGGACGAGACTCGAGTCATGAGCGACGACAACGAGCGACCAACGGCGGCCCTCGACCTGATCACGGGCGAGCTGGAGGCGGTGACGAGCCGCATCGACGCCGACGCGCTCGATGAACTCGCGGCACTCCTCGCCGGGGCCGACCGGGTCTTCGTCCACGGCGCCGGCCGGTCGGGCATCGCCCTCCGCATGACGGCCATGCGCCTCATGCACCTCGGCCTCGCCGTGCATGTCGTCGGAGAGACGACGACGCCCGCGATCGCGGCCGGCGACGTCCTCCTGGTCGCCAGCGGCTCCGGTACCACGTCCGGCATCGTCGCAGCGGCCACCACGGCCGCCGAGGCGAACGCGCGCGTCGCCGTCCTCACGACGGCCGGCGACTCGCCCCTGGCCGAGCGCGCCGACGTGGTCGTCGTCATCCCCGCCGCCGCCAAGCTCGACCGCTCGGCGACCGCCAGCCAGCAGTACGCCGGAAGCCTGTTCGAGCAGGCGGTCGGACTCGTCGGCGACGCCGTCTTCCATTCACTGTGGAAGCGGTCGGGCTTGACGGCCGACGAGATCTGGCCTCGGCACGCGAACCTCGAGTAGCGCTGCCGGATCCTGCGCCCCTTTCCCTCACCGCAAAGACAAGGAAAATCATGAAACTGCAGTTCGCAATGGACACCCTGACCACCGAAGCCGCCCTGGAGCTCGCCGCCGCGGCAGCCCCGCACGTCGACATCATCGAGCTCGGCACGCCGCTGATCAAGTCGGCCGGCCTCTCGGCCGTGACCGCGATCAAGGCCGCCCACCCCGACAAGATCGTCTTCGCCGACCTCAAGACGATGGACGCCGGCGAGCTCGAGGCCGACATCGCCTTCACCGCCGGAGCCGACCTCGTGACCGTCCTCGGCGTCGCGGGCGACAACACCATCGTCGGTGCGGTCGCGGCTGCCAAGAAGCACGGCAAGGGCATCGTCGTCGACCTCATCGGCGTCGCCGACAAGTCGGCCCGCGCCAAGGAGGTCGTCGCCCTCGGCGCCGAGTTCGTCGAGATGCACGCAGGCCTCGACGAGCAGGCCGAGGACGGCTTCACGTTCGACACGCTCCTCGACGACGGCAAGGCCTCGGGCGTGCCCTTCTCGGTCGCCGGCGGCGTCAAGGTCGCGACGATCGCGTCGGTGCAGGAGTCGGGCGCTCAGGTCGCCGTCGCCGGTGCCGCCATCTACGGTGCCCCCGACGTCGGCGCCGCCGCCGCCGAGCTCCGCGCCGCCATCAAGTAGTCCAGCTTCACCCTCGGGGGCGGTGCGACGATGTCGCCCGCCCCTTTGCCGTTGGGGCGCAGGAACGTGCTGACCGCCGTCAGCTAGGCGCCACCCGCTGGTCGATCGGCACGCTCCGCGCGTCGACCACATCGCCCGTGTGGGCCGTCGTCACCGTCTCGATGAGCACGATGCCGACCTCCTCGTCGGCGACGGGGTTGTGTCGCGTGCCCTTGGGGACGACGTAGAACTCGCCGGGCTCGAGCACGACCTCGCGATCGCCCTCGAGCTGGATGCGCAGGCGGCCGTAGACGATGAGGAACATCTCGTCCTGCTCGTCGTGGGCGTGCCACACGAACTCCCCGAGCAGCTTCGCGACCTTCACGAACTGGTCGTTGACCTGGCCGACCACGCGGGGCGTCCAGTGCCTGGTCACCTGGTCGAGCTCGGAGCGGATGCGCGTGGGGGCGAGGAGGTCCATGTGGTCAGCCTAGATTCGCAGCGCCGGGGCTGTATTCGCAGCGCCGGGGCTGTATTCGCCGCGCGGGGCGGCTCAGGCCGCGAGCAGCGCGGCGCTCGGCACCACCGTCGCGAAGCTCCCGTCGAGAGCCGCCATGAAGGCCGCGTGGACGCTCGCGCCCGGCACGACAAAGTCGCCCAGCGCCAGGTCGGGCGCCGCGCAGGCGTCCGACACCACGGTCGCGGTGAAGCCGAGCTCGTGAGCGGCCCGCGTGGTCGAGTCGACGCACATGCTGCTCATCATGCCGACGATCACGAGCTCGGTGATGTCGGCGGCGGTGAGGAGTTCCTGCAGCCCGGTCTGGATGAAGCTGTTCGGCTCGTGCTTCTCGATGACGAGCTCGCCGTCGACGGGTGCGACCGAGGGGTGGAAGTCGAGGCCCGTGGTGCCGGGCCGGAAGAACGTGGCGTCGGCGTCGGTCGAGACGTGGAAGATGTGCACGATCTTCTCGCCGGAGGCCCGGAACGACTCCAGCACGGTGCGGGCCGCGTCTGCGGCAGCCTCCGGTTCGACGAGCGGGAAGGCTCCGCCCGGAAAGTAGTCGAGCTGGATGTCGATGAGGAGGAGTGCGCGGGTCATGGCTTCAGTATGTCGGCGGGGCCGGCGCGACGCGGTCGAGTTCACGTCGATTGCGTTCGGTGCCGGGCCCGGTCTGCGGAGCGGTGCCCCTAGCGCGCGTGCTCATCCAGGAGAGTCCACGCGGCGACCAGCGAGATCGCGGAGGCGAAGGCGTCGAGGCTCGGTCGATTCAGGAACGCATGGCGCGAGCCCGCGAGGATGTGATGCCGGACGTCGACTCCCGCAGCCCCCAGTTCTACCGCGAACATGTCTCCTGACGCGCGCATGTTGTCATGCTCCGCGTTGATGACGAGAGTCCGCGGAAAGGCGTCGAGGTCGTGGCCGCCGGGGAACGCCAGGCGATCGGAGAGAGCTTCGGCCGACCCGGCGTAGTTGCGGTTCATCCAGTTCAGGGCCCATCTGGAATGCGTGATCCGTCGGTGCCCACGGGATCTCTGCCGCCCCTCCCGTGTTCGCGGATGCGTCGAGTGGAAGAAGCCGTACGCGAAGACGGCGCCTGCCGGACGAAGGTCTTCGTCGATGGCTCGGAGAGTCGCGGCGGCCGCGAGGCACGCGCCCGCGCTCGCTCCTCCGATCATCACCCCTGACGGAGACGCGGAGAGGACGTCCCGGTAGGCGGCGAACACGTCGTCGAGAGCATCCGGGAAGCGCCCCCGCAGAGGCCGTGCACTCGACTTCATCCGGGCAGGACCCGGGGTCGGCGTGAGGCGGTATCCCGCGGTCGCAACCGTGACGCCATGCTCCGCGAGAGAGAGCGCGACGTCGTGCGCCTCCGGTTGATCCGGGCTCCCTCGGAAGAACCCGCCGCCATGCAGCCAGAGCAGGGTCGGGCCGGATGCCCTGTCGTCTCCCGGTGCCGGCCTGTACCAGCGGACAGGGGCTGCGTCACGGTGCTCGATCACAGTCGATCGTTCCGCGTCGCGGCGATGGCGCGCGTCCGTCTGGAGGGTGAAGCGGTGAGTCTGGCGACGGGTCTGCTGCTTTCGGGTTCGGAGATCGGCCCGGTTCGCCGCGAGGCGCGCAGCTCCCCGCGGCCGTCAGCGATCAGGACCGCCGTCACACCGGCGGCGCAGAGGGCGAATGCCAGCACGGTCGCGAGCGTGAGCGGCTCGCCTAGGAGCACCGCTCCCGAGACCGCGGTGACGGGAGCGACCAGGAAGAGCAGAGCGTTGACGGCAGTGATGCCGAGTCGGCGCAGCAGCCACCAGTAGAGGCCGTAGGCCATCATCGTCGAAACGAGTGCCGAGAGCGCCGCCGCTGACCAGAATGTCAGCGATGCCGGGGGCAGGAGAGTGCCAGTGAGCGCCGCGAGGACCGTCAGTGCGCCGGCTGTCACCGACACGTGGACCGTCAAGGTCGTCAGCACAGGAAGCGGGGACTGTCGCCGGCGATCCATGAAGGTGCCCACGATGAGGCAGGCCATGGCCCCGGCGGGAAGCAGATAGGCGTGAGCGGGGGCGCTCGACCCGCCCACCTGTGAGCTGACCACGAGCGCGACCCCGCCGGCGCCGACGACCAGGCCCACCCACTGGAGGCCCCGCACGCGGAGGCCGAGGAGCGGCCCCACGAGCGTGGCGACGACAAGGGGCTGCACGGCATCGATGAGTGCCGTCGTCCCGGTGGCGACCCCTGCGGCGATTGCCGCGTACACGAATCCGCAGTAGCCGAACTGGGCGAACAGGCCGATCAGGGCCTGACGTCCGAGGTCCTTGAGTGGCGCGCGCCTGATCGAGCCTCGCGCGATGCCGATCGTGAGCAGGACGACCGCCAGCGGCGCGAACCGCCAGACGAGGAGCGTCGTCCACGGGACGTCGACGGTCGCGACCGCCGCGATGACGAAGCCGGAGCTCCACGAGGCGACGAACGCTATGGCGGCGAGGGTCGACACGAGGCCACCGAGTACACCGATCTGTTTACTCATGGGTGTGACTATACAGGTCGGTATAATCAGCGCATGCCCGTCACCGTTCCTGATCTTCTGCCTCTGACTCCGGGCGCGCGCCGCGTCCTCGACGCTGCGTCATCGCTGTTCTATGAGCGGGGTATCCATGCGGTGGGGGTCGACACGATCGCAGCGGAGGCCGGCGTCACGAAGAAGACCCTCTACGACCGATTCGGCTCCAAGGAGGAGCTCGTCGTCGCGTACCTGCAGCATCGCGACGCGCGCTGGCGAGTGCACCTCGCTGACGCGCTCGAGCGCGTCCCGCAGCCCGGCGTCGAGCGGGTGCTCGCGGTCTTCGACGCGTCGATCTCGTGGTCCGGTGCGAACACCCCGAAAGGCTGCAGCGCTATCAATGCCCGAGCCGAGATCGGCGACGGCCACGACGGCCATCCGGTCTTCCCCGAGGTCGCCCGGCAGAAGGCGTGGCTGCTCGGAGTCTTCGCCGAGCTCCTCGAGGAGGCCGGTAGTGCCGACCCCCTGCAGACGGCGAAGACGATGATGCTGCTCTACGAGGGTGCCATCGTGACCATCGGGATGGAGACGTTCAGTCGGCCGTTCGAGCTCGCCCGCCGCGTGGCGGCCGCGGTGCTCGCGGCCCCTGGCCGCTAGGGCGCCCCAGGATCCGTCACCCCGGTCAGCGCCGCCGGTAGGTGCTGCCGTCTGCGGTGTGCACGGCCGAGTCGTCCAGGAGCGTCCGCAGGTTGTAAGAAGCGCAGTCGACGAACGTGCCGATGCTGATCCGGGAGCTCGATCGGCGGAGCTCGCCCTTCGATGGTCCGTCCGAGCCGATGCCGGCGCGGTGAACCATCCACTCGATGTCGCGGGCGTCCTGGTCGAGGTAGCGCATCACGGCCTCGTTGTCTTCGTGCTGACCGATGTAGCTCCGAGCTATCGTGTTCCGCACGAGCCGGAGCACCAGGGGGAGTCGCGTGCCTGGAGCCGCGCTGAGACCCCCGGCCTGGTACAGGAGTCGCCGTGTGCCGGCGCGGCGCATGGCGGGGACGAGCAGGCGCACGAACGTCGTGTTCACCTGTCGCTCGCGCTGCGCGGCGGCATTGCCGAGCATGATCACGACAGCGTCGATGCCGTCGAGCAGGGCGTCGAGGTCGAGGTCTCCGTCTACAGAGCCCTGAACCACCTCGAGCTCCGGGTGGGTGCTCCTGAGCTTTCCGGGTGTTCTCGCGAGCACCCGGACCCGGTGCCCCGCCTCGAGGGCGAGTCGCGTGAAGTGCTGTCCGGTCTGCCCGGTGCCACCGAGCACGAGGAGCGAGGGATGAGTTGTCATGTGATCAATCTAGGCGGTGTCTAGAAAATAGGCAATGACAGGATCAGGGTTACGATTGCGGCATGACGCAGAAGCCCTTCCATCACGGGAACCTGCGCGCGGCCCTCCTCGACGAGGCCACGATGGTCCTTCGCGAGTCGGGGGTCGACGGTCTCTCCCTCCGCGATCTCGCTCGCCGCGCCGGCGTCAGCCACGGTGCGCCGCGGAGCCACTTCGTCGACCGGCAGTCGCTGCTCGATGCGCTCGCGGAACTCGGTTTCGACCGCCTCACCGTCGCCGTCCGAACGGCGCTGGGTGGCGGGGGAGCCCTGCCGGCCCGCTTCGGCCGCGTCGCCCGCGCCTACGTCGACTTCGCCATCGACGACGCCGCGCTGATGGAGCTGATGTTCCAGGCCAAGGCGACTGGCAGACCCGGACGGATCGAGGAGGCCGCCGGCGCCCTCTTCAGCACGCTCGACGGTGCCCTCGGGGCGCGGTCGGCCGAGGGGGACGACGAGTCACGAGACGTCTTCAAGATGCTCTTCGCGGCGACGATGCAGGGGATCGCAGCACTCGTCGCGTCCGGGCGCATCGAACGCGCGCAGGGGGACCGCCTCGTCGATGCGGCCATGGAGACGATGCTCGGATCGGCACTCGGAATGCAGGCCGTCACCTCATCCTGACCGCGTGGCCGGCCAGGAATCAGGCGCTCTGCGCAGCGTGAACGCAGCCCAGACCCGTTCTGGGGTGTCGCCTCCGGGCTCGGGTCGACGTAGCGTACCGAGGTGCCCGAGCCTCACCCAGATCAGTCGGCCGATCTGTCATCGTCCCTTCGCAGGATCCCGCCGTCGCGCCCCGCCGCGACGAGTACACGACCTGTCAGCAGCACGGCGCCGCTCCGGCTCGGGGTCGAGCGAGGCATGGCCGCGACGCTGGCCATCGTCGCCGGCCTGCTGGTGCTCCTCGCCCTGCCCGAGTTCGCCGGGGATCACAGGCCCGACCGCTTCCCTCTCCTCGTCGTGGCTCTGTGCCTGGCGGGGTCGATGGTGGCGCCGCTGCCCCTCGCGCTCGCGCGGAGCAAGGGCCTGCTGCGAACGGGGCTCTGGCTGCCGGTGGCCTCCTACGTCGCGCTCCTCGTCGTAGAGCCCTTCACGCTCCACGACCCGCTGCCGCTGGGATCGACGCCGTGGCTCCTCGGCCTGTCTCTGATCGCCTTCAGCTGCACTGCGCTGGCCGAGCCGAACCCGTTCCGCGCTGGCGTCATCTGCCTCGGGATCGACGCGGCTCTGGCCGTCGTCTACGCCGACAGGCTTCCCATCGCCCACACCCTGATCACCGGCTTCGGACTCCTCCTGCTGGCGGCGGGCCTGATCGCGGGAGTCCGGGCGCTGCGCGCGCGGGCGGATCGGGCGGACCAGGCCGAGGAGCGGGCGCAAATGCTCTTCGAAGACCACCAGCGCCAGGGCGCGCTCGAAGCCGAGCGTGTCCGCACGGACGCGCTGCTGCACGACACTGTTCTCGCGGCACTCCTGGCTGCGGCCGGCAACGACGCGCCGGACCGTGCTGCCGGCATGGCCCGGGCGGCTCTCGATATCGTGTCTGCCACCGGCGCTCGCCCGCAGACGCCACCGCGGATCGCCTCCCTCGGCACGGCACTGTCGAACGCCGAGGCCGATCTCGCCCGCTTCCGTGGTGTCGCCACCCTCGACCTGACCCGCCTGGACGCCCTGGAGCTGCCGCCCGAGGTGGCGGAGGCTCTCATCTCCGCGACCGTGCAGGCTCTCTGCAACAGCGTGACCCATGCCGGGCCGTCCGCCCGGCGGACCGCCGCAGGCTCCCGACTCGACGACGGCGGCCTCCGGATCACCGTCTCGGACGACGGATCCGGCTTCGATCTCGGATCCATCCCACAGGAGCGACTCGGCGTCCGGGTGTCGATCCTGGAGCGCGTGCGCCACGTCGGAGGGTCGGCGAGCATCCACTCGTCACCGGGAGAAGGCACCACCGTCGTCCTGGAGTGGCACCCCGATAGCGCCCCGTCGCCGCTCACCCGTCGACCGGGCGAGTCGTTGTTCACCGTCATCCCGCGGCGCGTCCTCTATCGGATCCTCGGCGGCCTGATCGTCGTGGCATCCCTCATCGCGACACTCGACGCCCTTCTCGTCACCCACGCGTACGCCTCGGTCGCGGCATCCGTCCTCGGCCTGAGCATCCTGCCCGCCCTCGTCCGGGGAGCACGGCGCGGAACGATGTCGAACCGCGCCGCGTGGGTGACCACGGGAGTCGGGGTCCTCCTGTGCTGCATCGCGACGATCGGGCTCGATGCCGCCGACTTCGACTCGGCGTCCATCGCCCGATTCACCTGCGGGGTCCTCGCGGGGGCGGCCATGGGGTGGATGGCTGGCCGCAGGCTCCCGCCCCTCATCACCCTGGGCGCCCTCGTGACGCAGATCACCCTGTGGGCGGGCCCGTCCGGTGTCATCCGGCTGGGCCTCGCCGGCGAGATCGTGATCGTCGTAGCCGGGCTGCTCATCCACCACGCCATCCGCAGGGTCACGGCCGCGGCCGAGGTCGCAGCCAGGCAGCACGTGGAGCTGACGATCCAGCAGGCCGAGCTGGACGCGTTCGACACCGAGCGCCAGCAGCGACTTCAGCACGCCGGGAACACTGCCGCGCCGATCCTCCGCCACATCATCGCCGTGGTCGGCCGACTGGGCGAGGACGCCCGTACCGAATGCCGCGTGCTGGAGCAGGCTCTTCGCGACGAGATCCGCGGCCGCAGCCTGCTCAACGAGGCCGTCCGCCAGGTGGTCTCGGCCCATCGCCGCCGTGGCGCGCTCGTGCAGATCCTCGACGACGGCGGTCTCGACGGCCTCGATCCTGCCGCCCTCGACCTGCTCTTGGACGACGTGGCTCGGCACCTCGAGCCCGTCCGGTCGAGCCGCATCATCATCCGGACCGGCCGCCCCGAATCCGACACCGCCATCACCATCGTCGCCTCGACCCCCGACGAGACGGCCGCCGCCCTCGGCCTCGACGCCGACGACGAGGTCGACCTCTGGGTCACGATCCCGCATCCGGAGGCCGTCGAGCTCGCTGCCTGAGGACCCGCCGACACAGGGACGCCGAACGACCAGAGAGAGCGAGTGACGGGAATCGAACCCGCGCTATCAGCTTGGGAAGCTGAAGTTCTACCATTGAACTACACTCGCGCACCGCCGATGCGGAGCAAGACTACGCCGAGACGCAGCCCGTCAAGCATACCGAACGGCGCGCGACCCCCGAGAACCCACGGCGTAATGCAGGCGTAATTCGCGAGCCACGCAGGCGAAATGCGCCGGGCGAAGACTGAGCGCATCCCAGTCAAGGAGCATCCATGATCGTCACAGTCGTCGCCGGAAACCCCAAGCCGGCCTCCCGCACGCTCGAGGCCGCCCGCCATGTGGCCGAGTCGATCACCGGCCGAGCCGCCGACAGCGAGGTCGACGTCGTCACCCTCGGTCCCTCTCTGCTCGGCTGGGGCGACGACACCGTGAAGGCAGCGGTCGAGCTCGTGGCCGGCAGCGACCTCGTGATCGTGGCCTCGCCGACGTACAAGGCGAGCTACACGGGTGTGCTCAAGTGCTTCCTCGACCAGATCGACGGGGCCACCGGGCTGAAGGGCGTCACGGTCGTGCCGCTCATGCTCGGCGCGGGGCCGACTCACGCCCTCGCTCCCGAGCTGCTGCTCAAGCCGATCCTGGTCGAGCTGGGCGCCACCGCTCCCGCGCAGGGCCTGTACCTGAACGAGAGGGCCTACGCCGACGAGGGCGCGTACGGCGGCTGGCTCGACAACTGGAGAGATATCGTCCTGGCATCCGCATCCGCCACCCTCGCTTCGTCTGCCTCGGGCAAGGAGTAGCCATGACCACCACCACGATCCACGACCTCGTCGAGGTCGGCACGCCCGATGCCGCAGCAGCGGTCAAGCTCGCATTCGGCTCGTTCCCCTCCGGTGTCGCGGCGCTCGCGGCCGAGGTCGACGGAGTCAGGGTCGGAATGGTCTCGTCGTCGTTCAGCGTCGGCGTCTCGTTCGACCCGCCGATGGTGATGTTCTCGGTGCAGAACTCCTCGACGACCTGGCCGATCCTCAAGCAGGCGGGCAGGATCGGCGTCTCGATCCTGGGCTCGGCGCACGACGAGGCCTGCTACCAGCTGTCGAGCCGCAGCCGCGACCGCTTCGCCGGCCTCGACCTCCACGAGCCCGAGTCCGGTGCGATCTTCGTGCACGACGCCACCGTGTGGCTCGAGTGCGTGGTGCGCTCCGAGATCCCGGCGGGCGACCACCACGTCGTCGTGCTCGAGGTCACGTCGCTGCGCGTCGGCGACCAGACGGAGCCGCTCGTCTACCACGGCACGCGCTTCCGACGGCTCATCGCCGTCTGACCTCGCAGAATGCCAGGGGCGCAGGAACTCGCGCCCCACCGCCGCCAGGCCCCTAGCCCAGCGCGACGATCCTGACGTCGACGCCCGGCCCGGGCGCCCCTCGCGCGGCCAGATGGTCGAGCACCGCCGCCGCGACCGTGCGCGCCACTGCGGGCCCCGAGTGCTCGGGCCCCACTGCGACGTCGAGCTCGACCCTCGTCTGCGTCGCGGATAGGGCGACGGCGACCTGCGGTGTCGTCTTCGTGACCGTGCCGATGACGCTCCGGGCGAGCTGGGCGAAGCCGGGCCGCGGGTAGATCGCGGCGACGCCGGGAACGGAGCGGACGACCGCGGCGAGGTCGTCGGCGAGCGTGTCGGTCATGCGGCACCTCCGCCGAGCTGGTGCACGTCGCCGACGATCACGTCGACGCTGTCGACGACGAGCTCGGTCTGCGCGAGCAGGCGGGTGGCCACCGCTTCGCGGACCTCGTCGGCCATCGCCGGCACGAAGATCCCGCGGAGGGCGCTGATGGTGACTTCGACGTGAATCGGCGCGCCGGGCTCGGCGAGCGGACCGTCGAGACCGCAGGAGATGACCACGGCTCCGGGCACCGAGTCGCCGGCCTCGCGGATGAGGCCGCGGACAGCCCCCTCCGTCAGATGCAGCGTGCTCTGCAGGTCGGAGGAGACGAGAGGGATGTCGCGGCCGCTCCGCGCCTCGCGTCTGACGCGTTCCATGACGCCGCCGAACCAGCTCGGGTCGGCGAGGCTCTCCTGGGTGCCCTCGTCGGCGACCAGCCGGCTCGACAGGGCCCGGAGGCGCTGCAGCACAGCGAGCTGCCCGGCGTTCTCGGGAACCTCCTCGATCGAGGGGTCGTAGGGGATCCGGCCGGAGTCCAGGTAGTCGGCCAGGCGCTCGAGGGTGACGGTCTCGTCGCTCATCGCCAGGCCTCCATCTCTGTGGTCAGTGTCTCTCTCGCCCGGGCCAGCTGGCCTCGGGCGGCGGTGGTCGTGATGCCGAGGTGCTCCGCGATCTCGCCGTACGACTCGCCACCCACCTCGCGGAGGATCCAGCTCTGCCGCTGGAGCGGGGGCAGGCGGTCGAGCGCGCGGCGCAGGCCGGCCATCGCGTCGTCGGTCTGGGCGATGCGGGCCGGGTCGCCGTGGTCGTCGACCGGCAGCCGCGCCGAGACCGCCTCGTCGTCGATGTCGTCGGACGGCTTCCTGGCCCGCATCAGGTCGAATGCCTTCCGCGAGACGATCCGCATCATCCATCCCCGGACGGCATCCGGCGTGGTCAGGTTGGGCAGCTCGCGCCAGATCGCCACCGAGGCCTCCTGCACGGCGTCGGACGCATCGTGCTTCGAGCTCGTGAGGCGCACGGCGTAGGCGGTCATGAGGCCGAGGTGCCGCCGCAGGAGCACCTCGAAGGCGCGCGCGTCTCCGTCGGCCGCCCGGCGAGCGAGCAGCCCGTCGGAGGCCTCGGCCAGCGACGGCGAGGTCGACGGAGCGAAGTTCACCCCCTCAGACAACACCCCGGTTCCTGCAAAAGAAGTTTTTCGAAGAAAGTGCGTGACGTTTTCGGGAGTGGATGCGTCTCATCGTTACGCGGCCTCAAGCCGCCCCGGACTCTCATCCCAGAGGAGCACCATCATGGCCGACAAGCCCACCGTCCCGACCGCTACCGCCACCCCGACGCCCACCGCCACTCCGGCGGCCGGCCGCGTCGACAAGTTCGCCACGCCGGTGACGACCACGACGACCGCCACGGGTGCGGCCACCTCAGGCAAGACCGTCATCGCCGACAGCGTCATCTCGAAGGTCGCCGGCATCGCAGCCCGCGAGGTTCCCGGTGTGTTCGCTCTGGGTGGCGGCGCCGCCCGCGCGTTCGGCGCCATCCGCGACGTGATCGGCTCGACCGACCTGTCGCAGGGCGTGCGCGTCGAGGTCGGGGAGACCCAGGTCGCCGCCGACGTCACCATCGTCGTCGAGTACCCGACGCCGATGAACGCCGTCGCCGAGCAGGTCCGTTCCGCGGTCGCCCTTGCCATCACCGACCTCGTCGGAATGCAGGTCGCCGAGGTCAACGTCGCGATCAACGACGTGCACATCCCCGGCGAGGACGACGACGACGAGAGCGTGCCCGCCGAGAGCCGCGTGCAGTGAGCGCGACGACCACGGGCATCGTGATCGGCGCCGTCCTCGGCGTCGTCGCGGTGGCCTTCGGCTTCTGGGCGCTCGTGCTGGTGGCCGTGTTCATCGCCGTCGGCGCCCTCGTCGGCCGCGTGGCGGCGGGCGAGCTCGACGTCTCCAGCCTCGCCGACGTGCTCCGCGGACGGCGCTCGTCCCAATGACAGACCCCCAGGCCGCCGCTCCCGTCGATGGCGACGGGGCGGCTTCGAGCGGGTGGTCGTCGGGTCCTGATTCCCCGGCGGCCACCTCTGTGCACCCCGGTGGCATCGACCACCCGGTCGGCTCGCGCGACGTCCCCGGGCGGGGGCCCGTGATCCCGGGTCACGTCAGCATCGCCTCCCGCGCCCTCCAGCGCGTCGGCGGTGCCGTCGTGGCCGAGCAGCTGCTCGTCGAGCGGCGCGACGTCCGGGTCGACGCACGCGACGACGACGGCAGCCTCGCTCTCCGCGTCTCGACGCCGATGACGATCCCCCCGCTGACAGCCGTACCCGCCGATCAGGTCGGCGTGGTCGCCACGATCACAGCGCTCCAGGAGACTCTGACCCGTCGCATGGCCGAGATCACGGGGCGCTCCGTCTCGCGCGTCGATGTCACCGTGACCGGCAGCCGCCTCCCCCTCACGAACGGACGACTTTCATGAGCTCCCTCAACCGGCGGATCCTGCGCCGCGAGACCCATTCATCGCGCTCCGGAGCGACCGTCGTCGTCCTCGTCGTTCTCGCGCTCGTCGCCGCCTACGTCGGCGTCGAGGCCGTCTACGCCGCCCTCGGCCGGAAGCCTCTGCTGTTCTCGCCGCTGGACGTGCTCGGCTCGCTCCTGACTGCGGCGACCACCCAGGGCGGCCTCGTGATCGCAGCCGGCATCGTCACCGGCCTCCTCGGCCTCGTGCTGCTCGTCATCGCGCTCACGCCCGGCCGCCGTGGCCGCCACACCCTCGACGACCCGCGCCTCGCTGTGGTCGTCGACGACCAGGTCGTCGCCGCGTCGCTCGCCCGCACCACCCGTGTCGCCGCCGCCTTGGCGCCCGGCCAGGTCAGCGCCTGGGTCTCGCGTCGTGAAGCCCGCGTCACGATCACGCCCGCGTCGGGTGCGCTGGCCGATGTCGAGGCCGTGCAGGCCGCGGCGTCCGACGAGCTCGCGGCCATCGGCTACCGGCCGGCCGTCACCGCCGACGTCCGCGTTACCCGAACAGGAAAGCTCGGCGCATGACCTCCACCAATCGTCCTCTCAACCGGCTCTTCCTCGGGCTCGTCGGGCTCGTCTTCCTCGCGGTCGGGGCCTTCCTCGTCGCGGCGGCCCTCCCCGGCCGGTCGGTCGTCCGGGACTGGATCGGCCGCGCACGCGACGCCCAGGACACCGCGCTGAAGTCGTCGGCCATCGGCCAGCCCGCGCCCTTCGACGGCAGCTACCTGCCGTGGGGACTCGCAGTCGTCTGCCTCGTCGTCGTGCTCGTCGCCGTCATCGCGGCGATCGCCCGCGGCGGCGGACGCACCGACCGCGTCGTCGAGGTCGACGAGCCCGCCGGGCGGATCGTCGTCTCGTCGCAGTTCGCTGAGACCGCGCTCGTCGACGCGCTCCAGCCGCGCCGCGACATCGCAGCCGTCTCGGTCGCGTCGTATCAGCTCAAAGGAGCGCCGGCCCTCAAGCTGCGCCTGCGCCTGACGGCCGGGTCGTCGCCGGTCCCTGCCGTGCGGGCGGCCTCCGAGGCCGTCACCGGGCTGGACGCCGTGCTCGGCGGCCCGCCCCTGCCTGTGCTCGTCGAGGTCGTCGGGGCGTCGCCCGTGCGACCCGGCGCGGACTCGCGCGTCAGCTAGATCCGCTCGCGTCAGACGCGCAGCAGCAGCTTGCCGACGTGGCCGCCCTCCTCCATCCTCCGATGGGCGAGGGCGGCTTCGTCGAGTGAGAACACCGTGTCGATGATCGGACGCACGACGCCCTGCTCGACCATGGGCCAGACGTGCTCGCGCAGGCCGCGGATCACCTCGGCCTTCTCGGCGATGGGGCGCGACCGCAGAGTGGTGCCCCAGACGCGACCGCGCTTGGCCATGAGCGCGCCGAGCTGGAACGTCGACGCGGCGTTGCTCTGATTGGCGATGACCATGATCCGGCCGCCGGTGCGGAGAGCTGCGATGTTGCGCTCGAGGTAGTCGCCGCCCACCAGGTCGAGGACGACGTCGGCGCCGCCGAGTTCCTGCGCCTTCTCGACGAAGTCGGCCTCGTGGTAGTCGACGGCGGTCGCACCGAGCGACTCGCAGAAGGCGACCTTCGCCGCCGAGCCCGCCGTCGCCAGCACCTGGGAGCCCAGCGCCGTGGCGATCTGAATCGCCATCGTGCCGATGCCGCTCGAGCCGCCGTGCACGAGCAGCGTCTCGCCAGGCTGGAGCTGCGCGCTCTGGAACACGTTCGACCAGACCGTCGCCGCGGCCTCCGGGAGGCCGGCCGCCTCAACGAGGTCGACCCCGTCGGGCACCGGCAGCACGAGGCGCGCGTCGACGGCGACCCGCTCGGCGTATCCGCCGCCGGCAAGGAGCGCGCAGACGCGGTCGCCACGGGCGAAGGCGGTGTCGCCGGGGTCGGCGACGGTGCCCGACACCTCGAGGCCGGGCCACTCCGGCGCGCCGGGCGGCGGCGGGTAGTGGCCCTGGCGCTGGTTGACATCGGCGCGGTTGACGCCGGCCGCGACCACGTCGAGGACGACCTCGCCGGGGCCCGCGGTCGGGTCGGGTGCCTCGCCGGGCGTGAGGACGTCGGGGTCGCCGGGCTCGGAGATCAAGATCGCTCGCATGGGATGATCCTGCCCCGTGCTCGCCGTCGAGAACTCAGGTTCGGTGCGCGGCGCCGCCGGCGGGGCACGTGCCAAGCCCCGCCCGGCCCGCACCGCCCCTGAGCTGCCAACGGCCGCCCGGCCCGCACCGCCCCTGAGTTGCCGACCGCCGCCCCGCTAGGCTGGCCGGGTGCTGCTCTCCGACCGCGACATCAAGGCCGAACTCGACCTCGGGCGCATCGGGCTCGACCCGTACGACCCGAGCCTGATCCAGCCGTCGAGCATCGACGTGCGGCTCGACCGCTTCTTCCGGCTGTTCGACAACCACAAGTACCCGTTCATCGACCCGGCCGAAGACCAGCCGGAGCTGACGCACCTCGTCGAGGTCGACCCCGACGAGCCGTTCATCCTGCACCCGGGCGAGTTCGTGCTCGGCTCGACGTACGAGCTGGTGACCCTGCCCGACGACATCGCGGCGCGCCTCGAGGGCAAGTCGTCGCTCGGCCGCCTCGGCCTCCTGACCCACTCGACCGCCGGCTTCGTCGACCCGGGGTTCTCGGGCCACGTCACCCTCGAGCTCTCGAACGTCGCCACCCTGCCGATCAAGCTGTGGCCGGGCATGAAGATCGGGCAGATCTGCTATTTCCGGCTGTCCTCGCCGGCCGAGAACCCCTACGGCTCGTCGATCTACGGCTCGCGCTACCAGGGACAGCGGGGCCCCACGGCGTCGCGGTCCTTCCAGAACTTCGTCCGCACCGACACGGGTGCGGCACCGTCAGCGGCGAAGGACGCACAGGCTTAGGCCGAGTGCGGCCACTGCTCCAGCTGCCACCCCAGCCACGGCGACCACGCGAACGGCGCGGCCTCGACGGAGGCCTGCAGGTCGGCGGGCGAGATCCACGCCCACTCGGCGACCTCGTCGGGCGACGGCGCCGGGACCCCGACGGCCACGGCGGTGAACACCGGGCAGATCTCGTGCTCCACGACGCCCGAGGCGTCCACGGCGCGGTAGCGGAAGTCGGGCAGGATGGCCTCGACCTCGGCGACCTCCATCCCGAGCTCCTGGCTTGCGCGGCGGCGGACCGCCTCGGCAGGCGTCTCGCCGGGCGCGGGGTGGCCGCAGAAGGAGTTGGTCCAGACGCCCGGCCAGGTCGCCTTCGTCAGCGCACGACGGGTGACGAGGATGTCCCCCGTCTCCGGGTTCGTCACGTGGCAGCTAAAAGCCAGGTGAAGAGGGGTTTCCGTCGTGTGGACGAGGGATTTGGGGTACGTGCCGACGGAGTTTCCGGCCTCGTCGACCAATACCACCAGCTCATCGAGGTCGTGTGCCACGGAGGCCGTGGTCGGCTGAGGAAGTGCCTCGGATTCGGGTCTCATTGCGCTGTAGTCTGCCCTAATGGAAGGTGATCACGCGCTCGCAGAGCTGCAAGCGGTGGGCGGGGGTCGCGCCTCCGACACTACCGAGCGGGTCGACGAGGTTCTCGCCGGGTTCTTCCAGGGCGCAAAGCGCCGGGCCGCCCGACTCGGGCCCCGCTACGTCGACCTCTGGAACGTGCTCGAGCGCAACTCGGCCGGCGGCAAGCGGTTCCGCCCGCGCATGGTCGTCGCCGCCTACGAGGGCCTCGGCGGCACGGACGCCGACGCGTGCGCCTCGGTGGGCGCGGCGTTCGAGCTGCTCCACACGGCGCTCATCGTGCACGACGACGTCATCGACCGCGACTTCTCGCGCCGCGGGATCCCCAACGTCTCCGGCAGCTACCGCGACACGGCGACGACCGCCGGCATCAGCACGCCCGCGGCCGAGCACCGCGGAATGTCGGTCGGCGTGATCGCCGGCGACCTCGCCCTCACCGGAGCGTCGCGTCTCATGCTCGAGGTCTCCTGCTCCGCCGGGGTCCGCGCGCAGCTGCTCGACGTGCTCGACGAGGCCGTCTTCGCCAGCGCCGGCGGCGAGCTGCTCGACGTCGAGCTCAGCCTCTCGCCCGAGGTCCCGTCGGTCGACGAGGTGCTCGAGATGGAGCGCGCGAAGACCGCCGTCTACTCCTTCGAGGCTCCCCTCATGGCGGGCGCTCTGCTCGCCGGCGCGGCACCCGACGTGGTCGTCGCCCTGCAGTCGTTCGGTCGCGAGATCGGCATCGCCTACCAGATCGTCGACGACCTCCTCGGCGTCTACGGCGTCGAGACGGAGACCGGCAAGACCACGCTCGGCGACCTCCGCGAGGGCAAGCGAACCGTCCTGATCGCGCACGCGGCGACGACCGACGACTGGTTCGCGATCCGGCCCTTCATCGGCAAGTCCGACCTGACCCTCGACGAGGCCGAGCACGTCCGGGCGCGGCTGGAGTCGTGCGGGGCCAAGGCCGCCGCCGAGCGCCTCGTCGACGAGCACGCCCGCCGAGCGCTGGCGATCCTCGACTCCGAGCTGATCACCGCCGACCTCCGATCGGTTCTCCACCCCGTCGTCGACACGGTTCTCGAGCGGACCCGATGACCCGTCTCGCCCTCTACGACCGGGTCGCCCACGAGGCCTCGGCCGACGTCATCCGCCGCTACTCGACCTCGTTCGGGCTCGCCTCGCGGCTCCTCGGCGCCGACGTCCGCGCCCACGTCGAGAACATCTACGCCCTCGTGCGGGTCGCCGACGAGATCGTCGACGGCCCCGCGGCCGAGGCGGGGGCCGACCCGGCCGAGTGCGAGCGCATCCTCGACGAGTTCGAGCGCGAGACCGAGCAGGCCATCGCCATCGGATTCAGCGCCAACCTCGTGGTCCACGCTTTCGCGGCCACCGCCCGAGAGACCGGCTTCGCGCAGGAACTCACCGCCCCGTTCTTCGCCTCCATGCGACGTGACCTCCACGCCGCCGAGCACGACCAGGCGTCGTTCGACCTGTACGTCTACGGGTCTGCCGAGGTCGTCGGCCTCATGTGCCTCCGGGCGTTCCTCCAGGGCCGCACCTACGACGCCCGCACCCTCGTGAAGCTCGAGAACGGGGCGCGCGCTCTGGGCGCGGCGTTCCAGAAGGTGAACTTCTTGCGCGACCTCAGCGACGACTTCGAGACACTGGGCCGCAGCTACTTCCCGGGGGTCGACCCGGCGAGCTTCAGCGACAGCGAGCGCGACCGACTCGTCGCCGACATCGACGCGGACCTCGCGGTGGCACGCGAGTGCCTCGAGTTCCTGCCGTCGTCATCCCGGCGTGCGGTCGCGCTGGCGCTGGGCCTCTTCGCCGAGCTGAACCGCCGCCTGGCCGTGACGCCGGCGGTCGAGCTGATGCGCACCCGGATCCGCGTGCCGAACCCCGTGAAGCTGCGCATCGCGGCGCGAGCGGCGGCCGGACTGTGAGCGGCAAGACGGCCGTCGTCATCGGCGGCGGCATCTCGGGTCTCGCCTCGGCCGGGCTGCTGGCGCGCGAGGGGTACGCGGTGACCGTGCTCGAGAAGGCGGGCGCGGTGGGCGGCCGGGCGTCGACGTGGGAGTCCGACGGGTTCCGCTTCGACATGGGGCCGAGCTGGTATCTGATGCCGGAGGTGTTCGACCACTTCTTCCGGCTGATGGGCACGACGGCCGAGGCCGAGCTCGACCTGGTGCCGCTCGACCCCGGCTACCGGGTGTACTTCGAAGACGGCGAGCCGATCGACATCCCGCAGGGGCTGGCCGAGAACCTCGAGCTGTTCGACCGTCTCGAGCCGGGCGCCGGAGAGCGGATGCGCCGGTACCTCGCTTCGTCCCGCGAGACGTACGACATCGCGAAGGAGCGCTTCCTCTACACGAGCTTCGGCAGCCTGCTGCCGCTGCTGCGCCGCGACGTCCTGACCCGCCTGCCGAAGCTCGCGCGCCTGCTGCTGCAGAACCTCGACTCGCTGGTCGGGAAGACGGTGAAGGAGCCGCGGCTGCGGCAGATCCTCGGGTATCCGGCGGTGTTCCTGGGCTCGTCGCCGTACGAGACGCCGAGCATGTACCACCTCATGTCGACGCTCGACCTCGACGACGGCGTGCAGTACCCGATGGGCGGCATCGCGGCGGTCATCGCGAGCATCGAGAAGCTGGCCCGCGAGGCCGGTGTGACCATCGTGACGGAAGCCGAGGTCACCCGGATCCGCACCACGGCCGGCCGGCGTCCGCGAGCCACCGGCGTCGACTGGGTCGACTCGTCTGGCACCGCGCGATCCACCTTCGCCGACGTCGTCGTCTCGGCGGCCGACCTGCACCACACCGAGACGGCGCTGCTGCCGAGCGAGCTGCAGACGTACGGCGAGAGCTACTGGGCCGACCGCAACCCCGGCCCGAGCGCCCTTCTGATGTACCTCGGCGTCGAGGGCGAGCTGCCCGAGCTCGAGCACCACACGCTGTTCTTCTCGAGCGACTGGCACGACAACTTCGGCCGCATCTTCCACGAGCCGAAGAGCATCCCGGCGCCGCCCTCGCTCTACGTCTGCAAGCCGTCGATCGTCGACCCGGCCACGGCGCCCACGGGACAGACGAACCTCTTCGTGCTCGTGCCGCTGCCGGCTCAGCCGGAGCTCGGGCGCGGCGGCGTCGGGCTCGATGCCGCCGGGGGCACCTCTGTCGTCGACAACTCAGGCTCGGTGCAGCTCGAGCGCCTCGGCGACGCTGTCATCGAGCAGATCGGCGCCTGGGCTGGCGCACCGGACCTGAGTTCTCGAATCGTCCTCCGTCGCACCCGCGGCCCGCAGGACTTCGTCGACGACTACAACTCGTGGTCGGGCAGCATGCTCGGCCCGGCGCACACGCTCCGGCAGAGCGCGATGTTCCGCGCGGGCAACGCCTCGAAGCGGGTCCGCGGCCTGCACTACGTCGGCGGATCGGTGCGGCCCGGGATCGGGCTGCCGATGTGCCTCATCAGCGCCGAGGTGCTCCTCAAGAACCTCCGGGGCGACACCTCGACCGAGCCGCTTCCGGAGCCCTGATGGGCGTGCTCTACCTCGTCGGCCTCCTCGTCGCCCTGACGGGAATGGTCGTGCTCGACCGTCGCTTCGGCCTGTTCTTCTGGCGCGACGCCCGCCGGGCCGCCGTGGTGCTCCCGGTCGGCATCGCGTTCTTCCTGGTCTGGGACCTCCTCGGGATCCGGAGCGGCATCTTCTTCCGCGGCGAGACGTCGTTCATGACGGGCCTCCAGATCGCACGGGAGCTCCCGGTGGAGGAGGTCTTCTTCCTCGCGCTGCTCTGCTACCTGACGATGAACCTCGCCGCCGGCATGCCGCTCGTGCTGTCGGCAACTCAGGGTCGACGCACGCGGGGGCGGCGCTCGTGAGCTACTGGGCGCTCAACGCGTTCTTCCTCGGCGCCGTCGCCCTGGCGGGGATCGCGGCCGCGATGACGCTCCGAGCGCGTCGGGCTCGCGTGCACGGCTCCTGCGTTGTCAGCGCGGCGCTCACTGTCGGCGTGCTCCTCGTGATGACCGCCGTCTTCGACAACGTCATGATCGGCATCGGCCTCGTCGGCTACGACTCCGCGAAGATCAGCGGTGTGTTCGTCGGCATCGCACCTCTGGAAGACTTCGCGTACGCCGTCGCGGCGCTCGTCCTGCTGCCGTCGCTGTGGGTGCTGCTCGAGAGGAGGCCGAGGTGAAGGCGCTCTTCCCCGTGTCGCGCCCGCTGAGCTGGGTGAACACGGCGTTCCCCTTCGCGGCCGCGTACATCCTCACCGGGCTCGGCTCGGACGGCGTGAACTGGATCATCGCGATCGTCGGCATCGCCTACTTCCTCGGGCCCTACAACCTGGCGATGTACGGCATCAACGACGTCTTCGACTACGAGAGCGACCTCCGCAACCCGCGCAAGGGCGGCGTCGAGGGCGCGATGGTCGACCGCAGCTTCCACGCCACGATCCTGCGGGCCGTGGTCGTGACGAATGTGCCCTTCTTGGTTTTCCTCGTGCTGGTCGGGCATCCGCCGAGCTGGGCGGTGCTGGCGGTCAGCGTCTTCGCCGTCATCGCCTACTCGTTGAAGGGGCTTCGGTTCAAAGAGCGGCCCTTCCTCGACTCGATCACGAGCAGCACGCACTTCACGAGTCCCGCTGTCTACGGACTCGTGCTCGCCGGCGCCACGTTCACCCCGCAGCTCTGGGCGCTGCTCGGCGCCTTCTTCCTCTGGGGGATGGCGAGCCACGCGTTCGGCGCGGTCCAGGACGTCGTCGCCGACCGCGAGGGCGACATCGCCTCGATCGCCACCGTCATGGGCGCGGCCTGGACCGTCCGATTCGCGTTCGCCGCGTACGCGCTCGCCGGCGTGCTGATGCTGTTCACCGCGTGGCCCGGCCCGCTGGGGGCTCTGCTGGTGGTGCCGTACCTCGTGGCGGTCGCACCGTTCTGGAGCGTGGCCGACGCCGAGGCCGAGTCGGCCAACCGCGGGTGGCGCCGGTTCCTGGCCATCAACTTCGCGTGCGGATTCCTCACCACGATGCTGCTGATCTGGTGGGTGGCTCTGGGCCGCTGATCGTCGTTTTCCGACAGTCGCCCATCGATTTGGCCGGGAACGGCTCCGCAGTGCCAGCCTTAAGGTCTGTTCATCTCAACCCAAGGAGAATCGCATGAGAGGCAAGATCCTGTTCGTCGCCGGACTCGCAACCGGATACGTCGTGGGTGCCCGCGCGGGTCGCCAGTCGTACGAGAAGATCAAGCGCCGTGCCGACCAGGTCTGGCACGACCCGTCGGTTCAGCGTGGCGTCACCAAGGCCGAGGACTTCGTTGCCGAGAAGGCGCCGATCGTCGGCAAGAAGGTGCAGGAGGCTGCGTCCGACGCCGCCCACGCCGCTACGGAGAAGGTCAAGTCGGCCACCTCGAAAGACACTCCCTGACCGTGGGTCTCTTCGACGTCTTCGACACGAAGCCCGAAGCGGGCGAGCGCAAGTCGCTCGGCAGCATGCTGGCTTCGCTCCCCGATCTCATCTCGCGGCTGATCCGGGGTGAGATCGCTCTCGCGCGTGCTGAGCTGATCGCCAAGCTCAAGGTCGCCGGTCGCGGGATCGGCCTGCTGGTCGGCGCCGCCGTGTTCGGCTTCATCCTGCTCGAGGTGCTGATCGCCGCGGCGATCCTGGGCACCGCGACGGTGTTCCCAGCCTGGCTCGCGGCGCTTCTCGTAGCGGCGGCTCTGCTCGTCATCACGGCCGCGCTGGCCTTCGTCGGCTACCGCTCGCTCAAACGGGGCGTTCCGCCGGTGCCGACCGAGACGATCAAGAACGTCCGGAGCGACGTGCACGCCCTCAAGGGCGACGCCGCGAAGGAGTCGGCCGCGAAGTCAGAAGCGGCGGAAGGCGACGCGAGATGAGCGAGCGCGACGACCCGAAGAAGCCTGCCGACGGGCTCGCCGACGAGGTCGCGAAGACCCGTGACGAGTTCGCGGCCACGCTCGACGCGATCGAAGACCGCCTGAACCCGAAGACCCAGCTGCGCCGAGCCCGGTCGCGCGTGAGCAACGACCCTAAGGTCCTTGCCGCCGCGGCCGTCGGCGCTGCCGGGCTGGCGGCGGCAGTCACCGGCGTCGCACGTCTCGTGTCGCGCGCTCGCCGCTGATCCCTCCCCGGCGCGGACCCCTCATCTGGCGCTCAGCCACGCGAGACCTGCCCACGCGAGACCCCGCCCACACGAGACCCACCCACGCGAGACGTTGACCCCCGGAGGACCCCGTGGCCCGAACTGCTGCTGCACCTGCCCGCGAGACCGGCGACGACGTCCGTGACGAGGGCCCCGATTCGCCGCTCGACCTGACCAAGCGCACCTGGATCTACACGCTCAAGAAGACCCTGCGCGAGTTCTCGAGCGACAGCTGCACGGATCTCGCCGCGTCGCTCACCTACTTCGCGGTCCAGGCTCTCTTCCCGGCCCTCCTGGCGATCGTGTCGATCCTCGGCCTGTTCGGCCAGGCGGACCAGACGACCAAGCAGGTCCTCGCCCTGCTCGGCCAGCTCGGCGCCTCCGACCAGATCATCCAGACGATCAGCGGCCCGGTCGAGGCGCTCTCGAAGTCACCCGCCGCCGGCATCACCTTCGTCGTCGGCGTGGTGGGCGCCATCTGGTCGGCCTCCGGCTACGTCGGAGCCTTCGGCCGCGCCATGAACCGGATCTACGACCGCCAGGAGGGGCGCCCGATCTGGAAGCTCCGCCCGACCAACCTCCTCGTCACGATCATCGCTGTCGTATTGATCGTGATGGCCGGGTTGATCCTCGTGCTGAGCGGTGACATCGCCCGCACGATCGGCGACTTCGTCGGCCTCGGCGACGCCGCAGTGACCGTCTGGCTCATCGTCAAGTGGCCCGTGCTCGCCATCATCATCGTCGTCGTGGTCGCGGTGCTGTACTACTTCTCGCCGAACGTGAAGCAGCCGAAGTTCCGCTGGATGAGCATGGGCGCGCTGCTCGCGATCGGCATCTGGCTGATCGCTTCGATCGGCTTCGCGTTCTACGTCGCGAACTTCTCGAACTACAACAAGACGTACGGCGCTCTCGGCGGCGTCATCGTCTTCCTGCTCTGGCTGTGGATCACGAACAACGCCCTGCTCTTCGGCGCCGAGTTCGACGCCGAGGCCGAGCGCGGCCGCGAGCTCCAGGCGGGCATCAAAGCCGAGGAGGACATCCAGCTGCCCCTCCGCGACGACCGCCAGATCGAGAAGAAGGCGCTCAAGCACGAGAAGGACGTCCAAGAGGCGATCGAGGTCCGCGAGGCGGCAGAGCAGCAGCAGGAACTCGAGACGGCCGAGAAGGAGCGCGAGCGCGCCGGCTCCGAGTCCACGCCCAAGAACCCCGTCGACAACCCCGCCGACTTCGTCTGATCTTCTGGCAGGGGCTGGTCCCGCAGATCAGGTGATGATCTTGATGAGCGCGCCGGTCGGGTCGGCGAGCATGCCCATGCGGCCGTACGGCGTGTCTTCGGGCGCGTCGACGACGCGGCCGCCGAGCTCGACGGCGTCGGCCATCGTCGCGTCGGCGTCGGCGACGTTGATGTAGACGAACCACTTCGCCGGAGCGCCCGGCTCCCAGTACAGCTTCGCGTCCATGACGCCGGCGTACGGCTGCTCGTCGACCATCAGCTGCGAGTACCGGAACTCGGGGGTATCGGCCATCGAGTTCGTCTGCCAGCCGAAGGCCTGCTGGTAGAAGGTCAGCGAGTCGTCGTAGTCGACGGTGTGCAGCTCGAACCAGGCGGGTGCGCCGGGTTCGGCGAGCACCTGGAACCCGCCGTTGGTGCCGCGCTGCCAGGCGGCGATCGCCGCGCGGCCGGTGTCCTCGGCGACGACCATCGAGCCGAGGTCGCCCACCGGGTGTGGTCCCACGTGCACGACGCCGCTCGCACCCGTGATGGCCTCCGCAGTCGTCTCGGCGTCGTCGGTCTCGAGGTAGACGAGCCAGGCGTCATCGACGGCGTCGGGATCGCGATTGCCGATGAGCCCGCCGATCTGGCGGCCGCCGAGGCTGATCGTGACGTAGCCGCCGAACTCGGGCGGGGTGTCGCCCATCGTCCAGCCGAACAGTCCCGAGTAGAAGGCGCGGGCCCCGGCGACGTCGCGCGTCGAGAGGTCCATCCAGAGAGGTGCTCCTGTGGGGAAGCCGGAGGGTGCGGGCATGGGATGGTGCTCCGTTCGCGAGGTGGACAGAAGCGGGAGGGTCAGAACGAGAATCCGAGCTCGGCGGGATACTCGCCGCGTGCCGTGAGAGTGGCCGCCGCGTCGCGGAGGTGCGAGAGCGTGAGGCCCATGGCGCGCGGCCCGAAGCTCACGCGTGATACCCCGAGCTCGGCGAGCTTCGCGAGCGGCACGCTGTCGGCACCCGAGATGACGCTGACCTTGCCGTGGATCTGCGAGAGCGCGTCGGCCACCATCTGCTCGGTCGTGAGGCCGAGCACGAACGCGACGTCGGCGCCGGCGTCGAGGTAGGCGTTGGCGCGGGTGACCGCGTCGTCCCAGAGCGACGGGTCGCCGGCGAGAGCGTCGACGCGAGCGTTGATGACGATGGGCACACCCGCGCGGTCGCCGGCGGCGCGGGCCGCGGCGATCTTCGAGACCTGGGTGTCGATGTCGTACAGCTCGGCCTTGTCGCGACCGACGCTGTCCTCGATGTTGAGGCCGGCCGCGCCCGCTTCGATGAGCCGCCAGACGTTGTCGCGCGTTCCTGCGGCATCCGTGGCGTAGGCCTTCTCGAAGTCGACCGAGACGGGCAGGTCGACCGAGCGGATGATCAGCTGGGCCGCCGCCAGGGCCTCGTCGACGTCGAGCCCCTCGCCGTCTTCGACGCCGTGCGCCTCGCTGATCGAGTGGCTCGCGGTGGCCAGCGCCTTGACCCCGGGAGCGGACGCGACGATGCGCGCCGTGATGCTGTCCCAGACGTTGGTGACGATCAGGGGATCGCCGGGAACGTGCAGGGAACGGAGCAATTCGGCCTTCTCGGCCGTGGACTGGATCGACATGGGTCAAGCAAATCAGCCCCGGCGGATCGCCGCCAGCGTTCTCCACACCCCGCGCCGGGTTATCCACAGCTCGGCTCGGCTACGCACGGGCCGGTCAGAGGGCGACGCCTAGACTTGCCGACACCGCCGGCCGACATCGGCCGCGCGGAACGGCCCACGGATCACGGGAGGCGAGTTGGCCAAGGCACCCACCGTCTACGACGTGGCCGATCACGCCGGCGTCTCGATCGCGACGGTCTCGCGCGTCCTTCGCCGCCCCGACGAGGTGCGGCCCGAGACGCGGGCCCGCGTGCTGGAGTCGGTGCGAGACCTCGGCTACGTGCCGAGCGGCTCGGCGAGGGGCCTCGCCGGTCGCCGCACCGGAGTGCTGGGGCTGTTCCTGCCCGGGTACGACGGCATCGACGTCTCGGTGGCCGACACCGTCGACGGGCCCTCCGGCGTGCCGCTCATCGACGACCGCGAGCCGATGGCCGCCCCGCCGTCGACGAGCCTCTACTTCGACGAGGTGCTTCGCGGCGCCGAGGTCGAGGCGTGGCGCCACGGCTTCGCCCTGATGGTCGCCGCGGGACGCGGTCAGAGCCGCGACGTCATGGTCAACGACATCGCTGGCCGGGTCGACGGCTTGGCCGTGCTCTCGCAGACGGTTCCCTCCGATCTCGTCGCGCACGTGTCTCGACGGATCCCCGTCGTCGTCGTCGCCGACACCGACCCCGGCGACGACCTCGATCACGTCGGGGTCGACAACGCCGGCGGAATGCGCGCCCTGGCCCACCACCTGGTCGACGGCCACGGCGTCACGTCCGTCGTGTACGTCGCCGGTCCCAGCGACTCGCCCGATGAGGCCGGCCGCCGCGAGGGCCTCGACCAGGGGCTGGCCGACGGTGCGTTCGACCCGGCCGGGCTGCGGGTCGTCCCAGGAACCTTCGGGCGCGAGCGCGGCCGCGCCGTCGCCGAGCAGCTCCTCGCTGAGAGCGCCCTCCCGAGCGCGATCGTGTGCGCCAACGACCAGTCGGCTCTCGGTGTGCTCGACGTGCTCGCGGCGCGCGGGGTCGATGTGCCCGGGCGCGTGCTCGTCACCGGATTCGACGGCATCGACGCCGGTCGGTTCTCGACGCCGCGCCTCACGACCGTCCGGCAGCCGATGGCGGAGCTTGGCCGCGTCGCCGTCCGCGCCATCGTCGACCGTCTCGCCGACAGCACGCTTCCGGCGCGTCGACTGACGCTGCCGGTGCAGATCCTGCTCCGCGAGAGCTGCCCGCCGGCGCCCTAGGGTCGAATGCCGGGCGCCGCGACCAGCCGTCCGCTAGAAGTCCGTGACCCCGTACACCGGCCGGTCGGCGGCGAACATCTGCGTCGCCAGACGGATTGCGCCTCGGGTGTGCTCGACCACGAGACCGGCCTCGCCGAGCACCGACACCGGAACGCCGCCGAGGTAGAGCGTGGCGAGGGTCGCGGCGTCGAGCTCGAGCGACGCGGGCGCGGAGTCGGCGATGCGCGTCGCGTGTCCGACGCCGTCGACGACCTCGAGGCGGAAGGTGCCCTCGGCGTGCCCGAGCTTGTCGTGCACGCGCAGGGTGATCTCGCCGTCGCGGGCGTAGGGCCGGGCTGAGAGGGCCTTCTGCACGTCGAGCACGCGGAGCCAGACGTGGTCGCTCTCGCGCTCGGTCTGAAGCGAGCGGCTCGCGGTGAGGGCGTGCAGCAGCGGTGTCTCGACGGGGGCCTTCGACCAGCGGATCCGCTGCACGAGATCGACCGAGCCGAGGAAGTCCCACAGCCCGAGGAAGGCGTCCGCCGTCGCACTCACGAGATCCGCGATCTCGAGCACCGACGCTCCCGCCTCCTCCCGCATCGAGTAGAGCACGTACCCGTCGGCCTCGCCGGAGTCGGGCACGTGGATGGCGGCGCGCAGCTCGTCATCGGGCTTGGCGGTGCCGTAGGTGAGGCCGTTGTAGAGGTTCGAGTACTGGCCCTGCCGGTCGACCGAGCCGGGCGTGGTCTCGTGGAAGCGGGCGAAGACGCGCGGTGCGATGGCGGCGAGCGAGGTGGGGCTGGCCATCTCGACGCGGCCGGTGGGCTGTGCGAGCAGGGTGACGGGAACGTCGCGCTCGAGCACGACGGTGCGCTTGCGGGTCGCCGGGCCGTAGCCGAAGCGGCGGTAGATGGTCGACTCGCTGGCCGTCAGCGCGGCCAGGGCGTGCCCCGACGCGGCGGCGGCGGCGAGGCGCTCGGTCATCAGGCTGCGGAGCATGCCGCGGCGACGGTGGGTCGGGCGCACGGTGACGTCTGACACCAGGTACGCGTCGACGAGGCGGCCGCCGCCGACATTGATCGTCTTGGTGTAGCCGGTGAAGGTGCCGACCGGCCAGGTCTCGTCGAGGCCGCCGGCGACCGGGCGCCTCGGGTACACGCCCGTGAAGACGCGGCCGTCGTCGATCGAGCCGATGGCCGACTCGCGCACGGCGTCGGCGTCGGCCTTCTCGTGGAACCCGATGCGGGTCGCTCCGAGCCAGGCGGCCGTCGCCTCGTCGGGCTTGCCGTCGACGAGGGCGGGCGAGAACGTGCGGACGACGTAGTCGTCATCGAAGGAGGCCATGCCTCCAGAGTAGGGGAGCGTCGCTGACCGGTCCCGGCGGGGCCCGAGCCGGTCGCCGCGCAGTCAAACGGATCGTCTATCCTCTTTTCATGCCCCGTCCGACGCGCGCCGACGCGCACCGCAACCGCGTGCGGCTGCTCGCCGCGGCCCGCACCCGGCACCGGGCCGACGGCCGCGTGCCCGGCCTCAACGAGCTCGCGCGCGACGTCGGCGTGGGCGTCGGAACGGTGTACCGGCACTTCCCGACCCAGCGGGCGCTGGAGGAGGGGCTGGCGGTGGAGCCCTTGCTGCGCCTGGTGGCCGTCGTGCGCGACGCCGCGGCGGTGGGCGACCCCGGCGAGGCGTTCGAGCGCGCCGTCCGCGGGTCCGTCGCTCTCCAGGTGCGCGAGGTCGGGCTCGGCGAGGTGGTGACGGCTCAGGATGCCGTCGACCCGGACGTGGTCGCGGCGAAGGCGGAGCTGCGGAGCCTCGGCCGCGCGGTGCTGGAGGCTGCGCAGAAGGCGGAGGCGGTCCGGCCCGACGTCGAGCCGGCCGACGTCGAGCGGCTCGCCCGAGGGGTCGAGGTCGCCGTGCGCCTCGCGCCCGAGCGGGGCCGTGCGGCGGTGCTCGACGCGTACCTGGACGTGCTCCTGGCGGGGCTCAGGGCGTAGAGCGCGAGAGGACCCCGAGTTCCTGCGCTGCGATCGAGGCTTGTCTCCGAGCTATGTATGCGCTTACACTGACCATGGTCACGCCGCATCGACGCGGCACGCGCCCGGGCGGAAGCCTGCGGGGCGGATCGACAGCACAGAAAGACGTGGCAACGATGCACACGACACCTCGCACGAGAACTCGCAGAGCGGCTGCGGCCCTGAGCTCCCTGCTCGCGGCCGCCCTCGTCCTCACGGGCTGCAGCATCGACATCAAGAGCGCGCCCGATCCGTCCCTCGGCGCCGACACGATGCTGATCGCGGCCGACAACGGCAGCCCCTCGCTGCAGCGGGTCTTCAACCCGTACCTGCCGAACACGCGCGTAGCGAGCTGGTACATGTTCGAGCCCCTCGTGATCCTCAACGACCTCAACGGCGACGAGGAGCCGTGGCTCGCGTCGAAGACCGAGATCCCGGACCCGCAGACGGTCGTCTTCACGATCCGCCAGGGCGTCAAGTGGTCTGACGGAAAGGCGTTCGGCCCCGACGACGTCAAGTTCACGTTCGACATGCTGAAGAAGTTCCCGAGCCTCGACCTCAAGGGCGCGTGGCAGTACATGAAGAGCGTCGAGGTGAAGGGCGACACCGTCGTCGTGCACCTCAAGGGCGACGACGTGCCCGCAGCCCAGATCATCGAGCAGACGCAGATCGTGCCCGAGCACATCTGGTCGAAGGTGAAAGACCCCTCGACCTTCACGAACCCCGACCCGGTCGGCACCGGCCCGTACAACCTCGGCAACTTCACGCCGCAGGAGTACGCGATGGACAAGAACCCGCTCTACTGGCAGGCCGACAAGGTGAAGGTGCAGCACCTCGTGCTCCCCGCGTCGAACACGCAGCTCGACGTCGTCACCAAGGGCTACGACTGGGCGTTCTCGTTCATCAGCGACGTCAAGGGCACCTGGAACGCGGCGAACCCGTCGAACACGTACTGGTTCCCGCCGGGAGGCACGATCAGCCTGTTCCCGAACCTCACCGAGGCGCCGTTCAACGACCTCGACTTCCGCAAGGGGCTCAGCTACGCGCTCGACCGCAAGGCCGTCGGCGACGCCGCAGCCGAGGGCTACATGCAGCAGGCCGGCCAGACCGGCATGCTGCTGCCCAACCAGGAAGACCTGCTCGACCCGGCCATTCCCGACAAGGGCCTCATCGCGCAGAGCGACTCGCAGGCGAAGTCGTACTTCGCCAAGGCGGGCTACACGATGAAAGACGGCAAGCTCGTCGACACGACGGGCAAGGCGCTGACCATCACCATCACGACGGCCAACGGCTACTCCGACTGGCTGCGCGCAGTCCAGGCCATCACCAAGCAGTGGGCCGCCGTCGGCATCACCGTCAAGGTCGCCCAGCCGCAGCCCGCGGCCTACCAGCTCGCTCTCCGCAACGGCGACTTCCAGCTCGCGATGGGCTCTGTCGGCGGTACCGGGTCGGTGTACCAGGACTTCGCCAACAACCTCTCGAGCGAGTTCTACACGCCCATCGGCAAGCAGGCGGCGAACAACTTCGGCCGCTACAGGAGCGCCGAGGTCGACGCCATCCTGAACGAGTTCACGACGACGACCGACGAGCAGAAGCAGAAGCAGCTCGGCTACCGGCTGCAGCAGATCTACTACGACGAGCTGCCCTCGATCGGCCTCTACTACGGCGGCTCATGGGGCCTCTTCTCGACGCAGAAGTTCACCGGGTGGCCGAGTGCCGACGATCCGTACACGAGCCCGAAGACCTACGTCTCGACAGCCCTGCTGATCCTGACCCACCTGAAGAAATCGGAGGCCGCGAAGTGACATACGCACTCCGCAAGGTCGGCCTGCTGATCCTGACCCTCTGGGCCGCCATCACGCTGAACTTCTTCCTGCCGCGGCTCATGCCCGGCTCGCCCACCGACGCCGCGATCGCGAAGCTCTCGCAGAACGGCCCGGTCACGGCCGCCACGCGCAAGGCCATCGAGATCCAGCTCGGCGTGCCCGACGGCAACCTGCTGTCGCAGTACGGCCAGTACCTCAAGCAGGTCCTGACGCTGGACTTCGGCGTGAGCTACACGTTCTATCCGCAGCCCGTCGCCGACCTCGTCGGCCAGGCGCTGCCGTACACCCTGATTCTGGTGGGGCTCGTCACGATCGTGGCATTCGTGCTCGGCACCCTGCTCGGCGTGCTGGCGGCCTGGAAGCGCGGCACCTGGCTCGACGCGCTGCCGACCCTCGGCGGATCGTTCGCGAGCGCCTTCCCGTACTTCTGGACGGCGCTCCTCCTGCTGTTCTTCCTCGGCTACGTGTTCAAGATCTTCCCGACGTCGGGCGCCTACGGCGTCACCAACGTGCCCGGCTTCTCGGGGGCGTTCATCGGGTCGGCCCTGAACCACGCGGTGCTTCCGGCGGTGACGATCCTGATCACCTCGCTCGGCGGCTGGATCCTCGGCATGCGCAACACCATGATCTCGACGCTCGGCGACGACTACGTCACCTTCGCCGAGGCGAACGGTCTCAAGCCGCACACCGTGGCCATCCGGTACGCGGCGCGCAACGCGATCCTCCCGAACCTCACCAGCTTCGGCCTGGCGCTCGGCGGCGTGGTGGGCGGCTCCGTGCTGGTCGAGACGGTGTTCGGCTACCCCGGCATCGGCTACCTGCTGCTCAAGGCCGTCACCAACCAGGACTACCCGCTCATGCAGGCGCTCTTCCTGATGATCACCGTCAGCGTGCTCCTCGCCAACTTCATCGTCGACATCCTGTACGGCGTCCTCGACCCGCGAACGAGAAAGTGAGGGCCGAACGATGACGACGACCCCTATCACCGCAGGAACTCCGGCACCCCCGCCCGACACCTCCGTCGCCGCGGCCGCCTCCCCCTTCCAGGTCCTCGCCCGCGTGGCGGCCACCGTCTGGTCGAACACCAAGGCGCGCATCGGCGTGGTGATCCTCCTCCTCTTCGTGCTGGCGGCGATCTTCGCGCCCCTGCTCGCTCCGTACGATCCCTCGTCGACCGAGTTCGCTCGCAGTCAGGACGCCTCCGCCGGGCACTGGCTGGGCACGACGGCCGCCGGCGAGGACGTCCTGAGCCAGCTCATCCAGGGCGCGCGCATCAGCGTGTTCGTCGGCTTCGTGGCGGGCCTCCTCTCCACGCTGGTCGCCGTGCTCATCGGCCTCAGCTGGGGCTACGTCCGCGGCTGGGTGGGCGACGTGATCAACTTCGTGGTGAACCTCTTCCTCGTCGTGCCGGGCCTGCCGCTGATGATCGTGATCGCGGCGTACCTGCAGAACGGCGGCATCGGGATGATCATCCTGGTGGTCGTGATCACCGGCTGGGCCTGGGGTGCGCGAGTGCTGCGCAGCCAGACGCAGTCGCTCCGCGGGCGCGACTTCGTGACCGCCGCGGTGTTCAGCGGCGAACGGCCGGCTCGGATCGTCTTCCGCGAGATCCTGCCGAACATGACCTCGCTGATCGTGGGCAACTTCTTCGGAGCGGCCACGAGCGCGATCCTCGCCGAGGCGGGCCTGGAGTTCCTCGGGCTCGGCGACCCGTCGACGGTCAGCTGGGGCACGATGCTCTTCTGGGCTCAGAACTCCAACGCGCTGCTCACCGGCCAGTGGGCGCTGCTCTTCGCGCCGGGTCTCTGCATCGCCCTGCTCGCGACGAGCCTCACCCTCATCAACTTCGGCGTCGACGGTCTCAGCAACCCGAGACTCCGCGAACGACGGAAGGTCCGCAAATGAGCTCCGACGACATCCTCCTGACGGTAGAAGACCTCAGCGTCGTCTACGAGCCCGACGGGGCCGAGCCGACCTTCGCGGTCGAGAACGTCTCGTTCGAGCTCCGCCGCGGCGAGTTCGTCGGGCTGGTCGGCGAGTCGGGTTCGGGCAAGTCGACCCTCGGCTTCGCCCTGACCCGCCTCTCCAAGCCGCCGGCCCGCATCAGCCACGGCAAGATCCTGTTCGACGGCACCGACATCGCCTCGATCGACGCGGAGCACCTGCGCGAGCAGCGCCAGGGCGGCTTCGCCATGGTGCTGCAGTCGGGCATGAACGCGCTCAACCCGGTTCGCACCATCCGCAACCACTTCTTCGACGTCTTCACGGCGCACGGCCACGTGTCGCGCGAGCGTCGCGAGGAGCGGGCGCGCGAGCTGATCGGCAAGGTCGAGCTGCCGGCCGCGACCCTCGACCGCTTTCCGGGCGAGCTGTCGGGCGGCATGCGCCAACGCGTCTCGATCGCGCTCGCGCTGTCGCTCGAGCCGCAGCTGATGGTGTTCGACGAGCCGACGACGGCGCTCGACGTGCTCGTGCAGCACGCCGTGATGAACACGATCCGCGACCTGCAGGCCAGCGAGGGCTTCACCGCAGTGCTGATCAGCCACGACCTCGGAATCGTGCTCGAGGCGACGGAACGCGTGCTGGTCATGCACGAAGGCGTCATCGTCGAGGACGGCCCGTCGTCCGAGATCCTGAACGCGCCGACCGCCGACTACACCCGGATGCTGCTGAGCCACTACGCCGACCCGCGCGCCGAGGTCGTCTCGCTGCCCGGCTTCGAGGACCGCGCGATCCGACGCCAGGCCGGGGCCTCCCGGAGCGCCGTGGCCTCGCCCGAGCACGCGCCGACCGTCGTCACCCGCTCGATCAGCACGGCGCAGGAGTCGATCGTCGTCGAGCACGTCTCGAAGACCTACCCGCCGCCCCGACGCGGCGAGCAGCCGGTCCGCGCCGTCCGCGACGTGTCGTTCACGCTCGAGCCCGGGCAGTCCCTCGCTCTCGTCGGTCAGTCCGGCTCGGGCAAGTCGACGATCGCGAAGATGATCACCGGTGTCGAGAAGCCGAGCGAGGGGTCGATCCGCTTCGGCGGCCTCGACGTCGCGAAGCTCCGGCGCGGCCAGCTCCGCGACCTGCACCGCAACGTGCAGATGGTCTTCCAAGACCCGTACGCCGCGCTCAACCCGCTGCACACCGTCGAGTACACGCTGACCCGGCCCGTGGTGAACTTCACCGGGCTGAAGGGCCGCGACGCCCGTCAGCGAGTGCTCGAGCTGCTCGAGACGGTCGGCCTCGCGCCGGTCGAGCAGTTCGCCGCCAAGCTGCCGCACGAGCTGTCCGGCGGACAGCGCCAGCGCGTCGTCATCGCCCGGGCGCTCGCCTGCGACCCGCAGGTGATCATCGCCGACGAGCCGGTGTCGATGCTCGACGTGTCGCTCCGAGCCGGCGTGCTCGCGCTGCTCGAGGACCTGAGGGAGAAGTGGGGCGTGAGCCTGCTCTACATCACGCACGACCTGCTCTCGGCGCGGCTCATCACCGACAACATCATGGTGCTGCACGACGGCGCCGTGGTCGAGCGCGGCGAGACGGCCGAGGTGCTGCAGCGGCCGACCGACGACTACACCGTCGCGCTGCTCGACGCCGTGCCGAACCCGCAGCGCACGCGCCGCTGACCTCCGACACTCCACCGAAAGGAGCCACCGTGCTCACCTTCCCCGACGGCTTCCTCTGGGGTGCGGCCACCGCCGCCCACCAGATCGAGGGCAACAACGTGAACAGCAACTGGTGGGTGCACGAGCACACTCCGGGTACGAGCATCGTCGAGCCCTCGGGCGACGCGGCCGACAGCTACCACCGCTTCCGCGACGACATCGAGACGCTGGCCGGTCTCGGCCTCAACAGCTACCGGTTCAGCATCGAGTGGTCTCGCATCGAGCCCGAGCGCGGCTACGTCTCGCGCGCCGAGCTCGACCACTACCGCCGCATGGTCGACGCCTGCCACGAGTTCGGCGTCGAGCCGATCGTCACGCTCATGCACTTCACGGTGCCGCGCTGGTTCGAGCGCGACGGCTTCTGGCGCGCGTCCGACGCCGCCGACCTCTTTGCCCGCTACACGGAGGCGGCCCTCCCGGTCGTCGCAGAGGGCGTCCGCTACGTCTGCACGATCAACGAGCCGAACATCGCCGCCATGCTCGCGGGCGGCGAAGACGCCTCGAACCTCGTGGCCTACGGCCTGCCGAACCCCGATCTCCAGGTCGCCGACGCCCTCCTCGCCTCGCACGACCGGTCGCGCGAGGTGCTCTCGCAGGTCGCCGGGCTCCGAACGGGCTGGACCGTCGCCACCCAGGCGTTCAAGGCCGTCGACGAGCCGGGCGCCGCCGAGAAGCTCCGCGAGTACGGCCACCCGCGCGACGACTGGTACCTCGAGGCCGCGCGCGGCAACGACTTCGTCGGCGTCCAGGCCTACACGCAGACCTTCATCGGGCCGGAGGGCCCGCGCCCTGTCGCCGACGGGCTCGAGACCACCCTCACCGGCTGGGAGTTCTACCCGCCGGCCGCCGCCGAGGGCATCCGCAGTGCGTGGGAGCTCAGCGGCCACGTACCGGTCATGGTCACCGAGAACGGCATCGCGACCGCCGACGACACCCGCCGCATCGCCTACACGCAGGGCGCGCTCGAGCACATCCACGCCACCATCGACGAGGGTGTCGACGTGCTCGGCTACCAGCACTGGAGCGCCCTCGACAACTACGAGTGGGCCTCCGGCTTCCGCCCCACGTTCGGCCTCATCGCGTGGGACAAGCAGACGTTCGAGCGGACCCCCAAGCCGAGTGCGCGCTGGTACGGCTCGGTGGCGAAGGCCAACGGCCTGACGGCGGCCTAGACCGCGGGCGCAGGAACTGCCGGCGAGGCCCACCCCCGTCAGGAAGTTCCTGCGCCCTGGACTATGGATGTGAAATATCGTATGATGGCCGACGACTTGTCCCGATCGTCAGGAGTCCGCATGCCCGCCCCCGAAACGAAGAACGACCGCCGCCGCGCCGCCCGAGAACGCGCGAGGCAGGCCATGGCGGCCCAGAGGCGCAGCGCCGCCCGCCGCGCTCTCGCCATCCGGTCGGGCATCGTCGCCGGCGTGATCGCCGTGCTGGCCGTCGTCGCTCTGGTGGTCGTCTCTGGCATCACGCCGCCGGGCCCGGGCCCCCGCAACCTCGCCGGCGACGGCGTCCGCATCGGCGAGGGCTTCGTGGCGGAGCGCAGCGTGGCCCTGCAGCCGGGTGCCGAGGCCACCCCGCCCGCGGCTCACGACGCCGACGCCGTCACGATCCGCGTCTACATCGACTACCTCTGCCCCAACTGCGGTGCATTCGAGGCCGAGAACGGCGACTACATCGAGGGCCTGGTGAAGTCGGGCGCCGCGGTGGTCGAGTACCACCCGAACGCGATCCTCGATCGCCTCAGCCAGGGGTCGAAGTACTCGACACGGGCGACGGCCGCCGCCCTGTGCGCAGCCGATCTGGCCCCCGACTCGTTCTTCGCCGTGAACGCGAAGCTGCTCGCCGACCAGCCCGCCGAGAACACCGCCGGCCTGACGAACGAGCAGCTGGTCTCCCAGATCTCCGGCACGCGAGGCCTGAAGAATCCCGCCGCCGTCGCGGAGTGCGTGCGAGACCAGCGGTTCGCCCCCACGGTCGCCGCCGTCACGAAGCGGGTCGCCGACAACGCCACGGCGGGGAGCGACGTCGCCGAGTTCCGCGGTACGCCCACGGTGATCATCGACGGCCGACAGTGGGAGGCCGGGGCTCAGACCTTCAGAGCCGCCGTCGCCTCGGCGACCGCCACCCGCACGGCCGCCGAGTAGCCCTCGTCAGTCGATCGCCTTCTGCCTCGGGTTGACCCGCACCATCATCGCCAGACCCACGGCCAGCACGATCGCGATGCCGATGGCGCCGAAGCGGGTGTTGCCCGAGATCGCCACGAACACGGTGAACAGGAGCGGCGCGAGGAAGCTCACGGCGCGGCCGGTCGTCGCGTAGAGGCCGAAGATCTCGCCCTCGCGGCCGGGAGGCGTGACCCGCGCGAGGAAGGAGCGGCTCGACGACTGGGCCGGACCGACGAACAGCGACAGGAACAGCCCGCACGCCCAGAAGCCCGCCTTGGCGTCGCCGACGAACAGGATCGCGACGGCCGCGATGACGAGACCGGCGAGGCACACCACGATGATGAGCTTCGGCCCGAGACGGTCGTCGTAGCGGCCGGCCAGGAAGGCGCCGGTGCCGGCGACCAGGTTGGCCGCCACGGCGAAGTAGAGCACCTCGCTCTGCGTGAAGCCGAACACCTGCGAGGCGATGATCGCGCCGAATGTGAAGACCGCCGCGATTCCGTCGCGGTAGACGGCGGACGCTCCGAGGAAGAGCAGCACCTGCGGGTTCTTGCGGTACAGCTGGGCGATCGTGCGGCCGATCCGCTTGTACGAGGCGAGGAAGCTCAGTCGCGCCGTCGTCGGCCCGGTCGCGGGGATCTCGGGGACGTTCACGAACAGCGGGATCGCCAGGAGTGCGAACCACAGGGCCGACGCGACGATCGCGAACCGGACGTTGAGCACCCCGCCGGCGATCGAGGAGTCGAGGCCGAGAACGCCGGCGTGTCCGTCGACGCCGAAGCTCTGGATGAAGAGCACGAGCAGGATCACGAGCAGGACGATTCCGCCGAAGTACCCGGCTCCCCAGCCCCAGCTCGAGACTCGGCCGACGTTCTTCGGAGTCGAGACCTGCACGAGCATCGCGTTGTAGTTCACGTTCGCGAACTCCATCACTACGCTGCCGAGGGCCAGGAGCATCGCGCCGATGATCAGGTACGACTGCCCCGGCGCCACGAAGAACATGCCGAGCATCGCCGCGATGACGATGCCGGTGTTGATGCCGAGCCAGAGCTTCCGCTTGCCGGTGCCGTCGGAGCGCTGGCCGAGCAGCGGCGCGAGCAGGGCGATCAGGAGGCCCGCGATCGTGAGGGCGGTCGAGACGACCGAGGCGTTGTGGGCCTTCGCGGCCACGAGCGCGGCGTTGGTCATGTCGTCTCCGGCGGCCGCGACGACGGCGGGCGCGACGAACGAGTTCGACGCCAGGTAGGTCGAGAACACGAAGGTGACGACGATGGTGTTGAAGCCGGCGGAGCCGCAGTCCCAGAGCGCCCACGAGACGATCCGGCGACGGGGGATGGGAGTCGTGTCGGCCAGCGTCGCCTCGGTCATGACTGGACGCTACCGCGAACCTGTGAACGGAGGGTAGCGCCGTCCCGTCAGGAGCTCGGCGGAATCGAGACCCGGGTGGTGTCGTCGCCGTCGGTGGCGAGCACCGTCGCCACGGCGTCGCGCCCGTCGGGCAGGAGCCGAGCGACCACGCGCCCACTCTCGGCGGCGTCGAGCTGGGCGACGAGCGCCGTCTCGATCCGCTCGCGCACCTCGATCGGCACGTCGGCGCCGGCACGGTCGTCGAGCAGCGACACGTCGACCCCGCGGGCTCGGGCTCGGCTCGCCGCGTCGGTGACCGGCGCCGTCGCGAGGTTGCTGGCTCGGAGCTGGTCCCGGAGTCCCGCCTCGGCGAGGGTGAACGCGCGGCGGTCGTCCTCGGTGATGAGCTCGGCCGTCAGGATCCGCTGGAGCGCCGGCGTCGCGAGCGAGCGCAACTGGTCGAGGCGCGTGTTCTGCTCCTCGAGCGCGGCGGCGGCGGCCGCTTCCGAGCGCAGGCGCGTGAGCTCCGACCGCTGGAGGGTGCGGATCGACGCGCGCGTCCGGCCGAGCAGGATCGAGAACAGCCAGACGACGAGCACCAGCGCTGCCGACCGGATCACGAAGCCGACTCCCGCGGCGACACCCCGACCGACCACGGCGCTCCAGAGGACCGTCATCCCGGCCATGATCGCGAACCCCGACCACGCCCAGCCGGCGCGGCCGCGCAGCGTCAGCAGGAACATCACGAACGAGACCGCGCCCCACATCCAGGTCGCCCACCCCGGCCAGCCGCGGTCGGGGAGGTTCCACACGTTGAGCGAGGCGAGGGTGGTCAGCGCGACCACGCAGACGGTGAGCCGGAGCGGGTACGGCTCCTCGTGAGGCAGCGTGACCAGGTAGCCGGCGACCAGGACGGCCCCGAGAGCGCCCAGGGCGAGAAGTGGCACCCGGTCCTGGGGGAGCCCGTAGACGGTCACGGCCGTGTGCACTGCCGCGAAGAGCACGAAGAGCGCGGTCGTGCCGCGGCCGGTCAGCCGGAGGAAGGACGGCGTCGACGTCGTCACGCGACCTCCTCGGGCGACCAGGCGAGTGTCACGCGCGTTCCCAGTCCGCGGCCCGACTCGATGTCGGCGTGGCCGCCCGGCAGCGTCGCCATCCGGTTCAGGATGCTGACGCGCACGCCGAGCCGCTCGGGCGGGATCCGACGGCTGTTGAACCCGCGGCCGTCGTCGCGCACCACGATGGCGAGCCCCCCATGGAGCGACGCGACTCGGACGAGCCGGGTGACGTCGCCCCCGGCGTCGCCGGCCGCCGCGTGGAGCAGCGAGTTGCGGACGGCCTCGCTCGTCGCCTCGATGAGAGCCTGGGCGATGTCGGCAGGAACTCGCACGGCCGCCCCGAGCTCCCCGTCGAACGCGATCCCGGCCCCCTGCGACGACACCGTCGAGCGGAGGCGTCCGACGAACTCCTCCCCCGACAGCACCTGGTGCGGCGGCAGCGCCTCCTCGTTCAGGGTCCTCAGCGTGCTCGCCGCGAGCTCCCGCAGCGCCGGCGTCGGCACCGCGGCGGCCCGCGACGCGATCAGCAGCGCTGACAGCACGTGGTCGTGCACCAGGGCATCGATGCGGATCCGCTGCTGCACGCGCGCCGATGCCTCGGCCTCGTGCGATGTCTTGACCCGAGCGGCCTCGGCTGCGGCGTCGAGGCGGGCCGCACTCGACCGGGTGACCAGCGTGAGCGCGACGAAGGCGCAGTCGAACAGGAAGTTGTAGGCGAGGTCCAGAGCCGACAGCGTCAGGCCCACCTCGGGCGCCGTGAGGTAGCGGATGACGCCTGACGTGATCGAGGTCGCGAGCACGTAGGCGGCGATGACCGGTCGACGCGCGCCGATTGCCATCGCCACGGCGGGTACCGTCATCAGGTCGTTCGTCCAGGGCGAGTCGCTCCCGGGCAGAGACTTCTGCGTCATCACGAGCGGGAACGCGAGCATCACGCCCCAGAAGGTCAGCGCGTGGGCCAGGGCCACCCGCCGGAGTGCAGTCAGCGAGGCCCAGGGGGCGAGCGCCAGCAGCAGGAACGGACCGGCCGCCGCCACGCAGTACAGAACGAGTCCTGCGACGCCGCCCATCGCCCCGAACTGCGCCATCGCCTTGCTGAAGCCGACGGCGAGGTAGACGATGCCGCCGATCCCGATCGAGACGTAGAGGATCCGCAGCACCCGGCGCTCGGCGTCGCCGCTCGCCTCGACGCTCTGCGTCTCGGTCATCGTCGCGGTCGGTCCTCGTCGATCAGGCCGTCCTCCGCCGCGCGACGGTGCAGGTCGACCTTCGTGTGGGCGGGGCGCCCGGCGTTGGCGTACTTGGCCCGGATGCGCGAGACGTAGTTGGCGACCGTCGACTTCGACAGGTTGGTCAGGTAGGCGACCGACTGCGCCTTCTCGCCGGACGCGTAGAGAGCGAGGATCTCGCGCTCGCGGGCGCTGAGGCCCGCATCGGCCAGGCCTTCGTCGCCGTCGATGGCGGCAGCCCAGTCGAGGCCCGGGACGGTCTCGCCGCTCGCTGCCGAGCGGATCGCGTCGACGAGCTCGTCGACCGGCTGCGACTTGCGGACGATGCCGAGCGCGCCCGCCTTCGCCGCATCGCGGATCGCCTGTGGATCTTCGGCTGCGGTGAGGATCAGCACGTCGACGCCCGCAGACAGCAGCGAGCGGATGTTGTCGGTGGCGCTGGAGCCGTCGCCGAGACGCAGGTCGAGGACGACGAGGTCGACGGGGTTCTTCGCCAGGTCGAGTTCACGGACGGTCGCGGCGACGGTGGTCACGTCGATGTCGGGGTACTGGCGGAGGAGCTCGGCGAAGCCGACGGCGACGATCTCGTGGTCTTCCACGAGGGCGACTCGCAGGACGGTCAACGCCGCGGTCTCGGGGCCTGGGGTCGGGTCGGGCATCGCGTCTTCCACTCGTGAAGTCTAGGGTTCGTCGAATTTCCACCACGGTAGCGCGAATCGACTGTCTGCCCCCCATTCGGGTGCCATCACTAGTGATTCTGTCGAACTGGTTCGGTCGGTGGGATTCTGATGGCGTCGGAAGAGACGCCGGCCTCGATGCCCGAATCATCGAGATGCACCAGAGGGGCTGCCGCGAGAATCAGCGGGGGACGACACGCCGGTGGGGGGCCACGGTCGTGTCGTCCGCTGACGCGGCAGCCCGCCTCTGCTCCAGGGGAAGCGCGAAAGAGGGCGACCGGCCGTCGACCAGTCGCCCTCTTCGTCACGTGGGTGCTACTTAGGGTCCTTCGGCGTCCACTTGCCGTACGCGACAGATGACGTCTTGCCGTCCCTCGCGGTCTGGTCGAAGCTCAGCGTGTATGTGTGCTCCGGGTTCCAGACGCGCGTGGCAGTCCACGCGCCCTTCGCGTCCGCCGTGACGGACTGGTACGTCGTCGCGGTCGTGGCCGACTTGACGGCGATGGTCGCGAACGGCGTGGCGGTCCCGCGGAACGTCGCGTGGACCCCGGCCCCCTGGGCGGCGCCCAGAGCAACACCCGAGACCTGCAGCGGAGTGAAGACCGGTGCCTTGATGCCGATGGTCGTCGTGCTGGTGGTCTTGTCGGGGTTGGTCTGCGTGACCGTGACCTGGTAGTCGTTCGACGGGCCCCAGTTGCGCTCGGGGAGTGCCCAGGTGCCGTCGGCGGTGACCTTGGCGCTGCCCATCGGCACGTTCCAGCCGTTGGTGGCGTTGACGGCGGTGATGCCGGCGCCGGGGGTCCCCTTGCCGCGCAGGATGTTCAGTCCCGGTCGGTACGTCGCGCCGTCGGGGATGCTCGTGACGGCGACCGGCACGTTCGCCTCCTTGGGCTTGAGGTGGATCACGGTGGTCTTCACATCGGCGCCCTTGGTAGCCGTGACGGTGATGTCGTAGCCGGCCGTCGTGGGTCCGAGGTTGCGGCTGAACGTCCAGTCGCCCTTCGAATCAGCAGTGTGGCTTCCCATCGGGGTACCCCACTGGTTGACGGCCGTGATCCGGGCGCCGGCCGTCGCAGTTCCGCGGAACTCGGCCACGCCGACGTCGTAGGTCGAGCCGTCGGCGGGCGACGACACGACGAGCGGACGCGAACCCGCGTAGTCGAGGTGCACGGTGGACGAAGACGAACCGGCAGGGCTCGTCTGCGTGAACGTGATGTCGTATCCGGTCGTCGTCGGTCCGAGGTTGCGAGCGAAGGTCCACGCGCCATCCTTGACGGTGGCGCGCCCCATCAGGGTGCCCCACTGGTTCGTCGCCGTCACCGTGGCGCCGTCGGTGCCGGTGCCCGCGAACGTCGAGATGCCGTCGACGTAGGTGTCGCCGTCGCTGTGCGACGTCACCGCGAACGGAGCGTCGGCCGTCGGGACGACGTCGACCGTGACGCGGGAGCGCGTCGTCACGTGGGCGTTCTGACTCTGCTCGACCGTGAAGGTGTGCTCGCCCGGGGTCAGGTCTGCGAGGGGCACCGCGTAGGTCCCCTCGTCGCCCGCGCCGCGCTTGCTGGCCTTCGCCATCGTCTCGCCGAGGACCTCGTCGCCTTCCTTCACGACGACGGTGGTGTCGCGAAGGGCGCTGCCCCGGAGCTCCGTCGAGTCGCCGACGATCTCGTCGCCGTCATCGAGCCCCTCGATCGTGACGACGTTCTTCGCGTCGACGTCGATCTCGATCGACTGCTCGTTGCCGAAGAGCCGCTGGACCGCGCTGAACGGAATGTTCTCGAACGCGCGGAGGACGCTCGAGTGCACTTTCGAGGTCCACTTGCCGTCGGCGTCGACGTCGTCGGCGTAGATCACGAGGGGCGCCGGACCGAACGGCACGTCGGCCAGGACCTCGACGATTCGCCCGTCAGCGCCGATGCCCGACACCTCCAGATCGTCGCCGTCGATCGCGACGTCCAGGCTGAACGGGACAGCCTCGGTGTCGGCCGGGGCGGTGAACTTCGCGATGCTGGCGCCTCGGACCGAGATGAGGTCGAGTCGTTCCTCGGTCGACGACGGCGCGAGGCTGACGTTCTGTCGCGACGCGGGATTGCGGATCTCGCCGTCTGCGGCGACGAACCACTGCTGGTCGAGTTCGTTGGTGCAGTCCTGGAGGGTGAGTCGACGATCCTGCACGTCAGGCTTCGCGTCGGTCAGGCAGAGCTCACCCGAGGCGTCCGTGATCGGTACGTCGACGCCGCGCTTCACAGTAAGCGGCATGGCACCGACCCCGGCCTCGTCGGAGGACTGCTCTTTTCCGTTGGAACTGACGAGGTGGCCGTCGTCCGTCGTCGTGAAGCCGGCGTTGAAGGCCTTGCCAGGAAGTCCCGCGTAGCGGAACACGGCAGGGTAGGTGTCTGCTTCCGCCGCGTCGGCGGTGACGTCTACGGCGATCGTGTCGCGCGTGACGACGGTCGGGGCGTCTCGTTGCGCCTGCTCGACTGTCAGAGTGTGCTGGCCCGCCGTCAGGCCTCGCACGGGGATGGAATAGGTGCCGGCATCGGATGCCGCGCGGGTCGGGGCGGGCTTCGCCTCCGCTTCTCCGACGACGGTCTCGCCATTCTTGACGACAACCCTGGCGCCCGCCTGGGCCGCGCCCGAGAGGGTGAGGGCATCTGAGTCGACCGTCCCGTCGATGGGGTCGATCGTGACGACGTTCTTCGCATCGAGCGGCGTCTCGAATTCGACATCCTGACCGAGGAAGCTCGAGACGCCTGTGAGAGTGATGTCCGGGAAGCGATCGAGGATGCTGGTCGGGATCGAGACCGACCAGTTGCCCTCGGGATCGGCTCGACGCGAGGCGAAGACCGTGTTCTCGTCGTTGACGCCGCCCGACACCTTCACGTACGAGTCGGGGTGGGCCGAGCCGGAGAATGTGACCTGCTTGGGAGTGAGGTCGGCGTGCACCGTGAACTCACCGGCCCCGACGCCCTCGGGTGCGCTCAGGAGAGCTGGTGCGCTCGGGGTGAACCGGGCGGTCAGTGCCGCTGTGGATCCCGTGACCGCCGGGGCGAGGGCGGTGCCGGTGAGAGCGTGGATGACCGAGCCGTCGGAGAGCACGGCCCAGTTCTGATCCGTCTCGCCGGTGCACTCCGTCATCCCGACACCCCACTCGCCCTGGCTTCCCCAGCCCGGAGCGAGCGCCAGACAGGTGCCGTCGGCGGCATCGCGGATCTGCTGGAAACCGCCGAGGGTGAATGAGAGAGTGCTCGCCTCGGGGGCCGCAGCGGCGAACGACGTCGCGACCGCGTTGGAGCTCGTGAGCGAGCCGGTTCCGTCGACGGAGAAGCCCCCGAAGCGGTAGCCGCCTCCTCCGTCGCTCCACCGGAAGACGAGCGGGTTGTCGGTGATGGTGCTCGCGCGCGTCTGCGACTGCGACGATGCGGGGCTCTCGGCGAAGGCTGCGGTCTGCAGTCCGGCGGCCAGAAGCGCCCCGAGGCTGAGTGCCGATGTCGCAGCGATCGCTCGGCGGCGCTGGCGGGAGGATGACTTCATGTGTGTTCCTTTTGTACGGGCCCGAGGGCGATGCTGGTGCGATGGAGGCGGCGGAGCCCAGCGCAGTATGCGGCGCTGGGCTCCGCCGCTCAGAGTGAGAGACCGGACCTAGTTCGCCGACGGGGCCTCGACGATGACCGTCGCCGTGCTGGTGGTCTTGTCGGGGTTGGTTTGGGTGACCTTGATCTGGTAGTCGTTCGAGGGGCCCCAGTTGCGCTCGGGAAGCGCCCAGCTGCCGTCGGCAGCGACCTTCGCGGTACCCATCGGAACGTTCCAGTTGTTGGTGGCGTTGACGGCCGCGACCGTGGCGCCGGGGGTGCCGGTGCCGCGGAGGATGTTCGTGCCGGGCGTGTAGGTGGCACCGTCGGCGATGCTCGTCACCGTGACGGGAACGTTCGCCGGCTTCTCATAGTCGAGGTGCAACGAGACGGTCTTCGCCTCGGTTCCCTTCAGCGTCTGGGTGAAGACGATGTCGTAGCCCGCAGAGGTCGACCCGAGGTTGCGCGCGAACGTCCAGATCCCGTTCTTCACCGTGGCCGAGCCCATCGGCGTCCCCCACTGGTTCTTCGCCGTCACCGTCGCGCCTTCCGCGCCGGTGCCGGAGAATGTGGCGATCCCGTCGGCGTACGTGTCGCCGGTGGTGTGGCTGGTGACTGCGAGATCAGCCGCTTGGAGCACGCGGGTCACCGCGTGGGTGACGGTCTGCTTGTCCGCGCCAGCGGTCTGCGTGACGGTCAGAGTCGACGTGCCGAGGCTGAGTCCGGCAGTCAGGCTGGCGGACCAGGTGCCGTCCTCCTTCACCGTCGCGCTGCCGATCTTCGACTTGGGGCCGTAGCTGATGGCGACGGTCGATTTCGGCTCGCCCGTGCCCGTGAAGACAGGACGCGAGACGGTGACGGTGGAATCCGCGGCGGGGGAGTCGACGACGGGAGGGGCGATACCGTCCTGGACTTCGACGGTCACGCTGGACCGGGTCGTGGCGTTGTCGTTCTGACGCTGTTCGACGGTCAGCGTGTGCTCGCCGGGGGTGAGGCCCGACACGGGGACCGCGAAGGTGCCCTCATCGCCTGCGGCGCGTGCCGCGGCAGGCTCGGCTTCGACCTCGCCGAGAACCTCGTCGCCCTCGAGAACGCGTACTTCCAGGCCCTTGAGAGCAGTACCCGAGATGGAGGTGGACCCGCCGACGATGACGTCGCCGTCGGCGAGGTCCGCGATGGTGACGACGTTCTTGGCATCGAGATCGAACTCGAGGACCTGGGTCTGCGAGAGGTAGCGATCGGTCACGGTGACCCGGGCGTCGGGTACCTGGCGCAGGACGGCGCCCGGGACGACTGCGCTCCATGCGCCCGTCTCGTCGACGCTCCGCCCGGTGAGCTCTTGCGTGAGCCCGTTGATCGTGGCCGTCACGACGATCTCGCTCAACGGCGTCGCGGTGCCGGAGAGGTGGAGTGAGCCGTCGGAGAGATCGGCTGTCGCTCGGAGCGGCTCGGAGAAGACCTGAGGGGCGACGATGGTCATCCAGCGCCCCGCGGCTCCGGAGACCTGCAACGTCCAGGAGCCCGGCGTCGCGCCGGCGACCGGTACGAGGCCACGATCCGCATTGACGTCCTGGATGGTGCCGTCCTCCGTCATCGTCCACTCCTGGTCGGACTCACCGGTGCAGTCGAGGAGACGGGGGCGCTGATCCGCCGCCGAGCGCAGGGGCAGGGTGAGGCACTTCTCGCCGGCTTCGTCGGTGATCGCCGCGTTGGGCGTGCCGAACGAGTAGACGAGAGTCGTCGCTCCGCGTGCGGCATCGTCGTAGTCGCCGGAGGGCGTCGCCGAGAGGTAGCCGTCGGCGTCGGCGACGAAGCCGAGCAGTCGGTCGTCGCCGTCGAGAGACGGCGCGGCGAAGACCGAGGGCACCGCGTAGACGAGGTCGTCCGACCCCGCGACCTGCACGTACGCGTCGAAGGTGCCGGAGGCACTGGTCTCCGTGACCTTCACGAGCACCTCGGCCATCGCGCGGGCAGTCCGGGTCGAGAGGGTCGCCTTGACGGAGTAGGTTCCGTCCGGCGCGACGACCGCGTCGCCCTTCACCGCTTCGGGCTCGATGAGCCCCGAGACGACGATCTCGGCCCCCGGGGTGCCCCGGCCGGTGATTGCGACAGATCCGTCGTCGAGCTTCGCGCTCTCGGTGGAGACGGGTCCTGAGTCGTGCCGCTGCACCACGGTCTTCGTAGACGACACCCGTCCGTCTTTCGACGTGGCTGTCACGACGAGCTCGTCGAGGGGCGCGACTCCTCGTGCGATCAGGCCGAAGAGACCGCGGGTGTCTCGCGAGCCGATCGTCGTCGTCGCGACGGTCGTGCCGTCGAGCTGCACCGTGACCGTGGTGCCGGCACCGGCCTTGCCGCCGACGATGGCGGCGCCCGCTGTATCGAAGGCGAAGACGTCCTCGAGCCGCGGTCCAGCCTCCGGAGGCTCGATGGCCTCGTCGGGCTGGAAGTTGTCGGCGACGCCGGCCTGGGCGAAACCGGCGGTGCCCTTCTCGACGAAGGAGAGCCCCTGCGAGGAGGCTCCCAGGACGGCGTCGGGGAAGCCGGCCAGCCGGATGTTCAGCTCGCCACCCGTCTGGAACGTCTCGTAAGCCTGTCGCGGGTCATCTGCGTTGCACGAGACGAACCGAACATCCGGGACGTGGGTGAGGCACCTGTCGGCCGCCCGGACCAGGCCTGTCTCGCCGACCCTGGGCAGGGAGAATCGCGCCGCCGCGGCCGTAGCCTCCGAGACGGATGCCGAAGGCGCGCCCGCGGCGATCCCTCGAGGCCCGGTCGTGGGTGTGGTGATGGGCACGAAGGAGCCGGCGCCGTCGGCGAGGACGAACGGGCCGGCGATGCGGGTGGTTGCGGCTACTGCCGGGGTGGCGGCGATGGCGCTGACACCGACGGCCAGGAGGCAGGTCGAGGCGAGGCCCAGGGTACGGAATGACTTCATGAAGCTGCTTTCATCAATGGGATTATTCACATGATATGTCACATGCATCTATTGTCCTGGTCAAAGTCCTTACGAGATGATTGGCATTCGAAGTTGAGCCTCGGGCGCTCAAGTCTTCCGGGGGAAGACTTGACTCGAGTCGAAGGTCGAGTAAACTTGAGCGCGTCGGACTCAACTCCGACTCACAGGTTTTAGGTACACCAAGCACGACGAAGGAGAACAGCCACATGGCACGTGCAGTAGGAATCGACCTCGGAACCACCAACTCGGTGGTCGCCGTCCTCGAAGGCGGCGAGCCCACCGTCATCGCCAACGCCGAGGGTCTTCGAACGACCCCGTCGGTCGTCGCGTTCACGAAAGACGGCGAGGTGCTCGTCGGCGAGACCGCGAAGCGCCAGGCCGTCACCAACGTCGACCGCACCATCGCGTCGGTGAAGCGTCACATCGGCACCGACTGGAAGGTCGAGATCGACGACAAGAAGTACACGCCGCAGGAGATCTCGGCCCGCATCCTGGGCAAGCTCAAGCGCGACGCCGAGCAGTACCTCGGCGAAGACGTGACTGACGCGGTCATCACCGTTCCGGCCTACTTCAACGACTCCGAGCGCCAGGCCACCAAGGAGGCCGGCGAGATCGCGGGCCTCAACGTGCTCCGCATCATCAACGAGCCGACCGCGGCCGCTCTGGCCTACGGCCTCGACAAGGGCAAGGAGGACGAGCTCATCCTGGTCTTCGACCTCGGTGGCGGCACGTTCGACGTCTCGCTGCTCGAGGTGGGTAAGGACGACGACTTCTCCACCATTCAGGTGCGCTCCACCTCGGGCGACAACCGCCTCGGCGGCGACGACTGGGACAATCGCATCGTCGAGCACCTCATCAAGAAGTTCAAGGATGCCAACGGCGTCGACCTCTCGACTGACAAGATCGCCAAGCAGCGCCTCAAGGAGGCCGCCGAGCAGGCTAAGAAGGAGCTCAGCTCCTCGTCGTCGACCAGCATCCAGCTCCCCTACCTCACGCTCACCGCCGATGGCCCCCTCAACCTCGACGAGACCATCTCGCGTTCGCAGTTCGAGCAGTGGACCTCCGACCTCCTCGACCGCACCAAGAAGCCGTTCAACGACGTCATCAAGGAGGCCGGTGTCAAGGTCGGCGACATCGCGCACGTCGTCCTCGTCGGCGGCTCGACCCGCATGCCCGCCGTCTGGGAGGTCGTTAAGCAGCTGACCGGTGGCCAGGACCCGAACAAGGGCGTGAACCCCGACGAGGTCGTCGCCGTGGGTGCGGCCCTCCAGGCCGGTGTCCTCAAGGGCGAGCGCAAGGACGTCCTGCTCATCGACGTCACCCCCCTGTCGCTCGGTATCGAGACCAAGGGCGGCGCGATGACCAAGCTCATCGAGCGCAACACGGCCATCCCGACCAAGCGCAGCGAGACCTTCACGACGGCCGACGACAACCAGCCGTCCGTCGCGATCCAGGTCTTCCAGGGCGAGCGCGAGTTCACCCGCGACAACAAGAACCTCGGCACGTTCGAGCTGACCGGCATCGCTCCGGCTCCGCGCGGCATCCCGCAGATCGAGGTCACTTTCGACATCGACGCCAACGGCATCGTGCACGTCTCCGCGAAAGACAAGGGCACCGGCAAGGAGCAGTCGATGGTCATCTCGGGCGGCTCGTCGCTCTCGAAGGACGACATCGAGCGCATGGTCCGCGAGGCGGAGGAGCACGCCGCCGAAGACAAGGCGCGCCGCGAGGCCAACGAGCTCCGCAACTCGGGCGAGCAGCTGGTCTACTCGATCGAGAAGCTCCTGAAGGAGAACGACGAGAAGCTCCCCGCCGACGTCAAGACCGAGGTCCAGGGCGACGTCGATGCGCTGAAGACCGCGCTCGCCGGCGACGACGAGGCGGCCATCAAGCCAGCCGTCGACAAGCTGACCGAGTCGCAGCAGAAGATCGGCCAGGCGCTCTACGCATCCGACCAGGCCTCCGCTTCGGCTCCGACCGACGAGCCCGCCTCCGAGACCCCGGCCGACGACGAGGACATCGTCGACGCCGAGGTCGTGGACGACGAAGACGACAAGAAGTAGCCCGTGACCGACGACAAGAACGGCACCCCCGAAGAAGAGCCGCTCCAGCCGACCCCGGAGTCGCCCAGCGAAGACGGCGGCACGGCCGACGTCGAGGGCGCGGAAGAGCTCGTCGAGGCCGAGGGCCCCGATGTCGAGCTGTCGGTCGAAGACGAGGCGATCCTGGATCAGGCCTCCGTCGACCTCGTGGCCGACATGCGCCAGGACATGCTCCGTGCGCAGGCCGAGCTGGTCAACTTCCGAAAGCGCGTCGAGCGCGACCGGGAGGCGAACCGGGACGCCGTTGTGGCCGAGGTGATCCGAGCGATCCTCCCGGCTCTCGACGATCTCAGCCGCGCTGAGCAGCACGGCGACCTCACCGAGGGCCCGATGGTGGTCATCGCGCAGAAGCTCCGCAGCGGATTCGATCGCTTCGGACTCACGCAGATCGGAGCCAAGGGCGACGTGTTCGACCCGAAGTTCCACGAGGCGATCGTCCAGCTCCCCACGGCCGACGTCACGGTCAACACCGTGGCCGATGTCATCGAGCCGGGCTATGTGCTCGGCGAGAGAGTGCTCCGGGCGGCCAAAGTCGCCGTCTCGGTCCCGGCCTAGGCGCTACAGCTCCACCGGCGGCGGGCTCCCTCCAGGGGCCCGCCGCCATACTGATACTTCCGCGTCCTTCGAGGGGCGCGAGTGACACACAGAAGGGCGGCACGAGTGGCCAGCCAGGATTGGTTCGACAAGGACTTCTACGCCGTGCTCGGCGTGTCCAAAGACGTGACCCCCGCGGAGCTCAAGAAGGTCTACCGCAAGCTCGCCCGCCAGTACCACCCCGACTCGAACCCCGGCGATGCCAAGGCCGAGGCCAAGTTCAAGGAGATCTCCGAGGCCAACTCGGTGCTCTCCGACGCCGCGCAGCGCAAGGAGTACGACCAGATCCGCGCCATGGGCTCGGGCGCGCGCTTCACGGCGGGTGCCGGCGGCCAGGGTGGCGGGGGAGGCTTCGAGGACGTCTTCGGCGGCATGTTCGGCCAGGGCGGCCGACAGGGCGCGGGCGCCGGGCAGTATCCTTCAGGAGCGCGGGGCGGCGGCTTCGAGGACATCTTCTCCGGCATGTTCGGCGGCGGCGGCTTCGGCCAGACCAGCGGCGGCTACCGGGGATACGGCGGCCCGAGCAAGGGTCGCGACATCGTCGCCTCGACCACCCTCGACTTCCGCACGGCCATCACCGGCGACACCATCACGCTGACGCAGTCCCAGGGCAAGCCCATCAAGGTGCGCGTGCCCGCTGGCGTCCACGACGGCCAGAAGATCCGTCTGCGCGGCCGCGGCGAGCCCAGCCTCGACGGTGGCGAGTCGGGCGACATCGTCCTGACGATCGCCGTCCGCCCGCACCCCGTGTTCGAGCGCGACGGGCTCAATCTGCGACTCGATGTCCCGGTGACCTTCGCCGAGGCTGCCCTCGGCGCCACCATCGAGGTGCCCACGCTCAGCGGCGAGAACGTCCGCCTGCGCGTCGCGCCCGGGACGCCCAGCGGCCGCGTCCTGCGGGTCAAGGGCCGCGGGGTCGATGCGAAAGACGGAAAGGGCGACCTGCTCGCCACCGTCCAGGTGGCCGTGCCTTCGCACCTCAGCGACAAGGCCAAGGCGGCTGTCGAGGCCCTCGTCGCGGCGCTGCCCGTCGAGAACCCGCGCGGCGACCTGCTCGACCGGGCCAAGCAGAACTCGTAGCCCCGATCCTCGTAGTCTGACGACTATCCCGAGCCGGTGAGGAGGCCGACCATGGACGAGTACTCGCCGATCTTCGCGATCGCGGTCGCTGCCGAGCTCGCTGAGATGCACCCGCAGACGCTCCGCCAGTACGACCGCCTCGGACTCGTCATCCCGACGCGGACGGCTGGCAAGTCGCGGCGCTACTCGATGCGCGACGTCAATCAGCTGCGCGAGATCTCCCGCCTCAGCGGCGAGGGCGTCAGCCTGGAGGGCATCAAGCGGATCCTCGAGCTGGAGAACCACGTGACCGCCCTGCAGTCGCGGGTACGCGAGCTCGAGTCTGCGCTCGCCGACGAGCTGCTGAACCGACCGGGGTCGCGGGTGTTCGCGGCGTCGTCCGGCGGCGGCGTGGTGCCGCTTCGGGCCGGGCGGCGGCCGGAGCGCCCGACGCAGGTGGTGCTGTGGCGGCCCGAGGGGCGGTGAGGCGGCGGTGAGCTTCGTCCGGCCGGCGCAGGTGCCGCGAGGCCCCGTTCCTGCGCCCCCTCGGGTCGTCGAGCTGGCGGCAGGAGACGCGATCATGCCGGTCTGGGTGAACGAGGTGGGCGGTCTGACGTTCCAGCTCGGCGAGGGCGACACCCGGCGGTTCGCCAAGTGGGCCCCGCACGGACGCGGCCTCGACCTGGCCGGCGAATTGGAGCGACTGCGCTGGGCCGTCGACCACGCGCCGGTGCCGCGAGTGCTCGACGAGGGGCGCGACGCTGACGCCGAGTGGCTGGTGACGGCGGGGCTGCCGGGCCGGAGCGCGGTGGACGATCGGTGGCTCGCTGATCCTGCGCGGGCTGTGTCGGCGTGCGGTCGGGCGCTGAGGGCGTTCCACGACACCGTGCCCGTCGACGGCTGCCCGTTCGACTGGTCGATCGAGGAGCGGGCCGCAGGCTCCACGTTCGACACCCGCGACGCCCCGCCGATCGACCGGCTCGTCGTCTGCCACGGCGACCCCTGCGTGCCCAACACGATCCTGAACGACGACGGCTCGTGGTCGGGCATGGTCGACCTCGACGCGCTCGGAACCGCCGACCGCTGGGCCGACATCGCGGTCGCGACGATGAGCCTGGCCTGGAACTACGGCCCCGGATGGGACGCACCTTTTCTCGAGGCGTACGGCGTCGACGACGACCCCGCGCGCATCGGGTTCTACCGGTCGCTCTGGAACCGCACCTGAGACCGGGCTAGGGTCGGGCCATGAAGAAGGTGTCAGGGACCATCTCTCATCCGCTCACCGTCGAGGAGCCGATCGTGCTCACCGGGGTCGCTCCGAGGGGAGCGCTGGTCTGCGAAGGTGGTTCGCTCGACCTCCGCGGCGTCGTCGGCGACCGGCTGACGATCGAGCCGGGCGGGTACGTGCTCCTCAGCGGCACCTGCGACGCGACGGTCGCGATCCACTCCGGCGGGTTGCTCGAGATCGCAGGCACGCTGAACGGCCGCATCGCTCGCAACGACGGGGAGGTCTGGGCCATGGCGGGCTCGACCATTCAGGGACGGCTGCTGACGGCGCTCGGTCTGCTTGGGCCTCTTGACCCGGAGGCGACAGTCGAGGCGGGAGCGCCGCGGTTCCGGTTGACGTCGGTCGGAGGTCTTCTCGAGGTAGTGCCCTAGCCGTCAGGTGGTGTGCGCGTCGAGGAGGCTCTCGGAGCAGGGAGCGGGGAGCTGGTGCAGAGTCTCCGCGGCGAGTTCTGCTGCGATCGCGTCGCAGGCGAGAGTGGCCTGCCGCAGAGCGCTGTATGACCGCGTGAGCCGCGGCTGGCCGAAGATCTCAGTGATGTTGGGCAGACGCAGCTTGTAGGCGAGACCCGCCGTGGTGTCGTGGCAGACTCGCTGCAGATGCGGATTGCCGCAGTAGTCGACGAAGAGGTCGAAGGCTGCATACGTGTGGACGTTGAGGGCCAGGCCGTCATCGTTCTGGAGATCCGCCAGGCAGGTGTCGAGGGTGGCGACGATCTGCCTCCTCACCGGATCGGGCAGGACCGGCGTCGCCAGCCGAACCGCGCCTCCGAACAGGACCCCCAGCGTCTGGATGACCTGGACGGCCTCCTCCGCCCGGGGGACGGCGACGCGGGTGTGCTTGTTCGGCACGATCTCGACGAAGCCCGCGTGCGCGAGATCGCTCAGCGCCTCCCGCACAGGTGTCCGCGAGCAGCCCAGCCACGAGATGAGGTCGTCGTCGGCCAGGCGCTCTCCTGGTTCGAGGATGCCGGACAGGATCGCCTTGAGGATCTCTTCGCGGATCCGGTCGCGCATGAGCGTGCGTGGACTCGAGCGTTGGGTCTCGGGGATGGGCATAGACACAGCGTTTCGCAACAGTTGCCGTTTGTCAAATGTTTTATGCACATATTACGTTCGGGATCTACCGACCGGGCTGTGCACATCACTACGCTTGGCTCATGCCCCTCGACCTCGCCGCCCTCCGCCGCCGTCCCGACTTCGAGGCGCCGAACCTGGTCGCGGTCGATGCCACCGATCGGCTGCTCCTCGATGAGGCGACCGCGACGCTCTCGGCACTCGGCTCCGGACAGCTCGCCGTCATCGGCGATCACTACGGCGCGCTCACCCTCGGCGCCGCGTCGGCGCACGGGCTGACCGGCATCCGCGTGTTCCAAGATCCGCTCGTGTCCGAGCTCGCACTCGATGCCAACGCGGCCGAGGTCGGTCTCGAGGGCACGTATGCGCACCACTCCCTCGACGGGGCGCTGGTCGACGGGGCCAGGGCCATCCTGCTCCAGCTGCCCCGCTCGCTCGCCGCGCTCGACGAGATCGCCGGCCTCGTCGCGCGCCACGCCCATCCCGAGGTCGTCGTCTACGCCGGCGGAAGGCTCAAGCACATGACGACCGCGATGAACGACGTGCTCCGCGAGCACTTCGAGGTGCTCTACGCGGGTCTGGCGCGGCAGAAGTCGCGCGTGCTGACAGCGTCCGAGCCGGTCGACCCGCCGGTGGAGTCGGCCTGGCCACGCTCTCAACGGCACGATGATCTCGGCCTCGCCGTCGCCGCGTTCGGCGCCACGTTCGCCGGCGCGAAGATCGACATCGGCACGCGCGCCCTGCTCGACGTGCTGCCGGAGGCCCTTCCGTCGGCCGATGTGATCGTCGACCTGGGGTGCGGGTCGGGTGTGCTCGCGGTCACAGCCGCCCTGACGCGGCCCGAGGCCCGCGTCATCGCGTCCGACCAGAGCGCCTCGGCTGTCGCGTCCGCTCGGGCGACAGCAGAGCTGAATGGCGTCGCCGACCGCGTGACGGTCGTGCGCGACGATGCTCTCTCATCGCAGGCCGAAGGGTCGTGCGATCTGGTGCTGCTGAACCCGCCCTTCCACGTCGACGCCGCGGTCGAGCCCGGCATAGCGCTCAAGCTGTTCGAGGCGGCGGCTCGGGTGCTGCGGCCGGGCGGAGAGCTGTGGACGGTGTACAACTCGCACCTCAAGCACAGAGACACCCTGGAGTCCGTCGTGGGTCAGACGCGTCAGGTCGCGCGCAACCCGAAGTTCACCGTCACGGCCTCCGTCCGACGCTGACGGGCACCCGCGTCAAGCCAGTGGTTCCCGGTGCCGTGCCGTTCCGATGTCGCCGACCTGCTCGAACAGCCAGGCCGTGCTCCGTTCGGCTGCGTCGCCCAGAAGGGCTTCGCGGACTTCCTGCTCTTCGCGCTCGTGACGAAGGGGATCGCCTGTACTCGATTCCGACATGGTCACCTCCCGTTGGCGTATATCGGTTATCCCCGTCGTCCGCAGATCGAGGTGGGATCAGTCTTGCCCCGACCACGAGGTCCGCGTCCGGCTCCCAGGTGAAATTAATCGGCCGTTCTCATACAGTCGGCCCGGACCCCAGCTTGCCCAAGGACAGGTTGCACCTCGTTGCAATCGTCGATAGGAGAGACCGTGAATTCCTGCGACTCGTCTAGTCGAGCCGTTCCTCGATCGTGAGCGACGCCTCGATGTAGGCGAGTAGCGCGCTCCCGTACGCGTTCTCGGCGTCCGGCGCCGCGAACACCTGGATCTCAGCGCCGATCGTGGTGCTCACCTCGAAGTCGCCGGCCTCGGTGCGGGTCAGCGCATGGAACGTCGGGCCCAGCAGGTCTCGAAGCTGGTCCTCGCGCGGCAGCCAGAGCGAGTCGTCGGTCGACACCGAGTCGAGAGCCCACTCGGTGGTGCCGTTGAAGCCGAGCTCCGTGCCGGTCGGGTAGGTGTGCGCCTCGATGGTCATCTCACTGATGGTGAAGATCTCGGGGTCGCCCTCGCCCGGGTCGAAGGCCTCGCTGTCGATGAGAAAGCGGTCTCCGGTTGCGGGTCGCCAGCGGAGTCCGGCGTCGTGGAGGTTTCGGGCGAGAGCGACATCGATCATGCCGCCATCCTGCCCGACGCGGCTCCTGCCTGCTCGTCCGGCCGGGGTGCTCACGGCAGGGGCGCAGGAACGCGGAATGGGCGCCTCCCACAGGAAGGCGCCCATTCCGCGTGCTCGGCTTACTTCGTCGCTGCCGTGATCGTGTTCGCGGCTCCCTTGTCGTCCACTTCCGGCTTCGAGGCGCCGGTGTACTTCACGGCGTTCTCGTTGCCTGACAGGCGGACACGAGTCGTGGCGTCGTCGACCGTGATGGCGTTGCGGTTGCCCTCGACCACGAGGTCGGTGGTGCCCTTCAGCGCGATAGAGGCGCCGGTTCCGACGACGCTGGTCAGATCGCACTTCACGTCGACGGTCTTCGGCTTCTTCGCTGCCTTGAGGGCGTCGGCGTCGATCAGCATGAAGCCGTCGATGCACTTCAGCGTGACTGCCGACGGCACTCGCGTTGCGGTCGGCCCGGTCGGTTCGGGCTCCGTGACCTCGCTGGCGACTGTGCAGCCGGTCAGGGCGGCGCTTGCGCCGATCAGGAGGGCGACGGCGGACAGTCGTGCGGTGGGGCGGCGCATCAGCGTGCCGTGACGGTGTTGCCCGCCGTCGTTCCGGTCGTGACGGTCGGTGCTGCCCCGCCGTGAGTGAGCGCGTTGTCGTTGCCGCCGAAGTCGACCTTCTCGACGCTGGCGACGGTGACCTTGTTGTCGCTGCCCTCGAACACGAGGTGCTTCACGGCGTCGAGGGTGATGGTGCCATTCGTGCCGACGACGCTGACGACGTCGCAGCTTCCGGCCAGGTCGATCTTCGGTTTCTTCGCCGTGGGGGTGAGGACGGCGACGCCGTCGACGCACTTGTTGACTACCGGATCGGCCGGCGTCGGGAGCGAGGCCGTGGGCGTGGGGGCCGAGGTCGAGTCGGCGGTGGTGTCAGTCGAGGTGCAGCCGGCGAGGACAGCGACGAGGCCGGCGCCGAGGGCGAGCGTGAGAATCGGGGTCTTCTTCATGGCGTTCGTGCTTTCTGGCGAGTCGGGGCAGGAGAGTGTGAGGGGGCGGCGGGCCGGTGGGCCCGCCGCCCGGGTGGTGCGGGTGCTACTTGGTGGGGGTGGTGGCGGTCCAGGTGCCGTAGGTGACGCTGTCGGTCTTGCCGTCCTTTGCGACCTGGTCGAAGATGAGGTTGTAGGTGTGTGTGGCGTTCC
>NZ_JBWKSZ010000005.1:0-275041 GCF_059420045.1 Frondihabitans sp. GW821-FHT04F02 | reverse complement strand
CCCCCCCCCCCCCCCCCCCCCCCCCCCCCCCCCCCCCCCCCCCCCCCCCCCCCCCCCCCCCCCCCCCCCCCCCCCCCACCCGCGCGCTCTACTTAAGTGACAGGTGCACCCCGGCTGCACTGGACCTGGGGAAGGCGCGTCAGCCGGGGTGCCTGCCGGGCGATCGAGGCCGGCACGCAAAAAATACTCTCGACTTGCGTGCGGGTCAACGGTGGGCGATGCGTTTTCTGACCATCAGATCTCGACCAGGCTTAGCCGGTCTGGTCATTTTTTTGTAGCGCTTGCACGGCAATCTCGATCAGCTTGTCGTAGGGGAGCCCATCGTTGGGCCGTCGAAAGTAGGGCTTAATGTCAACCTCCGCTGGTCGCCGTCGCGTCCGACCAGTCGGCTGAGCCTTTGGGTAAGCACCGATCCGGGCCCGGGGCACGCCAGGTTCCCGCTCGTAGGTGCTATCCCCGTCCACGGCCACATTGTGACAACGCCGACGCGACCAACTCAACCGATGGCCGGTGGCAATATTGCTGGTTCACAGGGAGGATGGGCTGACGGACTCCTTGATTTGCGCGTCCGACTTCGCACGCTTGCGCAACCTGAGCATGATCGCTCGGGACGAGGGCTCCATAGCGGGGAACTCCACGTTGCCTCTCTCGCTTTTCACGCGAAAGTAAACCCAATTTTCGCCTTGGCGTGCTTCCACTGCTGTGATGTCGTTCTCGCCGAACACCGTGACGGCGACGTGTTCGCTGCGGAAAGTCTCCGCGAGGCGCAGCGCGTAGCCGTCGTCCTTCAGCTCATAGACGAACTCGCCTTTGCGCCATTTGGCGTAGAAGTCGAAACTCACGTTCAGATACTAAGGCCGCTCCGGAGGGGCTAAAGGCAGGCTGTCAGCCTCAAAACTGGCCCTAGTTGACCACCGTGGAAACGGCGAACCGAACTCCACGGAATATCGGGGGAACCGCCAGGATGCCACCTGGCTTTTAGGCCCCGGGTCACAATTGGGGGCCACGAACAGTCCGCCTGCTCCCATAAGGAGCGAGCGGCGGATCAGCGGCGCTGAGGTCTCGGGGGTAAAGGTTCAACCGTTCATGGGCGCGAAGCTGGCACTACCGGCACAGCCTCGCAAGTCTCCCTCAAGTGCGTCCAGCACTCCGTTGCAGGCGGAGCCAGGCTGGGAAGACTTAGGCTTCCATCCTTGAACGCGCCCGAAAACTGTAGGGAGCGCTGGACAGAGCTTTTCGGCCCTGGTTCGTGCCCGAGTGTGGCAGCTCGTGCAGAGCCTGCACAAGCCAGCGCACCCGGACCGGACGGCCTGTTCCGGTAGTCGCATGCGGTGCCGTTTCCCGCTGGGCCGCGGGGGAGGGAAACTCTTGCCCTTAAGGCAGCGCGGGGGCACACTCATTCCATGAACGTCGACGCCGTCGCGAGGCTCATGCTGGAGCGGGCCATCGGGTGTGAGTGCTGCGTCATGCGGTGTGATGAGACGACACCGGTGGATGAGATCCGGGACAGTATCCGGCAGGCTGCGCGTCATCGACACGTCCGAATTCGCACGGGAATGGTCGACGACGTTCTCGCAGTCGCCCGCCTCGATGCCGCACTGTGGACGCAACCCGTCCCGATTATGCGCGAACGTCTCGACGCACCGGCAGTCGCTAACACCATCCGGTAGTCAGTGCAACTGCCCTGTCGACCCACACACGACCGATAGTCCATCATTTGGCGTAAATGTTATTTGTGACTGCTATGAACCGGGGGAGCAGTGAAAGTCACGGTCTAGAGGTCGCTCTCCTCACCGTCCGGTTGGCGAAGTCCGTCGTCCGGGCTTGGCCTGATGGGAAGTTCCCGCTGCCGGAAGCGGCAGCTCTGCCGTCGAAGGAAAGGGTTTTTCCAAGCCACGGCGATGCGACCAATGCTGACGTAAGCGGTGGGACAACCTGTGCCGTGCCATGGGTGGGGGTGCAGTGTGGTCAGGGATGGCATCGTGTCGTCGATTTCAAGATGGAGGCTCCATGTATTTCCACGCTCAAAGCTGGATCAATGAGATCGCCGACGGCGAGCCCGATCCCGCCGCCGCCAACGCGTTGCAGGAGGGCCTCGGCGGGCAGTTCGGCGAGATGCGCACGATGATGCAGTACCTGTTCCAGGCCATGAACTTCCGCGGGGCGGCCGCCAAGCCCTACCGCGATCTCATCCAGGGCGTCGGCACCGAGGAGATTAGCCATGTCGAGCTCATCGGCACGACCATCTCGCACCTGCTCGACGGATCGCCTGAGTACACCGGCAAGCTCACCGACCCCCTCGACACCCCAGGATCCGGCGGCGCCACTCCCCTTAACCTCGCCCTAGGTGCGGGAAACATCCACCACTACCTGGTCGGCGCGCAGGGCGCACTCCCGGTCGACTCCGTCGGTAACCCATGGTCGGGGAGCTACGTCTACAACTCGGGCAACCTGCCGCTCGACCTGCTGTACAACCTAATGCTCGAGTCGACCGGCCGCCTACAGAAGTGCCGTATCTACGAGATGACCGACAACGCCACCGCCCGAGGCACGCTGGCTTACCTAATCGTCCGCGACCAGGCGCACGAGAACGCCTACGCGAAGGCGCTCGAGACGCTCGGCGTCGACTGGAAGACACTGCTGCCGATCCCGAAGACGAACGCCGAGAAGTTCCCCGAGGTGAAGAAGCTCGTCGACCTCGGTTTGCAGAGCAAGCAGTACTCGTTTGACCTCGACGGGAAGAGCGAGGCGTCGAAGATCTTCCGCGGCCCGTCGCCGTCGAAGGACGGCACCGACCTCACCGCCACCGAGCAGGCTCCCGAAGGCGTGCCCTCGCGGATCTCGGACGAGCGCCTCGAAGAGTTCGCCCCCGGACTCGACAAGGACCTCCTCGCCCTGATCCAGGAGACCGCCGACATGGAGCTCCAGGAAATCAACGCCTTCTACGGCCCCACCGGGCAGACCGCGGCAAAGGCTACGCCCACGGCGGCCCCGGCGAAGAAGACGCCAGCAAAGCGGTCCGGCACCAAAAAGTAACCGCATGGGAAAACACCACTAGAACAGCTCCCGACCTCGCGGTGGGGAGCTGTTCTGGTAATGGCTTGAAAGTGCAGTTAGTAGGCGGGGGTGCCGCCGGAGATAGTGGCACAGGAGGTGCCACACTGTCTTTCCGTCTTATCTCTGTTCGGCACCCCGGCCTGAACGGACCCCCACGCCTGCGGTCTGCCCTAACGAGCGCGAGCACCCCTGACCCAACCACCCGGATCGTCTGTGACTGCGCGGCTCCCTTCAGGTGCTCCCACCGCAGTATGCAGGCGACGGCGATGTCGAGCTGACCGTGGACGGGTTAGCGCCCTTGCGGTGCAGCTCGGTAGCCGCGTCTGGCTTCGAGACGACATGAGGCCCATCTGGTCGGCGCCCCGTTCCGCTACCGCCTAACCCGAGATGCACCACGGCGCTTCGAGTTTGTCCGGCGCCAGATACCCTCTGGTCAGGACCGATTGGGTGGCAGGATCTCTCTGCTAAGCAGCCCGACGATGATGCCGACAATATTTCCGGTGGCGACGTCGGAGAACCAGTGAGCCCCGACGTACAAGCGCGAATATCCCACCGCAATCGCTAAAGCGGTTATGACGAGACCACGTTTCGGATTCGCGACCCACACGCCAGTGGCGAGGGCGGCGGCAGTTGCGGTGTGCCCGGATGGGAACGACGGGCTAGACGGGGTGCGATGCAGGTGTCTGTGCCGCAACGCCCGCCCCTTTGGCCGTGGTGCTTTCACGGCCTTCTTCGCAGCCAAATTCGCCAACGTTGTTGAGGCAATCAAAGAGAGGGCACCCTGGCTGGCCGCCGCCCGCCCGTTTGTTCCGGTGAGGGCGATGGCGACAACGACGGCAACCCAGAACACCCCCTTATCCGCATTGGATGACAAGGTGAACAAGCCTCTGCCGAGGGCAGCGGGGACGGGTGCGCTGTAGACGTGACGACCGACCGTCTGATCGAAGTTCCGGACGAAGGACGGGAACAGAGTTCGGCGGGACCGGCGAGATGAGAACGGCAAGGAAGGACCTTCGATGGAGGTGGTGCGTGGGAAGCCCCGCCGGGCAAAGGAACTCTCGGCGGGGCTTTCAAGATGGCGCGGTCAGTTACGCGTTTTTGACCTCTTCGGCGGACCCCTGAGCGGCGTCCTTTACATCGGCCGCGGCGCCCTGTGCCTCGTCCTTCACTGTGCTGGCGGCGTCTTGCGCGGTGTCCTTGAGGGAGGCAGCAGCGTCTTGGGCGGGGCCTTTGAGGTTCTGGGCGACGTCCTGGGCGGCGGATTTGGCCTGGTCCACCAGCGGAGCAGCCTGTTCCTTGACCTGCACGGCAAGGTCTTGCTCTTTATCCGTGGCGGGGATTAGGGAGCTGATCAGCCAGCCGGCACCAAACGCGAGAAGCCCCACCGCGAGCGGGTTGCCTTTGACCTTCTCCACGGCTTGCTGGCCCGCTTGCTTGGCGGTGTCTGTGGCATCTCCCGCGGTGCCGGTTTTGTCGTGGACGGCACCGAACACGGACTCTTTCGCGTTCGTGAACCGGGTCTTCACCTTCTCCACTTGCCGGTGCGCGACCTGGGACGGGTCCACTTTGTCGGCGAGGGCGTCAACGTCGAAGCCGAGCCCCTCACGGGTGGCGTCGATCTCGGCGCGGATCTGGTCTGGGGTCTTCTTCTCGTTGCTGCTGGCTGCGTTGCTCATGCGTGGCCTCCCGGCTTCACGGTCTCGGGGATCTTCTTGAGGGAGTCGACCGTCTTCGGTGCTCCGTTGATGTCTTTGAGTTCCTTCTTGCCGCGGAGGAACAGGATCAGCGCGACGATGGCGTAGATCACGGCGATCACGACGGCCGAAAGGGCGTTGTTCAGCAGGAATCCGAGTCCCCACCAGGCGGCGATCGACAGGAACAGTAGGGCGAAGAGTGCGGTCAGTCCGGCACCGCCGAACATGCCCGCGCCCTTACCTGCCTTCTTGGCCGATTCGGTCAGCTCGGCCTTCGCCAGCTCGACCTCTTGGCGGAACAGGGTGGAGATATCCTTCGACACTCCGGTCAGCAGCTCACCGAGCGAGGTGGTGGCGGCTTTGTCTTCCGGGGTGATGTTCGGGTCCGTCATCGCTGCTCACCGTAAGGTCGTTCGCTGACGATGTCATCGAAAGACGGTGTCGGGGCGACGTGGACGGTGCTGGAGTCGACGGGGGTGTTCCCGAACTGGGTAGCGGTGCGCTCGTAACCGGCGGCCGGTTCCGGGGTGACGGGGGAGTGAGCGGGATCCGTCGTGGCGGCAGGCGCTGGGGAGTCCGACTTGGCGTCGGCCGTCAGCGCCTTCGTTAGGCGCCCGGCAAGAAGGCCCGCTCCAGCGGCGATCGCGATGAACGTTCCCGGCTTTCGGGCGGCGAACTGCTTGACCTCATCCAGGAGCGAACCCGGGTCGCGGCCATCAAGCCATGCTGCCGCCGATCCGGCACGGCCGGAGAGGTTCCGCACCAGTTCGGACGCCAGCCCGTTCCCGTCCGATTTCTCCGCCATCGACGACAGCTCGTCCGAGACTGAACGCAGCCCCTGGGACACTTTCTGCGACTGGGTGCCGGCCTGCTCTTTCAGTTGTGACGTCGCCTGCCCGTAAAGGTCCTTCGCCTGGGTTTTTACCTCAGAGGCGACCTGCCCGGCCTGCTCCTTCGCGGTGCCGGTCACGTTCGACGCGGCCTCTTTCGCATCACCGGCGACCTGCGTTGCCTGCTCCTTCGCCGCACCGGCCTTGGCAGTAGCGGCGTCTTTGGTCGACGAATCGGTGTCGGATGAATTGATGCCAGCGGAATGGGCTCCCGCGGCGGGTGTCAACGGCGGTTCAAAGCCGCTCTGGTCATACAACGGCGAACCGGAAGGCTCGTTGGGAGGAACGGTGCTCATGACATGTCCATTTCTGTTGTCCTGCGCGTGAATACCCATTAGTAGGCGGGTTCCGTGCCTTTGGGCCTCATCGCCGAAGAAATCAGCAATAAGCGCCTTGGCCGGAAGCTGCTCTCGGGGAGTCGAATGGTGTCAGCTCACGACTGGTGAGCACCACCGGAGGGAAACCACAATGGGACTACTGGACAACGCCAAAGACGCCCTGAACAGTGACAAGGGCGAGCAGGCCAGCGACACCGGCATCGGCAAAGCCGAAGACGCCATCTCCGACAAGACCGGCGGCAAATTCGACGACAAGATCGACGGGGCCGGCGCCGCCGACAGCAGGATCGGCAACGAATAACCAGCACCTAGCACCAACAGCGAAGCGGGCCACACCTTCCGGTGTGACCCGCCTCACTGTTGCTGCCGGTGTCAGCCGGCGGGGTTGCCGACGGGGGCGTCGTCGTCATCGGTGCCGTCGTCCGGGTTGACCTCGTCAGGTGTGGTCACCTCAACTTCCGGTGCTTCCTGCTGAGCGTCATCCGGGGCGGTGTCTGCCGGTACGTCTTTGGTGAGGTCGGGGTCGGTGTTCGGGGAGTCACTCATGGCCGGGTCTCCTTGTGTCCTCGGTGGTTCGTGGTGTTGCGCTGGTGGCGCGGGGGTTATTCGGGGTCCCCACCAGACGTGGTGTCGCTGTCCTGGTTGGGGTCTTTGGTGCGTTCCCGGTGGGGGAGCCGTCACTGAGTTCGTCGGTGCGTCTCTTCTGCTCCTCGGAGATATTCGTGGAACCGTCCGGGGTGGAGTCCTGTGTGTCGCTCATGGGCGTGACAGAAGGCCTCGACAGGGCCGGACGCAGAGGTGACCGAGAACTTTTGCGGGTTAGCGGTTGGCGCCGCGGCGGCCGGCGAAACGGGTCCAGATCAGCAGGACGATGATCGACCCGATGATAGAGCCGATAATCCCGGCGGGCTGGAAGAAACCGTTGTTGGCGTCGTGGTGGAAAATCAGGTAGCCCAAGAACCCTCCCACGAAGGAGCCAATGATCCCGAGAAGGATCGTCATCGGGATGGACATGTGCTGTCGTCCCGGAACTATTGCGCGGGCAAGGAACCCAGCGATGAGGCCGATGATGATGAGGCTGATGACGAGACCGATCATGAAGGTCCCCTTCCTATTGAGGTCCTTCGACCGAGTCTGAGTGCGGTACGTGCTTTCACAACGAAACCATGTAGTCAAGCTCTGCGCCCGCAGCGATAAACACCGTCCGGTTAGTTGTTGGCGAGCTCCTTGGGCCCCGAGCCATCCCCAGAGGCGAGCCGTTGCTTTGCCAATACGAGCCGGCGGTACGTCCGAGGATGTCATCGACGGGGTGGTCCGGGGAGGCGGCTACGGGAGAGGCCAGCGGTGATGGATCCGCTGGCAGTGGCGAGAGACTCGACTTACCCTTGCCCGTGGGTCAGGCGTTCATCGATGAGCTCGTCGACGGTGTCCCTTAGGTCCTCTTCTGTAGCGTCGACGAGGGCCGGGTTTCCGGAAAGGGTGGCTGCCGCTTCCGCGATGACCGCCAACCCGAACTGTGTGCTGTCCTTTTCCGGCGACGCGTTCGCGTTGGTGTCCTCGGCCATGACGGGCACGGCACACGCGAACGACTCATCAGTCTCCCCGCGGGGGAACGCAGAACGTCCTACACCGGGGCGACGAGTAACAACCTGACCACCAATGCATCCCGAACCATTGTCGTGACATTGACCGCGCCTGCCCCAAGATCCCACAGACGCCAGGTGAGCTCCTAGCTGACGCCGACCGTTGTTCTCCATTAACGATCGGCCGGGCGTTACCTGAAACAGATCGTGATGGCTGATCGAGACGGCGTTTGGCTGGGTGGCGGCTTAGTTTCGGACGATAGGTAACGCGGATTCCAGCGCCCAGATAGCGTTCTTCGCCGTCGAACACGGGTAAGCGTCCCCGTCCGTGCCGGGGAAGACCCGGCATTCGGAACAGCGAGTTTTAATGACGCCGCCGGGCTCAAGGGTGGTCTCGGGCCGGTGTCCATCAAGGATGATGCCGAGGGTGGTCATTAGACGGTTCCCGCTGAATAAGGCGCGACGAGCAACATGCGCCCGCCGACCCACGTAATCGCTTGCGCCATCTAGCTGGAAACTACGTGCCGGGAATGTAGCGAGGTCAGGTGTGGGCCAACCTCCGGGGGTTTCCGCTGGGGGCTCGGTTCTGAGGTCGTCGAACCCCATCGACCAGTTCGGGTAGCGGCGTTCTATGTGAGTGCTGGTCCACACGGTGACCACGTTGCTATGTCGTGGGTCTCGGCTGATCCGGGCGTAAAGGTCACGCACATTCTCCGCGTCGCCTTCGAGGACCTGCATGACGTCACGCCCCCGGACAGTCAGCATTCCCGAGATCCCATCGCGGGTGTTGCTGGCCCGGCTTGTCGCCAGCAGCTCGGCAAGTTCGTCGGTGCTGAGTTCCTCGTGCAGGGTGCTGACGTAGACGGTGGTGGAGATCATGCTTGGACGGTGTCTGAGTTCATCCGGAACCACCAGATCAGTTCGCGGAGGGCACTCACGGTGGGCCCGAGGTCGTTACCGGTTTCAGGGATCATGTCCAGATCATCGAAAGTGGTCCGGTATCCCGGGATATCGACCTGTTCCAGAGCGTCTTCGGTGGCGTAGCCCATCGTCCATTCAGGGAACTGTCGTTCCGGGACGTTTTCTTCCAGCAGGGTGCGGACGTTGGCGTGGCGAAGATCGTGGTGGATTTTGGTCATTTTTCCCCGTACGGCGGTGCTCGGTCCCTCGAGTAACTGCAGGAAGCGGCCCCGTCGGTATAACAACATTCCCGTGACTCCGTCTGCCTCATTCGCGGCGCGACTGTGACGAAGCAGGGCCTCGAGATCAGGGCCCGAGAATTCAGACGTGGCGGTGCTGGCATATACCAGCGACAGCAGCGGTGGGTTGGCGGAAACGGTTGTCAATCGCGGTGTCCATTCTTGGGCGTAACACCCCCGACCGAGGGTTTGGACCAGATATACCCGTTGTCTGCTGTGTCCGTGCCTAGATGGGCGACGATCAGTCTGCGCCGGAGCTCAATGTAGTGTGGCGGGGTTGCGAGGCCGTGTGGACACGATCTGGTCCGCGATGGTTTCAGCCCAGGTGCGGTACCCGTCTGAGACGCGTTGCTCTTCCGTTTCCACAGTGGACTCGGGTGCAGGTTTGGGTCCGATGATGGACAGGCGCGGTGGGTTAAGGAAGCGAACGCGGCCGGTGCAGTATTTCCTTGTCAGGGTGTTGAACAGGGCGGCTTGTTGATCGACAGTGCCGCCTGGCGTGAGCTTGAACACGGGCACGGTGCTGGGCGGCTGGATACCGACAATGATGATCTCGGTTGGTTCCGGAGTCGCGGTCATCAGGGTCCGCGTCAAATTGTTTACCGCGGTGTCCCATTGGTGTGGCGGGAGGAATTGGAGGGCGTCGCTAGCGCCGCACACTACGACGATTGCATCGAAGGCAGCCACATCCACGTCTGCCAGCAGGGTCGAGATGGTGGTGATGGTGATGGTGTGATCCATCAGCAGATGAACTTCGGCTGGGTGGTGGGTGCGGGTAGTCAACGCACGAGCCAGGTGTCCAGGGATCGCGTCGTCATGACGGTGGACACCCCACCCGGCAAGAGCACCGTTTCCGAGAAGGAGCACCCGGTCGGGGTAGGGGCCCGGCGTGCGGCAAGGACCAGTGTCAATTGGGCGGGGGATACCAGTATCGGAGTGGATGGCGCGCGTTTTTGCTTTCATGACCGGCCGCATCACCGGTGCCGCTTTCCGCACCACCGCCATACCTTCTTCCCGTGTCCATTTGCCGCACTCCAGAGCAAAGCGGTATGACATCAGTCAACCCGCAGGCAACCCAGTGACGCACCCCCAGAACGAGCCGGGATAGTTGAGTTGGACCCGCGCTTCAGGTGTGGTTTATCGTCCACCAGAAGAGGGTGCGAGCGCATCGCGTGCTGCCGGTCAGAGACGACCGGTACCGATGCTCGTAGGCGCGTAAACAACGAAGGGGTTCTCGGATGGATATGGATGCGGTGATCACGGCGTTGGCTGATTTCGGAAGGTCGCACCGTCTGCCGCCGGTGTTGTGGTTGGAAGATACGGCGGGGTCGTTTGGTGGGGTGGACGGGTTCGGGAACATCGCGACTTGTCAGAACTGGGCCAGCATCCTTGAGCTTGAACCCGTTCCTGCGGCGGAAGAACCCATGTGGGCAGGAAAGTTCGGCTCGTGGAACGTCCGGATTCGCTGCGACGAACCCGCCTGAAGTCCAGCCCATCTCGCGCCGACTTGAGGTGGCAGAACAGGGCGGTTTGTTAGGCGGCGAGGGTGACGGTGCTAGGGCGAGGGATGGTGGCCCAGAGGTCGATGTCGTCATCGCTGTCGAGGCCGAGCGCGACGGCTGTTTCGTCGGTGGTGGTGGCCACGATGGTGATGGCGGTTTCGGAGTCGGGCTGGCCCGTTCGGATCACGATCCGAGTGGATTGCAGGTCCTTGATGCGCCGGGCGGTGTCGTTGAGGAGATCTTCTCGAGTGTGGGGGTCTATGTCCTCCAGCCCCCCGTCGTCAAGGATTTGTACGTACGCTCCTCGCCGCCGGTGGTCAGAGACGACGTTGCGGATGGCGTCATTTAGGAGGCTGCGTCCACGGATCTCATCGCGAAGTGCCTGCTCGAGGACACGGCATTCCGCTCGGGCTAGAGCACCGATCTGGCCGGCGCACGAGATGATGAGCCGGAGCATGGGCTCGGCGGTGGCGGCTGCGTGTTGCAGCCGCTGTTGGCGTTCGAGGTGGAATGCGGCGATTTCTGCCTGCCTGATCGTGAGGTCGCGGTGCTTAGCCGCGGCGACTTCAGCTGCGATGTTGATGCGTCGGATGGCGCGGTGCATGATGAGGCCAGCGATGACGAGGACAATTTCTGCTGCAAGACCCAGTCGGATAGCGCCGGTTGGCCCGGCCCAGAAAGAGATTTGGGCGACTTGACACGAGACGACCATGATGGGCACCGCTTTGCGTCCGCTCATCCACATCATGACTGCGCCGCCGAGGATGCCGCAGGTATACCAGTAGATCGAGACGCAGTCGACCGACGCCGGGTCCAGGCCGATCGTCGCGGTTGCGCAGAGCGCCAATCCCACCGCGCCGATGGCCCATGAGGTGCGGGCGCGCATAGTTCCTGTCCTGGCGCCGCGTACTACGGCGGGCAAAATGATAAGACCTAGGACGGCGGCGACGACCGGTCCGATGGCCCTAGAGAACAGGGTGGTTTCGGAAATCGCTGTCAGGATCGTCATAACGATGACGGCGGTTAGGATGCGGGAAAGCTGACGCCGAGGGATCAGACTGAGGCGCGTCAGAGCGGGCGGTAGCGTCGTTGCCGACTCAAGGGTCAAGGGTCGCCATTCCAGGTAAACCTGGGTGCCGTTACCGGGTGAAGAGGAGATGTTCGCGTGGCCGCCTGCTTGGCGGACGCGTTCCAGGATGGATACCCGAACGCCGAGGCGTTGCTGGTCCATGTGGGCAAGGTCAAAGCCGGCACCGTCGTCGGTGATGATGATGCTTGTCCCGCCGCTATCGAGAGCGGTCACTGCGACGGTGCACAGGGCGGCGGGTCCGGCGTGCTTGACACTGTTCGTCACCGCTTGTCCCGCCGCAGACACGAGTGCAGTTGCGACGTCTGTGGGGAGCTCGACCTGGCCTGCCAGAACGACCTTGATCAAGGTCAGTCCACGCAGGCGGCTCATCTCTGCATCGGCCATCAGGGCACGCCCTAAATTGGTGGTGGCCGGTTGCATCACCGGGTGATCGCTGTTCCGGGTAATGATGTCGAGCGCGGATTCGGCCATTCGGCTGGCACGGTCCGGTGCTTCGTGCCCTGCGGCGGCAAGGAGGCTGGCCAGGAGGGAATCGTGAAGGATGGCATCCGTGTGTACACGTTCGGCCTCCATCGCAGTCTGACGTTGCTGGTTCTCGAACAACAGTTGCGCAGCGCTTTCTGCAAGGTCGGCCCGGTCCGCCCTAGACCGGAGACCTTTCACACCTGCGATCAAAGCCACAGCAATGAGTCCAAGCCCGATCGCGTCGATGATGCTGTGACTGATCGAGACGCGCCCGGCATACGTGGCAAAGAGCGCAATGTCTATCCCTGCGCAGACGAGACCAGCGCGAAGAAGGCGCGGTTCCGCGAGGGTCGTGGCGGCGAAGGCGATCAACGACACCGCCAGCAGCCAGGGCGTCGAGCCAGCTCGAAGAGGTTGAAGGAGGATGAACGGTTCCACCCCGAGAAGAACGACGTAGGCGGCGACCGATATCCATAGCCAAAGACGAGCCTGCTTCTCGCCCAGGGCAAGCGAAAAAACCACACCTAACACCTGGACCATGGCGAGGCACAATGCCAAGACCACCAGGGGAGACGAGAGGGAGAGGTGGTCGGATGCAAAATCTGGAAGGGCAAGAAGCATCAGGAGGACAGCAACGACCCCGACGGTGGCCACCATTCCTCGCTCAACGCCTGAACGTAAAGATTCCGATCCCGTAGATCGGGGTGCGGAAGACAGAGAAAACGGCACTATTGGCGCCCGGTGTTTGCGGGCCCCGCGCGTCTCTGTCGGAGATCTAGGATGATCACCTCGTCACAATAAATGTTCCAATTCGCGCGGTGTAGACCCCAAAACGGGTACGAGCAACGGTGGGTGTGGTGCCATAAAACTGTCTCCGGCGGGCGGTTCTGGTCGCCAGTCTGGGCTACAGGTGGGTTGGAGACAGGCCAACCTTCCGGGTCAATGTCGTGTTCGTTGAGTAGACGATCGAAATACGCGCGACCGTACCTAATGTGGCCCGTCGAGAGTTGCGGTTGCAAAGGCGGTAACTGGTTCGCGGCAGCGCTGACCCGGACCAGCTCGCCAGGTCTCGAGGCATCACGATTTCCTTCGAGGAATCCCTATCGCTTTGCAACCACGTGGGAACCTCGTGGACGAGGCCGGATCTTCTCATTGGAATGCCCAAGCCATCTACTTGACATAATAAATATTATCAGCGGTGATGTAAACCGGGGGGAGCAGTGTCGATGACAGTCGGAGGGGCTCGTTCTCCTCGCCGGATGGAGCAATCGCGGCAACATCGATGATGTCCTTTTCAGAGCCGACGGAGTGTTCGGTGACGGCGTTCACGTCGCCGCCGGAGGTAAGAGTCGTGCTGGTCGGGTAGCTGCTGCTTCCCTTGTGAGTTCTCATCCGTAGGCCTCACGGGAACTGGTTCCACGACTCGGTGCTTGGCGCCGCTTGAATCCGTCACGGAAATCTTCCACTTACGGCCGCGTCCTCTGCCGCTTACGGCCTCGTCTCCGTCTGACCGGGTCACGACCGCGGGGCTGGCATCCGCAAAACGACCACCTTCCAGACATCGTTAGATTTTCTAGCCTCCTGGCTCATAATGAGAACAAGTCTTCGATTCACGGCGATGACCTGGTCCCGATTCACGGCGGAACCGTTTGCTCCACCGTTTGATCTCAGGCTCGCAGGGGCCAGAAACGAGTTGAACTCATGACGCTTTCGCGTGCCGAAAAAGTGTCCTCGCCCTTTTCCGAAGTCCGCCAGGTACATCGGGAACACACGCTGTGGGTTGTCGCAGTGTCGACGCTGTCAGCCTCGACTGAGATCATCGCCGCAGCTCTTGCGTGGCTAGAGGTGATCGCGTGAGCCAGGAGTTCGATTCCGCGGACACGCAGCCTCTCAGCGTGGCCGAGTTGAACGATCTGATCGACGCAAACGCCGTATGAGCAGCTATCTCCGCGCTCCCGGCGCCACACCGGTACGCATCCACCCTTACCCGAAACGGTATGGTCGCAGTTCCTTCCCGCAGGAACGGAGCGACCGGTTGAGTGTGGCGGGGTCTCTGCAGGAACGATCCCGCCTCTCCCATCAAGGTGACAACGAACCCTGTTACGCGGACTTCTTCGCAGAAGCGGGCGCGGCCGTTCTGGGTTCGGAATTGAGTGCATGATCCGTTCCTGACCAGCGAGGAAACGGAACACTCGGGGCGACATAGCTGGGAGAATGCGTACGCCGGGTGGTGTCCTGAACCGTCCTGACCGTGGCACCACCCGGTCCACGTCTTGATCGCAGCGATGGACAGTCGACGCGTGTCAGCGCGGCACTCTACGTGCTTGGTTCCGTTTGCCCGTGACCGAGATCTCATGGCTTTCTCATTGGTGTCCGAAAGCCTGTCTGGTGATGCTCGTGATCCTGGCCAAGACGAGAAGGTGACCATGCCCCGCATCCCGGAACCCGACCACACCCCCGACGGCCCTTTCTATGAGGGGCGTCCTCTGACGCGCACTCACGAGGAGGTTGTCGATCAGGGCATCGCTTTCGACCTGGGAACCCTGGTCAGTAGGCGCGGTGCGCTGAGCATCCTGGGATTGGGTATGGGGGCTGCGACTCTGGCTGCGTGCACGACGGCAACCGGCACGACAGCCCCGACGGCCTCCGCCACTGGGACAGCAACAGCAACAGCGACACCCACGCCCACGTCGTCTGCGACCGCGGATGCATCGGTCACGGTCCCCGCAGACCAAATCCCGGACGAGACCGCGGGCCCGTACCCGGGAGACGGGTCCAACGGCGCCGACGTGCTCGAGCGCTCCGGGATCATCCGTAGCGACATCCGGTCAAGCCTTGGCGGTGGCGCCACCGCTTCGGGTGCGCCGATGACACTCACGCTGACGATCCATGACCAGGCGAACGGCGACGTGCCGTTCGAGGGTGTTGCCGTGTATGTGTGGCATTGCGACGCCGCCGGCGGGTACTCGATGTACTCCGACGGCATCACCGAGGAAACCTACCTTCGCGGAGTGCAGGTTGCTGACTCCGACGGCGCCGTCACCTTCACGTCAATCTTCCCGGCCTGCTACACGGGCCGGTGGCCGCACATCCACTTCGAGGTGTACCCGAAAGCGGCGGCGATCACCGACTCCACCACCGCGATCGCCACGTCCCAGGTCGCCCTGCCCGCAGGGGTGTGCGACAAGGTGTACGCCCTGTCGAACTATGCTGGCTCCAGCCAGAACCTGGCCCAGGTGAGCCTCGCCACGGACAACGTCTTCAGCGACGACTCCGGCGTCCTACAACTGGCCACCGTGACCGGGAGCATTACCACCGGATACAAAGTCGCCCTCGCCGCCCGGGTCGACACCAGCACCACCCCCACCGCCGGCACCGCACCCGGGCGCTAGAGGACCGATCCGAACCGGCGCCTCTTCCCCACCGCTAGCGGGCCGCTCGTTCGCGGCCGACACTGCTCGCATTATTGTGCTGCGCTCACGTCGCGCACGGTCACCACGGCGCGAATGGCGGATGGGGGCCATGCGAAGCCGGCGTGACCTAGAAGTGGCGGCAGGGGCGAGCCTGTCGATCACGAGGCTCCGGGTGAGCACATGGCGTTGACGCGGACAGCCGGCCACACGAGCCAGGGTCACGAGCGGTGGGGTCTTCTGGTGTGGACGACCGAGATGGCCGACGAAGGCTTCGACCGGTAACCCGCGCAGAAGTGGACCGGTTCTGGTCGTTCGTCGTGAAAGGACCCCCTCGCACACGCAGGTTGCGCTCGTGCCCCGTTCTGGGGGTCCCCGATCGGGTGTCAGCACTTCGGGGGACACGTAGGATCGTGTTCACTCCCCCACCGGCGATGTTGCCCCCTCAGCGACACTGACCCGAATTCTTTTTCGCTTGGCGTCGCCGGTGGTGAAGGGTCGCTCCTGACTGCCGAGGAGATCCGAAAACAGCGTCTCACCTCCCCGAACAGGTGTGCGTCCCTTCGGTTGAATGATCGGACTAACCGTGACCGTGTCACCCGTGCTGTTTCAGCCACTGACTGTCCTTCCCGCACCCGGGCACACTCTGTCCGGGGACGTGGAGGGTCGGGTCATCCGGTTGTCGGCCACTGCCGCAAACCGGTGGCAGATCGCCGAGACCATCGGCGCTCTTGTCGTTGGTCATGGGGAACTGGTTGCCGTGAACAACACCTACGCCATTTCGAGTTCTTCCGGCATGAGCATCTCGGAGATCACTTGGCCTGCTGTCCTTGGCCGGCACCTCGACACGGTCGCGTAAGCCCCCGTTCCCCGTTTCATTCCACGGACGGCTGTCATCTGGGATCAGCCGCTCGCCGATACCTTTCTGCAAGCGAGAACCGTCATGTCCCCGACCCCAGTCACGTCACACCACCAATCCCTAGACGATCCCGCCGACCTTCTGGTGGCACTAGCTGCTGGCGATGAGACGGCGTTTGAAGCGTTGTACCGGGGATGGCGGGAACGTTTATTCGCCGCGGTGCTTCGCATTCTTCGCGACCCGGCTCAGACGGAGGAAGTCGTCCAAGATATTTTCTTGGAGCTATGGACTCATCCGGACCGATTTCACCCTGACCGCGGCACCGCGAGAGGGTACCTCTACCGGTTGGCGCGGTCCCGGGCAATCGACCGGGTCCGAGCGTCCGAAACCTACCGCACCTATACAGTCCTTGCTGGCACTCATGACCTCCACCACGGCACTGCGGCGCTTGGCCGGATTCACGACGACTGGGCCGCCCGCCACGATGTCCGACTGTCTCTCACCCAGCTGACTGTGCTGCAGCGCGAGGTGATTGAGTTGACGTACTTTGGCGATCACACTCAGACCGAGATCGCTGCCCGCTTGGGTGTGCCGGTAGGAACGGTGAAGTCCAGGATGACAGGAGCTCTCACCAAGTTGCGTGCCGTGGCCGCGGCAGATCGCATCCTCACCGACGCCACATAACCGGCTTGTCATCACGTTTGACGAAGTAGCACTGCACGGTGCTGTCGCGATGCGAGCCGCGTACAGTTTTAGCCACTGTACAAAACGCACCGTGTTTTGTACGCTTAGGGTATGTCGACGATCAGTGTCAGTGATGCCCGGGGCAAGTTGCCCGAAGTGATTGAGACCTCGCATACGGAGGCGGTGTTTTTGGAACGGCACGGGAAACCGGCCGCGGTCTTGATCAGCCCGGAGCAGTACGACCGGTTGATGGACGCCCTCGAAGACGTCGAGGACATCCACGCGTTTGATGACGCCATGGCCGAGGAGGGGCCGAACATTCCCTGGGATCAGGTCAAGGCCGACCTTGGCTGGGAATGACTAGCTACCGCATCGAGCTGCGTCCCGCCGCAGTCAAAGCGCTCCGTAAAATCGACCCTCAAGACGCCCGCCGCATTCAAGGCGCCATCGCTCTTCTCGGGCACGACCCCAGGCCGCCTGGCGCTAAAGCCTTGCAGGGTCGGCCAGGGCTTCGGGTGCGAGTGGGGAACTTCCGCATCATCTACACAATCCAGGACGACGTCCTCCTGGTTGTCGTCGTCACCCTTGGCCACCGCCGCGACATCTACGACACTCACTAACTTCTCGCCCGACCATGTCTCGCCAAGGTGACTTTCGATCCCGCAGCCGGAGGTTTGGAGGAACTGGGGCCATAGCCTTGACATCTTTGCTGGTCTTGGCCTCCGAGCGTCCCGCGACTGTCCTGGGTCGCCGAGCGCCGAAGTAACGGCTTCGTCGCGGTCCCCGAGAGACGCTGCACCGTGGGTTCCGACGACCATCAGGGAGAGGGTTGCTGCGAGCTGAGAGGCAACCGTTTGGCCTGCGCACTGCAAGCCGGCCTCGAATGCGGCCCTTTGGCTAGCTGTGTGAGCGTTGATCCGGACCCGCACCGGGTGACTGCGGTCCGGGTAGGCGGAGGCGGCGTTCAGTAGAGCGGACCCTCGATACCCTGGGGCCAGAATCTCCCCGGCTACCAACTCCACGACTGCGTCGATGACGCCCCTCGCTGTGGTGCCCGTCTTGACCGCGCCGGCCAGGGCTTGCTGGTCTTTCGCGCAGAGCAGGTCGATGTACTCCTGGACGAGGCTGTCGCGGGAGCCGAAGTGTTTGTAGAAGGTGTTCTTCGTTACCTGCGCCTCGGCGACGAGCCGGTCGACACCGACCGTCCGCACACGTTCGTCGTAGAACAACCGGGTGGCGGCAGCGAGGACCTTCGGCCGGGTCGGGGCTATTGGGGAGCTGTCCGCGAACGTGTGCTGTTCGGGGTCCCATTCTCTGGCCATGCCCCCAGTCTGTTGCATCGACCCTGCGGGTGGTCGGAGCGGGCCGTGCCGGCAGGTCGCTGCGCTCCCATGGAGCAGCAGAGCTGCCCTGTCTGGCCCTTCGGGCCTTGTTCTTGTTGCCGTGAAGCCTGCGGCATCGTACGTCGGTCCGGGAGCGGTTCAAGTGGCTGCGCCACCGGTTCCCCCGACAAGTGCGGCCGCGGTCGCTGCGCTCCCTTATTTCGGCCGAACTTCTCTCCTCTACCGCCCTTTCGGGTTGCACAGCTCCCGGCCCTCCTACTCGACACTTCGTGCCTTCGCGGCAAAAAGAACGAAAGGGAGAGGAAGAGCACATGCAGAAAATCACCACCGTCATCACGACGATCACGACCCGAGACGAGGAGGGACCCCAGCGGATGCGGCAGCTGGTCGCGCGAGAAGAGGACTTGGACGCTCTGGCCCGGGTCCGCTACTCGCTCCACAACACGCAAGTCGTCACCGGTCAGGACCGGGTGACGTTCGTGGACACCCTCACCCGCGACGACAGCGAGTGACACCAGGTGGGAGGGGACAACCAGTAATTGCCCTCTCCCGCCTTCCATCCTCACCGATCCAGACCAAGGAGCCAAGACCATGACGACCATTGCCACTTGCACCAAGAAGCCCGCCACCCGCAAGCCCGCCAAGACGATCGAGGAGAAAGAAGCCCAAGCCGAGGCCCTCCACGCGTCGATCGCCACCCAGGTCGAGAGCTTGCGCGATTCCGACCGGTGGACGGCGTTTCTCGACTTCGCGCAGGCGTTCCACGCGTACAGCCTCAACAACGTTTTGTTGATCCTCAGCCAGCGAGACGACGCCTCCCGCGTCGCCGGTTTCCGTCCGTGGCAGCCCCTTTGGGCCATCGCGAGGGACGGGACCACTTACGACTTACCAGCTGCAAAGCTAGAAGATCGAGTGCTAGTCGCCTCGTGAGACCTGCGAAGTTGGGCGCCACCAATAGAGGACAGTTCCGTCTTCTGGCCAGGGCAACCTTTGCTGACTCTCGAAATCGTCTAGCTGCATATCGATAGGGCGCCAGCCAGGGTCTCGACTCTCACCTGGGGTCGGGGGTCGGACGAACTGGCGGAGGTGCGGTTCGCTTACGCCCAATTTCTCGTAGTTCTGTTGTGCCTCCACCAGAGAAACCTTGTTGGCCCGCCGCCTGTTTCAGGCCATATGAGCTGAGTTTCGTCGTCTTCCCAGAAGCAAATGGAGCAGATGTCGTAGCTGCCGGGTTCCTCAGACAGCGTCAAGTAGCCGCAACAAACGCATGGATACATAGCTGAACCCTAGGTGTTCAGCTAACGGAACAGGGAGCACAGTTACGCAGACGCCGAACGCCATCGGTCGCCTGCCTTCGGCCGGCGCCGTGTTGCTGCGCTGCGCGCTTTTTCGCCTGGAAGCCTTCGGCAGCATACGGGCCTTCACCGTCCGCGCAAGCGGCAAGCCGCTGCCTCCTCCGACATTGCCGGCACGCGGTCGCTGCGCTCCCTTATTTCGCGCCAACAATCTCTCCTCCGTCACCCTCCGGGTTGCCCTCCCGCCTGCGGCCCTGCCGGTACTTCGTACCTTCCAGGCGAAAAAAAACGAATGGGAGGGAGTGACAGATCAGAACCGATCCGAGCCCCTGTTTCGGCTTGACAAACCTGATTGAGAATCACGGCAAAAAAGACGTGAATCTCAATGTGTTTGTCAATGCCCCGAGAACCATGCACGCGGTCATGGAATGTAACTAAGTCGTCTCCGTTCGATCCAGCTAATGACGATCAAGAACAGGGCAAGAAAACCGAACGCTGCCGGGAGGATGACTCCGACGATGCCTGGAAACGCCAGGCTCGCGCCCCCGAGGCCAATCACCATCCCCGCAACACTCCAGACTGCCGAACGGTTCTGCCGCCGCACCTCAGCTTTCCAAGCTTTCAACAGCTCGATGTCGTGCGCACCGAGTTCTTGCCTTTTGACAAAACGCCGCCAGAGGTCTTTCCGGTCCATGGGTGCGAGTTTTGCCAATTCGTTCCTCGGCTGTGGGAGTAGGACTCCAAGTCTCTTACCGAGGACATATCCGATGACCGCAAGCACGAAGCCGAGAACCCATAAGACGGTCGCCACGATACGGATTCCTGCTCCGGCCGCGCTGCCAAAAGTGTCGGACAAGTGGCTTGAATTCAGCAGAGCGCTCGCGCCAATCAGAACGACCATGACAATCAAGCCGAGTTGGACGGACGGGAACCATCGCCGTCGAGGTGCAGTGCCAGAACTAGTCGTCGATTCCGGAGGATTCGTAGAGGGCATGACCTCTGTCTAGCGGGGGATCGTGCGGGACGCAACGAGCGCGTGCTAGGTCATCGTGCCGGTCGACCTGTAGATAGGTGTTGCGACGTGGTGTGCGTCGATGACGGGACTTGCTTCTAGACGGTGCTCGTCGCCGCGGCGCCGCGATTGTGGCTCGGGGTAGTGGTCACGCGGTATTCAGCACCGTCTCGCAGGAGGGCCCAGATGACGTTAATTCGTCGCCTCGCGAGGCAAAGGACCGCCTGCTTGTGGTTCTTGCTCTCAGCTCGCTTGCGTTCGTAGTAAGCACGAGATTCTGGGTTCCATCGGGCCGCTACCTGGGCGGAGATGAAGCAGGCGCGAAGGAGCCTCCTGTCGTATCTTTTGGGGCGGTGCAGGTTGCCGCTGATCTTGCCAGAGTCACGAGGAACAGGAGCGACACCGGCGACACCCGCGAGCCTGTCAGCGGTTTCGAATCGGCTCATGTCGCCGGTTGCGCCGATGAACTCGGCAGCTAACAGCGGACCAAACCCCGGAATACTGAGCAAAATTTTCGCGTTCTGGTGCTGGTCTAAACGTTGCTGAATTTCAGCGTCGACCTCTTCGATTCGCGTCTCGAGGCGCTGCACTTCATAGGCGAGACGGGCGACGATTGTGGCAGCGACCTCCTGAAGGGGGACGGCAGTTCGCTGCCCTTTCGCCGCGTCGACGGCTATTTGCGCAACGGGCCCGGCTTTCCGATGACCCTGCTTTTTGAGCCAGGCAGTGATGCGTGCGACTCCCGCTCGGCGGAGCGCGGTCGGGGTTTGGTACTTGGTGAGGAGGGCTAGAGGTCCTTCGCGGTGCGCGTAGTCGAAAGCCGCTTCGAGGGCTGGAAAGTACTCCAGCAATGTGACCCGCATTCGGTTTATTGTCCTAGTCTTGTCGGCCACGAGGTCGGCGCGATGAGCGGCTAGGAGTCGCAGTTCGGCCGCGACCTGGTCATTTATGCCCATCGGTTGCAGGTCGCGGCGCATCCGTGCTTGGTCCGCGATGATCCCGGCGTCCTTCGCATCGGTCTTACCGTCGCCGCGGTAGCTCAGAGCTGCTTGGTGAATGGTCCGGCCTGGGATGTAGAGCAGGTTCTGCCCGTGGCCGGCGAGAAGCGCGATAAAAAGAGCGGCGCCACCTTGGCTTAGGTCCGTCGCCCACGTCATTGCGTGGTCGGCGGCGAGTTCGAGGACCTCAGCGAGGACGCCGAGGATCTCGGTTTCGTCGTTGGCGAACCGTTTCGAGAACAGCCGGGTGCCGTCCTCGTTGATGACGACGCAGTGGTGGTGTGTTTTGCCGGCGTCGATTCCGGCCCAGAGCTGCCTCACGATGTGTCCTTCTCTCGTCGTTGTGAGTTGGGGCCAAGCAGCGACCACGCCGTCGTGTCCTTACAAAGCGATCGGTTCGCATTTCTCAATTAGCGGTCGAGTCGATGCGGAGCGCTGGGTGGCCAATCACGTTGAGCCATCCAGAGGTGGCAGGGGGAGCACAGCCATGCCCAGCACTCCTGGCGTGGCCGAGAGCTTACGAATGCCCTCAATCCCCGCGCTCAGAACGTAAGGGGGAGGTGAAGAACCGAGAAGAATTGACCTAAGGGGGTCGCCAGGATGATTACCGTCTATTCGAAGCCGAATTGCATGCAGTGCAAGATGTCCTACCGGGCGCTGGATGCGAAGGGCCTTGCATACCAAGTCATCGACGTGACCGAGAGCGACGCGGCCCTGGAGTATGTCAAGGAGCTGGGGTACCTCACCGCCCCTGTCATCGTGGTTTCGGAGCACGACCACTGGGGCGGATTCCGCCCCGACCAGATCACCCGAGTTGCCGCTTCGGGAGCGTCCGACGACGAGACGGTAGGAGAGTGACGCATGGACTCGACCTCATGGGCGGAAGAGGAAACCCCGCCACCACCCACCGACGAAGACGCACCCCCCGAGTACGAGGACCCTGCCGAAAGCATCAACCCGTGGGAACTGACCGAGCACGAACGGCATATTTACGAAGCTCGCTTCATGGCCGGGTACTTCACCCGAGATCCCGAAGTCGCCCAGCTCGACCACGAAGCAGATCGGCTCTACCGAGCTGCATTTGACCACCGCAACTGTGCCTGCTGGAAAGGACACCGCCTGACCAAGTAACTCTGGTGTTCCTCTTACATCAGACGTTGTGCACCCTCCGGTTCAGCGCTTCCGGTCCATGGAGCCCGTGGCCGCGTGATCGAATTCTGGGCCCGCGGTCAGCGGGCAACCTAGGGTGGCGGAATGAGCTCGTGGACGACAGCCAACATTCTGGACCAGACGGGGCGGACCATCGTCGTCACGGGCGCCAATAGCGGGCTTGGCGAAGTCACGGCCAGGCAACTGGCCGGTCACGGGGCGCGCGTCATCCTTGCATGCCGCAACACGGACAAAGGCGACCTAGCGGCAAGTCGAATGCGCGGTCACGTCACTGTCCGGCAGCTCGACCTTGCTGATCTGTCTTCTGTGCGGGATTTCGCTGACGCGTGCGGCCCGATCGACGTGCTGGTGAACAACGCGGGTGTCATGGCGGTGCCCGAGGGCCGCACAGTCGACGGGTTCGAGACGCAAATCGGAACAAACTTCCTCGGACCCTTCGCCCTCACTGGACTGTTGCTGCCGAAAATCAGCGACCGGGTGGTGACCTTGCCGAGCCTTGCCCACCGGTTCGGGACGATGAACGTCAACGACCTGAACTGGGATCGTCGCACCTACCGGGCCTGGCCTGCATACGGGCAGTCGAAACTCGCCGACCTGATGTTCTCGTTCGAGTTGCACCGTCGGCTCCGCCGCGCCGGGTCAACCGTGGGTTCGATCGCAGCGCACCCGGGGCTTTCCCACACGAACCTGCACACCCACGCCGGCAGCGTAAACGCTGCTGTGCTCGGCGCCATGATGCGCACCATTGGCCAAGACGCCGAGTGTGGAGCGTTGCCGACGCTCCTCGCGGCTACTTCACCCAACGCCCGATCGGGGGCTTTCTACGGGCCCGGCAGCATTGGTCACGTCCGGGGAAATCCGCGCCAGGTCAATCCCAACATGCTGAGCCGCAACCGCGACACCGCCCGGCACCTTTGGGACAAGGCGGCAGCTCTCACCGGTGTGTCTCCGCTTGCCGAGGGCTGACGTGCTGACTGGATGCTCAGGCATGAGGGCACGGTGAGTGATCGAATCGGGGTGATCGGCCTCGGGCGGATGGGTCTCCCCATCGCGCTGAGACTCCTTCGACGCCCCGACACGGTGGCCGTCTTTGATGTTGCCCCGGATGCGTGTACAGCCGCGGAAGCTTGTGGCGCCACAGTGATGAACAGCGCGCAGAGTGTGGCAAAAAACGTCGACATTGTGGTCACCGTGTTACCTGGCCCCAACGAATTCGAGGCAGCATGCTCCGGACCCGACGGTCTCCTCGCGGCGATGAACCCAGGAACATGTCTGCTGGACGTCACGAGCAACGATCCGCAAATAGCCGGGCGGGTCGCGAAAGCGGCGTCGTCGGCCGGGATCGGTTTCGTGGGGGCGCCTATGGGTGGGAGCCCCAAGGATGCTGCCGCGGGGACTCTCCGCTTCTACGCGGCCGGCGACACCCGGGCGCTCGACCGTGTCCGACCTGTCCTTGAACGCCTCAGCGCTCCCGGCGCCACGGAGGTGCTTGGCCCGGACGCGGCGGCGGGTTACACCGCAAAACTGCTGGCCAATACGCTCTGGTTCGGGCAGGCCGTCGCCGTCACCGAAGCCCTGCTCCTCGGCCAGCAGCTTGGCCTGAATCCGGAGACTCTCCGCCGGGTCCTTGAGAGAAGTGCCGGGGGAAGCGTGTTCCTGAAAGATCACGCGCCAGCCCTGCTCGCGGGAAACTACCTGACGACGTTTGGGCTGGACCGGGTCGTGGAGGAACTCGACACCATCACCCGGCTCGCGGCTAGGGCGGGGACACCAGCGACACTGACGCAGCTCGTCGCGGCTCTGCACCGGGAGGCATTGGCCGAGTTCGGGCCTGTGGATGGGGAGCTCATGGTCGCCAAGCTCCTGGAAGCCCGGGCGGGACGCACCCTCCGAAGCGGCATCGAGTCTTAGCGGGCGGCGGAGCTCACCTGTGGTCCGACCGCTGCACCAGTGCGACACGCCTGCCCGATTCATCGCGGCGGACCGTGATGGGCGCGGGGGAGGAGTAGGGGGATCAGATGGCGATCTGGGTGTCCTGTCGGAAGAAGTCGGCGTACGTGACAGCCGCGGCCACGTTGACCGGTTCCGGTGGGGTGGCAGGTATCTGGGGAAGGCCGATGGCTGCGTCTCCGGTGCGGCGCTTCGGGTACACCCCTATCCGGACCGGTGCCACGTGGGGGTTACGCAAGTAGTAGCTCCGGGTCCGGGAAGGTTCCACCTGTCTGACGAGCTGTTCGTGGGTGAGGGACGAGGCTTCGTGATGTGTCATGCGTGCGTTTCGTGTGTTCAGCGGCCGAGACCGAGCATGAGCGTGATGGCCGTGGCGGAAGTCCCGGCAAGGGCGGCCGCTGCCCCGAGGGTCGTCGCGGTGGCGGAGTGCCGTGAAAGAACACGGGGGACCGTGATGAGCCCGACACGCCCGCGGGGCGTGTAACGGGACGCGTGAGGAACGAGGCGGACTGCGGGGATGGTTCCGACGTGGCGGCCTCCGGTGTGGGTGGTGCTGCTCATTGGGGGTCGTCTCCTTGGTGGGGCGCAAGCCCCGTCGTACCCGACATCCGCCGGATAGTTGTGACCCTAGAAGTAGCCGCCACCCCGACACCGGTTCCCCACGGGTATCCGCGTATAACGGCCAGGCGTACCCCATCGACGCCCGTATTCCGGGAGGAATCGATTGGGGTCCAGCTTTCAGCGCCTAGGGTTCGGAGCAACCACAAGTTCAGGATCGAGCCTCATGTCCCACACCTCCACGCTTGTGGCGGATGCCTCTCACCGGGACGCACTCATCAAAAGCGCCGACCGACTCTTCACCGCGGGCCAAATCTCCACGACCAGCATCGATGCCGTCGGCCACCTTGCACGTGTCACACGGTCCGACTTCGACAAAGTCTTCGCCGGGAAGGACGCCCTCGTGCAGGCTGTCCTGCAGTACCGCCACGAGACATGGACTGCCAATCTTGTCGCGACCATGAACACGGCCGGTGACCCGCGAGACCAAATCCTGATGATGTTCTCGTTCCTGGAAGCATGGTTCGCTGAGCCGACGTTCCAGGGGTGCGCGTTCGTGAACGTGTACGCGGAACTTGGGCCGGAGATCCCGTGGGTGGTAGAGGCTGCCGCCCACCACAAAAAGGTGTTCGCGGGTCTCGTGACCGACCTTGCTATCAAGGCGGGCATGCCCGCCAGCGTCGGCGCATCGATCGCGTTGCTTGCCGAGGGTGCGCAGGTGACGGCCGCCTTGACCCAGGCGGTAGCGCCTGCGCGGGAGGCCCGATCCGCAGCGGCACTCCTGATGGCGGTCTATCAACTCGACGACGACCTCGCGGAGATGCCCTCCTTCGACTGAACGACCGACCCCGAGACGCAGCTTGGGGTGCGGTGGCCCGGTGTGTGTCATGATCCTGTCGTGTCGTCGAGTGCCGATCCGCTCCGGATCGAAGTCCAGGGTGCAACGATCGACGCCGCCATCGACCTGTTCGAAAACGGCTACAACGGCACCTCTTTTGCCGCCGAGGTAAGCGATCGACCGTTTTTCTACCGGCATACCGCCCGCGGCACCACCAACATGACGCTCCGCTCGACCCGGTTCGACGGGCACGTCACCGGGACGATCGCACCCGGCGACGACTACGTCATCTCCTGGATGGCTGCAGGCCAGGGGCTTTTCGACGTCGGCCGGCTCGACACCCTCCTCGGTATCGGACAACCGATGATTTTCACCACCGATCGGCCGTTCGCGTTCGATTTCACTAACGCCCACCAACAGCTCGTCCACTTCCGCCGCCCCCTCCTCGAACGGGTCGCTTCCGAGCACTTCGCCGCCGCCGCCGGGCCCCTACACCTAGATCACACCCATCCACCGACGCCCGCGTCGGTGCTGACGTGGCGAAACACCATCGCGCTGGTCGCGCGCGTGGACGCGGAGTCGGACCCGAGCCCGATCCTGCAGGCCGAGATGACCCGCATCGCAGCCATCGCGCTCCTCGGCATGTACCCGCCGCAAGGCCCCACCCTCCCGGAGGCGCTCCATCACCCGAAAAACGCTGCCGTGAAAACGGCCGTCGAATTCATGCACGCCAACGCCCACCTGCCAATCACCACGACGACAATCGCCGCAGCATGCGGGCTCAGCATCCGAACGCTCCAGGAGGGGTTCCGGAAGCACCTCGGGGACACCCCGAACAGGTACCTGCGAGGCATCCGACTCGACTACGTTCACACCGAACTTGCCACATCGTCGCCAGGCAACGTCGCGATCATCGCCCGCCACTGGGGATTCGGTAACCTCGGCCGCTTCGCCGCGGCGTACGCGGAGCGTTTCGGCGAGAATCCAGGAGGCGGCGCCGCCTCCTGACCACCACCGTGCTGGCCGATAAGCGCGGCAAATGGTTCCGATCGTTCATTGCTCACTGGGTCCTCCCGCGACGCCGGTAGCCTCCAAGCAGATGCCCCAGACCTTGGCCTCGTTACTCGGAACGACTCCGTTCCATGGCCCTCCTGGACGTTGGCGCATCCGCCCTCCGCGCACTGAGACGGCCCTCGCACCCAGCCGAAAGCGCCTCATGACCGCCGTCCTTGTCTCCGCCTCTCCCACCCTTCTGCCCGGCACGTCCGCTCCACCTGTGCGGAACCATGCCGAGCTACCCGCGGGCTTCCGCGGCACGACCTCCGGCGAGACGTCCAAGCCGGTCAGCACCTACACCGCGCTCCTTGCCCGCGTCCGCGAGGCAGGTCTCCTGGAGCGCCGCACCGGCTTCTACATCGGGATGTTCGTCGTGGTCACCGCCCTGCTGGCGGCAGCCGTCACCGGCTCGGTCCTCCTCGGCGATAGCTGGTTCCAGCTCCTCATCGCCGGGGGCATCGGCCTGATCTTCACGCAGTACGCGTTCCTCGCGCACGAGACGGCTCACCGCCAGGTCTTCGCCTCGGGCGTCACCTCGGACCGGGTGGGACGGATCCTGGCGTCCGGCGTCGTCGGGATGAGCTACGCCTGGTGGACCTCGAAGCACACCAAGCACCACGGCAACCCGAACACCGTCGGCCGCGACACAGACATCGACTTCGACACGGTGTCGTTCCTCGAGCGCGACGCGGTGAAGCAGAAGGGCCTGATGCGCCTGTTCACGCAGCGCCAGGGCTACATCTTCTTCCCGATCCTGCTGTTCGAAGGCGTCAACCTGCACCTGCTGTCGTACAAGACACTCTTCGGCCGCAAGAAGGTCGACAAGCGCTGGCACGAGATTGCCATGGTCACCGCCCGCTTCACCGTGTACCTCGGCCTCATCTTCTGGTTCCTGCCCGTGGGCATGGCGTTCGCGTTCGTCGGCGTGCAGCTGGCGATCTTCGGCCTCTACATGGGCTCCGCGTTCGCGCCGAACCACATCGGCATGCCGATCATCCCCGAGTCCAGCCGTGTCGACTTCCTGTCGAAGCAGGTCATGACGTCGCGCAACATCACCGGCGGCCGCTTCATGACGATCGCGATGGGCGGCCTCGACTACCAGGTCGAGCACCACCTTTTCCCGAGCATGGCTCGCCCTCACCTCAAGGCCGCATCGAAGCTGGTGCGCGAGCACTGCGAGGAGCACAAGGTGCCATACACGCAGGCGTCCCTGCCGAGCGCCTTCGGCACCGTCATCGCCTACCTCAACCGCGTCGGCCTCGCCGCCAGGCGCCCCTTCGACTGCCCGATGGCGGCGGAATACCGCCCGCGCTGACCGCTCTCGCAGCCGGCGTAGCCGCCGCGATTCCCGGAAGCGGTCAACTCTCCCGCGAGGACCCAGCAACGCCCACGTGCTGTCCCACGTGAACCCGGGGCAATGTGCCCTCGTTTCACCAGTCGTGGAAAGGTCAGTGCGCATTGATTGGGGCCCGTCACACCGGTTGCATTCGAGCGTCGAGAGCCTCGCAGGGTCAGCCAGCAGAGTTGACGCTTGTGGGCTTGGCGGGTTCCCCCCAGGTAGCGGCGTCCACGTCCTTGCCTGAAAGCTGGCGTTGACTTCATGCTTCGTGCTCTTCGTCGGTTGGGGCGACAATCCGGCCGGGCGCTTCTGGGGCACATTTGGGGCATCGGCGGCGGGAAGAGGGCTTCTCAGCCGGCGACCGCACAGGCGCGCATGGCCACGTGACTGTGGGGACGCCATGGAGATCGCGAGCCTGCCGGGTCTGCGGCGTTCCCAGGCGTGGTTCGTAAAGTGGATCTACGCGGCCTTCGGCCGTTGGAGCGGGCAGAGGACTAGCCACTTCGAATCATCGGATTCTGGAGTGACGTTGCAGCCTGTCGATCGGGAACACCGCCTACTTCAGGCGATCATGACATTGATGGACGTCGGGATGCGTGGCGGCGAAGGTGCTTCCAGTCTTCAGGTTCTGGTCGATGAATCCGTGGCTCTGCTCGGGGCAGACGCAGCCGGCGTGATGCTCGTGAACTCAGACGAACAGTCGCGTATCACAGCGTTTACTGGTACTCACGCTGGCGTGTTGGAGTTTTTGCAGTTGGAGATCGGGGAGGGCCCCTGCATGGAAGTGGCCCGCACCGGTACCGCCATCGCGGTGACCGACCTCAAAGCGTCTACCTTGCTGTGGCCCCACTTCGCTCAAGCGTCCTTGGACGCAGGCTATTCATCAGTGCATTGTCTGCCCTTGAGCCGGCAATCCACAGTTCTCGGTTCCCTGAACCTGTTCCGCAGATCACCTGGAGCGTTTGAAGACGTCGATCTTGCCGCCGCTCGAGCTCTCACGAATGTCGCCACGGTTACCTTGCTCCAGGAGAGAGCTCTTGACGCGGGTGCCGAAACGCGAGCGCAGTTGGAAGCGGCCCGGGAGAGCCGGGTCCTGGTCGAACAGGCAAAAGGCTGGATCGCGAACCGCGACAATGTCGATACCGACACAGCGTTCACAGCGTTGCGGACTTATGCGCGCAAGCATCGTCAGTCGCTGACGCAGGTCGCCTTCGGCGTCCTCTCCGGCCGCCTCACGTTTAAGAGCCCGCAGTAGCCCGTCACTCCTGACGGCTTAGAGGGACCACTTAAAGAAACCTTCGGCGGCCCCTATGCCTTGCGGAAGCTCGCATCGAGCGCTGCCTTCGACTCCAATCGATTGACTGTCGGTCAATCGTTGCCGGCCCAGTCCCCCCCGTCATCCCCGCACGCGGGTGGGCTGTGCCCTGATTCCACAGCCCACCCTCGCCCCTGGCAAGGGGGTTGATGGACCCGCCGCTCTCCAGCACGAGTCGACCTGGGATGGACGACAAGACGCTCATTCACCATCAGATGGTGGTCAAGACCAAATCACGGCCGGGCAAGAACGCCATTTTGTCTTGGGTCTACTGATCCGACCGGCACGATGAACGACAAAACATCTCGCTGAACCACAGGATTCGGATCTTGCTCCTGCTTGATGGGGACTGCTGTCGGTTTGGTTGACTCTTGCGCTGTGAGGATTTCGGTTCTCACGGAAGGATGGTCATCGTGCCCAAAGCATTCCCATTGGAGTTCCGTCGCGACGTCGTCGCAGTCGCTCGGCGGGGCGAAGCCCCGGTCAGTCGGATCGCGAAAGATTTCGGAATCTCGGAGTCGTGCCTGCAACGCTGGCTCAAGATCGCGGACGTCGAAGACGGCATCAAACCCGGCGTGACCCAGGCCGATCAGGCTGAGCTTCGCGAAGCGAAGAAACGCATCAAGCTGCTCGAGCAAGAGAACGAGATCCTGCGAAGAGCGGCCGCCTATCTGTCGCAGGCGTCACTCCCCAAATGATGTTCCCGCTGGTCCTTGACCTTGCCGCAGACGGCGTTCCCGTCGCGGTGACCTGCCGGGTGCTGCGCTTCAGCAAGCAAGCGTTCTTTAAATGGCGCACCAATCCTGTGTCGCAGCGCGACTGGGACAACGCGCACCTCACGAACGCCGCGATCGATCTGCACCGCGACGACCCCGGGTTCGGGTATCGGTTCATCTCTGACGAGATCGAATCCGAGACCGGCCTGAAGGCGTCCGAGCGGCGCGTGTGGCGGTTGTGCTCGGAGCAGCGGCTCTGGTCGCTGCACTCGAAGAAGCGGGGCCTGAACCGGAAAGCCGGCCCGCCCGTTCATGACGACCTCGTGCTCCGCGACTTCACCGCTACCCGTCTGGACGAGCTGTGGTTGACGGACATCACGGAGCATTGGACAGACGAAGGAAAGCTGTACCTTTGCGCGATCAAGGACGTCTATTCGAACCGAATCGTCGGCTACTCGATCGACGGGCGGATGACCGCGGAGCTGGCCGTGGCCGCGCTCCGCAATGCGGTCTCGCTCCGGAACGTCGACAACACGTATCTGCACTCGGACCGAGGATCGCAATTTCGGTCAAGGAAGTTCGTTGAGCAGCTGAAGGAATTCGGGATCACCGGTTCGATGGGCAGGGTCGGCGCGTGCGCTGACAACGCCGCGATGGAGTCGTTCTTTTCGCTCTTGCAAAAGAACGTCCTGAACCGTCAACGGTGGCGTTCAAGGCAGGAACTGCGGCTCGCCATCGTGACCTGGATCGAGCGGACCTATCACCGCAGAAGACGACAACGACGACTCGGCAGGCTCACCCCGATCGAGTTCGAGATAATCAACTCACAGGCTGCTCACGCGGCCTGAAAACCCCAAACAAGTCGAGTCAACTAAATCGACAGCAGTCCCCTGCGGCTCTGCTGCTGATCAGGAAGAAGAAGCCACTTGGCTCGCCGGAGAACTGCTCATTCCCTACGAAGCCGCACTCCGACTTGCCTGGAAGGACACTTCGGATGACGCGGTGGCCAGAACATTCGACGTCAGTATCGAACAAGCACGATGGCGCATGAATCACTCCGGAGCTCGGCAGTTCGTCAAACGCAGCCGAGACAAAAGGAGGCCTCGGTAAGAACTATGCGGAGAGGCACCCGCTACGGGCGAGCGAACGGGCTGTTACCGGCTCCATCCGCAGGGATCTGGCTTCCTACGGATCAGCCCGTTAGACTCGTTCTTGCGAGGGGCAGTAGCCCTGAGAAGTAGGCCTGGCAGTCTTCCGGACGGTATGACGAGCCAGGCTCGCGCATTTAACCCAGCCGTGTGATTCCGGTGACCAGTGGTTCTGCGCGTCGTATCCAGTCGCCGCCAGCTTGGTAGCACCAGGCGATCGCGTCGCTGACCCACAGCATCGCGTAGTCCGTCGGCGCCCTGTGCTCATACGCCAGGCCGTGGGCGTAGCTGTTGCTGATGAGGGCGGTACGGATGGTGCGGCGGTCGGCGTCGACGAGAGATGCGTCTCGTTCGATCATCAGCCGGGTCGATCCCGACGCGGCAAGGTCGGCGACAAGGGCCTGGAGCAGCAGGGGCCTGGCGGCTTTGTCGGGTAGTCCCTCCGCGACGTACACATGCACCCCGAGCTCGAGAGTTCCGAGCTTGGCGAGGATGGTCTTGCGGGAGGAGTCCCGTTCGGTTTTGAAGTGGATGCGTCGTTGCCCTGGGCGGGTGAGCTGCCGGATGGCACGGTCGAGGTCTGGTGCGGTCGCTGGGCCGGTGGCTGCAGCGGCGATGTAGTAGTTCTTCGACTTCGACTCGTCGATGAACACGTGCGCTCTCGGAGGGAACGCCTGCGTCACGAGTGGACACCCGGTGCCCGCTTCGGGCTGATATCCCAGGTCCCTGGGGTGGCGGGCACACCGTTTCGGATTCGGAGGCCCCCGGTGAGGGCGCCGCTGAACTTTCCATCCGTCCGGTGCGTGATGCGACGGGGGATACCGCAGGCGACGGCGAACTCTTCGACGGAGAAGTTCGGGTCTGCGTGCAGGAGCACCTGGGCGGTGACCCACATGACGTTGGTTCTGACCCGGTCTGTTTGGTCCGGGTCAAGGTGCTCGGCTGGTCTCTTCGGATCGGTAGTCCGGTTGTGGCCGGCACGGTCCAGCCGCCACGGGGCATCCGACCAGTCGTGGGCGCGGATCTCGGCCGCGAATTCTTCAGCAAGACGGCTCAATGCCATGACACGTTCCTTCCGATAAGGATGAAGCTCGGCCCTCCCCGATGGAGGGCCGTGCACCACAAGGGCACAGAACCAGGGTAACTCGTCGAGGTGCGGCCGCGCCGACCAGGGCGTTGCCGTGTGTCGTCGTACCGTTGTGAGGTGTTCCGGTGCGGATCGTTTGTCCTCTTCGAAGGCGTCGCGCATCAGTGCGCCATGGATGTTCACGCGGACGACGACTTCGACCACTTCGCCCTGACCAGACATGGGTCCGGCCAGAAAGAGCAGTGGGGTCTTCTGACGTGGAGCGGCGATATGGCCTACCCCGGGGGACCGGCGTGACGCGCACGGAGGAGGAACGTTTCTGGTCGTTCGTCGTCAAAGGCCCGGAGCCGGATGACTGCTGGTTCTGGACCGGCGCCATTTCCGACGACGGCTATGGCCGGTTCTGGATCATACGCGAGCACGGCCAACAGGCCGTGCGGCCGCAGCGCTACGCCTTCGAGCTCGCGACTGGCAGTGCACTACCCTCGTCGACGCTCTTGCTGCACTCCTGTGACATTCCGATCTGCGTGCACGCGGCGGCGGACCTCGAGCTGTCGCATGTGGCGCCAGGGACGCATCGAGAGAACATGCTCGACCGATCCCAGCGCGGCCGCTACCGCAACAGGCAGAGCCTGCGGTTGGGGGATCTCCCCCGGCAGGTTCGAGTGCAGCGGTCGCTGGATCTTCGGGCCGTCATCCTCGAGCACGGATGGCAGCCTGAACTGATCAGCGCAGCCCTCCTCGGCGTCGAACTCACCCACCCCCGCCTCTTCTAGACGCGATAGCCAAGTCCGACACCTAACGCTCGCCGTGCTCTACGTTCGGGGCATGGTGCGCTTGATTCCGCTTCCAAACCGCGACGGCCGACCAGGTGATGCCCGACTCTGGATCAACCCCGAACACATCACATCTGTTGCGCCCTTCGTCACCCGTGGTGGCGATGAGACTGGTGCCGTCTTCACCCTTGCCGTCGACCTGAAACTCGAAGGCCTTCCGATGCAGCGGGCCTGGCTCGCCACCTGTCACACCGCCGACGAGACCGACCAGCAGTGGCAGCAGTTCCTCGACCTCGTCGCAGGGCTCGACGTACCCAGATTCAATCTGGATAATTAGTACTTGACATAAGGCAGATTATCGGGGTGCGGGGATTAGAAAACTGACGGAACGTACCCTGTATTGGCAAGAGGGGGAGATGCTCTCTTGGGGGCATTCTGGAAACAAGTAACCCCCTCTAGCGCAAAGCGCTGAGGGGGTACTGAGGTGTACGCAGCGATCCAAGCCCGCTGCTCTGACTAAACGCTACAGTGATCCTCGTGTCGAGTCAACATCACGCCCGGGCCCAGCTGCTGAGTCAGTCACGGCTGTCTCCCTATATGGATAAGGCAGGCCATATTCCTGATCGCGCGTGGGATCTTTATCTGTGGGCGACACAGATGTCTGGAGCGCTCCACGCGCAAATATCGTTCGTAGAACTTGCTGTCCGCAACGCTCTTGATCGTGCCCTTTCCGATTGGAATGTCAAACAGGGTGGCACGCAAGATTGAACGCTGGAGGGTGAGACCCAAGAACCTTTGTATTCGCACCTTAAGGGAGACTTGATTGATGCTCGTAAGCGGGCGAAGAAGGAGTCAGACGAACGGGCTGCAGGCCATCCTCGAAAAGGGCTCTCCGTCACGCACAACGATGTCGTCGCGCAGCTCATGTTCGGCACATGGGTAAAGGTCGTCGTTCCCATGGCTGAGACAGAAAGCCACTCGCGTCATCAAATTCTTTGGACTGGAGGTGCGCACCTCGCATTCCCAGGGGCAGGTTCGTCGGACGCAAGCCGTCTTCTCATCGGCAATCGGCTAAACCACTTACGAAAGCTCCGCAACCGGGTGGCTCACCACGACAGCATCCTTGAGGTGCGAATAGCTGCCCGTCTCAACGAGTTGCTTAGCATTGCGAGCAAAATCGACCCTGCTTACCCCGAACTCATCATGGGCGGAAGTCAAGTGCGTCGAATCAACAAAGAGGACCCCAGGAAAACATGGTGAGGCTCGATTGCCGGAACCTCACCCCTGTATTCTTGTATGAAATGTACCCGTACGATGTTTTGACTCTTCTAATGAGCTGAATGGGTTGCACTTAGGCTTTGACCGTGAATTGGCAGATTGCAACGGGTGTCATCGCTGCCATTCTGGGCAGCACGGGCATAGCCGGTTCCCTGACGGGCGGTTTTCAGCTCACTCGCCGCGCTCGCCTACGCCGTTCCATCGAACGCTCGGCGGAGGTTGCCTCGAAGGTTCACGATGAGTCGAAAGGGAGACCTGCCCTCCTGTACTCCATTGATGCCGACGTTCTCCGTCTTGCCGCGCTCACTCTTGTTGGCTTTCCATCCGAACTGCGACGGTTTTTTAGATTCGGGCTCGCCGTTGCCGGTATCTACGTCGGCGTTGTGGTCCTGATCTTCTCCTACACGCCTGTTCGGCCGGCGGAACCCACGACTGCGGAGGGTGGGCGAGAAGCGTTGGGTTGGCTCATTGCGCTTGTGGGATTCGTCATTTCCCTCGTCATGGCGCTGAATATGTCGTTGAAGTCGCGCCGAGAAAGATTCAGCAGATTAGCCCTGCAGGGAACGACGCCTGAGGAGGCACTTGATCAGCTGGGCGAGGAAAGCGCAATCGTGCAAGTCCTCGGCCTACTCGCAAGCCTGCCCTTCCGAATCGTCGAGGTCCTGGCCCGACTATTGATCGCGGTCATGGACGGACTGGCTCGAGGAGTTAATGACGTAACTAAGGGCCTGGCCCTGGGTGTTGTTGGTGCGATGAGTGGCATCACGCGGGTAGGGATGAGTGCCGGTCGTGCCCTAGGAAACCTCATTCGGTGGCCCGGACGTCGGTAGTGGCGCCCATGCACACCCCTTACTGATGGGCCGAATAAAGCTGCATAGTCAGAGTTCGGCGGGCCACTCGAGAGCATCGTTGCCCTATCTCCGAGGCCGACGAATTCCTAACGGCGGATTCGTTGGTGCCGATAGTGAGAACGACACAAGGGGGAAGTTGGGCCGACTACGTGCGTGACCACGTGGAGCTGGGCTACGCCTCCACCGTCCACCGCGCCCAGGGCCTCACCGCCGACACGTCCCACGTCCTCGCGGACTCGTCGACGTCCAGGGCTCTGGCTTACGTGGCCATGACCCGCGGCAAGGAGTCGAACCGGCTCTACGTCGAAACCGACGACGCCCAACCCATCAGCGACGTCCTCGCGCAGATCGCAAACCACTCCGACGGGATGTCGAGCGCGAACGAGACGATTCGCGCCGAGCAGGCTCGCGTCGACGACCTGGTGACGCTCGTCGATGAGTACCGCGACGTCACCGAGCGCGCCGACGAAGTGCGGTTCGAGAAGATCACCCGAGAAGCAGTCGGCCGGGAGGCCGCACAACAGCTTCGCGAGGACGAAGGCTGGGGTGCGTTGCAGGCCTCCCTCCGCGGTGCCGAGCGTGCTGGCTACGACCCCGCAGATGCACTCCACCACGCGTGGAATAAGGGCAGCCTCGAGGACGCCCGCAACAAGCCGGCCGTGCTCGCCTCCCGCATCCAAGACGACATGCGCTCGTACTGGTCCGAGTTCGGCACCGCCGAGCACGACGACCGAGTGCCGGCGTGGATCGTCGACCGCGGCGCGCTCGACTCCCACCACACCGACCCGGCCTGGCGCGAGCACCTGGCCGAGCGCTACGACTACCTCGTCGTCCGGTTGGAGGAGCGCGGCCAGGCGATCGCGGCCGAGCAGCCCGAGTGGGCCAAGCAGCTCGGAGATGTCCCGGCGGACGCCGAGCGTCGCGCTGAGTGGAACAAGCTCGCGGCCGAGGTCGACGCGTTCCGCGGCCGCTACAAGGTCGACGAGGCCACCCCCGACGCGATCCCGAACCAGAACCGGGAGCGGGCGATTGGTGCCGAGCTGCACGAGCGTGTGACGGCCATGCACAAATCGGCCGCGTTCCTAAAGGAACCCCCGGCCGACCAGGCGGTGCGTGCCCACGCCGTCCAGGAGGCTGCTACGGCTACTCGGGAGGCGGCGCAGCAAAGCACTTCTGAGGTAGGGAAGCCTCCGACGGCCGCCGAGGCTCTTCGCGCTCGTAATGAGGTGGCAGCCAGGCGTGCTGCCGATCAGCTTCGTCGTGTCGGTCGCACGCCGACAGCTTCGAAATTGGACCGTGACAGTGTCCGAGATGCCAGCGAACGAGAGCGCCAGAGTAGGGCGAGGGCTCGCGGTGACGACGCCCGCGAGCGGTAGTCTTCGGCACGCTCAGATGGTCGAAGGGTGGCAAGGTTCCGGCACCCGCGAAGCGAGACGGAAGCGTGAATCCCGACTTGACGGGCGTCTAGCCGTTGTTGACTGAGGGTATGAGAAAACCCCCGCCACGGCGCAGCGGGGGTTTCAGTATTCCCGAGCTACTCGGAAACTCGCACGGACTTACCCGCGGTTCGCCTTTTCAGCACTGGGTTGTCTTACTCACGAGGTTGTACCACGGAGTTGTGAAGGACGCAGGTGATCCCAAGCGTTCCGTGTAGATCATGCGGGTTTTGGCGATTCCATAACGGTATGCGGTGACATGAGATTGGGCTCCACCGGCAGTGCTGATGCTGTTGGACTCCCCGTTAGACACATTTCCGCAGTAGTCCATCACTTGGAATTTAATGGTGCCGGCGGCGTCTTCAGACGTCTTCACGTAGTTCCATCGGATCCATGCTGTCCCACCGCAATTGGCTGATCCGCGGAGCTCTACGTACTTTCCCACCATGTTCAGGCCCTTATAGGTGCGGCCACCGTCGGTGCAGCTTGCAGCGTGTGCCTGAGGTGCACTGAAAGCTAGGGGGAAGGCACCCAAGACAAGCCCAATGACTAAGGCGAGCCCGAGGCGTTTTTGGACCGCGCGGCGCGGCAATATTCCGCGGTCATTTGACACCTTCATTACTGCGCCTTTCGTTATGACTGGTTACTCAGCAGATGGTGGTCTTGCCGCCCACGTTGAACCACGAGGAGGTGAACGATGCGGGCGAGCCGCCCTGGCGGGTGTAGACCATCCGAGCGCGAACAATTCCCGATTTGTACGCGGTGATGTGACTACCAGCTCCACCCACGCTGCTGATGGAGTTCGATTCCCCATTTGAGACGGTGCCACAGGCATTGGCAACTTGGAACTTCACCACTCCGTAGCCTTCTAGGGCCACGCTGGTCGCGTTCCATCGGATCCAGGCAGTCCCGAGGCAGTTGCTGGAACCCCGAAGCTCGACGTACTTGCTATCCATCGTCACCCCGTAGAGGGTTTTGGCCGAATCTGTACACGCGGCAGCGTGAGCAGGAGAAGCTGACCCCCCAACGGCGGGAAACACGGTCAACAGCAGCCCAAAGACGATCGCCATGCCAAGGAGGAGCTTCCTTGTCTGCGGAGAGCCGATGCGCGAGCGTCGCGACGAGAGTTCTGAGTTCATGCGTTTGTCCCCTACCAATTTTGTGCGCCGCCGACTTGAGGGTCGCGGGTCGAAAGTAGAACTCGTTCGGAGAGCTCATCAAGGGGCACATGTGCCCCCCTTGTTTGGGTAGCATCCTCGATCAAATTGCGGGACGCTACGGAAGCCAACCTTGCATTCAGCTGAGTTGGCGCTATGAATTTTGTTAAGTTTTGAGGGTTCGCGGTTTTGCGATTCCACTCAAATGGAGAACACCGCCGGCTCAGGTTGACCCTGGCCGCATCAGGGCCAGGGGGACCGATGGCACACAAAAGCTCGCAGTTTGCGCACCCGGGAGCACACCGTTTCAGACATGGTCTGGCCGGAACGCGTCAGCTGGCAGTCACAGGTGTGCTTTTGTTCGCCCTCGTCGGCAGCATCCTGGTGAGTTCAGCCCCACCCGCCTCGGCTTCTTCGCCCGAAGCTGACCTACCTGTAGCAGCTGCTTACCCCGTCTCATCGGCCGTGCCTTTGAATTCTCGGTCGAAGGTCATCGGTTCCGACTGGAAGACCAGCGGAGATGAGGTCGTCACTGGGGTGGGAGACGCCGACGGGTTCTCAATCCTCCACGCCACCTCCAGGGACGGTTTCGAGTGGCACCCTGTTACTCGCCTGAGTGCGGCCGGTGTCGATACGGACCGGTGGATTGGCAACTTTTGCTCGACAGGTGATGGTTCCCGCGTTGCCGTTGTCTACGGACCGAGAAGCTTGACCAATGATGCCAAGTCGTTTGACGAGGGCGCATGGGCAGCCATCGTCGACATCAAAACTCGGAAAGTGACTTCGCTTGGGCGGGGCTACTCCCTCGCCTACTTCAACCCTGGTTGTGGGGCGGGGCAGGAGATCGCGCTCACGAGGTACGACGGTGAAAAGACGTACCTGGGAATGGCCGATTCCAGAACGGGCAAGCATTTAGCGTCAACAGCAGTGGCGGGCCAAATCACGTCAGCTGTTCCGTCAAGCACGGGCGGGTTTGTCGGCGTCGACACCCAGGGCATCGTCGGGATCACTGGGCAAGGGACCGTATCGCGCCGAGCGAAGGTCACCGGCATAGCGTTCGGCCTTACCGTGGACTCCGCGGGTGGGACGGCATTTCTAACCCAAAAAGGACCGGCAGATAGCGCTATGCGCCTCTCCAAAACCGGCACGCTGTCTCATCTGGCTTCCGGGCAAGTCGGTTCCCTTTCTTTGAACCGTGACGCGACCGGAGAGGTGATTGTGGCGGGAGGGAAGGCTGACGATGGTCTCGCGGCGTCGCCCAAGTACTCACACATTGCAAAAATCCCATTCGGGTCACGCTTGTCCAACAGGGGAAAGACCATCGTCGAACCCGCGACACCGCGGGCATCCGTCACGGCACCGTCGGGAGCTCACGCAGACGGCACCGCGACTATCAATTTGCGGAGTGTGAAAACTCGCGCCACGTTTAGGAACGAGGCTGCCCTCGCCCCGGACAATGCTCGAGACGATTTTGTTGCCTCCGCGGGTGTAACAGGGCAGGTCTCTCCCGGATCTCGCATCGGAGCGAAAGCATTCAGCTCTGGGAGTAACCCCGTCGAATCGGAACGCTCTTGCTCGATTGGTCGCAACGACATCAAGATGCAGGCCTTGCAGCCAATGCCTCGGCAGGTGGAGTGGGCGGTAAATCGTGCTGTTCGCGGCGAACTGACCGAAGCCAGGCCGGCTAACTGGCGGAACATGGGCATGGCGGCCTATTCACCACAGGGCATGTTCCCGAAAACAGCACTCACGGGAGGGGGCCAAATCCCCGACCAGGTCCTTCTCGGCGTGCTCATGCAGGAGTCCAATCTTTGGCAGGCCTCCCGGTACACCAGCCCCGGAGAGACCGGGAACCCGCTCGTCGGGAACTTCTATGGCAATGACCGCAACGCCGATGTCAACAGTTCAGCCTTCTGGGCCGTCAATTTTGATAACGCCGACTGCGGGTACGGCGTTGGCCAAGTCACTGACGGCATGCGCCTATCAACTAAGTCCCCCTCTGATGTTCCAGCGCTGCCCACATCTCAGCAGCAGGCGATTGCCGTCGACTACGCGGCCAACATCGCAAAGGCCCAACAGATCCTGGCTTCGAAATGGAACCAGTTGCAGGCCAAGGGCATCAAAATCAATAACAACGATCCTTCCAAGATTGAGAATTGGTTTGGGGCGGTATGGATCTACAACACTGGGTACGCGGGACCTGACGCGAAGGGGTACGAGGGTCTTGGCTGGTCCAACAACCCTGCGAATCGCACGTTCGCGCCGAACCGGCCAGCGTTTCTTGATGGTCACCCGTCAGATGCTGCGAACCCGCAACTGTGGCCATACCCGGAGAAAGTCATGGGTTTCGCCGCCTTCTCTCAAGGCCTCATCGAAAAGCAAACCGTCATGGGCATTACCGAGGTCGGAGGCTTCCGCACCGCTAGCTGGAACGGCGGAGACACCAACGGTCCCTTAAATCGCACGGCAGTCAAGCCTCCCCTTGGTACCTTCTGCACCCTGGCCATTAATGACTGCAACACCAACCTCTTGGATTCGTGCCAACGCACAGACCTCCACTGCTGGTTCAAGGCAAGTGCCACCTGGAAAAGTGACTGCGCGACCACCTGCGGGGTCGGCTTCTACCGGTTCACCCCAGCAGCGTCTTACATGACCGAGGCGTCCGCCAGTGTGGGAAAAGCTCCAAGCTTCCCCCCCTCGTGTACTCGCGCCGGCCTGCCCACGGCGGCCAAGATCATTGACGACATACCGCTCGTGGCAGATGGCACAACGCTGAGCCAAAAGCCAGTCACGCCTGCCTGCGGTACCGCTGTCGCGTCTCAGGGCTCATTCACGTTCAACTTCGGCCGTCAAGACGGCGGGTCATATCCCTCCAAGATCGACCTTCAGCAGTTGGGTGGGGGGCTCAACGGTCACTTCTTCTTCACCCACACACGGCAGACCACCACCGGCCTTCCGTCGGCAATTACGGGGACCTGGAATCTGGGCGAATCGATGGCTGGTAAATGGGGCAAGGTCTACGTGCACACGCCCGACCACGGCGCATGGACTCAACAAGCCATGTACAACATCGACCTGGGTGACGGAACTGTCGTGAAACGTGCCTTGCCGCAACGGACCTACGAGAACAAATGGCGTTCCATCGGGACATTCCAGTTCAAGGGCACCCCCAAGGTGGCGCTGTCCAACGTGACTCAAGATGGGGCTGACTACCTCGACGACATCGCCTGGGACGCGGTGGCGTTTGAGCCCCTCGCGTCGAAGCCGAAAGACTTCGTCGTCTCCATGGGAGATTCTTTCTCCTCGGGAGAAGGCGCTCCATCGGCGTCCGGTTACCCGTATTATCCCGAAACGGACAACAACGGCTCCAGTGACCGCTACCAAAACGCTTGCCACCGCTCCCCCGAAGCGTGGGCGCGGAAAGCCAAGGTCGGAACAAGTACGGTCGCTACCGGCACGCGAGCTGACCAGAACGACGCAACCCTAGATTTCCACCAGATTTCTTGCAGCGGAGCCGTCACGGACAACATCAAGCCCGGCGGAGATGCCCGCTTCCACGAGCTGTCGCAAATAGATCAGGGTTATCTCGACTCGAATACGACACTTGTGACCATGTCCATCGGCGGCAACGACATCGGATTTAAGGGCGTTATTACCCAGTGTCTTCTCACCGGGGCCACCCATGCGGGTGAATGCCAAAGGCTTCCTCAAGGAGTGAACGGGGAAACATTGGCAGACAAAACAAACCGTCTTGCAGACGAATTGCGACCCAAACTAGTCACCCTGATTGGCCAGATCCAGGCCGAGGCACCAAACGCCAAAATACTGATCATGGGGTACCCGCCGATCTTCCAGGACGGTGTCACCTGCGTGAAAATCAACCCCAACGACCAGGTCTGGTTGGACAAGATGGCCATTAATTTGAACGCGAATATTGGCGCGGCGGTCGCTAGTGCCAACTCGGCCAGTCATCCCGTCTACTTCGGAGACCCCACGGCCGCATTCAAGGGTCGGAACATCTGCTCGAGTAGCCCCGCCGTAAACGGCATCATCAACTGGACGTCCGAAAATCACGGGTATCCCTGGAGCGGAGACGCGCCTCTCGTATCGATCCCTCAGACGGGATCGGACGCAGCGTTCGGGGTTTCGCAACAGTCCTTCCACCCAAACACGGCCGGCACCACCCTGTATTCGCAGGTCATGGAATCAACGCTCAAAGGCAAGTAGCCCGATTGGTGTCGATCTTGTGTGCAAGAAACAAATGAACGACGTGCCTGACTTCAGGAACCGAAGTACTGGGGCGTCCACGTCTCCGGCAGGCTCGGTCGTCCAATTGCTGAGTCTCATCGTGAGCCTGGTCGGGACTGCCTGCGTCGCGGGATTGTTCGCGCAGCGTCTTTCCGCGTACGGAGATCACCCCAGAATCGACTGGGTGGCTTATTGGGCGTGGGTGGGCGTATCGACGGGAAGCGCAGTGGTGCTGATAGTCGTTGCCGCAGCGCGACGCAGGCGCCTAGCCTTGGTCGCCGGACTGGTGGCGCTTTTCCTGGCCGGAATAGTCGCGGTCGCCGTCGGAAACATCTGACGCGCAGAATGCCCCATAAAGAACTAACCCCCGCCCCGAACATTGCGGCAAACCGCAATGGATAGGCGCACCCTCAAGGGACCCTCGCGAGTTCCTTCTCGTCAAGGGGGCATCTACGGCTCACCGCGTCCAGCCTGTCGGCGGCGGTTGATAAGGCACACGCCGCTCCTCAGGCTCATTTACGTCGTAGAGGTGGCCGAGGTTTCGGTCGCACTTGCGAAAGGGTCCGGCCTTCGCATCGAACAGGATGACTGCATGCCGGTCCCAGTGAGTCAGCCACCAGTCCGAGAGGGCGTCCATCCGCGCCCCAGCATCTAACGTCACTTGCTGGCGGGCCTCGAACACCGCCCACAGCCGCGCGACGGCCTCGGGGTGCTCCCACCACTGCGGGCACCAGGCAGCGGTGCTCTTGTCGGAGTGGGTGTACTCCACGACCGACAGGTGCTCCTCGACCCATGCCAGGAATGCCGGCATCAGGTCGAACTCCTCCCCGTCGCCGCCCTCCTCATCGGGGGCCCGGTCGTACGCCGTCACATCCGGGTCGTTGAGCGAGGCGCGCTCCTTATCGGTCAGCTCGTCCAGTCCGTCGCCCTCTTCGGGTGCGATATCTTTGCCGCTTTCCGCTTCGATTTCAGGCTCGTCGAGGTCAGCCACGAGCTGTCACCTCCTCCGACTTGGCGGTAATCGCCACGGGTGCGGCGCCGGCCGGGGCCGGGCCGTTGCCCTCGATCAGCGCTTTCAGCTTTTTGTCCTTAAACCACGGCACGGAGTCGAGGATCACCGGTCGGGTGTTCGAGTTGAACATGACCGTGCTCCACAGCGGCAGGTTCGCCAGGTCGTCGACGGTAAGGATCGGCACCCGGCGGGTGCTCGTCGACGTCGAGTAGGCCCCGCTGTCCTGAGTCGATCCGCCGTAGGTGATTTCCTCGCGCTCACCGATCAGGTTCGACAACCCTTTGAGGAACTGGTCGTCCATCGCCCCGCCACCGAACACGCGCGTGACGGCCGCGCCCCAGATCGCGCCCCAGCCGTTCTGCCCGAACGCCTCGACGGCCTGGTCCTTCGATTGGAAGTACGTGTTGATCGGCATGCCGAGCGAGCCTTAGAAGGAGTACACGGACGGTAGCGCCGGCCACCGGAAGATGTTGGCGTACTCGTCCAGCTCGATCACTAGCGGCACCGGTAGGCGGCCGCCGGAGCGCTGCGCGAGACGTCCCCCCGGTCTTGCAGATCGCGCGCACGAGGGAGGTCCGGCTTCCGGGCAGCCTGCTGGCTATTCCTGGAAGGTGTTGCGGTAGCTAGTCGGAGAGGTGCCGACGATGCTCCCGAAGTGGCGGCGGAGGTTCGTATCGGTCCCGAGGCCGGTCGTGTGTGCAATCTGAGTCACCGTGAGGTCGGTGCGCTCCAGGAGTTCGCGAGCGAGGTCGATCCGGGCTCGGAGAACCCACTGCATCGGGGTGATGCCGGTGTCGGTGGTGAAGCGACGCGAGAAAGTGCGAGGCGAGACGGTGGCCTGCTTGGCAAGGGCAGTCAGGGTGAGGTCGTCGCGGAGGTGCTCGAGTGCCCAGGCGCGGGTGTTCGCGAAGGCGTCGCCGAGGGGTTCGGGGATGCTACGGGGAAGATACTGGGCTTGCCCTCCCGTCCGATATGGGGCGGTGACGAGACGGCGACCCACATGGTTCGCAAGGCCCACTCCGTGATCTCGGCGGATGAGGTGGAGGCAAAGGTCGATGCCGCTTGCTGCGCCAGCGCTGGTGAGGACCTGGCCGGCATCGACGAAGAGGACGTTCTCGTCGACGTCGATCTCGGGGTATCGGTCGCGCATGACGCGTGTGTAGTGCCAGTGCGTGGTGGCGCTCCTGCCGTCGAGAAGCCCGGCGGCCGCCAGGGTGAAAGCACCTGTGGAAATAGCGGCAATCCTGGTACCACGCGAATAGGCGGCGCGTAGCGCGTCGATCACTTCAGGGGACGTGGTCGTCTCCGCTGGATTCCTGTAGCCGGGAACCAAGATTGTGTCGGCCCAGGCCAGGGTCTCGAGGCCATGGCTCACGGCGTAAGCGAGCCCGTTCCAGCCATCGACGGTTCCTGGGTGCTTTCCGCAGACGCGCACCTCGTACGGCATGCTCTGTCGTTTCGCGAAGACGTGGGCGGCGATGCCGACATCGAGCGCTTTCGCGCCATCGAGGACGAGAACACCGACTCGGTGGTCCGTTGTGGTCGTCATAGTGGAGACGCTAGTGGGCATCGACGGGAGATTTGGTTGGCCGACGAAGGATCGGGATGATCAGGTAGCCGATGAGGACGAGGCCGACGAGGATCGCCGCCGCCGCGTGCACGGCTCGATAGGTGTCGGGAAATGTAGCAAGAGCGGCGATGAGCAGGCCAGAGAGAACGGCGCCGGCTCGCCTGGTGTTGGTGAAGAGGCCGGATGCCAGACCGGGGCTGGGGAATGTGTCCTGAAACACGGTGAGCCCCACGCCGGCGACTGTTGCGAAGAACCAGGCATTCAGTGGCTGCAACGCGAGCAGCTGCCAAGGGATCTGGCTGGCGGCGGCTAGCGAGTAATACAGCGCACCGACGACGCAGGAGAGGAGTATCAGGGTTCTCGCGGGCGTGAACGTGAGTAAGCGACCGATGAACAGAAGTGACGGGATCTCGCAGAGCGCACCCGTCCCGAGCACTATGCCGGCCCACAGGATGGGTGCGTGCAAGTCCCGGGTGATGAAGAGGGTCACCACCGTCACGCTGGCGATGTTGGTCACCTGCAGAATGACGAAGGCGCTAACAACTCCCCAGCGGCCCCAGCCCCGCAACTGGGCAAGCATCGGCGGACGCGAGACCCGAGGCTTGGGTTCGCTCGTCTGGCGACTCCGGCCGCGGATGAGGAGCATGGCGGTTGTGACATTGACTAGGCCGATGCCGGCGAGGAGCAGGAGAGCGGAGGCGTTTCCAAACAAGCCCGTGCACGCGGTCGCGACGGGTGGCCCGACCACCCAGGCAAAGGACACGATGGCGCGGGTTCGGATCACGCGAGTGGGTGATGCGCCGTCGTGACGCAGTTGGGCGAAGAGGAGTGTGGATCCGACGCCTGGCGGCCCGCCGAGGAGCACGAGAGCCAGCAACGCGAACGGCAAGGCTGTCGTCATCGCCAGGACGACCACCATCGCCACACCACAGGCGCCGCAGATCACGAGGGGGCGCAGGTAGTCGCCTCTCCGATCAGCTATGGATGGGATCGCCGTGGACGCGATGAAGCCGCCGATGTTGTACGCGCCGAGGGTCAGCCCGACCTCTGCCGGGGTAGCGCCGTAGAGGGTCACGAGAAGAATGGCCAGCAGGGGGTTCAAGACCGCAAACTGCAACGCCCAGAACCACGCCGCGGTCGGCCAGAGAAATCTACCCGCCGAGGCGCTGCGGGTCTCCGGGGCGCTCATAACGAAAACGCGAGCGTAAGAGTCGACATCCGCTCGCCCGCGACACCACGGACCTTGGGGCCGCACCATCGATCGGAATCGGACGGCGCCTGGAAGGAATCCGAGGTGGTACCCGGGTCCATCGCGGCTATTGATCTCGTCGATTCGTTGCACATTCACTAACTTTCACGCTGAGCGAGCAAGTCGCACCACTGGCCTAGGCGCCAGTAACCGTACGGATCACGCCATGAGGCCGCACCACTGTCGTATTCGTTCCGGACGGGCGATGGGGGTTTTCCTGCGAACGTCGCAGGCACGCACGAGGAGGGATCGCCAGCCGCGCGCTGGCGTAGTGTCAGGCTGTCGGCAATGACAATTACAACCTTCCCGTGGGATCACCCCCGGCCTCAGCAGTCGCAAATTCACTTGGACGTTGTGCCTGAAGGTGTCCTACACAGGCTGGCTGCGGGCGACTCGGCGTCGCTCGCATTGGAGTACGTGTCGCCGTATCTCGCGGGACCAGATTGCGCGGGGTTGTGGCGCATGAGAAGCAAGCAGATCAAAGAGCACCCCGCTGATGCCGCCTGGGTCACTCGACTGATCGTCGATCCCAGCATCACCGTTCCTGTCGGCTTGGCTGGCTTCCACGGTGCCCCAGACGCGGTTGGCATGGTGGAGCTTGGCTACCGTGTGGACCCTGAGTTCCGCCGCCGAGGCTATGCGCGACACGCTCTTGAAATTCTTCTCGCAGTCGCCCAGCGCCACCCGGACGTACGGACCGTCCGCGCCACCATCAGCCCAGACAACGCAACCTCACTCGCGCTCATCAACAGCTACGGGTTCGTCGAGAACGGCGAGCAGTGGGACGAGGAAGACGGCCGAGAAATCGTCTTTGAAACGCCAGCATAGGTAGCGATCGTCTTCCAGTCGGTGTCCGGTAGACGATCGTCTCTGAGCACAATGTCGCCCAAGGAATCGAACAACCGATTCATGCCTTGCAGGTTGCCGACTCGGCGAAGCGTGCGGCCTGCCGCTTCTGTCGCAACCTGCCCTCGGCTATTCCCATTCCCAGGAGGACGACAGCGCCGCCTGCAATGACGTTCTAAGTCAACACTTCTCGGAGAAGAACTGCGCCGAATCCGATGGCGAAGACTGGGACGAGATAGTCGACCGCGGCAGCCGTAGTGGGTCCTACATCCTGGATGAGCCGGAAGTACAGGATCGTGGCAAAGCCGGTCGAAAGCACTCCGAGGAGCAGCAGCGCCGGCACAACCCCGAGGCTTAGAGGGGCGACCGGATGCCAGGGAAAGGCCGGGGTCAGCGCGAGCATGACGATCGAGGCGGCGATGAGCTGCGTCGTGGCAAGGGTGTGAGACCCGAGGCTTAGAGGGGTGATGAAACGTCGCACGTAGACGTAGCCGATGGCGTAGCTGACGGCGGCGAGGAAGCATGAGATCGCTCCCATGACGGATCCCGCGGCCGCCTGCCACGGTGCCAGAACCAAAACGACGCCGACGAATCCGAGACCAAATCCGGCAACGCTCCGCCGGGGTAGGCGACTTTCGGGGAGCGTCAAGGTCGCAATCACCAAGGTGAGTAGTGGCGTGGCGCCGACGAGCACTCCGGCGAGGCCGGCGCTGGTGTGAAGTTCACCCCACGCCAGAAGGAGGTAGGGAATGACATTGGCAAAGACCGCCGAGATCGCCACATGCAGCCAGGCTTTCCAGGACATACGGAGAGGGATTCGGCGGAGACTCGCGACCGTCGCCAGCAGCCGTGCGCCCAGGATGAGTCGCGCGATAACTAGCTGGCTGGGGCTGAGGTCCACAAGAGCGATTCGGATCAAGGTAAAGCTGCTCCCCCAGATGGCAGCCTGTGCCACGAAGCGGAGAAGAGTTGGCCTGTTCATGCTCTAAGCCAAGTGGAGTGCCTACCTGCAGAGAAGACGTAATCGGCGGCGTCACCATCAATCGACCGGGGATTTTCGGTAGCGTCGCCGTGTGACCGAGGACCTGGATTCTGTGGACTGGAGCTTCTCCGAGAGCTGCAGCTCGACGGTCGGGTGAGCATCGCCGAGCTTGCTCGGTGAGTAAGCCTGGGTGCTAGCGCAACCTCTGACCGGGTGAAGCGTCTTGAAACGGCGGGCGTCATCACCGGCTACCAGGCGTGGGTCAACCTCACCACTGTTGGGCTACCTGTTCAGGCGGTCGTCCGTCTGCAATACGCTCAGCGTCGACATGCGCCCTTCCATGACCACCTTGCCGAGCGACACGAGATCATCGAGTGCCGGCGGATAACCGGCGAGGACTGCTACCTCCTCAAAATTGCAGCGGAATCGACAGCGCATCTCGAAGAACTCGTCGACGAACTCGGCCAATCCGGTCACACCACAACCAGTGTCATCTATAGCGAAACCCTCAAATACCGCGGACCGGTATCAACCAGGACGCGCCCCACGAAGCGTGCGTAGACCGTTCCCCCTCGTGCGCAAGGGCAGTCTCCTAGCGGGCTTCTGTTGAGCCCTGAACTGGGACATGCTCCGGCCCGTACCGCGCTCGTATCTTCTCAGTATGCGGATCAACCCCAGCTACCTTCTCCGGTCTCTCGTGGTGCTCGCGATCATGGGGGCCGTTCTCGAGGTCGTCTTGTTCGCCGTGGCGCTCATCCACCTCACCAACGGCCCGTCAAATTCGGCCTACGAGCTGCTGAACGTCGCCGTGAACGGTGCCATCACCGTCACGGTGATCGTGGCCCTAGCCTCAGCAACGGCAGCCTTTATTCGTCAAAGCCCCACGATTGTGCACGGCTTCGTGCTGCTGCTCGCGAGCGGCTTCACGGGAGGCATTGCTTTAGGTTTGTTCTGGATGGGTTCGGCCCTCGCCGGAATCGACACCAACACCCAGCCCAAAGATCTCAACTCAATCATTTTCGCGATCTGGGGCGTTGGATCTCAGCTCTGGCCCATCCCCGTGATTCTGGCAGTGACCGCAGCGATCGTGTGGTCTTCGCCCACACTTCGCACAGCCTGGTCGGCGCGCAGTCCCCACGCGACGCTGCGGACAGCTAGCTGAACAACGAAGGTGTGGACGTATGGGACGAGCAACAAGCTGACATGGACTTGGATTCTCCAGCGGTCCGCGCATGGGCGGCCGTAGCACCGATAGCGATTGAGGCGACGGCCGCGGGAAGTGACGTAGCGCCACCCCGCCGCCGGACCCTGGCGTCGAGCAGAACGCGGCACGGATGGTTCATCGCCGCGTCGCCACTTATCCTGATGATGACGATCACCGGCCTTGCCGCACTCGCAGGCGGGCTCTCCTGGCCTGAACTGCTTTTGGTCGTAGTCATGGTCGCGGGAGCCAACTTCCTTGCTGTGCGCCGCGACCTCGACGAACTCGACCGACGAGGATTCAGCCACGGCCTTTCACAGCGTGCGATTTGGACAACTCCGTTCGTGTACCTCGTCCGTCGCGCCAGGGGAACACGGGACGACTTCTACTCGTACCGGCTTGTCTGGGCAAACACGGCCTTCACGATCGGAGCATTTGCCTTCGTTGTCGCGCCAATCCTCTCCGCGACTTGGATTTCTGGTCTGACTGGGATTCTGGGATCGAATCCCTGGTAACCGCGGTCGCCTGTGGAACGCACGAAAGACGTTCTCTTGCGTGCACTCTGGAGCATTCGACAACGGCGCACGATGGACCTCCCGCTTTCGTGCGCGACGTGGTCAACCCATTCAACAGCAGCCTTTCGGCTAATGCGTTCGATAGTCCTCGAACTCCCAGTGGCCCAGGCGGCCCAGTCGAACGGCGAGGTCCGCCCAATCGTCTCCCTCCTCACGCGTGAAGAGATCCGTGAGAGTCTGACGAATGCGCGCGGCGTTCCACCGCTCAACAATCAGATGGTGTCGACCCACTACCGCCGGGTTGCGGGAGACCATGTCGGCTAGCCAGGCGGGTGTGCAGACCAGGAGATCGAAGCTCTCATCGCCGCGGTCGTCTTGAGGGCCGGCCATCACGCGTACCCACTGGGCCACGAAAGTAGGATCTGGCGGAACTACCGTCTCAAGGTCATCGTGTTCGATTGTCCAGACACTTACCTGCGCGCGCATGAAAGCAATGTAGCTGGCGCGCTGCACGCGTGGGGTTCCCCCTTCCCCCCGAGCGACGGGCGAGGCGCACGGTCGACGTTCCCTCGCGAACGCCAGCTGAGCTGCACGGAAGCCGTCCGGCTTGCGCGCGCGATTGGTCAACTGATTTGACAGCAGTCCCGGTCGACGTAGAAGTCGTCGCCGTCGACGTCGAAGTTAACTTGGCGTCCGACGAAGGAGAAGCCGGCCCCGAGCTCTTGAAGGGTTCGGATGATGTGGTCGACGAGAGCTTGTTCGATGTCTTGTTCGTTCGCGTCGCTTTCGACTCGAAGGAAGTCCAGGACGTACGGGTCCTTGACGATCTGTTGAGCCAGGTCGGAGTCGGTTGGTTCGAGGATCTGTTTGAAGTTGGTGGGGGCTGCTTCAAATCGGGTGTTGGCGCCCGTGCGGATATGGTGCTCGAGCACGTTCCGTGACCACCCGTGAGTCACGCTGTGGTGGGCGACCTGGCGCGGTCGTCTTGGTGGTCGAGGCGTCCGAAAAGGAGCTCAAGGTGCTTCCACGGTAATTGCTTAGCAAGGGGCTGACTAAAGTTGTCTTCGTTTTAGCGTGCAATTATGCGTGCTTAACTACTCGTTTGTTCGAGGGCTTACGTCTACCATGGGCCATGGCCACGATGCGACCCGCGACATCCGCACAGCGACCGGGACTCCGAGCCTACGAAGAATCGGTCGGCCTGCCATTCCCCGAGCTCGTCGCCCGCCTGCGCGAGATGCTCGGTGTAAAGCTCGTCGCCTACCTCGGCAATGTCGGCTCGACTCGCCCTGTGTCCGGCTGGGCCGCGGGCACGAGCTCGCCTGGCCAGGTCGACGAACTGCGCCTTCGCTCGGCCTACCAGATCGCCGGCATACTCCGCGAGCGGTACTCCGCCGCGACGACGCAGTCTTGGTTCCAGGGCATGAACCCGGCCCTCGACTACACGGCGCCGGCGAGGATCCTCCGCGAACAGGAACCCGCCGTCGTCGGTGGCCAGCTGCTCTCTGCCGCAGCGTCCTTCGCCTTCGTCGGATGAGCCCGACCGGCATCCGCGCCGCTGGACAGGCTCGAGACGCTATCTGCGCGTTCCAAGAACGCTGACACGCGAGCTCCGAGCCGAAAGGACCGCCGCAATTTATGCGCATGACGGATCGCCTGAGGACCTACTCAACGGGTGCATCGGAGCGTTCTATGACGATGCAGTCTGTCGCGCATCCTTGGGCCTCACACGCACAATAGATACTCACGTCGGATAGGCGAGCTATGTTTTGCCGATGCGCTCCGACGCGTTACTCGCCTCGTATCCAGTAAAGGTCGCCGTGAGGATCACCAATAGTTCGACTCGGATTCCGACTCACCGGAGATGGTCGTCTGGTCGACGTTGAGCGATCAGGTGACTTTTCCTTCTGCTGTCGCGGAGTTCCCGCGGAGGAGGACGACTCGTGTGCCTACCGCTGCCAGGATGCCGAGGTCGAGTTGCGCCCAGAGGTGCATCTCGACTTCTTGTTCGCGTCCGTTCCGGGCGCCGAAGACGCACTCGACCGCGAGCGGGAATCCCTGATCCGCTGGGTGGAGAAAGTTAATGTTCTGGTAATCGGGTCCCAAGACAATTCTTTGGCGCATGACGACATCGCCGGCGCGGTGTGCGGTCGAGAGACTTGGGGCCCTCCAACGAATCACCGCCTGTAACGTGGGCATGCCTTGTCGATCGGTGACGTAGAAACTCATGCCGGAGCTTCCGCTCTGACCACGGGGGCATGGATGGCAGCCCTTTTTGCTGCCGATTGAGAGTGGAATAGCGGCCCTGTCCGTAAGGTGTAGGCGTGGCATTCGCGCCACCGGTTCGTTCCCACGGCCCGCCAAACGTCAGCAACGTGCACGCCGAACCGCGCCGTGGCCTGCGTTCTCTCGTCGGAGTCCAACTGGCAGGGAAACTCTTCTGCAAGGTCCCTCGTGTTATGGACAAGGGCCTGGAGAGTTATCCGGAACGTCGCAACGCCTGAGCTCAGCTGCCGATAGTGTTTGCCGAAGGCGTCGGCTGCGTTGCCCCAGTCTCGGCCGCTGTAAAGATGCGTGAGTTCTTCGACAACACGCGCCCAGGATGTGGGCAGCGGCGTCGTGTGCTCGACCCGCCACGGCTGATAGTCGTCGCTGGACAGGTCAGGCATCGGAGACGAATTCCGTTTCAGAATTAGGCGAGGATCGTCGCATACGGGACCGCTCGCGGAATGCAGGTCCGACGTGCAGGCTTCGATACTCGCCTGTGGCCCAGGAGATCATTCCGGTCCGTCGCCAGGCGAGTGCGACGTGGTGCCGGAACGCTTTTTTGAGATCCGCCCGGTCGCGGCTGCGCATACCGGCAGGGAATCGAGCGGGCAGTCCTGAGTAGTCGTCGATGAGGTAGCGGAACAGCTCGTTGAAGGTCGGGCTTTCGTGGCGTCGCTTGCTGAATCCAGCGACGAAGATTGCGGCAGAGATCGCCCACTCGTGACCGTTCTCGCCCTCAGTGAGGTCGTCAAACGCGGTCACCCATTCTGCTGGTGCCGGGCTGGACTGCTGGCGCCACCATATCGGCGTGCCTACTGGACTGTCACTCATGGCGGCCTCCGGCTGTGCCATTTGTGCGTTCCGCGAGGAGTTGCTGGTGGAGGCTCAGGTGGAGTTCGACCCAGTCGGCACGGTTGTGCTGTTCGCGTGGCGTCAATTGATTCCAGGTCGTAGATCCCTCGCCGCCGAAGAGCGCATGCATGTCGTTGACCCGCTGCGCCGTGTCGTATACGGCTGCCACGTAGTCGGCGCTGCGCCCTGCGCGCCACGGTCCGCTCCTCGGATCGGGCAGGTCGTCGCTCAGCATCAATCGCGCTCGCGAATCAACGTGACGACATCCGCAGCCGGGTGTCCGTCGCGGAGCCACTCGACGGGGGTTTGTCGACCCCAGGCGACGAGCGCCGATTTAGGAGCGTTCATGAAGGAGGAATCGTTCCGCCATCCTGCGTCGCCCTCGGTGAGGGCGCCGAGGACTTCAGGGAGGCTCGGCAAAAGTTTGACGTGGGACCCGATGTTGCACTGCCAGCCGGGGAACCGGATGCGGCCGGCGATGACGACGGCGGCAACTTGACCCGCTTCCACTTTCTGACGAAGCCCCTCCTCGTCGACTCTGAGGTACCCACACATCTCGTCGACAGACAAGGTCTCGCACACACCGGTCAGCCATGCCCGCAGCGCTATGTCATGCAGACCGCCGGCTGCCACCGCAAGTTCGGCTTCATCGAGGTCCTCCTCGGTCGTGGCGCCCGAGTCGGTCAGGGCCGCCCTCTGATTAGCGCTCATGCCTTCGCGGCTGACGGGAGGCATCGCCAGCACCTTCTCAGTCAATGCTTCGACCAGCCAGCGCCAGTCGGCGTCGAGCCTCTCTAGGGCGTCGGCAAGGCGGCTTACGGTTTCGTTTGAGGGGCGTGTGCAAGCGGCTGAAATACTTTCCAAGGTAGCGTCTTGTTCGGTCATGACAAGGCAGTTTGACGGTGTTCCGGCCCCCCGTCAACTAATTTCAAGAACGAGAGTTCGACTGAGAAATATCGCTTCTGATCTGGGATTAAGATTCAACGATCACGTCGTCAATCTCGCCGTTCGCTTATGCTCGTAAACGAGGAATAACGCCGTCTTATGTGTCCCTCAGAGCAAAGATCCTCGGGCAGTATTTCACCCGGGGTGCTCTGGCGACATCTCACCTAGAGCTTCCGTCCTGGTGCATGGCGGGCTATTCTCGCGACATGTTCTCGATTGCCGGGCGCCTCGTCGTCGCGCTGACCACGGCGTGCGCTCAGATCGACAGCGTCCTCGAGCCACATGGCTTTAAAAGCCACCCGCACCCCTCTCTTAGACGCCGAGATGCGCGACAGGGGAACATTAAGCGCTATGGCAAGTCCTGAGGCGGTGTCGTGAGTGATGCTGTCAGGTCCATTGGTGGCCCCGGCACCCCATGAATGTCATGAGCGAGGCATGCCCCGACGCAGGCGCTCGGCGGCGACATGGTGCGCTGCCCGCTACCCTCGTCGTCGATCATCTCTTAAGGCGACTCGGCGCCAGACTCGTCGCCCACGTGGCCGGGGTTTGTGCCTCTGGCATCGTCATGGGCTGGGTCTAGGGCTAAATCAGACCCTGGACACACGGAGACGCGCAACTTTGAGGCTCCCACGACAACAGACGACGCTCGGCGCGAGATGCGGGTCGACGACAATGCAAACGTGGTTTCGAGGATTGAATCCGTCGGTTGGCAATACGGCTCCAGTTCGTCTTCTGCGCAGAAGACGCCCGGCAGAAGTCAATGCTTTTCCGCACGCCGCCGCCAGAAGTTATGCCCGTGTCGAGCAGCCTCATTCGCAGCGACCCGCCCTCGTCGCTGAGGCCCATCGCTCGATGAGGAAACGACTTGACCGACGATAACCTGAGCACTTGGGACGCGTACGTTGGCCCGTTCCACGACACTGCCAGCGTTCTTCGGCTCCTGAGGATCGATGCCGACGGTCTGGAGGCGCTCGTGCGGAGGCGAGAAGTGCTTCGACTGGTCACGAAAGACGGCGCGGATGTCTATCCCGCCTTTCAATTCGGTTCCGACGGCAGCCCGCTGCCACACATATCGAAAGCGCTCAACTACCTGACCCCGGCACCCGAATGCAGGTGGGGCGACGCACTGTGGCTCAACGCTCCCGACGCCGACCTCGACGGGCTCACTCCCGCCCAAACCCTCAGAACCGATCGCTTCGAGGAGGCCCTGCGACTCACTTGTCAGGCCGGCGCCTTCCGGCTACCGTGACCTGCGTCTCCGCGCCAGTGCCAGGAGGGACTAGGACCGGGCGCTAAAGTCGAGCCCGGCCCACGTCCGCACTGCTAGGCCAATGACGGGTCATCGCGCCCGGTGTCGCGATCAGAGTCATCGACGTCCACTTCCGCCCGGATCCTGGCCAAGCGTCGCCGACGATCGCGCTCAGCCGCCACAGCCGCCACAGCCGCCTGACTCTCTTTGGCGATCGGCTCCGCAGCGTCGCTGGCGACGCGCGGATTGACCAGGTGGCTGTCCGCGAGCAGTCGATCGACGGCAAGGGCAGAAGCCGTGTCGGCCGCAATCTCGTCGAGGTCGGGTCCACTCGCTGCCGCGGCACCGTCCAGGCGAGTCGGCCAGGAGGCCGTATCGAAGACGGAGACGTGATCCTGAGGTGAGTCGCTGTCCTCCCCGTGCGAGACTCCCGCTTCGTCACGCGCCGCTGCTGATGGCGCCGTTGATGATTCGGTCGCCTCTGCCCGTGCACTCTTCGACGACAAGTACTCGTCGATCGACTCGGCGCTCCGGTCGTGCGCTATCTGATCGGCCTCGTCGAGAGCAGACCTCATTCGCTTTGCAAACGAAAGCTCAGCAGGCGTCTCCAGGAACGCGCTGCCCCGGATACCGGCAGTAGCCGGCACAGCGTGCGTCGTGGCGTCAGCAAGATCAAGCTTGTCGTCGTCGCCGGACACCTGGCGGGGCCGGCCCGGTCGAGCAGCTTCGGGTGACGGCTGGCGTCGCATCTGCTCGAGCGACTGCACCAGCGCCTCGTGTGTGAAGTCCTCCGACAGGAACGATGCCTTGCGCCGCTTGAGGCGCGGCACCGGCATCGACTCGTCCCGCATCGCGAAGATGAACCCCTGGACGGACGACCCCGCCGTTCGAGCATCACGGCCGCCGTGGCTGATCCTGTGTTCTTGCACTTCGAGGCGCACACCAAGTCGCTCGCACACAGCGCGAAATGCGCCCAACAAGGTTTCTTGATTGGCCTCGAGGCTGTTGGCATATTTACGCAGAGCATCGTCACGAGCCGCCGCGACGCGGTCACCGAGCTCGACCTCAAACGGCGTCAGCCTGGAACGCTGCCTGGACCACTCCGGTGCCGTGTACTTCCGGTGGACGTCGAGGACGTCATGACCGACTTCGCGCATCAGCTCGTCGTTGGCCTGCTTGACCTGCCAATGCGTCCTATAGTCGGCTAGTGCCTTGCCGGTGACCGTGTCGTGGTTGAGAACCTTGACGTGCGCATGGGGTGCACGCCCCTTGCCGTCGGCGTGGACGACGACGAGACAGGGGGAATGCGGGTGCATCTTCTTCGCGAGGAGGAACGCCACGTCGCCGACTCGGTGCAGGTCGGCGTCGCTATCGACGGAAAGCTCCTGTGGTGAAAACGACAGCACGTAGCTCTGCGCTTTGACCTTCCGGCTGTGACGCCGTGCCAGGTCGTCGCCAAGCGCGACGAACGACGCCACGTCGGGCGCGTCGCAGTAGAAGCCGGGAACGAGACGATTTGTGCCCCCGGCGAGGTGCTTCTTCCGCTTTGCATCCGTGCCCAGCACGAGGTACTCGGTGCTGCGCTTCAGGTCGTAGTCCGGCTTGACGTCGGTCACGCTCACGGGTGCGACCGCCCACCCAGCAGCCTGACCACCTCGCACATCGACGCAGAGAGAGCATCGATTGCAGCACCGAGGCCATTTAGATCAACACCGTCCGCGCTCGCACGACGGGCCACCTCACGCACTTCGATGCCAGCCCGCATCACCTCGACCCGAAGCGCGGAAATGGCATTGATGTGCCCATCGGTGAGTGGCGGCACAGCCGCCACGGGAACACTCTCGGGAGAAGGAGGCCGGCCTTCATATGTGTTTGCGACGTCGACCGCAACAGCGCGAGTGAATGCCGAAACCGTGAGAGCGCGACGGTGAGCCGTACGTTCGAGCAACAAATACTCCTGGAGCGTGAGTCGCATGTCGAGCTTCCTCGGCCGCGACGGGGGAGCGCTCTGCCGCGTCGCCTTCCCGCTCACGACGACTGCTCCTTTCCTTGAGTACCCGAAGGGTCTGGATCCGGTTGACGCAAGCAGACGTTCTGTCCGACACGCGAAGCAGGCGGAAGCCCGTCCAGACAGGACTCATGACGCACGGCGACGTGCCTGCTGCCCTCGCCAGAATTGGTATGCGGGGTACCCTGCCGGTGCTCATGGTTTGCCATCGGAGTCGTGATGAACCCGCTCACTGGTTGAACGGCTGTTCGAAGATGGACCCGGTCGAGGTGCCGCGCGTTACGGGCATGTCGAACAGGTTGGGGTCGCCGATCCGTGGCGTGGCCTGACCGGGAGAAGTCGCCGGCCTCTCCGCGAATGCAGCCTCCGAAGCGTCAGCGGGAGCTGCAGCGTTCTGTGTTGCGACAGTCGGAATCGACCAGGCGTCCGGCTGGGACTCGACATCGGGCATCGGCAACGCAAACGGATCGGGTGTTGAGGCGGCGACGGTCCAGTCGGTTGTCGTCTCGTTTCGCGAAGTCGCAAATGTTGCCGCGCCGTTGGACGGCGCGGTCCTCTGTGAGCGACTTGCCACTTTCCCGGAGCGGGCACGCGCGGACCTCGCGCTTGTTTCCGCGTCCATCAGCGAACGGGCCCGGTCCGCATACTTTTCGTAGGTGACGGGGTCGTATTTGCGCAGGAGCTCGACGATTCGTTGGTCGAGCGTGGCCTGCTCCTTCTTCTGCTTGTCGCGGATGCTCTTGATCCGCGCTTTGTGCTTTTTGTCCGCGGCGGCGAGTGCCGCGTCGAATACTGACGTCATGCGATGGTGCTCCTTATTGAGGTGGGAGAGGCGACGATGATGTTGGTTACTCTTGCGGCGCCGAGCAGAAGCCGATTCCTGCTGAACGGAGTAGGGATGGGCGTGCGACCGCGCACAGTCCCGCGACACAGGGCTCCCGGGGGTGCGTCGGCGCGAGTCCGGTCTCAAATCCCGGCTCGAAGTCGTGCGAAGAGGTATGCGGCCGGTGCTCAGTGCACGGGGCGCGCATCAGTTGGTGGCGTCGAAAAAGTTGCGGAGCGCGGTCTCGCTGATGCGGATCGTGCGGCCGGACGTATGGGGGCGGAAGGCTTTGAGGTCTCCAGAGTCGACCATTCGGCGCACGGTCTTGAGGCTGACGCCGAGACGGTCGGCGACCTCGGCGAACGAATAGGCGCGGAGCCTGTCGAGTTCGAGAGGGGTGGAGGGATCGGTTTTGGGCATGGGTATTCCTTGCGTCGCGGTGGCGATGGCAAGGGACCCCCGGTCAGCCATCTCAGGCTGTACCCCGGTTCTGCACGACGTGCTGTCCGATGTGTGGATCGACGGTGACCCGTGCCCCCTTGTTGCTGTCTTCGGGGGCGATCTCTTTGTGAGCAACCGACGATACGCATGACCGTCCGTGACCGACCATGCCCAGAACGGGGGCCACGCGACCTCTCTCGACCAGTCCTGTCGCTCGCAGGATCATCAGCAATCTCGGTGCAGGTGACGTGGCCGCGGGTTTCCACAGCACCCGTTCCAAAACTTCCGGGCCGGCCCGGAATCTCGTGTTACCGTCGAGCCAGCCCGAAAATGCAAGGGTCAGAGCCAACCGGACGGCAAGCCGATTGATCTCGACGAGTGGACACGCACCTTCGGTGCACGACCGCCCCAGCAACCGGTAATAGGTTCGGCGGAGCCGGTCCCTCGAAAGTCACGAACTTTCGAGGTACGACCATGCCCATTTCCGCACACACTCCGACAACGCCGGCACCAGTATCCTTATCGCCCATCGGTCTTCAGACCGACGCGGCCGCCGCATACATCGGCGTCACCCGCAAGACACTCGCCAACTGGCGCGTGCTCGGCGAGGGCCCCCGTTACGTCAGGCTCGGGAAAACTGGCTCTCGGCTGATCTACCGGGTTGTCGACCTTGAGTCCTTCCTCTCTGAGCGCGTTGTGGACGCCGCCTGATGGGCGCAGTCAAGAAGGACGAAGAGTCGCCGCGCACCCGCCAGCCCAAGAAGGGCACGAAGCGCGCAGCGACGACCCGCCTCGAGCCTGGCAAGGACTCGATCGAACGTTCCGAGCCCACGGAACGCAACAACGACGGCATCTACATGTTGGATTGGTCGATCCGTCTGCACGACGGCAGGCTGCTGCGTCGGCGATCCCAGGGAAGCAGCAAATCTGATGCGCGTCGACGGGCTCGGGCCACGGCCGAGGAACTCCTCACCACGGGCGGGAGCGAGTGGAAGACGACGTCGAAAATGGTCGACTTCATTAATGCTTTTTCCCGGCCTGCCGTCGACAATGAACCTCTCCGCCCGAGGAGTAGAGCGTCATATCGAACGGCTGTGAGCCAAATCCTTGGCGAGTGCGGCGACCACAAGCACGCGGCAGCCCTTGGAAACCTTCCGATCGCAACGGGAACACGCCTTCGGTTCCTCGAAGCATGCATCCGTGAGATCGCTGAGCTCCATGGACCTAGTTGCGGAACGCGAGCCCGGACCGTGCTGTCAAAGTACGTCATCCAACAGCTCAATCGGGAAGAGCTGTTGGTCGGCAACCCTCTCAAAGGAGTCTCGATCTCGATGAGGCGCACCGGCACGGAATCGACGATGGTAAGCGAGCCTCAACGCAAGGCGCTTACGAAGAACGAGCACCAGCGGGTCCTCGCTTACTTGCTTGAGCTCGACCCGTCGGCCGGAGTTGTCCAGCCAAAAAGGAGCCGCTTCACGATCGAGGACAGGATCGCCCGCCGTCGCAACGCGATCGAGATCACCTTGCTGCAGGCCACCACCGGCCTCAGGGTCTCCGAAGCGAACGCGCTCACTTGGAACGACGTCGAGATCACAAAAGACGGCACCGTGTACGTGACCGTGCGAGCCAGCGTGTCGAAGACGCACAAGTCGCGCAAGGTGCCCATCCTCGATGATCGCGTAGCCATGCGCGTCGCCAAGCGGTACGACGCGAGCAAGCCCAGGAACTTCGTGATCGGAGCTCCTACCGATTCATCAAAGGAGTGGGATGCCAGCAACTCCAAAAAGCAGACGACGCCCCTCTATCTAGAATTCAGCACGGAGCTGGGGATCCCCGAGTTCGCCGTCCTCCGGACACACGTATGGCGAGCGACGCTGAACACGATGTTCATGGGCAAGATCGACGTCGTCACACGAGCCGCCTACTTCGGGCACGACCCAGAGATTAATAAGTCGTCCTATACGGACGTGACGGACACGTCAGCGATGCTCGACGTCGCTCGCGAACTAAGGCGGTCGTAGTTGGCTTCGGACGGCGCTGCCCCGAAACGTCGGATGTCACGCCGAACTAGTTACACAAAAAAGGCCCGACGGAGCGAGATGTGAGCGGTGAGGAAGTTCAAACCGATAACGTGCCTGGGGCCGACACATCTGTCGCTGACTACGTGTGGTTCCCGATCCGATTGAACTGTGATTGTCCCGTCATCGAATGGCTTGATGAATGGCGCGTCGACGACTACGAGTCATTAATTCGAGCCATCCGGCTTCGCTGTCTGCAGGTGTCGCTGGCTTCGAGGCCGTGTGCACCCCAACGAACACGCTTGCGCTTGACCGGTGAGCGCCGCCTGTAATGATCATGCTCACCATTGGGGATAGTCTCTGCGGTCCTGTAGGTCCGCTCTTTCAGGAGTTCCACGTATGGATTTTGAAGAGAGTCAGGCGTCTGGTGGTCGCGACGAGCCTCGTCCTGAAGATCTGGCGGTGGCTGTTCGGTTGGAGCGCCGTGAGTTGTTGCCGCTAACGTTGGGCTACGGCCGTGGTCTCTAGCGCCCGGTCGTAGAACGCCTTCCTAAGCCCCGCTCGAGTAGGTAGGGGTGGATCGTGCGAGCCGAGAGGTCAAGTACTTCACCGATACGAGCCAGTGACTCGCCGGGTTCGTATCGCCGCCGAGCTTCGTCAATGACTTGTTCGCCCATGCCCTTGTTTCGAGTCCGCACGCCGCCTGCCGCGAGACGAGCGCTGAGTGTCGCGCGATGGACGCCCACATCCGTGGAAAAGCGCAAGAGTAATTCGGCCGCCTCGTAGGGTCGAGCGGCTTTCGCGCCTTCGGTTTGATTCAGCTGCATTGCACGCCTTCTGGGGGCAGCCTGTCCGGCCCGGCCATTCGGTCTAATTCGAGCCAGTTTAAGGGTGCATCGTATGGGTCTCTGTTTTTCTGTCGGAGGCCATAGGCCCGCCCTGTGCCTTGGCAAACGAATTCGCAGGGCCACGAATGCTGCATCGGCCGATCTGGGACAACGGGGCTGGCATTGCTCCTCGCAATTGCTTTGCTCACGGGATTGCTGGGTTCTGCGGAACTCTGGCGAGAAGCTCGTGCTGCTCGAACTCGTGTCAATCCCCGCGCGCTAACTACGCGCAGAACTACGCTCTAGCTCCGGGATTCGGGAGGTATGCCACGGGTCGCGAAGGCATCGCAATCTCGACGAATGCCCTCGTAAACCAGGCAAAAGTGACCGTGATCCCGGGGCTATCGAGAGTCTCCGCCGATAATCGTGGTGTCGCGGGTTCGAGTCCCGCTCCCGCTACACGTAAGGCCCTCTGGCCTGGGTCACCCCAGGCGGAGGGCCCTTTTTCACGGTGTCTCGGCGGTCAGAGGCACGACGATCGAGTTCACGAGGGCCCGCGAGGGCGGTGCGTGTGAGAACGTCGCGTTAACTCTTCTCAGTCGTGTCTTCTGTGCCGCCAGAATGTGGCTGGCGGGTATCTGCTCGCCGTTGTGAATCGCTTTGTGAGCTGGGAGCTTCGATGAGCACGATTACGACTTCTGACGGAACCGAGATCTTCTACAAGGACTGGGGCACCGGGCAGCCCATCGTCTTCAGCCATGGCTGGCCTCTGTCGGCCGATGACTGGGACGGACAGATGCTGTTCTTCCTGAGCAAGGGCTATCGCGTTATCGCCCACGATCGGCGAGGTCATGGACGATCGACTCAGACGTCCGAAGGCCACGACATGGACCACTACGCGGCCGACCTCGCAGCACTGACCGAGCACCTCGATCTCCACGACGCGATCCACGTAGGCCACTCGACCGGTGGCGGCGAGGTGGCGCACTACATCGGGGTCTACGGGGAGGCGCGGGTCGCTCGGGCGATTCTGATATCGGCTGTCCCGCCGCTCATGGTCCAGACCGAGACCAACCCGGGTGGCTTGCCGAAGAGCGTCTTCGACGGGTTGCAGGCGGCACTGGCCGCGAACCGGTCGATCTTCTACCGCGACCTGCCCGCGGGTCCGTTCTACGGGTACAATCGCGGCGGCGTCGAGCCATCGGAGGCGGTCATCCAGAACTGGTGGCGGCAGGGAATGATGGGCGGCGCCAAGGCCCACTACGACGGTATCGTCGCGTTCTCGCAGACCGACTTCACCGAAGACCTCAAGAAGATCAGCGTGCCGACGCTGGTCATGCACGGCGAGGACGACCAGATCGTCCCCTTCGCCGACGCAGGCCCACTCTCGGCAGAGCTGGTGCAGAACGGCACCCTCAAGGCCTACCCCGGCTTCCCGCATGGGATGCCGACCACCGAGATGGACACCATCAACGCCGACATTCTGGAATGGCTCACCGCCTGAGTCGATGCGCGCAGCCACGCGTTGATGCCGAGAGGAGGTTCGGTGGCGCCTCGGCACCCCCCGAGCCTCCTCCTTCGTCTGGGTGCCGGCCATCGACATCGGGATCGGGTCGGGTCGGCCGGACCGGACGATTCTCGGCTACAAGTCCCCGGCGAGACGCCGTCGATCCTCGAAGGTGTGAAGGGGTGTGCAGGACCGCTGGGTGAAGGCTGACGCTCAGATCGATGTCCTCATCCCGCGTTTCTTGGGAGAGCGCACCAAACTGAATCTCTATGCAAGATCAGGCTGTCGTTAAGCTCCGAGTAATCCTGTTGACCCGAACGACGGAGTGCCCCCTATGACCACAATCCAGAACGATGCTGCCGCCCGCTGGGCTGCAGCCGCGAAACTCGCGGACGGCGTTACCGATGACGGCCTTCACAAGCGGCGCGCCCGAGTGCTCCTGCAGGTCGTTGCCCTCATCGGTGGAAGCTGGATCGTCGGCTTCGTCATCGCCCTCATCTTCATTCCCCACGGATCCGGCCACGACACGTCTGGGTCCTCCGACGCGCAGTTCCAGCAGCTCATCGCCCAGTTCGTCTTTCTTGGCCTCGGCTTACTCATCGGCATCCCCGGTTTCATCTGGGCTAAACGCACCGGCCACTACATCACGAGGTGGCGGGCTGTCGCGAGCCCCCTCAATCGGAAGGAGAAGAAAAGCGTCCGCCGGCAGATCAGCGGCAAAGAGCAGCCCGACGAGGGACACCTAGGAACTGTTGTGGCGATCGCACGCCAGAACCGGCGAGCCACCCTCGGCATCGCACCCATCTACTCGGCGCTGGTCCTCTTTGCCATCGCCACCGCGGTCGGCTCCAATGATCTCCTCATCAAGCTCCTCGAGCTCGCGGTGTCCTTGATGTTCGTCGTCGTCGCGATCCAACTGGTCGTGCTTTACCGCCGAGCTGGCCGTTTCATCGAGCTCCACCCAGGCGAGACCGAATGAGAGTGCGGGGGAGCAGCCCGCAAGCAATCGGTGGAACACGGGCAGCATGAGGCCGATCTCCGATGCACTGCCGGCGGCCAGTAACGAGGATCGCCGGTGGGCTGAGGCTTCTCGGCGCGTCCGGGACCAGATGGAGCATGGGCCGCGCGTGCGGGTGATATCGAACCAGCTGGCTCTTCTCCTTCTGATCGTTCTCGTTGGCGGCCTAGGCGTCGTGGCCCGCTTTAGTGAGCCTCTGAGCGCTGCTGCGGTCGGCCAGTTCCTGCTCCTCGCCGCGGCGCTTGCTGTGAGCAGTGTGGGCTATGCCCGGGCAAAACGCGGTGGCCGCCTCCTGCCGCAGATCCCGACACCACGCGCAGAGTGGCCCCTCTCGCCGCTACTCGCCGAAGAGCGTCGCTCTGTGGCCCGGCAGCTTCGCGGACGCATCCCGCCAACCGAGCATTCTCGCGAGATCGTGCGGGATCTCATCGCGAACGCGCGGATAAACAACCGGGCCGTGATGCCCTCCCTCGTTGGGTTCTTCTTGTTTCTGTTTGCAGAATCGTTGTATCTGGGATGGCCATGGCCACTGATCATTGCGGGCCTCGTGGTCTTCCTGGTGATCATGACTAGGGTCGAAGCCCGAAGGTGGCAGAAAGCACTCGAGCAGAGCCGTTCGACGTTTCACGCGTGAAGTCTCGGAGACTCGATCGCCATTCGGGAATGGCGGCTTTGTCTTGGAAACCCTCAAAAGGACTGCCTAGCTAGCGTTGCGGCGGGAACGACTTTTCGAGACGGCGCGGGGCTCTCGAATTCAGGGTTTGCGAGGCCCCTGACCCGGCGATTGAGACGTCTCGAAGACCTTCAGTGTCCCGAGACGCACCTCAGAGCACCCGTTCCGGGACTGGACCAGGTCGCCCAGCCGAGATGGACGAACCCGGGCGGGCAAGGGAGCTGTCCTCTGATCGGTGTGTCCGGCAGCGGCGCGACTGCTAGGTGCTCCCGGCGGCTCTCGACTTCGCGGCGCGAAAGTTCGCGGCGGCGTCGCGGAGCGTCATCTCAGCGTCGTCGTGGAGCGACTCAGCCACCACGGCGAGGTCGGCTCCCGAGAGGATCGCCGCTCCGACCCTGTCCGTGATGGCCTGGACGACCGTGATGAGAGCACTTGCGTGGGCCCGGGCGACCAGGGGGTTCAGCTCGGGGTCGGTGTCCCGTATGGCTTCCGCCAGCGCGTCGCCCTGCCGATGGCGGAACTGCAGGGCGTAGCGCCGCAGAACGTCGCTCTCGATCGACTGGGCCGGATACTCTCCGCGAGCGAGGACGGGATCCTCGGTCACGAAGTGGTCGATGTCGGCGTGCACCAGGTCGCGAAGCGCATCGGCGGGAGTCAGAGACGGATCCCGGTCGGCGACAGCGCGACGGGAGCGCTCGAGCATGTCGTCGGCCATGTCGAGGACGAGATCGGGCTTGGTGGGGAAGTGGTTGTACACCGTCTGCTCCGCGACCCCGGCCGCGGCCGCGACGCTCGTCATGGAGACGGCGTCGTAGCCGTGTTCCGCGAAGAGTCGAGCGGCGGCATCCGCCACGCGCTCGCGCATCTCGCGCTTCTTCCGCTCTCGGCGTCCTGGCTCCTCGGTCACGCCGATCATTCTTCCACAGTGGTTGGGGTTACTCCACCTTCGTGCTAGCGTGAAGTCGATGGGGTTACCCTACCAATTTGCTCGGGCTGAGAGAGGACGATTCATGAACACCACGAAGACGCAGACGACGGGGGAGGTCCTGATCTCCGGCGCGAGCTTTGCCGGGCTGACGACGGCCATCTGGATGCAGCGCCTGGGGTACCGGGTCACCATCGTCGAGAGGGCAGCAGGGCTCCGGAAGGGCGGCACCCCCGTCGACCTCCGGAACGACGCCATGATGATCTTCGACAGGCTCGGGTTGCTTCCTGCGGTCCGCGCGAAGGCGCTACCCGCCCGCGCGACCGAGTTCGCCCACGTCGACGGCACCCCGATCGCGAGCATGGGGCCGGAGCCCACGGCCGACACGATCCTGATCGACGACTATGAGATCCACCGCCACGACGACGTCGAGATCCACCGCGACGACCTCCTCGCCATCTTGTTCGCGGAGGTCGAGAAGACTGCCGAGATCGTCTTCGGGGAGTCCATCGCGGCTCTGACCGACACGTCTGAGGGCGTCCGAGCCGAGTTCCGCGGCGGTCCCGTCCGCCACTTCGCGCTCGCCGTCGGATGCGACGGCAACCACTCCGGTGTCCGCGGCCTCCGCTTCGGCCCCGAATCGGAGTACAGCCACTTCCTGCACCACTACACGTCCGTGACGGTGGTCGACGGCGCGCTCATCGCCCCCTGGACATCGAGGATCCAGAACACACCTGGCCGCACTCTGCTCCTGAACTCCTACGACACCACGACCGACGTCGTCCTCGTCTTCCAGTCCGACGACGAGATCGCGTACGACTACCACGACGTCGACGAGCAGAAGCAGCTGATTCGCGACCACTTCGCCGACGCCGGCGAGCCGTTCAGCGACGCCATCGTCGACAAGGCCCTCGGCGCCGACAACTTCTACTTCGACAAGCTGAGCCAGATCCGGCTGCCCGGGTGGTCGTCCGGCCGAGTCACTCTCGTCGGCGACGCCGCCTACTGCCCGTCGCCCGCCGCCGGGATGGGCGGCTCTGTCGCCATTCTGGGGGCGACCGCCCTGCACGACGCGTTCGTCACCGCCGGGGGAGACATCGAGATCGCGTTTGCGGAGTACGAGCGGAGCTTCCGGCCGACCGCCGAGAAGATCCAGACGGAGACCGAGCAATTCGGCCTCCCCATGATCTTCCCCGACACCGCCGAGGCGATCGAGGCCCGCAACGCCCAGCTTCTCGAGATGTGATCAGAGGCGTTTCCTGCCGACGACCTCGGGTGCTCCAGCCGACGCCGCCGCTAGATCACGTGATCCGGCTGCGATTCCTGTGGCTCCGGAATGAGGGCCAGGCCGGGGTTGGAGTTCGCCGCCGCGGTCAGAATCTCGATCCAGGCCCGACTGATCGACGGCATGAGCCGATTCTCGTAGTCGAAGTTCAACGGGATCGAGGGATGCAGCCAGATCGTCGACTGAGGGGCGTCGCCGTCGGCGCCCTTCTGCCACGTGAACGAGAACGACTCATCTCGCCGGAGCTTGGCGAGGATGACCAGCTGCAGGTGCGCCAGCGCCCGGTCGTCGATCCCGATCGCAAACCGGTTGTCGCCGTAGAACAAGGTCCCCACGCCTATGCCGCCTTTCCGGTCGTGTTCACTCGTCGAATTCATCGAACGGAATGCCGCCCTGGGCGCCGGAGCCCGGACCGGGCTCGGTGAGCGGAGCTGCTTTCACGTCGCCGAGGGCAGCGGTCCTCGCCCGGAGGTCCGCAATCGCGGGCCCGTCGACGATGTCGGCGTCGTCGTAGCCTGCAGGCTCGGCCATGAGCTCGCTGCTGGGCCCGATGAGGATCGTCGACTCGCCCACGATCCCATCCGGACTGATCGAGGGAATCTGAAGTGAATCCGTCGCTCCGCGTTGGCCGAGACGGGTGGCGTAGTCCACGACGGCGTCGACCAATCCGTCTGTCGTCACCAACGAGCCGCCAGCATAGAGAATTCGTTTCACAGGACCCACCTCTCATGTGCGGCGCTCTGCCGCCGGACTCGGTCTCTGAAGCCGATTCAACCTCATCGGGTGTGGTCGTTGCCGTTTCGGGGTACGCGAGAGGGCCGATCAGGACGCCGCGCACCTGAGCGCCGCCGCCACGGCGGAAGTAGCATGACGCATGCCCGCCGCCATCCGCTCCATCGAGACAGCTGTGCCGGCGACGATCGTCGGGCAGGCCGCTCTCCGCGACCTCCTCCACGAGCAGGAGGTGTACGGCCCGCTCGGGCGCCGCGTGATCTCGGCGGCTTTCGACGGGTCGGAGATCGAGACGCGCCACTCCGTGCTGGAGGAGCTCGGATCGGACGCGCCGCCCCGCGTTCCTGCGCTCTATGAGGCCTCGTCGCGGCGCCTCGCCGACCCGGGCACGGCCGCACGCAACGACGCGTACGCCCTGTACTCGAAGCCGCTGCTCGTCGAGGCGGCGCGCAAGGCGCTGGCGGGTGCGCCGGGCATCGACGCGGCTGACGTGACGCACGTGGTGACGGTGTCGTGCACCGGCTTCTACGCGCCCGGCCCCGACTACGTGCTGGTGCGGGAGCTCGGGCTGAGGCCCTCGACGCAGCGGTTCCACCTGGGGTTCATGGGCTGCTACGCGGCGTTCCCGGCTCTGCGAATGGCGGCGCAGTTCTGCGAGGCCGACCCGTCGGCCGTGGTGCTCGTGGTGTCGGTCGAGCTGTGCTCGCTGCACCTGCACGTGGTCGACGATCCCGACGCGATCGTCGCCGCCTCGGTCTTCGGCGACGGCGCCGCGGCGGCCGTCGTGACGGCGCAGGGCGGATCCGGCTCGCAGCTCGACCTCGACGCCTTCGAGTCGACGATCGTGCCCGAGGGCGCGGGCGAGATGGCCTGGACCATCGGCGACCACGGCTTCGACATGGTGCTCTCGTCGTACGTGCCCAAGATCGTCGAGCACAACATCGGCGCCGCCTTCGAGCCTCTGCTGGCCGGCGCCGGGCTGGCGGTCGCCGATGTCGACGCGTGGGCGGTCCACCCGGGCGGACGCAGCATCCTCGACCGCGTCCAGTCGGCCCTGGGCCTCGACGACGAGCTGCTCGCTCCGTCGCGCCGGGTGCTCCGCGACTTCGGCAACATGTCGAGCGCGTCGGTGCTGTTCATTCTGAGCGACCTGCTGCACGAGCAGGGAGACGGGCACCGGGCGCAGGAACTCGCCCTCGCCACCACCACGGCCTCCGCCGGCGCCTCCGCCCTCGGCGAGCCCGCCCCTCGTCCGACGGCCCTGGCCCCGTCGGCGCCCCGGCGCGTGGCCGCCGTCGCGTTCGGCCCCGGGCTCACGGTCGAGACGGCGCTCCTCACCCTGCGCGCGGGGTCGTGATGCCGCTCGCCGTGCGCGAGACGGCGGCCGCGGAGCTGATGGACGACCCCGACTGCGACCCGCTCGCGCTCGACCGCACGTACGGCCACTTCGCGCTCGTGAACCGCCTCGTCGCGGGCTGGCGGTCGGTGTACACGACCCGCATCCGCCCGCTGGCGCAGGTGGTGCCGGGAACCCTGACCGTCCTCGACCTCGGGTCGGGCGGCGGCGACGTGTCGCGGGCTCTCGCGGCATGGGCGCGGAGCGACGGCCTCGACCTCGAGGTCACGGCGATCGATCCCGATCCGCGCGCGTTCCGCTACGCCTCGTCGCGCCCCGGCTCGGAGGGCGTCCGCTTCGAGTGCGCGTCGAGCGGCGACCTGGTGGCAGACGGGCGCCGGTTCGACGTCGTGGTCTCGAACCACGTGCTCCATCACCTCGACCCCGCGGCGCTCGCCGAGGTGCTCGGCGACAGCGAGCGTCTCGCCACGCGCCTGGTCGTCCACAACGACATCCGCCGCAGCGCCCTCGCCTACGCCGCCTACTGGGCCGCCACCGTCGGCACCTTCCGAGGCTCGTTCATCCACCCCGACGGCCTCCTCTCCATCCGACGGAGCTACCGGGCGCCGGAACTCGCCGCCGCCACCCCCGCCGCCTGGACCGTCACCCGCCATCGCCCCTGGCGCCTGCTCCTGTCGTTCGCGCCACCCGGTCCGCCCCGTGCGTGACGTCGTCGTCGTGGGCGGCGGGCCTGTAGGGCTCTTCCTCGGGGCGCTGCTCGCCGAACGCGGGCTCGACGCCGCCGTGTGGGAGCGCCGCGAGGCCCCGGGGGCGTCGTCGCGGGCCATCGGCATCCACCCGCCGTCTCTGGCCGCCTTCGACCGGGTCGGGGTGGCCGACGCCGTCGCCGCCGAGGCCGTGCGCGTCCGTCGCGGCATCGCCCGCAGCGGCCGCCGCACCCTCGGCGTCGTCCCGTTCGCGGGCGTCCACCCCCGTTTCGACTTCGTCGCCGCGCTTCCGCAGCACCGCACCGAGGCGATGCTCGAGGCGCGGCTGGCCGAGCTCGCGCCCGGGGCGCTCCAGCGCGGGGTCGAGCTCCTGGCCGTGGACGACGCCGACCCGACGTGCGTGCGGCTCGTCGCGCGGGCATCGGGCACCGCGTCGTCCGAGGTGGCCCGCTTCGTCGTCGGGGCCGACGGGCCGCGGAGCACGGTGCGGGGCCACCTCGGCGTCGCCGCGGCCCTGCGCAGCTACCCCGACCCGTACGTCATGGGCGACTTCCGCGACGACACCGGGTCGGGTGACGACGCCGTCGTCCACCTGGAGGGCGACGGCGTCGTCGAGTCGTTCCCGCTCCCGGGCGGCGCCCGTCGCTTCGTCGTGCACACCGGCACCCGGCTGCAGGATGCGACGGCGGAGGACGTCGCGCGCCTCGTCTCCGAGCGCATCGGGTCGCCGGTCGATCCCGCGACGAACACGATGCTCAGCGGCTTCGTGGCACGGCGGCGCATCGCAGACAGGACGGTGCGCGGCCGGCTCGCCCTGGTGGGCGACGCGGCGCACGAGATCAGCCCCATCGGCGGCCAGGGCATGAACCTGGGCTGGCTCGACGCGCTCGAGCTCGCGCCGCTGATCGTCGCGGCCGTCGCGAAGGGCGCTGTCGATGAGGGTGCGCTCACGGCCTGGGGGGCGCGGCGGCTCGGGGCCGCCCGGCGCGCGGCCGGGCAGGCCGAGGCGAACATGGCGCTGGGCAGGCCCGTGGGCGCGGCCCGACGCGTCGTGCGCGACACGGCGTTGAGCGCCGTGCTGGCGACACCCGCCCGGCGCACGCTGGCGCGCGCCTACTCGATGGCCTGGGCCTAGCCGGCCAGGTGTGCCCCGCCGGCGATCAGCTCGGCGGCGAGCACGACCGCGGCCGCGATGACCAGCCGGAACAGCATGCGATCGGGCGGCCGGGTGACGAGCAGCCTCGTGCCCCACGCCGCGATGCCCACGGCGACGACCAGGCCGACGAGGGAGGCCGCGGAAGCCCGAGTTCCTGCGACCACGATCACGGACGACAGCACGAGGGCGCCGAACGCCACCAGACCGGAGGTGCGCGCCCCGAGCCGGTGCGGCAGCCCGCGGACGCCGGTGGCCGCGTCGTCGGCCAGGTCGGGCAGCACGTTGGTGAAGTGGATGGCCACGCCGAAGATCGCGCCGACGGCCGTCGCCCAGGGTGCGGCGGGCGTGCCCTCCTGCGCCGAGAGGGTGACGACGCTCGGCAGCAGGCCGAACGCCACGACGAACGGGAGCACCGAGACGGGCGTGCGCTTGAGTCCGGCGTTGTAGGCCCAGCCGGCGGCGACGAGCACGAAGTGGCAGGCGGCCGCACCCGGCCCCAGCGCGATCGACACCGCCATGCCGATCACCGCCGTCGAGACGGCCGCGCGGAACACCGTCGCCCGGGGGATCAGCCCCTGCGCCACCGGCTTGTCAGTCCGGCCGCTGGCGGCATCGCGCGGCGCGTCGATCCAGTCGTTCGAGAACCCGATCGAGAGCTGGCCCAGCAGGATCGCGACGGCCAGCACGGCGATCCGCGCCGGGGCGAAGCCGAGGCTCGTCGCGAGCAGCGCCGCCAGCGCCGTGACGGCCAGCGTGGGGCCGGGGTGCGACGAGAGCGCGAGTTGCCTCGCCCGGCTGAGCATCGCCCCAGCCTAGGGGACGCCCGCGGCACCGGACGGCATGAAGCGTGCCCCGCCGAGTAGCCCGGCGGGGCACACCGTGTGCGCCGGACGGCCTCGCAGCACCGTGGACTCACTCCGGAGTCCGTGGTGGATCAGTACCGAGCGCTGCGGTGCCGTCAGAACGGGGCACGTACGTCGAGTTACCATCCCAGACGTGACACGGACTATACGCCGCGATATCCCCGCCGGAAAGGGGGCAGTCGCAACTCGCTCCCGGCGGCGTCGGAGGCCGCCCGTAGACTTGTCGCCGTGCCTGTGAACCCTGAACTGCAAGGGCGGTCCTTTCCGTCCGTGAGTCCGTATCTCGTCGGGCGAGAGAAGGTGCGCGAGTTCGCCCGCGCCACCTCGTCGACCAGCTCTCTCGCCCTCGACCCCGAGGCGGCCCGTGCGGCCGGGTTCGCCGACGTCGTGGCGCCCCCGACGTTCGCGATCGTCGTGCAGGAGCACACGCTCCAGCAGCTGCTCTCCGAGCCCGACGCCGGCATCGACTTCTCGCGCGTCGTCCACGGCGACCAGCGCTTCGCCTACACGCGCCCGATCGTCGCCGGCGACGAGCTCACCGCCACGTTGACGGTCGCGAGCGTGAAGTCGCTGGGCGGCCACTCGATGGTCACCGCCGAGTCGGTCATGGTCGACGGGGCGGGCGACCACGTCGTCACCGCCATCTCGACCCTCGTCGTGCGAGGCGACGAGTGAGCGCCCTCGAAGTCGGCCAGGTCGTGGCCGAGAAGACGTACACGCTCACCCGAGACTCCCTCGTGCGCTACGCCGGGGCCTCCGGCGACTTCAACCCGATCCACTACCGCGACGACGTCGCCGCCTCCGTCGGGCTGCCGGGCGTGCTCGCCCACGGCATGCTCACCATGGGCACGGCCGTGCAGCCGGTCGTCGCCTGGCTCGAGAGCGCTGACGGGCCCGGCATCGGCGCGTGGGTCACCGACTACCAGGTGCGCTTCACGCGACCCGTGCTCGTCGACTCCGAGACCGGCGCCGATGTCACCGTCGTCGCGAAGGTCGGCCAGCTCGACGCCGACGCCAAGACCGCGCGCGTCGACCTCACGGTCACGTTCGGCGGCGAGACCGTCCTGGGCAAGGCCCAGGTGCGAGTGGCCTGGGCGTGACGTCTCCCGGCACGGTGTCACTGGCCGACCTCACCACGATGGGCGTCGGCGGCACGCCCGAGCGCCTCGTCGAGGCGACGACCTCCGACGAGCTGCTGGCGGCGGTCCGCGAGGCGATCGCGGGCGGCGACCCGTGGTTCGTGCTCGGCGGCGGCTCCAACCTCGTGGCGAGCGACGAGGGCTTCGCCGGCACGGTGGTGCGGGTCGCGACGCGGGGCGTGGAGTTCCTGCCCGCCGAATCCGGGGCCGTGCGCCTTCGGGTGCAGGCCGGCGAGCCGTGGGACGACCTCGTCGCCCTCACCGTCGCCCGCGGCTGGTCGGGCATGGAGGCACTCAGCGGCATCCCGGGGTCGACCGGCGCCGCACCGGTGCAGAACATCGGGGCCTACGGGCAGGAGGTCGGCGACAGCCTGATCAGCGTCGACTTCTTAGACGCCGAGAGCGGCGAGTTCCTGCGCATCCCCAAAGCCAACATGGGTCTCGACTACCGCACCAGCGTCTTCAAGACCGGTCGTGTGGGCGTCATCACGGCTGTCGAGTTCGCCTTGATCGACGGAGCAGGAACATCGCAGCCCGTCGCCTTCCCCCAGCTCGCGGGCGCCCTCGCCGTCGACCTGGGCGCGCGTGTGCCCGTGGCCGACGTCCGGGCGCGGGTGCTCGAGCTCCGCGCCTCCAAGGGCATGGTGCTCGACGCCGCCGATCGCGACACCTTCTCGAGCGGCTCGTTCTTCACCAACCCGATCGTCGAGCGCGCTGTGCTCGACTCGCTCCCCACCGACGCGCCCCGGTGGGAGACCAGCGCGCAGGAACCCCGCGCCCAGACCGTCCCGCTCGGCGAGACGCCGGCGCCGCCGCACCCGTCCGAGCCCGGCCCCGTGAAGCTCAGCGCCGCCTGGCTCATCGAGCACTCCGGAGTCGCTCGCGGTTTCCGCCTGCCGGGCTCCGGCGCCGCGATCTCGTCGAAGCACACCCTCGCCATCACGAACCGCGGGAGTGCGACAGCCGACGACGTGGCCGAGCTGGCCCGCTTCGTGCAGTCGCGGGTCGCGGCCGAGTTCGGCGTCGTGCTGCACCCCGAGCCGGTGCTCCTCGGTCTGGTCCTTTAGCCCACAGGCTGCCGTAATGTGAATGTCACATACGGTAGGCGGTGTCGTCGGCATCGGCGACTTCCCCTCACCGAAAGAGACCCCATGTCACGTCTTCCGATTCCCGCTTTCGCCGCAGTCGCCCTCGGCGCGGCCATCGCGCTCGCGCCGGTCGCCGCTCACGCCGCGCCGGTGCCGGCCGCTCCGGCCTCGGCACCGGCCCCCGGCGCGCCCGCCGGTGTGGTCGACACGCAGATCAAGTTCGACGACTTCGTCTACCTGAAGCTCACGTCGCCGCGCGGATCGTCGCTCAAGGTGTCGATCTACGACGACGGCGCGCTCGTCGGCAGCGGCTACACGACCGGTGACGCCCCGGCCGCCTTCGAGCTCGAAGGCCAGGGCAAGGAGACCGAGACGTACACGGTCCGCTCCGTGGCAGCCGGTGGGATCGCCGCCACCCAGGACCTCACCGTCGACTTCAGCGGCGTGGAGCTCGCCAAGCCCCGCCTGGTCGGCGCTCCCGAGCAGAACCTGTCGCCGCGTCTGACGTTCACGGCGATCCCCGGCGCCAAAGTGTCGCTCTCGGTCAACGGGTCTCCGGCCGTCTCGAAGCAGGCCGGCGCCGACGGCCTCGTCGCGTTCTCGGCGAACCTGAAGCCGCACACCCAGAACCGCCTCGTCGCCCAGCAGTTCGCGGGACAGTCGAAGTCCGGCGTGCACTCGTTCGGCATCATCCAGAAGTAGTGCGAGGCGCGACGGATCGCAGCCGGCCCGATGCGCCCCGGCGGACGGGCTCGGACGCGATCCGTCGGGCTCGGCCCCGATCCGTGGGGCTCGGCCCCGATCCGTGGGGCTCGGCCCCGATCCGTCGGGCTCGTCTGGGATATATCGGGCGGTACGCGCTGCGGGGCCTAGGCGAAGAGCTGCTGCAGGCGGCGCACGCCCTCGAGGAGGGCGTCGTCGCCGAGCGCGTACGAGAGGCGGAGGTAGCCGCTGGGGCCGAACGCCTCACCGGGCACGGTCGCGACCTCGGCCTGGTCGAGGATCAGATCGGCGAGCTCGAGCGACGTGGTCGGCGTGACGCCGCCCCAGGTGCGGCCGAGCAGGCCCGACACGTCGGGGTAGACGTAGAACGCGCCCTCGGGGGTCGGCGTGACGATGCCGTCGATCGCGTTCAGCTCGGCGACGATGGTCTTGCGACGAACGTCGAAGGCCTGGCGCATCGTCTCGACGGAGTCCTGCGAGCCGGTCAGGGCCGCGATGGCCGCACGCTGGGAGACGTTCGACACGTTCGACGAGAGGTGCGACTGGAGGTTCGATGCCGCCTTGGCGACATCGGCAGGCGCGACCATCCACCCGACGCGCCAGCCGGTCATCGCGTAGGTCTTCGCGACGCCGTTGACGAGGATCGTCGTGTCGGCGAGCTCGGGGACCGCCTCGGTGATGGACACGGCCTTGACGCCGTCGTAGACCAGGTTCTGGTAGATCTCGTCGGTGATGACCCAGATGCCGTGCTCGAGAGCCCACTCGCCGATGGCGCGGGTCTGCTCGGCCGAGTAGACGGCACCGGTCGGGTTGGACGGCGACACGAACAGCAGCACCTTGGTGCGCGGGGTGCGGGCCGCCTCGAGCTGCTCGACGGTGACGAGGTAGTCCTGGTCGGCACCGGCAAAGACCTCGACGGGCACGCCGCCGGCGAGCTTCACGGCCTCGGGGTAGGTGGTCCAGTACGGAGTGGGCAGGATGACCTCGTCGCCGTCGTCGACGATGGCGGCGAACGACTGGTAGACGGCCTGCTTGCCGCCGTTGGTGACGATGACCTGCGATGCGGTCACGGCCGTGCCGCTGTCGCGCAGCGTCTTCGCGGCGATCGCCTCGCGCAGGTCGGGGAGGCCTGCGGCCGGCGTGTAGCGGTGGTTCCGGGGGTCGCGGGCGGCGACGACGGCGGCCTCGACGATGTGGTCGGGCGTCGCGAAGTTGGGCTCGCCGGCGGCGTAGCTGATGACGTGCTTGCCCTCGGCCTGGAGCGCCTTGGCCTTCGAATCGACCTTCAACGTCGCGGACTCGGCGATCGCGGCGATGCGCGAGGCGAGTCGGGGCTTGATGGTCGTGTCGGTGCTGGCAGCGTCGGTCCTGTTCACGGCCCCAACCCTACCCGGCGACATGCCGACGGAGGGTCTCAACTTTACTTGCCCAGAGGCGTCGCCTACACTTGTCTGCGGTGGTGGAATCCACCAAGCTTTTCCATGCCCATCGTCCAGGTGAGAATCTGAGCGACGGGGCGGCGCCTTCAGGGGGGTCGCGGCGGGGGAGCGGATTCCGGTATCCAAAGGGCGGTGGCTCAATTGGTAGAGCAGCGGTCTCCAAAACCGCAGGTTGCAGGTTCAAGTCCTGTCCGCCCTGCAGCCCTGTCCGTGCAGACGCACGGGCTGGACGACACGCCTGATCCAGGCTTACGGCCGAGCAGCACCTCGCTCGGCTCGGGGCCGGGGCGGGCACACGCTTCGAAAGGCACGAACCAAGTGGCGAGAAAAGACGTTGACGTTCCCGATGAGGACGTCGTCGCGATTGCGAAGGCCGATGGGGCTGCGCGTCGCGGTCGTTTCGCGCGCATCATGCTGTTCTTGCGCCAGGTCATCAACGAGCTCAAGAAGGTCGTCACTCCGACCCGCAAAGAGCTGGTCAGCTTCACGCTGGTCGTGCTGGTGTTCGTCGTGATCATGATGGCGCTCGTGTTCGGTCTCGACACGCTCTTCGGCTTCGCCGTCCAGTACGTCTTCGGCAACGGAGTCAGTGCCGGCTAGAGCGCAGTCGGCGCCAGCCCGTCGGCGGCATCTCGAGGCCGCCCGGGCCGCCTCCAGCCGCAACTCGCAGTCTGGACGCCGGTAGCGAGCTGTCGAAGCCCACCCCGTCCAGACCCACGACAATCCCGATCCGGGCGTCCAGCATCCCGACGACGACCCGAACCATCCAACGGAAGAAGAACCCTTGCCGAAGAACGAGCGCGACGACATCGACCTCGCCACTGCCGCCGAGCAGTCCTCCGAGGTCGAAGAGGCCCAGGAGGGCTCGACGCAGACCGCTGACGAAGACAGCGTCGACTCCGCCGAGCACGAGGCGCTTCACGTCGAAGGCGACGACCAGTCCGACACGACCGGTCTCGACGAGCTTCTCGACACGCTCGACGCCGCGAAAGACGAACAGGCCGACGCCGTCGTCGACGACGCTCTCGACATCGACAGCGCCGACGAGGCCGAGGCAGCCCTCGAGGCGACCGAAGACGAGGAGGAGCTCGACGGAGACGAGGCCGAGGCGGCTGAAGAAGCCGACGAGGCCGAGGTCGACCCGTACGAGGCCTTCCGCTACGACCTGCGCGGCAAGCCCGGCAAGTGGTACGTCATCCACTCGTACGCGGGCTTCGAGCGCCGCGTGAAGCAGAACATCGAGAACCGCATGGTCTCGATGACCATGGAGGACTTCATCTACCAGGTGGAGGTCCCGATGGAAGACGTCGTCGAGATCAAGAACGGGCAGCGCAAGCTCGTCACCCGCGTCCGCATCCCCGGCTACGTGCTCGTCCGCATGGATCTCAACGAAGACTCCTGGTCGGTCGTCCGCCACACCCCGGGCGTCACCGGGTTCGTGGGCAACGCCCACAACCCGACGCCGCTGCGCTTCGAAGAGGCCTTCAACATGCTGAAGAGCCTCGTCCAGGTGCAGGAGGCCGCACCGGCCGCCAAGGGCAAGTCGGGCGGCGGCAAGGCGGCGCAGCGCGTCATCCCCGCCGAGGTCGACTTCGAGATCGGCGAGACGATCACCATCAAGGAGGGCTCGTTCGCGGGTCTTCCGGGCACGATCAACGAGATCAAGCCCGAATCGGGTAAGCTCACCGTGCTCGTTTCGCTGTTCGAGCGCGAGACGCCGGTCGAGCTCAGCTTCGACCAGGTCACCAAGCTGTAGCCCCCATTTTTTAGACCACCGGATCGTGCCGCACGGCATTCCGGGAGAGCACGTTGCAACCGCAACGAGCTCGAACCCACAAGAAGGAAGAAACACATGGCACCGAAAAAGAAGGTCACGGGTCTGATCAAGCTTCAGATCAACGCCGGCGCCGCGAACCCCGCCCCGCCCATCGGCCCGGCTCTGGGTCAGCACGGCGTGAACATCATGGAGTTCTGCAAGGCGTACAACGCCGCGACCGAGTCGCAGCGCGGCAACGTCGTTCCCGTCGAGATCACCGTGTACGAAGACCGTTCGTTCACGTTCATCCTCAAGACGCCCCCGGCCGCCGAGCTCATCAAGAAGGCCGCCGGTCTCGCCAAGGGCTCCGCCACGCCGCACACCGTCAAGGTGGGCAAGCTGACGATGGACCAGGTCCGCGAGATCGCCACGACCAAGCAGTCCGACCTGAACGCCAACGACATCGAGGCCGCGGCCAAGATCATCGCCGGCACCGCTCGCTCCATGGGCATCACGGTCGACGCGTAAGCGTCCACCCACCCCTCTAGACATCCAGTGGGAGAGCCGGCCAGGCTCGTAACCACGCCCTCGAAATCAGGAGATTTCACATGGCTCAGAAGTCCAAGGCGTACCGCGCCGCTGCCGAGAAGATCGAGGCAGGCAAGTTCTACACTCCGACCGAGGCCGTCGCCGTCGCTCGCGAGACCGGCTCCAAGAAGTTCGACTCGACCGTCGAGGTCGCGCTGAAGCTCGGCGTCGACCCCCGCAAGGCCGACCAGATGGTGCGCGGCACCGTCATCCTCCCGCACGGCACCGGCAAGACCGCCCGTGTCATCGTGTTCGCGACCGGTGCTGCCGCTGAGGCCGCTATCGCCGCGGGTGCCGACGAGGTCGGTGGCGACGAGCTCATCGAGAAGGTCGCCGGCGGCTACACGTCGTTCGACTCCGCCGTCTCGACCCCCGAGCTCATGGGCAAGGTCGGTCGTCTGGGCAAGGTCCTCGGCCCGCGCGGCCTCATGCCGAACCCCAAGACCGGCACCGTCACCCCGAACGTCGCTCAGGCCGTGAACGACATCAAGGGCGGCAAGATCGAGTTCCGCGTCGACAAGCACTCCAACGTCCACTTCGTGATCGGCAAGGCCGGCTTCACCGAGGAGCAGCTCGGGGCCAACCTCGAGACCGCCCTCGACGAGGTCGTCCGTCTCAAGCCGTCCTCGTCGAAGGGCCGCTACATCACCAAGGGCACCGTCTCGACCACCTTCGGTCCTGGCATCCCCCTCGACATCAACCAGTTCTAGAACTCGGTAACCAGTTCTAGAACTCGGTAACCAGTTCTAGAACTCGGTAATCAGTTCTAGAACTGCATGAGAAGGGCCCGCGTCTTTGGACGCGGGCCCTTCGTCGTACCCCGGGCCGCGATCGAGACGCAGGAACTCGCGCCCAGCGCGGCAGACCCGAGTTCCTGCGCCCCCTACTCGTCGGCGACCTTCAGCACCAGCTTGCCGCGCGTGTGGTTCTGCTCGAGCAGCCGGTGGGCGTCGGCGACGTCGTCGAGGTCGTACACGTCGTCGACGTAGACCGTGACGTCGCCCGAGTCGAGCAGGCGGGCGATGATGGCGAGGCAGGTGGCGTCGGGGGACATCGCGAAGTCGGTGAAGCGGACCCCGGCGGCGTCGGCGCGCTCGGCGAGGCCGTCGACCGGGTTGACCGGCACGTGCACGAGGAGGCCGCCGGGGCGGACTACCCCGATCGACCGTTCGGCGACCGCGTCGTCGTCGACCAGGTTGATGCACACGTCGACGAGCGCGACCTCGTCTTCGAAGAGGCTCGTCGTGTGGTCGACGACCTGCTGGGCGCCGAGCTCGGTGAGCCAGGACGCGTTGCGCGGCGACGTCGTGGTGATGACGTGGGCGCCGAAGTAGGCGGCGAACTGCACGGCGAAGTGGCCGACGCCTCCCGCTCCGGCGTGGATGAGGATCCGCTGGCCCTCGTGCGCCTTGGCGACGTCGACGACGAGCCCCCAGGCGGTCAGAGCCGCCAGCGGAACCGCCGCCGCCTCGACATGCGAGAGGTTCTTGGGCTTGCGGCTGACCTGCAGCGCGGGCACGCTGACGTACTCGGCGTAGCTGCCGGGGGAGCGGGGCACCGAGGCGACGCCGTAGACCTCGTGCCCGGGCTTGAGCGGGTGGGCCTGGTAGGGGCTCTCCACGACGACTCCGCTGAAGTCGCAGCCGAGGACAGCCGGGAGCTCGGGCGAGCCGAGGGTTCCTGCAAGGCCCGTGCGGGCCTCCGCATCGAACGGGTTGACGCCGGCGGCGAGGACTCGGATGAGCACCTCGGACCCCTGTCGTCCCGGCGTCGGGATCGTCGTCGGCGTCAGGACATCCGGTCCGCCGTTCTCCGTGATCACTATGGCCCGCATGGTGTGGGTCATCACGGCCCCTTCGGTCGTCGTCGTCATCGAGAGCCTTCCTTGGTGGGTGGAGCGGCTGTCGGGTCAGGCGCTTGGCGTGCTCTCAGTAAACGGGGGCGATGAGTCGGATGTGTTTCGGGAGTGTCAAGGATGCAAAAACTATGGATACGCTCGCGGGGTGAAGACCACCGTCGTCGTCGTGCGCATCGCTGCCGCCCTCGCCATCCTGGTCGCGGTGCTCGCGCAGCTGGCCAGCTCAGTGAGTTCGCCGGTGTTCGCGATCCCGAACTTCTTCGGCTACTTCACGATTCAGAGCAACCTGTTCGTGATGGTGACGTTCGTGCTCGGGGCCGTGTGGCTCGCACGCGGGCGCGCAGACCCCGAGTGGCTGCTCATCGCGCGTGGCGCCACCGCGACGTACATCGCCACGACCGGCCTGGTCTACAACACCCTCCTGCTGAACGTGCCGCCGTCCGACTTCACGGTCGCGTGGTCGAACGACATCGTGCACCGCTGGATCCCGCTGATCGCGGTACTCGACTGGATCTTCGTCGGCGACCGACGGCCGATCGCCTGGAAGCGCCTCGGGGTCTTCCTGATCTACCCGCTGGTGTGGCTGATCGTCGTGCTGCTCCGCGGGCAGAGCTTCGTGCCCTATCCGTTCCTGAACACCGCCACGCTCGGCTGGCCGGTGGTGCTGCTGTACTGCGTCGGCATCGCCGTGTTCATCGGCGGGATGAGCGCCCTGGTGATCTGGCTGAGCCGGTACCGGATCCTGCGGGTCGGTGCTCTGTAGAAGGCTGCGGCCCCTGAAGAGGGCGGCTCTAGCGGACCGTCTCGCGCAGCGCCTCGATCACCATGTCGGCGAGCCCGACCAGCTGATGGATCTGGCTCTCGTCGCGCTCGACCCACTCGCACCTCGGCGGCCCCGGGATCGGCACGAAGTCGTCGTGCTGCTCCCAGACGACGAGGGTGCGCTCGGCTCCGAGCACGTACTGCTGCCACCAGGCCTGGCGGAGGTACGACCGGGGGATCGACGTCCAGGCCTTCGACGTGGTCTTGATCTCGCAGAGGACGACGTCGCCGTTGCCGCGCTCGGCGACCCCGTCGGGTGTCGCCAGGTGGAGCGGCTGGCCGTAGGCGTGGAACAGCCTGCTCGACGGCAGGATCGCGTGGTTGCGCTGGACCCAGCGGGCGATGACGGGTTCGCGCGCGCGGCCGTGGTCGGTGAACTGGTTGCCGGTGAAGCCCGAGCCGAAGAGCTTCTCGGTGACTACGCCGCGGACGGCGGCGGGGCCCGAGAGACGCGCCACGTCGGTCGCCGTGATGCCGCGCGAGCGGGCGCGGAGCCAGGCGACGCGATCGGTCGAATCGGCGAGCACCCGCGCCTCGTGGTGGCGCTTGGCGTCGTCCGCGTCGTCGTCCCAGAGGGCGAGCATCGGCTGGACGAGGGTCATCCCCCCATTCTCCTTCGAAAGTCGAGGAGATAGCGCCGTGCGGCGGGTGTTTTGGAGCGATCGATGCCCGCCGGCGCGGAATTCTCCTCGAGATTACTGAGCGGAGGAGGAAGCGGCGGCAGCCAGAGCGTCGAGCGCCTCCGGCGCCAGCGCAAAGTGGATGGCGAGCATGCTCGCGCCGAGGATGGCCGCGTCGTCGGCGGCTCGCGACTGCACGATCTGGAGGTGCTCGGTGGCGAGCGGCATCGACCGCGAGTAGACGACCTCGCGGACGCCGGCCAGGAGATGCTCGCCGGCTTCCGACATCGAGCCGCCGAGCGCGATCACCGACGGGTTGATGAGGCTGACGCAGGTCGTGAGCACCTCGCCGATGTCGCGGCCCGCTTGGCGGACGGCACGCACGGCGTCGAGGTCGCCGCGACGGACCAGCTCGACCACGTCGTCGCCGGTTGCGACGTCGCGGCCCTGGCGGCGGAGGGAGGCGGCGATCGCCGGACCGGAGGCGATCGCCTCGAGGCAGCCCGTGTTGCCGCACCGGCACTGGATGCCGGCGCCGCGGGACACCGGGATGTGCCCGATGTCGCCGGCGCTGCCCTGGGCACCGCGCTGCAGCTGGCCGCTCGAGATGATGCCCGAGCCGATGCCGGTGGCGACCTTGAGGAAGAACAGGTGATCGACCTCGGGCCAGGAGTGGGTTCGCTCGCCGAGCGCCATGATGTTGACGTCGTTGTCGACGTACACGGGAATCGGCATGTGGCGATGCACCCAGCCGGGAACGTCGAAGGCGTCCCAGCCGGGCATGATCGGCGGGTTCACCGGCCGCCCGGTCGAGAACTCGACAGGGCCGGGGAGGCCGATCCCTGCCGCGATGAGGTCGGCCCGCGACTTGCCCAGCTCGGCGAGAAGACGATCGGCGTGCTCGACCATCCAGCCGAGGACGACCTCCGGGCCGAGGCTGATCTCAAGTCGCTCGGTGTGGCTGGCGAGCTCGCCGCCCATGAGGTCGGCGAGGGCGACGTGCGCGTGGCTGGCCCCGAGGTCGGCGGCGAGCACGACGCGTGAGGAGGGCTTGAGGGCGATGCGCGACGGCGGTCGGCCGCCCGTCGATGCGGCGTCGGCGACGGGGCCGATCAGGCCGAGAGAGGTGAGCGCGTCGAGGCGCAGGCCGATCGTCGAACGGGCGAGGCCGGTCACCGCGGCGAGCTCGGCGCGGGTGCGTGGACGGCCGTCGCGGAGCAGCTGGAAGAGGTCGCCCGCCCCTGTCGATCCGAGGACAGACGTGCGCATCGCGTCTGACATAGGAGGAGTAAACCACAGGCGTCCACCCAGGTGATCGATTCGTGACCAAAGGCGTCGAGAATCGTTCGTCTTTTGCTTGACGCTCGACAGAAGTCCACCTAATGTGTGACTCGGTCAAGGATGACCTCTCCGATGGTGCATCCTTCCGCCCGCTCTCCCTCGCGATGTTTTCTCTTCACCGAAGCGAAAGTTTCGTTCGATCCGCACAACTTTCGAAAGACGAGGGGGAGATCACGAGTCGACATCGAACGCCGGGAAACAGGCGATCGTGCGTTGACTTAGCGAACCAGAGGGGTCAAGATGACTCCAGCAATTGGTTGCAAGAGGCCACAAACCACTGAAACACAGCAGCGGGGCTTCGAAAGTTTTATCCGTTCAACGACGAACCGCCAGGCAACGCAGCCGGCGAAAGGACACTGACCATGCCAACCCAAATCACCAGCTCCGCATTCAGCCGTAGGGCATTCCTCGGCGGGGCAGCGGGCGTCGCCTCGATCGCAGTGCTTGCGGCCTGCTCCTCCGGGGGCGGAAGCGGCGGCACCAGCTCCAAGACCATCAAGTTCTGGAACATGCCCTGGGGCAACACGACCTTCAACACGCTCGACAAGACCATCACGACGGGCTACAAGCCTTCCGGCTCGAACGGGGCCGCCACCTACCAGGTCATCCAGTGGGCCAACTTCACGCAGACGTTCGCTTCGGCCGTCTCGTCGAACACCGGCCCCGCTGTCTCCTCCGGCGGTGGAACGCAGGCCTTCCAGTACGCCGCGCAGGGCAAGATCGCCTACGCCGACGACCTCATCGACTCGTGGAAGTCCAACGGCCTCTACGACGACTTCCTGCCCGGCCTCATCGACACGATGAAGACCGACAAGGGCTACGCGGCCGTTCCGTACAACCTCGACATGCGCGTGCTCTGGTACAGCAAGTCGCTCTTCGAGAAGGCCGGCATCGACGAGGCGCCCACCGACTGGCAGAGCTACATCGACGCCTGCAAGAAGCTCAAGGCGATCGGCGTCTACGGCTGGGGCCAGGGCTCGGGCGCCGGAAACTTCACCGGCTCGCACACGATGGTCAGCCACATGATCAACAACGGCGGAGGCCTCTTCGACGAGAACCAGAAGCCCAACGTGGTCACGCAGAACAACATCGAGGCGATGGAGTTCATGCTCGAGCTGGTGAAGAACGGCTACACCGACCCGGCGGCCGCGACCTACACGAGCGCCAACGTCCAGGCGCAGTGGAAGGCCAAGAAGTTCGGCATGGGCTTCGACGGCGCCGCGCTCAACCAGAACGTCGGCGGCGACTTCCAGACCGACCTCGTCGTGGGCACCCCGCTCGTCGGCCAGAACGGCGGCAAGGGCGCGCTGTACTTCCCGAACAACATCATGATGTACACGAACACCCCCAGCCAGAAGGGCTCGGAGGCGTTCCTCACGTACTACTACAAGAACATGGCGCCGCTCTGGACCAAGAACACCGGTGTCGGCCTCCCCGTTCTCCAGTCGATCGCCGACACCGCGGAGTTCAAGGCGAACGCCAATGCGGTCAAGGTCATCAAGGAATGGCAGCCCATCTCGAAGACGTGGGCCTCGCCGGGTGGCGACGCCCTGTTCGCGGGCGTCACCGTCGCCGACGGAACCCCTGCTATGAGCAACTTCACGCAGTCGATCCTCGGCGGCAAGGTCTCGGCGAAGGACGCCCTGACCACACTTCAGAACGCTCTGAAGTCGGCCTGACCCCCTGCGACGTGGTCGCCATCCCCCCGTTCTGTCACGAAGGAGTGAAGTATGTCGGCCAGTAGCGTCGCAGAGAACCTGAGGCGCGCTCGGCGCGGAGTCGGTATGTCCGGCTCCGGGTCGGGCGCGCCCCGCCCCACCCGCAAGTCCAAGAAGTTCACCGCCCGCACGTGGACGCTCCTCGCGTTCGCTCTCCCGTCGCTGGCGCTGCTGCTTCTGCTCAACCTCTACCCGGTCATCTACGCAGGCATCCAGTCGCTGCGGAGCGGCTCGCTGATCGACAGCGGCACGTTCGTCGGCCTCCAGAACTACACGAACATCCTGACCGAGCCGGCCTTCTGGAAGGCTGCTCAGTTCACGGTGATCTTCACCGTGGTCGGCGTGTTCGGATCGTGGCTCGTCGGCCTCGTGTTCGCGCTCCTGCTCCGCACCCGCATCCCCGCGGGCGGCGTCTTCAAGGTGCTCCTGCTGCTGCCGTGGATCGTCCCGGTCGTCGTCTCGTCGACCTCGTGGAACTGGCTGGTCGCCACCCCGCAGTCGCCGTTCCCGGTCATCGCGTCGCACCTGGGCCTCGGGAACGTGCTGTTCCTGGCCGACCCGGTGCTGGCTCAGGTGACGGTCTGCATCTTCAAGGTGTGGATCTCGTTCCCCTTCATGATGATGATGATGGCCTCGGCGCTGGCCTCGGTCGACACCAACGTCTACGAGGCCGCGAAGGTCGACGGCGCGTCGAACTGGCAGTCGTTCCGCCTGATCACGCTGCCGCTGATCGCCCGCACCACCTTCGTGTCGTGGATCCTGATGACGATCTTCTGCGTCAACGACTTCCCGACCATCTTCCTTCTCACCGGCGGCGGGCCCGTCAACGCGACCCAGTCGCTCGTGGTCCTCGCCTACCTGACCGTCTTCCAGAACTTCCAGACCGGCCCCGGCGTCGCGATCGCCTTCCTGATGACCTTCGTCCTGGTCGTCATCTCGGTCGTCCTGTACCGCCAGATCCGAAAGGTGAATGTCGAATGAGCACCCTCAGCGTCCGCAAGGCCCGTATCGGCGCCGAGCCCGGCGAGATCACGAAAGTCGCCAAGCGAATCACCTCGCAGGATCTCCAGGAGCGCGGCAAGTGGTGGCGCTTCGTCCTGATCCTGATCATCACGGCCATCGTGCTGGTCCCGATCATCGCGGTCGTCGGCCTGTCGTTCACGCCCTCGCTCGGATCGACGGTCACGGGCAACTTCACGCTCGAGAACTACGGCCTGGTGTTCTCGCAGACCGCCGTGGCGGCCTGGCTGAAGAACAGCCTCACGGCGACCCTCATCACGGTCGTCATCGCCACCGCAGTCGCGGCCCCTGCCGGCTACGTCCTGAGCCGGGCCCGCAACAAGCTGGTCTCGGGCTACTCGCTGGTCCTGTTCGTCGTCCAGTCGCTGCCGGTCGTGACCGCGGTCATCCCGCTGTTCATCCTGTTCGCGAAGTTCAACCTGGTCGACAACCTGGCCGGCGTCACAATCATCTACGTCGGCTCGACGATGTCGGTCGCGATCTGGATGATGGCGGCGTACTACGACTCGATCCCGATCGCGCTCGAAGAGGCCGCCTGGATGGACGGCGCCTCGCTGTTCGGCTCGTTCACCCGCATCGTGCTCAGGAACGCCCTTCCGGGAATCCTCTCGACGGCGATCTTCTCGTTCCTGCTCGCCTGGAACGACTACCTGATCGCGCTGGTGTTCCTGCGCTCCGACCCGAACTACACGCTCCCCGTCGGCCTGGAGACGTTCTTCCAGCAGAACGCGACCAACTGGGGTCTCGTGATGGCCGTCGCCGTCGTGATGATGCTCCCGCCGGTGATCCTGTTCACGTTCCTGAACAAGTACTTCAGCGTCGGCGGAATCGGCGGATCGCTTGCCGGCCGCTGAGGCCACCCCGTTCACCGCACCTCTGAAGTTCTCCGCACGCCTCCGCGCCGCCGTCGACCGGGTCATCCCGGCCGACGGCTGGCCGGCCGGCTGGTCGGGCGGCGTCGCCGACTACGTGTCGACGGCCGGCTCCGACCTCGACTGGGCGCGTGAGCCGCTCCGGTCGCTCGACGTCCGCCTCGGCGAGAGCTTCGCCGAGCTCTCCGCGGCTGAGCAGGACGCCATCCTCCACACCCTCGAAGCCGAGAGCGACCCTGGCTTCGCAGCCCTGCGCCGCATCTGCTGGGAGGGGTTCTACGCCTCGACCCCGGGTCGCCGCCCGGCGGGCCTCGACATGGTCGGCTTCCACGCCGTCCCTCCGGGAGTCGCCCCGATCGAGCCCGACCCGGTTCCGAGCATCCGCCCCGAGCAGGTGCGCCGCTCGTACGACGCGGTCGTCGTCGGCTCCGGCCCCGGCGGCGGCGTGGCCGCCCAGGTGCTCGCGCAGGCCGGCCGCCACGTGCTCCTGATCGAGCGGGCGCGCCAGCTGTCGAACGCCGATCTGCGCGGCGACCACCTCCACGGCAAGCGGGCCGCGGTCTACGCGCCGTCGGCCGGCCCCGGAGCCGGACACCCCCGAATCGCCCAGCTGCCGACCGGCGACGTCGAGCTCGACGGCACCGGCGATGCCGCCCTCTACGGCCTGAACGCCGACGCGTTCGGCGGCGGCACCCGGCTCTGGCAGGGGATGGCGTGGCGGTTCCTGCCCGAGGACTTCGCCATGCGCGACCACTACGGCAACCCCGAGGGCGCCTCGCTGCAGAACTGGCCGGTGGGCTACGACGAGATGGAGCCGTACTACACCCTCGCAGAGCAGGAACTCGGCGTCGCCGGCACCGAGGGCGGCCTCACGAGCCGCACCCCGCGCTCGTCGGGGTACCCCCTCCCCCCGATGGGCACCGAGCCCGCGCGGGAGCTCCTCGGCCACGCGGCCGACACCCTGGGCTGGGGCTGGGGGCCGATTCCCCTGGCCATCAACAGCGTTCCGAACGACGGCCGTCCGGCCTGCGTCCGCTGCCCGCAGTGCGTCGGCCACGCCTGCCCCGTCAACGCGAAGAACGGCTCCCACAACACGTTCGTGCCGCGCGCTGTGGCCACCGGCCGCTGCGACGTCCTGTTCGACGCCGAGGTGATCGAGGTCCGCGACGGCTCCGGCCGCGCGGGCGTCACCGTCATGGCCGACACCTCGGGCGCTCCGGTGAGCCTCGCCATCGACGCCGATGTCGTCGTGCTGTCGGCCGGAGCCGTCGAGACGCCGCGGCTGCTGCTCGCCAGTGGCATCGGAAACGACGAGATGGGCCGCCACCTGCACGACCACCGCTTCACGACCGTGCTGTCGACCGTCGCCGAACCCGCCAAGCCGTTCGTCGGCCCGGGCCACTCGGTCGCCACGCTCGACCACGTGCACCGCGACACGATCCCGTGGGGCGGCGGCGTGCTCGTCGACCTGATGGGGCTGCTGCCGCTGACCTCCGCGATGGCGCCGAGCGCCGAAGGAGTTCCTGCGTGGGGCGACGGCCACAAGGAGTGGATGAGGGAGGGGCGCCGCCACGTGTTCGGGGTGTTTGGCATGGGGCAGGAGGTGCCTCTGCCGACGTCGCGGGTCTCGCTCGCGAGCGTCCGGGACCGCTGGGGCCGGCCGGGTGCAGCTCTCCGAAAGGATGTCCACTGGGCCTCGCGCGAGGTCGAGATGGGGATGGCGGTGGCGGGCCGGGAGTGGCTGGCCGCGGCCGGAGCCACCGACATCCGCGTCCCGCATGGCGGAGCGACGGCATCGGCTGCCGGCGAGCACTCCTGCGGGACCGCCCGGATGAGCGATGACGCCGCGACGGGTGCCACCGACCGGTACGGCCGGGTGCACGGCGCTCGACGGATCGTGGTCTGCGACTCCTCGCTCCACCCCACCAACGGCAGCGTGAACCCGACGCTCACGATCGTGGCGAACGCGTTCCGCGTCGCCGAGCACCTCGCCGGCAACTGGCCGAGCGCCTGAAGACCTGATCGAACGACCAGAGAAGACGAAGAACCGAAGATGACTGGAGATACCGACGTGACGACGACAAAGCGCGCCCTCGTGGTGCGAGGCGGATGGGACGGCCATGAGCCGGTGGAGGCGACGGAGCTGTTCCTGCCGTTCCTCAAGGAGAACTTCGCCGAGGTGCGGGTCGAGGAATCGCCCGCGATCTACGCCGACGCCGAGTACATGGACACGGTCGACCTGATCGTGCAGTCGGTGACGATGTCGACGATCGAGCGCGAGGAGTTCGAAGGACTCCGCGCGGCGGTCGAGAAGGGCACCGGCCTCGGCGGCTGGCACGGCGGCATCGCCGACTCGTACCGCAACAACTCCGACTACCTGCACCTGATCGGCGGGCAGTTCGCCTCCCACCCCGGCAAGGCGCCGGACGAGCGGATCGGCGAGCAGTCCGACAACTACCGGCCCTACGTCGTGGCCATGACGGACGCGGCGAAGGACCACCCCATCACGCAGGGCATCTCGGACTTCGAGCTGACCAGTGAGCAGTACTGGGTGCTGCACGACGATTACAACGATGTGCTGGCGACGACGACCCAGGCCGTGCGGCCGTGGGACCCGTGGACCCGTGAGGTCACCAGCCCGGCCATCTGGACCCGGCAGTGGGGCGAGGGCCGCATCTTCGTGACGACGCCCGGCCACCACGTCGACATCCTCCAGAACGAGAACGTCCGCACCATCATCGAGAGGGGGCTCCTGTGGGCCAGCCGCTGACAGTAGGAATCATCGGCGTCGGCAAGATCAGCGAGCAGTACTTCGCGAGCTTCCCGTCGCTGCCCGGCCTCGAGCTCGTGGCCGTCGCCGACATCGACGCCGCCCGCACGGCCGAGGTCGCCGCGGCCCAGGGCGTCCGCGCTCTGACCGTCGACGAGCTGCTCGCCGACCCGACGATCGACGCCATCGTGAACCTCACGATCCCGGCAGCGCACGTCGAGGTCGGCATGCGCGCCCTCTCCGCGGGCAAGCACGTCTTCGCCGAGAAGCCGCTCGGCCTCTCGACCGAGGAGGCCGGCCCGCTGCTCGCGCTCGCCGAGACGACCGGGCTGCGCGTCGGCAGCGCACCCGACACCGTGCTCGGGACAGGAGTCCAGACCGCCCGCGACGCCCTCGACGCCGGCCTCATCGGCGCCCCCGTGGGCGCTCAGGTGCACTGGTCGGCGCCCGGGCACGAGCGCTGGCACCCGTCGCCGCTGTTCTACTACCAGCCCGGCGGCGGCCCCCTGTTCGACATGGGCCCCTACTACCTGACGAGCCTGATCACCCTGTTCGGCCCCATCGTCCGCGTCACCGGGCAGGCGACGCGCTCCACCCGCGACCGCGTGGTCGAGACGGGCCCCCTCGCAGGAACTGCGATCCCCGTCGACGTCGACACTCACATCGCCGCCCTCATCGAGCACGCCTCCGGCGTCACCTCCACCCTCACCGTGAGCTTCGAGGTGTGGGCGACCCGCTCGCCGCTGTTCGAGGTCTACGGCACCGCCGGCACGATCGCCGTCGCCGACCCCAACCGGTTCTCCGACCCGAGCGAGATCGCGACGAAGGACGAGCCCGAGTTCCGCGAGCTGCCGGTCTCGGCCGGCTACGCCGACGCCGGCCGCGGCTACGGCCTCGCCGACATGGCCCGCGCCATCGAGACCGACCGGCCGCACCGCGCCAGCGGCGAGCTCGCGTTCCACGTGCTGGAGGCGATGGAGGCGATCCTGGTCTCGAGCGACGAGAAGCGCGTGGTCGAGATGTCGAGCACGGTCGAGCGCCCGGCGCCGGTGCCGCTCGGCGCCCGCCCCGAGGACTGGTGAGCGGCCGCTAGGTCGCCGCGCCGGACCGAGACGCGAGCATCAGTACGATGACGACCGTGACGAACAGGACTGCGGCGCTTTCGGCCGCCGACAGCGGCCCCGCCTCGCGGGCCACTCTGTCGGAGGTGGCCGAGCGCGCCGGCGTCTCGATCTCGACGGTGTCGAAGGTGCTCAACGGGCGCGGGGGAGTCTCTCTCGACACCCGCGCCCGTGTCACGGGGATCCTGCGCGACCAGCGCTACAACCGGCGCAACTCGACGCAGGCGGCGGCGCCGCTGCTCGAGCTCGTCTGCCAGGCGCTCGACAGCCCGTGGATGGTCGAGGTCGTCGTCGGCGTCGAGAGCGTCGCGCGCGAGAACGGGCTGAGCGTCGTGGTCACCGGCATGAAGGACCGCGGTGCGGGCGACGCGAGCTGGATCGAGGGGGTCCTGCAGCGCCGGCCGCTCGGCGTCGTGCTCGTCATCGCCGACCTCTCGGACGACAACCGGCACCAGCTCCGCAGCCACAGCATTCCGTTCGTCATCATCGATCCGGAGGGCGATCCTGATCCCGACGTCCCGGCGATCGGCTCGGCGAACTGGATGGGCGGCTTCATGGCGACCCGCCACCTCATCGGGCTCGGCCACCGGGACATCGCGACCATCTCCGGCCCCGACGGCTTCATGGCGTCGACCGCGCGGCTCTCCGGGTACCGGGCGGCTCTCGCCGGGGCCGGCATCCCCGAGCACGGCGGCTACGTGCGCGGCGGCGACTTCTCGCTCGAGGTGGGGCTGGCCGAGGGGCTGGTGCTTCTCGGCCGGCCGGACCGCCCGACGGCGATCTTCGCGGCCAGCGACATGCAGGCCCTGGGCGTCTACGAGGCGGCCCGCACGCTCGCGCTCCGGATTCCCGACGACCTCTCGGTCGTCGGCTTCGACGACCTCCACATGACGCGCTTCACCGGCCCGCCGATGACGACGGTGAGGCAGCCGCTCACCGAGATGGCGGAGGAGGCCACGCGCCTCGTGCTCCGCCTGCGCGAGGAGCCGGCGCTCCGCTCGACCCGCCTGGAGCTCGCGACGACGCTTGTCGTGCGCGGCAGCACGGCGCATCCCGCTCCGTCGGGTTGACTGGGGGCATGCCCCGCACCCTCCTCCCCGGCCAGAGCAGCCGAGTGCTGCTCGTCGACCCCGCGACCGGCGACGCCGAGACCGTCTTCGAGAGCGACACCGTGCTCGTCGAGGCGCCGAACTGGGACCCGGATGGACACTCGCTCGTCGTCAACGCCGACGGGCTGCTGTGGAGGCTCGGGCTCGCGGACGGTCGTCTGGAGCCGATCGCGATGGGCGGAGTTCCTGAGATCAACAACGATCACGTCATCGCGCCCGACGGGGCCTCGATCTTCGTCAGCGGGAAGGACGGCCACGTCTACGAGGTGCCCGCCGCCGGCGGGACCGCGCGGCGCGTGACCCGCGAGCACCCGGAGGGCCGCGGCTACAAGAACTACCTGCACGGCGTCTCGCCCGACGGCACCGCGCTCTCGGTGGTCGTCGGCGGGAGGCCCACGCCCGAGTCCGCGTTCGACGAGTGGCGCACGAACCTGGCGCTCGTGGCGGTCGCCGACGGTGCGACGACGCTGGTGACCGACGACGAGCACCCCGACGACGGCGCCGAGCTGGCGGGCGGCTGGGTCTGGTTCAACACCGAGCGCTTCACCGACGAGCCCGGCCACGCCCAGCTCGCGCGCGTCCGCCCCGACGGCTCCGAGCTCGAGCGGGTGGTCGACTCCGACACGGTCGACTGGTTTCCGCACCCGGCGCCCGACGGGTCGTGCCTGGTCTACCTCTCTTATGACGCAGGAACTCGCGGCCACCCCGAGAACCTCCCCGTGGCGATCCGCGCGCTCCTGCTCGTCGGGGGCGACCCCGACGGGCTCGGCGACCGCGAGCTGCTCCGCCTCTTCGGCGGCCAGGGCACGCTCAACGTGGCGGGCTGGGCGCCCGACTCGAGCCGCTTCGCCTGCGTCGCCTACCCTCTCGCCGACGCCTGAACCCTCCCGATCGGCGTCTCCGCCGGTCCGCGGACGCGCGTCTCGGCCGATCGAGAGGGTCTGGCCGTGCCCACGAGTGGGCGCGGCGGCGGGCTAGGCGTCTTTGACGTGACCGCCCTTGAGATGGAGGCGGCGCTCGGCGCGGCGAGCCACCGACGAGTCGTGCGTCACGATCACCAGGGTCAGGCCGCGGTCGCGCCACACACCCTCCAGCAGGTCCATGATCTCGTCGCGGGTCGCCTCGTCGAGGGCGCCGGTCGGCTCGTCGGCCAGGAGCACGCTCGGCTCCTTGACCAGCGCGCGGGAGATCGCGACGCGCTGCTGCTGGCCGCCCGAGAGCTCCGACGGCAGGTGGTCGGCGCGCTCGGCGAGCCCGACCGACTCGAGCGCGGCCCTCGACCGTGCCTTCTGCTCGTCGCGGGACAGCGGCGAGCGGGCGAACGCGGTCTGCACGTTCTCGAGCGCCGTGAGCGTCGGGATCAGGTTGAAGCCCTGGAACACGAAGCCGATGTCGGTGGCGCGGATGTCGGCGAGCTTCGAGTCGCCGAGGGTCGAGACGGTCTTCGTGCCGAGCACGATCTCGCCCGACGTGGGCTTGTCGAGGGCGCCGAGCATCTGCAGCAGCGTCGACTTGCCGCCGCCGGTGGGGCCCTGGATCGCGACCATCTGGCCGGTCGGGATCTCGAGGTTCACCTTGCTGAGCGCGGTGACGGTGCGCTTCTTCTGGACGTACGTCTTGGTGACGTCTTTCAGGGAGTACATGGGAGTCCTGTCGTGTCGATGTCGGAGGTCGCGGCTCAGGCCACGCTGCGGAGAGCTTCGGCGGGACGGAGGCGCGAGGCGCGCCATCCGCCGATCGCACCGGCGAGGAGGCCGCCGATCACGGCGAGGGCGACCGCGATCACGATGATCGAGACGGCGATCGGGGCGTGGAGGCTGACCTCGGTTGCAGTGGAGGCGACCTGGGCGCCGAAGCGGGCGCCGGTGGCGTCGGTTCCTGCGCCCGTGCCTGCCTCGGCTCCGCCCGACGTTCCGCCGGCCGCCCCGCCCGGGGGAGTGCCGCCGCCTGCGCCTCCGGCTGTCGTCGTCGCGGCGCCGCCCGAGAGCGTCGGGGCGATGACGTTGATCACGATGACTCCGACGATGCCGACGATCACGCCGGCGACGCCGCCGATGAGCCCCTGCACGAACGACTCGCCGGCCACCTGACGCACGATGCGGCCGTTCGACCAGCCGATCGCCTTCAGCGTGCCGAACTCGCGGGTGCGGCGGGTGACGCCCGAGACCGTGAACAGGATCGCGATCAGGAAGGCGGCGGCCAGCACGATGATCGACAGCCAGGTGCCGAGGTTCGAGACCAGGCTGGAAGCCGTCGACAGGGAGCCGGAGACGCTGGACGCCAGGTCGGACTCCGTCGAGACCGTCGCCTTCGGGAGGGTCTTCTCGAGAGCGCTCTTGAGCGTCGAGACGTCGCTGGACGACTCGGCGCTGACGTAGATGGTGCTGACCTTGCCCGAGAGGTCGGCGACCTTCTGGGCGGTGTCGAGGGGCATGTACATGTCGGAGCCGGTGGTCGCCGACGACGAGGTCGACTTGACGATGCCGATCACGGTGAAGGTCGTGGAGCCGATCTTCTTGGTGTCGCCGACCGCGAGGCTCTCGGTCTTGGCGTACGAGCTGTCGACGATCAGGACGTGCTTGCCGGCGTCGGCCGACGTGAAGGTGCGGCCCTTGGTGAGCGAGACGCTCGTGAGGGGACCCACGGCGTCGGCCGTGACGCTGACGCCCGAGACCGTCGTCTGGTCGAAGCTGAACGAGCCGCCGCCGAAGCCGCCGCCGCCCTGGCCGCCGGTCGGCGCGCCGGTGGCCGTGCCGGTCGGGGCCTGCTGCTGGGCGGTGCCTCCGGTCGTGCCCGACGTGCCCTGCTGCGTCGTGGTGCCCGAGAAGTCGTTGAGCTGGAGCGACAGGGTCGCCGCGGCGCTCTTCACGCCGGTCGTCTTCTCGACCTTCGCGAGGGCGGAGTCGGCGAAGGTGGCCGTGCCCCGCGCAGCGCTCAGGCTGGACTGCGACAGCGACGTGCTGTTGCCGCTGGTCGTTCCGCCGCCGGAGCCGAAGGTGAAGGTCGGCCGACCGCCGGTCGACGACGGCGTCTCGGTCTGGCTGATGGTGATGTCGGTGCCGACGCCGTAGACGGACTGGAGCACGGTCGACTGCGCCGCCTTCACCCCGCCCGCGACGGAGTTGACGATGATGACGAGCGCGATGGCCAGGGCCATGCCGGTGGCGATGATCGCCGTCTGCTTGCGCCGGTTGCTCAGCTCCCGGTACAGGTAGGTGAAGAACAAGGGGTACTCCTCGGGGTGGTGGCAAGGTGCTGTGAACATGGCGACAGTACGGACGGCGCATATGGCCGGGTTATCGCGACCTTGTCAAATTCCTATGAAGCAAATCCCTGGCGGGCTCATCAGGTCGTCACAGGCGGCTCATAGAAACCGGCAGATACTTGAGAGCGTGACCACTTCAGCCCCCATCACCGCCCCCGCCGCACCGCGCCTCACCCGCGCCGACGGCTCGCCCCTCCGAGTGCTCGTCGTCGACGACGAGAACAGCCTCACCGACCTGCTCTCCATGGCGCTCCGCTACGAGGGCTGGGAGGTCAAGGCCGCACCGGACGGACAGACCGCTCTGACGCTCGCCCGCGAGTTCAAGCCCGACGCGATCGTCCTCGACGTCATGCTCCCCGACATCGACGGCCTCCAGGTGCTCGGCCGCCTCCGCACCGGCGGCGACGACACCCCCATCCTCTTCCTCACGGCGAAGGACGCCGTCGAGGACCGCGTCACGGGCCTGACCGCGGGCGGCGACGACTACGTCACCAAGCCGTTCAGCCTCGAAGAGGTCGTCGCCCGTCTCCGCGGCCTTATCCGCCGCTCGGCCGCGATGGTCTCCGAGGGCGGCGACTCGCGCATCATCGTGGGCGACCTCGTGCTCGACGAGGAGAGCTACGAGGTGTCGCGCGCCGGTCGCGAGATCGAGCTCACCGCCACCGAGTTCGAGCTGCTGCGCTTCCTCATGCGCAACCCGCGCCGTGTGCTGTCGAAGGCGCAGATCCTCGACCGCGTGTGGTCGTACGACTTCGGCGGCAAGTCCAGCGTCGTCGAGATCTACATCTCGTACCTCCGCAAGAAGATCGACGCGGGCGAAGAGCCCATGATCCACACCGTGCGCGGCGTGGGTTACGTGATCAAGCCCGTCGCATGACGGTCCACCCCGTAGCCGTCGCGCGAGGATGGGCGAAGAGCTTCGGTGGTCCGTTCACGCTCCGCCGGCGCCTCGTGCTGAGCATCGTGGCGATCTCGGCTCTGCTGGCGATCCTGATCGGCGCCCTGAGCGTGGTCGTCCTGCAGCGCGTCCTCTCGGCCCAACTTGACTCGCAGCTCACGTCCGCCGTCGCTCGCGCCTCAGGCCAGGACGGCCGCAGCGGCTTCGGCGGGTCGGGTGCCGACACGGGCGGACCCAACCAGGCACCGGGCACCGTGACCATCTACTACTCGGGCAGCGCGGCCTCTACCACGAGCAGCACGCTCGGTTCCGGGCTCGTGCTCGAGTCCGGACGCGTCGGCACCGTGTCGTCTGCCACGAAGACAGCCCTCTCGAACGTGGCGACCGGCGACAAGAGCGAGGAGATCCAGCTCGGTTCGAGCTACGGCAGCTATCTCGTGCGTGCGGTGCCGGTCACGGTGCAGCTTCCCAGCGGTAGCTTCGTCCAGGCTCGCGTCGTCGTGGGCCTGCCGCGAGACTCCGTCACCGGCCCCGTCGGCAAGCTCATCGCCGGCATCGCGATCATCGCGGCCGCCGGCATCGCCGCCGCGATCTTCTTCGCCATGATCACCGTCAAGTACGCCCTCGGACCGCTGCAGCGCATGGCCGAGACCGCGGCTCGCGTCGCCGAGATGCCGCTCGACCGCGGCGAGGTCGCGCTCGACGCCCGCGTGCCCGAGGAGGACACCGACACCCGCACCGAGGTCGGACGCGTCGGCGCCGCCATGAACCGCATGCTCGGTCACGTCTCGCATGCGCTCACGGCCCGCCAGGAGTCCGAGAACAAGGTGCGGCAGTTCGTCGCCGATGCGTCGCACGAGCTCCGCACGCCGCTCGCCTCGGTGCGCGGCTACGCCGAGCTCACCCGCCGCATGGGCAAGGACCTCCCCGAAGACGTGGTCTACGCCATGGGCCGAATCGAATCCGAGTCGGTCCGCATGACGTCGCTGGTCGAGGAGCTCCTGCTGCTCGCCCGCCTCGACGAGGGCACCGACCTCGTCAAGAAGGAGGTCGACCTCACGCGCATCGTCCTGGACGCCGTGCACGACACGCACGTTCAGGCGACGGAGCACCAGTACGACGTCTCGGTGCCCGAGGTGCCGATCACGCTGCTCGGCGACCCGATGCGCTTGCACCAGGTCGTCGCGAACCTCCTGGCCAACGCCCGCACCCACACACCCGACGGCACCGAGGTGTGGGTCGGCCTGGAGCGCGACGACACGACTCACGAAGCCATCGTCACGGTCTCGGACAACGGTCCAGGGATCGACCCCGCCGTCATGCCGGTGTTGTTCGAGCGGTTCGCCCGAGCCGACAGCTCGCGGTCGCGCAAGGCCGGCTCGACCGGTCTCGGCCTGGCCATCGTCCATGCCGTCGTGCACTCGCACGGGGGCACGGTGACCGCGACGAACGGCGACCCCGGTGCCGTCTTCACGGTGCGGCTGCCGCTCGAGCGCGCACCGCAGGGTCGGCCGGTTCCGCTGCCGGCGCCCGAGCCGGTGCGCTCGTAGCGACCGCCCCGAGTTCCTGCAGACACTGCCTGTGACCGATGCCCGGCGTCTTCGGCGGGAGTTGCAGGAACTCGGGCCGGTCGCCTATAGTGATCGAAGCCCAAGACCGCTGGTTGTCGGCGCCCGCTCGAAAGAGCAAGCGCTGGCCGAAGGTTCTCTCCCGAGAGACGTCCCGCGCAGGTGTTCGAAGCTCAAGCTCCGTGCATTCTGCGCGGAGCTTTTTTCGTGTGAGCACTGGACTCGAGAGAGTCACGAGGGGCTGCCAGCTTTCACACGTTAGGAGCGACATGGCGAACAAGGAAGCTTCGGTCGCCGAGCTCACGGAGTCGTTCCGTAGCTCGACCGCCGTCCTGCTCACCGAGTACCGCGGCCTCACCGTTGCTCAGCTCAAAGCGCTGCGCACCGGTATCCGTGAGGACGCCACCTACGCCGTCGTGAAGAACACGCTCACCAAGATCGCGGCGAACGCTGCGGGGATCTCGTCGTTCGACGAGGAACTCGTCGGCCCGTCCGCGATCGCTTTCGTCCACGGAGACCCTGTCGCCGTGGCCAAGAGCCTGCGTGACTTCGCCAAGGCGAACCCCGAGCTGATCGTGAAGGGCGGTTACTTCGACGGTAACCCTCTGAGCGCAGCCGAGGTCAACCAGCTCGCCGATCTCGAGTCGCGGGAGGTGCTGCTGGGCAAGCTGGCTGGTGCCTTCAAGGCTTCGCTGTTCGGTGCGGCCTACCTGTTCCAGGCTCCGCTGTCGAAGACCGTTCGCACGGTCGAGGCTCTGCGCGCCAAGCAGGAGGACGCCGCGTAAGCGGTCGTCCAGTACTCACCACCCCACACTTTCAGCACTACCAACAAGGAGAAACAAATGGCAAAGCTCAGCCAGGACGAACTGATCGAGGCTTTCAAGGAGCTCACGCTCATCGAGCTCAGCGACTTCGTCAAGAAGTTCGAAGAGGTCTTCGAGGTCACCGCCGCTGCCCCCGTCGCCGCTGCCGGTGCCGCTGGCCCCGCCGCCCCGGCCGAAGAGGTCGAGGAGAAGGACTCGTTCGACGTCGTCCTCGAGGCCGCCGGTGACAAGAAGATCCAGGTTATCAAGGAGGTTCGCGCGCTCACCAGCCTCGGCCTCGGCGAGGCCAAGGCCGTCGTCGACGGTGCCCCCAGCACCGTCCTCGAGGGTGCCAACAAGGAGACCGCCGAGAAGGCCAAGGCTCAGCTCGAGGCCGCCGGCGCCACGATCACCCTCAAGTAGTCTCACCACTGCTGACACGAAAGCCCCGGGCCGAGAGGTCCGGGGCTTTCGCGCTGCCAGCGTCGCCTGCGCCGGTCAGCGCTGCTGCTACTGCTCCTGCTCGGCGAGGCCCAGCTGCACGGCGCGCGCGATCGCCTCGCGGCGGTTCGTCGCCGAGAGCTTGCGGTAGATGCTGCGGACGTGGCTCTTGACCGTGTTCACCGAGATGAAGAGCTCGGCGCCGATCTGGCTGAGGGTCGCGCCGGTCGCCAGGTGCCGCACGATGACCAGCTCGCGCTCGCTGAGCGGGTCGACGAGCACGACGGAGTCCGTCGAGGGGGCGGTGCGGAGGCGCTCCATCATCGCGACGACGATCGCCGGCTGAACGCGCCCGGCGGCGCGGCCGAGCAAGCGCTCCAGCACCTCCGACGGGAGCGTGGCGAACGGCCACACGACGCCGTTCAGGGCCGCCATGAGCAGCGACCGGTCGAAGGCGATGCTCGATGCGACCGCGTTGCCGAGGTCGTCGTGCGCGGCCGCGGCGATCGCGTGGATCTGCACCATCGACCGCATCGAGTGCAGGTCGCCGAGCGCCAGGCACGACTCGAGCGCGTCCAGCGCCTGCTGCGGGTCGCCCAATGTGAACGAGGCGAGAGCGGTGATGCTGGCGGGGCAGTTGACGTGGTGCTGGCCTACCGGGATGTCGGCGAGGGCGTCGTGCGACTGCGATGCCTCGCCCAGCGACCGAAGGGCTTCGGAGCGCAGGATCCGCGTCGCCGAATCGAGCGCCGACGCGCCCGAGAAGTGCGCGAGCAGCCGTGTGACGCGGCCGAGCAGATCGAGCGCCTCGATCGAGGCGCCGTCGTCGTAGCGGGAGAGGGCCTCGACGTACAGCGAGTGCGCCTCCCAGTCGGTGTTGCGGCAGGCGATGCGCAGGTCGCGGAGCAGAGCCTCGTGCGGTTCGGAGCCGCTCTCGCGCTCGATGTGGAGGTGGAAGCGCGTCACCTGCGCGAGCGCGCCGAACGACGAGCGCAGCAGGTCGGTTCCGTCGGCGTGCTGGGCGGCGAGGTCGATCTGGCTGTCGGCGAGGGCGAAGTCGCCGAGCAGGAACGCCACGTAGGCGAGCGCCGAGTGGCACTCGACGCGCTCGGCGGTCGACAGGTGCTCGTCGGCGAGCCCCTCGGCCAGCGACAGCGCGAACAGGGCCTCGTCGAAGGCGCCGGTGTGGATGCGCGCGAGGCCCAGCTGCAGCGAGAAGGAGGCGCTCAGGTCGATGCGGCGGCTGATGTCGAGCGACTCGTCGCTCTCGATCATGGTGCGCGCCGTCTCGAGGTTCTCACGGGAGCGCTCGATGTCGCCCATCGTGCGCATGGTGGCCGCGAAGTGGATCAGGTAGCCGACGCGGACGTCGAGCGGACTGCCCGGATCGGCCCTGATGCTCTTGTCGACGGCGCGGAACCAGGGCAGCGCGGCACTCCGGGACGTCGAGCCGATGGAGCGGTAGCTGGCCGCGAGAGCGAGCAGGATGCGGGCGCGGTCGCTCCACTCCTTCTCGGGGATGCTGCGGATGGCGTCGCGAAGCCGGGCACCCTGGATGGGCGCGATCTGGGGCCACATCGTCTCGATCGTGTCGAGCGCGTTGCGGCCGTCGAGTTGCAGCGCCGTCGAGTTTTCGGGTTCGCCGGTCGTATCGTTTCGGGAGTTCACGGAATACCTCTGCTGCATCGGGTAGTTCCCCGGTCGGGACGGGGAATGCAGCTCGTTGGACGCGATCCGAAGGCGACGATCGTGCTTCGGGCGGATCGTCCTGACGGGAGAGACCTCGATCTGCCCCCTGCTTCGGGCCACTGCCCGACAACATCATAAACTGAGATTTCTTTCCACCGGGAGCTTTTCGCACATCGGCCAGAACTGGGGTCATCGCAGCGGGCGTACTGTGAGCCGGTGAGCAGGATGGATCAGATCGCCTCGGGCGGCGGCATGCGAGGCGGCGGCGGCCGACCGGGCGGCCCCGGGCGGGTATCGGCCGCCGATGCCCGGGCGCAGAAGGCGGCCAACGCGGACGCCCCGAAGATCCCCGACCTGTTCCGGCGGATCCGCAGCCTGTTCCAGCCGCATCGGCGGGCGCTCATCGTGACAGTCGTGCTGGTGCTCGTGTCGGCGGCGATCAGCGTCCTGCCCCCGCTCCTGACCCAGCAGGCCTTCGACAGGGGCCTCTTCCCGGCCGGCGGCCCGAACATCCCCGTGCTCATGCGCCTCGTCGGCGCCATGGTCGGCCTCTGGATCCTGTCGGCCGGTCTCGGCGTCTGGCAGACCTACCTGACGGCCACCGTGGGCAACAAGGTGATGGGTGCGCTCCGCATCCGCCTGTTCGGGCACCTGCAGCGCATGGAGCTCGCGTTCTTCACCCGCACCAAGACGGGGATCATCCAGTCGCGCCTGCAGAACGACGTGGGCGGCGTGGCCAATGTCCTGAGCAACACGGTCTCGAGCATCCTCGGCAACACGGTCACGGTGATCGCGGCGTTCGTGGCGATGCTGCTGCTGTCGTGGCAGATGACCGTCGTGGCCGTGATCCTGCTGCCTGTGCTCGTCGTCGCGCAGCGGCGCGTGGGCCAGGTCCGGGCGCGGATCGCCACTCAGACGCAGGAGTCGCTGTCGGACATGACGGCCATCACGCAGGAGACGCTCAGCGTGTCCGGGATCCTGCTCGCGAAGGCCTTCAATCAGCAGCGCACCGAGGTCGAGCGCTACGCGAACGAGAACCGCACGCAGATCGGCCTGCAGGTGCGGCAGACGATGAGCGGCCAGGGGTTCTTCGCGACCGTGCAGATCTTCCTGTCGATCATCCCCGCCGTGATCTACATCGTCGCCGCCTACCTGATCCAGGGCGGCGTCGACGTGACTGCCGGGACGATCGTCGCGTTCACCACCGTCCAGGCCCGTCTGACGTTCCCGCTCATGGCGCTGCTGCGGGTGGCGCTCGACATCCAGACGTCGAGCGCCCTCTTCGCCCGAATCTTCGAGTACCTCGACCTGACGCCGGCGATCCGCGAGCCTGCTGTGCCCGAGCGGGTCGACCGGTCGCAGCTGGGGCGCGTCGAGTTCGACGACGTCACGTTCGCCTACCCGGACGCCGAGCCCGGAGCCCGGACCCTCGCCGGACTCACGTTCGATATCGAGCCGGGCCAGTTCGCCGCCTTCGTCGGCCCTTCCGGCGCCGGCAAGACCACGGTCTCGTATCTGATCCCGCGGTTCTACGAGGCGTCCGGGGGCAGCGTGCGCTTCGCCGGAGTCGACGTGCGCGACCTCGGCCAGGACGACCTCGTTTCGAACATCGGCATCGTCAGCCAGGAGACCTACCTCTTCCACGCCACGATCGCCGAGAACCTCCGCTACGCGCAGCCGGGCGCCTCTCAGGAGCAGCTCGAGGACGCAGCGCGCCAGGCGAACATCCACGAGACGATCGCCTCCTTCCCCGAGGGGTACGAGACGCTCGTGGGGGAGCGCGGCTACCGGCTCTCGGGCGGCGAGAAGCAGCGGTTGGCCATCGCGCGCGTGCTCCTGAAAGACCCCGCAGTGCTGGTGCTCGACGAGGCGACCAGCGCGCTCGACTCGGTGTCGGAGCGCATCGTGCAGGCGGCGCTCGACAACGCCTCACGCGGGCGCACCACGATCTCGATAGCGCACCGCCTGTCGACCGTCCGCGCGGCTGACGTGATCTTCGTCGTCCGGGCCGGCCGCATCGTCGAACGGGGTACGCATGACGAGCTGGTCGCTCTCGGAGGGCTGTACACGGAGCTCTACGAGCAGCAGGCGAACGTCCCGCTCTGACCTTCGGGACGCAGGGTGTCCTCCGTGGTGCCGAGAGCCGTTCGCGGTGACCGCACGATGCCGAAGTCGCGTCGATCGAGGACGCGCCGACGCTCGCGATTCGTCCGTCGGCGTAACAGCCTCCGGTCGTCGGGCGGCGCTCGATAGACTCGGACGGTGAAGTACGCGGACTCCGTCATCGACCTCGTCGGCAACACCCCGCTCGTGAAGCTCAATCGGCTGACGGAGGGCATCAGCGCCACCGTGCTCGTCAAGGTCGAGTACCTGAACCCGGGCGGATCGTCGAAAGACCGCATCGCGACGCGCATCATCGACGCCGCCGAGCGCGACGGGCTGCTGAAGCCCGGGGGTACCATCGTCGAACCGACCAGCGGCAACACCGGCGTGGGGCTCGCCCTGGTCGCCCAGCAGCGCGGCTACCGCTGCGTCTTCGTTCTGCCCGACAAGGTCGGCGAGGACAAGCGCAACGTGCTCACCGCCTACGGTGCCGAGATCATCGTCACGCCGACCGCCGTCGCTCCCGACAGCCCCGAGTCGTACTACAGCGTCTCCGACCGCCTCGTCAGCGAGATCCCCGGCGCCTTCAAGCCGAACCAGTACGAGAACCCGAGCGGCCCGCTCAGCCACTACGAGACCACCGGCCCCGAGATCTGGCGCGACACCGACGGGCGCATCACGCACTTCGTCGCCGGAGTCGGCACCGGCGGCACGATCAGCGGCACCGGTCGCTTCCTGAAGGAGGCCTCCGAGGGCGCCATCACCATCGTCGGCGCAGACCCCGAGGGCAGCGTCTACTCAGGCGGCACCGGTCGGCCCTACCTGGTCGAGGGAGTGGGCGAGGACTTCTGGCCCGGCGCCTACGACGGCTCCGTCGTCGACCGGATCATCGCCGTGTCGGACGCCCGGTCGTTCGACATCACGCGCCGTCTCGCCCGCGAAGAGGGGCTGCTGGTCGGAGGATCGAGCGGCATGGCCGTCGCCGCCGCCCTCGACGTGGCCCGCGAGCTCGGACCCGACGACATCGTGGTCGTGCTGCTGCCCGACTCGGGCCGCGGCTACCTCGGCAAGATCTTCAACGACCGCTGGATGCGCTCGTACGGCTTCAGCGAAGAGAGCGACGAGACCACCGTCTCAGACCTCATCGCCTCGAAGAGCGGCGAGCTGCCCGACCTCGTGCACGCCCACCCGTCCGATACCGTCCGCGACGTCGTCCAGATCATGTCGAAGTACGGTGTGTCGCAGATGCCGGTGCTGTCGGCCGAGCCGCCGGTCGTCATCGGCGAGGTCGTCGGCGCCGTCGAGGAGCGCGCGCTCCTGGAGCAGGTCTTCTCGGGCCAGGCCCAGATGACCGACCCGGTCGCCACGTTCATCGGGCCGCCGCTCGCCCTGATCGGCCTCAACGAGTCGGTCTCGGTCGCGCGGCGCGCGCTCGAGAAGAACGACGCCCTGCTCGTGACGACGGACGGCAAACCGGCCGCGGTCGTGACGCGTCACGACCTCCTCGCCTTCCTGTCCGAATAATCCCTGTTCCTGCTCGACCGAACCCCGAGGTACCCCTGTGAGCCACGACTTCGAGACCCGCGCCATCCACGACGGCCAGGCGTTCGACCCCACGACCGGCGCGATCATCCCGCCGATCTACCAGACGTCCACCTTCGTCCAGGACGGCATCGGCGGCTTCCGCGGCGGCTACGAGTACGGCCGCTCGGCCAACCCCACGCGCGACTCGCTCCAGACAGTCCTCGCGAGCCTCGAGGGCGGTTCGGCGGCGTTCAGCTTCTCGTCGGGCCTCGCCGCCGAGGACAGCCTGCTGCGGGCCGTCCTGGCCCCCGGCTCACGAGTGGTGATGGGCAACGACGTGTACGGCGGCACCCACCGTCTCGTGAACCGAGTCTGGGCGGCCTGGGGCGTCACGCTCGAGACCGTCGACATGAGCGACCTCGACGCGGTGCGTGCCGCCGCCCGCCCCGGCGAGACCACCGTCCTGTGGGTCGAGACGCCCAGCAACCCGCTGATGAAGATCACCGACATCGCGGGGCTGGCCGAGATCGGCCACGCCGCCGGCGCTCTCGTCGTGGTCGACAACACCTTCGCGTCGCCATACGTGCAGCAGCCCCTCGCCCTCGGCGCGGACGTCGTGGTGCACTCGACGACCAAGTACCTCGGCGGCCACTCCGACACCCTCGGCGGCGCCCTCGTCGTGAACGACGACGAGCTCGCGTCGATGATCGGCTTCATTCAGTTCGGCGTCGGCGCCATCTCGGCCCCGATGGAGGCCTGGCTCACGATCCGCGGCATCAAGACCCTCGGCGTCCGCATGGACCGCCACTCGTCGAACGCGCAGGCCATCGCCGAGGCCCTCGTGGAGCACCCTGCCGTCGAGACCGTCTTCTACCCCGGCCTCGCGACGCACCCCGGCCACGAGCTCGCCTCACGTCAGATGAAGCGCTTCGGCGGCATGCTCTCGGTCGCGCTGGCCGGCGGTCCCGAGGCGGCCCGCACCTTCGCCGAGTCGACCGAGGTGTTCCAGCTCGCCGAGTCGCTGGGCGGCGTCGAGTCGCTCATCGGCTACCCGTCCGAGATGACCCACGCATCGGTGAAGGGGACCGAGCTCGCCGTCCCCGAGAACGTCGTCCGCCTCTCGGTCGGGATCGAGTCGATCGACGACCTCCTCGCCGACGTCGACGGGGCGCTCGGCCGCCTCGGCTGAGACCCGCAGCAGCACCCCTGGGCCCGCTCCTCGTGAGCGGGCCCTTTTTCGTATCCGAACCCGACATGTCAGGTATTGATATCGAGGGCGAATTGGCCTAGTCTCGGATTTGATATTTCGCATTCGATTCGAGGTTCCTGTGTCTCTCGCAACCCGCGCTCCGCGCCCGATCAGCGCCGCCCCTCCTGCTGACGCTGCCGCACCGATCAGCTTCGTCGACAGGGCCTCTCGTTCGAGCGACTCCGTGCCCAAGCGCGCCGTCGACCTCGCCGGCTCCGCCTTCGGACTCCTCCTGCTGCTGCTCCCCATGCTCGTCGTCGCGGCGGTCATCCGTCTCACGAGCCGCGGTCCGGCCATCTACCGGCAGGAGCGAATCGGCCTCGACGGCCGCCCCTTCGAGATCCTCAAGTTCCGCACCATGTACGCCGACGCCGATCGTCGTCTGGACGAGCTCAAGAAGCGCACGACGATCGAGGGTCCGCTCTTCAAGATGATCGACGACCCGCGCATCACGCCGGTGGGCCGCGTCCTCAGACGGTTCTCGATCGACGAGCTGCCGCAGCTCGTCAATGTGCTCCTCGGCGACATGAGCCTGGTCGGGCCCCGACCGGCCCTCTCGTGCGAGGTCGACGAGTACTGCGCCCGAGCCGTCCGCCGCCTCGAAGCGGTTCCGGGCATGACCGGAGCGTGGCAGGTCGGCGGGCGCAGCACCCTCTCATGGGAGGCCGGGCTCGACCTCGACATCCACTACGTCGACAACTGGAACCTCCGCTACGACGTCGTCATCCTCGCCCGCACCGTGCGAGCCGTGGTGCTGCCGGTGGGGGCGTACTGACCCCGATGAGCCCGCAGAACCCGATGAGCCCGCAGAACCCGCCGAGCCCGACGACAGCCGAAGTCGAGATCCTCCCCAGCCGCTCCAGCCGTCGTCGCGACGGCGTGACCAAGCGCCGCTCGCGTCGTCGTCGCCGGCTCATCGTCGCCCTCCTGATCGTCGTCGCCCTCCTGGGCAGTGCCGTGGCCGCCGGCGCGCTCTTCGTGCACGACGTCGTCGGCGGCAATCTGACGACGATCGCCGACGACACCGCGTTCCCCTCGGGCAAGCGGCCTGCCGCCTCGACCGGGGCGAAGAACATCCTGCTCATCGGCTCCGACTCGCGCCGACCCGATCTCGAGGGGCGCTCCGGCAATCAGCGCGCCGACACGATCATGCTCCTGAACGTGTCGGCCGACCGGCAGCATGTCGCAGTCATGTCGATCCTCCGCGACCTGTGGGTTCCCGTTCCCGGCCACGGTGAGACCAAGGTCAACGCCGCCCTCGCGCACGGCGGGACGGCCCTGCTCATCGAGACGCTCGAAGACCTCCTCGGCGCGCGCATCGACCATGTCGCGATCATCGACTTCTCCGGGCTGTCCGCCATGACGACGGCTCTGGGAGGCGTCGTCGTCGACAACCCGACGCCGTTCACGGCGAGCCGCGGCGAGGACCGGTTCTTCGCCGCCGGCCCGATCACTCTCGAGGGCGACCGAGCCCTCACGTTCGCGCGCGAGCGCTACGCCTTCTCGACCGGCGACTACCAGCGGGTCACGAACCAGCAGCTTCTCCTGCAGGGCATCGTGAGCCGGGCGCTGAGCCGGGACGTGCTGGCTGATCCTGCCAGCCTGGTCGAGTTCGTCCGAGAGACCTCGCGCACCGTGACGGTCGATGCCGGGTTCACGCTGCGCGAGTCCGGAGCGCTGGCCTACAGCCTGCGCGGAGCCGACCTGAAGAACTTCGACTTCTTCACGCTGCCGACGGGCGGCACGGGCACGGTGGGCACGCAGTCCATCGTCAAGGTCGATCGGGCGGCGACGTCGAAGGTGCGAGCCGCGCTCGCGACCGACACCCTGGCCGACTACGCCCGTGGTCTCACCGAGTGACGCCTGCGGTCAGTCCCACCATTCGGGCAGGAGCAGGATGATGTTGTCGACGAGCACCTTGCGGCTGGTGCGCTTGCCGGTGAGCCAGTTCTCGATCACGCCGACGAGCCCGTGAGCGATGAAGCCGGCCGCCAAGGGCGGGGAGATCGCTTTGGGCAGGCTGTCCGAGATGCGGTTCTCGAAGTGCAGGAGCGACGACACCTCGAAGTGGCGAGCCAGTACCCGGTGCGTCGACGCGTCGAGGTTGTCGGGCAGCGCGAGCCGGTAGATGTCGCGGTACTTCACCACGTGATCGACGACGCGCTCCATGCCCTTCCGCGAGATCTCCTCCGGCGAGTGTCCACCGACCTCGCGCAGGGCGAGGTCGCTCTCGCGGATGGCGTCGAGCTCGGGCGTGAGCACGTCGGCGAGGAGCCCGCCGGGCGAAGTCGCGTGGCTGTAGAAGGTGGCCCGGTTGATGCCCGCCGCGCGGGTGACGTCGGCGACGGTGATCGTCGACACGGGAGCAGCCGATGCAAGCTCGATGATGGCGGCGTGCAATGACTTCGTCGTCTGCACGATTCTCGCATCAACCATGTGATCCTCCAGGTGCTTTATGGTGGCCCTGAGCCTAGACGCCGGGTGCCGAGAATTAACGCAGGATCGCCCGCCGACATCTGTCGTGCGATCCGGATCGCCACTACTCTGGATGGACGACGACCGTCGAGTTGTCGCCGATCACCCCCATCTTTCTCCCGCTGATCCAGGAGCGGTCCGCGACGTCCTGCCGTGCGTCCGGCCCTTCTCCGCGGCCGAGTACCGCCGCCCGCGCAAAGGAGCTCCGTGACAATCGTCGTGCACCCGGGAGACGCCCTCTCCCGGCGACAGCGCCTGGTCTACATCGTCGTGCTCGGCGCCCTCACGGCGCTGGGGCCGGCGACGATCGACCTCTACCTGCCCGCGTTTCCGGCGCTGGAGTCCGACTTCAGCGTGACGACGGCGACGGTCCAGCTCACGCTGACTGCGACGACCATCGGGTTCGGCCTCGGGCAGCTGCTGGTCGGGCCGTGGAGCGACAAGGTCGGGCGGCGGCTGCCCCTGATCGTGGCGAGCTCGCTCCACGTGTGCGCGAGCGTGGGGGCGGCCACGGCGGCGAACATCGAGTTCCTGGGCCTCTTCCGGGTTCTGCAGGGGATGGGAGCGGCGGCGGGCGGTGTCGTCGCCATGGCCCTGGTGCGCGACCTCTTCGGCGGCAAGCCGCTGGTGCGCATGCTGTCGCGCCTGGCACTGGTGAACGGCCTGGCGCCGATCCTCGCGCCGGTGATCGGCTCGCAGCTGCTGCGCTTCACGAGCTGGCGCGGCATCTTCGCGGTGCTCGCGGCCTACGGGGTGCTCGTGGTGGTGGCGGCGGTCTTCTTCATCGTCGAGACCCTGCCGAAGGAGCGCCGCGCCGAGCAGGGGCACTCGACGCTGCGGCAGCGGTACCGGATCCTCTTCCACGACCGCATCTTCGTCGGCGTCGCGCTCATGGGCGCCATGATCTTCTCGGGGCTGTTCGCGTACCTCTCGTCGTCGTCGTTCCTGTTCCAGTCGCTGTACGGATTCTCGGCGCAGGAGTACGGCCTGCTGTTCGCCGTCAACTCGCTCGGCATCGTGGTCGGCGTGCAGATCAGTGCGCGCCTGGCCCAGCGCTTCGGGCCGCAGTGGATCCTCGCGTGCTCCACCGCCACCATGCTGGTCGCGGCCCTCGCTATCGTCATTCTCGACACCCTCCAGGTCGGCCTGCTCGGCGTGCTCGTGCCCCTGTGGATCTTCATCGCGTCGTGCGGCTTCTCGTTCCCGCAGGTGCAGGTGCTCGCTCTGGCGAACCACGGCAAGGAGGCAGGAACTGCCGCCTCCCTCCTCGGCGCCCTCAACTTCGGGCTCGCCGGCCTCATCTCGCCCATCGTCGGAGTCATCGGCATCTCGACCGCAGCTCCGATGGGCGCCGTCATGGCATGCACGAGCGCCGTGGCGATCCTGAGCCTGTGGATCCTGGTACGGCCGCGGACGGTGCCGCCGCTGGGGCACTGACGCGGGTCTATCAGCGTGGCGTGGGTAGCGTGGATGGATGCCGACGCCGACCGAGCCCCGCGCCGCCGAACCCCGACCGGGTGAGCCCGGCCCGACCGAGCGCCGGGTCGCGCTCGGAGTCAGCCGCCGCTGGCCCGTTATCAGTGCCCTCGGAGCCGTCGGGCTCGCCCTTCTTATCGGCTGGCTCGTCACGGTGCGGAGCACCGCCGACCTCCTCGACGCCGAGTGGATGGAGGAGATCGTCGAGCACCGGTCTCCGATCTGGCAGGGTCCGGCGCTCGTCATGAACTTCATCGGTGGCGGCTGGTTTGGCGTGTTCGCCGTTCCGATCGGCATCGTCGTCTGGCTGCTGATCACGCGGCACCGGGCGGGCGCCCTCTACTTCGTGATGGCGACCATCCTCAGCGCCGGCGTCGTCCAGGCGCTCAAGCACACGTTCGGGCGCGCGCGACCCGCCGACATCCTGGTGACGAGCGACTTCGGGTCGTTCCCTTCGGGGCACGTGGCGAACGCCGCGACCATGGCCGTCGCCCTCGGCGTCATCTTCGGGATGCGACGGGTCTGGATCGGCGGCGCCGTGTACACCGTCGTGATGCTGGTGAGCCGCACCTACCTCGGAGCGCACTGGCTCACCGACACGGTGGGCGGCCTGCTCGTCGGCGGGGGAGTGGCCGTCGTGCTGTGGGCCCCGTTCGCGCTGCGGCTGCTGCGGGAGCGGCGGCGATCGGCGTCGGCTGGCGCGTAGACCCCGTGTCCAGGCGGCGTCGGCCGGGTCTTCCCGACGGCGGCACCGGCTCTTAGGCTGACCGCATGAGCGACGCAGTGGAGACCGCCCGTCAGAACGCCGAGGCGCTCGTCGCCGCCGCCGCGAAGGCGCAGGCCGAGGCGGAGGCCGCGATGGCCAGGGCGCAGGAACTCGCGGCTCAGGCCGCGGCGGCAGCGACGGCGCAGGCGCAGGCGGCGGCCGACGCGCAGGCGGCGGCCGAGGCGGCGGCGCAGGCGGCGACGGCCCCCGCGGCGGCGGCTCCGGCAGCGGGGTCGGAAGTTCCTGCGCCCGCGATCGCGACACCAGGACCTCTGGGAGAGACCGACGTCGACGCCATCCGCGCCGGCTACGCGTTCTCCGGAGCCGCGCTCGAGATGGGCGCCCTCGTCAACGGGGATGCCCGGGCCGACGTGCCGGTGCGCATCCCGCTGGCGATGATGAACCGTCACGGTCTCGTCGCCGGAGCCACCGGCACCGGCAAGACGAAGACCCTGCAGGTGCTGGCGGAGCAGCTGTCGGCCGCCGGCGTGCCGGTCTTCGCTGCCGACGTGAAGGGCGACCTGTCGGGCATCGCGAGCCCGGGGGAGTCGTCAGAGAAGCTGCTCGACCGCACGAGGGGCATCGGCCAGGACTGGTCTCCGCTGGCGGCGCCGACGGAGTACTTCGCCCTCGGCGGCAGAGGGATCGGCGTGCCCGTGCGCGCGACGGTCTCAGGCTTCGGGCCCCTGCTGCTCAGCAAGGTCCTCGGCCTGAACGACACCCAGGAGTCGAGCCTCGGGCTGGTCTTCCACTACGCCGAGAAGGCGGGGCTTCCACTCCTCGACCTCTCCGACCTGAGAAGCGTGCTCACGTACCTGATCAGCGACGACGGCAAGGCCGAGCTCACCGACCTCGGCGGGCTGAGCTCGCAGACGGTCGGGGTGATCCTGCGCGAGCTGATCATGTTCGCCGACCAGGGCGCCGACCTGTTCTTCGGGGAGTCCGAGATCGACACGGCCGAGTTTCTGCGACTCGCTCCGGACGGACGCGGCATCGTCAGCCTGCTCGAGCTGCCCGGGGTCGCGACTCAGCCGGCGCTGTTCTCGACGTTCCTGATGTGGATGCTCGCCGACCTGTACAACGACCTGCCCGAGGTCGGCGACCTCGAGAAGCCGAAGCTGGTGTTCTTCTTCGACGAGGCCCACCTGCTGTTCAAGGACGCATCGAAGGACTTCCTCGCGCAGATCACGCAGACCGTCCGCCTCATCAGGTCGAAGGGCGTCGGCATCGTGTTCGTGACGCAGACGCCGAAGGACGTCCCGTCGGAGGTGCTGGCCCAGCTCGGCTCGCGCGTGCAGCACCAGCTCCGCGCCTTCACGCCCGACGACGCCAAAGCGCTGAAGGCCACCGTGTCGACCTATCCGTCGAGCGGCTACGACCTGGGCGCGGTGCTCACCACGCTGGCCACCGGCGAGGCCGTCGTCACGGTCATGAACGAGAAGGGTGCGCCGTCGCCGGTCGCCTGGACCCGCCTGCGGGCACCCCGCGGCTCGATGTCGCCCACGCCGACGCCCGACATGGAGGCCGCCGTCGCGGCCAGCCCGCTCATCGCGAAGTACGGCACGGCCATCGACCGCGAGTCGGCCCGCGAGATCCTGACGGCGAAGCTCGAGGGGGCCGCCGTCGCGGCTGCCGCCCGCGCCGACGCCGAGGCGAAGGCGGTCGCCGACGCGGCGACTGCGAAGGCCACCGCGGCCGCGGCCGCGTCAGCCGCGAAGGAGCAGGCCGCGACCGCCAAGGCCGCCGCGACGGAGGCCGCGCGCGCCGAGCGGGAGCGGGCCAAGGCGCAGGCCGAGTACGAGCGGCAACAGCGCGAGTTCGAGAAGGCCGACCGGGCGCGGCGCGCGAAGTCGACGACGGGCAGCCGGGCGCGCCCGAGAGCCCAGGAGCCGACGGACCTGCTGGGGGAGCTGCTCGGATCGAAGAGCAGTCAGAAGATCATGGGCGAGGTCGTCAAGGGGATCTTCGGGACACTGCGGCGACGCTGACGCGGTGCGGCGGGGTCTGCGGCAGCCACTCCCGGACACGGTGCGGAGCGCGCCGAGCCTGGTCGCTCAGTCCCCGAAGGCGGCCCGGAGCGCCACGACGGCGGCCGCGATGACGACGCAGGCGCTGACGACGTAGGTGATCATCGCCGCACGGCTCAGGTACCAGCCTCGAGCCATCGGGAACTCCCGGAAGTACTCCCTCCGCGACATCGGCGACAGGTCGACGGTGGTCTGCGCGTCGAGGGCGTCGGAGATCGTCGCGATGTCGGCGTCGCTCCAGAACAGCGCGTTCATGGCGAACAGGCGCCGGCCCATCGCGTCGACGGCGAGCATCTGCGTGAGGGCCTCGGTCGAGCCGCCGCGGTAGACGCGGTTCACGAGGACGCGGTCGATGAGCGACAGGTCGACGGCGGTCGTGGGGAGCACCATGCGCTGCTTGACAAAGTGCGTGGCGGTGACCGACGTGAAGACGAGCCGGAAGCGGATGTAGACGACGAAGAACACGGCCGTGACGACGACCTCGGCGAAGACCGCGACGGGCTGCAGCCAGGAGCCGTGAGTCAGCCACAGGATCGCCGCGAAGATGGGCAGGAGGCTGAAGGCACCCGACACCAGGGCCGTGCGGCCGAGCGCCGGCAGCGGCCGGACGAACGCGCGGGACGCATCGGGTGAGCCGGAGCGGACGTCGGCCACGGACTCGCGGCACTTCTCGCGAGCTGTTCGAGCGGCCCCCACAGGCCGCGTCATTTCGCTGTACATCGTGTGTTCCCCCTAGAACCTCAGGACGCCGCAGGCCCTCCACCCCTGAAGACCCGGCCGCGCAGACAAGACGATAGCCGAGGCCGGCGACATTCGTACCGCCCAGTTCGGGTGGTAACCGACTCGCAGGTATGTTTCGCGGGAGCCTGACGCGGTGGCCCGCAGTCAGGCGTCGGGGTCGTCCTCCCAGACGATCTCATCGCCCAGGAACTGGCCCCGAAGCCGATCGATCTCCCGTCGATCGCGCTTCGTCGGCCGCCCGGCACCCCGGTCGCGGACGGGCAGGTAGGCGAGCTCGGCTCGCGGAGGCGGCGGCGGAGTCAGATCGATCACGGCCTCCGCGGCGATCGGGGCCCCGACGCGCTTCAGCAGGATGCCTTTGACCTTCACGATCCGGTCGAATCCCTCCACCCGGCTGCGGACCTCGTCGCCCACGCGGATCGCGTGAGCTGCCTTCACGCGCTCGCCGTTGACGCGCACGTGACCGGCTCGGCAGGCCGACGTGGCGGCCGACCGGGTCTTGTAGAGACGGACCGCCCACAACCAGACGTCCACCCGTGCGCTGGCCGGCGAATCCATCCTCCGAGCCTACGGCGACGGGGACGGTTCGTCACCCGTCCCCGAACCCGGTAGAGTTCTCTAGGTCGAACGGCACCTCATGGTTCCGATCACTGGAGAATTCGCCTAGTGGCCTATGGCGCACGCTTGGAAAGCGTGTTGGGTTTACGCCCTCGGGGGTTCGAATCCCCCATTCTCCGCTCCATTTGGGTTGATCGTGCCCGGTCCTTCGGGGCCGGGCTCTCCCGTTTCTCGCGTGCTCGCCGGGTCGCTCTCGCTCCGCGGCGAGCCCGCAGCGCTCGACACGGCGGGTTCGGAGGCGACGCCTCTAGGGTTGGATCGTGTCGACACGCATCTACATCACGTCTGCTGAAGGCCACACCGGCAAGTCCACCGTCGCGCTCGGCGTTCTCGACACGCTGAGCCACGAGCTCGGACGCGTGGGCGTCTTCCGCCCCGTCGCGCGCTCCACCAGCGAGCCCGACTACGTGCTCGAGCTGCTTCTGGCCCACGACAGCGTCGACCTCCCCTACGAGGACTGCATCGGCGTCACCTACGACGACGTGCACGCCGACCCCGACGCCGCCCTCGCCACCATCGTCGGCCGCTTCGCCGCCGTCGAGCGCCAGTGCGACGCCGTCGTCATCGTCGGCTCCGACTTCACCGACGTCGGGAGCCCGACCGAGCTCTCGTTCAACGCCCGCATCGCCGCCAACCTCGGCGCCCCCGTGCTGCTCGTGCTCGGCGGCCGGACCGCCGACGGCGACCGCCCGCGCACCGGCGCCGACATGCGCCAGGTGGCCGAGCTCACGACCCTCGAGCTCCGCTCCGAGCACGCCGGCCTGCTCGCGATCGTGGCGAACCGCGTCGAGCCCGACCTGATCGACGAGGTCACGTCCGGCATCACCGAGGCGATCGAGGGGGCCGTGCCCGTGTGGGCGCTCCCCGAGGACCGCGTCCTCGTCAGCCCCACGCTCCGCGCAGTCATGTCCGCGACTCGGGCCCGCCTGCTCCAGGGCGACGACGCCCTGCTCGACCGCGAGGCCGTCGGAGTCGTCGTCGCCGCCATGTCGATGGAGAACGTCCTGCCCCGCCTGACGGAGGGTGCCGTCGTGGTCGTCCCCGGCGACCGGTCCGACGTGCTGGTGGCGACCGTGCTCGCCCATGCGTCCGACACCTTCCCGTCGCTCTCCGGCATCGTCCTCAACGGCGGCTTCGACCTCGCGCCCCAGGTCGTCCGCCTCATCGGCGGCCTCAACAGCCCGCTGCCCATCCTGTGGTCGGAGCTCGGCACATACGACACCGCCCTCCGCATCACGCAGACCCGCGGCCGGCTGGCCGCCGAGTCGCCGCGTAAGTACGACCTCGCCCTGTCGCTGTTCGAGAACGGCGTCGACGGGGCCGAGCTGCTCCGCCTGCTGCAGGTCGGGCCCTCGCAGGTCGTCACGCCCCTCATGTTCGAGTACCAGCTGCTCGACCGCGCCCGCAGCAGCAAGAAGCACATCGTGCTTCCCGAGGGCGACGACGACCGGATCCTCAAGGCGGCCTCGTCGCTCCTGCAGCGCGGCGTCGCCCGGCTGACCCTGCTCGGCAACGAGTCCAGCGTTCGCTCCCGGGGAGCCGAGCTGGGCCTGGACCTCGCCGACGCGACCGTGCTCGACCCCTTCGATCCGAAGCTCCAGACGCGGTTCGCCACCGAGTACGCCGCGCTCCGCGCCCACAAGGGCACGACCATGGACATGGCGATGGACACCGTCACCGACGTCTCGTACTTCGGCACGATGATGGTCAAGATGGGCCTCGCCGACGGAATGGTCTCGGGCGCGAAGCACACCACCGCGCACACGATCCGCCCGTCGTTCGAGGTCATCAAGACCAAGCCGGGCGTCAACGTCGTGTCGAGCGTCTTCCTGATGGCGCTCGCCGACCGCGTGCTCGTCTACGGCGACTGCGCCGTCATCCCCGACCCGACCTCCGAGCAGCTCGCCGACATCGCGATCTCGTCGGCCGAGACGGCCGTGCAGTTCGGCATCGAGCCGCGGATCGCCATGCTGAGCTACTCCACCGGCACCTCGGGCTCCGGCGCCGACGTCGAGAAGGTGCGCTTAGCGACCGAGCTGGTCCGCGAGCGCCGCCCCGACCTGCTCGTCGAGGGGCCGATCCAGTACGACGCCGCGGCCGACCCGACCGTCGCCGCGACGAAGATGCCCGACTCGGCGGTCGCCGGCCGCGCGACGGTGTTCATCTTCCCCGACCTGAACACCGGCAACAACACCTACAAGGCCGTCCAGCGCAGCGCCGGCGCCGTCGCCATCGGGCCGATCCTGCAGGGGCTCAACAAGCCGATCAACGACCTCTCGCGCGGCGCCCTGGTCAGCGACATCGTGAACACGGTCGCCATCACCGCGATCCAGGCCGGGACCGAGGCGTAGGCCGCGGCAGCCTCCGTTCCTGCACCCTCTCTCTTCAACAGAAAGCACCCCACGTGAGCGCAGTCCTCGTCGTCAACTCCGGTTCGTCGTCGTTCAAGTACCAGCTGATCGAGCTCGACGGGGAGCGCACCCTCGCCTCCGGGCTCGTCGAGCGCATCGGCGAGGAGGTCGGCGCCACCACGCACAAGAACGTGCTGACCGGCGATGAGACGTCGAACGACTCGACGCCGATCCCCGACCACGCGGCCGGCTTCGCGGCGATGCTCCGCGCCTTCGAGCAGCACGGCCCCTCGTTCGACGAGCACCCGCTGATCGCCGTCGGACACCGCGTCGTTCACGGCGGCTCGGAGTTCGCGACCGCCACGGTCGTCACGCCCGAGGTCGAGAAGGCGATCGACCGGCTCTCGGCGCTGGCGCCCCTCCACAACCCCGCCAACCTGCAGGGCATCCGGGCTGCGCGCAAGGCCTTCCCCGACTCGCCTCAGGTCGCCGTCTTCGACACGGCGTTCCACCAGACGCTGGCCCCGGCGGCCTACACGTACGCCATCGACGACGCGCTGGCGAAGAAGCACGCGGTGAGGCGGTACGGGTTCCACGGCACCAGCCACAAGTACGTGTCGGAGGAGGCTGCGAAGTTCCTGCGCCGCCCGCTCGGCGAGTTGAAGATGATCGTGCTGCACATCGGCAACGGCGCCTCGGCGACGGCGATCGACCGCGGACGCAGCATCGAGACGTCGATGGGACTCACGCCTCTGGAGGGCCTCGTGATGGGCACGCGCTCGGGCGACGTCGATCCGGCCGTGGTGTTCCACCTGCACCGCGAGGAGGGACTGTCGTTCGAGGAGCTCGAGACGATGCTCAACAAGCGTAGCGGCCTGCTCGGGCTCACCGGCAACGGCGACATGCGCGACGTGCAAGACGCGGCCTCGCGCGGAGACGAGACGGCCGAGGCGGCGCTCGCGGTGTACCGGCACCGGATCCGCCACTACGTCGGCGCCTACATCGCCCAGCTCGGCGGGCTCGATGCGGTCGTCTTCACGGCCGGGGTCGGCGAGAACAACGCCCTGCTGCGGCGCCGCACGCTGCTGGGCCTCGACTTCCTGGGGATCACCATCGACGACGATCGCAACGAGCTCGGCTCGCGCGAGGCCCGCTTCATCTCGAAGGAGGGCGCGCCGGTCGCCGTGCTCGTCGTCCCCACCGATGAAGAGCTCGAGATCGCGCGTCAGGCCGCCGCCATCGTGTGAGCGGCCCGCCGTCGCCGGGTCGCACCCCGCCGCCGCGCCGAAAGGACTCAGCCGGGCCGGCGCGGCGGCCGTCGTGCCACAGGGACTCAGTACTTGATGGCCGCCAGGGCATCGCTGATGTCGAGCTCGCCACTCGTCAACTCGAACTGCGTCTTGACGGCCGTGCCCTCGATGATGGCCGTCGCGACCACAGCGGCCACGTCGGCGCGGGGGATCGAGGCGTTCTCGAGGCGAGCGCCGACCGCGACGGCTCCGGTGGGGGAATCGTCGGTGAGGGTACCGGGGCGCACGATCGTCCAGTCGAGGCCGTCCCGGGCACGGACGTTAGCGTCGGCCTCGCTCTTCGCGCGCAGGTAGACCTGGAACACGTCGTCGTCGGCCGCGGGGAGCTTCGCGCGCTCGGCGTCGAAGTCGTCGGTGTGGATGGCCGACACCAGCACGTACCTCGAGACGCCGGCCCGCTCGGCCGCATCAGCGAGCAGGATCGCGCCGTCGCGGTCGATCGTCAGCTTGCGCTCGGCGCCGCTGGCTCCGCCGCCACCCGCCGCGAAGACCACGGCGTCGGCGCCGTCGAGGTGGCCGGCGAGCGTGTCGACGTCGGCGCTCTCGAGGTCGAGCACGATGGAGCGGGCTCCGGCGGACTCGAGCTCGGCGACGTGGTCGGGGTTGCGGACGATCCCGACCGGGTCGTGACCGGCGTCGGACAGGAGGCGTTCGAGTAGAAGGGCGATCTTGCCGTGACCACCGGCGATGACGATTCTCATGGGTCCATCCAACCCGGGTGTCCTGCAAGACGCGTCACAGCAGGTAAAGTGGTCGACGGCTCCCCACGTGGCGCCATCCAGGCCAACTCCCCCAGGGCAGAAATGCAGCAAGGGTAACCGGGCTCTGGCGGGTGCGTGGGGGGTCTTTTGTTTTTGCTGGCGGAGACAACCTCGGCGCGCCCGGCAGACAGTGCTCGTTGGTCAGGATGCTTCGCATCCTGACGTGGCGGGGGCGTACCGCGGCTCGGCGACGGCGACGTGGCCATCGCCGTCGGTCCGGGCGGGGCGAGGCGACGACGCGGGCCACCTCGCGCGCTGGCGGGTGCGGCGCGACGGCGCAGCGGCGTGTCCGCACTCTGGAGGACACCTTTGTCCTCCATCTGTCGAATACCCTCGAACTGGGGGGGTCGAACCAGACCGTCCAGTCGGTTCGGTTCGTCGCAACCTGCTTATGATGGCCGCAGAAACACCGTCGCCCCTCACCAGGGCATCGGCACTCCATCCCTCACGGAAGGACGCGACCGTGACGTCGCACACCAGGATCAGGCTCTCCACGACTTCGGTCGTGCTTCACCGTGGCGCCGCTCGAAGCAGGCCGCACAGACCCTAGAGGTCGTGCACCACCGATCGACGATCAGGCGTCGACCAGCACGGCCCCGCTCCACCTCCGGTGGGATGCGCGCCCCACCACCGCGCATCCCGCCCTCGCAACGACGCGAGCACCAGCCTCACCAGCACCACCTGCAGCCTCACCAGCACCGCCGGCCCTCTCACCACGAGCCGAAGCACCCGCAGGCACCACGGGCTCCACCCGCTCCACGGCACCATCGGCACCACCCCTCCGCCCCACCATCGGAGGGTTTCCGGATCAGTGACGGCACCCACCGTCAGGAAGAGACACCTCATGGACTCCCAGAGGACCCCCGGCCGCACCCTCCTCGGCCGCCTCCCGCGCACGACCTCTCGCCACTTCACCAGGGGCGCTCTCGTCAAGGCCGCGGCCGCGACCATCGTCGGCGTGGTCATCGCCGCGTCGGCCGTCGTGCCCGCGCAGGCCGCGACCGGCGACGTCTCCGAGGCCGAGGGCGTGCTGCTCTCAGGGTCCGGGATCGTCAACCTCGACACCATCGCCCAGCTGAAGGGCGCCTACTCGTCGACGAGTGCGACGACGTCGGCCGGCACCGTCGCGAACCCCCTCGACCTCACCGCCGTCAACGCGCTGGGCGTGAACCTCGGCAACGGCGTGCAGCTGCTCGGCGCGAACGGGATCCTCCAGCTCGGCGTGGCCGGCCAGTACGCCGCCACGACGGCGACCACCTCGACGGCGGCGGCCGGTCTCGTCGGCTCCGACGGCACGATCGCAGTGGGCGCAGGAACTCCGGGCACCCCGTCGACCCTCAACCTCACGCCGCTCCTGAGCCGCGTCGGCGCGGCCTCGGCCGTCGCGTCCAGCGCCGAGCTCGACCTCGGCGCCCTCGCCTCGCGCATCCAGGCGCAGCGGACCACGGGCGCGGCGACGACCGGCTACGGAATCGCCGGCGCCAAGTTCCAGCTCACGAGCCCTGCGGTGGCGGGTCTCAACACCTCGCTGCAGACGACGGTCAACGGCGTCGGCTCGAGCCTGAACAACGCGGTCGCCGATCCGGCCGCGCTCAACTCGGTGGTGTCGGGCACCTCGGGAGGCCTGACGTCGGCCCTCAACACGCTCGGCCTCGGCGTGCTCAGCCTGAACGGCACGGCCCTCACCGCGAACATCACCGGCCTCAACCTCGCCGGTGTCACGGCGCCGGTTCTCGCGCAGACCTACACGTCGGGCCCGGTGACGATCAACCCGTCGACGGGCCAGATCGTCATCGACCTGAACACGCTGCAGGCGCTGAACGGCCAGGATCCGAACACGAAGCTGCTGTCGACGCCGGCCCTCCAGAGCATCGTCACCGCCGCGATCCAGGACATCCTCGTCACGCAGATCCCGACCGCGCTGAACACGGCCGTCGTGACCGCGATCGGCAACGCGACGCTGAACGCGACCCTGACCGCGAAGATCAGCCTGCTCGGCGGCAACGTCTCCAACCTCACCGTGAACATGACGACGTCGCTCGCGAACCTCCTCAAGACGACCGGTCGCGCTCCCCTCACGGTGACAGCCAGCGCGACCGCGATCGGCGCCCTGGGGCTGAACATCTCGAGCGCCGTGCTCAACCCGCTGCTCCAGCCGCTCGTGGACGGAACAGTCGCGCCCCTGCTGCGCGGTCTCGTCGCCCCGACCGTCGGCACGATCACCTCCACTCTCGCCGCCACGACCGGTCTCGTGAACACGACCCTCGCGCCGCTCACCGGCATCCTGAACCAGCTGGTGACGATCACCGTGAACGCGCAGGACTCCACGACGGGATTCCGGGACTCCCGCGGCGACGACGCGGGCTCCCAGTCGGTCTCCGCCCTCCGACTGACGGTGCTGCCGGCCCTCAACGCGGCGACCGTCAACCTCGCCACCTCGACCGTCAACGCGACGCCGATCGCACCCGTCGCCATCACGGCGCCGACGGTCGGCCAGCAGTTCACCGTCGCCACCCCGACCGCCACCCGATCCATCACCGTCAGCGGCACCGGCGAGCCCGGCGCCGGCGTGGCAGTCGACCTCGGCGGCGGCCGCACCGGCACCGCCACGGTCGCAGCCGACGGCACCTGGTCGTCCACGATCCCGGGCGTGGGGGTGGGCTCCGTCACCGCCAGCGTCACGCAGACCTTCGGCGGCGTCGCCGGCAGCCCGGTCACCCGCGCCTTCACCGTCGTGGCCCAGGCTCCGCTGACCATCACGAGCCCGACCGCCGGCCGTACCTTCACCGTCGTCTCGAACTCGGCCACGACGCCCGTCACCATCACCGGCACCTCGACGCCGGGTGCCGCTATCGCCCTCGACCTCGGCTCGGGCATCACCGGCACCACCACGGCACAGGCCGACGGCACCTGGTCGGCGACGATTCCCTCGCTCGCGGTCGGTCCGTACACGGCCTCGGCCACGCAGACCATCGGCGGCACGACGTCCGCAGCCGTCACCCGCTCCTTCTCGGTCGCCGCGGGCGCCCCGCTCACCGTCGCGACACCCGCTGACGGCACCCGGATCGTCGTCCCGAGCGTCACGTCGACGACCACCGTCACCGTCACCGGTACCGCGCAGCCCGGGGCGACTGTGACCGCGTCGCTCGGCTCGGGCCTCACCGGCACGGACACCGCGGCCGCCGACGGCACGTACAGCATCCCGATCTCGGGCGTCGGCACGGGGCCGTACACGGTCGGCGTCCGCCAGACCGTGGCCGGCACCCAGTCCGCTGCCATCACACGCGACATCACTGTCGTCGCGGCGTCGCCGGTCGTCATCCAGGCACCTGCCGCGGGAGCGCAGATCTCGGTCGCGGGCCCGAACTCGACCACTCCGGTCACCGTCTCCGGCACGGCGCAGCCGAATGCCTCCGTCACCGTGCAGCTCATGACCGGCGTCACGGCGACCGTCACCGCCGGCTCGAACGGCGCGTGGAGCACGACCTTCCCGGCCGTCCCGGTCGGCGACTACACGGCCAGCGCGACGCAGACCGTCGCCGGGGCGACCTCACCCGCCGTCACCCGCGCCTTCTCGGTCGTCGCCGGAGCCGATGTCGTCATCACGGCCCCGGCTGCCGGCACCGTCTCGACGGTGGCCGATTCGACGTCGACCCGCAGCGTCACGGTCTCGGGCACCGCCCAGCCCAGCGCCTCAGTGGCCGTCGTCCTGGACGCGACGCACACCGCGACGGTCACCGCGAACGGCTCCGGCGCGTGGACGACCACGTTCACCGGCGTCGGAGTCGGCGACTACGCCATCACGGCCGCGCAGACGGTGAACGGAACGAGCTCCGTGCCGGTCACCCGCCCGTACTCGATCGTCGCCGGCGCACCCGTCGTCATCACCGCTCCGGCTCCCGGGGCGACGGTCCTGGTCGCCGGCGCCGGCACCAGCGCGAACGTCAGGGTCAGCGGCACGGCCCAGCCGAACGCCAGCGTGACGATCGACCTCGGCGGCCAGACCGCGACGGTCACGGCCAGCGCCTCCGGCGTCTGGACGAACGCCTTCTCGGGCGTCGCCATCGGCACGCACACCATCAGCGTCGCCGAGACCGTGGGCGGCACGACGTCGCCCGCCGTCACGCAGACCCTGACCGTCGCGATCGGCGACCCGGTGGCCATCACGGCGCCGAACCCGGGCGACAGCGTCACCGTCTTCGGCGCCGACGGCACGACCACTGTCGTGGTCTCCGGGACCGCCCAGGCCGGCGCCCGAGTGGTGGCCGGCTTCGGAGCCGGGCTGAACGCGGCGACGACGGCCTCCGCCTCGGGGGCCTGGACGGTCTCGATCCCGAACGTCGCGGTCGGCGACTACTCGCTGTCGGCCACCCAGACGATCAACGGCTCGAGTGCCGCGTCCGCGTCACAGGCGTTCTCGGTCATCGAGGGCGACGGCATCGTCATCCAGACGCCGGCGAGCGGCACGGTCTTCGCCGTGGCCGATGCCGGCTCGACCCGGCCGTCGACCGTCGTCTCCGGTGTCGCCGATGACGGGGCCGCCGTCACTGTCACCCTCGACTCGGGCCAGTCGCTGTCGACCACGGCGAGCAGCTCCGGCACGTGGAGCGTCTCGTTCCCGAACCTGACGCCGCGCACCTACACCGTCGGGGCGAGCCAGACCGTCGGGGCCGTGTCGTCCCCCGCCATCAGCACGAGCTTCACGATCGCGGTGGGCGACCCCGTCACGATCACCTCGCCCGCCGCCGGCACCGACTACACGGTGGCAGCCGCCGGGCAGACGGTCCCCGTGACCGTCACCGGCTCCGCGCAGGCGAATGCCGTGGTCCACGTCACGGCCGACGGCCGCACCGTCGACGTCACCGCCTCGGCTGCCGGCCGCTGGTCGCTCGTGCTCGACGGCACGGCGAACGGGACCGGATCGGGCCTGGGCATCGGCGACTACCCGGTGAGCGTCACCCAGACCGTCGGCGGCACCACGTCGACGCTGCCGGCCACGACCGACTTCACGGTCTCGGCCGGAACCCCCTTCACGGTGGCTGCCCCCCTCGACGGCTCCATCGTCCCGGTCGCCGACGATGCCAGCACGGTCACCGTGCCGGTCTCAGGCGCCGGCCAGGTCGGCGCGTCCGTGGCAGTCACTCACGCCGGCGTCGCCAAGACCGTCACGGTCGGCATGAACGGCACCTGGTCGACCTCCTTCCCGGGAGTCGGCACCGGTGACCAGACCTTCGTGTCGGTCGAGACCGTCGGCTCGACGACCGCCGGCCCGATCAGCCGGACGATCACGGTGAAGGCCGCCCCGGCCGTCACCGTCGTGGCCCCGGAGTCCGGCTCGACCATCCTGGTCGCCGGAGCGGGTTCGACGACCGACGTCACCGCGACCGGAACCGCGGCGCCGAACGCCCCCGTGACCGTCACGGTCGGCTCGACGAGCGTCGACACGACGGCGACCGCCGGCGGCACCTGGACGGCCGACCTCGGCCAGCTCGGGACCGGCACCTACACCGTGGCCGCCGCTCAGACGGTCAACGGCACCACGTCGACGCCGATCACCTCGACCTTCCAGGTCGCAGCCGCCCCGACGGTGGCCATCACGACGCCGGCCGCCGGCACGACCATCACGGTCGCCGACGACGACTCGACCACGAGCGTCCCGGTCGCCGGGACGGCGTCCCCGAACGCGACGGTCGACGTGACCATCGGCACGACGACACGCGAGGTCACCGCCAGCGGCACCGGGGCCTGGTCGACGACCATCCCGGACGTCGGGACGGGCACCGCGACCATCTCGGTCACTCAGACCATCGGCGACACCGTCTCGGCGGCAGTCACTGCGACTGTGAAGATCACAGCGGGCGACCCCGTCGCCATCACGACGCCGGCCGACGGCTCGACCGTGACCGTGGCGGATGCCGTGGCGACGGCGACGATCCCCGTGACCGGCACGGCCCAGGCCGGGGCCAGCGTCCGCGTGACGCTCGACGGCGGCACGCCGAAGACGGTCACGGCCGACAACTCGGGCAACTGGTCGACGAGCTTCACCGGCGTCGCGGTCGACGTCGACCCGCACACCATCGCGGCGACCCAGACCGTGAACGGCACGACGTCGGCGGCCGTGACGAGTGACGTCACCGTCGAGGCGGGCGACCTCGTCACGATCACCACGCCCGACGACGGCGACGCGTACGTCGTCGCCAGCGACTCGGCGACGACCGACGTGAAGGTCACCGGCACGGCCGAGGCCGAAGCCACGGTCACGGCCGAGCTCGCCGACGGCATCGCCGCGACCACGACCGCCAAGGGCGACGGCACCTACACGCTGACCCTCCGCGACGTGCCGACCGGTCCGCACAGGATCTCGGTCACCCAGACGATCGACGGGACCACGTCGGTCGAGCCCGCCACGGTGAAGATCACCGTCGGCACGGCGGACGCGGTCACGATCACGACTCCGGTCGCCGGCACAGACCTCCAGGTCGCCACCATCGGCGAGACCGTCGACGTGCCGGTCTCGGGTGTCGCCGAGCCGGGAGCCGACATCACCGTCGACCTCGGCGGCGGCCTCACCGCGACCACCACGGCGGGCGACGACGGAAAATGGTCGGTCACCGTGCAGGACGTCCCGGTCGGCGACCACACGATCTCGGTCGTGCAGACCATCGGCGGCTTCGACGCCGATCCGGTGACGCGCGACCTCGTCGTCAGCGTGGCCGACCGCGTGGTCGTCAGCGCTCCGGCCTCCGGCGCGATCATCCCCGTCGCGACCGCCGGCAGCACGACGAGCGTCCCGGTCTCCGGCACCGCCGAGCCGAACACGGCCGTGCGGGTCTCGCTCGACGGCGGCACCCCCGCGGTCGTCACGAGCGACGGCGACGGCGCCTGGTCGACGACCTTCACCGGCGTCGGCGTGGACGACCACAGCGTCAGCGTCGTGGAGGTGCTCGACAACGGGCCCACGACGCCGGTCGTGGTGGCGTTCTCGGTCGGCGTCGCACAGGCCCTGACCATCTCCACCCCGCAGGCGGGACAGCAGTTCCAGCTTCCCCTGGGCACCGAGACCACCACGGTGCCGGTCTCGGGAACAGGCCTGCCCGGAGCCTCGGTGACCGCCACCCTCGACCGCCTCCAGCCGAAGACCACCACGGTCGCTGCGAACGGGACCTGGTCGGTGTCGTTCCCCGGCGTCGGCACGCTGCCCGCGACTCACGAGATCGAAGCCGTCCAGACGGTCGCCGGCACCGCGCAGGCGCCGAGAGACGTCACGTTCTCGGTGGTCACGAGCCTGAACCCGGCGGCCCCCGTCGAGATCACCTCGCCCACCGCGGGTGACGTGCTGCCCGACGCCGACGGCGACGGCACGGTCGACGTGCCGGTCTCCGGAACCGGCCAGCCCGGATCGACCATCACGGTCGACCTCGGCGACGGCCACACGGCGACCACGACCGTCGGCGACGGCGGCACCTGGACCGTCACGGTCACCGGCGTCCCGGTCGGTCCGATCACGATCGTGGTCACTCAGAGCGCGAACGGCACGGTGACGAGCTCCGACAGCGCCACGGTGACGGCCGACACGGTCGCTCCGGCTGTCATCACGGCCCCCGCCGACGGCTCCAGGGTCTTCGTCTCGGACGACGGCGCGACCACCGACCTCCTGGTCTCCGGCACCGGCGAGCCGGGCGCCTCGATCGCGATCGACCTCGGCGGCGGCCTCACCGCCACCGCGACGATCGGCTCGAACGGCAAATGGAGCGCCACGGTCGACGGCGTCCCCGTCGGCGACCACACCGTCTCGGTCGTCGAGACCAGCGACGGCGCGATCCTCCCGGCAGTGACCTCGAAGGTCTCGGTCGACGTCGCCGACCCGGTGAGGATCGCGACCCCGGCCGACGGCACCACTGTCACGCAGCCCACGGCGGGCGGCTCGCTGCCAGTCACGGGCACGGCCCAGGCCGGCGAGCAGGTCTCGGTCTCGCTCGACGGCGGCACGCCGAAGGTCGTGACTGCCGGCACCGACGGGACGTGGGCCGTGACGTTCCCGACCGTCGCCGCAGGAGACCATGAGATCTCGGTGACGCAGGAACTCGCCGACGGCCCCACCGACGCGGTCACCGCCGAGGTGACGATCCGCGTGGCGAACTCCGTGGCGATCACCGCTCCGCAGACGGGCCAGCAGATCCAGGTCCAGACGGGCTCCGCGACGAACGTCGTGGTGACCGGCACGGGCGAGCCCGGCGCGAAGGTCAAGGTCGTGCTGAACGGCGTCGACCCGCAGACGGCGACCGTCACGGCCCAGGGCACCTGGACCACGACGTTCACGGCGGTCGACCCCGGCAGCCGCAGCGTCACCGCGACCCAGACGGTCGGCGGCGTCGCCGGCGATCCCGCCAAGGTCACCTTCACCGTCGTCGAGAAGGCGAACCCGGTCGCCGCTCCGACGATCACGAGCCCGTCCGCAGGACAGATCGTCCGCGACGACGACGGCGACGGCTTCTTCGACGTCCCGGTGACGGGCACGGGCGAGCCTCGATCGACCATCACGGTCGACCTGGGCGACGGCCTCACCCGCACGACGACGGTCGGCGCAGACGGCACCTGGTCGGTCACGGTCACAGCCGTGCCCGACGGGCAGGCGACCATCCAGGTCACCCAGAAGACCGGCAGCGTCGTCACCGGCTCCACCGCGGTGACGGTGACCGGCACGAAGGCGGCCCCGATCGCGATCACCGCCCCGACGGCCGGGCAGAACGTGCCCGCCGGCCTCGGCGGCACGGGGGCCACGACGGTCACGGGCACCGCAGAGCCGGGCGCCACCGTGAGGGTCCGCCTCGACGGAGGCACCGCGCAGACGGTCACCGCCGACGCCGACGGCGCCTGGTCGGTCTCGCTGACGGGGCTTGCGACCGGCAGCCACACCGTGACGGCGACCGAGACGGTCGGAGTGGCCACCTCGGCACCCGTGTCCGTGGCATTCACGGTCGTCCCGGTCACGACGACCGGCGGCATCACGGTGCTGAAGCCGTCAGACAACGCCCTGATCCCCGACTTCGACCGGGACGGACACCACGTCGTGCCGATCAGCGGAATCGGCACCCCGGGTGCGCTGGTGACGGTCGATCTCGACAACGGCACGATCCTGACCACGACCGTCCTCGCGGACGGCACATGGAGCGTGACCTTCCCGCTGGTGCTCGACGGCGACCACACCTTCATCGCCTCGCAGACGGTGGCCGGCGTGTCGACCAGTGCTCCCCAGCAGTCGTTCACCCTGATGGCGCTCGACCCGCTGAAGGTGAACTCGCCGGCGCCGGGCTCGACCTACATGGCCGGCAGCGACGGCACGGCGACCGTCCCGATCATGGGGACGGCCGAGCCGGGGGCGTCGGTGACGGTGATGCTCGACAACGGCGACACCAAGACGGTCGTGGCCGATGCCGACGGCAACTGGAGCGTCGCGTTCGCGGGAGTAGCACCGGGTGCGCACACCTACACCGTGACGCAGTCGATCATGGGCATGACGTCCGACCCGGTCTCCACCACGTTCACCGTGATGCGCGATCCGGCCGCCGGCAGCGGGGGAAGCACGAACGGCGGCGGCACCGGCGGCGGCACTGGCTCCGGCGGGGGCCCGGGCAGCGGCAGCGGTACCGGCTCGGGAACCGGCTCCGGCACCATCGCTCCCGCCGGCAACGGCGGCACGACCAGCTCCGCCCCGACCTCCCTGGTCGAACGCGGACTGGCCTACACAGGCTCGGTCGTCCTTCCCTGGGCGGCCGTGGGCGCAGGCATCCTCGCGCTGGGTCTCGGGATGTTGGGTGCATCCCGCGGACTGAGCAGGATCAGGGCGAGGAAACGCTAGCGCCGGAGGCGACCCTCTCCTTCGGGTGTGAGAGGGTCGCCTCCCTTCTCCTCTCAATCGACTGAGCGAGATCGGCGACTCCATGACGGCGACGACGGCACGACCGACGGGGCGAGTGCGCCTCGCCGTGCTCGCGGCCGGCGTCGCCGCCCTGGCATCCTGGACCGTCGCGACCTCGGCCGAGTGGACCGACTCCCTCTCCCTGGGCCCCCGGGGCCCCGACGGCGGCGACCTGGTCTCGACCTCGTTCGGCTTCGAGCAGCGAGCGGTGGCGACCGATGGCACCACGGGGGAGTGGACGGGCGGCGGAGCGGCCGACCCGCTCACCGCCCTGCCGTTCACCGGCGAGGTGCTCGAGGCCGGAGCCCCGGTCTACGCCGCGCTCGAGGTCCGCACCCGCGCCGGCTCGCTCGCAGGCCGGGTCGCCGTCGCGGCTCCTGTGCCGGAGCGCGCCGCCGGCCCCGACTCCAGCGCCCTCTGGAAACGCCTCCACGTCCGCATCGCCGCCCTCGCCCCGGGCGCCGGCTGCTCGGCCGCGACCATCGCCAGCGGGCAGCAGCTCGCCGACGGAACCCTGGCGAGCGTCCCCGCGTCCGGCCCGGTCTCCCTCGCGGCCGATTCCGGCGACGCGGTCCTGCTCTGCTTCGAGGTCGGCCTCGATCCCGGGGCGCAGGAACTCCCCGCCGCCGCCCAGACCACCGCCACCTGGGCCCTGCAGGCCGTGAGCACGGCGTGACCGGCCACCGTCTGCGAGGCTGGGGCATCGTCGCGGTCGCGGCGGCGGCGGCCACCCTCGCCTCCATCGTCGTCCTCGCCGTCGACGTCACGCTCGTCGAGGGGGCCGCTCCCGCGCGCGAGACGGTGGCCGTCAGCGCCGACCGGGGCCTCCAGCCCCAGTTCGCCGGCTTCAGCCCCGGGTACGCGGAGACGTGGCGCCTCGACGCGACGCCGGGCAGCGACGCGAGGCTGGAGCTGCGGGTCGAGCCCGCCGGAGGCCTCACCTCGGTCGACGACGGGCTCGCACTGTCGGTGGCGACGTGTCGGGATTCCTGGACCGCCTCGAGTTCCTGCGCCCGGAAGACGACCGTGCTGGCGACGACACCGCTGAGCGACCCCGTCTTCGACGACGGCATCGTGCTCGGCCGCGTGGCGGCGGGCACGACCGTGCACGTGCAGCTGGTCTTCGAGATGGCCGACACGCCGGCCGCGCGCACGGACGACTCTCTGATGGGTCTGGCCGGGAGCGCCGACCTGAAGGTCACGGCGTCGGGCATCACGCTCTCGGGATCCGGCGCCGGCGGGGCGGGCGGCGGCGGGCAGTCGCCCGGGGCGGGCTCGGGAGCGGGATCAGAGGCAGGATCGGCCTCGGGCTCCGGGTCGACGTCGGGTTCCGGCTCGACCGCTCTCGACGGCTCCGACGGCCGTGATGGCAGCGAGTCCGCGGCCGGGTCTTCCGAGCGGTCCGACCCGAGCGCGCGCGGGAGCGACCCCCGTGACCGGAGACTCGCCTGGACGGGCACGACGATCGCCGGGGCCGGCGTGCTCGGCGCCTCGCTCGTCGGCATTGGCGCCGTCGTGATGCTGGCGCGCCGGCGCACCCCGCGCTCCTAGCGCATCCTCGCTCGCGGCCCCTCGGGTGGATCGGCGGGTGCTCAGCGGGCGTGGTGCGCGGCGCTCGCGTGCCGGCGGGCGTCGTAGGCGTCGGAGAAGGAGGCGGTGGTGAGCGCGGGGTCGGCGTCGGACTCCGCCAGGTGGCGGGGGTGCGGCGAGGGAGCAGTCGCGTCGGAGGGCGACGCCGGTGGCGGGGGGCGAGTTCCTGCGCCCTCGAGCTTGTCGTCGCGGGACTCGAGCTCGTCGGGATCGCGCAGCAGGCGCTTGTCGAGCGGCGGGCGGAAGCCGATCACGGCAAGCATGCCGAAGAGCGCGCCGACCGGGAACACGACCTGCGGCTTCGAGACGGCCGACAGAACGAAGCCGAGGCCCGGCGTCGACCAGAAGACGCGGTCGGCGCTCCTCGTCACGATCGGATCGGGGTCGGCCTCGGCGTTCGCGTCGCCCTTGATGACCAGCGACCAGGCGCCGTCCGGGCGCTCGGCCTTCGACACCAGGCGGTGCGTGACGCGCTCGCCGTCGCCGCGGATCACGCTCACCACGTCGCCGGGCTGCAGCTCGGCCGCCGGCACCGTCTTCGACAGCGCGAGGGCCCCCGTCGGGATCTGCGGCGACATCGAGCCGGTGCGGAACACCAGCGGCGTCACGCCGAACAGCAGCGCGGCCGCCGCCACGAGCAGGCAGAGCACGCCGATCACGGAGCCGATCCAGAGGATCACCTCGCGGATCGCCACGGCCGCGCGGAATCCGCGGCTGGCGGTCGCTGGGGCTGATGTCATCGGCTCTGCTCGATCGTGGGGAAGAGAAGCGGGCGATGGTCGCACGGTCCACCCGAATGGAACCGGTCGAACCACCGCCCGCTCGTCCCGGCTCGGCCGGGACCGGAGTGACCTGGAGAAGGTCGAAAGACTACTGGTTGGCAGTGAACGACACCGTCGCGACCGTCGACCTGCCCTGGGCGCCGGTGGGGGCGCTCGACGGAAGCTCGACTCGGAAGCAGAGGTTCTCGACGGCACCCACGGCCAGGGGGCGACCGGTGACGGCCGGGGCGGCGCTCAGGGTCGTCGTCGGCGAGATGTTCGTCGCGGTCACGCCGGCGGCCGACGTGTAGGTGGTCGCGTTGCAGGTCGCCGACGTTCCGTTCGACACGATGCCCCAGTTGAGGTTCGCGTTGAGGGGGATGGCGTCGGCGCCGTTCGTCGACCCGACCGTGAAGCCATAGGTGAACGGCACCGTGCCGGCGTTGCTCACGGGGAGGTTCGCGTAGACGACCGTGCCGGGCACGGCGTTCGCCATGCTGAGCGACGTGACGGCGACCGTGCCGTCCTGGCCCTGGAGCTTGAGGTCGAGCGATCCGGTGCTGAACGTGCCGGTCGCGGCTCCGGTGTCGGACCACGCGGCGAGCGTCGCGACCGTGCCGAGGCCGACCACGGCCCCGAGGGCGAGGACCGCTCGGACCCTGCCCGAGCGGGAGAGGCCCCTCTTACGAGGTGCGGGGGCGTGCGGGGTCGCCAACTGGGTCGACATGGAGTCTCCTGATCCTGATCCGGAGGACTGCGAGGGAAGCTGGTTGGGCCTCCGCCGGTGGTGAGCCGGGCGGTCCGTGTGCGTTCGAGGGTACTCCAGACAATCCGGTTCGACCAGTGTCAGATCGCCCCCGTCCGGGGGACTCGCGGGCAAGGCCCCACCCCGGCCGCGAGTGTCGGCGGCTCCGACTACTCTTTCTCTGTGGTCACCGCTCTGTATCGCCGTTATCGGCCCGAGAACTTCGCCGAGCTTATCGGACAGTCTCAGGTGACCGATCCTCTGCGCACCGCCCTGCGCACGAACCGGGTCAACCACGCCTACCTGTTCAGCGGCCCGCGCGGCTGCGGCAAGACGACGTCGGCCCGGATCCTGGCGCGCTGCCTCAACTGCGCGGAGGGCCCGACCGACACCCCGTGCGGCGTCTGCCCGAGCTGCGTCGAGCTGTCGCGCGACGGCTCCGGCTCGCTCGACGTGATCGAGATCGACGCGGCCAGCCACAACGGCGTCGACGACGCACGCGACCTGCGCGACCGCGCGATCTTCGCCCCGGCCCGCGACCGCTACAAGATCTTCATCCTCGACGAGGCGCACATGGTGACGCCGCAGGGCTTCAACGCGCTGCTCAAGATCGTCGAAGAGCCGCCGGAGCACGTCAAGTTCATCTTCGCGACGACCGAGCCCGACAAGGTCATCGGCACGATCCGATCGCGCACGCACCACTACCCCTTCCGCCTCGTGCCTCCCGCGCAGATGCTCGACTACGTGCAGCACCTCTGCGAGACGGAGGGCGTCGAGGCCGCGCCCGGAGTCCTGCCGCTCGTCGTGCGCGCCGGAGGCGGCTCGGTGCGCGACACCCTCTCGCTGCTCGACCAGCTCATCGCCGGGTCGGAGGGCGACGCCTCCGGCAGCGTGACCGTCGAGTACGAGCGCGCCGTCGCCCTGCTCGGCTACACGCACGCCTCGCTGCTCGACGCCGTCGTCGACGCGCTCGGAGCCCACGACGGCTCGGCGGCGTTCGCCAGCGTCGACCGCGTGATCCAGACGGGTCAAGACCCGCGACGGTTCGTCGAAGACCTCCTCGAGCGGCTCCGCGACCTCATCGTCGTCGGGGCGACCAACGAGGGCGCCGGCGCGGTGCTGCGCGGCATCACGCCCGAAGAGCTCGAGCACCTCGGCCGCCAGGCGCACGCGTTCGGCGCCGCCGAGCTCTCGCGCTCGGCCGACGTCGTCAACCGCGCCCTGACCGACATGACCGGCGCGACGTCGCCGCGCCTCCACCTCGAGCTGATGATCGCCCGCGTGCTCGTGCCCGAGAGCGACGAGACCGGCCGTGGTGCTCTCGCCCGCGTCGAGCGGCTCGAGCGACGAGTCGGCGTCGATCAGGGCGGTGCAGATCAGGGCGGTGCAGATCACGGCGTTGCGAGGCAGGGTGGTGCGGGGCAGGGTGCTGCTGCGCAGGCTGGCGCGTCCTCGGGCGGTGCCGCTCCGTCCGGAATGCCGCCGCGCGGTGCCGCGCAGGGCGATGCTGCGCGCGGTGCCTCGCCGGCCGCGTCCGGTGCGTCTGCCGCCGCGCCCGCCTCGTCGTCGCCCGCCGCCGCCGCGGATGCGTGGGCCGCTGTCGCGCCAGGAGCGCCGGCCGCCCCGTCCACGCAGGCTCCCGCTGCCGCTCCGGCGCCGGACGAGCCGGTGTCGTCCGCCGCGACGACTCCGTCAGCTCCCTCGCCGGCCGCACCGTCGACGCCATCGTCCGCTTCTTCTCCGGCCGCGTCGTCGCCGCCTCCGGCCGCGCCGGTCGGCGCCGTCACGCTGCAGCAGCTCCGCGACAGCTGGCCCGAAGTGCTCGAGGTCGTCGAGCGCGACAAGCTCTCGGCCTGGATGGTCGCCATGACCGCGACGGTCCGCGACTTCGCCGACGAGGTCCTCACGCTCACCTTCCCCAGCGTCAACGACGTGGAGCAGTTCAAGCGCCCCGCCGGAGCCTCCGGCGAGGGCGTCAGCGAGCACCTGCGTCGCGCGATCGTGCAGGTGCTCGGCGTGCGGGTGAAGTACATCGCAAGGGTGGAGCGTCCCGACGAGGGCGGTTCGGCGGCACCGGCGGCGACGACGCCCGCGGCGCCGAGCCCGACGGCTCCGGAGGCCGTGGCGGGCCCGGCCGCACCGGCGGCGGCGCCGACCCCGACGCCGACGGTCGCGGTGGCGCCGGCAGCGTCGAGCCCGGCGGCGGGCGGGCACGTTCCTGCGCCAGCACGCCCTGCGCCCGCCTCGTCGGCGCCCACCACCGGCTGGGATGTCGCGCCGATCCCGCAGTCGGCTCCGCCGGAGGCCGACGAGCCCGGCCCCGACGAGCTCGGCCCCGACGGGCCCGGCCCCGACGAGCCCGGCCCGGACCTGCCCGAGCACATCTCGACGGAGCCGCCCGGGGGAGTCCCGCCGGTCGACGTCGAGCCTCCGGTCGACGCCCGCCCCGCGGCCCCCGCCTCGACCTCGGCGGGATCTGCTGCTGCCCCGTCTGGACCTGCTGCCACCGGGTCCGCGGCGCCCGCCCACTCGGCGCCCTCGGCCCAGTCGGCACCGCGCTCACCCGCACCGAGCCGCGGCGTGCCGCAGAACTCGCGGTACGGCGAGGCCGTCGTGCGCGAGATCCTGAACGCGCAGTTCATCCACGAAGAGACCGTCGCGCCGCGTGTCACGCCGCAGAGCGGGCCGCCGGCCGACGGGAGCAGCTGAGCATGTACGAGGGCATCGTCCAAGACCTGATCGACGAGTTCGGCCGGCTTCCCGGCATCGGGCCGAAGTCGGCTCAGCGCATCGCGTTCCACATCCTGCAGACCGAGAACTTCGACACGTCGCGGCTCGCCGAGCTGCTCGTCGACGTGAAGACCAAGGTGCGCTTCTGCGAGATCTGCGGCAACGTCACCGAAGAGACCACGTGCTCGATCTGCCGCGACCCGCGGCGGTCGCCGGCCACGATCTGCGTCGTCGAAGAGGCGAAAGACGTGCAGGCGATCGAGCGGACGCGCGAGTTCCGCGGCCTGTACCACGTGCTCGGCGGCGCGATCAGCCCGATCGACGGCATCGGCCCCGACGACCTCCGCATCCGCCAGCTCGTGCAGCGCCTCGCCGACGACACCGTCACGGAGGTCATCATCGCCACCGACCCCAACCTCGAGGGCGAGGCGACGGCGACCTACCTGTCGCGCATGCTCGCGCCCTTCGGGCTGCGTGTCACGCGCCTCGCATCGGGCCTCCCGGTCGGCGGCGACCTCGAGTACGCCGACGAGGTGACGCTCGGGCGCGCGTTCGAGGGCCGACGGCTCGTCAGCGAGTGATCTCGCAAGGACTCCTGCAGTAGACGTCCTTGTCAGTCCTGCATGCGAGACCCTGTTTCCTTGCAGGGTGCGCAGATCGGGGCGCAAATCCTTATGAGCGCGCACACGTTCCTCTCGTAAGGACGCCAGCGGGCGGCGCCCCCGCCGTAACCCGCTCGAAACGTCCCATAGAATCGTGGGTCAAGCGCGGCGATCGACCGCCCGCTGTGAATGGAGTGACCCGGTGGCGCTGATCGTGCAGAAATTCGGCGGTTCGTCCGTTGCCGACGCCGAGAGCATCAAGCGGGTCGCCAAGCGGATCGTCGAGACGCGCAAGGCCGGCAACGAGGTCGTCGTCGCCGTCAGCGCGATGGGCGACACGACCGACGAGCTCCTCGACCTCGCCAACGAGGTCACGCCGATGCCCGCCGGCCGCGAGCTCGACATGCTGCTCACCGCCGGCGAGCGCATCAGCATGGCCCTGCTCGCCATGGCCATCCGCGGCCTGGGCGTCGAGGCGCGCTCGTACACCGGCAGCCAGGCCGGCATGATCACCGACGCCCAGCACGGCAAGGCGCGCATCGTCGACGTCACGCCCGGCCGCGTCCGCGAGGCGCTCGACCAGGGCGCGATCGCCATCGTCGCCGGCTTCCAGGGCTTCAACCGCTCGACCGGAGACATCACGACGCTCGGCCGCGGCGGCTCCGACACCACGGCCGTCGCCCTCGCGGCGGCGCTCGACGCCGACGTCTGCGAGATCTACACCGACGTCGACGGAATCTTCACGGCCGATCCGCGCGTTGTGCCCAGAGCGAAGAAGCTCGACCGCATCACGAGCGAGGAGATGCTCGAGCTGGCCGCCGCCGGCTCGAAGGTCCTCTACATCCGCGCGGTCGAGTACGCGAGGCGCCACGGCGTCACCCTGCACGTCCGCTCCTCGTTCAATGGCAACGAGGGAACACTGGTCGTCAACCCGAAAGAGGGAGAGCACGTGGAAGAGCCGATCATCGCCGGTGTCGCCGGAGACCTGAGCGAGGGCAAGATCACCGTCGTCGGCGTGCCCGACAAGCCCGGCAAGGCCGCCGAGATCTTCCGCACGGTCGCCAAGACCGGCGCGAACATCGACATGATCGTGCAGAACGTGTCGGCCGCGGCGACCAGCCTCACCGACATCTCGTTCACTCTGCCGAAGGCGGATGGCGCGACCGTCATCCAGGCCCTCGAGTCCGAGCGTGAGTCCATCCAGTTCGCGGGCCTCCTGTACGACGATCAGATCGGCAAGCTGGCCCTGGTCGGCGCCGGCATGCGCACGAACGCCGGCGTCAGCGCCAAGCTCTTCACCGCGCTCTACGAGGCCGGCATCAACATCGAGATGATCTCGACCAGCGAGATCCGCATCTCGGTCGTGACCCGGGCCGACACCCTCAACGACGCTCTGCGCGTCGTCCACGCGGCCTTCGACCTCGACGGCGAAGACCTCGCCGTGGTCCACGGCGGCACCGGCCGCTGACGCGGCCCCTCCCACGAAGCCCCACAGGCACGAGAACAGGACAAGACCATGGCTGAAGGCCTCCGCGTAGGCGTCGTCGGTGCGACCGGGCAGGTGGGTGCCGTGATGCGCCGGCTGCTCGAGGAGCGCGAGTTCCCGATCGCAGAGATCCGGTTCTTCGCCACCGCGCGCAGCGCCGGCACCACCCTGCCGTTCAAGGGCGAGCAGATCGTCGTCGAAGACGTCGAGACGGCTGATCCCTCCGGTCTCGACATCGCGCTGTTCTCGGCTGGTGCCACCGGATCGCGCAAGCACGCCCCGCTGTTCGCCGCCGCGGGCGTCCTGGTCATCGACAACTCGAGCGCCTGGCGCATGGACCCCGAGGTGCCGCTCGTCGTCAGCGAGGTCAACCCCCACGCCATCGACGAGGCCGTCAAGGGCATCGTCGCCAACCCGAACTGCACGACAATGGCCGCCATGCCCGTGCTGAAGGTGCTCGATGCCGAGGCCGGGCTCGAGCGGCTCACGGTCAGCACCTACCAGGCGGTCTCGGGCTCCGGCCTCGCCGGCGCCGAGGAGCTCCTGACGCAGGCCAGGGCGGCTCTCGAGCAGGACACCATCGGCCTGGTCCAAGACGGCGCCGCGGTGTCGTTCCCCGAGCCGGTCAAGTACGTCGCCCCGATCGCGTTCGACGTCATCCCGTTCGCGGGCAGCCTCGTCGACGACAGTCTGAACGAGACCGACGAGGAGAAGAAGCTCCGCAACGAGAGCCGCAAGATCCTCGAGCTGCCCGATCTGCGCGTGAGCGGAACGTGCGTGCGAGTTCCTGTCTTCACCGGCCACTCGCTGTCGATCAACGTCGAGTTCGCCCACGACCTCACGCCCGAGCGCGCCACGGAGATCCTCTCGTCGGCCCCCGGCGTGGTGCTGTCCGAGGTGCCGACTCCGCTCGCCGCCGCCGGCCAGGACCCGAGCTTCGTGGGCCGCATCCGCCACGACGAGGGCGCCCCGGGCCACCGCGGGCTGGCGCTGTTCATCTCGAACGACAACCTCCGCAAGGGTGCCGCTCTGAACGCGGTGCAGATCGCCGAGATCGTCGCGGCGCGTCGCACGGTCGCCGCCGGCTGAGTCTCGCTCGGCATCGAGCGTTACCCGAGAACGCGGACGCTCGTCGAGCCATAGACTCGACTGGTGACTGCTGCAACGGAGCCCATCGACGTCGCCCTCATCGGCGGCGGAATCATGTCCGCGACCCTCGGCACGCTCCTTCACGAGCTCCAGCCCGAGTGGACGATCCGGGTCTACGAGTCGTTGAACGACGTCGCGCAGGAGAGCAGCAACCCGTGGAACAACGCGGGCACCGGTCACTCGGCCCTCTGCGAGCTGAACTACACGCCCCAGAAGGCCGACGGCTCGATCGACATCACGAGCGCGGTCAAGGTCAACGAGCAGTTCCAGGTCTCGCGCCAGTTCTGGTCGTTCCTCATCGGCGCCGGGGCTCTCCCCGAGCCCGACCGCTTCATCAACTCGACGCCGCACATGAGCTTCGTCTGGGGTGCGGCGAACGTCGAGTACCTCCGCAAGCGCAACGAGGCGCTCGAAGGGCACCCGCTGTTCGCCGGCATGGAGTTCAGCGACGACCCCGGCACGATCGCGGAGTGGGCCCCTGCCCTCATGGCCGGTCGCTCCCCGGGAGAGCCCGTCGCGGCGACGCACATCCTGGCCGGCACCGACGTCGACTTCGGGGCGCTGACCCGCAACCTGTTCGACCACCTCACCTCGACCGGCACCGAGCTGCTGCTCGGCCACCGGGTCACCGACCTCACCCGCCTGCCCGGCACCGGCTGGGGGCTGACCGTGGTGAGCGGCGCTACCGCCGAGACGACCCGGGTCCGGGCGCGATTCGTCTTCGTCGGCGCCGGCGGAGGGGCGCTCGGCCTCCTGCAGAAGTCGGGGATCCCCGAGATCGCCGGATTCGGCGGCTTCCCGGTGAGCGGCGAGTTCCTGCGCACCGACAATCCCGAGGTGGTCGCGAAGCACCAGGCCAAGGTGTACGGCAAGGCCGCCGTCGGCTCGCCGCCCATGTCGGTGCCGCACCTCGACACCCGGGTGGTCGACGGCACCGCGAGCCTGATGTTCGGGCCGTACGCGGGCTTCAGCCCCAAGTTCTTGAAGTCGGGCTCGTACCTCGACCTGTTCAAGTCGATCCGGCTGCACAACCTGTACCCGATGATCCGGGTCGCGCTGTCGAACTTCGACCTGCTGAAGTATCTCGTGAGCCAGCTGGCCGCGTCGAAGAAGACGAAGTTCGACGCACTGCTCGAGTTCATGCCCGACGCCGACCCGAAGGACTGGTACCGGATCACGGCGGGCCAGCGAGTGCAGGTCATCAAGAAAGACGCCAAGAAGGGCGGCGTGCTGCAGTTCGGCACGGAGGTCGTCTCGGCGGCCGACGGCTCGATCGCCGGCCTGCTGGGTGCCTCGCCTGGCGCCTCGACGGCCGTCCCGATCATGCTCACCGTGCTCGACCGGTGCTTCCCGTCGAAGAAGGCCGAGTGGGCGCCGAAGCTGCGCGCCATGATCCCGACGGTGGGCGAGCAGCTGGCCGACGACGAGAAGAAGGCCGCGGCCACCATGGAGTCGACCGCGAAGTCGCTGGGCATCCACGCCTGACCCCCGTCTGTACCGGCCCGGGTTGGCGTCATGTGTCGCCCGTCGGCAGTATGATCTGCGTGGACCGCATTCGGGGCACAAATAGCCCCATATGGGTGGTCCACCCGCGTTATGTCCCCTGAAACCGGGGTACACGGAGCCGCCGTCTTTTGCGATACTTCGAATAGCCGCAGATCTCGCTGCGGCCCCTGCAGTCCACAGACATGCTGACGCGGGCCGGAACGAAGGAGGACGCGTGCTGCTCGGGCTACCCAGTCATCTCGCTCCTCAGAGTTCGGGTCGCGCGATCGCACGCTCCTGTCACGCCATCGCCATGATGCTGCTCATCGCGGCGGCGGTCGTCCTGAGCGCCGTGCAGCTGTCCCGGCCCGCCCTGATCCTGTGGCCGGCGCTCCTGGCGCTCGTGCCGATGTTCGCGTTGATCCTGCTCATCGAGAAGGTCCGGTCGACGGCGTCGACCGTCGCGTACCTCGTGATCGGCGGCGCCTCGGTCTACGTCTACGCGGTCGCGGTGCTCTCGCAGATCGCGAGCGTCCAATCGTCTGACGCGTTCAGCCTCTCGCTGCCCAAGCTCGCCCTCGTCATGGTCGGCGGCAGCGGCCTCTATGCCAGCCGCGGCCCGCTCTGGGCGACGTTCGGCCTGGTCGCCGGCGAGATCGCCACGCAGATCGCGACGATGCAGACGCACGCCCAGCCGAAGGTCGACGTCACGACCCTGCTCGGCTACATCCTCATCGTCGCGACGATGGGCGGAAGCCTCGTCGCCCGAGAGCGCGCAAAGCGGGTGCAGCCGAACCTCCACCGCGCGGCCCGCGACGTGCAGATGTCGGGGGTCCGCTTCGAGATCGAGCAGCAGGCGTCGGCTCTCGTGCATGACACGGTCCTGAGCCACCTGGCCGCGCTCTCGCTGGCGAAGCCCGGCCGCCTCGACCCCGAGCTCGTCTCCGCGATGGAGCACGACCTCGAGGTCCTCATCGGCCAGGAGTGGCTCAACGAGGCCGCTGCCGGCCTCACCTCCTCCCAGGTGGACTGGGAGGCGACAGAGCTCTACTCGGCGATCGGCAAGTCGATCGACGCCGGTCTCGACGTCGCCGTCACCGGCGACGTGCTGGCCGTGGTCCGCCTGAACTCGGTCCGGGGCCGTGCCCTCGCGCTGGCAGTCGCGCAGTGCCTGGCCAACGTGCAGAAGCACTCCGGCACCGACAGGGCCGAGGTCGTCGTCTTCGGCTCGGGCTCCGACGTCTCGGTCATGGTCATCGACAACGGCGTGGGCTTCACCGAGAGCGAGACGCCCCGCGACCGCCTCGGCGTCAAGAACTCCATCCGCGCGCGAATCGAGCGCGTCGGCGGGGTCGTCCAGATCTGGTCGTCTCCCGGCAGCGGCACCTCGGTCATGATCGACCTCCCGGCCGAGCCCGCCGCGGCATCCGAGACCGCGCCGAGGGGCGACGTCCCGACCATCGCCCGCTCGGCGGAGGACGCCGCATGAGCGATCGCGAGGCCACCGCCCAGCAGGTCGATCCGCTGGGCGCCCTGAACATGCGTCCGGTGACGGTCGTCATCGCCCTGTTCGCCGTCGCCCTCGCGATAGGCCGGACTCTGACTCAGGTCGACGAGGTCATGCGCGACGGCTTCTCGATCATGTCGATCGTCTTCGTCGTCATCGCAGCCGCGACCCTCATCGTCGCGTCGAGCCCCCTCCGAGCCCCGCTCCGCCGCACGCGCTTCGTGGCCGTCGTCGCCTGCGGCGTGCTCGGCATGCTGCTCGCCGCGGTGGCCACGGCGGGCCACGACGTCATGGTGCGCGACGACTGGGGGAGCACCGTCATCGGCCTCCTCATCCTGGCGTGCGCCCCGTACCGCCCCGGCCGCGATCTGCTCGTCGCCACGGTCGTCTCGGCCGTCGCCGTCGGCATCGTCGTGCTCCTCGAGGCGCCGACCTTCGCCACGCAGGCGCCCGCCCTCGTCTTCGTCGCCGTCGGCGTCACGCCGGTCGTCGCGCTCGGCGTCGGCAGCGCCGTCTACTCGGCCAACTTCGTGCGGCAGGTCAGCCAGTGGACCGACCGCGCCGAGTCCCTGACCGCCGAGCGCGCCTCCGAGGTGCGCTCGGGCATCGCCCGTTCTGTCCAGCAGGATCGCGTCACCGGTCTCAACCGCGACGTCGTCCCGTTCTTCACGTCTCTGGTGGAGCGCGGCGAGGTCACCGACGCCGACACCCGCCGCGCCGGCGAGGTGGCCACGCTGATCCGAGAGCGGATCGTGGCCGACGCCGACCGCAGCTGGCTCGAGCAGGCCCTGCTCGACGTCTGCCCCAACGGCGAGGCGGGCACTGTCGTCGACCGCTCCCGGCTCGCCGACCACATGACCACCGACCAGCGGACAGCCGTCCGCGCGATCGTGAACGCGATGTCCGTCGACGACGCCACTCGCACCTCCAGCCTGGGGATCGTCCTCCACGACGACGCCCCTCTCGTCCGGGCGCTCCTCCGCGTGGAGAGCACCTCGACGGACGCTGCCGCCAGGCAGCACTTCGCCCCCTACTTCGCCGTCCTCCGCATCCTGTTCCGCGACCTCCAGGTCGATGTGAACGGCTCCTTCCTCACATTAAGGTTCTCCTATGACCAGCACTGACCCGACGGGCAGCAACACTCTCCGGTCGAGTTCGTCGCGGCCCCTCCCCGTCGCCTCCTGGAACTCGCTCGCCCCCGAAGCGCCCTCGCAGCGTCGAGTGCGACTGGCCATCCTCGACGACCACGAGGTGCTCCTCGACAGCCTGTCGAGCTGGATCAACGTCAACGCGTACGACTTCGACCTCGTGCTGACGGCTCACACCTGGCTCCAGCTGGTGCACAGCGACAACTTCCCGACCGACCTGGTCTTCCTCGACTTCCAGCTCAAGGAGCCGGTGTCGATCGAGGCCCGAGTGCGCACCTGCCGTGCCGCCGGAGCCAAGGTCGTCGTGCTGTCCAGCCTCGACACCCGCGAGTCGCGCGAGCGCGCCCTCGACGCCGGGGCCTCGGCCTTCCTCAGCAAGGCGCTGCCGATGCGCGAGGTCATGGACGCCGCCCGCCAGGTCATGGGCGTCGCCCGCGACAACGCCCCGCAGCGCGACTGGCGCCCGCTCCCGGTGGGCGCGGCCAACCAGAGCCGCCCCAAGCTCAGCGCCGGCGAGGCAGAGGCCTTCCGCCTGTACGTATCGGGCTTCTCGACCAACGAGGTCGCCCAGCAGATGAACGTGCAGTACGAGACCGCCAAGACCTACCTGCGCCGCGTCCGCGAGAAGTACGCGAAGGCGAACCGCCCCGCGTCGAAGAAGGCCGAGCTCATCAGGCGAGCGGCCGAAGACGGCTACCTCCAGTAGCAGCCGACCGCGTCGGCCCGGCTACGCTTTCGGAGTGGCAAAACTCTACTTCCGCTACGGAGCCATGAACTCCGGCAAGAGCACCGCGCTCCTGCAGGCGGCCTACAACTACGAGGAGCGCGGTCAGCGCGTGCTCCTCGCCAAGCCCGACACCGACACGCGCGGCGATGATCAGATCGTCTCGCGTCTCGGCGTGACCCGGCGCACCGACTTCCTGGTCGGGGCCGGCGACGACCTGGCGGCCGTGTTCAGCGCCGCGAGACAGGGCGTCCGCGATGAGACGGGGCAGGAACTCGCCTGCCTCCTGGTCGACGAGGCGCAGTTCCTCTCCGCCGCCCAGGTCGACGACCTGCTGCGCATCGCCGTGCTCGACGACATCCCCGTGCTGGCGTACGGCATCCGCACCGACTTCCAGACGCGGGCCTTCGACGGCGCCGCGCGGCTCTTCGAGGTGTCGCACTCGCTCGAAGAGCTCAAGACGATCTGCCGCTGCGGGCGCAAGGCCATGTTCAACGCCCGGCTGATCGACGGCGCCTACGTCTTCGACGGCGACCAGGTCGCCATCGACGGCGCGACGGTCACGTACGAGCCGCTGTGCGGCTCGTGCTACCTCGAGGAGTCTGGCGGGCGCCTGGCCTGAGTCGCGGCCGCTACGGGGTGCTGGTCTGGATCTCGGAGCGTCCCGTGGAGTCGAGCACGCTCACGTGCGCCGTGGCGGTGCCGCCCGGCAGCGTGACACGGCACTCGAACGACGCGCCCACCGAGAGGGCGACGGTGGCCGGGCATCCGACCGTGGCGGCGATGCTCGTGTCGCCCTTGATTGCGGCCGTGAGCGCCGCCTGAGCCTGGGCCTGCGAGTAGAGGAGGGTTCCGTCGGCCTGGGGCGTGCCGATGACCGGGGTGGGGGCCCCGGCGGCGCTGTGGGCGATGGCGGAGGTGCCCGTTCCTGCGCCCGTCGTGCTCGAGGTCGTGGTGTGCGACCCGGCGCGCTCCAGACCGGCGAGGACGCCCACCGAGAGGGCCAGGCCGAACAGCGCCAGGAAGAGCAGCGCGAGGATGAGGGCCGCTACCGCGTGGGGCCGGCCGACCGGGGTGAGCCCGGAGGACTTCATCTGCGAAGCACGGACGAGACCCACGATCGACAGCGGGACGGCTGCGATGACGAGGCCGATCACCACGACGCCGACTCCCAGCTGCGCCAGGACTGCGATGGGGGAGGTGAGCAGTCGCTGAGTCGTGAGTGCAATCGACACGCCGTCGGTGATCAGAGTGATCAGCATGAACGTCAGCGCGAGGCGCGCGGGCTTGTTGCGGGGCTGGAGGGTGAAGGCGCCGGGGCGGGAGGCTCCGAAAGGGGATCCCGTGCCGTACACGGCGTGCTCCGGCGAGGCCGGCGCGTTGGCGATCCACGCGGCCGGCGTGTGCCAGCCGTCGCTCGGCGACGCGGGAGGTGTGGCGGTGGTGGCCAGCGGGTTCAGCGGCACGTAGGGCGATGATGCGGCGGCGGCCGGTGCGGCGACCGTCGGCTCGACGGACCCGGCCGGGGGAGTGCCCACGGCGACCGAGGGGAGGTTGCGGAGGCTGCGACGGCTGGGGAGCGCGGGCGACTGCGGGCGCGGCTGCGTGGCGGCACGCTGGGCGGCGGCGCGCTCTGCCGCTTCCCGTTCGGCGGCCGCGTGCTCCTCGACCTCGGCCGACGCCGGGGTCGATGCGGGAGCGGGGGTCGGGGCCGAGGCGGTCGGTACGGCGTCCAGGGTCTGGGCGGTCCACTGCGCGCCGTCCCACCAGCGGTAGGCCGCGGCGGCGCTCGGATCGGCGTACCAGCCGGCCCGCGGAGCGGTCGTCGTCGTGTCGGTCACTTGATCCCCCAGAGATGTGTGTCTGTTCAGAGTAGGGAGCGCGAGGGAGCCTCGGGCATCCCCAGTCCTGGTGTCGTGACGGCGGTCACTTCACGGTCAGGACCAGGGTTTTCGTCGTCCCGGACGAGATGTTCGACGTGCCCGCGTACGACGCCTTGAGCGAGTAGCGGCCGGCTTTCGCGAACTTCGGCAGGGTCAGGATCACCCGCCCCTTCTTCGACGACGGCAGCGTGTAGGTCTTGATCGTCTTGCCGCCTGCCTTCACGGTGAGCGTGCCGGTCGGCGCGGAGACACCGGTCGCGGAGACGGCGACCGTCAGCTTCGGCGTCGTCGAGCGGCTGACCTTCGTCGCGGCCAGGCTCGATCGCACGCTGGGCGCGGCCTTCTTCACCGTGACGGTCGTCGATCCCGAACTCGACGACGTCTCCGCACTGGCGTCGGCAGGCGTGAACGAGGCGGTCACCTTCTGGATGCCGGCGGAAGTGGTCGAGGGGAGGCGGTACGAGGCGCGTCCGTAGGCGTCGAGGGCCACGGTCGACACGGTCCTGCCGTTGCGGGAGAAGGTCACCGCGCCGTCGGCGGCGTCACCGCTGCCGTCTGCGAGCGTCACGGCCGCGGTGGCCGTCGCCGTCGTGGTCGACCCGTACGTCTGCGAGGCGCGGTTCAGTGCCAGCGTCGTCGTGGTCGCGACGCCGGCGACTCCCGGCCTGCCCGAGGGGGCGGAGGTCTTGTCTGCCGGAGCCGGCTCGTCGCCCGGCATCTCCGGCGCCGCGATGCTGACGGTCACGACAGCACCCGACGCAGGAGTCAGCGACTTCACGGCGATGGTGACGCCGGAGCCGTAGTCGGTGAAGCTCTGGCCGGCGTAGAGGCGCGTGTCGCGCCTGCTCGGGTCGCTCGCGGTGTCGGGCGAGGTGGCGAGGACGAACGTCGCCGGGTACGTGCCCGACTGGGCCGACCCGTCGAGGGTCCGCATGATCCGCACGATGCCGGTCGACGCGCTGCTGCCGAGCGAGCACTTCGTGTATCCGCCGTAGGCCTTGTCGCAGTTCTGCAGGTAGCCGCCGAACTCGGCGTCGGTCGAGTCGCCGCCCGCCTTCGTGCGGTACTCGACGTAGTAGACGGCGCCGGTCACGGGGTCGGTGACCTGCAGCGACCGGCTGCCGGACGAGCCGCTGAGCGGAGCCACCGTGAAGGTCTGCGTGCTGCCGGCGGTGTCGTCGGCCTCCACGTCGGAGAGATAGCCCGCGAGCGAGCGCTGGACGCTCGAGAGCCCGGGCCGGGCGCCCTTGAGCGAGTAGCCCATGATGTCGGAGTAGTCGCCGTACTCGAGCACCGGGCAGAGCACCGAGTCGTTCTTCTCGTCGGCGTAGGCGAAGTCGCTGCCGAGGCCGTCGAACTCCGTCGAGGAGCGGCAGATCGCCGAACCCGAGTGCTTGAAGCCGAGGTTGTGGCCGAACTCGTGCAGCAGCACAGGAACCCCGTACGTCTGATCGCCGCCGTTGCCGCTGAAGATCTCGCCGCCGAGGCCGCCGACCGTGCCGAATGCCTGCGTTCCGCACGCCTCCTTGCTGAGGGCGATCAGGTGCTTGTGCGTGCCCTGCCAGCTGTAGTTCGCGAAGGCGCCCTTGAACGCGGTCTTCGCAACGCCGTCGAGGGCGGCGCCCGGGTCGGAGCACGTCGAGAGGCCGAGCGAGTCGTCCTCGATGCCGCCGAGCTGGATGTCGACGGTGTGCGAGGACTGCTCCCACCAGTAGTCGTGCATCGACGCCACGGCCGCCTTGATGGTGGCGTCGTCGACCTCGTCGTCGCCGTTCGTGTCGTCCTTGGTCGAGGTGGTCACCGCGAGTCGGCTGACGTAGACGGTCTCGACGGTGACACCGGTGCTGGTGCTGTCCGTGGTGCTGTGCGTCGTCGACCTGGGCGTCCTCAGACGGGACGCAGGAACTGCCGGAACGGTCACTTCGTCGTTCGACAGGTCGACCGTGTGCGTCGGGGCCGCCGTCGTCGCGGCGTACGCCGCCGGGCCCGGCGTCCCCGCGTCGATCGCGCCCAGCGCCACGGCCCCCGCGCAGAGGACGGCGAGCAGAGTGGCGGGGCGGCGGCGTGCAGGCAAGGCGGGCTCTTTCGGATCGGCCCCGCGTCTCAGGGCAACCCGCCTACTCCACCATCTGGCAGCCGTCGGCCCCAGACCCACTCCGGGTCGCCCGCGTCCGGGGGCCACCTGCTCTGCGGGCACGACCGCCACGCGCCGGCGGGCAAAGCACGCGTGCGACGGTGATGACCGCCATGGGCCGGAGCGAGCGCCAGCGAGCAACGGCATGCGCCGAGAGGCGCCAGACAAGCACCGCGCGAAATCCCGGGCGCGCCGCCCGAAGGCCACCGAGGATGACCGCCATGGGCCGGAGCGAGCGCCAGCGAGCAACGGCATGCGCCGAGAGGCGCCAGACAAGCACCGAAACAAAAACGGCTAGACCCAAGGGTCTAGCCATTTTTGTTTCGTCGGGGTAGCGGGATTCGAACCCACGACCTCCTCGTCCCGAACGAGGCGCGCTACCAAGCTGCGCCACACCCCGATGGTGTGTGTCGCCCTTCAGAACCCGGGGGCCCGAGGGACTCCACTACTTTAGCCCATGTTCGGAGGCGTCAATGTCACGAGGACCGCCTCGGGGGCGCAGGCGAAGCGGAACGGCGCGTAGATCGAGGTCCCGATGCCGGCCGAGACCTCCAGCTGGGCGGTCTTGAACGCGTGCGTCCACGTGCTGAGGCCGGCGACCTGCTTGCGCGGGATGTCGCAGTTGGTGACGAGCGCGCCGTAGCCGGGCACGCAGACCTGGCCGCCGTGGGTGTGCCCGGCGAAGATCAGCTCGGCGCCGTTGGTGACGAACGAGTTGAGCACGCGCTGGTAGGGGGCGTGGGTGAGGCCGATGGTGAACGGCGCCGGGCCGTCTTCATCCTGCCAGCCGACGTTCTCGCGGAGGTCGTCGAGGGCTCCGGGGATGCGCTCGAGGTGGTCCCAGTCGCGGTGGGCGTCGTTCACGCCGAACAGCTCGAGGCGGTTGCCCTTCACCTCGAGGGCGCGCGCGGTGTTGTCGAGGTCGAGCCAGCCGAGCGATTCGAAGAAGCCGGTGAGGCGCTCGTTGTCGAGGGCGACCGGCTTGGCGCCGGCGCGGCTGGGCCCGCCGAAGTAGGTCAGCGGGCTCTTGAACTTCGGTGCGATGTAGTCGTTCGAGCCGTGCACGAACACGCCGGGCACGTCACGGAACGGCTCGAGCGCGTACTCGACGGCGTCGTACGCGTCGACGTGGCCGAGGTTGTCGCCGGTGTTGACGATCAGGTCGGGCTCGAGGCCCGCGAGGCCTCGAATCCACTCCTGCTTGTCGGTCTGCCACGGCGCCATGTGGATGTCGGAGAGGTGCAGGACGGCGAGGGGCCGTGATCCTGCGGGCAGGATCGGCAGCACCTCGCGACGCACGGCGTAGCGGTTGCGCTCCACGAGGGCCCCGTAGGCGAAGGCGCCGGCCGCCCCGACGGCGGCGAGGGTCGCCGCCGACAGCGAGAGGTCGGCCGTGCGGGCGCGGCTCACGAGCAGTTCCCGGGGTCTCTGCCGCTCTTGCCGCCGCCCACGGTCAGTGCGATCGCGGAGTCCTTCGCGGCTGAGGCGCCGTCGCCGGGGTTCGACGACACGACGTCGCACTTCTGGTCGTCGTCGCTCTTGGCGAACCCGGTGGTCACCTTGGAGGTGTCGAACCCGGCGTCCTCCAGGTCGCCGAGGGCGTCCTTCAGGCTCTTGCCGCTGAGCTCGGGCACGGTGGCCGCCTGCGATCCGTCGCTGGTGTAGACGGTGACGTTGCCGCCGTTCGGCACGAGGCTGCCTTCGCCCGGGCTCGTTCCTGCGACATGGCCCTCGGGCTGGCTCGACGCCTGGGTGCCGCCGTCGACGTAGTTCAGGCCGACGCCGCTCAGGAGGTTCTTCGCCGCGTCGACGCTGTTTCCCGTCAGAGCGGGCACCTTGACGCCGTTGCCGGTCGCGAGGTTGCCCGACGGAATCGGGAAGGCCGTGCCCGGGTAGACGGTGTTGTTGAGACCCTGGACGGCCTTGAAGAGGCCGCTTCGGCTCGTCGCCAGCGTGCCCTGGCCGTAGACCGGGCTGGAGTACTGGCGCAGGCTGTGGCGCTGGCCGGACGTGTCGCCCATCCAGGTGACCGTGGTCAGAGCCGTGGTCGAGCCGTTCAGCCAGATCTGGTCGGCGTCGTCGGTGGTGCCCGTCTTGCCGAACTCGGGGGTGGCGTCGGGGAGTGCACCCGAGGCCGTGCCGCCGCCCTGGAAGACGCCCTGCATCGCCGAGATGGCGGTGGCTGCGACGTCGGGGTCGACGACCTGCTGGCAGTCGCTCTTCTGGCCGGCGACCGACTTGCCGTCGGGCGTCGTCACCTTGTCGACGACGATCGACGGGCAGTAGACGCCCTTGTTGGCGATGGCCGCGTACGCGGTGGCCATCGTGAGCGGTGCGATGTTGTTCGTGCCGAGGAACGACGACGTGTTGTCTTTCAGCTCGGCGCCGGTGGCCGTGTGCACGCCGAGCTTCTGGGCGACGTCGCGGATGTCGGCGAGGTCGAGCTGCTGCGCCATGCTGGCGTACGCGACGTTGACCGAGGCGGCCGTGGCGGTCTTGACCGTCATGTAGCCGGAGATGTAGCCCTCGTCGTTCTTGGGCTTGTAGCCCTGCGGGAACTCGCCGTCGACGGTCGAGTAGGTTCCGCCGTCGACGGTCATCGTCGGGAACGTGCGCGGAGTGGCGTCGACGAGCTCGTTGATACCGTGCCCCTTCTCGAGCCAGTCGAGCAGCGTGAACATCTTGTACGTGGATCCGACCTGGAAGCCCTGCGACGACCCGTACTTCGTGTCGACCGAGTAGTTCAGGTAGGTGTTGGGGCCCGTCAGCGAGGCGCTGGCGTCGGTCGTGAGGTTCTTGTTCTGGGTCATGACGACCACGCGGCCGGTGCCCGGCTCGACCGAGTCGACGACGCCGCCGAGCGGAAACTGCGAGAACGTGGCGGGGGCCCACTGGTCGATCTGGCCCTTGGCGTTCGCCGTCAGATCGAGGTTGATCGTCGTGTGGACCTTGTAGCCGCCGGTGTTCCAGTTCTTGGTGCGGGCGGCGTCCGAGCCGCCGAGGAACGCGTACGACTTGATCATCTCGGGGGAGGTGACGTAGTCGCAGAACTGCTGGGCGCCGCCGGCGGTGACCGCGGCGCACCCCTGGACGGCCGGCGTCAGCTTCACCGAGTCGCCGACCTTGGTCTCGAGGCCGCGCTTGAGCGTGTCGGCCGTGATGTAGCCCTGGGCCTCCATGGCCTTCAGGATCACATTGCGGCGCGCGACGTTGTTCTTGTAGTTCTTCGGCGTCGACAGATCGCGGCTCTCGGGGTACTGCACGATCGCGATCAGGCTGGCCGCCTGCGTCGGCGTCAGGCTCTTGGCGCTCTTGTTGTAGTAGTGCTGAGCCGCGGCCTGAACGCCGTACGTCTGATCGCCGAAGTAGGCGATGTTCAGGTAGGCGAGGAGGATCTCGTCTTTGGAGTACTTCTTCTCGAGCCCGATCGCGTACTTCATCTCCTGGAGCTTGCGCGAGACGGTGACCTCTTTGGCGTCCTTGATGGCGGCGGCCTGCTTCTTGGGGTCCTTGATGTCCTGCGCCTGGGCGAGACGGATGTTGCGGACGAGCTGCATCGTCAGGGTCGAGCCACCGCCCGACTCGCCGAGTCCGCCGCTGAGCGAGCCGACGCCCGCGCGCACGATGCTGGTGAGGTCGACGCCGCCGTGCTGGTAGAAGCGCTTGTCCTCGCCGGCGACGACCGCGTGCTTCAGGTTCGGCGACACTTCATCCCACTTGAGGTTGACGCGGTTCTGCGAGTAGATGGTCGCGAACGGCACCTGCTTGCCGCCGGATTCGCCGTACAGCGTGTTGCGCTGCTGCAGCTGGCCGATGGAGATGTACTCGGGGAGGCTTTCGAAGATCCCGATCGACGACGACGCCGTCACGCTCGAGACCGCGAGGGCCGGCGTCACTCCGATGGTGACGAGGAGGCCGGCGAGGGCGCTGAAACCGACGAAGCCGAACACGGCTCCGACGACAGACGTGGGCCTCTTTTTTTGGGCAGACATAGGATCAGGGTAAGTGATCGACCGACACAACTGACTGAACGGACACCCAATATGGTCCTCTGGGAGTACTTCACAGCCCCCCTCATCGTGCACAACACGACAGCCATCCTGAACAACTTCGGGTCGGAGGGATGGGAGCTCGTCCAGGTTCTCCAGACGCCCGAGGGTGGCCTCGTCGCCTATCTTAAGCGCCCCGTGCAGGCCGCCTGATGGGCGCGATCGACGATCGCCTGGCCGAGCTCGGCATCACCATCCCCGACGTCGCCGCCCCGGCGGGCGCCTACGTTCCGGCGATCCTGGTGGGCACGACCGTCTACACGGCGGGCCAGCTGCCCTTCGTCGACGGGGCCCTGCCTGCCACCGGCAAGGTCGGGGCCGAGGTCGACGCGGAGGACGCACACGGCTACGCGCGCCAGGCCGTCCTGAACGCGCTCGCCGCGGCCAGGAGCGTGATCGGCGACCTCGACCGCGTCACGCAGATCGTCAAGGTGACCGGGTTCGTCGCCTCCGACCCCGCTTTTACGGGCCAGCCCGGCGTCATCAACGGCGCCTCGAACGTGCTCGGCGAGATCTTCGGCGATGCGGGCAGGCACGCGCGCAGCGCGGTCGGCGTCGCGGTGCTGCCCCTGGACTCTCCCGTCGAAGTGGAGATCATCCTCGAGATCGAGTGATCGGTGGCGGCTCGGGACGACGCCGGACGACCGAGGCGTGTCCGAGGTCCGGCGCCGGAGCGCGTCGCCGCGCTGAAGAACAGCGGCTCGGGACGACGCCGGAGCGCGTCGCCGCGCTACAGCGCAGCGGAGATGACCGTCATCACGCTGGTGTCGGCGAGGGTGGTCGTATCGCCGACCTCGCGCCCCTCGGCGACGTCGCGGAGCAGCCGCCGCATGATCTTGCCCGATCTCGTCTTGGGCAGTTCCTGCACGATCATGACGGTCTTGGGCTTCGCGATCGCCCCGATCTCGTGGCCGACGTGGGCGCGGAGGGCGGCGACCGCGTCTTCGGGGCTCATCGAGTCGACCTGCGAGGTGCGCAGGATCACGAACGCCACGACGGCCTGGCCGGTCGTCTCGTCGGCAGCGCCGACCACCGCGGCCTCGGCGACGAGCGGGTGCGACACGAGCGCCGACTCGATCTCGGCGGTCGAGAGGCGGTGGCCCGACACGTTCATGACGTCGTCGACGCGCCCGAGCAGCCAGATGTCTCCGTCGTCGTCCTTGCGGGCGCCGTCGCCGGCGAAGTAGTAGCCCTTGTCGGCGAACTTCTCCCAGTAGGTCTCCCTGTAGCGGTCGGGGTCGCCCCAGATGCCGCGGAGCATCGACGGCCAGGGCTCGGTGATGACGAGCAGCCCGCCCTCGCCGCGGCCGACCGGCTCGCCGTGGTCGTCGACGACGTCGATCGCGACCCCCGGGAGCGGCACCTGCGCCGCGCCCGGCTTCAGCGTCGTGATGCCGGGGAGCGCGGAGATCATGATCGACCCGGTCTCGGTCTGCCACCAGGTGTCGACGATCGGCGTGATGCCGCCGCCGATGACGTCGCGGTACCAGACCCACGCCTCGGGGTTGATCGGCTCGCCCACGCTGCCCAGCAGCCGGAGCGACGACAGGTCGCGCGACGCGGGGATCTGCCGGCCGGCCTTCATGAAGCCGCGGATCGCCGTCGGGGCCGCGTAGAAGAGCGTGACCCCGTACTTCTCGATGATGTCCCACCAGCGGCCCGGCTCAGGGCTGTCGGGGGTGCCCTCGTAGATGACCTGGGTCGCGCCGTTGGCCAGCGGGCCGTAGACGACGTAGGTGTGGCCGGTGATCCAGCCGATGTCGGCCGTCGACCAGTACACGTCGGTGTCGGCGTGGAGGTCGAAGACGTTGCGGTGCGAGTATGCGGCGCCCGTCAGGTACCCGCCGGAAGTGTGCAGGATCCCCTTCGGCTTCCCGGTCGTGCCGGAGGTGTACAGGATGAAGAGGGGGTGCTCCGCCGGGAAGGCCTGTGCGACGTGGTCGTCGCCGCTTCGTGCGATCGCATCGTGCCACCAGAGGTCGCGACCGTCGTGCCAGTCGACGGGGTTCTCGCCGCGCTTGACGACGATCACCGTGTCGACGGTGCTCGCGCCGTGCAGCGCCTCGTCGAGGGCCTCGTCGACCGCGGGCTTGAGCGGCGACACCGCGCCCTTGCGCCACCCGCCGTCGGCCGTGATGACCACCTTGGCTCCCGCATCGTCGACGCGGGCCCGGATGCTCTCGGCACTGAATCCGCCGAAGACGACGGAGTGGATCGCGCCGATACGCGCCACGGCCAGCATCGAGATGACGGCCTCGGGGATGAGCGGGAGGTAGATGACGACGCGGTCGCCCTCCGTGACCCCCAGGTCGAGCAGCATGTTCGCTGCGCGCTTGACCTCGCGAGTGAGCTCCGCGTACGTCAGGGTGCGGGTGTCGCCCGGCTCGCCCTCCCAGTGGATGGCGACGCGGTCGCCCAGACCTGCCTCGACGTGACGGTCGAGGCAGTTGTAGGCGACGTTGAGAGCGCCGTCGTCGAACCACTTCGCGAACGGCGGGTTCGACCAGTCGAGCACGCGAGTGAACGGCTTCGACCAGGTGACGAGCTCGCGCGCCTGGTCTGCCCAGAACCCCAGACGGTCGGCTGCGGCTCGCTCGGCCAGCGCCGGAGTCGCGACGGCCTGCCCGGTGAAGGCCTCGTCGGGGGCGAATCGGCGGGTCTCCACGAGGAGGTTGTCGATGTTGTCGGGCATGGGCGTCCTTTCGCATCATTGCGAGGTCTGATCGGCGTGCTCCGGATGACGCTACTCCGGCTCCGGATGCGTTCAGTTGCGACCTCGCCGGGGCGCGCGGAAAGCGGTCGCCGTGCCGGGCGGAAGGCGGTCGAGAATGTCGCTTGCGTGCAGGACGGTTTGGGGTACACTCAATGCAGTCGGATTCGTTCCGGCTGGCGGCGCTACCGATTCCCCCCAATCGCGCGCTGCCGTGGCGGCACCCGTTCCCCCCAACTGGTGCCGCCCCTCTCTTTTTAACCCGACGGGTTTCGTCCCTCACCCGTTCGGCGTCCTGCTCGGTCGTCTCCGGGTGTCGGCGAATTGGCTGGACGACCACTCAGCCGTCTTCCTCTCCACAGGCCCCAGATCCCCGCGGAATCGCGGCGGCGCCTGGGGATGACGCCTCCGTGGCCGCTCCGCCGACCTACGGTCGGCTATGGCCAGCGCACAGCCCCGATCCCCTGACGATCCCGCACCCTCGACGAGTGACGGGTCACCCGTTCGATTCGTGCCCTCACCCGCCGATGCGGCCTCCGTGCTTCGGGGGACGACCGATCAGATCGGGGTACGATTCGGGGTACGTCGTGCTGTACCCCGTCAGTTCGGTGCGCTGACCCCGCTGGTGGCTGCCGAGGGTGTCACCGACGTCTTCGTGAATGCCGGCGGCGAGGTCTGGACGACGGGCGACTCCGGGGCCGCGCGGGTTCGCGCGGCCGACCTCGACCCGGCCGAGGTGAGGCGCCTCGCCACCACGCTGATCGGGCTCGGCGGGCGCCATGTCGACGACAGCTCGCCCTTCGCCGACGTCCGACTCGCCGACGGTATCCGGGTCCACGCCGTCCTGCCGCCCGTGTCGCCCGGCGGCGCCCTGCTCTCGATCCGCGTCCCGGCGACGGCGCGGCTCGGCCTCGACGACCTCGAGCGCGGCGGCTTCTTCGACATCGTGCCGCGCGCCGAGCTGGCCGACCATGTGCGGAGGCGGTCGAATCTGCTGATCACCGGGGCCACCGGCAGCGGCAAGACGACCCTGCTCGGCGCGCTGCTCGCCCAGGCGCCGCCGACCGACCGGCTGGTCACGATCGAAGATGTGGCGGAGCTCCGGATCGCGCACCCGCACGTCGTCTCGCTGGAGGCCCGCCAGGCGAACGTCGAGGGGGCCGGGCGCATCGACCTCGCTCAGCTCGTCCGCGAGGCCCTGCGCATGCGGCCCGACCGCCTGATCGTGGGGGAGTGCCGCGGAGCCGAGCTGCGCGAGATGCTGTCGGCCCTCACGACCGGGCACGACGGCGGCTCCGGAACCCTCCATGCCAGCGGGGTGGAGGCGGTCGCCGCCCGACTCGAGTCGCTCGGGGCGCTCGCGGGCCTCGACCCGGAGGCCCTGGCACGGCAGGCGGTCGAGGCCTTCGACGTCGTCGTGCACGTCGCCGCGACGGCCGAGGGGCGGCGGGTCGAGGCCACGGCGACGCTCGAGCTCGACGGGCGCGGACGGCTGGTGGCGCGGCGCGAGAGGAGGGATCGGTGAGGTGGCGCCGAGTTCCTGCGCCCGAGGCCCTGTCGGCCGGCCCGGCGATGTCTCGGCTGGCCGCTCTGCTCGAGGCGGGCGTGGCTCCCGCGGTCGCGTGGCGCCATCTGGCCGACAGGGCGAGAGGGGCGCAGGAACTCCGCGTCCTGGCCGCCACCGCCGAGGCGACCGCCGCGGGAGGCTCCGGGGCGTCGGCTCTCGCCCGGGCGGTCGCGAGCGCGCCTCCCGAGGCGGTCGCCCGCGCCGAGTGGCTTCAGGTCGCGGCGGCGTGGCACGTCGCCGAGGCCACCGGAGCACCCCTGGCGGCCACGCTCCGCGCCGGCGCCGAAGCCGCCCGCGACCTCGCCCAGGCGCGACGGGAGGCGTCGGTCGCGGCTGCCAGCCCTCGCGCCACGGCGCGAATCGTGCTCGCACTGCCGGCCGTGGGAGTGCTGCTCGCCGTGCTCATGGGTGTCGACGCGCCGCGGGTGCTGTTCGCCACGCCGGCCGGGTGGATCTGCCTCGTCGGCGCGGGCCTGCTCGTCGGCGCCGCCCGGGCCTGGAACGCCAGGCTCTTCCGGGCCGCGGCCCCGCCCGACGGCATCCCGGGGCTCGAGCTCGACCTCGTCGCGATCGGCCTGTCGGGCGGCGGCGGGTGGGGGAGGGCGCGGGCCTGCGCCGCGTCGGCGCTGGAGGCCTTCTGTCCGGGGTCTGCGTCGGCTGCACCTGCTGCCTCGGTGCTGTCGGCCGCCTCCGCGCTGGACGACATCGAGGCGCTGTCGGTCGGGGCCGGCGTGCCGGGGGCGGCGCTGCTGCGGGGTGCCGCCGACGAGCTGCGGCGCGAGGCTCGCGCTCGGGCAGCCGCGGACGTCGAGCGGCTCGGCGTGCGGCTGATGCTGCCGCTCGGCATCTGCGTGCTGCCGGCGTTCGTGCTGGTCGGGGTGGTCCCCCTGGGGATCGCTCTCCTCAGGGGCGGGGCGTGAGGCGGGTTGTCCACAGATGCGGCGCCCGAGACCTGCGGCATCGCTCGGGTGGCGAGGCTGGGATCTCCCCAGTGAAAGGAATCGCATGACTCTCTCCCGTTCTCGTTCCCGTTCTCGCCTCCGCACCCGCCTTCGCCTGTTCGTCCGCGACGACACCGGCGCGGTGACCGCCGAGTACGCGATCGTCATCATGGCCGCCGTGGCGCTCGCCGGCACGCTCGTCACGATCCTGCGTTCGGGCCAGGTGAAGCAGGTCCTCCTCGATCTGGTGCAGCGTGCTCTCACCGTGGCGTGACGACGGGTCGGTCACCGTCGAGTTCGCTCTCGTGGCACCCGCTGTCGTGCTCCTGCTGGGCGGGGCGGCGAGCGTGCTCGGCGTGCTGGCCGGGGCCGTCGCGCTCGCCGATGCGGCCGGCGTGGTCGCGCGGGCCGAGGGCAGAGGAGACGAGGCCGCCGCGGCGTCCGCCGTTGCGCGACTCGTGCCCGACGCTCGGGTGGAGGTGAGCGGCGACGACCCGGTGTGCGTCCGGCTGTCGCGAACGGCGCCTCTGCCGCTGCTCGGCGCGCTCGTCCCGTTGGAGGCCCGCAGCTGCGCGGCGGGCGGAGGCGAGTGACCCGGGGCGTCTCGGCGGTGGTCGGGGACACCGGGTCGGCGTCGATCGCGTTGGTCGCCGTCGTCGCCTCCGTGGCCGTTCTGACCGCCGCGGGGGTGTCGGTGGCCGCTCGGCTCATCGACGGTCACGCCCTCGCCGCCGCGGCGGATGCCTCCGCCCTGGCCGCGGCTGATGTGGCATCCGGACGTTCGCCGGGTGTTCCCTGCGCGGCGGCCGAGCGCCTGGCGAGTGCCAACCGGGCTCGCGTCGATGCCTGCGCAATAGAAGGGGTCGTGGCGACCGTCCGCGTCGTCCGGGCGGGGGCACTCGGCGATCTGACGGCTACGGCGACTGCGGGGCCTCCGGGTTCCCCGCCAGGCCGAACGGTCGGCCGGCTCGGCACCGGTCCACGGCCCGCTCTCTGTCGGCGCAGAGGAATGAACGGCGAGACCCGGGCGCTGTGTGTGTATGGTGTGCCTGTCGGATGCACCGACACGGCGACGCACCGATCGCCTGGCGATGATGCCGTCGAGCATCCGGGCCGGCGCACGCTCTCCTCTATAAGACAGAGACACGAGCTCGTCGCAACCAAGTCGTCTGCGCGATTCGCAGACAGTCTTTTCCACCATCCAAGGAGTCCCGTGGCAGACACGAAGAAGCTGGTCATCGTCGAGTCGCCCGCGAAGGCGAAGACGATCGGCCAGTATCTGGGCAGCGGATACGAGGTGCTCGCCTCGGTCGGGCACATCCGCGACCTCGTCGAGCCCAAGAACCTCCCGGCCGACAAGAAGACGGGCTCGCTCGGCAAGTTCTCGGTCGACGTCGAGAACGGCTTCGAGCCCTACTACGTCGTGTCGGACGCCAAGAAGAAGACGGTCGCCGATCTGAAGCGCGCGCTGAAGAACGCCGACGAGCTCTACCTTGCCACTGATGAGGACCGCGAGGGCGAGGCCATCGCGTGGCACCTCCTGCAGGAGCTCAAGCCCAAGGTGCCCGTCAAGCGCATGGTCTTCCACGAGATCACCAAAGACGCCATCCAGAAGGCCCAGGAGAACACCCGCGAGCTCGACACGGCTCTCGTCGACGCCCAGGAGACCCGCCGCATCCTCGACCGCCTCTACGGCTACGAGGTCTCGCCCGTGCTCTGGCGCAAGGTCGGCCCCGGCCTGTCCGCCGGCCGCGTGCAGTCGGCCGCGACCCGTCTCGTCGTCGACCGGGAGCGCGAGCGCCTCGCGTTCGTCTCCGCCAACTACTGGGATCTCTCGGGCATCTTCTCGCCCACGCCGGAGCGCTCGCCCTTCGCGGCGCGCCTCGTCCGCGTCGACGGCAGCCGCGTCGCCTCCGGTCGCGACTACGACGACCGCGGCCAGATCAAAGGCGACGTCACCGCGCTGGACGCCGAGTCGGCGCAGGCGCTCGCCGCAGCGCTCTACGCGCCCGGTGTCGGCGTGGTCGTGCAGTCGGTGGAGTCCAAGCCCTACACGCGCCGGCCCGCCGCCCCGTTCACGACCTCGACGCTTCAGCAGGAGGCGGCGCGCAAGCTCCGCTTCTCGGCCCGCCAGACGATGAGCGTGGCGCAGTCGCTCTACGAGAACGGCCACATCACCTACATGCGAACCGACTCGCCGTCGCTGTCGCAGCAGGCGATCACCGCGGCCCGCACCCAGGCCGCGAAGCTCTACGGCTCCGACACCGTGCCCGAGAAGGTCCGCGTCTACACGGGCAAGAGCAAGAACGCCCAGGAGGCGCACGAGGCGATCCGTCCGTCGGGCGACACCTTCAAGACGCCGACCGAGCTGCAGAGCACGCTCCGCGGCAACGACTGGAAGCTCTACGACCTGATCTGGAAGCGCACCGTCGCCTCGCAGATGGCCGACGCCAAGGGCTCCACGGCGTCCGTCGTCGTCGCGGCCACCACGGCGTCGCCCGTCACCGGGATCGCGAAGGACGGTGCCTCGAGCACCGTCGCCGAGTTCGTCGCGACCGGTACCGTCATCACCTTCCGCGGATTCCTCGCCGCCTACGAGGAGGGCCAGGACGAAGAGCGCCACTCGTCCGACGCCGCTCCGGCCGACGATGCCAAGCTCCCCGTGCTCAAGGAGGGCCAGGCGCTCGTCATCGACGACGTCGAGGCCAAGGGGCACGACACCTCCGCTCCGCCGCGCTACACCGAGGCGAGCCTCGTCAAGACGCTCGAAGAGCTCGGGATCGGGCGCCCCTCGACCTACGCCGCGATCATGTCGACCATCGTCGACCGCGGCTACGTCACGCCGCGCGGCACGGCCCTCGTGCCGAACTGGATCGCCTTCTCGGTGGTACGCCTGCTCGAGGACTACTTCGGCGATCTCGTCGAGTACGACTTCACCGCGTCGATGGAAGACGACCTCGACCTCATCGCCGGCGGCGAGGCCGATCGGGTCGAATGGCTGAACGGCTTCTACTTCGGCAACGAGTCGCACCGCGGCCTCCGCAAGGTCGTCGACAACCTCGGCGAGATCGACGCGCGCGACATCAACTCGATCGACCTCGGCGAGGGCATGACCCTTCGCATCGGCCGCTACGGGCCGTACCTCGAGACGCCGGGCGACGACCCCGAGACGCCTCGCCGCGTCAACGTGCCCGAAGACCTGGCGCCCGACGAGCTCACCCCCGCCAAAGCGCGCGAGCTCATCGACGCCCCGGTGATCGGCGACCGCGTGCTCGGCCTCAACCCCGACTCGGGCAAGGAGGTCGTCGCGAAGGACGGCCGCTTCGGACCCTACGTCACCGAGCGCCCCGTCGAGGTGCCCGAGGACGACATCGCGGCCGACTCCGAGACCGGCGAGATCCTCGAGCCGGCGGCCGCTTCCGCATCGGGCACGACGCTGACCAAGGCGCCCGCGAAGAAGGCTCCTGCGAAGAAGGCCCCCGCCAAGAAGGCGGCTGCTCCCAAGGAGCGCACCGCTTCGCTCTTCAAGTCGATGGACGTCGACTCGATCGACCTCGCGACCGCCCTCAAGCTGCTCGATCTGCCGCGCATCGTGGGCGTCGACCCCGAGTCGGGCGACGAGATCCAGGCGCAGAACGGCCGATACGGGCCCTACCTCAAGAAGGGCGCCGACACCCGGTCGCTCACCAGCGAAGATCAGATCTTCGACGTCGACCTGGCAGGAGCTCTCGAGCTCTACGCGCAGCCCAAGTACGGCGCCCGGCGCGCGTCGAGCGCCCTCAAGGAGTTCGAGGCACCCGACCCGGTCAGCGGCAAGGCGATCAAGATCAAGGACGGCCGCTTCGGCGCCTACGTCACCGACGGCGAGACAAACGCGACGATCCCGCGCGGCGAGACCGTCGAAGAGGTCGACTTCGACCGCGCCGTGCAGCTGATCGCCGACAAGCGCGCCAAGGGCCCTGCGAAGAAGCCCGCGGCGAAGAAGGCTCCGGCCAAGAAGCCGGCCGCCAAGAAGCCGGCCGCGAAGAAGCCCGCCGCGAAGAAGCCCGCCGCCGCCAAGACCACCGCCGCCAAGAAGCCTGCGGCGACCGAGTCCGAGTAGTGTCCGGCCTCTTCATCACGCTCGAGGGGGGAGACGGCGTCGGCAAGTCGACGCAGGCCGCCCTGCTCGAGACCTGGCTCACCGAGCAGGGGCAGACGGTCGTGCGCACGCGCGAGCCCGGCGGCACCGACCTCGGCGCCGAGATCCGCACGATGGTGCTGCACCGGCGCGGCCACATCGCCCCGCGCGCCGAGGCCCTCCTCTACGCGGCCGACCGCGCCCATCACGTGTCGACGCTCGTTCGCCCCGCGCTCGAGCGCGGCGAGGTCGTGCTCCAGGACCGCTACCTCGACTCGTCCGTCGCCTACCAGGGTGCCGGCCGGGTGCTCGGCGGCGACGAGATCCGCGACCTGTCTCTCTGGGCGGCCGAGGGCCTCCTGCCCGATCTGACCGTGCTGCTCGACCTCGACGAGACCGCGAGCCGCGCCCGTCTCGACTCCGACGCGAAGGAGTACGACCGGCTCGAGGCCGAGGCCGCCGACTTCCACGCGCGGGTCCGACGCGCCTTCCTGGCCCTGGCCGATGCCGAGCCCGAGCGCTTCCTCGTGATCGACGCCACCCGCAGCCGCGACGACATCGCCGCGGTCATCCAGGCGCGCGTCCGAGAGCTGCTGGGCTGACCGTGGGCTTCTGGGATCACCTCACCGGCCAGGACGACGCCATCCGCTCCCTCCGCGCGGCCGCGTCGACAGCGCCCGGCAACCGCGCCATGTCGCACTCCTGGCTGATCACCGGCCCGCCCGGCTCCGGCCGCTCCAACCTCGCCTACGCGTTCGCCGCGGCGCTGCTGTCGCGCGGACCGGCCGACGAAGACGCCACTCTCGCCCAGGTGCACGCCCGGTCGCACCCCGACCTCGCCGTTCTGAGCACCGACCGCGTCATCATCAAGATCGACGAAGTCCGCGAACTGGTCAGGAACTCGCAGTACTCGCCGTCGGTCGGCCGCTACCGCGTGGTCGTCGTCGAGGATGCCGACCGCATGACCGAGCAGACCTCGAACGTGCTCCTCAAGGCACTCGAGGAGCCCCCGTCGAGCACGGTCTGGATCCTCTGCGCGCCGAGCGAGGCGGACCTCATCCCGACAATCCGGTCGAGGGTGCGATCAGTGCGGCTGCGAGTTCCTGCGCCCGCTGACGTGGCCACGCTCCTCCGCGAGAGAGACGGCATCGACGCCGGGACGGCGCTGCTGGCCGCGCGCGAAGCGCAGAGCCACATCGGGATGGCGAGACGCCTGGCGACCGACCCCGAGGCCCGCGCGAGACGCCGCCAGACCCTCGACACGGTGCTGTCGATCCGGTCTGTGTCGGACGCCGTCGTGGCCGCCGGCGTGCTGCTCGCGGTCGCCGGCGACGACGCCAAGGCCTTCACCGCCGAGCGGGACGAGCAGGAGCGGGAGAGCGCCCTCCGATCGCTCGGAGTAGCACCGGGCGGCACGATCCCGCCGGCCCTGCGCTCGCAGATGCGGACCCTCGAGGAAGACCAGAAGCGTCGCGCCACGAGGTCGCTGCGCGACGGGATCGACCGCATCCTCGTCGACCTGCTCTCGCTCTACCGTGACATCCTGCTGCTTCAGCTGGGCGGCGTCGACGAGCCCATCAACGACAGCATCCGGCCCCGGCTCGATCAGGCTGCGCAGTCGTCGACCGCGGCCTCGACGCTGCGGGTGCTCGACGCCGTGCAGACGGCTCGCGAGCGGGTCGACCGGAACGTCGCCGCGCTGCTGGCCCTCGAGGCGATGCTCATCGCGGTGAGCCGTCACTCCACCCGATAGGTGCACGGTCAGCAGTTTCGCCAGCGCGTAGGCCAAGATGGTCGCATGACCGACCCGCAACCCGGCCTTCGCGAACGCAAACGACTCGCAACGCGGCGAGCCATCCAGGTGGCAGTGCTCCGCCTCGTTCGCGACAGGGGATACGACGCCGTCACCGTCGACATGATCGCGAACGACGCCGACGTGTCGCCCCGCACGTTCTTCAACTACTTCTCCTCGAAAGAGGAGGCCGTCGTCGGCGACCCGCCGCTCGTGCCCGACGGCGAGGCTCTCGACCTGTTCGTCAGCGCCCGCGGCCGCGACCTCGTGCTCTCGGACGTCGTCGGCATCCTCGAGGCCGCGACCGAGGAGTTCCTCACCGACCGCGAGCTCGTCGTCGCCCGCCGCGCGGTCCTGCGCGACCACCCCGAGCTGTTCGCCCGCCGCAACGCCTCCATGCACGAGTTCGAAGCGCAGATCCAAGACCTCGTCGGCCGGCGGCTCGCCGCCGACGACCCCGGCCTGGCCGCCGACGCCGACCGCCTCGCCAGCGAATCGCACCTCGCGGGCCTCGTCGTGATGGCGACCCTCCGCCACGCCTGGGCCGAGTGGATCGAGCAGAAGCCGGTCGAGCTCGGCGCCGCCGAGATCGAGCACACCCTCCGGCAGCACCTCGAGCACAGCTTCACGACGCTCGGAACCCTGTGGTCACGACAAGGCTCCGCGATCGGGTAATGTATCTGACTGTGCGTTCGAGCAACCACTCGAAATCACGCCGCCTTAGCTCAGTCGGTAGAGCGTCTCACTCGTAATGAGAAGGTCGTCAGTTCGATTCTGACAGGCGGCTCCCTTGGGTATTCGCTGTTCGCGTCTCGCTTCGCTCGCCGCTCGCATGCCGCGGTCGCGGTGTTTGTCTGGCGCCTTCGGCGCGCGCGTCAGAGGCCGCAAGCGGCCTTGACGCTGTGGCCTTTGGCCGCGGGGCGGCCTTGGCCCTGGCGGAACCTTCCGACGAGGGTGGTGCGACGGGCGACGGCGCCTAGCGGGAACCTTCCGACGGGGGTGGGGCCATTGGCCGCGGGGCGGCCTCGGCCCCTGGCGGGAACCTTCCGACGAGGGGTGGGGGGACGGGCGACGGCGGGTGCGCGACGGGGCGGGGGGTCAGCTGTCGCCCTGGTCGAGGACCCGCCAGCCGGCCGACGTTCGCGTGAAGCACAGCATCCAGTCCTGCGTCCCCGCCTGGATCGTCTCGTCGCTGCTGGCCGTCGTCCGCATCGTGAACGGCACGCAGTAGTCGCCCGCCGGCTCGCCCGTCGGGTCCGGCTTGCCGACGCCTGAGAACGCCAGCATGCGCGGGTCGCGGCACCAGGCGAACGTCCCCGTGCCCGGACCATCGGGCGCGTGCACGGTCAGCGCGTCCGTCAGCCCGCAGTCCTCCGTCGTCGCGGCGCGCAGGTACGCCAGCGCGACGTCTCGGACCGGGGCCGACGGCGCAGGAACGGGCCCCCGCGCCTCCGTGGCCCTCGTCGCGACGGCGTGCCCCCCGACGCCCGCCCCGACCGCGACCACCGCCGCGACGATCATCCATCTCGCTCTCATCCGCCCAGCTTCGCGGTCGCGGGGGAGCCCCGCCATCGGCCTGGAGGACGAGATCGCCGGAGGCCGGGCGGGGTCGGAGCCGGAGGGCAGTTCCTGCGCCCGAGAATATTCGGGGCGGGATGTCAGGATGTGGCTCCTGACGACATTGCCTGGGTGGAGGACCACATGGGGGAGCAAGCGGAGCGATCCGACGTGGCCCTGCTCGACGCGTCGAAGCAGGGTGACGTCGGATCGTTCGCGAGCCTGTACGAGAGGCACGCCGGGGCGATCCTTCGGTACTGCTGGGCGAAGGTCGGCCAGCAGCACGCCGCCGAAGACCTCGCGCAGGAGACGTTCGTCGTCGCCTGGACGAAGCGATCGTCGGCGACGGTCGTCGATCAGTCGCTGCTCCCGTGGCTGCTGACGATCAGCCGCAACCACTGCCGCAACCACCTCCGCAAGCATGCGAACCGGGCGACGCTCGAGCTTCGCGACAGCGATGGCACGGCCGGCGACACGGCCGAAGACGCCGCATGGGTCCGGTCCGAGCTCGCCAAGCTGAGCCCGACCGACCAGGAGCTGTGCCGCCTCTGCCTCGTCGAGGGGCGGTCGTACCGCGAGGCGGCCCAGGCGCTCAGCACGACCGAGGCCGCTGTCGGCAAGCGGCTCCAGCGGATCAGGGCGCGCCTCCGCGCCGCCCTCGGACACGAGTAGGAGACCCCGATGACGCAGGAACTCCTGCCCCCCGCCGACGAGACCGACCGCCTGGCGCAGGCCCGCCTCCCCGAGGTGCTCCGCCGCATCGACGCCGTCGAGCGCACCCGACGTCGGCGACGGCGGACTCTGCTCGTCGGGGTGCCGCTCGTCGCGGCTGTGCTGGTGGTCGGCGGCTTCGCCCTTCCGGCTCTGGCGCCGCAGTCGAGCGACGTCATGTCGGCGGGCGGCACCTCCGGCGAGAGCTCGCCGACGAGCGGGGGCGTGGCGGCCGACGGAAGCGTCCCGCAGAACGCGTCCGCCGGACCGCTGTCGTGCGAAGGCGCTGCCGCCGTCGCCGGACGCGCCGAGTTCTCGGGCGATCCGACGACCGCCTGCGAGCGACTGCTCCGCCTCCCGGCCGGCTCGCTCGACGACGCCGTGGTCTGCGAGGGGCCCTCCCGCGCGATCTCCGTGTACGCCGACGACCCGGCGACCTGTGCAACCCACGATCAGAAGGTGTGGACCAGATGAACGCTCTCCGAACGGCCGCGATCGCGGCGGCCAGCATGGTGGCCCTCAGCCTGAGCGGATGCGCGGCGATCGAGGAGGCGACGATCGCCAATCCGTTCGGCGACGCGCACTACACGTCGATGTCCGGGACGGACGGCGGCAAGGCGGTGGAGTGGCTCGGGACGACGCCGCTCACCATGAGCTTCACGCGGATGAACGGGACTCTGACGATGATGATGAACACGCCGTGCAACGCGGTGTCCGTCGACGTTCGAGCTCGCGGCGAGGATCTCGTGCCCACGGGCAACGTGACTGCGACGGCGATGGGGTGCCGCGCCCGTGAGAGCGGCCAGGAGCACTGGGCCACCGAATTCGCCGCCCACACCATGCAGTACACCCGCGATGATTCGACGCTCACCCTCACGAGCGGCGACGAGACGATCCGCTTCTCGGTCGATGACTAGCCTCGGCCGAGCGGTTTGTTAGCGAACCGCAACCTTTGTAGTCTTCGTCAGGACGCGGCACACCCGGCCGCCGAGCACCAGGGAGCCCGATGACGAACGACGACCAGCCCCGACGGGGTCGCCGATCCGCGCAGGAGAGAGAGCCCGCGGCCTCGAGCCAGCCTGCGCCGACCGTCGCGCGGCACGGACGTCTCCGCCGCAGCCGCCCGGCCATCGTCGCGCTCAAGGCCGTCGGCATCGTCGCTGCCGTCGCCCTCGTCAGCACTGTCTCGGTCGCCGGCATCGCCGCGTGGTCGGTCGTGCACGAGGCCCAGCCGTCGGTTCCGTTCACCGCCATCGGTCCGTCGGGCAAGGCGCAGCACAAGACCGAGCAGATCACGGCCTACTCGGGCGAGGTCAACATGCTCGTGGTGGCGTCCGACACCCGGACGGGTCAGGGCGCCGGATTCGATGATGCCGCGAACCAGGCTGCGAGTTCCGGCGTCGGAAACAACGACACCAACCTCCTGATCCACATCAACGAAGACCACACCAGCATGGCCGTCATCAGCCTGCCCCGTGACCTCGAGGTGCCGCTGCCGGCCTGCAAGAACGACTCCGGCGGCACGACGCCCGCCTCATCGCTCGGGATGCTCAACACGTCGCTCGGACGCGGCGGCGTGAAGATGGGCCTCCAGTGCGTGGCGACGACGGTCGCGAGCCTCACCGGCGTGCAGATCGACTACGCCGCCATGGTCAAGTTCGACGGCGTCGTGAAGATGACGACGGCCGTCGGCGGGGTCACCGTGTGCCTGGCCACGCCCCTCGTCGACCCGAACACCGACCCGCCGCTGAACATCCCCACGGCGGGGCCGCACGTGTTCAAGGGCAAGGAGGCCGGGGCGTTCCTGCGGACCCGCGAGGGCGTCGGCTTCGGCGGCGACACCGCGCGCATCAGCAACCAGCAGGTCTTCATGTCGGCGCTCATGCGCAAGATCGTCAACGGGGGAGTCCTGAGCAACCCCGTGCAGCTGTACAACCTCTCGTCGACGGCCCTGAAGAGCGTGCAGAAGTCGTCGAGCCTCACGGCTCCGACGCTCGTCAAGATCGGCGTCGCCGTGAAGTCGATCGGCCTCGACAACATCGTCTTCTTCCAGTACCCGAGCGTCGACGATCCCGCCGACGCCAACCGCCTCATCCCCGACCCGGCCGGCGTCACCGCCCTGAAGGCCGCGCTCGTCAGCAACCAGGCGATCACGCTCGCGCCGGGCAGCCTCGGCCAGTCGGCGCAGCTGGCGACTCCGTCGGCGTCGTCATCGGCGACCTCGGCTCCTGCCGCGCCGGCCACGCCGAAGTCGTCGAGCGCGTCCAAGGCGCCCGCGCCCCGCAAGACCGCCGCTGTGCTCCCGGGTACGGCCACCGGCCAGAGCGCGGCGCAGGAGACGTGCACGGCGAAGAAGGCCTACTGAGGCGGGGCCGGCGCGTCTCCTCGACTAGTGAAATCGCGCGAATCGGCGGCTGACGCCTCGGTTTCGCCCGATCTGGCTGGCTGACGACGCGGCGTCAGTCGCCGTGCTCCTCGGACGGGTACCGCTCGCCCTGGGGGTCGTAGCCGGACCCGCGTCCGATCTCCTCGTCGGCGGTGGGAACATGCCGCTCGCCCGAGATGCCGCTGCCGTTGACGGCGACGTAGCCGTCCTCGCCGGAGGTGGCGCCGCCGAGCGGCTCGGTGACGTCGCCGTCCGGAGCCGAGGAGGGAGCCGGAGAGGTGACCGAGGAGGGGGAGGGAAGCGTGGGCTTGTCGTCGTCTGTGCTCATGCGCGTAGACGGTAGCCCCTGCGCTACAGGCGCTCCCAGGGCGCGGGCTTCGGCACGCTGACCCCGCACGCGTTGCAGATCTGCTCGGCCGGCCCGGCGTTCTTGTCGTCGAACACGTCGCGGTGGCGGTGGCAGTAGAGCCAGACCTCGCCGCAGCCGTGCGTCCAGGTCCAGAGGGCCTCGTGCGAGCAGCCCTCCCACTCGCACGACACGGTGTCGTCGAGTCCATCGAGCACGACGAGCTCGAAGTCGATCTCCCACGTGATCTCGGTGCTGGGCATGCTGCCTCCTACGGCGAGCAGAGCGGCGTTCGTCAGAGCCGGAGCGTTGACCTATTTCAGCACGCCGGCGGGTAGAACGGCCCGATCGAGCCTGGAGGTGCGCACCAGGTGTGAAAGGCTTACGGAGTGAACACCAAGCGCGTCATCGTCGTCGGCTCCGCGAATCAGGACTACCTGGTGCGCACCGTCCGCGCACCCCAGCCGGGCGAGACCGTCATGGCCACCGGCCTGACCAAGCAGCCGGGCGGCAAAGGCGCGAACCAGGCCGTCGCGGCGGCGCGACTCGGGGGAGACGTGCACTTCGTGGGCGCGGTCGGTCGGGACGACGACGGGGCCCGGATCCTGCGTTCCCTGGACTCAGACGGGGTGTCGGTCGACGACGTGCGGATCGTCGACGGGCAGCCCACCGGACTCGCCCTGATCTCGATCGACGACACCGGCGAGAACTCGATCACCGTGGTCTCGGGTGCCAACGGCACGGTGACGGCCGAGCGCGCCGCCGCCGCGGTCGTCAGGCTGGCCTCGGACGACGCTCTCCTGTCCATGCAGGGCGAGCTGCCGCGTGACGTGCTCGAGGCCTCCGCGCGCGCGGCTGCCGTCGCCGGCGCCCGCGTCGTGCTCAACCTCGCGCCGTACCTCGAGATCGACGCCGACGTCGTCGCGCTCGCCGACCCCGTGATCGTCAACGAGACCGAGGCCGCCGAGATGACGGGGCTCTCGATCGCCAGCGTCGACGAGGCCCTCGTCGCCGTCGACTCGCTCACCGAGCGGGCTCTCTCCGCCGTCATCACGCTCGGGTCGCTCGGCGCGGTCTGGGCGAATCGCGGCGAGCACGGCCACGTCGAGGCGAACCGGGTCGAGCACGTCGTCGACACCACCGGCGCGGGCGACGCCTTCTCGGGTGCCCTCGTCTCCAGCCTCGCCGCAGGCAGCGACCTCGAAGGGGCCGTCCGCGTCGGAGCCCTCGCCGGCAGCTTCGCCGTTCGCGGCATCGGCGCCCAGTCGTCGTACCCGCGAGAGTCCGATCTCGGGGCCGGCCCCGCCGCAGGCTGACGCCTGCCCGGGCGGGCTCGGCCCCGCCGCGGGCTGACGCCTGCCCGGACGGGGGTGATCGCCGCCGTTCGCTTTCTCGCCCGTCTTTCGTAGGATGGTCGCGATGACTTCCGACGACGAGGCCACCCGGGCCGGCCTGCTCTCCCGGGCCGGCGCCTTCTTCCGCACCCACCCGCGGGGTACCGCCATCACCGGCGGAGCCCTCGCTCTCGTGATCTTCGGCGGCGGCGCGCTCGCGGCAGGTGCCGCCACGGCGCCCACCTCCGCTCCCGCGACCAGCGCTCCCGCCGTCGCTCGCTCGGCGTCCGCGGCGCCGTCCTCCTCGGCCGCGTCCACTCCGAAGGCGACGTCGAAGGCCACGTCGAAGGCGACGCCGAAGACCACAGCGCGTTCTGCCCCCTCGCCCGTGCCCTCGGCCGTTCCGCTCCGCACCTGCACCGTCGCCGGCGCGGCGTCCGACGCCCGGCTCGGCACCTTCGAGGGCACCGTGCTCGATGCCAAGTCCGGCGCCACGCTCTTCGACCGCAGCGGGTCGACCCCCGCGCGCACCGGAAGCGTCATGAAGACCCTCACCACGGCCGTCGCGCTCGCCGACCTCGGCGCCGACTACCGCTTCACGACCAAGGTCGTCGGCTCGACCACCGGCACGGGCATCGCCCTCGTCGGCGGCGGCGATGCGACCCTGAGCGCCACTCCGGCGGGCTCCGAGAGCATCTACCCGGGCGCCCCGAAGCTGAGCACCCTCGCCGCCGAGGTGAAGGCGAAGCTCGGCACCAAGAAGATCACGAACATCGTGCTCGACGACAGCTACTGGAACGACGCCGACGCGTACGACCCCAGCTGGCCGGCGAGCGAGCTCACCATCGGCTACCAGCCCCGCGTCGTCTCGCTGATGGTCGACGGCGACCGCGCCAACCCGACCCTGTCGGTCAGCCCACGCTCGAGCGACCCCGTCGGCCGTGCCGGCGAGGCGTTCCGCACGGCGCTCGTCGCCGCCGAGGTCTCGGGTGCCTCGACGGCCGCTCTCACCCGCGGAACCGCCAAGAGCACCGACGTGCTCGCCGAGGTCAAGTCGCAGCCGGTATCGACCCTCATCGGCCAGATGATCCCGAACAGCGACAACACGCTCGCCGAGATGATGGCCCGGGTGTCGTCGAAGGTATCAGGCTCCGACGGCTCCGCGGCATCACTCACCGCCGTCTACCAGAAGGCCCTCAAAGGCACCTACGGCCTCGACGCCTCCACCATCAAGATCGTCGACGGCTCGGGTGAGAGCGCCAACAACGGCGTGCCCAGCGCCCTCGAGGCGTCGCTGATGCGCAAGGTCCTCGCAGGCGAGGAATCGCTCAAGCTCCTCTACGACTCGCTCCCGGTCTCCGGTCAGTCCGGCACCCTCTCCACCCGCTTCACCGGCGCCAACGCCATCGCACGCGGCGCCATCCACGCCAAGACCGGCTGGATCGACAGCGCCTACACCCTTGCCGGAACCGTCGACGCGAAAGACGGGACCCAGCTCACCTTCGCGTTCTACGCGATCGGCAATGTGAGCGGCACGGCGCGCGAGGCCCTCGACACCCTCGCCACGGCGGTCTACTCGTGCGGTGCGAATCTGAGCGACGACTAGTTCCTGCGCGCGCTGCCCGCCTCTCTTTCTCTCTCTCTCGCCCCTCGCCCCAAGGGCGGTGAGGAGTCGCTGGTTGCTGCCCGGGGCGGCCTCGTCGACAAGCAGCGACCCCTCACGCGGCTTGCGGCTCGCGCGCTGCGCGCTGCGCGCTGCGCGCTGCGCGTCGCGCGTCGCGCGCTGCGGCAGACTGCTGACATGAGCCGCGCCCTTCTCGTCGTCGATGTGCAGAACGACTTCACCGAGGGCGGAGCCCTGGGCGTGGAGGGCGGAGCGGCGGTCGCGGCGGGAGTGACGGCGCTCCTGCACTCGTCGGACTATGCCGTCGTCATCGCCTCGCGCGACTGGCACGACGCCTCGGGCGACAACGGCGGCCACTTCGCGACCGACGCGGAGCCCGACTTCGTCGAGACCTGGCCCGTCCACTGCGTCGCAGGAACTCCCGGCGCCGCCTACCACGACGCCTTCGACGCTTCGGCCGTCGACGTCCACATCGTCAAGGGCATGGGCGAGCCCGCCTACTCGCTCTTCGAGGGGGTCGTCGCCGGGGTCGACGGGGCGCGCGGCGTCAGGGACGGCGCTCCTGAGACGGCGATCCACGTGCTCGATCGGCTCGGCGTGACCGAGGTCGACGTCGCCGGGCTGGCCACCGACTACTGCGTGCGCGCGACGGCCCTCGACGCGGTCGCCGCTGGACGTCGCGTGCGCGTGCTCTCCGCCCTCGTCGCGGGTGTCGCGCCGCGGAGCAGCGCCGCCGCGCTCGCCGAGCTGCGCGCCGCGGGCGTCGCCGTCGTGTAGCCGCCGGGCCGCCGGGACGTGGCCGTCGTCGTCGTTTCGGCGTCCTGTGGGCGACGCGCACGGCCATCTCGTGGGGGCGGCCCGCCGCGTAGGGCGTGGTGCCGTTCCGCGAGGTGGCCGTCGTCGTCGCTTCGGCGTCCGGTGGGCGACGCGCGCGGCGATCTCGTGAGGTGGCGCGCCGCGTCGTTGGCGCGCCGGGTGGGTGACGCGCGCGGCCATCTCGTGGGGCGGCTCGCCGCGTCGGGCGTGGTGCCGTTCCGCGAGGTGGCCGTCGTTGTCGTGTCGGCGTCCGGCGGGCGACGCGCATGGCCATCTCGTGAGGTGGCCCGTCACGTCGGCGGCGCGCCGGGTGGGTGACGCGCGCGGCCATTTCGCGAGGTGGCTCGCCGCGTCGGCGGCACGCCGGGTGGGTGACGCGCGCGGCCATCTCGTGAGGTGGCGCGCCCCGTCGTTGGCGCGGCGGACGGACGACGCGCGCGGCCATCTCGCGCGCTGGCCGGCGCCGGCGCCGACCGCCCGCCTCCGGGGGCCGCTAGACCAGCAGCTGGTGCTTCGCGAGGTCGCGGTAGAGCGGCGTCGAGACGACGAGCTCCGAGTGCGTGCCCACGCCGACGACGCGCCCGCCGTCGAGCACGACGATCTGGTCGGAGTCGACGACGGTCGACAGGCGGTGGGCGATGATGATCAGCGTGCGGTCGACCGCGACGGCGTCGATCGCCTCGCGCAGCCGCTGCTCGTTGATGCCGTCGAGCGACGACGTCGACTCGTCGAGCAGCAGGATCGGCGGCGCGGCCAGGAGCGTCCGCGCGATCGCCAGTCGCTGCTTCTCGCCGCCCGAGAGCATCACTCCGTCTTCGCCGACCTGGGTCTCCAGACCCGCATCACCGCGCTCGACCACGTTCGTGAGATTCACCGCTTCGAGCACCCGCAGGCAGTCCGCGGCGGTCGCGTCGGGGGCGCCGAGCACGAGGTTGTCGCGGATCGTTCCGGCCAGGACCGGCGCGTCCTGCTCGACGTAGCCGATCTGGGCGCGGAGCGACTCGCGGTCGAGCGCCCGGATGTCTTCTCCGCCGAGGCGGATGACGCCGGCGGTCGGATCGTAGAAGCGCTCGATGAGCGCCAGGACGGTCGACTTGCCAGCTCCGGAGGGGCCGACGAGGGCGGTCCGCGTGCCCTGCTCGGCGTGGAAGCTCACGCCGTGGAGGACGGTCAGGTCGTGCGCGGCCGCCGGACGGGGTGCCGTGGGAGAGAGGAGCTCGTCGTCGGCGGGCGGTGCGGCCGGGTACGTGAACTCGACGCCGTCGAACGACAGAGAGTGCGCGGCGGCAGCGACTGGTGCGGCCGCGGCGCTCGCGCCGGCGGGATCGGCGCTCGTCTCGCCGGGCAGATCGATGATCTCCTGGATGCGGCCGAGGGCTCCCAGCGCCGAGTTGACGCTGGTCACGGCTCCGAAGGCCTGGCCGAGCGGCATGATCATCAGGAACAGGAACAGGATGAACGAGACCAGGTCGGCGACCGTGTCGGCGCCGGAGGCCACGCGGTAGCCGCCCACGCCGAGCACGACGAGGAAGGACACCTGCATGGCGATGCTGGCGATCGGCACGACGACGGCGGAGGCGCTGGCGACCTCGAGCCCGCGGTCGTAGGCGCCCTGAGCGTCGACGTCGATGGCGGCGATCTCGCGGTCGGTCGCGCCGGAGGCCCGGACCGTCCGGATGGACGAGATGGCGCGTTCGACGGCGGCGGTCAGGTCGCCGACCTTGCGCTGGGCGCGCTGGCTCGCGACGCGGATGCGGCGCGACAGAGTCACGACGACGACGACCGAGACCGCGACGATCAGCACGGTCAGGCCGAGGAGGACCGGGTCGATGATCGCCATGCCGACGATGGCGCCGATGAAGGTCAGCGAGCCGCCGATGGCGTCGACGAGGCCCTGCGTCAAGACGGCGCGGAGGAGGGTCGTGTCGGATCCGACGCGCGACACGAGGTCGCCGGTGCGGCGGGCGTCGAACTCGCTGATGGGGAGGTTGAGCATGCGTGCGACCAGTCGGCGACGGCTCGAGAGCACGACGGCCTCGCCGGTGCGCTGGAGCAGGTAGTGCTGGAACCCGTTCACCAGGCCGGAGATGACGACGAGCGCGACCAGCGCGACGACCAGGGTGCCGAGCGGCTTGTTCGACTGGACGAAGCCGATGACCTGCTGCACCAGCAGCGGCTGGGCGAGCGAGGCCGCGGCGCCGAGCACGCTGAGCCCGATGATGACGGCGAGCATCGGCTTGTGCTCGAACAGGAAGGGCAGTAGCTGGCTGAACTTCGCGCGCGGCCCCTCGGGGATCGGGCGGCCGTTGCGGTCGAGGCGCGGAGGCCTCGGCTTGCGGGAGCGGCCCCGCGCCTTGCCCGGGGATGCGGGGAGAGGAGCGTCGGTGGTGGGAGGTGCGGCGGTGTCGGAGCTCATTGTGTCCTTCGGGCGGTGATCCTGCGCCCGATTTTAGTCGCGTGCCGCCGCGCGCGGCGAAACCCCCGGCGCCTGTGGAGAAGCCCACGGCGAAACCCCCGGCACCCGTGGAGGACGGGGCCGGGGGCTTCGGGGTGGATCGCCTAGTTGAGGTTGTCGGAGTAGTCGACGTCGCGCGTCTCGCGGCTCAGGAACAGCGCGGCGAGCGTGATCAGGGCCATCGACGACAGGTAGACGCCGACGAGCCAGGTGCTGCCTCCGGCCGCCTTCCACAGCGCGACGGCGATGAACGGGGCGACAGCCGCGCCGAGAATGCTCGCCACGTTGTAGCTGATGGCCGAGCCGGTGTAGCGGACGTTCGCCGGGAAGAGCTCCGGCAGCACGGCGCCCATCGGGCCGAAGGTCAGCCCCATCAGGATGAAGCCGATCACCAGCAGGCCCTGCGCTCCGGCGAAGCCCGCCGAGAACAGCGGCGAGAACAGGAAGCCGAAGACGAAGATCCCGGCGGTGACGGCGAGCAGCAGACGACGTCGGCCGAAGTGCTCGGCCAGGGGACCGGAGACGAGCGTGAAGATGCCGAAGAACGCGACTCCGACGATCAGCATCAGCAGGAAGCTCTCGCGCGAGTATCCGAGGCCGGCGACCGGAGCGTCTTTGGCCGCCGTGCCGAAGGTCAGCGTGAACGTGGTCATCAGGTAGAAGAGCGTGTACGTCGCCAGCATGATGAACGTGCCGAGGATCAGCTGGCGCCAGCTGCTGCGGAACACGCGGCCCAGCGGCAGCTTCGACACGTTGCCGGTCTCGACGACCTTCGTGAACGCGGGGGTCTCGACGAGCTTGAAGCGCGCGTAGAGGCCGACGGCCACCAGCAGCGCCGAGCCGAGGAACGGGATGCGCCAGCCCCAGGTGGCGAACGCGTCGGCCGACATGCTCACGTTGAGGATCAGGAACAGGCCGTTGGCGACCATGAAGCCGATTGGCGCGCCGAGCTGCGGGAAGGTGCCGTAGATGGCGCGCTTGCCCGCCGGGGCGTTCTCGGTGGCGAGCAGCGCCGCCCCCGACCACTCCCCGCCGAGGCCGAACCCCTGGGCGAAGCGCAGGATCACGAGGAACGTCGGCGCCACGATGCTCCAGCCGGGCGTGGTGCCGGCGGGGATCAGGCCGATGAGGAACGTCGCGATGCCCATCGTCAGCAGCGATGCGATGAGCGTGTTCTTGCGGCCGATGCGGTCGCCGAAGTGGCCGAAGACGATCGAGCCGACGGGGCGCGCGATGAACGCGACGCCGAAGACGGCGAACGATGCGAGGAGGGCGACCGTCGGGTCGGTGTTCGCGAAGAACAGCGTCGGGAACACGAGGACGGCTGCGGTCGCGTAGACGTAGAAGTCGTAGAACTCGATCGACGTGCCGATGAGGCTGGCGACGATCACGCGAGCGCGGGAGTTCACAGGGGCGGGGCTGGTCGCCTTGCCGGCGGCGGTCGTTGTTGACATGGGGGTGTTCTCCGTGAACGGATTGCACGGGCACGCCTGGGCCGGCGCGCGCACGGTGCGGGCTGGCAGCGAGTGCAACGGGGAGACGGCGCAGGATGACGCGGGAACTCCCGTGCGACATCGCCACCGGGGAAGTGGTCGGCCGCTCGTGACGACCTGTTCATAGGCTACTACGACACGCCCGAGACGGCGAACCGCCCGGCAAGGATTCGAGCGGCCCGGTCGGGGCCGAGGCACCGACCGCACCCCGCCGCCGGAACCTAGACAAGCTACCTATTCAATCTAGGTAAACTGCCCGTTGATCTGGGAAAAAAGTACCGCATCATCATCGCCGTGTGAAGCCCTAGAAAGCGGAGCCACCTGGCCCATAGAGTGCAGGGGTCTGCCAGTCTTTGGCCGGCACAGATGGCTCACGGGCCCTCGATTGGCTTTCACGGCAGGGAATCGGGCTCGTGAGCCGTCGCAGGGCCGGCATCGTGACGACCGCCGCGTCGCAAGAAGGGCCGCACCTCTCAAGACGAGGTACGGCCCTTACGACCGGCGGAACGCTAGCTTCACGGGCAGGGGCACTCCGCAGTCGCCGCGAGGCCAGAGAGGCCATCACTCGCCACACCCTACGCCGACACCGCGCCGGAGTCGACCGGTGGTGCGGGTGGCTCCCAGGGAGTCGACGCACGGCGGCTCAGCCGACCGGATCGAAACCCGTGTCGAGCGAGCCGGGCAGCTGGTGGCCCATGCGGTCGCGCTTGGTGTCGAGGTACGCCTCGTTGAAGGCGCCGACCCCGACGACCAGCGGCACCATCTCGGTGACCTCGATGTCGTGCGCGGTGAGCTGCGCCCGCTTGTCGGGGTTGTTCGACAGGAGGCGCACCGACTCCAAGCCCAGATCGCGCAGGATCTCGGCAGCCGCGACGTACTCCCTCGCATCGGCGGGGAGGCCGAGTGCGAGGTTGGCGTCGAGCGTGTCGAGGCCCTCCTCCTGGAGCTTGTAGGCGCGGAGCTTGTTGACCAGCCCGATGCCGCGGCCCTCGTGGCCGCGCAGGTAGATGACGACGCCGCCCTGGTTGTGGATGGTGTCGAGCGCGGCGTCGAGCTGCGGTCCGCACTCGCACTTGAGCGAGCCGAACGCCTCGCCGGTGAGGCACTCCGAGTGCACGCGGACGATAGCGCCGTCGCCGGGCTGACCGGAGACGATGGCGATGTGATCCGCGCCGGTGTCGAGGTCGCGGTAGGCGCGCATGCGGAAGGTCCCGTGGGTGGTCGGGACGGTCGTCTCGACCTCGAAGGTGACGTGCGGGCGCACGGCTGGGGTGTCGGTCATCGGGAGCTCCCGCTCTGAGTGCGGGCGAGGATCGCGAGATCGTCGCCGAGGGGGGTGACGGAGGTCACCGAGAGGTGACGCTGGCCGTCGATAGTGTCTACACCGAGGTCGCCGAGGGCGAGCCGGGGGCCGCCGATCAGCGTCGGGGCGAGGTAGACGAGGTAGTCGTCGACGAGGTCGTTCCGGATCAGCTCGCCGGCGACGGTGGGGCCGCCCTCGACGAAGACGGTGCGGACGTCGCGGGCGAACAGGTCGGAGAGCACCGCTCGGAGGTCGCGCGTGCCGGTCTCGACCAGGCCGCGCGGGTGCTGACGCAGACGCGCGTCGATCGGGACGGGGCGCTCGCCGACGACGACCGGCAGAGGCTGCAGTGGCAGCAGCTCACCGCCGTCGCCGCGGGCGGTGAGAGTGGGGTCGTCGGCGAGCACGGTGCCCGTGCCGACGAGGATCGCGTCATGGTCGGCCCGCTGCTCGTGAACGTGCTGGCGCGCGGCCGTGCCGGTGATCCACTGGCTGGTGCCGTCGGCTGCGGCGGCGCGGCCGTCCAGGCTCGACGCCCATTTGAGCGTGACGAACGGGCGCTGGAGCGACGCGGCGATCAGCCAGCGGCGCATCCACTCGGCGACCTCCGCGGCGAGCACCCCCTCGTCGACGGGGATGCCGGCGGCGCGCAGCCGCTCCTTGCCCCCGCCGGAGTGCGCTCCCGGGTCTTCGACGGCGAACACGACCCGCCCGATGCCGGCCTCGATCAGCGCCTCGGCGCACGGGCCGGTGCGGCCCCAGTGGTTGCAGGGCTCCAGAGTGACGACGGCGGTCAGCCCGCGCGCGCCGCCCGCAGGCAGCTTCGACATGGCGTCGACCTCGGCGTGCGGCGTCCCGGCGCCTCTGTGCCAGCCCTCGGCGACGGTGCGCCCCGCGTCGTCGAGCAGCACGCAGCCGACCGAGGCGTGCGACCCGCGAGCCGGTCCGCGCGATGCCAGGGTCAGCGCGTGGCGCATGGCCTGGACGATCTGTTCGGGGGTGGGGCTCACGGGGGGCTTTCTCTCGAGAAGTGGAGCGGTGGTTCGACCATAACCAACGCCGTGCACCGAGGCGTATTCCGGAAAGGTGGCGTAACAGAGCCTTTACCAAAGCCTCAGGGCGCAGGAACTGCCGGCCCGCCGCCGGGCATCGACTCCTCGGGCCAGCCCGTCTTCTCGCCCCTGTCGTCGCCTGCCGCCAGCCGGGCCTTCCAGCAGGGCGGGTGCTGCCGGTCGCGGTCGGGCTGCAGCCCGGGGCCCTCGCCGACGTAGGTGAACCCGGCTCGGCGGGCCACGCCGGCGGAGCCGCGGTTGCCCACGTAGCCCTCCCACAGGATGTCGGGCATGCCGTCGGCGAAGGCCCAGTCGGCGACGAGCCGCACGGCCTCGGTCATGAGGCCGCGCCCGCGCACTCCGGCAGCCGCCCAGAACCCGATGTCGCGGTGCTGGTGGCGGATGCTGACCATGCCGACGAGGAGGCTGGAGCCGGGCTCGCGGAGGCCCCAGGTGTACTCGCGCCCGGTGGTCCAGCCGCGCTCGACGATCTGCGAGACGAACATCTGGGCGTCCTGGAACGTGTACGGCACCGGGACGGTGGTGAACTCCTGCAGGACCGCGTCTTGGCAGGCGTCGAAGATGGCGCCCGTGTCGGCGGTGCGGGGCACCTCGAGGCGGAGTCGCGGGGACTCCAGCACGAACGGCTTCATGGTCGCGGGGCGAGGGCGGCCGCGGCCGTCAGCGCACCTTCCGGACGAAGCCGATGCGGTCGTAGACGGTCGCCAGCGTCTTCTCGGCGATCTCGGACGCCCGGTCGGCGTTGGCGGAGAGCACGCGGTCGAGCTCGGCGGTGTCGTCGAGGAGCTCGAGCGTGCGCTCGCGCACGGGCGCGAACGTCTCGACGACGACCTCGGCGACGTCTTTCTTGAGGTCGCCGTAGCCGCGACCTGCGTACTGCTCCTCGAGGGCCGGGATCGCCGTGCCGGTGAAGGCCGACAGGATCGACAGGAGGTTCGAGACGCCGGCCTTGGCGCCGCGGTCGAAGCGGATCTCGCGCTCGGTGTCGGTGACGGCGCTGCGGATCTTCTTGCTCGTCTTGGACGGCTCGTCGAGCATCCACACGATGCCGCTGTCGGTTGCCGCCGACTTGCTCATCTTCGACTCGGGGTTCTGAAGGTCGTAGATGCGCGCGGTCTCCTTGAGGATGTAGGGCTCGGGCACGACGAACGTCTCGCCGAACCGCGAGTTGAAGCGGTTGGCGAGGTCGCGGGTGAGCTCGACATGCTGCTTCTGGTCGTCGCCGACCGGCACCAGCTCGGCGCCGTAGAGCAGGATGTCGGCCGCCATCAAGATCGGGTAGGTGAAGAGGCCGACCGAGGCCGACTCGGCGCCCTGCTTCGCCGCCTTGTCTTTGAACTGCGTCATGCGGCTGGCCTCGCCGAAGCCGGTGAGCGTGTTCAGCACCCAGGCCAGCTCGGCGTGGGCCGGCACCTGGGACTGCACGAACAGGATCGACTTGGCGGGATCGATGCCCCCGGCGATGTACTGGGCCGCGGTGCGGCGCGTGGTGGCACGGAGGGTGGCCGGATCTTGCGGGACGGTGATCGCGTGCATGTCGACGACGCAGAACAGGGCGTCGTGGGTGTCCTGCAGCGCAACCCACTGCTGCAGGGCGCCGATGTAGTTGCCGGCGTGGAGCGAGTCGCCGGAGGGCTGCATGCCCGAGAAGAGGCGGGGAGGAGTCATTGCGTGGCCTAACTGGTGGAGCGGAAGAAAGGAGGGTGCCCGGATGCGGAGGGGCTAGACGTCGTAGTCGACGACCACGGGGGTGTGGTCGGACCATCGCTTGTCGTACGAGTCGGCGCGGTCGACGGAGTAGCTCGTGACCTTGGCGGCGAGCTCGGGGGTGGCCATCTGGTAGTCGATGCGCCAGCCTGAGTCGTTGTCGAACGCCTGGCCGCGCCACGACCACCACGTGTACGGACCGTCGACGTCGCCCGCGTGCTCGCGGCCGATGTCGACCCAGCCGAGCCCCTTGCCGCTGGTGCCGTCGACGCCCTCGACCTTCTTGCCCGCGGGGCCGAAGAAGCGGTCGAAGTAGGCGCGCTCGCGCGGCAGGAAGCCGGCGCGCTTGACGTTGCCCCGCCAGTTCTTGATGTCGAGGGGAGTGTGGCCGACGTTGAGGTCGCCCACGACGACAGCGAGCGGGTTGTGCTTCTCGAGCTGGGGGAGGCGCTTCGACATGGCGTCGAGGAACTTCCACTTCTCGTCTTGCTTGGGGGTGTCGACCTCGCCCGAGTGCACGTAGGTGCTCACGACGGTGACGATCGTGCCGTCGACGTCGTAGTCGGCCTCGAGCCACCGGCCGGCGGTGTCGAACTTCACGGCGCCCAGGTCGACGCGGTGGATCTCGGCCTTCCTGCGGCTCGCGAGGGCGACGCCGGCGCGGCCCTTGGCCGTCGCGGGGTCGTGCAGGATGCTCCACTCGGGACCGAGCAGGCTCTCGATGTCTTCGGTCTGGGCGCGGACCTCCTGCAGAGCCAGGATGTCGACGTCGCGGCTGTCGACCCACTCGCCCATGCCCTTGCGAAAGGCGGCGCGGATGCCGTTGACGTTGACGGTGGCCAGGCGGAGACGAGTACCCATGCGTTAAAGCCTACCGGCGCCTGCCGACATCGAGTCGGGGCGCCGGCGGAGGAGGACGGTGCGGCTCAGGCGGCGTCGTGGTCGGTGGTCAGGAACTCCACCAGCGAGTCGGCGGTGGTCTCGGCGTCGTCGCCCGAGACGGTGAGGACGACCTCGTCGCCCGTGTTCACGCCGAGGCCGAGGAGGCCCAGGATGCTGGAGGCGTTGACGCTCTTGTCGCCCTTGGCGATGGTCACCTGGTGGCCGGAGGCGGTCACCGTCTGGACGAAGAGGGACGCCGGGCGGGCGTGGAGGCCGGACGACGAGGCGACGGTCACGGTGCGGGTGGCTTCGGACATAGATGTTGCTCCTTGCGAGGGTTGCGGACGGCGGTGGACGGACGTTGTACGACCGTAGTCGGTGGGGACGGGCGGAGGCTGGTCAGTTCCTGCCGGGCCAGAGGACCTCGGTGCCGGCGGCCTCCACCTCGCGGACGAGGTCGAGGTTGACGGCGGGGTCGGTGATGATCGTATCGATGGCGGCGATGGGCGCCACGCGACCGAACTCCTCGCGGCCGAACTTGGTGTGGTCGGCGAGGAGGATGCTGCGACGGGCGGCCTTGATGAGGGCCGACTTGACCGCGGCCTCCGAGATGTTGTGGGTGGTCAGGCCGCGCTCGGGGGTGATGCCGCCGACGCTGATGAAGGCGGCGTCGACCGAGACCATGCCGACGAGCTGGTGGGTCCAGGTGCCGACGCCGGCCAGCGAGTCGCGGCGGATGCTGCCGCCCAGCAGGTGCAGGTCGATGCCGGGTCGGTTCGCCACGGCCATGGCGACGGGGAGCGAGTGGGTGACGACGGTCAGACCTCGGTCGGAGGGGAGCATCTGCGCGAGGAGGATCGTGGAGGTGCCCGCGTCGATGATGATGGACCCGTTCTCGGGGATCTCGTCGACGGCGGCCTGGGCGATGACCATCTTCTCGGCGGTGTTGATGCCGCCCCGGTCGCCGACGCCCGGGTGGAAGGTCATCCGCTCGACGGGGATGGCGCCGCCGTGAGCCCGGCGGACGAGGCCGCGGCGCTCGAGGCTGGTGAGGTCTCGGCGGATCGTCTCGGGGGTGACCTCGAGGAGCTCGGCGAGGTCTCGGACGTCGACTCGACCGTGCTGGCGGGCCTCCTCGACGATGCGGAGGTGGCGTTCTGGGGCGTACATCGGTCCTCATCGGTGAGAAATGGGCATTCTGGGCCTTGTCTCAGGCCACGAAAGCAGAACCAAGCGCAAACAAATGTCTGTTGGTGCATTTTTAGCTCTGATTTTGTTTGTTTGTCAATTCAGATCGATGTATGGTCTTCCCAGCGCCCGTCTCCGGACACATGGGTGCGCACTCGTCGAACACGCATTACACGAACCAGCTGCACTGCCGACAAGGCCAGCCCCAGATGAAGGAGTCTCGGATGCCCGAACTGCCCGGTGTAGGAGTCGGACGCGGAACCGCGTCCGGACCCGTCCTCCGTATGGCCGAACCGCTCGGCGAGCCCGACCAGTCGCCCCTCCAGGGCGATGCGGCCGCGGCCAAGTCCCGGGTCGGCGAGGCGCTGGCCGCCGTCGCCGCCGACCTCGGCAAGCGCGGTGCCGCCGCGGGCGGCGACGCCCAGGCCGTGCTCGAGGCCCAGGCGCTCATGGCGCAGGACCCGTCGATCCTCGACGACGTGCACGCGCAGATCGACGCCGGCACCAACGAGGAGCGCGCCGTCTACAACGCGTTCAAGTCGTTCCAGGACATCCTCTCGGGCATGGGCGGATACATGGGGGAGCGCGCAGCCGACCTCGGCGACGTCGCTCAGCGCATCATCGCGCAGCTCCGCGGCGTGCACGCCCCCGGCGTGCCCGAGTCGGACACCCCGTTCATCCTGGTGGCGCGCGACCTCGCACCGGCCGACACCGCACTCCTCGACCTCGACAAGGTTCTCGCACTCGTCACCCGCGACGGCGGGCCCACCTCGCACACGGCGATCCTCGCGCGCGCCAAGGGCATCACGGCCATCGTCGGCGTGACGCAGGCCGACGAGCTCGCCGATGGCGACGTCGTGATCGTCGACGCCGGTGCCGGCGCCGTCCTCACCGACCCGACCGCGGAGCAGATCGCCGACGCCGACCAGAAGCGCGCCGAGCGCCTCGCCGCCGCTTCCGCCCCGCTCACGCCGGGCGCCCTCGCGGACGGCACGACCGTGCCGCTGCTCGCCAACCTCGGCTCCCCGAAGGACGCCGCCGCGGCCGTCGAGCTCGGGGCGGAGGGCGTCGGGCTGTTCCGGACGGAGTTCCTGTTCCTCGACTCCCCGTACGCGCCCGACGTCGCGACGCAGAAGGCCTCGTACGTGGCTCTCCTGAAAGAGTTCCCCGGCAAGAAGGTCGTCGTCCGCGCGCTGGACGCCGGCGCCGACAAGCCGCTGCCGTTCCTCACCGACGCGGGCGAGGAGAACCCGGCCCTCGGCCGTCGCGGTCTGCGCGCGCTGCGCGCCCACGAGAACATCCTCCGCGACCAGCTCACGGCGCTCGCCGAGGCCGACGCCGAGACCGACGCCGACCGCTGGGTCATGGCTCCGATGGTCGCCGACGTCGAGGAGACCGAGTACTTCGTGGCCCTCGCCAAGGAGCTCGGCATCACGACGGCCGGCGTCATGGCCGAGGTGCCCTCGGTCGCGCTCATGGCCGACCAGGTGCTCGAGGCCGCCGACTTCGTGTCGATCGGCACGAACGACCTCACCCAGTACACGATGGCCGCCGACCGCATGCTCGGCACAGTGGCTTCGTACCAGGATCCGTGGCACCCCGCCGTGCTCCGCCTCGTCGCACAGCTCGGCACCGCCGGAGCAGCCGCGCACAAGGGCGTCGGCATCTGCGGCGAGGCCGCGTCCGACCCGCTGCTCGCGGTCGTGCTCGTCGGCCTCGGCGCGACCACCCTCTCGATGACGCCCGCGGCCCTCGCCGACGTGCGCGCCGAGCTCCTGAACCACACGCTCGACGAGGCGAAGGCGATGGCCCAGGCCGCGCTCCGCGCCCCGTCGGCCGCAGCGGCTCGTGCCGCGGCGTCCTCCGTCTCCACCTCGCTCTAGACCCCCCCAGCACCACACAACCCCCTCACCACCATGAACAGAAAGACACGATCATGACAACGACGTCTGCAGGCGCCACGACCCGGGAGGCCGGTTCCGGCCGCGTCCGGGTCCAGAAGTTCGGCGCGTTCCTCGCCGGCATGGTGATGCCCAACATCGCGATCTTCATCGCGTGGGGCTTCATCACGGCCTTCTTCATCGAGACCGGATGGACTCCGGTCGGCGTCCTCGGCGGCTTCGGGACGACCGACGGCGTCGCCAACGTGGGCGTCGTCAGCCCGATCCTGACCTACCTGATCCCGCTGGCCATCGCCATCCAGGGTGGCCGCATGGTCTACGACATCCGCGGCGCGGTCGTCGGCTCGATCTTCACGATGGGCGTGATCCTCGGGTCCGACTCGACGATGATCCTCGGCGCCATGATCTGCGGCCCGCTCGGCGCGTACCTCGTCAAGCGGATGGACCGCCTCTGGGACGGCAAGATCAAGCCCGGCTTCGAGATGCTCGTCAACAACTACTCGGCGGGCATCCTGGGCTTCGGTCTCTTCATGGCCGGCTTCTTCTGGCTCTCGAAGCTCTTCAGCGTGATCGTCGTCGGCCTCGGCAACGCGGTCGAGGGCCTCATCAACGCCCACCTCCTGCCCCTCGCGAGCCTCTTCATCGAGCCGGCCAAGGTGTTCTTCCTGAACAACGCCATCAACCACGGCGTGCTCGACCAGCTGGGCGCCCAGCAGGTCAAGGAGTCGGGCAAGTCGATCCTGTTCCTCCTCGAGGCGAACCCCGGCCCCGGCCTCGGCATCCTCCTCGCCTTCACCTTCTTCGGTGTCGGTGCGGCACGCGCCTCGGCTCCCGGCGCGATCATCATCCAGTTCTTCGGCGGCATCCACGAGATCTACTTCCCGTTCGTCCTGCAGAAGCCGATCATGTTCATCGCCGTCATCCTCGGTGGCGCCACGGGTGTCGCGACCAACGTCGCCTTCGGCTCCGGCCTGACCGGTCCGGCCTCGCCCGGCTCGATCATCGCCGTCCTCGCCAACACCTCGCGAGACAGCTACCTGGGCGTCATCGCCTCGGTCGTCCTCTCCGCCGCAGTGTCGGGTGTCGTCGCATCGTTCTTCCTCATCGCGACCCGCAAGCGCGACCTGGCCGCCGGCGGCGGCGACATGTCGGACGCCCTCGCCAAGATGCAGGCCGCCAAGGGCCGCGACGCCAACGCCGCGACCGCGGGCGTCTTCGCCGGCTCCACCGCTCCCGCCACGGAGGAGGAGGCCGAGGCCACCTTCGGCGGTGTCGGCAGCGCCACCACCACGAGCACCGCCACCCGCGTCGAGAACATCGTGTTCGCCTGCGACGCCGGCATGGGCTCGTCGGCCATGGGCGCCAGCGTCCTGCGCAACAAGATCAAGAAGGCCGGCATCGAGGGTGTGACCGTGGTCAACAAGGCCATCGCGAACCTCACGGGCGACGAAGACCTGATCATCACGCAGCAGCAGCTGACCGACCGCGCGAAGACCATGAACCCGGGCGCCCAGCACGTCTCGGTCGACAACTTCATGAACGCTCCGCAGTACGACCAGGTCGTCGACCAGCTGGCGAACCAGAAATAACCAAAGAAAGTAGCATCTGAGACATGACTGATTCCGTCCTCCAGAAGAGCCAGATCAAAGCCGAAGGCACCGCCACGACCAAGTCGGAGGCGATGCGAGAAGCCAGCGAGATCCTTCTGGAGGCGGGATCGGTCACAGCCGACTACCTGCCTGCGATGATCGAGCGCGAGAAGAGCGTGTCGACCTACATGGGCAACTTCCTCGCCATCCCGCACGGCACGAACGACGCCAAGGACGCCATCCTGAAGTCGGCGTTGTCGTTCACCCGCTACTCGACGCCGATCGACTGGGACGGCAACCCCGTCCACTTCGTGGTCGGCATCGCGGGCATCGAGAACCAGCACCTCGAGATCCTGTCGAAGATCGCCATCATCTTCTCCGACGACGACGAGGTGCAGGCCCTCCGCGACGCCGCGGGCGTCGACGAGATCTTCGCCCAGCTCGAAGCGGTCAACGAGTGACCGCTGGCACCGCGGTCCACTTCGGCGCCGGCAACATCGGGCGCGGCTTCGTCGGGCTCCTGCTCCACGAAGCCGGCTACGAGGTCGTCTTCTCAGACGTCAATGCCGAGTTGATCGACGAGCTGAAGGCCGCCGACTCGTACGTCGTCCACGAGGTGGGCGAGGGCGCTGCCGACCATGAGGTCACCCGCTTCTCGGCCGTCAACTCCGCCGCCGATCCCGACGCCGTCGTCGCCGCGGTGGCCTCGGCCGCTGTGGTCACCTGCGCCGTGGGCCCGAACGTGCTCAAGTTCATCGCTCCGGCGATCGCCGCCGGGCTCCAGGCTCGCGACGCGTCGCTGCCGAAGGTCGCCGTCATGGCCTGCGAGAACGCTCTCAATGCGACCGACCGACTCGAGGAGTTCATCGTCGCGAACCTGCCCGGCGGCGCCGACGACGCCGCGCTCGGCAGGGCCGTCTTCGCGAACACCGCCGTCGACCGCATCGTCCCCGCCCAGGCGCCGGGCCAGGGGCTCGACGTCACCGTCGAGACCTACTACGAGTGGGCCATCGACCGGACGCCGTTCGGCGGAGCCGAGCCCGAGATCCCCGGTGTGCACTGGGTCGACGGTCTCGAGGCCTCGATCGAGCGCAAGCTGTTCACCGTCAACACGGGCCACGCGACGACCGCCTACTTCGGGTTCCTCGCGGGTGCGGACAAGATCTCGGACGCCATCGCGCTGCCCGAGGTGCGTGCCGCCGTCGAAGCCGTCCTCGGCGAGACGAGCGCCCTGCTGATCGCCAAGCACGACCTCGACCCGGCCGTACATGGCGACTACGTCGCGGCGATCCTCAAGCGCTTCGAGAACGCCGACCTGCCCGACACCACGGCGCGCGTCGGCCGCCAGCCGCTCCGCAAGCTCTCTCGCGACGAGCGCTTCGTGTCGCCGGCCGCAGGTCTCAGCGACCGCGGCACGACCCCGGTCGCGTTGCTCGAGGCCATGGGCGCCGCCCTCCGCTTCGACGTGGCCGACGACGAGCAGAGCGTCGAGCTCCAGGCGATGCTCGCCGACGCGTCGAGGAGCGACGTCGAGCTGGCCGTGGCGATCACGGGCCTCGACGAGGCGCACGCGCTGGTGGCGCCGTTCGCCGCCAAGGTGGGTGCGGCGCGCGCGTAGCTGTCATCCGGCCCGCGGGCCGGCTCGCACTCGGCCCCGCCGTTGCGGCACGAACCCGTCGTCTTTTCGGCGGGTTCGTGCCGATTCGGCGGGTTCTGCCGGTGGGGCGTCAGCCCCGCAGCCGAGCCCGCACCACGTCGCCGATCACGCCGTACACCCCGGCCTCCACGCCGAGCAGAGCCGGCGACGACTGCTCGCGCGCCTCGAGCAGCGGAAGCGCGGGGTCGAGCCCGTCGACACCCGGCACATCGGGGAGTAGCCGTCGCCCCACCGCCTCGCGGTGGAGCCCCAGCAGGGTGGCCAGGTGGTGCGGTTCGAGCACGTCGGCGACGACGGCGCTGAGCACGAGCCGGCCGACGGCCTCGGCGTCGGCCGGCGCAAGCGGCGGCACGGCGCCGTTCGCGGCGAGAGCCGCATCCGTCTGCTGCTCGACGCTGGCGAACACGCCGGGCCAGCCCCAGGCATCGGCGAGCACGTCGTAGGGTGCGGCGATGCCCAGACCAGCTCCCGGCAGCCAGGCCGGCGTGTAGCGCGGACTGCGCGGGAACCGCGCCAGGTCGTGCGCCCACGCCTCGTCATCGGGCCCGGCGGCTCCGGGGCCCGCCGTGAACGGGCTGCCGGGGTTGGCGTAGACGCGTCGGTCGTAGTTGAACCGGCAGGTGAAGCCGCCGTCCGCCTCCATCACGAGGCTCATCGACAGCCACGTGCCGCGTTCTGCGACGGCCATGTCGCGGCGGAGGCGGAGGCCGAGCTCGTCGACGGCGCGGGGCACTGGCTGCTCGGACGCGTGACCGCCGACGGAGAGGGTCTCGAGTCGGCGGCCTGCGAGTTCCGACCAGAAGAGACTCGCCTCAGCCCATTCGACCTCGGCGAGCGACGCGGCGACGGCCGACGCCATCTCTCTCTGCAGGGCGAGCTCATCGGGGCGGTTGTCGGTCTCGGCGTCCACAGCGGGCCTCTCGTGGCGGGGCAGGGGGCGGGCGCCTCGCTCGGTGAGTCGCAGGGCGTGGTCCGAGCGTAGCGAGTGGGGTGGCGCCTGCGCGCGAGGGGGCCGAGGAGTGTCGGACGGACCACGGGTGCGCGAACTGCGTGCCGCCGCAGAGCTCGCCCGGTCGCGGCCGGCCCCCCGGGAGTTCAATGGGCCGGGTGGGCACACCGATTCGCCATCCGCTGATCGACGAGATCACGCCGCATGCCGTGCGGGTGGCCAGTCGGTCTCGAGTGGTGCGTCTCACCCCGCCCCTCGCCGACCTGCTGTCGCGGCCGCCGCTGGCCGATCGCACGGTGGTGCTGGTGACGCCCGAGTCGGCTCGGATCACCATCGGCCTGCGCTCGGCGCTGGTCGCAGCAGGAGGGGTCTGGGCCGTCGAGACGCCGACCGGGTTCCGCGACGGCATCACGGGCGTCGACCGCGCCGACCTCGACGAGGCCGTGCTGGCCCCGGCGAAGGGAAACGATCCGGACGCCGACGGCGACCTCCCGACGGGCTCGCTCACCTCGGCGGACGCCCACACCACCCAGCTCAGCGTCGACGTGACGCTCCTGCACCGGCCGACGGACGACGTGATGCTCGGCGGCGCGCTCGAGACGATGGCGCTGGCGATCGGGGGCGGGCGCCCACGCGCCTGGGGCCTCGCCGAGCCTCTGGAGCACGGCTGGGACCGCTGGGTGCTCACGCAGGACGCCCGGCATCGCGCGCCCGATGCGTCGAGGTTCCTGGTCGAGGGCGACGGCTTCTCGGCCGCCGTCACAGCTCGGTTCGGCGGGCACGGCATCGAGGAGACGGTCGCCATCACCGCCGACGTGCCGGGCGCTTCGGCGGGGCTGGACGCGGCGATCGAGCGGCTGGGCGAGGCGCTCGCGATCCTGACCGTCCATTCTCTGCCCACCTTCGCGCTGGTTCTGGCGCGCGTGGGGGAGGCCGATCGCACGTTCCGCCCGGTCGAGTACCCGCCGCCGAATCCGGTCGCGCTGCTCATCGGCGCCCCGTCGGTGCGGCGGCTGGCGCTGCACGAGCGCGTCTTCGCCGACGACCAGGACGTCGTCGTCGTCGGCAGCGCGTCGCGCCCCGCCTACCTGCTGCCGCTCGGCACGGCGACCGACCCCGGCTGGGACCGCCTGCACGATGCGCTCGACTCCGTCGGCGGCGACCGCCTCACCGCCCTCGTGGCCGCGCCGCTGCTCCAGGCGTGGGAGGACGACCTCCACGGCGACCTCGACCTGCACGGAGAGCCGCATCCGCACGACCAGAAGCCCGGCGACACGGGCGCAGGAACTCGAGGGGGTCACCCGGGTGCCCCGTGAGATCACGATCCTCTCCCGCGGCGACCACGACCTGTTCTCGCTCGCCGAGGCCGCCGAGGCGATCCCGGGTGCCGCCGCCGTGCGCGAGATCGACGGGGGCTCGGCGCTGCAGGTGACCACCGCCACGGGTGTGCCGGTGCTGACCGTCTACCCGCCCCGCCTCATGCCGACTGCCGGCGAGGTCGCGCGCCTTCTGCCGGACGCCCCCGCCGTCGACCTGCCGACGTGGTGGTGCGACGCCGTGGCGCCGCTCAGCGACGAGGGGGAGATCGGGGTGCGGGTGGCGTTGCAGCTCGCCGTCGGGATGGGTGCTGTCTGTGTCGTCGCCGATTAGGGCCGGCCGCGGAGCACTGCGGCTTTGACCTCGGCGATGGCCTGTGTCACCTGAATGCCGCGCGGGCACGCCTCGGTGCAGTTGAAGGTCGTGCGGCAGCGCCACACACCCTCCTTGTCGTTGAGGATGTCGAGCCGCACCTCGCTTGCCTCGTCGCGCGAGTCGAAGATGAAGCGGTGCGCGTTGACGATCGCTGCCGGGCCGAAGTACTGCCCGTCGGTCCAGAACACCGGGCACGACGAGGTGCAGGCGGCGCAGAGGATGCACTTCGTGGTGTCGTCGAACCGGGCGCGCTGCTCGGCCGACTGGAGGCGCTCCTTCTCGGGCTTCGACGACGACTGCAGGAAGGGCTGCACCTCGCGGTAGGAGGCGAAGAACGGCTCCATGTCGACGACGAGGTCCTTCTCGAGCGGCAGGCCCTTGATGGCCTCGACGTAGACCGGCTTCGAGATGTCGAGGTCTTTCATCAGTGTCTTGCACGCGAGGCGGTTGCGGCCGTTGATGCGCATGGCGTCCGAGCCGCAGACGCCGTGGGCGCACGAGCGACGGAAGGTCAGCGAGCCGTCCTGCTCCCACTTGATCTGGTGCAGCGCGTCGAGCACGCGGTCGGTCGGCAGCATCTCGACCGAGAACTCCTGCCAGCGCGGCTCGGTGTCGACATCGGGGTCGAAGCGGCGGATCATCATCGTCGCGGTGAACTTCTGGATCGCGTCGGCTGCTGCCGGACGCTCTTCGAGGACGGTGCTCATCTCAGTACTTCCGTTCCATCGGCTGGTAGTTCGTGATGACGACCGGTTTGGTCGAGAGCTTGATGTGGTCGCCCGCGTCGGCCGAGTGGGCGTCGCCCGAGAGGTAGGCCATCGTGTGCACGAGCCACTTCTCGTCGTCGCGCTTCGGGAAGTCCTCGCGGAAGTGGCCGCCGCGGCTCTCCTGGCGTGAGAGCGCGGAGTACACGACGACCTCGGCAAGGTCGAGCAGGAAGCCGAGCTCGATGGCCTCGAGCAGGTCGGTGTTGAAGCGCTTGCCCTTGTCTTGCACCGAGATGTTCAGGAAGCGCTCGCGCAGCTCCTGGATCTTCTCGGTGACCGCGATGAGGGTCTCCTCGGTGCGGAAGACCTGGGCGTTGTCGTCCATGGACTCCTGCAGCTCGCGACGAAGGGTCGCGATTCGCTCGGTGCCGGTCGCTCCGCGCACCTGGTCGATCAGGCCCTTGACGAACTCGGCGGCGTCGTCGGGGAGCGGCGCGAACTCGGCCGTCTTGACGTACTCGACCGCGTTGTCGCCGGCTCGCTTGCCGAAGACGTTGATGTCGAGCAGCGAGTTGGTGCCGAGGCGGTTGGAGCCGTGGACGCTCACGCAGGCGCACTCGCCGGCGGCGTAGAGGCCGGGCACGACGGTGGTGTTGTCGGAGAGCACCTCGGCCTTGACGTTGGTCGGGATGCCGCCCATGGCGTAGTGCGCTGTCGGAAGCACCGGCACCGGCTCGGTGTAGGGCTCCACGCCGAGATACGTGCGGGCGAACTCGGTGATGTCGGGGAGCTTCGCGTCGATCACCTCGGGCGACAGGTGCGTGATGTCGAGGTAGAGGTAGTCCTTGTTGGGGCCAGCGCCGCGGCCCTCGCGGATCTCGGTGCGCATGCAGCGCGCGACGATGTCGCGAGGCGCCAGGTCTTTGATGGTCGGGGCGTAGCGCTCCATGAAGCGCTCGCCCTCGCTGTTGCGGAGGATCGCCCCCTCGCCTCGGGCGGCCTCCGAGAGGAGGATGCCGAGGCCGGCCAGGCCGGTCGGGTGGAACTGGAAGAACTCCATATCTTCGAGCGGAAGGCCCTTGCGCCAGATGATCCCGACGCCGTCGCCGGTGAGCGTGTGGGCGTTCGAGGTCGTCTTGTAGATCTTGCCGAAGCCGCCGGTCGCGAAGATGACCGCCTTGCCCTGGAAGACGTGCAGCTCGCCGGTCGAGAGCTCGTACGCCACGACGCCCGCGGGGCGCTTCTCGCCGTCGACCTCGGTCATGATGAGGTCGAGCACGTAGAACTCGTTGAAGAAGTTGATGCCGAGCTTCACGCAGTTCTGGAACAGCGTCTGCAGGATCATGTGGCCGGTGCGGTCGGCCGCGTAGCAGGCACGGCGCACCGGAGCCTTGCCGTGCTCGGAGGTGTGGCCGCCGAAGCGCCGCTGGTCGATCTTGCCCTCGGGCGTCCGGTTGAACGGCAGGCCCATGTTCTCGAGCTCGAGCACCGCGGTGATGGCTTCTTTGGCCAGGATCTCGGCCGCGTCCTGGTCGACGAGGTAGTCGCCGCCCTTCACGGTGTCGAAGGTGTGCCACTCCCAGTTGTCGTCCTCGACGTTGGCGAGGGCCGCGGCCATGCCGCCCTGGGCCGCTCCCGTGTGCGATCGCGTGGGGTAGAGCTTCGAGATGACGGCTGTCGAGGCGCCCGCGCCGGCCTGGATGGCCGCACGCATCCCGGCGCCGCCGGCGCCGACGATGACGATGTCGTGCTGGTGGTAGTGGACGCCGTCGATGGTGCGGGTCGGGGCGGTGGAGGAGTCGGGGATGTCAGACACAGGAACCTTCGAGAGTGGGGGAGCCGCTAGGAGAACGGCGTTACTGGGCCGGGCAGAACGACGGGAGGTCGCTCGGGAGGGAGCCGGCCGGGCACGGGTCGAACGTGTAGATGACCAGGGTGCCGAGGAGCAGGAGGACGACGCTGGAGGCCAGCAGCGCGATCAGCATGGTCTTGCGGACCTTCGGGTTCGACACGTAGTCGTTCACGATGGTGCGCATGCCGTTCGAGCCGTGGATCAGGGCGAGCCAGAGGAGCAGGGTGTCCCACACCTTCCAGAACGGGTTCGACCACTTGCCGCCGACGAAGGCGAAGTCGATCGCCTTGACGCCGCCCTGGCCGGCGATGAGGTTCGTGAACAGGTGCGCGGCGATCAGCGCGATCAGCAGCACTCCGCTGCCGCGCATGTAGAGCCATCCCCACTTCTCCCAGTTGACGCGGCGCTTACGCGTGACGGGGCGAGGGCTCCGGGGGGCTTCGATGGTCGAGGAGGTCATGCGCTACTCCGAGAAGATGTTCATCATCTGGCGGGGGACGAAGCCGGCGAGCAGGATCACCCAGAGGGCGATCACGATCCAGAACATGAGTCGCTGGTGCTTCGTGCCCTGGCTCCAGAAGTCGATCAGGATGATCCGGAGGCCGTTGAGGGCGTGGAAGCCGATCGCCGCGACGAGAGCCGTCTCGCCGAAGCCCATGATCGGGTGCTTGTAGGTGCCGATGACCGCGTTGTACGCCTGCGGGCTGACCCGGACGAGCGCCGTGTCGAGGATGTGCACCAGCAGGAAGAAGTAGATCGAGACGCCGGTGATCCGGTGGAGGACCCACGACCACATGCCCTCGCGACCCCGGTACAGCGTGCCCTGGAACCTGCTCGGGCGCGGAGGCGCCACCTTCGTGTCGCCATTCGGCGCGGGAGGCCCGGTGAGGACCCCTGTCTGCTCGGCCATGAGCAACCCTCCAAAACGGATCGGGGTGTGACGCGGTATCTGAACCATCCTAGGCACCCGTCCTGAGCGCCTTGGAGAGCGCTGAGGGGATTATCTCGATGCCGAGAGAGTTCCCACGGGCTGCGGCATCGCCGCGGCGGCGGCCCCGTAGTGCGCGATCAGCTCGTCGCCGAGGTGGGTCCAGGTGCGGCCGACCACCGCGCGCCGGCCGGCCTCGCCGAAGCGGGCGCGGAGGAGTGGGTCCTCGACCAGCGAGAGGACGGCCCGCCGCAGCGAGTGGTCGTGGCGCGGGTCGAACAAGAAGCCGTCCACCCCGTGCTCGACGAGGTCGAGGGGACCGCCGGCGGCCGGCGCGACGACCGGGAGCCCGGCCGCATGAGCCTCCTGCAGCGTCTGCCCGAAGGTCTCGGTCGTGCCGGCGTGCACGAACAGGTCGAAGGCGGCGTAGGCCGTGGCGAGCTCCTCGCCGCGGAGCGTCCCGAGGAAGACCGGGTCGAGCCCAGACAGGCGCCGGCCCAGCGAGGCGCGCGCGGGCCCGTCGCCGACCAGCACGAGCCTCATGCCGCGGATGCGCCGGAGGGCCTGCAGGCGCTCGAGCTCCTTCTCGGGGGCGAGGCGCCCGACGTAGCCCACGATCGCCTCGCCGTCGGGTGCGAGACGGGCCCGCAGTTCCTGCGCTGCCTGCTCGGTACGGCGGTTGGGATGGTAGAGCGCCGAGTCGACGCCGCGGCCCCAGGTCGCGACGCGCTGCACGCCGATGCGCTCGAGGTCGCGGCGGGAGGCCTCCGAGGGCACGAGCGTGAGGGTCGCATTGTGGTGCACCTTGCGGATGAGCTTCCACACGAGGGCGGTTCCGGCGGCGCCGAAGCCGTTGTGGCCGGCGTACTTGGCCATGTCGGTCTGGAAGATCGCGACGCTCGGCACTCCCATCCGCTGGGCGGCGGTGATCGCCTGCGCACCCAGCACGAGGGGAGACGCGGCGTGGATCACGTCGGGGTCGAAGCCGGCGAGCAGCGACGCCATGGCCGGGCCGGGGATCCCGACCGGGAACTGGCGGTAGCCGACGCTCGGCATGCGGTGCACGGCGAAGCCCGCGAAGCGGTCCGGGCCCTTGCCCGCTGGCGCGATGACCATGGCCTCGTGGCCGCGGTCGCGCAGATGCTCGAGCACCCGGCAGACGCTGTTGGTCACCCCGTTGACGGTCGGGAGAAAACTCTCGGTCACGATGGCAACTCGCATCATTCCACCTCATCCGCGCACAGAACCCGCTCGCTGAGGCGAACCTATGCGCCGCGTGTGACAGGGGAGTGGCGGGGCAGTGAACGCCGAATGGCGACCTGCCCGCAGCTGCTACAGGACGTCGTTGCGCCCCGACAGCTTGAGCGCGTCGACGACGCTCTTGACCCGCTGCGCGTTGGCGCTGGTGGTGACGAGCAGAGCGTCGGGGGTGTCGACCACGACGATGTCGCTGACGCCGATGAGCGAGATGAGCCGGTCGCCCTGGCTGACGACGATGCCCGACGACGAGTCGGCGAGCACGCGGGCGTTCTCGCCGAGGATCGCCAGGTCGGAGGCGCGCCCCTTCGAGTGCAGCTTCGCGATCGAGGCGAAGTCGCCCACGTCGTCCCAGTCGAAGTCGCCGGGGATGACGGCGAGTCGGCCGAGGGCCGCGGCGGGTTCGGCCACGGTGTAGTCGATGGCGATCTTCTCGAGGTCGGGCCAGACCTGGTCGACGACGGCGCCTCGCGCGGGGGTGTCCCAGGCGTCGGCGAGCTCGAGCAGGCCGGCGAGCAGCTCGGGGCGCGTCTCGCCGAGCTGCCGCAGCAGCACGTCGGCGCGCGTGATGAACATGCCCGCGTTCCAGAGGTAGTTGCCGTCGGCGACGTACTCCTCGGCGGTCTCGAGCTCGGGCTTCTCGACGAACGAGGTCACTGCTGCCGCGTGCGGGGCGCCGTCGATGGCGAGCGGCTGGCCGCAGTGGATGTAGCCGAAGCCGACGGCAGGCTCGGTCGGCGTGATGCCGATCGTCGCGATGTAGCCGGCGTCGGCGGCGACGATGGCCTCCTTGACCGCGCGCACGAAGCCGCGCTGATCGCTGATGACGTGGTCGGCGGCGAACGAGCCGATGATCACGTCGGGCTCGCGCTTGGCGAGGATGGCGGCGGCGAGACCGATCGCGGCGGTGCTGTCCTTCGGCTCGGACTCGAGCACGACATTGCGGTCCTCGAGGGCGGGCAGCTGGGCCTCGACGGCGGCGCGGTGCGAGCGCCCGGTGACGACCATGATCCGCTGCTCGCCGTTGATCGGGGCGAGGCGGTCCCAGGTTCCGCGAAGCAGCGTGGTGCCCGACCCGGTGAGATCGTGCAGGAACTTCGGGGCGTCTGCGCGGCTCAGCGGCCACAGGCGGGAGCCGATGCCGCCGGCCGGGATGATGCTGTAGAACCGGTCGAGTGCTGTCGTCATGCCCACACCTTAGCGGCGGGCACAACCCGGAACCCCTATCAGATTCGGCGTGACGGCGCTGTTTCACGATGGTCGCGGTCCGGTAACGCTTCGCGCCCGATCGGGGCGACGTGCAATTAGCCCTCGTAACTTTGGGTAACCTGCAAGACATCGCGCCCAGCGGCGAATGCTGGGCCACTTCTTCACAATCCCTCTGCATCGCGCAGAACCCGTCTTGGAGGACACAGTGACAATCTCCGTGCGAAAGGCCGTGTTCACCGGCATCGCCATGGTCGGAGCGACGGCGATCCTCGCCGGCTGCGGCTCGGCCCCCGAAGCGACGAGCACCAAGAGCGGCTCGGCGTCGAGCTACCTCCCGTGCATGGTCTCGGACGCCGGCGGCTTCGACGACAAGTCGTTCAACCAGCTCGGCAAGGAGGGCCTCGACGCCGCCGGCGACACCCTCGGCGTCACGCCGAAGGCCGTCGAGTCCGCCGACCAGACCGTCTACGCCTCGAACATCTCGAGCCTCGTCACTCAGAAGTGCAAGCTGATCATCACCGTCGGCTTCCTGCTCGCCGACGCGACGAAGGCCGCCGCCAAGGCGAACCCGAACGTCGACTTCGCCACCATCGACGACGCGTCGATCACGGCCGACAACGTGCAGCCGATCACCTTCAACACCTCCGAGGCGGCCTTCCTCGGCGGGTACGCTGCTGCCGCCTACTCGAAGACCGGTGTCGTCGGCACCTTCGGCGGCGCGCACATTCCAACCGTCACCATCTTCATGGATGGCTTCTATGACGGCGTTCAGTACTACAACGAGAAAAAGGGCAAGAACGTCAAGGTCCGCGGCTGGGACGTTGACAACCAGAAGGGCGGCTCGTTCACGGGCGGCTTCGAAGCCGGAACCGTTGCTAAGCAGACGGCTCAGTCGCTGATCGATCAGGATGCCGATGTCATCCTCCCGGTCGGCGGCCCGATCTACCAGAGCGCTGCGCAGGCCGCGAAGGACGCCAACGAGAGCGGTAAAGACATCGTCCTCATCGGGGCCGACTCCGACACCTACGAGACCGACCCCTCCAACAAGGCGCTCTTCCTGACCAGCGTCGAGAAGGGCATCAAGCCCGCGACCGAGGCCGTCATCGAGTCCGCCGCCAAGGGCGACTTCTCGTCGACCCCCTACGTCGGCACCCTGAAGAACGACGGCGTCGGCCTCGCCCCGTTCCACGACTACGCCGACAAGATCCCCTCGACCCTCGAGGGCGAGCTGAAGACGATCAAGGCGGGCATCATCGACGGCTCGATCACGGTCAAGTCGCCGGCCGCCAGCAAGTAGCGCCAGGGGGTCGGCCGCTCGCGCGGCCGTCCCACCCCAGGGCCCGGAGCGACTAACGTCGCTTCGGGCCCTTACGCCTGCCTGACCCCCCAGGGAGAACCCAACCCCATGAAACTCGAGCTGCAAGGCATCACCAAGCGCTTCGGCGCTCTCACCGCGAACGATCACATCAGCCTCACCGTCGAGCCTGGCGAGATCCACGCGCTTCTCGGAGAGAACGGCGCCGGCAAGTCCACCCTCATGAACGTGCTCTACGGCCTGTACCAGGCCGACGAGGGCGACATCCTGCTCGACGACGTCGTCCAGCGGTTCGCCGGTCCCGGCGACGCCATGAACGCCGGCATCGGGATGGTGCACCAGCATTTCATGCTCGTGCCGGTCTTCACCGTCGCCGAGAACGTCATGCTCGGCCACGAGGAGACCGCGTTCGGCGGCCGCCTCGACCTTCCGGGAGCGCGCGCGAAGGTGCGCGCGATCTCGCAGCGGTTCGGGTTCGACGTCGACCCCGACGCCATCGTCGAGGAGCTCCCCGTCGGCGTGCAGCAGCGCGTCGAGATCATCAAGGCGCTGTCGCGTGACGCGAAGGTGCTCGTGTTCGACGAGCCGACCGCCGTGCTGACGCCGCAGGAGACCGACGAGCTGATGGCGATCATGCGGCAGCTCCGCGACGCCGGCACCGCGATCGTCTTCATCACCCACAAGCTCCGCGAGGTGCGCGAGGTCGCCGACCGCATCACCGTGATCCGCCTCGGCACGGTCGTCGGCGAGGCCTCGCCCTCGGCGTCCAACGCCGAGCTCGCCTCGCTCATGGTCGGCCGCTCCGTCGAGCTGACCGTGCAGAAGGCGCCGGCCGAGCCGGGCGACGTCGCGCTCGTGGTCGACGACCTCCGCGTCATCGACGCCATCGGCCAGTTCGTCGTCGACGGCGTCTCGTTCGAGCTGCGCCGAGGCGAGATCCTCGCCATCGCCGGCGTGCAGGGCAACGGCCAGACCGAGCTCACCGAGGCGATCCTCGGCCTCCAGCCGCGCGTCGAGGGGCGGATCGAGCTCGACGGCAAGCAGATCCAGGGCCTCAGCGTCCGGAAGGTGCTCGACTCGGGCGTCGGCTTCGTCCCGGAGGACCGGACCGAGGACGGCCTCGTCGGCGAGTTCACCATCGCCGAGAACCTCATGCTCGACCGCTCGCAGTCCGGCCCGTTCGTGAAGCGCGGCTGGCTCCGCCTGGTCGAGCTGGCCGAGTTCGCGACCGAGAAGGTCCGCGAGTTCGACATCCGCAGCCAGGGCATCGCCACTCCGGTGGGCCGCCTGTCGGGCGGAAACCAGCAGAAGGTCGTCCTGGCCCGCGAGCTGTCGCGCGACCTGCGGCTCTTCGTCGCGGCCCAGCCCACCCGCGGCATCGACGTCGGCTCGATCGAGTTCGTCCACAAGCGCATCGTCGAGACCCGCGACTCGGGCGTTCCCGTGATCGTGGTCTCGACCGAGCTCGACGAGGTCACCGCGCTCGCCGACCGCATCGCCGTCATGTACCGCGGCACGATCGTCGGCATCGTCCCCGCCGACACCCCCCGCGACGTCCTCGGCCTCATGATGGCCGGCGAGGTCCCCTCGACGGAGGACGCAGCATGAGCACCCCCACCCCGACCACGCCCGCTCCGGCTCCGGCTCCTGCGCGCGACGCGCAGGCCTCGCGCCTGCTCCGCGACATCGTCCAGAGCAACGCGATGGTGTCCGTCCTCGCCGTCGTCCTCGCGCTGGTGCTCTCGGGCATCCTGATCGCAGCGACCGACCCGACCGTGCAGTCGACGTCCGGCTACTTCTTCGCCCGCCCGGGCGACATGATCCAGGCGGTCTGGCATTCCGTGTCGGTCGCCTACGTGTCGATCTTCCAGGGCAGCGTCATCGACTTCAGCGCCTACGGCTTCGCCGCCGGGATCCACCCGCTGACCGAGACTCTGAACTACGCGATGCCGCTGATCGTCGCGGGCCTCGGGGTGGCGCTCGCGTTCCGCGCCGGCATGTTCAACATCGGCGGCCAGGGGCAGATCCTGATGGGCGCCGCGGCCGCCGGCTGGGTCGGCTTCTCGTTCCACCTGCCGCTGGCCGTCCACCTGCCGCTCGCCATCATCGCGGGTATCGCGGGCGGGGCCCTCTGGGGCTTCATCGTCGGCTTCCTGAAGGCGCGCACCGGCGCGCACGAGGTGATCCTGACGATCATGCTGAACTACGTCGCCCTGTACCTGGTGTCGTTCATGCTCCGGACGCCCGGCCTGCTCCAGGCACCCGGCTCGACGAACCCGCAGTCTCCGGCGACGCTGCCCACGGCGATCCTGCCGAAGCTGCTCGGCCCGAACTTCAACCTCAACGTCGGCTTCCTGCTCGTGATCGCCGCGACGATCTTCTGCTCGTGGCTGCTCAACCGGTCGACGCTCGGCTTCCGCTTCCGCGCCGTGGGCGAGAACCCCCACGCGGCCCGCACCGCCGGCATCAACGTCAAGAACGTCTACGTCTGGGCGATGGTCCTGTCGGGCGCGCTCGTCGGCATCGCCGGCGCCACGCAGGTGCTCGGCACGCTGACCACCGGCTTCTCGTCGGGTATCGACGCGGGCATCGGCTTCGACGCGATCACCGTCGCGCTGCTCGGCCGCTCGCGCCCCTGGGGCGTCTTCGGCGCGGGCATCCTGTTCGGTGCTCTCAAGGCCGGCGGCTACGCCATGCAGGCCGCGAACGGCGTGCCGATCGACATCGTGCTGGTCGTGCAGTCGCTGATCGTCCTGTTCGTGGCGGCGCCGCCGCTGGTGCGGACCATCTTCCGAATCCGGCAGACCGGCTCCGGGTCGCCCCGAATCCGCAAGGCGTCCTCCTCCAAGACCGCGGTGGTGACCAAGTGAGCTCCCTGACCCCCGACGTGGCCGTGCCCGTCGCCGAGACCCCCGGGCTCGCCGTCGCGAAGACGCGCTCCTGGAAGGCACCGATCGCGCTGGGCGCGTTCGTCGTCGTGTCGGTCCTGCTGTTCCTCGTGGCAGGCCGGTCGGGTGACTCGACCTTCCGCCTGTCGTCGTCGACCGACTTCGTCAAGCTCCCCAACGCCGTCCTGCCGACGCGCAGCACCGACATCGTGCTCACGATCGTGCTCGCCGTCATCGCGGTCGCAGCCGCCTACCTGGTGTCGCAGTACCGCCGGGTGCCGATCTGGCTCATCGCGGTGTTCGGCGTCCTGTTCTTCGTCGCCTTCCTCACCTGGGCGGGCGCCGACCAGTCGATCCTGGTGCCCGGCCTTCTCGTCGGGTCGCTCGCCCTCTCGACTCCGCTGATCTTCGGCGCCCTCGGCGGCGTCATCTCGGAGCGGGTCGGCGTCGTGAACGTCGCCATCGAGGGCCAGCTGCTGGGCGGCGCCTTCGTCTCGGCCGTCGTGGCCAGCGTCACCGGGTCGCTCTGGGCCGGCCTCGTCAGCGCCATGGTCGCCGGCGCCCTGGTGTCGATGATCCTGGCCGTCTTCAGCATCCGCTACCTCGTCGACCAGGTCATCGTCGGCGTCGTGCTGAACGTGTTCGTCACCGGCCTGACGAGCTTCCTCTACTCCGAGGTGCTCACCTCGAACGAGAAGCTCAACCAGGGGCTCCGCTTCGCACAGGTCGACATCCCCGGGCTCAGCTCCATCCCGCTGATCGGGCCGCTCTTCTTCCAGCAGAACGTCGTCGTCTACCTGATGTACGTCGCCGTCGCTGTCGTCTTCTTCGGCCTGTTCAAGACCCGCTGGGGCCTCCGCCTCCGCGCGGTCGGCGAGCACCCGCAGGCGGCCGACACCGTGGGTATCCGGGTCAACGCGACCCGCTTCTGGAACGTCTCGCTGGCGGGCGCGATCGCCGGCCTGGGCGGCGCGTTCTTCACCCTCGGCGACCTGGGCGAGTTCCAGAAGTCGATGACCGCGGGTGCCGGCTACATCGCCCTCGCCGCCGTCATCTTCGGGCGCTGGGATCCGATCCGCGCCACGCTCGCGGCTCTTCTCTTCGGCTTCGCCAGCAACCTGCAGAACGTGCTCAGCGCGGTCGGCTCGCCGGTGCCGAGCGAGTTCATGCTGATGCTGCCGTACGTCGTCACGATCCTCGCCGTCGCGGGGCTCGTCGGCCAGTCGAGGGGCCCCGCCGCCTCGGGGAAGCCCTACGTGAAGTCATGACCGACGTCGACTACGAGAGCGTCTTCGACTGGGACGGCCTGCGCGCCACCGCTCGGGAGGCCATGCAGAAGGCCTACGTGCCCTACTCGAAGTTTCCGGTGGGGGCTGCGGCGCTGACCGACGACGGCCGCGTGGTGTCGGGCTGCAACGTCGAGAACGCCTCGTACGGCCTCACGCTGTGCGCCGAGTGCTCGCTCGTGTCGCAGCTGACCATGACCGGCGGGGGCCGCCTCGTCGCGTTCGCCTGCGTCGACGGCAACGGCGGCGTGCTGATGCCGTGCGGCCGCTGCCGGCAGCTGCTCTACGAGCACTCCGCCGAGGGCATGGTGCTCGACACCGTCTCCGGATTCAAGACCATCGACGAGGTGATCCCGGACGCGTTCGGGCCCCGTCAGCTCCAGGCCTACGAGGCCTCCCAGAAGGACTCACAATGACCACTTCCATCGAACCCTTCGACGTCGTCGACCTGATCCGCGTCAAGCGCTCCTCCGGCACGCTGAGCACTGCCCAGATCGACTGGCTGATCGACGCCTACACGCGCGGCTACGTCGCCGACGAGCAGATGTCGGCGCTCACCATGGCGATCTTCCTGAACGGCATGCAGCGCTCCGAGATCCGCGACCTCACGCTCGCCATGATCGCGTCGGGCGAGACGATGTCGTTCGACGGCCTCGGCAGGACGACCGTCGACAAGCACTCCACCGGCGGAGTCGGCGACAAGATCACCCTGCCCCTCGCGCCGCTCGTCGCCTCGTTCGGCGTCGCGGTGCCGCAGCTCTCGGGCCGAGGCCTCGGCCACACGGGCGGGACCCTCGACAAGCTCGAGTCGATCCCCGGCTGGCAGGCGTCGCTCACCAACGAGCGCATGCGCGAGATCCTCGCCGACGAGGGTGCCGTGATCTGCGCCGCCGGAACAGGTCTCGCCCCCGCCGACGCCAAGCTCTACGCGCTCCGCGACATCACCGGCACCGTCGAGGCGATTCCGCTGATCGCGTCGTCGATCATGTCGAAGAAGATCGCCGAGGGCACCGCCGCCCTGGTGCTCGACGTGAAGTTCGGCTCCGGCGCCTTCATCCAGGACTTCACACGGGCGCAGGAACTCGCGCACACCATGGTCGACCTCGGCACCGACGCGGGCGTTCGCACGTCGGCGCTCCTCACCGACATGAGCGTTCCGCTCGGCAAGACGATCGGAAACGCCCTCGAGGTGCGCGAGTCGCTCGAGACCCTCTCGGGCGGCGGCCCGGCCGACATCCGCGAGCTCACCGTGGCCCTGGCGCGCGAGATGCTCGCCGCCGCCGGCCAGCCCGACGCCGACGTCGAGGCCGCTCTCGACGACGGACGAGCCATGGACTCCTGGAACCGCATGATCCGCGCCCAGGGCGGCGACCCTGAGGCCCCGCTGCCGGTGGCGCCGCACACGCACGTCGTCACCGCCGCCGAGTCGGGCTACCTCATCGAGCAGGAGGCGCTGCCGTTCGGCATCGCCGCCTGGCGCCTCGGCGCCGGACGCGCCCGCAAGCAGGATCCGGTGATGGCCACGGCCGGCATCGAGCTGCACGCGAAGCCCGGCGACCAGGTCACCGCCGGCCAGCCGCTCTTCACCCTTCACAGCGAGGACGAATCGCGGTTCGGCCGCGCGCTGGAGGCCGTCGAGGGCGCCTGGAGCATCGGCGGCACGGCCCCGGCGCCCCGGTCTCTCGTCGTGGAGCGAATCTCCTAGATTCACCCCGCCCGCTTGTGGTCGCCGTTCAGTCTGCCGACTGCGGCCACTAGTACGGTTGTCGGTATGAGCGCACCGGATCAGGAGTACCGCCTGCCCAACGGCGGGCCGAGCATCGCGGCGCTGCCGAAGGTCTCGCTCCACGACCACCTCGACGGCGGTCTCCGCCCGACGACGATCGCCGAGCTCGCGCCGGCAGCCGGCATCGAGCTGCCCGAGGGCGACCTCGGCGCCTGGATCGCGGCCCAGGCCGACTCGGGCTCGCTGGTCGAGTACCTGAAGACGTTCGAGATCACCGTCGCTGTCATGCAGACGGCCGAGGCCCTCACCCGGGTCGCCCACGAGTTCGTGCTCGACCTGGCTGCCGACGGCGTCATCCACGGGGAGGTCCGCTGGGCTCCCGAGCAGCACCTGACCCGCGGCCTCACTCTCGACGCCGCGGTCGAGGCGGTCCAGCAGGGTATCGACGACGCGATCGACGACCTCGCCGAGCGCGGCCACGAGATCTCGATCGGCCAGATCCTCTGCGCACTGCGGCACACCGGCGAGTCGCTCGCCATCGCTGAGCTCGCCCTCCGCCACCGCGAGAACGGCGTCGTCGCCTTCGACATCGCGGGCCCCGAGATCGGCTTCCCGGCCGCGGGTCACCGCGCGGCGTTCGACCTGCTCGCGACCGAGTTCCTGCCCGTCACCGTCCACGCGGGCGAGGCCGACGGGCTGGACAGCATCCGCGGCGCCCTCCTCGACGGCCGGGCGCTGCGTCTCGGGCACGGGGTGCGCCTCGCCGACGACGTCAGCGTGATCGGCCGCGAGACCGACCGCACCACCGTGGGCCTGGGTCCGATCGCCACCTGGGTGCGCGACCGCGAGATCACCCTCGAGCTGGCGCCGTCGTCGAACCTGCAGACCGGGGCGATCGCGTTCTGGGGCACCGAGATGTACGACCATCCCTTCGACCTCCTCTACCAGCTGGGCTTCCGCGTCACCGTCAACACCGACAACCGGCTGATGAGCGCCACGAGCCTCAGCCGCGAGCTCGCGCTCCTGTCGCAGGCGTTCGACTACGACCTCAACGACTTCCAGGTCTTCCAGCTGAACGCCGCGGCCGCCGCCTTCCTCCCGCTCGAAGATCGCGACGCGCTCGCCGACCGCATCGCCCTCGGCTTCGAGGAGGCCTGACCCATGACGCTTCCCGCTCTTCCCGACGAGTCCATCGTCATCGCGGCGACGGTCGCCGACTGGCGCGAGGCCGTGCACGCTGCCGGAGCCGCGCTCGTCGCCTCCGGCGTGGCCAAGCCCGGCTACGCGGACGCGATGATCCGCATGATCGAGGAGCACGGCCCCTACGTCGTGATCGCCCCCGGTCTCGCCCTCGCCCACGCGCGGCCCGACGACCAGGTGCACGCCGACGGCCTCGCCGTCGTCACCCTCGCGACGCCGGTCGCCTTCGGCCACCCGCACAACGACCCGGTCGGCGTCGTGCTCGGCCTTGCCGTCGAGTCGGTCGGCGGCCATCTCGAGTCGATCGCCGACCTCGCCAACGTCTTCAACGACCCGAGCATCATCCCGGGTCTCGCAGCGGCGACCTCCGCCGACGAGGTACGGCGACTGATGGGAGTGCCCAGCTCATGAACGGTGTGAACTCGTGAAGATCGTCACCATCTGCGGCGTCGGCATCGGCTCCAGCGGAATCCTCAAGGTGAACGCCGAGCGCGTGCTCGCCGGCCTCGACATCGAGGCCGACGTCGTCGCCGCCGACGTCGCGTCGATCCGCGCCGTCGCCGACGACGCCCAGGTGATCCTGACGTCGGCCGAGTTCGTCGACGCCATCGGCCCGACGTTCGCCGAGGTCATCGTCGTCGTGAACCACTTCGACCTCGAGGAGCTGCGCGAGAAGCTGGTGGCGGCGCTGGGGTGAGTGGGCGCGCGTCGTCAGCGTGCGTGTGCGCCGTCCTTCGGTGAGGACTCGCTGCGTGTCCACGAGGATTCGGCGGCCTCGGTGCACGCCCCACGAGGAGTTCGACGCCTTTCTGCATCCCCGACAAGGATGCCGTCGCCGAGAGTCCTTGCGAACGTGCACCGTCATCGCGCGCGTGCCCTGAGCCGCCGTCCCGCCGTCGCGCCGTCCTCCTTATCTGAGGACGCCGTGCGTGTTCACGAGGATTCGGCGGCGTCGGTGCACGCCCCACGAGGAGTTCGACGCCGTTCTGCATCGCACACAAGGATGCCGTCGCCGAAAGTCCTTGCGAACCGACCCACTCAGCGCAGCAGCGCGCGCACCCCGGCGTCAAGCTCAGCCACGACGGCGTCGGCCGCCGCACGCCGCGCAGCTGCATCGCCGGTCGTGCTCCATGCGTCGATGTACACCTTGAGCTTCGGCTCGGTTCCGCTGGGTCGCACGATGACCCGGGAGCCGTCGTGGCTCTCGTCACCACTGAGCCAGAAGCGCAGGATGTCGCCGGGCGGGAACGACTCGAACCCATCGGCGAAATCGTCGAGCCGATCGACGGGGTGCCCTCCGATTTCGGTCGGCGGCGTCGCGCGCAACGCGGACGTGATGCGGGGGATCTGGGCCAGGTCGGTCACGCGCAACGACACCTGCGACGACGCGAAGGCGCCGAAGCGGGCGTCGAAGTCGGCGAGGTGCTGGCGCAGGGAGCTGCCGCTCGTGGCGAGCTCGGTCGCGAGGGCGAGCATGTCGACCGCAGCCGAGATCCCGTCCTTGTCACGGACCTTGGCCGGGTCGACGAGGTAGCCGAGAGCCTCCTCGTAGCCGTAGACGAGGCCGGGCACGCGCGACACCCACTTGAACCCCGTGAGCGTGTCGACGAACGGCAGCCCGAACGAGTCGGCGACGGCACGGAGCGCCGGCGACGAGACGATGCTCGCGGCCAGTGCGCCCGGCGTCGAATCGGCCGAGGCCGACGAAGCGGTCGCACCGGCACCAGAAGCCGCATCGGACGATGCGGCGGCACCATCAGCGGTCGCACCGGTAGCGGTCGCCCGCTCCGCGGCCCGCCACCCGAGCAGGGCACCGACCTCGTTGCCGGTGAGCTGACGCCAGCTGGTGGACTCGCCGTCGGCACCGGGGATCGCCACCGCGAGCCGGTCGGCGTCGGGGTCGTTGGCGAGGATCAGGTCGGCTTCGACCCGCGAGGCCGTGGCGAACGAGAGGTCCATGGCGCCGGGCTCTTCGGGGTTCGGGAACGCGACGGTGGGGAAGGCGGCGTCGGGCGCCACCTGCTCGGCGACCGGGATCGGCTCGGGGAAGCCCGCCGTGGCGAACACACGCCGCGCGACCTCCCAACCGACGCCGTGCATAGCTGTGTAGACGACGCGGAGCGGCGCAGGGGTCGCCGCCGGCGCAGCGTCGACGAGGGCGGGCTCCGCCAGTGGGTCTGACGTGCCGGAGATCGCCGCCGTCACCCGCACGTACTCGCTCACCAGGTCGTCGCCGGCGGTCTCGTACTCGTCGGAGCGCGCAAGGTCGAGCACCGAGCCGCGTGCCACTTCGTCGATGAATGCGGCGATCTGGCCGTCGACCGGGCTGACGATCTGCGACCCGTGGTCGTCGTCGCCCAGGTACACCTTGTAGCCGTTGTCGCGCGGGGGGTTGTGGCTGGCCGTGACCATGACGCCGGCCGAGACATCGAGGTGCCGCACGGCGAACGCGAGCACGGGCGTCGGCAGAGCGCGGGGGAGCAGCACAGCGCGGATACCCGCCCCGGCCATGATCTCGGCGGTGTCGCGGGCGAAGACGTCGGAGTTGGTGCGGCCGTCGTAGCCGATGACGATGCTCGGGGCCCGACGAGTCCGTTCCTGCGACCCGGAGGAAACGCTGCCCTCGGCCCCGGACGTGCCCGCACCCGACGACCTCGAGAGCAGGAACTTCGCGAAACCGCCGGCGGCCTGGCCGACCAGCACGCGGTTCATGCGCGTCGAGCCCGCCCCCAGCTCGCCGCGGAGCCCCGCGGTGCCGAACTGCAGGCGTCCGTCGAACCGGTCGGCGAGATCGGCCGCAGCGGTCTCGTCGCCGCCGTCGGCCGCGGTCACCAGAGCGGTGAGCTCGTCGCGGGTCTCGGGGTCGGGGTCTTGCGCGAGCCAGGCCTCGGCGGTGGCGCGGAGGGTCTCTGGCAGGCTCACAGCGCCGCCACGACGCGGGCGAGGAGGTCGCTGATCACCGGCTCTGCCGTGCGGCCGGCTTCGAGTACTTCGGCGTGGCTGAGCGGCTCGGGCGAGATGCCGGCGGCGAGGTTGGTGATCAGCGAGAAGCCGAGCACCTCCATGCCCGACTGGCGGGCGGCGATCGCCTCGAGGCTGGTCGACATCCCGACGATGTGACCGCCGATCGCCTTGGCCATCTGCACCTCGGCCGGGGTCTCGTAGTGCGGCCCGCGGAACTGGCAGTACACGCCCTCGTCGAGGCTCGGGTCGATGGTGCGCGCGATGTCGCGGAGGCGCTTCGAGTAGAGGTCGGTGAGGTCGATGAACGTCGCGCCCTCGAGGGGCGAGTCGGCTGTCAGGTTGATGTGATCGCTGATGAGCACGGGCTGCCCGGGGGTCCAGCTCTCGCGGATGCCGCCGGCGCCGTTGGTCAGGATCATGATCTTCGCGCCGGTGGCCGCCGCGGTGCGGACGCTGTGGACGACTCGGCGGACTCCGTGCCCCTCGTAGTAGTGCGTGCGCGCGCCGATGATGAGCGCGTGCCGGCCGTCGGCCAGACGGACGCTGCGCAGCGTGCCGGAGTGGCCCACGACCGCCGAAGCGGTGAAGCCGGTGATCTCGGCGGCGGGCACCTCGGCGACGGTCTCGCCCAGCAGCTCGGAGGCCTTGCCCCAGCCGCTGCCCAGGGTGAGGGCGATGTCGTGGCGGGCGACGCCGGTGGCGCTCGCGATCTCGGCGGCGGCCGTCTGCGCGATCTCGGCGGGGTCGGCGGACGGGTCGTCGAGCGGGTTCGCGCCGACGGGATTCGTGGTGGTCGAAGACATGCGAACCACTCTAGGGGCCGTCGGGGATCCCTCGTCGAGACTCTCCACAGGCCGCAGGATGTCAGCGAGTACGACGATGGCAAGCGCTCTGACCAGCGCCAGGAACCCCCGCATCGCGGGTGAGCAGTTCTCCACAGGGTGCAGGAACTCGCGTGGTCTCTCCACAGCGCACCGCCTCTTTCGTTCCGTGCCCAGCCGCCGCCGCAGGCTCGGGGCATGGACAACTTCGAGCGCATCCTTCGTTCCGCCGGCGGCATCGCCACGACCCGCGGGCTCTCCTCCGGCGGCGTCGCCCCGCGGCACCTGGCGGCCGCCGTGGCCGACGGGCGGCTGCTGCGAGTGCGGCGCGGCCTCTACGCCCTGCCGGACGCGTCGCCGGCCGCGCTGCTCGCGGTGCGTGCGGGCGGGCGGCTGGCGGGGCTCTCGGCCGCGGCTTCATATGGTCTCTGGGACGGCTGCGACGACCGGCTGCACGTCGTCGTGCCGCGGAACTCCGCGATGGTCCCGAAGACGCGGCGCGAGCAGCTCCGCTCGGTCCGGACGATCGAGGGGCGGACAGTGGTCGTGCACTGGAACGACGACCCTCGCGATGTCGCCTGGGCCTGGCGCGTGTCGCCCGAGCGCTGCCTGCGTCAGGTGCTCCGCTGGGCGGACCTCGAGACGGCGACCGCGACCGTCGAGAGCGCGCTCACGACGGGTCTCGTCGAGCAGGAGACGGTGTATCGAATCGCATCGGGGCTCACTCCGTCAGCTGGGCGGGCGATCGAGCGGTGTCGGCCGGGCGCGCAGTCCGGGCTGGAGACGATCGTGCGGCTGCGCCTCGAGCGGCTCGGCTACGTGGTGGAGCGGCAGGCCTCGCTGTCGCGGGTCGGGCACGTCGACCTGCGCCTGCTCGGCACGCGCGTCGCCGTCGAGGTGGACGGCTTCGCGTTCCACGGCAGCCGGGCGCAGTTCGGCGAGGACCGACGGCGGGATGCCGAAGCCGCTGCGCAGGGGATCGTGACGCTGCGCTTCACCGCCGACCACGTGCGCGACCAGTGGCCGTGGGTGGAGCGGATGGTGCTGGATGCCGTGGCGAACGTGGCGTCGTGAGTACGGCAGTTCGCAAGGACTCTCGCGAGGGTCGTCCTCGGGAAGGGACGAAAACGGGGCGGATTGCCTTGTGGGCGGTGCAGAACGGGCGTGCGCTCCTTGCGAAGGCGCGCGACGTCCTTGTACAAGGAACGGGCACGACAACAGGAACGGGCACGACGACAGGAACGGGCACGACAGCAGGAACGGGCACGACAGCAGGAACGGGCACACGGGCGCCCAGCACCACGCCGCCCGCGCCCCGCTCAGTCCTCGATGCTCAGCAGCACGTGTCCCGACGACACCGTCGCGCCGACGGTCGCGTCGATGCCCGACACGACGCCGTCGCGGTGGGCGGCGACCGGCTGCTCCATCTTCATCGCCTCGAGCACGAGGACGAGGTCGCCCTTGACGACCTTCTGCCCGTTCTCGACGGCGAGCTTGACTACGGTAGCCTGCATCGGCGCCTTGACCGCGTTGCCGGTGGCGACGGCGCCACCGCTGCGGGCGCCGCTGCGACGCCTGCTCGGCGCGACCGGGTCGGAGGAGCGGGTGCCGAGCGACGCGGGGAGCGTCACCTCGATGCGCTTTCCGGCGACCTCCACGACGACCGTCGAGCGCTCGCCGGCGACGGACGGGGCCGAGGCCTCGCCGCTCCAGGCGGGGATCGTGTTGTCGAAGTCGGTCTCGATCCAGCGCGTGTAGATGGAGAACGGCTTGCCGCCCTCGGGGGCGAAGGCGGGGTCGGAGACGATCGCGCGATGGAAGGGGAGCACGGTCGGCAGGCCGGCCACCTCGAACTCGTCGAGTGCGCGGCGCGAGCGTTCGAGGGCGTCCTCGCGCGAGGCGCCGGTCACGATGAGCTTGGCGAGGAGGGAGTCGAACGCGCCGGAGATCTCGTCGCCCGACTGCACGCCGGTGTCGACGCGGACGCCGGGGCCGCCGGGCGCCTTGAAGACGTGGACGGGGCCGGGTGCCGGGAGGAAGTTCCTGCCCGGGTCTTCGCCGTTGATGCGGAACTCGAACGAGTGGCCGACGGGCTCGGGGTCGTCGTAGTCGAGGACGCCGCCCTCGGCGAGGCGGAACTGCTCGCGGACCAGGTCGATGCCGGTGACCTCTTCGCTGACCGGGTGCTCGACCTGCAGGCGGGTGTTGACCTCGAGGAAGGAGACCGTGCCGTCTCTGCCGATGAGGAACTCGCAGGTGCCGGCGCCGACGTAGCCGACCTCGCGGAGGATCGCCTTCGAAGCGGCGTAGAGGGCGTCGTGCTGGGCGTCGGTGAGGAAGGGCGCGGGCGCCTCTTCGACGAGCTTCTGGTGGCGGCGCTGAAGCGAGCAGTCGCGGGTCGAGACGACGACGACGTTGCCGTGCTGGTCGGCGAGGCACTGGGTCTCGACGTGCCGGGGCTCGTCGAGGTACTTCTCGACGAAGCACTCGCCGCGACCGAAGGCGGCGATGGCCTCGCGGGTCGCGGAGTCGAACATCTCGGGCACCTCTTCGCGGGTGCGGGCGACCTTGAGACCGCGACCGCCGCCGCCGAACGCCGCCTTGATGGCGACCGGGAGGCCGTGCGTGTCGACGAAGTCGAGCACCTCGTCGGCGCCGGAGACCGGGTTCAGGGTGCCGGGAGCGAGCGGCGCTCCGACCCGCTCGGCGATGTGCCGAGCGGACACCTTGTCGCCGAGCTGCTCGATCGCCTCGGGCGAGGGGCCGATCCAGACGAGCCCCGCATCGATGACGGCGCGGGCGAAGTCGGCGTTCTCGGCGAGGAATCCGTAGCCGGGGTGCACGGCGTCGGCGCCCGAGCGGCGGGCCACCGAGAGGATCTTGTCGATCACGAGGTAGGTGTCGGCGCTCGTGGTGCCGTCGAGCGAGTAGGCCTCGTCGGCGAGGCGGGCGTGGAGCGCGTCGCGGTCTTGGTCGGCGTAGACCGCGACGGACGCGATGCTGCTGTCTCGCGCGGCGCGGATGACCCGCACTGCGATCTCTCCACGGTTGGCGATGAGCACCTTTGTAATACGCGGCATGAGAACCAAGCCTAGGGGTACCGAATGCACCCCCTTTGGATGCCCCGCACAAAAACGGGCAATCGGCACAGGAGGTGGTCTACAAGTCTGTCGGCCACAGCTCGTGCCACTCGACGCCGAAGTGCTGCCGGAAGAGACGTCGGAGCACGGGGATCGAGAGGCCCACCACCGCAGACGGCGTGCCCTCGATGTCGGTGATGAAGGCCGAGGCGAGTCCGTCGATGGTGAAGGCGCCGGCGACCTCGAGCGGTTCGCGCGAGGCGACGTAGGCGGCGATCTCGGCGTCGGTCAGGTCGTCGGCGAAGGTGAGCCGGGCCGAGGCCGTGGCTGACGCGCCCTGGTGGGGAACCCCGCCGCGATGGTCCAGGAGGTGGTGGCCCGAGTGCAGCACGCCGTGCCCGACCCGGGCCATCTGCGCCCACCGCGCGGTGGCGACGGCCGGCTCGTGCGGCTTGCCGAGCACGTCGCCCTCGATCTCGAACGCCGAGTCGCCCCCGAGCACGAAGCCGTCGATCGGCTCGCCGTCGACAGTGGCGCCGATCACGGCCTCGGCCTTGGCCCGCGCCAGGAGAGACACGGTCTCGACGGCATCGAGGGGACGGCCGAGCCGGAGCGACTCGACGGCGACCGCCTCGTCCTCGTCGACGCCGGGGGAGATCAGCACCGGCTCGATGCCGGCGGCGCGCAGGAGCGAGAGGCGGGCGGGGGAGGTGCTGGCGAGGTAGAGGCGGACCGTCATGCGACCAGCTTGGCGCATGCGGCGAGGAGCGCGCGTGGACAATAGGAGGCATGGGTGAACTCACTGGCCAGGACGTCGACCTCGACGTCACCTCCATCGCGCACGGCGGGATCTCCGTCGCGCGGCTCGACGGACGGGTCGTCTTCGTGAGCGACGCGATCCCCGGCGAGCGAGTGCGCGCCCGCATCACCGACGACCGCAAGAAGTCGTTCTGGCGAGCCGACGCCGTCGAGGTGCTCGAGGCGTCGCCGCACCGCCAGGAGCACGTCTGGTCGGCGGCCTCCATCGATCGCGATCCGTCGCAGCGAGCCGGTGGCGCCGAGTTCGGCCACATCGCCCTCGATCACCAGCGCGAGCTGAAGCGCCAGGTCCTCGCCGACGCCCTCGAGCGCATGGGCAGGATCACCCCCGAGGTCGTCGTGGAGCCCCTCGCCGGCGACGACGGCGTCTCGGGCACGCGGTGGCGCACCCGCGTGCGCCTGCACGTCGACGAGGCGGGCAGACCCGGCCCGTACGCCGCCCGCTCGCACACGGTCGTCGCCGTCGACGACCTCCCCCTGGCCACCGCGGCGGTCGAGGAGGCCGCGCCTCTCGACCAGCTGTTCGCCGGCGAGGAGCACGTCGACGTGCTCGAGCCGAGCGAGGGCGGCGCCCGCCTGATCATCGGCAAGCAGGCGCGGACCACAGTGGTCGAGCGCGTCGGCGATCGCGAGTTCCGCCTCGACGACGGCGGTTTCTGGCAGGTGCACCACGGAGCGGCGACGACGCTCACCGCAGCCGTCCAGGACCTCATCGACCCGGACCTGTTCGACCCGCGTGCCATGAACCTCGACCTCTACGGGGGAGTGGGCCTGCTGGCCGCCGCGGTCGGCGACCGCTTCGGCCAGGCCGTCCGGATCACCAGCGTCGAGAGCGACCCGCGGGCGACCGACCACGCCTCCGAGAACCTCAAGGAGTGGATCGGCGCCACCGCCGAGACCGGACGCGTCGAGCGCTGGATCCGCGACCTCGCCACGAAGCTCAGCAAGGGCGAGAGCGACCGCCTGGCCAAGGCCACGATCGTGCTCGACCCACCCCGATCGGGGGCTGGGAAAGACGTGGTGGGGCGGATAACGTCGGCAGGGCCCGCGCAGGTGATCTATGTCGCCTGCGATCCGGTCGCGCTCGCTCGGGACGTCGCCCTCTTCGCGGAGGACGGCTACGCAGTCGAGGGCATTCGTGCCTTCGACCTGTTCCCGAACACCCACCATCTTGAAACCGTGGTGCGCCTCGCCCGTCGAGAGTGACCGATCCCGATAGAATTCCGGGTGGACGCCCGGGGAAATCAGGGACCCGACGCGTCCATCGAACGAAGGATGATCGTGCCAGAAACCACGACTGACCCGAGCAACGCTCCCACACCCCGGAGCGCCGCTCCCGTCCGCGTCGCCATCGTCGACGACCACGAGTCGGTGCGCCTCGGCATTCAGGCGGCGTGCCAGAACGAGGGCTTCACCGTGATCCTCACGGCGGCCGGCGTCCAGGAGTTCGTCGACAACCTCGCCGGGCGCGAGGTCGACGTCGTGGTGCTCGACCTCTCCCTCGGCGACGGCTCGACCGTCACCGAGAACGTCAAGCGCGTGCAGGCGACCGGCTCGGCCGTCCTCGTCCACAGCATCGCCGACCGCGTCGCATCGGTCCGCGAGGCGCTGGCCGCAGGCGCCGCCGGTGTCATCCCGAAGTCGTCCGCGACCAAGACCGTCATGGCCGCCGTCGCGACCGTCGCCCGCGGCGACGTCCTGAACAACCTCGAGTGGGCGAGCGCGATCGACGCCGACCGTGACTTCGCCAAGGCGCAGCTCGGGCGGCGGGAGCGCGAGATCCTGCACCTCTATGCATCGGGTCTGCCGCTCAAGCTGGCCGCCCAGCAGCTCGGCATCGGCTACTCGACCGCGCGCGAGTACCTCGACCGCATCCGCGTGAAGTACGTCGAGGTCGGCCGCCCGGCCCCGACGAAGGTCGACCTCCTGCGCCGGGCCGTCGAAGACGGAATCCTGCCCGGGCTCGATGCGGACGGCGGCGATGGCCGCTGACGGAGCCTCCTCCGTTCCTGCGTTCCGACCGAGGCCCACACGCAACCCGATCAGCGGCCCGCTGCTCGACAAGATCTTCGCGCGCGCTCTAGCCGCACTCGGGATCGTCTTCGGCCTCCAGTCGATCCCCTCCCTGATCGCGCAGCAGGGCAGCATGCAGCCCGCCTGGGGCTGGATCATCTCGATCGCCGTCTTCGGCGGCATCCTCGCCGTGGGCGTGGCGAGCGTCTTCATGCGCGGCATCGAGACCGCGGCCGCGTTCGTCGCGATCTCGTTCCTGGTCGCGCTCGTGACCTGGCCGCTCGCCGTGCGCGACCCGACGACCGTCCTGCCCCAGTCGCCCTGGCTGTACTACCTCATCTCGGTCGCGACCTCGGCCGCCGCCATCGCCTTCTCGCGCTGGATCGCCACCGTCTACCTGATCCTGGCGCCGACGATCTACGGCCTCATCGAGCTCACGCCATCGGGCGGCGGCCTCCTGCCGTTCTGGGCCTCGCTCGACACGATCTACTCGGTGATCCTCGGTGGTGCCGTCCTGATCCTGATCATCCTGCTGCGGCAGGCGTCCGCCGCAGTGGACGGAGCCCAGAACATGGCGGTCGCGCGGTACTCGGGAGCCATCCGCGAGCACGCGACCGAGCTCGAGCGCGTGCAGGTCGACGCGATCGTCCACGACAGCGTCCTGACGACCTTCATCTCGGCGGCGCGCGCCTACTCGCCCGACGAGATGGCGCTGGCCACGACGATGGCCCGGAACGCGATGTCGCACCTGACCACCTCGGCCAGCGTCACCCCGTTCGACGAGTCGTCGACGTCGCTGACGTCGATGCAGGAGCGCATCGAGGTCCTGATCGACGGGCTCGGCGCGGAGGTCGAGGTGAGCTCGAAAGGCCTCGACGACCACTCCATCCCGGCCGGGGCCGCTGAGGCGCTCTACTCGGCAGCCGTCCAGGCCGTGGTCAACAGCGTCCAGCACGCCGGCGGCGACGACGTGTCGCGGTGGGTGAGCCTCAAGTGGGCCGGCGGCCGGGTGCGAGTCGAGGTCGGCGACACCGGCTCCGGCTTCAACCCGGCAGCCGTCCCGGGCGAACGGCTCGGAGTCCGCGTCTCGATCACCGAGCGGCTGTCGAACGCCGGCGGCGAGGCCACCATCCACACCAAGACCGGCTCCGGCACGGTCATCGACCTGGTCTGGCCGCGGCAGGCGCCGCGAGCCGAAGAGCCAGACGCCGCCGAATCCATCCCCGAGCGCTCGATCCCCGAGCACGCAACCGTCCAGCAGGAGATCTCGTGAACGTCAAGCTTCCCCGCTGGCTGCCTATCGGCCTCGCCGGCATCTTCTCGCTGTACCACCTGCTGCTGGCCTTCGTGTCGCTCGAGGTGCCGCGCAACCCGGTGCCGGTGCTCATCTGCATGGCGCTCTACGCCGCGGCGACGATCGTCGCGCTCTACCCGAACAAGTCGAAGAGCCTCACCATGCCGGTGTGGATCGCATGCCTGTGCCTCGCCGTCTCGATCATCCTTCCGCTCGCCGTCGCGTCGCAGCTCGACCCGCACCGCCCCGGCGGCAACGGCTACGCCACCTGGTACGTCGCCGCCGTCGGCACCCTCATGGTCATCGTGTCGACCCGTCGCCGTCACGGATTCGCCTGGGCCGGTGTCGGATTCCTCGTCGTGCACTCGGTTGTCTGGAGCGGCACCTTCGCCGACGTCGCCAGCCTCGGCGTGGTCGGCAGCGTGAGCTGGGTCGGCATCTCACACGCTCTGCAGGTCACGCTGGCGCGCGCCAGCCGAGACACCCGCGAGTTCATCCGGGCCGAGCAGGAGGCCGCCGACTGGCAGGCCGCTCAGGAGGCCCACGTCAACGAGCGCCAGTTCCGGCTGCTCCAGACCGGCCGCACCGCCCGCCCCATGCTGCAGCGCATCGTCGCCGCGGGTGGCGACCTCACCGAGGCCGAACGCCAGGAGTGCCTGAACCTCGAGGGGGCGATCCGCGACGAGATCCGCGGACGCCGGCTGCTCAGCGACGACGTGCGCCACGAGGTCATGGCAGCGCGCCGCCGCGGCACCATCGTCAGCCTGCTCGACGAGGGCGGGATCGACGACCTCGAAGACGGCGAGCTCGCCCGCGTCCACGCCGCCCTCGCCAGCGCGATCCGCGACTCATCGGCCGACCGCCTCATCATCCGCACGGTGGCTCCCGGCAGCGAGTACGCCGTGACCGTCGTCGGCCTCAGTTCCGAAGACCTCCAGTCGAGCGCGCTCGGTTCGTCGAACGCCGACGGCGAGGACTTCGATGACGACGAAGACGACGACGACGAAGACGAGGTCAGCCTGTGGCTGCAGATCCCGCGCTCGTCCGTGCCCGCTGACGCCGTAGACGCCTGATCGCGCAGGAACTCGGGAGCCCCGCCGACCTCGGCGCCGCCCCCGACACCGCCGCCGCCACCCGCCCCGAGCCCGCCGCCACTGCCGCCGCCGGGCGGTAAGCCCGACGGAACGGCACGATCCCGGCGCGGCGACGGCGGGGCTGTGCCGATCCGGCGGGGCTGGGGTGGACCCCGCGAAGCGGCACCCGCCCGAGCGTGCCGCTTAACTGCAGAAGGGCCGGACACCCAGTCCGGCCCTTCGCAAAACCCCCGAGTCAGGGCGACAACCCGAATATCACCCTGACTCGCCCCCGAACAGTCACAGGCTTGCTTACCCTAGTAAGCCCTGGCCGCGTGGCGGCCCCTGTTCGGTGGTGTAACTCTGAGAGAGACACCTAGCACAAGTAATAATGCCGAACTGAGCGTGTTGCCAAAAGTCGTCATTTAGGGGGACACCGGGGGGCAGACAGTCCGGTTCGTTTCGACCCGATGCCCCCCCGTTGTGGGGATGTCTGCCGCACATGATCGAAAAGAATGCGAATTTCGGGGTACGAACTCACCAAGGACGACCGAAACGGGGTACCTGGGCGCTGTGTCGTCGATCAGGCGCTGTGTCGATCAAACCCTGTGTCGATCAGGCGCTGTGCCGCGTCCACTGCCCGGGCCCCGTGCGAAGCGGCGTGCGGAGCGCGCGCTGCGACTCGGCCCAGCCGGTCTGGCCCTCCGGGACACGACGCGCGGCGCTCTCGGCCTCGGCTTCGGCCGCGAACGCGCTGAGCACGGCCGTGACGGCCGCGAGCTCCTCCGCGGTCGGGTTGCCGGAGACGACGCGGATGGTCGGGTCGTCGGGCGGAGAGGACTGCTCGCTCACAGTGGGATGTTCCCGTGCTTCTTGGCCGGCTGCGACGCCCGCTTGGTGCGCATGGCACGCAGGGCCTTGATGACGGCGGTGCGGGTGGCGGCCGGCTCGACGATGCCGTCGAGCTCGCCGCGCTCCGCCGCGAGGAACGGCGACGCCACGTTGTACGTGTAGTCGTTCGCGAGCTTGGTGCGGACGGCAGAGACGTCTTCGCCGGCGTCCGTCGCCCGCTTGATCTCCGACCGGTAGAGGATGTTGACGGCGCCCTGGCCGCCCATCACGGCGATCTCGGCGGTCGGCCACGCGAGGTTGATGTCGGCGCCGAGCTGCTTCGAGCCCATGACGATGTAGGCCCCGCCGTACGCCTTGCGGGTGATGACGGTGACCAGCGGCACGGTGGCCTCGGCATACGCGTAGAGGAGCTTGGCGCCGCGGCGGATGATGCCGGTCCACTCCTGGTCGGTACCGGGCAGGAATCCGGGGGTGTCGACGAGCGTGAGGATGGGGATCGAGAACGCGTCGCAGAAGCGCACGAAGCGCGCGGCCTTTTCTCCGGCGTCGATGTTGAGCGTGCCGGCCATGACGTTCGGCTGGTTGGCGATGATGCCGACCGAGCGGCCCTCGACGCGGCCGAGGCCGATGACGATGTTCGGAGAGAACAGCGGCTGCACCTCGAGGAACTCGCCGTCGTCGACGATGTGCTCGATGACGGTGAGCATGTCGTACGGCTGGTTCGGAGAGTCGGGGATGAGCGTGTTCAGCGTGCGGTCGGCGTCGGTGATCTCCATCTCGGGAGCCACGTCGAACACCGGGGCGTCGGTGAGGTTGTTGTCGGGCAGGTACGACAGCAGGGCCGCGACGTAGTCGAGCGCGTCGTCCTCGTCGGAGGCGAGGTAGTGCGAGACGCCCGAGATCTTGTTGTGGGTCAGGGCGCCGCCGAGCTCCTCGAAGCCGACGTCCTCCCCAGTGACGGTCTTGATGACGTCGGGGCCGGTGACGAACATCTGGCTGGTCTTGTCGACCATGATGACGAAGTCGGTGAGCGCGGGGGAGTAGACCGCACCGCCGGCCGCCGGGCCCATGATGATCGAGATCTGAGGGATTACGCCCGAGGCCGCGGTGTTCAGCTTGAAGATCTCGCCGTACTTGCCGAGCGCGACGACGCCCTCCTGGATGCGCGCGCCGCCCGAGTCGAGCATGCCGATGATCGGCACGCCGGTCTTGATCGCGAGCTCCATGACCTTGATGATCTTCTCGCCGGCGACCTCGCCGAGCGATCCGCCGAACGTGGTGAAGTCCTGCGAGTAGATCGCGACCTGGCGCCCGCCGATGGTGCCGGTGCCGGTGACGACGGAGTCGCCGTAGGGGCGCTTGGCATCCATGCCGAAGGCTGTGGTGCGGTGACGGACGAATTCGTCGAGCTCGACGAACGAGCCGTGGTCGAGCAGGCCCTCGATGCGCTCGCGCGCCGTCTTCTTGCCGCGCTTGTGCTGCTTCTCCTGCGCGATCGCCTCGGGGGCGGTGACGGCGTCGTCGAACCTCTGCTGGAGGTCGGCGACTCTGCCGGCGGTGGAGGAGAGGCGGTCGGTCGTGGGGGTTTCGTCGGTCACGGCGACAACTCTAACCAACCGGCGCCTGACGGCCGGGCAGAGCGGCTAGTGTGCCGGGGTGGCCCCGATCCGACTGCGCAGCGCCGCGATCGAGGTGCTCGGCGTGCTTCTCGCGAGTTCCTGCGCCCTGATCGCCCTCGGGCACGCGGTGTCGGGAGCCAAGCGGGCCCTGCTGCTCTCGGATGGCGACAGCGTGCTGCTGCCTCTGCTGGTGCGGTCGGTCGAGCGCGGCGAGGCGTTCCAGTGGGGCATGTCGCCGGTGCTGTTCGCCTTTCCGGAACTGCCGCTCTACCTCGCGTCGGCGGCCGTCACCCGGGGCGTCGCGGGTGCGCTGCTGCTGAACGGCGTCCTGAACGTGGTGCTGCTCTACGCCCTGCTGCGGTTCGTCGCGGGCCGGGTGACACGGTCGCGGCCTCGCGCCGTGCTCGCGGCCCTCGCCGGAGTCGCCGTCTTCACCGCCGCCTGCCTGCTCGAGTCGCGGCCGGGCGGCAACACGGGCGAGATCGCGTCGCTCTTTCTGACGACCACGTACTACTCGGGTACGCTCCTGGCGCTGGTGGCGGCGATCGGCCTCGTGCTGCAGATCAGCGCGGGGCACGGGCGCAGGAACCGGCCGCCCGCCGCCCTCCTGATCGTCGCCGCGCTCGCCACCTTCTCGAACCCGCTCTTCGTGCTGTGGGGCACCGCGCCGATGGCGCTCGCGCTCGCCGCATTCGCGCTCGTGCGCCACAGCCGCTGGCGTCGCGCGCTGCTGGCGGCCGGCGTCCTGATCGCCGGGAGCGGCCTCGGCTACGCCGGCAGGACTCCGCTCTCGAGGTTCCTGATCGCGCAGAAGGAGGAGTACTTTCGCTGGGACGGCCAGGCGACGAGCCTCGCCTTCGCGCGGCAGACCCTCCTGACTCAGGCGCAGACGCTCGGCGGGTTCGTCGAGCTGGTGCTCGCGGCCGTCCTGATCGCCGGGACTGTCGTCGCGACCGTGGTCGCCCTCGCGCGCCGCGAGCGGTCGGCACGGACGCTGGCTCTGCTGATCGGGTCGGCGACCGTCGCGGTGGTGCCGGCGGGGCTGCTGGTGATCGGCAGCATCTCTACCCGGTATGCGGAGCCGCTGGTGGTCGTGCCGCTGGTCGCGATGGTCGTCGTACTCGCCGCTGCGCCGCGCCCTGCCTCCCTCCGCCCGCCCTCCCTCCGCCCGCCCTCCCTCCGCCCTGCCTCCCTCCGCCCTGCCTCCCTCCGCCCTGCCTCCCTCCGCCCCGCCTCCCTCCGCCCCGCCTCCCGAATTTCAAGGAGAGTTTTGCAGCGACGGGCCGAGATGCCCGTGGTTGCGCGCCGCCGGCCTGGTTTCTCCTTGAATTTCGGGGCCATCGGGGCCGGGGTGCTGGCGGCGGCCCTCGTCGCGACGGGAGCGGGCGCAGGAACTGCCGTGGCCCGCGCCGCCGCCGACCCGGCCGTGCCGGGGGCCTCGTGCCTCACGCAGTGGGCGACGGCCTCGGGGGCCGCGCGCGACGGAATCTCCGGTGCCGGCCAGTTCTGGACGGTCCGCGGGCTGCAGGCCTACGCCGGCGACGGGGTCGAGCTGGTGCAGGTCAACTCCGACCTGTCGGTGTACCCATGGCTGGCCAACCTGGCTCCCGCCGAGAGCGCCCGGGTAGGTTACGTGGTCGTGGCCGAGCAACCCGACGACAACGGCCACCTGGACTACTGGGGAGACACCGTGACCGATCTCGGCACGCCGAAGGAGATCGTCCGCTGCGGGCGGTTCGCGATCTACGACTACCGCGGCACCGCCGCCGAGCAGCGGCTGACCGAGGCGGTCACGCGGAGCGCGCGGGTGCAGGCCGCCCTGCGCGGGCTCGGGGTGACGTCGTGAGCGGGATCCTGCCGATCACCCGAGGCGTCGCCTCCGTCGTCGACCTGCGCGCGACGACGGGCTCGACCAACGCCGACCTCGTCGAGGCCGCGCCCGGGCTCCCCGACTTCGCCGTCATCGCATCGTTCGCCCAGACGTCGGGCCGAGGCCGCCTCGACCGCTCGTGGCAGGCGCCCGCCGGCCAGAGCCTCGCCGCCAGCGTCCTGCTGCGGCCGCGGACGCCATCGGGCGACGTGCTCCCCGTCGACGCGTGGGGCTGGTTCTCGCTGCTCGCCGGCGCCGCGCTCCGGACGGCCGTGGCCGACCTCCTGCCGGAGCGGTCGGTGACGCTGAAGTGGCCGAACGACGTGCAGGTGTCGGGGCGGAAGGTGTCGGGCCTGCTGGCGGACCTCGTCTGGGAGTCCGGAGTTCCTGCGGCAGTCGTCATGGGGTCGGGCATCAATCTGACGATCCCTCCCGACGCCCTGCCCACGCCGACCTCGACGTCGCTCGCGATCGAGGGCGCCGCCGGGAGCGCCGAGGAGATCGCCGACGCCGTCTTCGCCGCCTACCTGATCGAGCTGCGCCGGCTCGTCGACCTGCTCGCCGGAGGCGGCGACGTGCGCTCCGTCGTCGAGGCCCAGTGCGACACCGTCGGGCGGCGGGTGCGGGTCGAGCTGCCCGGCGGCGAGATGATGCACGGCACCGCGACCGGTCTCGACGAGACGGGGCGGATCGTCGTCCGCAAGGATGATTCCGGCGCCGAGGTGGCCGTGGCCGCCGGGGACGTCACGCACCTGAGGTATGAATGACCCATGTCGTCCGCTGAGCCGAACCCGTTCGCGGCGTTCGGCGCGCCCGCGGAGTCAGGCGAGCAGCCGCAGGGCGCCGGCGAGCCGGCCCGCGAGGAGGTCATCGCACGCCTGCGGCCGCACTCGCGCGTGCTGTTCTGGCCATCCGTCCTGCTGATCGCGATCTGCGCCGCGACGGGCTTCTTCGGGGGCACCCTGCCCGAGCCGTGGATGAACAGCGCCCTGCCGATCGCCGCGCTGGTGCTGATCGCGCTGGTCTGGCTGCTGCCGCTGCTCGCGTGGCTCGGCCGGCACTACACGATCACGACGCGGCGGATCGTGATCCGGCGCGGCCTGTTCGTGCGCACCCGGCAGGAGCTCATGCACACGCGCGGCTACGACCTCACCGTCCGCAAGAACGCGGTGCAGAGCCTGTTCGGCTCGGGCGACGTGCTCATCAACACCGGTCTCGACCGGCCCGTCGTGCTGTGGGACGTCCCCACCGCCGACCTCGTGCAGTCGACCCTGCACGACCTGATGGAGCAGAACCTCAGCGCCGTCGCGCGCATGCGCCAGCAGGAGCAGTCCGCGCAGCAGGGCGGTCCGCCTGTCTGGCAGTAGCGGAGGTCGGGCCGAGCGGGCGTCGGCCTAGCGCGTCGCAGGTGCCCTGACGCGATTGTCAGAGGACGTCCAGTACTGTCGTAGCGTGCGTATTTCAGTCATCGGATGTGGTTATCTCGGAGCCGTCCACGCTGCCTGCATGGCAGAGCTGGGCCACGACGTCGTCGGCATCGACGTCGACGAAGCCAAGATCGCCGAGCTCCAGGCCGGCCGGGCCCCGTTCTTCGAGCCGGGTCTGCCCGAGGTGCTCGAGCGCGCCATCGCCACGGGGCGCCTGCGCTTCACCACCGACATGGCGGCCGCCGACGACGCGACGGTGCACTTCGTCGCCGTCGGCACACCTCAGACGAAGGGCAGCTTCAACGCCGACCTGACGTACGTGAACGCGGCCGTCGACGGCCTCCTGCCGCACCTGGGCGAGGGCGACCTCGTCGTCGGCAAGTCCACCGTGCCGGTCGGCACGGCGGCGCGGCTCGCGGCAGTGGTCGAGGGGTCGGGGGCGGGGGCGTCGCTCGCCTGGAACCCCGAGTTCCTGCGCGAGGGCTTCGCGGTGCAAGACACCGTGGCGCCCGACCGCTTCGTCTACGGCGTGCCCTCGGGCGACGCCGGCGAGAAGGCGACCGAGGTGCTCGACGAGGTCTACGCGACGGCGCTCGCGACCGGCACCCCGCGCATCGTCACCGACTACGCCACCGCCGAGCTCGTCAAGGTGTCGGCCAACGCGTTCCTGGCGACCAAGATCTCGTTCATCAACGCCATGGCCGAGGTCGCCGAGGCCACCGGCGCCGACGTCACCCAGCTCGCCGACGCGATCGGCCACGACGCGCGCATCGGCCGCAAGTTCCTCAACGCCGGCCTCGGCTTCGGCGGCGGCTGCCTGCCCAAAGACATCCGCGCCTTCCGCGCCCGCGGCGACGAGCTCGGCCTGACCGACACGCTGTCGTTCCTCGGCCAGGTCGACGCCATCAACCTCCGCCGCCGGGAGCGCGTCGTCACTCTGACGCGCGAACTCGTCGGCGACCTTCAGGGCGTCAAGATCGGCGTGCTGGGCCTGGCCTTCAAGCCGAACTCCGACGACGTGCGCGACTCTCCGGCTCTCGACGTCGTCGAGAAGCTCGTCGCAGCGGGCGCCGACGTGCGCTCGTACGACCCCGAGGCCAAGCACACCGCCCTCCGCAGCCACCCCGACCTCACCGTCGTCGACTCGGTCGACGAGGCCATCGAGGGCGCCGAGGCCGTGCTGGTGCTCACCGAGTGGCAGCAGTTCCGCGACCTCGACCCCGCTGCCGTGGCGTCGGTCGTCGCGGGCAAGCGCGTCGTCGACGGCAGGAACTGCCTGGACGCCGTCGCCTGGCGCGCCGCCGGCTTCGAGGTCCGCGGGCTGGGACGCCCGTAGCCGTGGCTGCCTCCTTGCGCGTCGGCGTCATCGGCGGCGGCCAGCTCGCCCGGATGATGGTGCCCCCGGCCGTCCACCTGGGCCTCGACATCCGCGTCCTCGCCGAGACGGAGGGCTCGTCGGCCCGCCTGGCGGCGACCGCCGTCGGCGACTACCACGACGCCGAGACGGTGCTTGCGTTCGCGCGCGACGTCGACGTCATCACCTTCGACCACGAGCACGTGCCGCAGGACGTGCTCGCGGCCCTCGTCGAGGCCGGCGTCGCCGTCCACCCGAAGCCCGAGGCCCTGTTCGTCGCGCAAGACAAGCTGGTCATGCGCGAGCGCCTGGCCGGCCTCGGCCTGCCGGTGCCCGACTGGGCGCGGCTCGAGACGCCCGGCGATCTCAGCGCCTTCCTCGCCGACCACGGCGGCCGCGCCGTCGTGAAGACCGCGCGCGGCGGCTACGACGGCAAGGGCGTCCGCGTCGTGTCGTCGCCCGACGAGGTCGCCGACTGGTTCGCCAGCCTCGCCGACCCGTCGACCGGCGGCGCGCTGCTCGCCGAAGAGCTCGTCGAGTTCCGGCGCGAGCTCGCTCAGTCGGTGGCACGGCGCCCCAGCGGCCAGATCGTCGCGTGGCCCGTCGTCGAGTCGATCCAGCGCGACGGCGTCTGCGCCGAGGTCATCGCCCCGGCCCCGCGCTCGACCGGTCGCGTCGCCGAGACGGCCGCCGAGATCGCGACGACCGTCGCCGCCCAGCTCGACGTCACCGGCGTCCTCGCCGTCGAGCTCTTCGAGACCACCGACGACCGCCTGCTCATCAACGAGCTCGCGATGCGCCCGCACAACACCGGCCACTGGTCGATCGACGGCTCGATCACCAGCCAGTTCGAGCAGCACCTGCGCGCCGTGCTCGACCTGCCGCTCGGCGACACGACGCCGCACGCCGCGTGGTCGGTCATGGTCAACGTCCTCGGCGGCCCTGCCACGGGCAGCATGGCCGACCGCCTGCCGGCGCTCATGGCCGACGAGCCCGGCGCCAAAGTGCACGACTACGGCAAGGAGCCGCGGCCGGGCCGCAAGGTGGGTCACGTGACGGCGACCGGTGCGGAGCTCGACGACGTGGTGGTCGCGGCGCGGGCCGCCGCGGCGCACTTCGAGGGGTAGACGGGGCCGGGAGTTCCTGCGCCCGCGCTCTGTCTCGTCGAGCGAGTTCGAGGAGGGCCGGCTCGCTAGGCTGGAGGAGTGCCTGAGATGAACGCAGAAGCCCCCGTCGTCGCCCTCGTCATGGGGAGCGACTCCGACTGGGCGACCATGAAGTCCGCCGCCGACATCCTCACGGAGTTCGGCATCGCGTTCGAGGTCGAGGTCGTGTCGGCGCACCGCACCCCCGACAAGATGGTGTCGTTCGGGCGCGAGGCGGCCGGCCGCGGTATCCGTGTCATCATCGCCGGCGCCGGCGGTGCCGCCCACCTGCCGGGCATGCTGGCGTCGCTCACGACCCTTCCGGTGATCGGGGTGCCGGTCGCGCTGGCGAAGCTCGACGGGCTCGACTCGCTGCTCTCGATCGTGCAGATGCCGGCCGGGATCCCCGTCGCGACGGTGTCGATCGGCGGGGCGGCCAACGCGGGCATCCTGGCGGCGCGGATCCTCGGGGCGTTCGACCCCGCGATCTCGGCGCGGCTCGCCGACTACGCGACCGGGCTCGCGGAGCTCGTCGAGGAGAAGAACGCGCGGTTGAAGGCGTCGCTCTAGGCTGCGAAGCCCCGCGCCGCCCCTAGAGGTCGGCGTGCAGCTGCCACACCTTCTCGGCCGAGTCGCGCCAGCTGAAGGCGCGCGCCCGGTCGAGCCCTGCGACCCCGAGACGGGCGGCGAGGTCGGTGTCGATGACGACCTGGAAGAGCGCCTGCGCGAGCCGCTCGGGGTACCCTGCCGCGTCGTCGCGAGGCACGATGACGCCGGCGCCCGCGGCGACCTCGACGAGCGCGGGCGCGTCGGAGTGGACGACCGGCGTGCCGAAGCTGAACGCCTCGACGAGCGGGAGGCCGAAGCCCTCGGCGAGCGAGGGGAACACGAAGACGGAGGCGCGCTCCAGCAGCACGGCGAGCGACGCGTCGGGCACGCGGCCGAGAACGCGCACGCGGTCGGGTGCGAGGCCGAGTCGGGCGACGACGGAGTCGACGCTGACGTCGCCCCAGCCGGGAGGGCCGACGATGAGCAGCGGCACGTCGGGGGCGTCCGGGTGGGCGAGCGCCTCGAGGAGCGGCTCGATGCCCTTGCGCGGCTCGAGGGTTCCGACGCTCAGGATGTATCGCTCAGGCAGGTCGAGCTCGTCGGCGATCGCATCGGCGTCGGGCGGGGTGGCCAGGTCGGTCGACACGGCGCCGCCGATGACGCGCAGCCGGTCGCCGAAGGGGAAGAGCTCGGACAGCTCGCCGGCGACCGCGTGGGTCGGCACGACGACCGCGTCGGCGAACCGGTACGCGCGCTTCGCCATGGCCTTGTGCCAGCGGACGCCCTGCGCGGTGAGGGTGTCGGGGTTGGTCCACGGCACGGTGTCGTGGATCGTCACGGCCGTCTGGGTGGCCGGCGCCAGCTCGCGATCGTGCTTGTAGAGCGGCGTCATCAGGCTCGTGCCGTGCACCATGCCACGGCCGGGGAGGCCGATCACGCCGGTCTGCCAGGCGATCGACAGCTCGCGGCGGCCGAGCACGGAGCGGTACATGCCGGCGAGCCCGGGGAGCTTGTCGTCGAGCCGGTCGTAGGCCTCCTGCGGGTGCGCAGCGACGATCCCCTCGACGTCGCAGCCGCGCGGGGCGGTCGCGATGAGCTCGCGGGTCAGCTCTTCGGTGTAGCGGCCGATGCCGCCGGGCACCGGTGCCAGGATCTGGTCGACCACGACGCGGAGGGTCAGCATGGCGAACTCCTCAGGACGCTCGACGGGATGGGCGAGTCGACAGTATCAGCCCGCCGACCGCCAACCTGGGGGTTGCTGTGGCGCGGCGCTACCCGGTCGCGAGCCGGTCGAACGCACGGCCGAGGGCCGGCCCGAGAGTGCGCGCGTAGGTGGCCGTCAGGTGGTGCGTATCGCGGTAGACGACCACGCCGCCGATCGCCGTGAGACACGTGTCGCCGGGGCAGACCCGGTCGGTCAGATCGATGGCCTCTGCCCCGTCGGTCGACTCGACGGAGGCCAGCATGGCGTCCGGCGCGAGATACGCGTCCGCCTTCTTCAGAGAGCAGGAAGCCGGGTCGGTCGCGTGCGTCTCGAGGCACGCCTGCGCGTCGGCCGGAGCCCGTGAGGTGTCGGCGATCGCGATCACCCGGGTTCCTCGGCTCAGCAGGGGCTGCCACGCCTCCGAGTAACCGCGGACCTCGGCCGCCGCCGCGGCAGCGGAATCGGGCACGTGCTGCGAGTGCGAGACGAACACGATGTCGAAGGGCTCGTCGTCGGCGAGCGTCGCCGCGAGCGTCGTGTTCCAGGTGGTGCACGCCGCGACGTAGGTCGGGTTCGGGTTCGACTCGGTGATGGTCGTGAACGGGCAGCCCGAGTGCAGGTAGGTGGTCAGCGACCAGCCGCGCGTCGCGCCGGCCGCGCGGATCGTCGGCTCCCAGCTCGCGGCGTGCGAGTCGCCGACGAGGGCGACCCGGACGGACCCGGAGCCCGAGGTGCACGCCACGACGGCGGTCGACGACTCGGGCGGCAGGCAGCGGCGTCCCTGCTCGTAGGCCGGCGGGAGGTCGTCGGCGGCCAGCGCCGGGTCGGGGCTGAGCGTCGCCGGGGGCGCACCGCACGATGCGCCGGGGTCGAGGGCCGCCGCTCCGAAGCAGGGCCTCCCGGCGCCCGCCTGCGCCTGCGCGGCTGCGACGGCATCCGTCGCCTGCCGCTGCAGCACGGCGCCGCCGACGGCCACGGGGACGGCCACGACGGCGACGGCGACCGCGAGGGCGGCGAAGGTGCGCCGGGGTCGCGCAGTGGTCAGGAACCGCGCGCGGCGCGCCGGGTTCTCGACGAACCGGGCGCTCAGCCAGGCGAGGCCCAGCACTCCGACGAGGCAGATGAGCTTGAGCGGCCAGGTGAGGCCGTCGCCCAGCCGGAACCCCAGCACGACGAGGGCCGGCCAGTGCCAGAGGTACACCGAGTACGAGAGGTCGCCGAGCACGAGGACGGGTCGGCGAGCGAGGAGCGCGGACGGCGACCAGGGGGCGGAGCCGGCGGCGATGACGAGGAGCGTGCCGGCCACGGGCAGGGCGGCGGCGACGCCGGGGAACGGCGTCGCTCCGTCGATCAGCACGAGGGACGCCGCGAGGAGGGCCGCGCCCGCCCAGGCGGCGACGGTGCGGAGGGGGACGGCGGGGGCCGGAGTTCCTGAGACCGGTGGTTCGGCAGCTCGTGCTGCCGCCACGGCGAGGAGGCCTCCGGCGGCGAACTCCCACGCCCGGGTCGTCGTGGCGAAGTAGGCGAGGCCGGGGGAGCTGCGGGTCAGGACGACCGAGCAGGCGAAGGACGCGACCGCGACGGCTCCGAGCACGACGCCGGCGCGCCACACGACGCGGTGCTCGCGACCCGCCGCCCGCCGGCCCCGCCCCGCCCACACGGCGACGATCAGGAGGAGCACTGGCCAGACGAGGTAGAACTGCTCTTCGACCGAGAGCGACCAGAAGTGCTGCACGGGGGAGGCCGCGTTCGAGCTGGCGAGGTAGTCGATCGAGTCGCCGGCGAGTACCCAGTTCTGCACGTAGAGCGCCGACCCGACGATCTCGCGGAACGTCTGCTGCCAGTAGGCGCGCGGCACGAGGGCGAGCGTCGCCAGGGCCGTGACCGCGAGCACGAGCAGGGACGCCGGCAGCAGGCGCCTCGCCCGCCGCGCCCAGAACGACGCGAGCCGGACGTGACCGGTCGATGCGAGCTCACGAAGCAGATGCGACGTGATCAGGAAGCCCGAGATCACGAAGAACACGTCGACGCCGACGAAGCCGCCGGGAAGGCGCGCAGGCCAGAAGTGGTACACGACCACCGCCGCCACGGCGAACGCGCGGAGCACCTGGATCTCGGGCCGGAAGGCCGCCCGAGGGTGCTGCCGCGCGTCGACCACGGTCGTCAGGAGGCGAAGACGCCTTCGGCCGACGCCTGCGCCAGGGCCTCCTGCCAGGGCCGCATCGGCGTGAGGCCGGCGGCGGCCCAGGCGTCGTGGCCGAGCACGCTGAAGGCGGGGCGAGCGGCGGGGCGCACGAAGGCGGCGCTGTCGGTGGGCAGCACGCGCTCCGGATCGAGTCCGGCCTCGGAGAAGACGGCGCGGGCGAAGTCGAACCACGACGCGCGGCCCGAGTTGGTGCCGTGGTAGACCCCGGCCGGAGCATCGGCGTCGACCAGCGCGACCAGCTGAGCGGCCAGATCGGCCGTCCAGGTGGGCTGGCCGACCTGGTCGTCGACCACGGAGACCGTGTCGCGGCCGGCGGCGAGCTTCAGCATCGTGGCGGCGAAGTTCGGGCCGTGCTGGCCGTAGAGCCAGGCGGTCCGCACGATGTAGGTGCCCTCGGGGTTCGCGGCCAGGGCCGCGGTCTCGCCGACGGCCTTGGTGCGGCCGTAGGCGTTCAGCGGGTCGAGCGGGGTGTACTCGTCGTACGGCTCGGTGGCCGTGCCGTCGAACACGTAGTCGGTCGAGATGGTCACCAGCTTCGCGCCGTGCTCGGCGGTGGCCTCGGCGAGCAGCCGCACGCCGACGCCGTTGACCGCGAGAGCCTCGTACTCGTGCTCCTCCGCGTCGTCGACCTTGGTGTAGGCGGCGGCGTTGAAGACGACGTCATGGCCCTCGACAGCCGCGAAGACGGCGTCGCGGTCGGTCACGTCGAGGTCGGAGCGGCCGAGCACGGTCACGTCGCGGCCGAAGAGGGCCTCGACGAGATCGGTGCCGAGCATGCCTCGGGCGCCCGTGACCAGGTACTTCATCGGTCGAGCACTGAGGGGCCGGGTGCTCACGCGAGCGCCGCGCGCTCTTTGAGGGGCTCCCACCACGAGCGGTTGTCGCGGTACCACTGCACGACGTCTTTCAGGCCCTGCTCGAACGGCACCTGCGGCTCGTAGCCGAGCTCGCGCTGGATCTTCGAGATGTCGACCGAGTAGCGGAGGTCGTGGCCCAGTCTGTCTTGCACGCGGTCGACGTACGACCAGTCCTTGCCGGTGGCGTCGAGCAGCAGCTGCGTGAGCTCCTTGTTCGTCAGCTCGGTGCCGCCGCCGATGTTGTAGATCTCGCCGGCCTCGCCCGACACGAGCACCATCGCGATGCCGCGCGTGTGGTCGTCGACGTGCAGCCAGTCGCGGATGTTGTTGCCCTCGCCGTAGAGCGGCACGTGCTTGTCGTCGATCAGGTTCGTGACGAAGAGCGGGATGACCTTCTCGGGGAAGTGGTACGGCCCGTAGTTGTTCGAGCAGCGCGTGATCGACACGTTGAGGCCGTGCGTGCGGTGGTAGCTGCGCGCGAGCAGGTCGCTGCCGGCCTTCGATGCCGAGTAGGGCGAGTTCGGCTCGAGCGGGCGGTCTTCCGCCCACGAGCCCTCGGCGATCGAGCCGTAGACCTCGTCGGTCGACACGTGCACGAAGCGCTTGAGGTCGTTGCGGAGGGCCGCGTCGAGCAGCTGCTGGGTGCCGAGCACGTTGGTCTCGACGAAGATCGAGGCGTCGCGCACCGACCGGTCGACGTGCGACTCGGCCGCGAAGTGGACGACGGCGTCCACGGTCGGGAAGAGCGTGTCGAGCAGGGCGCCGTCGCGGATGTCGCCCTCGACGAAGGTGTAGCGGGGCGAGTCGGCCACGGGGGCGAGGTTCTCGAGGTTGCCCGAGTAGGTCAGTGCGTCGAGGACGACGACCTCGGCGCCCTCCAGGCCGGGGTAGGCGTCTTGCAGAGTGCGCCGGACGAAGTTGGAGCCGATGAAGCCGGCTCCGCCGGTGACGAGGATGCGCATGGTGAATACTTTCGGTTCGCGAGCGTCGATCCGTCCAATAATAGGGGGCAGGAACTGCGCCTTCCCCGAGCGGGGTGGGCCATGATGGCGACATGAAGACGACGACGTTTCCCGACCTGACCGCCCCCGCATCGAACATCATCCTCGGCCTGATGCGCATCACCGAGATGAGCGACGACGACATCCGCGCCCTCGTGGGCGCCGCGCGCGACTCCGGGATCACCTTCTTCGACCACGCCGACGTGTACGGCGGCGCCCCGCACGTCTGCGAGCAGCGTTTCGGCGACGCGATCACCCTGTCGCCGTCCGAGCGCGAGAGCGTCATCATCCAGTCGAAGGTGGGCATCCGCGACGGCTTCTGGGACTTCTCGCGCGAGCACATCGTCGAGTCGGCCGAGCAGTCGCTGACGGCGCTCGGCATCGAGACCCTCGACATCCTCCTGCTGCACCGCCCCGATGCCCTGGTCGAGCCCGACGAGGTCGCAGCCGCGTTCGACGAGCTCAAGGCCGCAGGGAAGGTGTCCGCGTTCGGCGTCTCGAACCACACGCCGATGCAGGTCGAGCTCTTGAAGAAGTCGGTGACGCAGCCCCTCCTCGTGAACCAGGTGCAGCTGAGCATCACGCATGCCAACCTGATCGCGGCCGGCGTCAGCGCCAACATGAACGGCCTCGACCAGTCGATCGACCGCGACAACGGCATCCTCGACTACTCACGGGTCAACGACATCACCCTGCAGGCGTGGTCGCCCTTCCAGAAGGGCTTCTTCGACGGCGTCTTCCTCGGCGACCGCGAGCACTACGCCGAGCTCAACGACGTCATCGACGAGCTCGCCGCGGCCTACTCGGTCGCGCCCGAGGCGATCGCCGTCGCCTGGATCACGCGTCATCCTGCGAACATGCAGGTCGTGCTCGGCACCACGAACCCGCAGCGCGTCCGCGACTCGGCCGCCGGGAGCGACCTGCCCCTGACGCGTCAGGAGTGGTACCGCCTGTTCACCGCCGCGGGGCACCTCCTGCCTTAGCGGTGCGGTGCGGCGGCTGTGGATAACCGCGTTCAGGAGGCGCGTCGGGGTAGGCTTCCGGGGTGCAGATCCGCGAATTGACGATCCCAGACAGCTACGAGATCACCCCCAAGCAGTTCGGCGACGACCGCGGCGTGTTCCTCGAGTGGTACCGCTTCGACAAGCTCGCCGAGGTGGTCGGTCACCCCATCGACCTCCGGCAGGCCAACACGTCCGTATCGAAGCGGGGCGTCGTGCGCGGCATCCACTTCGCCGACGTCCCGCTGGGCCAGGCCAAGTACGTGACCGCCACGCACGGTGCCGTGCTCGACTACGTCATCGACATCCGCGTCGGCTCGCCGACATTCGGCAAGTGGGACACCGTGCTCCTCGACGACAAGGACCGCAAGGCGATCTACATCTCCGAGGGCCTAGGCCACTGCTTCGTGGCGCTCACCGACGACGCCACGGTCAGCTACCTCGTGACCGACGTCTTCAACGCGCCCCGCGAGCACGGCATCAACCCGCTCGACGCCGACATCGCCCTGGTCTTCCCCGAGGAGGCCGGTGAGGCCCTGCTCTCGCCGAAAGACACCGACGCGCCGTCGCTTGCCGAGGCGGCGGCTTCCGGGCTCCTGCCGACGTGGGCTGACATGCGCGAGTACTACGCGTCGTTGAACACCGCCTTCACCACCCCGAAGGAGCAGACCCGATGAAGGGCATCATCCTCGCCGGGGGCACCGGCAGCCGGCTCTGGCCGATCACCAAGGGCGTCTCGAAGCAGCTGATGCCCATCTACGACAAGCCCATGGTCTACTACCCCCTCTCGACGCTGATGATGGCTGGCATCCGCGAGGTGCTGGTCATCACGACGCCCGAGTACGACGAGCAGTTCCGGTCGCTTTTCGGCGACGGCTCCAGCCTCGGCATGAGCATCGAGTACGCCGTGCAGCCCTCGCCCGACGGCCTCGCGCAGGCCTTCATCATCGGCGAGGACTTCATCGGCGACGACAGCGTCGCGCTGGTGCTCGGCGACAACATCTTCCACGGTGTCGGCCTCGGCACGAGCCTCACGAAGAACACCGACGTCTCGGGCGCCACGATCTTCGCGTACCACGTCTCCGACCCCACGGCGTACGGCGTGGTCGAGTTCGACGACGACTTCAAGGCCGTCTCGATCGAAGAGAAGCCGACCGCGCCGAAGAGCAACTACGCGGTGCCGGGCCTCTACTTCTACGACAACAAGATCGTGGAGATCGCGAAGACCATCGAGCCGAGCGCGCGTGGCGAGCTCGAGATCTCGACCGTCAACGAGCGCTACCTCGAGGCCGGCGAGCTGCAGGTGCAGGTTCTCGACCGCGGCACCGCCTGGCTCGACACCGGCACGTTCGAGTCGATGATGCAGGCGTCCGAGTACGTCCGCGTCATCGAGGACCGCCAGGGCCACAAGATCGGCTGCATCGAGGAGATCGCCTGGCGCAACGGCTGGATCGACGACGCGGCCCTCACCGCCCTCGCGACTCCGCTCGCCAAGAGCGGCTACGGCGTCTACCTGCAGAATCTCCTGCAGGCCTAGGTTTCAAGGAGACGAATGCTGAACAGACTGAAGAAGATCGCCAAGGATCTTCTGGCGATCCGCTCGATCCGCCGCATCTACGAGAACACCAACCGCGCGTTCCTCGAGACCTTCGGGTCGAGCCGCATCCTGACGCACTTCTTCTTCCTGGTGTCGTTCATCACCTTCAACCGCGAGCAGGCCGCGACCCTCCAGGGGCGTCGCGACTACTACCGCAACAAGAAGCGCGACCGCCTCACCCGCGTCGAGCTGCGCCGCAACGTCCACCGCATCGAGAAGGGCCTCATCATGCGGCCCCGCCGAGACGTGTTCGCTCGCGACTACATCGGCGAGACCATCGAGTTCTACGAGGCTGCGGCCAACCAGTGCAAGCTGTCGCCCGGCACCATGGAGATCGCCGAGATGGACTGGGCGCACAACGTGCTCGAAGAGTACTTCCGCGTCTCCGCCACCGGAAAAGACAAGGCCGTCGACGACGCCCGCGCCTCCTTCGAGGGCACCGACTACGTGCCCTCCACGACCGGCAACGTGCCGCGCCCGAAGCAGCTCTCGTCGAACGTCTCGTACGACGAGCTCGTCGACCTCGCGAACCAGCGCCGCTCGGTCCGGTTCTTCGACGACAAGCCGGTGCCCCGCGACCTCGTCGACAAGGCGCTCCTCGTCGCCCGCCAGGCGCCGACGGCGTGCAACCGCCTGCCCTACGAGTTCCGTGTCTTCGACGACCCGGCCATGGTCAAGAGGGTCTCGAACATCCCGTTCGGCACCGCGGGCTACGCCGACAACATCCAGACGGTCGTGGTCGTCGTCGGAAAGCTCGAGAGCTACTTCAGCCCGCGCGACCGCCACGCGATCTACGTCGACGCGTCGCTCGCGTCCATGTCGTTCATGTTCGGCCTCGAGACGCTCGGCCTCTCGTCGAGCGTCATCAACTGGCCCGACTTCGAGCCGCTCGAGCGCAAGATGCAGAAGACCCTCGGCCTGTCGGGCTCCGACCGCGTGATCATGCTGATCGCCGTGGGCTACGCGCACCCCGAGGGACTCGTCCCGTTCTCGCAGAAGAAAGAACTCGACACGTTCCGCAGCTACAACAACCTCGCGCGGTGACGGCCGACTCCACCGGCGCCGTCGTTCCCGAGATCGATCCGGCCAAGGCGGCCAAGAAGAAGCGGCGCAAGCTCCTCTCGCGGCTTCTGACGGTCGTGGTGGTCGCTGTGGTGGCCGTGCTGTTCGCGCGGTCGCTGTCGAAGAACTGGTCAGCTGTCCAAGCGGCCCACCTGCACCTGAGCTGGCTGCACGTCGCCGCGATCGTGCTCTTCGCCCTGGCGGTCCCGGTGTCGGGCGTGCTCTGGGGGTCCATCCTCAACCGGCTCTCCGACAAGGGCGCCCATGTCGGCCCCCTGCAGTCGATGGCCGTCCACGACCTGTCCTGGCTGCTTAAGTACGTGCCCGGGCAGATCGGCTCGGTGCTGAGCAAGGTCACGTGGGGGCAGCGCAACGGCTTCCCGCGCACGCTGATCCTGATCACGTTCATCTACGAGAACGTCTTCCTCCAGATCGCGTCGATCGTGCCGAGCGCGATCATCCTGATCCTGGCCATCGGGCCGACCCTCGTCGAGAACAACGCGCTCACGGTGGTCGGGGTCGTCGTGGTCCTGGTCCCGCTGATCGCGATCCTGGTGCCGCAGATCTTCCACCGCATCATGTCGATCGCGTCGAAGCGCTTCCTCAAGTCGCCGCTTCCCGAGCAGTATTTCCTGCGCCCCCTCCAGAGCCTCGGGTTCTCGGCGGCCTACATCGCACCGCGGGTCATCAACGGCATCGGGTTCATCCTGTGCGCCGCCAGCGTCACCGCCATCACGCCGGGACAGTGGCTTCCGCTCGCGGCGGCCTACGCCCTCGCCGGCGCCATCGGCATCCTGATCATCTTCGTGCCGTCGGGAATCGGCGTGCGCGAGGCCGTCCTCTACGTCTGCCTCGTCGGCCTGGGCATCGATGGCGGCCAGGCCGTCATCATCTCGGTGCTCAGCCGCCTCCTGTCGACGGTCGCCGACGCCGTCATCGCCCTCCAGTACGGCGCCCTGCGCCTCACGCTCCCGAAAGGCCCATCTGTCTCATGACCTCCACGACCCCTCACGTCACCGTCATCGGCTCCGCGCTCTCGGGCAACAAGGGCGCGGCCGCCATGCTCGAGTCGTCCATCGCGACCCTCGAGCAGCGCCTGCCCGGCGTGCAGTTCACCCTGCTGAGCATGTACCCGCGCGAAGACCGCGAGCAGAACACGTACCCGAACCTCGAGATCGTCGATGCGCGCCCGCGCACGCTCGGCGTCAACATCAACTCGGCCGCACTCGCCTACCGCCTCCTGCCGCCGCTGCGCGGTCTCATCACGTCCCGCTCGAAGGCCGTCAAGGCCCTCGCCGAGTCGCAGGTGCTCCTCGACCAGGGCGGCATCACGTTCACCGACGGGCGCGAGAAGTTCTTGATCTACAACGTGGCGTCGATCCTGCCCGCCCTGAATGTCGGCACGCCGGTGTTCAAGTGCGCGCAGGCCGTCGGCCCCTTCCGCAACCGCATCAACCGGCTGGTCGCCCGGACGTTCCTGCCCAAGGCGGCGACCGTCGTGACCCGCGGCCGTATCACGCAGAGCTACGCCGACAAGCTGCGCCTGACCAACACCTTCGCCGGCGCCGACTACGCGTTCTCGCTCGAGCTCGACGGCTCGGAAGAGGCGGCCGCCGTCTCCGCGGGCATCGACCTGTCGATCTTCGACGAGGCCGTCGTGGGCCTCAGCCCCAGCGTAGTGCTGCAGAAGAAGGTCGACGCGCGCGAGGGCGACTACGTCGGCCAGATGGTGACGTTCATCGACCAGGTCACCGCGTCGGGCAAGAAGCTGCTGCTCGTGCCGCACTCGGTCCGCACCGGCACCGACGCGACCCACAACAACGACCTCCCGCTCTGCCGCGAGATCTACTCGAAGGTCGCCGACAAGGCGAACGTGGTCTTCATCGACCGCGAGCTGCCCTCGCAGGTGCTGCGCTACCTCATCGGCCGCTGCTCGTTCTTCGTCGCCAGCCGCTTCCACGCCATGGTGTCGTCGCTCGCCATGGCGGTGCCGACGCTCGTCATCGGCTGGGGCCACAAGTACGAGGAGGTGCTCGAGATGTTCGAGCTGCAGGAGTGGGCGTTCGGCCACGACAAGCTGACGCCGACGCACCTCTGGGAGCGCTACGAGGCGCTGCTCGTCTCGCGGGACGACGTCGCCGCGAAGCTGTCCACGCACCTGCCCGAGGTGAAGGCGCGCTCGCTCAAGCAGGCCGACCTCATCGCCGACGTGGTGCGGGCGGGCCTCTAGCCTCGGCGCGCGTCCGGCGGCTGGGAACCCCGTCGCGCAATCCCGGACCCACGATCGCGACACGGCACCACGATTCGAAGTGGTGTCATGTCGCGATCGTGGGCCGGACTGTCGCGATCGTGGGCCACTGGCGCGCCGACTTCTCCGCGCGCCGCGGGATGAGCGCGGACGGCAGGAAGACGACGCCGACGACCGCGACGCCGACCCGCACCGCGGCAAGCGGAGCCGCTACGTCATGCCGCCGCCCATGATCGGGACTGGGCGCCACGATGTTCCTTGGCGCGGAGTCCCGATCGTGGTGCGGCGTCACGGCAGACTGGCGCGGAGCCCGATCGTGGTGCCGCGAGGGCGCTACGGGACGACTGAGGCGCGAACCGGCACGGTGGCCGGGTGCGGCGCGACGACGGACCGCCACAGCACGGCACCGACGCCCGAGATCGAGGCGGCGGCCAGGACGAGCAGCAGCCTCGGAAGCCAGCCGGGCAGGCCGTTCGCGAAGGCGGCTGCTCCGGCGTCGTGCAGGAAGCCGCGGCCGGTCGGAGCGACCTTATGGCCGCGCTCCTGCGCGTAGAGCACGAACGAGATGCAGCTCCCGGCCCACATCACCGCGACGAGCACGGGGACGACCACGGCCACGACGCGCCGCCCGAAGAGCGACGCCCCGGTGCCGAGCAGCAGCGCGACCGAGAGCGACGACGGCAGGAAGTAGCGCCAGTTGTAGGCGCCATAGCCCACCGAGTGGCTCAGCTGGAGCAGGTACGACCCGAGCAGGTGTCCCGCGAACATGATGATGAGCAGGAACTGGGCCGCCCCGAGTTCCGGCACCCTCTTTCTGCGCGCCACGACCGCCGCCACGGTCAGCCCCGCCCCCACGGCGAACACCGCCAGGGAGGCCGCGTCGGCGATGTCGCCGAAGGCCGCGGTGCCGTGTCCGATGAGCCCGCGCGGGATGATCAGGTAGTAGTCGGGGTCGGTCAGCACGTCGACGAGGCCCCGGCGGGTGCGGCCGCTCACCTGGCTCACCTCGGTGGAGCGGTACCAGGCGCCGCTGAGCCCCGCGTTGCGGACGTAGAACCAGCCGAATGCGGCTGCGGGGACGCCGCCCAGCACCAGGAGCCGCAGGACGACCGCGCGGGCCGTGAGGAGTGGGCTGCGCCGGTCGGCGTGCACGATGCAGGCGGCGACGAGGGCGACGGCGACAACACCGACGGTCAGGACGGCAGTCGCCTTCGTGCCCAGCGCCAGCGCGGCGGCGACCGCGAGCAGCACGGTGAATCGCCAGGACGGCCCCGCGACGACCAGCCGCACGGCGATCGCCAGAGCCGCCATCGACAGGGCCGCGACGAGGGTGTCGTTGTACACGTCGCTCGAGTAGCGGAGGTAGGCGAAGGGGGCCCCGGCCAGGGCTGGGAGCGCGATCGCGAGGTGCACCCGATGGCGGCGGCCGACCATCCAGCCGACCCAGGCGGCCGCGAGGAGGCCGCCGAGGCCGAAGAGCGTGTTGGCGCCGCGGATGATGGCCACGGCGACGTGCCAGTGGCTCGACTCGAGCAACGGGCCGGCGAGCACGGCCATGACCGCGTAGTAGACGGGCGGGTGCGCTGAGGCGAGCTGGCGGCCGTCGTTGCCCTCGCTCGCGTAGGCGCCCGGTGTCCACTCGTGGCCGAGCGGGCCGGGGAGGTGGCCGTGGAGGACCTGCCAGACGTAGTCGAGGTGCTCGTAGCTGTCCACGGTGCCGGTCCAGGCCAGGGTGGCGCTGGCGAAGCCGGTGATCGCGAGGTAGCCGATCGAGACCAGTGCCACGCCGACGAGGACCGCGCGGTGCTCACGCCGTCGGTCGCGCGCGGCGCGCGGACGCATCGCGGCGGCGGTCGGAGCGGCTGTGGTCACCGGGCTGCGGTCAGTCGGCCCGGGCGGCGGCCGGAGCGTCGGCGACGGCCTCGTCGGTCGGCAGGGGAGCCTCGCGGTAGCGCCAGAGGACGACTCCGACGCCGAGGATTCCGATCGCGGCGACGGCGAGGAGGGCCGCAGGGGTCCAACCCGGGAATCCGTTCGCGAAGGCGAGCGCACCGGCGTCCTTCACCAGGCCCTGACCGGTCTTGGGCACGTCGCCGCGCACGAGCGAGTAGGTGACGAACGAGATGCAGTTCGTCACCCAGAGCGCGATGACGAGGGCGGGTGCGGCGATCGCGCCGCTGCGGCGGCCGATCGCGATGACGCCGATGCCGAGCACGAGGCCGATCGAGATCGTCGACGGCAGGAAGTAGCGCCAGTTGTAGGCGCCGTAGCCGATCGAGTGGCTGAGCTGCAGGAGGTACGAGCCGGCGAGGTGGCCGAGCAGCATGATCACGATCAGCACGCGCACGGTGCTCCAGCGGAACGAGCGGCGCACCAGGGCGACGACCGTCACGATCAGGGTCACGGCGAAGGCGGCGAAGAAGATGACCATCGACCACGCCTGCGCCGTCTCGACGAACGCGGCCGGCCCACGGCCGACGAGGCCCTGCGGCACGATCAGGTAGAAGCTCGGGTCGGTGAGGTTGTCCATCAGCGTGCGGTTGGAGCGCTCGCCGATCGCGGTCTGCACGCTCGAGCGGTACCAGTCGCCGGAGCGCAGGTAGTTGGCGACGAAGTACCAGCCGAACGCGGCGATCGGAGCGGCGCCGATCACGGCGAGGTGGCCGATCATGCGGCCGATCGACCGACCGATGCTGCGGCCGGCGGGGTGGACGAGCGCCGCGGCGACGATGGCCACGGCGACGACGCCGAGCGTGAGGACATAGGTCGCCTTCGTGCCGATGGCCAGCGCGCCGACCACGGCCAGGAAGGGAGTGACCCGCCACGACGGCCCGCGCATCAGAGTGCGCGTGGCGAGCGTGAGCGCGATGAGCGAGAGCGCCGTGACGAGCAGGTCGTTGTAGACGTCGGACGAGAAACGCAGGTACGAGAAGGTCGCAGTGGCGACGGCGGGCAGGCCGATCGCCAGGCGGACGCGGAGACGGCCGCCGATCATCCAGCCGAAGAAGGCGGTCGTGACCAGGCCGACGAGGCCGAAGAAGGCGTTCGCGAGGCGGATCATCTCGACCGCGACGTGCCAGTGGCCGTCGACCAGCTGCTGGCCGGCAAGGAGCGACATCAGGAAGTAGTAGAAGGGCGGGTGCGCCGAGGCGTACTGGCGGCCGATCGCACCCTCGCCCGGGTAATTGCCGGGCGTCCACTGGTGGCCGTTGGGCTGGGGGAGGTGGCCGAGCGTCACCTGGTAGACGTAGTCGAGGTGGTCGTAGCTGTCGCCGGTGCCGATCCACGGGATGGTGATCGTCGCGAAGCCGGTGATCGCGAGGTAGCCGAGGGCGACGAAGGCGACGCCCAGAATAGCGACCCGGCGGTCGTGGCGGAGCAGTCGCAGGGCCAGGCGGCTGGTGGTGGGTCGGGTGTCGGTCAGGTCAGACAACAGCGGGCCGGGCCTCTCTCGGGAGATCGGGGCGCGGTCGTTCGAGTGCGGCGCGCGTCGTGCGGATGATGGTCAGGACGAGGGCGACGGCGACGAGGGCGAGCACGAGGACGATGCCCTCGGGGCCGACGGGGGTCGAGTAGGCCCACGTGTAGAGGCCGTCGTAGTCGACGGCGAGGTACGACTTCTCGAAAGCGCCGCGGTACTCGACCGACAGGCCGTAGAGGGTGAGGGCCGGGGCGCCGATGGTCACGACCCGCGCGGCGAGGCGCCGCATGCGCTCGCTCGTCACGGCCGCCGACCAGGCGATCACGCTCAGGGCGAGCAGCGCGACGATCGCGACGTAGAAGTAGCGGCCCTGGGTGCCGTAGATGCGCGCCGTGCGGTCGAAGATCCGCCAGATGTTGAACAGCAGGAGCGCGAGCGTGACGGTCGGCATGACGGCCAGGGCCAGCGCCGTCCGCCGGTTCACTCCCCGTCGGAACGCGAACGCTATGACGATGCCGACCGCCAGGACGGTGAGCGTATCGGTGACCACGTTCAGCATCGGGTACCGGAGCAGCCCGAACTTGCCCCAGAACGAGGCCGGCACTCCGTTCCAGACGTTGGTGAGGAAGACGCCCGGGTCGGGACCCTTGCCGGGAGGCCAGACGGCTGTCGGGTGCACGTCGGCCAGGCCCGAGGGCTGGAAGTCGTGGTACAGGTACAGGTTGCGGAGCCACCACCAGCCGCCCAGGACGAGGGCGACGGCCAGGGCGACGAAGGCGTGCAGGATCCTGCGTCCCCACCGGTCGACGATCGGAGCCGCGATCAGCATCCCCACTGCGACGAACGGGACGGCGGGCAGGCCCGTGCCCTTGGTGAGAAGCATCACGCCGAGGACGACGCCGATCGCGACGACGTCGCGCCAGCGCTGGGCGCCTGTCAGGTAGCGCGCGACGAGCCAGGTCAGGCCGCCTCCGAGGAGCATCATCGGCGCGTCGTTCGTCACCGAGGCGGCGATCTGCTGCAGCTGCGGAACGGCGAACAGGCCCATGGCGCCGAGGACGGCCAGCTTCGGCGACCGGGTCAGGCGGCGGACCGTGGCCCAGACGAGCAGCGGGAGGGGGAGCACGAGGAGCACGTCGAACAGGCGGAGCGCGGTGACGACGAGGTCCCAGCGCAGGCTCTCGAAGTGGATCGCCTTGAGCACCAGACCGGCCACCGCGTAGTACAGCGGCGGGTGCTGGGTCATCTGGTCGACGACCTTGCTGTAGCCGGGGTTCGCGGTGAGAAGCTCGCCGAACGTCGACCGGTCGGCCGCCGGCAGGGCGATCTCGTCGTTGATCGAGTGGCGCACTCCGGAGAGGTAGTGGGCGGAGCCGGGGGCCGGCCACGTGTGCTCGCCCTGGAGACGGATGGCCGAGTTGACGTGGGCGGGTTCGTCGGGAGCCCCGTACATCGGGGTGAGCACGGCCCACAGCACGAGCACGAGGCCCCAGCAGACGGTGATCACGGCGAGGGTGGAGCGGCGTTCGGCCAGCGTCCCCCCGGCGCGCGCGGCCCCCCTCCGCGCGCTCATGCGGCCGCGGCCGCCGCCCGGGCGAGGGGTGTGACGGCGCAGGTGCGCCAGACGCGGACGAGGGCGAGCACGCCGGCGACGAACAGCAGGACCAGGATCGCGGCGAGGCCGACCCGGCCGACCGGTGTCACGTAGAAGAGGTGCTTCAGACCGGTGGGCGTCACACCCAGGTTGGTCTGCTGATAGAAGGCGCGATACGCCACCGACAGGCCGTACAGTCCGATCGCCACGGAGCCCACGCTGACGATGCGCCCGACACGCTGGAGCGAGCGGGGTTCGGTGACCAGCGTCCGCCAGGCGATGGCGCTGAGAGCGATGCCGGCGACGATCGCGGGGAACAGGTAGCGGCCCTGCACGCCGTAGATGCCCTGCGTGTGGCCGTAGGTGCCCCACGACTTGGCGACGAGGGAGACGAGGTAGATGCCGGGCATCAGGGCGAGGAGGGTCGAGGTGAGCCAGTTCCTGCGCCGGAATCCGTAGGCCACGATACCGAAGAGCACGAGCACGGTGAGGATGTCGACGAGGATCGGCGTCATCGGGTAGCGCGCCTTGCCGAACTGGCCCCAGAACGTGCCCGAGAGGCCGTTCCAGAGGATGTTGAAGAAGGCGCCGAAGTTGCGTGTCTGGCCCTCGGGGAACGGCGAGCCGGGGCGCACCGCATCGAGCCCGGACGGCTGGAGCGAGTGGTAGACGAGCAGGTTGCGGAGCCACCACCAGGCGCCGATCAGCGCCGTGACCCCGCCGGTGACGACGACGCGCAGGAGGCGGCGGCCCCAGGTCAGCTCGGTGCGGCCCCCGAGCAGCACGACGAGGGCAGCGAAGGGGATGAGCGGCAGGGCGGTGCCCTTGACCAGGGCGGCGGCCCCGAGCACGACGCCCAGCCAGACGACGGTGCGCCAGCGCAGGTCGCCGGTGAGGATGCGCGAGCCGAGCCAGGCGACGACCGCGCCGGCGAGGATCAGCACGGAGTCGTTCGTGATCGACGAGCCGATGGAGGCCAGCTCGGGCACGGCGAACAGGGCCATCGCCGAGACCAGCGCCATCTTCGGCGACTTCGTCAGGCGGCGGACGGTGGCCCAGATGAGCAGGGGGAGAGGCGCGACCAGGAGGCAGTCCATCAGGCGCAGCGCGATCACGCTGATGTCCCACCGCAGGTCGCCGAAGTGGATGACCTTGAGCAGCACGGCGCCGACCGCGTAGTAGGTCGGCGGGTGCTGCGTCATCTGGTCGACGGTCTTGGTGAGGCCGGGGTGCTGGTCTTGCAGCTCGCTGAACGTCGGCCGGTCGGCGGGCGCGACGCTCGGCGCGGTCTGCTCCATGGCGCGGACGACCTGGGTGACGCGGGCGTCGCCGGGGGCCGGCCAGCCCTCACCGAGAGCCAGGCGGACGACCGAGTTGTAGTGCGTCGACTCGTCAGGAGCCTGGAACATCGGCGTCAGGGCGGCCCAGAGGGCGAGCAGGAGGGCGAAGGAGGCGGTGATGACCGCGATGGTGAGGCGTTCGGAGCGGGGCGACCTGTCAGTCGCCATAGCGCTGCAGCTTCTGGTAGTCGAGGCTCTCCTCGGCGAGGGTCCGGTTGATCCTCGTCAGATCGGCCACCACGCCTATGACGAGAGAGAGCAGGGCGCTCACTATGAGCAGGAGGCCGAGGAGCAGCGACTGGATGTTCTGGCCGGCGTCGTGCGTCGCGAGGAGCACGAGGTAGCGGATGAACGGGATGAGGCCGCAGACGGCCAGCACGGCGCTGATCCACATGAAGAGGGCGACCGGGCGGTACATGAGGTAGGCGCGGACGATCGCCGAGCCCGACTGGAACATGTGCTGGAAGATGTTGGAGAACAGCCGCGACTCGCGCGTCTTGGCGTTCGTCGTGATCGGGATGCTCGTGATCGCGAGGCGCTTGTAGCCGGCCTGCACGATCGTCTCCATGCAGTAGCTGAACTGCGTGACGATGTTGAGGCGGATCAGCGAGTACTTCGAGTACGCGCGGAAGCCGGAAGCGGCGTCCGGCAGGTCGAGGCCCGCCGCACGGCTGACGACCCAGCTGCCGAGCTGCTGCATCGCCTTCTTGAAGCCCGAGAAGTGCTCGATGGTCTTCGTCTGGCGGTCGCCGACGACGATCTCGGCCTCTTTGCGGAGGATCGGCTGAACCAGCTCGGGGATCATCGACTGCGGGTACTGGTTGTCGCCGTCGGTGTTGACGACGATGTCGGCCCCGTGCAGCAGGGCGTAGTCGACCCCGTCGCGGAAGGAGCGCGCGAGACCCATGTTGCGCGTGTGCGTCACGAAGTGGGTCACCCCGTACGACTTGGCGACCTCGACGGTGCGGTCGGTGCTGCCGTCGTCGATGATGAGGATCTCGATCTCGTCGATGCCGGGGATCTCGGTGGGCATCGACTCGAGGACGGCGGGAAGCGTCGTCTCCTCGTTGAGGCAGGGGATCTGAATGAAGAGTTTCACGCGGGTATGAGTCCTGATTCGGTGCGAGCCGGCGGCGCGGCCTCGATCGCGGGGCCGTGGACGGCCGATCGCTGCGGGGTAAACCTCAAGGAGTTTACATGGGGGTCAGCGACGGATGCGCCTCGCGGCATCCCCGAGCTGGTCGACGATGCGCACGACCTTTCTCGCGCGCTGGGCGGCGAGCTCGGCTCGGACCACCTCGAGCTCGTGCTCGAGGCCCCTGGCGTGCGCATCGAGCTCGGCGATCCGGGCCGATGACGTCTCGTAGGCGTGCTGCGCGCGGTCGCGATCGCGCGCGGCTGCGGCGTCGCGTGCCGTGAGGAGCACGCCCACGGCGCTCGCCCGGCCGGTCCGCTCATCGGAGGCCCCGACGTCGGCCGGGTAGGCGCTCCGATCGACGTCCAGCCCGGCGAGGAACTCGCCGAGGCTCTCGTCGCGGGTGAACGGACCCGTCACGGCCTCGGCCTCGGTGACCATCCGCGCGGCGTAGTAGTAGAAGAGCGAGCCCTCCTGGTAGCGGCGGTAGTCGAGCATGCCGTGGTGGTTCGGGCTGGGCATCAGCGTCGGGTTGGCCTCGTAGGCGCGGCCCGAGATCTCGACCTTGTTGCTCAGCTGCTTCCACGAGCGCCAGGGCAGGTGGACGACCTCGACGGCGAGCTCGGCCGGCGGCTGGCCGCCCGAGGCGATGCTGACGAAGTGGTTGCCCTGCACGACCGTGATGTCGGGGGCGCCGACGTGGATGGCGTTGTGCGTCGGCTGGGCGAGCACGCCGCGCTCCTTGAGCTCGTCGTTGGAGCGCTCGTCGCGCCAGACGAGTCGGTCGATGCCAGCGCCCGACTCCGCGATGGAGCCGACCATGTTCACGACGGGCGCGGTGAACGATCCGAGCCCGGTGTCGATGCGCTCGAACACGTCTCGGAGGGTCAGCGAGCGATCGACCGGGCGCAGGAACTCGTCGGCGTCGGCGTTCACGACCCAGTCCGCGGAGTGCTGCGTGTACGCGTCCCTCGCCATCTGCGTCACGACGGTGCCCTGCTGCTTGCGCTGCACCGGGTCGTGGCGGAGGTCGACGAGCCCCCTGTCGGCGTAGCCCTGGAGAATCTCGGCTGTGCCGTCGATCGAGCCGTTGTCGGTGACGATGATCGCGTCGGCCCCCTGGGCGACGTGGTAGTCGACCCACTGTCGGATTATGTCGGCCTCGTCGCGGACCATGGCGGTGACGACCAGTTTCATCGGAGCTCCCTGTATTCGCTCTAGGGCCTGTGCTGGCGCGAAGGCGTGGTGTCTTGCCGGCCTGCTGCCGCAGCGCGTGCTGCATGCGCCGCCGGCGCCGGCGGCATGCGAGACGCAGGCTCAGGCGCTGGGGCGTCCGTGCATCCTGGCACGGATTCCGAGCCCGGCCCGGAGGGCCAGCCGGAGTGGCAGGAGATACCAGCCGCGGTACTTCGACGCGAGGAAGCGGTACGCGCTCCGGTGGTGGGCTCGTCGCATCATGTCGGACGACTCGCGCGTCGAGTGGGCGCCGACGTGGGTGACGCGCGCGCGGGGCTCGTAGACGTTCGAGAACCCGGCGCGGCCGATGCGGTAGCCGAGGTCGACGTCTTCGAAGTACATGAAGAAGCCCTCGTCGAATCCGCCCAGGCGGTCGAAGAGCGGACGCCGGACCAGCAGGCAGGCGCCGGACAGCCAGCCGGTCGTGCGGCGCGACTCGTGGTCGCCGTCGCTGCGGTAGGAGCGGCTCCACGGGTTCGAGGTCCAGATGTTGGCGAAGAGCGCGTGGCCGAGGCCGGTGCGGAGCGATGGCACGCGCCGAGCCGACGGGTAGAACTCGCCGTCGGTCTCGAGGATTCCGGGGCCGACGGCTCCGATCTCGCCGTCGGCCGTCGCGACCTCGAGGAGCGCGTCGACGACGCCCTCGGACAGGATCACGTCGGGGTTCGAGACGAGCACCCACTCGATGTCGGCGGGCAGCGCCTCGACGGCGCGGTTCACGGCGGAGCCGTAGCCGTCGTTGCTTCCGAGCTCGAGGAAGGTGCCGCCGACGGCCTCGGTCGATCGGCGCGCCTCGTCGGGGTCGCGGGAGTCGTTGTCGGCGACGACGATCGGACAGGGCGTCCCGGTAGCGCGGGTCGCGGAGGCGAGGAAGTCGTCGAGGTACCGGCCCGAGTTGTAGCTCACGGTGACGATGGCGACGGAGGAGGTGTTCATCGCGCGACCCGCCGAGGGGTGGTCGTCAGATGAGGGTCTGCTCCGTAGGCCCGCACGTGAACCTCGGCGCATGCCTTCCATGTGAACAGTCTGGCACGCTCGGCTCCGGCGGCCGACAGGCTGCGCCGGAGGCCCGGGTCGCCCGCGAGGCGGAGGATGCCCGCCTCGATGCCGTCGCGGGTCGGCTCTGCGTACTCGACGGCTTCGCCGCCGACCTCGGGGATCGCCAGGCGGGGAGCGGTCAGGACGGCCGCGCCCGTCGACATGGCCTCGAGCACTGGGAGGCCGAAGCCCTCGGCGCTGGACGGGTAGACGACGAAGCTGGAGCCGCCGAGGAACGCCGCGAGGTCGTCCAGGTCGAGGTAGCCGACGTAGCGGACCGGCGCGGCGGCCTGGTTGCCTGCGGCGGTGAGGAGGGCCGCCGCGTCTTCGTCCCAGCCGAGGCCCCCGGCGACCAGCAGCGGCGGCACGCCGGGGTCGGCCTGCCGTGCGGCCTCGTGGGCGCGGATGAGCGCACCGACGTTCTTTCGCGGCTCGACGGTCCCGAGGAAGGCGATCCAGCCCTTGGCCGTGTCGAGCGAGAGCCCGCGCGCGAAGCGCGTGACCTCCTCGCGCGTCGGCGCGTGAAACACCTCGGGGTCGACGCCGTGCAGGGCGACCTCGACGCGGCGGGCCCTGCCGGCGAAGCGCTGCATCTCGTCGGCGGTCGCGCGGCTCGGCGTCACGACCACGTCGGCGAGGCGGCGGGCCAGCCGGATCCAGGTCGTGAAGAACACGCGCTTGAGGCGGCCGTGATCGTCGGGACGGCTGAAGAACGTCGCGTCGTGGATCGTCACCACCCGGCGCCCCCGGGCCGCGATCGGGAACGTGTAATGGGGGGAGTGGATCGTCGTCGCGCCCAAGCGGGCCGCGAGCCGCGGGAGGCCGGTCTGCTCCCAGGCCAGGCGGACCGGCCGAGCGCTCACGATGCCGGGCACCTCGACGTAGTGGTGCTCCGGCGCCTGCGGACGCAGCCACGCGACGTCCTCGCGCTTCACCGCCACGTGGATTCGCATGCCGGCGTCGGTGAGGCCCGAGAGCAGCCCGGCGAGGTAGCGCGCGACGCCGCCCTTGTTGGGCGGGATGGACGTGGCGTCGAGCAGGACCGGTGCCGTGTCGCGCGAAGGGTCGGGCGGCGTCACCGGATCAGCCGGCGATCTGCCGCATCGACGAACTCACGCGCACGGTGCCCTCGCCGTCGGGGTCGTCGGCCATCACGAAGCGCGCGGCCTCGCGCTTGATGGCAATGTGCGGACCCGCGGGCTCGGCGAAGAACGCGTGCAGGAAGAAGGCGCCCCCGCCGAACTGCACGTTCTCGAGGCGGAACTCGACCGTGGCCGTGCCGCGCATCGGCGGCATGGTGATCCCGAGGAACTTGCTCGACGTGCCGTAGACCGGCTGGCCGAGATTGTTCTCGATCTTGAAGCCGGCGTTCCAGCGGTCGAGCGGAGTCTCGTGGCTGTACTCCATCGTGACGATGAGGTTGTCGCCCGGGCGGAAGTCCTCGCCCTCGGCGCGGCCCTCGGCGCGGACGGTGCCCGAGAGCACCTTGCCCGGCGTGATCTCGGCCTTGGCCTCGCCCTGGGCCGTGGCCTCGGCGACGCGGCGGTCTTCGAGGATGTCGCGGAAGTTCTTGACGGCTTCGCGCGCGCTGCCCTCGAACTGCACCTCGCCCTTCGCGAGGACGACGGCGCGGTCGCACAGCTCCTGCACCTGGCCGAGCGAGTGGCTCACCAGGATGATCGTGCGGCCCTGCTCCTGGAACTCGTGGATCTTGTCCATGCACTTGCGCTGGAACGCCTCGTCGCCGACCGCGAGGACCTCGTCGACGAGGAGCACGTCGGGGTCGGTGTGGATGGCGACGGCGAAGGCGAGCCGCACGTACATGCCGGACGAGTAGAACTTCACCTGCGTCTCGATGAAGTCGCCGATGCCGGCGAAGTTCAGGATGTCGTCGAACTTCGCCTCGGTCTCCTCGCGCGACATGCCGAGGATAGCCGAGTTGAGAAAGACGTTCTCGCGACCGGTGAGGTCGGGGTGGAAGCCCGCGCCGAGCTCGAGCAGCGCCGCGAGGCGACCACGGCGCTTGATCGAGCCGGTCGTCGGCTCGATGATGCCGCCGATCGCCTTGAGCAGCGTCGACTTGCCGGAGCCGTTCGGGCCGAGGAGGCCGATCGTCGAACCGGCGGGGATCGTCAGGTTGACGTTCTTGAGCGCCCAGAACTCCTCGGAGTTGCGACGGCCGGTGCGGCCGAGCGTGACGATGCGCTCCTTGAGCGAGTTGTCCTTGCGGATCACGAACTTCTTGGAGACGTTCTCGATCGTGACGACGGTGGGGTGGTCGGCCGAGGCCGGGGTGCGCGAGGCCGGGCGGCTCGAAGTGGTGTCGATGCTCATGGGGTGCCTACAGTTCCTGCGCGAAGTTGCCCTGGAGCCGCGAGAAGACGCGGTGGAAGACGTACACGAGCACGAGCCCGATGACGCCCGCGACGCCCATCTTCAGGAGCATGTCGGCCGGGTAGTCGTTCTCGGCGCCGCCGAGCCAGAAGGCGCGGTGGAAGCCGAGCACGGCCAGGGTGATGGGGTTGTCGGTGTAGATGTGGAGGAGCCACTCGCGCGACCCGGTGAGGCGGGTGGCGACCGTCGACCACGCGTAGACGATGGGGGAGGCCCACATGAGCAGCATGAGCACGATCTCGACGAGATAGCCCATGTCGCGGAGGAAGACGTTGGCCGCCGAGAGCAGGAGGCCGAGGGCGAGGCCGTAGATCAGGATCAGCAGCGCCGAGGGGAAGAAGTAGAGCAGGTCGAGGTGCGCCGGGAACTCGCCGAAGACGACGGTCGCGATCAGCAGCACGACGAGCTGGATGCCGAAGTTGAACAGCGCTGATCCGACGCTCGCAAGCGGGTAGATCTCGCGTGGGACGTACACCTTCTTGATCAGGCCGGCATTGGCGACGATGGACCCGGTGGAGCCGGCGACGATGTCGCTGAACAGGTTGTAGACCGTCAGGCCGCAGAAGACGTAGACGGCGAAGTTGTCGATGCCGCGAGCGGCGCCGAGGATGTTGCCGAGGATCACGTAGTAGATGGCGAGCTGCGTGATCGGGCGGATCAGGGTCCAGAGGAATCCGAGCGCGGAGTCTTTGTACCGCGACTTGAGGTCGCGGCGGATCAGAAGGTCGAGCAGGCGCCCGTGCGCGATCACGTCGCGGATCGTGCCGAAGAAGCCGGTGAAGGCTCCCGTCGGCTGCCCGGCGACCTCCATCGGCTCGGCCTTGAGCTTCTCGTAGCGGCTGGCCGCCTGGGCAGCCGCCGAGAGGGTCACCTCGGACACCCTCGGGGGGCGGGGCGTGATGGTGGTCATGGGTCGTACCTCATCCTTGGAAAACCTGGAAACTCTACCCCGGCCCCCTGTGCCGGGGAACCGGGAGCGCCTCAGGCGGTCGCAGCTACTTTCCGTACTTGCTGGCCCGGGTCGTGGCGAGCCGGGTCTGGACCTTCGTCCGCAGGCCGCTGATGCCGCCGTCGGTGAGGTAGAAGCGAGCGAGCGCGATGTCGCGGCCGAGGCCGTGGCGCCCGTTGGCGATGCGGTGGAACTTCTCTTCGCTGGTCATCGGCGAGCGGCCCTTGACGGGCCGGACCACGCTGCCTCGCGACGGGGCCGACAGCGGCTCGCCCACGAGGGCGGCGCGGTCGGGCGCGACGTGCGGGTCGCGGCAGAACTCGACGAGGGGCGCGAGGGCGCGCTCCCAGGTGAACTCCTCGCGGATGCGGCTGACGTTCTTGCGCGCCTCGGCGATCGCCGCGTCGTCGTACAGCATCGACTCGAGGGCCGCGGCCAGGGCGTCGACGTCGCGCTCGGGCACGGAGACTCCCATGCCCTCGGAGCCGACGAGGTCGCCGAAGCTGTCGCCGCGCGTCGTGACGATGGGCAGGTTGGCCCACATGTAGTCGAGGATGCGCGTGCGGAACGAGAAGGTCGTCTCGATGTGGTCGTAGTGCGTCGAGACGCCGGCGTCGGCCTCGAGCAGGTAGTTCTGGCGGTCGTCGAGGGCCACCCACTGCTCGTTGAAGAACACGTTCTTGCCGCTCACTCCGAGCTGCGAGGCCAGCTCGCGGGTCTTCGAGACGATCGCCATCTCGGGCACGTCGGGGTTCGGGTGCGCGACGCCGAGGAAGAACAGCTTGACGTTCGGTCGGCGCTCGGCGAGCTGGGCGATGGCGCGGACGAGCGTCATCGTGTCGAACCAGTTGTAGATGCCGCCGCCCCAGATGACGACCTTGTCGTCCTCGCCGATGCCGGGCACGACGCCGCGGATCGCCTTGCGGGTCTTCTGCGGGGGAGTGGAGTCCATGCCGAAGGGCGCGATCGCGATGAGATTCTCGAGGTTCTCGTCGGCCGCGTAGTTCTCGGGGTTGATTCGGCCCAGGCCGGCGAGCTGGCCGAGCCAGAACAGGCGCTGGCGCTCACTGGCGCAGAGGAAGAAGTCGCCGCGGAGGAGCTGCTCGTTGAGCACGTCGGTCGACGACTGCACCTGGTTCTTCCACTGGGCGAGACCCCACTCGCGACCCTGCTCGAGCTGCTCGAGGTGCATCGGGTCGTAGAGGTCGGCGATCATGATCTTGTTCGAGTGCTTGAGCGTCGTGAAGTGGTGCAGCGCGTGGCCCTGGAAGAAGATCACGTCGGCCCACTCCTCGTGGACCTTCATCTCGCGCTCGTTCTGCAGGCGGACGCGCTCGACCTCGAACTTGTCGGACTGCCGGTTCGCGACGTTCCAGGTCAGCAGGCGCACATCGCTGTGCTGCGACAGCGCCTCGGAGATCTTCCACGCGCGCATGGCCGGGCCGGCCATCTTCTCGCCGATCGCGTCGCCGGTGATGACGAGGATGTGGCGGCGCTGGGTGTGCTCGACGATGCCGAACGCGTCGACGATCGAGTGCAGGCCGTCGAGGAAGTAGTTGTCGGCGAACAGCGGCCGGAAGATGTCGCCGAAGAGGCGGAACAGGTCGCCGTCGGTGCGCTGGCGCTGCGACTGGAGCTCGTCGCGCGTCTCCTGCAGCGACGGGAGCTCGGTCACGAACTGGTCGAGGGCGAACAGGCCCGCGACAGTGTCCTTGTTGACCGGGGTGTCGCGCTCGAATTCGTCGGCCGCGCCGGTGAAGCGACGGATGTCGAACATCTCGGAGTCGAGACCGCTCTTGGCGACGGCGCGGCGCGCGAGCAGCGCCAGGGCGCCGGGCAGGAACTTCGCGAGGCTGTTGTCGTCGAGGTTCTTGAACAGCAGGATCAGGGCGTTGCGCTCGAGAAGGTACATCTCGCGGTACTCGCCGAACGACTTCATCGAGCCGTGGTGCTTGTGGTAGACGACCGACTCCGGGGCGAAGCGCACGCGGTAGCCGAGCAGGTTCAGGCGCCAGCCGAGGTCGACGTCGTCGTAGAACATGAAGAGGCGCTCGTCGAAGCCGCCGACCTCGAGGAAGATCGCCTTGCGGACGAACAGCGCACTGCCGGTGCCGAAGAGGATGTCGCGCGGGGTGTCGTACTCGCCGGTGTCGACCTCGGTGACCTTGTCTTTGTAGCCCATGCCGAACCAGGTGAGGCTGCCCTGGACGAAGTCGATGGCCTTGCCCTCCCAGTCGAGCACCTTCGAGCCGACGGCGGCGACCTTGGGGCTGACGCCGAACTGGCCGAGGGCCGCGCGGATCCAGTCGACGCTGGGCTTGGCGTCGTTGTTGAGGAAGGCGACGAACTCGCCGCGCGCCTTCTGGGCGCCGAGGTTCGAGCCGCCGGTGAAGCCGAGGTTCTCCTTCGAGACGATCAGCGTGACGTTCTTCTGCGCCCCCAGAGCGGCGCGGAGTCGCTCCTCGCTGTCGTCGCCCGACCCGTTCTCGACGATGACGATCTCGAGCTGCGACTCGGGCCAGTCGACCTCGTTGAGGCGCGCGACGCACTCCAGCGTGTCGTCGGTGCCGCGGAAGTTGATGATGACGACGGAGACGACACTCGAAGTGGATACTGACAAGGAGATGCCCCAAACACGTTGACAACAAGACGGATCGGCCCCGAGAGGCGGTCTCACTATAGTCAAGCGCCCCCGTGAGTCGTCCGCCCGCCGCACGGGGCTCGGGCACACTGGGGGGATGCGAGCCTCCGTCGTCGTCGTCAACTGGAAGCAGCCGGAGCTCACCCTGCGGGCGCTCGACGCCCTCGCGGCGCAAGAGATCGACGAGCCGTACGAGGTGGTCCTCGTCGAGAACGAGGCGGTGCCGGGTGCCGTCGACGTCTTCCGCGCGGCGCACCCCGACGTCGTGCTCGTCGAGGAGGCCTCCAACTCGGGCTTCGCCGGCGGCGTCACGCGCGGGATCGCCGCCGCCTCGGGTGAGGTCGTCGTGCTGGTCAACAACGACGCCGTGCCCGACCCCGCCTTCCTGCGCGAGGGGCTGGCGGCGCTCGATGCGGGCGGGCCCGAGGTCGCCGCCGTCAGCGCCGCCGTCGTGCTCGAGGGCCTCTTCGTCCGCACCTCCGGCCGCGGCGACGACGTGCTGGTCGGCCTCGACGGCACCGCCTGGAGACGGGCCGGGGCGCAGGAACTGCCCTCCGGCCTCAGCCTCATGAACGGCACCGGCGTCGAGCTCACCCGCGATGGCAACGGCTACGACCGCGACTGGCTTCGCCCCGTGGCCGACGTCTCCGCCGCCGACGGCTCTCCGGACGCCGACCCGTTCGGGTTCAGCGGGGGTGCCGCCTTCATCCGCCGGGCCGCCCTCGCCGAGGTCGGCGGCTTCGACGAGACCCTGTTCATGTATTACGAAGACCTGGATCTTTCGTGGCGCCTGCGGCTCGCCGGATACCGCATCGGCTTCGCCCCGAAGGCTCGGATCGTGCACCTCCACGCCGGCTCGTCGTCGAGCGGCTCGGAGCTGATCCGCCGGCAGAGCATGCGCAACCGGCTGGCCGTCGTGCTGCGCAACGGGAGCCTCGGGATGGTCGGACGGGTCGCGGTGCGCACTCTCGTCCGGATGCTGAAAGACCTGGTCGGGCCGGGGGGCGCCTATCTGCCGCGGGCTTCGTGGGGGAGGATCGCGCGGGAGGTGCCCTCCCTCGTGTCGAGGTCGGTGCGGGGGCGTGAGCGCCCCGAGTTCCTGCGAGCTTCCCGTCGAGAGGTGGAGAGCCGACTGCGCTGAGCCTTGGCGCGAGCTGAGCGGGCGTCCCCCGATTCGCCCCCTATCGGGGGACGCCGCGGCCCTGGCGGTTGTGACTGATGTGACTTACGGTGGAGAAGTCAAGTGCTCGGAAGAGCCCCTCGCAGGTCGACGTTCGGGCGTCGAACACTGGGATCACCAGGGGTTCTTCCGGGCCTGACCCATATGCCAGATGCCATTCGGGAGGCACCACCGTGTTCACGTACCCCACCGCCACGCCCATCGGGGCGCCGACGCTCGGGCACCGCCGGTGAGGTCGAGGCTCCGCCCCGCGCTCGGCATCGTCGCCGCGCTGACCGTGGCCGCGTCGACCCTCGTCGGGTTCGACGTCGCGCTCGCCGACACTCCGACGCCGACCAGCGCGGCCACCGCGACGGCCGCGCCCGCCGCCACCGCGTCGCCCTCGGTCACGCCGACCGACACCGCCTTGGCGCCGGCGAGCGACTCGCCGTCGGCGGCGCCGTCCGCGTCGGCCTCGGCCGAGCCGACGGATGACGCGTCGGCCACCGCGGACGCCCCGGCCGACTCCTCGCTCGCGGCCGACCCGTCGCTCTCGGTCCAGGACGCCGAGGGCAACCACACCATGGGCTCGACGATCGCCGAGAACGAGCCGAGCGAGCCGAACGCACCGGGCGCGTCGACGTCGCCGACCTCGTCGCTGCGGGTGCAGTCGAAGGCGGTCACCACGTCGTCCGTCTCGGGCGCGTCGAAGACGAGCATCATGGGCCTCGACGTGAGCGCGTACCAGCCGACCGTCAACTTCGCGACGCAGTACAAGAACGGCGCGCGCTTCGCGTACATCAAGGCGACCGAGAACACGACCTACAAGAGCGACACCTTCGCCAAGCAGTACGCCGGCGCGGCCACCGCCGGCCTGCTCCGCGGTGCCTACCACTTCGCCCACCCCGACGCCTCGGCAGCGGCGCAGGCCAGGTACTTCGTCGCCAACGGCGGCGGCTGGTCGGCCGACGGCAAGACGCTCCCGCCCCTGCTCGACATCGAGTACGGCGGCGCGAAGGGCGAGTGCTGGGGCCTCAGCCAGGCGGCGATGGTCTCGTGGATCTCGACCTTCTCGTCGACCATGAAGTCGCTCACGGGCCGCGCGCCCGCGATCTACGCCGGCTACTACTGGTGGAAGGACTGCACCGGCAACAGCAAGGCCTTCGGCGCCAACGCCCTGATGGTTCCGAGCTACGACCGCGACCTCTCGCAGGGCCCCGTCGGCATCGGTGCGAGCTGGTCGGACTGGACCATCTGGCAGTACTCCTCGACCGGCCCGTTCGCCGGCGACTCGGACGTCTTCAACGGCACCATGAACGAGCTCAAGGGCCTGGCGCTCCCGTCGTCCCTGGCCACGCTGCTGTCGTCGCCGAACGGCTATGTCGACTCGGTCACCACGGTGCCCGGCGGCATCAGGGTCCGCGGCTGGGCGATCGACCCCGACACCTACAAGTCGATCAAGGTGCACGTCTACACCGGGTCGAAGGTCACCGTCGTGACCGCGAACAAGTCGCGGCCCGACGTCGCCACGCAGATGCCCAAGTGGGGCGCCGCGCACGGCTACGACGTGACGATCGGCACCGCAAAGGGCTCGTACAAGACCTGCGTCTACGGCATCAATGCCGGCGCGAAGGGCGCCAACGCGCTCCTCACCTCCTGCTCCACCGCGAAGTCGCTCGGCACCAACCCGGTCGGCTCGTTCGACAAGGCCGTGGCCACGACGACGACCAGCGTCACTGCCAGCGGCTGGGCCATCGACGGCTCCACCGCCGCCTCGATCAAGGTCGCCGTGTACGTCGACGGCGCGCACAAGACCGCCGTCGCATCCACCACCCGCACCGATGTGGGCACGACCTACGGCGCCTACGGCTCGGCCCACGGCTATTCCGTGACCGTGCCCGCCGCTCAGGGCACGCACAAGGTCTGCGTCTACGGCATCAACGTCGGCACCGGGCCCAACTCGCGCATCGGCTCGTGCAAGACCGTCGTCGTGAACTACAAGCCCGTCGGCGTCGTCGACAGGATCACGCCGTCGAAAGGCGCCGTGACGGTCTCGGGCTGGGCGTACGACCCCGACGTCAAGACCAAGTCGATCCCGGTCGCGGTCTACCTCGACGGCCGCGGTGTGCGCACCACGGCGAGCACGTCGCGCGCCGATGTCGCCAAGGCGCATCCCGGCATCGGAACGAAGCACGGCTTCACGAAGAAGCTCTCGGCGTCGAAGGGCTCGCACAAGGTCTGCGTGTACGCGATCGACCCGTCGGGCCACGGCTCCAACCCGACGTTGAAGTGCTCCACCGTCACCGTGCCGTAGTGAGGCCGCCGAACCGCCTGATCGCGCTCGCCGTCGCAGCGAGCGCAGTGGCCGCCCTGCTCACCGGGCAGCTCCTGACCGCGCAGCCCGCGACGGCCGACATCCCGGTGGCCTCGCGGTTCGACTCGGGCAACATCATCAGCGACCAGGTGTTCTTCGACTCCGACGCCATGACGGCGGCGCAGATCCAGAGCTTCCTGACCGGCAAGACCGGCACCTGCGCCAACTCGCGCTGCCTGACCGTGCTGACGGCGACGACCACGTCGCGCGCCGCCGACGCGATGTGCTCGGCCTACACGGGGGCCCCGAACGAGAAGGTCTCGACGATCATCGCGAAGGTGTCGATCGCCTGCGGCATCAACCCCGAGGTGCTGCTGGTGAGCCTGCAGAAGGAGCAGGGCCTCGTCGGAGCGACGGCGCCCTCGTCGTACGCGATCGAGCGGGCGATGGGCTACGCGTGCCCCGACACGGGCAACGGCTGCGACCCGACCTACGCCGGCATCTACAACCAGATCTACCGGGCAGCCTGGCAGTTCAAGCGCTACGCCAACCCGGCGGGCACCTCGGCGGCCTTCACGACCTACACGCCCGGCAAGACGGTCGCCGTCCGCTACAGCCCGTCGTCGCCGTGCGGCACCAAGCAGGTCAGGATCGCCAACCAGGCGACGGCCAACCTGTACTACTACACGCCGTACACGCCCAACGCGGCCGCCCTCGCGAACCTGTACGGCACCGGCGACAGCTGCTCGGCCTACGGCAACCGCAACTTCTGGACCTACTTCACGAAGTGGTTCGGCTCGCCGACCGCGACCGGCCCCGTCGCCACGACAGCCGGCCACCTCGACTCGGCCGCCGGCGGCCTCGGCACGGTGAGCGTTCGCGGCTGGGCGCTCGACACCTCGACCACCGCCCCCATCAAGGTCGCCCTCTCGTTCGGCACCGCTGCGAAGACCGTCACCGCCGGCGCCACCCGCGCCGACGTGGCATCCGCCTATCCGGGCTCGGGCTCGAAGCACGGCTTCTCGGCCACCCTCGACGCGGATCCCGGCACCTACGACCTGTGCGCCACGGCGATCGGGGCCAACGCCGCCACCAGCCTCATCTCGTGCTCCCCGGTGACTGTCGCCGACCCCTCGCCCATGGGCTCTGTCGACTCCGTCCGGTCCGCCCCGGGCGGCATCGCCGTGCGCGGCTGGGCCGCCGACCCTGAGATCTCCGGGGCGATCCCTGTCCGAGTGACCATCGACGGCACGGCCGCGAAGACGCTCACCGCGTCGGCCGCCCGACCCGACGTCGCCAAGGCGTTCCCGGCCGTCGGCTCCGACCACGGCTTCGCGGCCACCCTCGCCGCCGCCGCCGGGACGCACACGGTCTGCCTCACTGCCGTGAACACCGGCCGGGGCGCCGACCGGCAGCTCGGCGCCTGCACCACGGTCACCGTGCTGCCGTCCGTCCCGACCGGGCGCCTCGACAGCGTCTCCTTCACGCCGAAGAGCCTGACGGTCAGCGGCTGGGCCGCGGACGGCGACACGATCGACCCGGTCCGAGTCGCCGTCTCCGTCGACAAGAAGCGCGTCACCGCCGCCGTCGCCGACCGCACCCGAGCCGACATCGGCCGCGCCTACCCGGCCTACGGGGCGTCGCACGGCTACTCGGTGACTGTCCCGACGACGCAGGGCACCCACTCGGTCTGCGTCTACGCGCTCAACGCCCCCGGCTCGACGGGCAAGAACGCCCTGATCCGGTGCGCCACCGTCACGACCGACAAGAAGCCCGTCGGGCGATTCGACTCCGCCACCGCGGTGAAGGGCGGCATCCGCGTCTCCGGCTGGGCGTTCGACCCCGACGACACCGCGGCGTCGATCCAGGTCGCGGTCTACGTCGACGGCACGTCCCGGCCGCGCCTCACGGCCTCCGGCTCCCGCCCCGACGTCAAGCGCGCGCACTCGCTCCCCACCTCCCTCCACGGCTTCGCAGGAACTCTCACGGCCGCCGCCGGCAAGCACTCCGTGTGCGCCTACGCCATCGACACCACCGGCGGCACCAACCCGCGGCTCGGCGTGTGCCGCGCTGTCACCGTCCGCTAGGCGCGGCCCACCCGCATCGGCGGCAGAAGATCCCCGCCGCGGCGGCGATCACCCGCCGCCGATGCGGGTCGGCGGCGTCGGCGCCGGCTACGACGGGGTGAGGTGCCGTCGCCACGAGCGCTTGCGCGCCGAGATCGTGGCGATGGCGACGAACAGCAGCAGAGTGCCCTCGAACAGCGGGTAGCTCTCGGCGGAGGCGGTCACGGCGATGAGCAGCAGCACGAGCGCCGGCCACGTGTAGGCGACGATCGGGTGCGTCGAGGCGGTCAGCCACGAGCGGGTGAACGCGAGGGCACCGGCGGCGAGCAGCATGACGACGCCGACGAGCCCCACCTGCAGCCAGGTGTCGAAGAAGGCGCCGAGCCCGGTCTCGGATGCCCGGCCGGTCGGCCCGGTGAGCAGGAAGAACGGGAACACGTCGGTCGGCCACTGCCCCGCGAAGCCCCAGCCGACGAGGCTGTGGAAGGGGATGAGCTCGCGGATCCTCGTCCACAGGGCCAGCCGCACCTCGAGGTCGCTGGTGGCGCCGAGCGCGGCGATAAGCCGGTGCCGCCCCACGTAGGCCAGCACCACGCCGAGCACCACCAGGAAGGCGAGGATGCCCTGCATCAGGGCGCGCCGCTCGGGCGGGCTCTGCCGGAGGAAGCGCAGCGCGATCGCCGCGACGACGAGCACGAGCACGGCGATCGACGTCACGGGCGAGCTCGCGAAGAACAGGGTGAGCAGCGCCAGGACCCCGGATGCCACGCCGACGCCGAGCGTGATCGAGCGGGTGAACCACTCCACCGCGAAGGTGATGAGCGCCAGAGCGGCGAGGAAGCCGAGGTAGTTGCGAGTTCCGGCGACACCCTGGATCGGCCCGCCGTTCGCGAGGTTGCCCTGGATGCCGAGGAACGAGATCGGCTGGTCGATCAGGATGCCCGACAGCACCTCGAGCGACAGCGACACTGTCAGCAGGATCCGCAGCGTGTCGCCGGTGGCGCGGATCACCTGCACCAGGTCGCGGCCGAGCGCCAGGTACATGCCGAGGCTGCCGAACGCGAGCGCGTAGAAGACGCCGCCGATCGAGACCCAGGTGTACTGGCTCCAGAAGATGGAGACGACGAAGTAGGCGAACAGCGCGAGCACCGACACCGGCAGGATCCCGTGCCACTCGATACGGTTGCGCGCCCCGAAGAGCGAGAGACCCGCCAGAACGACGAGCGTCGCGAGCACGGCGATCGATCCCGGCCAGCCGATCAGCGCGCGGACCGTGTGGATGCCGAGCGCATAGAGCAGGATCGTGACGGTCAGCGCCTGGCTGAACGTGCCGCCGGCCGAGAAGCCGATCCACGCTGACAGGTAGCGGCGCAGCGGGTCGCGGACGGGTGCGGCCTGGCTCATCGAGCGTCGGGGGCGGGAGTCGACCACCAGCGGTAGTTGTCGCGGCGCGTGGCGAAGCAGACGACGACCAGCAGGGCCCAGCCCCATTCGACGTTGAGGCGCGACTCGGCGAGGCCGTGCACGAGCATGATCGACATCAGCAGCATCGGCAGCAGGTCGAGCGTGTTCCACGGGGCGGGGCGGCCCGGGCCGAGCATCCGCCGGTCGGTGGCCCACCACCACGAACGGGCCGTCGTCGTGACGATGACGGCGAGGAAGAGCGCGAGCCCGATCCAGCCGATCTGAAACCACACGTCGAGGTAGGCGTTATGCGCCTGCAGGTAGACGACCCCGTTGCGCACGGCGAGCCCCTTGAACGGCTCGAGGTACGGCTGCCACCAGCCGGTCCAGCCCCAGCCGACGACCGGCCGCTGGATCGCGAGCTCGTAGACCGACTTCCAGATCGTGCCGCGGCCGGTGAGGTCGGGGCTCTTCTCCAGCACGCGCAGGATCAGCCCCCAGCCGACCGACACGGCCGCCGCGAGCGCTCCCGCCACCAGCGCCGCCAGCACCGCGACCATCCACCGCCGGCCGAGCCGCACCCGGCGCGCCAGCACCGCGAAGCCGAACACGAGCGCGGCGACGGCGAGGCACGCGAACACCGTCGACGAGCGGGTCAGGCCGAGCGCGAGCACCGAGGCGGCGATGCCGACCCAGGCCTGGCGCCGCTCGATGGAGCGAGCGTGCCACTGCACGGCCGTGACGGCCAGGGCGAGCAGGGCGTAGATCGCGAGCAGGTTGCTGTTGCCGGGCAGCCCCTGGATCTGGCCGCCGGTGAAGAGGGCGTCGCGGGTCCAGTAGAACGCGGCCGGGTGCGATCCCGAGCAGTCGACGTAGATCGGGCAGAACGGCTGCCGGACGAAGAGCGCGACGACGAGCTCGAAGAGAAGGGAGAGTACGACGATCGCGCGGAGCGCGCGGCCGAGCGCCTTCACGATGCCCTCCCACGACACGGTGACCGCGACCGCCACGGCGCCAGCGGTCGTCATCAGCTGCGTGCCGATGCCGAGCAGGGACCCCGCCCGGTAGTCGGACCAGATCAGCGACGCGATCATCCACAGCAGCAGCAGCCCGAGCAGGGCGGGGGAGCGGCTGGGACGCGGGGGGTTGCGGACCAGGAGGGCGACCGCCCACACGACCACGGCCAGGCAGACGACCGCCCACCCGGCCCAGTTGACCGAGTTGCGCAGCGCGTCGCCGAAGAACAGCACGCCGAAGACGACGGTGGCGAAGCCGGTGTGCTCGGCCGAGGGCCCGCGGGGCGCGACGTCGGCGCGCGGCAGGGGCTGGGTGACGGCCATGCGCCTCAGGTTACCGGGTCGGCCCATGGCGCCGACGCCCTGCGAGCCGAGCCGGCTAGACGAAGGCCGCCTGGCCGGTGATGCTGCGCCCGACGATGAGCGTGTTCATCTCGCGGGTGCCCTCGTAGCTGTACAGGGCCTCGGCATCGGCGAAGTAGCGGGCGACGTCGTAGTCGAGCACGATGCCGTTGCCTCCGAGGATCTCGCGCGCGTAGCCGACCGTCTCGCGCATGCGCGACGTCGTGAACGACTTCGCGAGCGAGGCGTGCTCGTCGCGCTGCGTGCCCTCGTCGAGAAGCTGCGAGACGCGCACGACCATGCCGAGCGAGGCCGTGATGTTGCCGAGCGACTTGACGAGCAGGTCTTGCACGAGCTGGTGGCTCGCGATCGTCTTGCCGAACTGGACGCGCTCGGACGCGTACTTCAGGGCGGCCTCGTAGGCGCCGATCGAGTTGCCGACGGCCGCCCAGGCGACCTCGGCGCGAGTGAGGCGCAGGACCTTGGCCGTGTCGCGGAACGAGTTGCCGTTCTGGAGGCGGTTCGACTCGGGCACGCGCACGTTCTCGAGGGTGATGTCGGCGTTCTGCACGATCCTGAGCGCCTGCTTGTTCTCGATCTTCGCCGCGGTGTAGCCCGGCGTCGAGGTCGGGACGACGAAGCCCTTGACCTGGCCGTCTTCGGTGCTCTTCGCCCAGATGACGGTGATGTCGCTGAACGTGGCGTTGCCGATCCAGCGCTTCGAGCCGTTGAGGATCCAGTCGTCGCCGTCACGGGTCGCGACGGTGCGGAGGCCCTGCGCCGAGTCGGAGCCCGAGAGGGGCTCGGTGAGGCCGAACGCGCCGATCAGCTCGCCGCTCGCGAGCCGCGGCAGCCACTCGGCCCGCTGCTCGGGGGAGCCGCAGACGGCGATCGAGCCCATCGTCAGGCCGTTCTGCACGCCGACGAACGTCGCGACGCTCGCATCCACGCGAGCGAGCTCGAGGGCGACCCAGCCGCGGAAGACGGCCGAGTTCTCGAACGGCTTCGTCTCGTCCCACGGCATGCCGAACAGCTTCAGGTCGGCGAGCTTCTGGATGATCTGCGTCGGGAACTCCGCGCGGGCCCAGTAGTCGTTCACCAGCGGCCGCACCTCGGCCTCGAGGTACTGGCGCAGCTCGGCCAGCACCGACTTCTCCTGGTCGCTGAGGAGGCTCTCGTAGCCGTAGAAATCGCTGGCGAGCGGCGCCAGCTGGGTCAGGGTCGTGTCGGACATCCGTGCTCCGTTGCTCTCGTGTCGGCGGCCGGCCCTCGTCGGCCGATCCGGAGGCGACGATAGGCCGATGCAGGACGACTGCCAACGGCCTTGGTAGTTTTGTCCAACGCCCAGGTGGGCGCGGTCGCGCCCGTTTGTAGAGGGGGGCCAAGCGATGGCCCACCACCCCGTCTCGATGAGGTCAGACATGTTCCTAGCCATCACCAACGTCCCGCGCGACTACGCGTGGGGCTCGACGACGGCGATCTCCGACCTGCTCGGCCGCAAGCCGACGGGCAAGCCCGAGGCCGAGCTCTGGCTCGGAGCCCACCCCGGGTCGCCGAGCATCGTCGTGAACCCCGCGGTGGTCGACGGCGCTGACACTCTGGCCGACTGGATCGCGGCACAGCCCGAGCGGGCGCTCGGCGCCGGTGGCCGCCATCTGCCCTTCCTGATGAAGATCCTGGCGGCCGCCAAGCCGCTGTCGATTCAGGCCCACCCGACTCCGCAGCAGGCGCGCGAGGGCTTCGACCGAGAGAACCGCGCCGGCGTGCCCCTGATCGCGACGGAGCGCAACTACAAGGACCCGTTTCCGAAGCCCGAGATCATCTACGCGCTCAGCGACGAGTTCGACGCGCTCTGCGGGTTCCGCACCGTCGCCGAGACCCTCGCCGACGTCGACGCCCTCGACGACTCGTCGGGGGCGTTCGAGCCGCTCCGCGCCCACCTCGCCGACTCGCTCGAGGCCACCGTGGCGTGGCTGTTCGAAGGCGACGACGCCCCGGCCCTGATCGAGGCCGTCAGCGCCGCGGCGACGGCGGCCGTCTCGAACGCCGGCGCGCACGCCGCCATCTCGCCCACCGTGGCGACCCTGGCCGACCTCGCAGCCGACTACCCGGGCGACCCCGGCATCGTCGTGGCGCTCCTGCTCAACCGGGTCACGCTGAAGCGCGGCCAGGCGCTCTTCCTGCCCGCGGGCAACATCCACGCCTACCTCGGCGGCCTCGGCGTCGAGCTGATGGCGCCCTCCGACAACGTCCTCCGCGGCGGACTCACGCCCAAGCACGTCGACGTTCCCGAGCTGATGCGCGTGCTCGACTTCGAGCCGCTCCCGGCGCCCTCCCTCGAGCCCGTCGAGGTCGGTCCCGGCGTCGAGCGCTTCGACCCCACCGAGGTCGGCTTCGCCCTGCTGCACGTGACCCCCGGCGACGCCGGAGCGGTCGTGCAGCTCGGCGGCCCGTCGATCGTCTTCGTCACGAGCGGCGAGCTGCATCTCAAGGGCCAGGACGGCAACATCAAGCTCGGCGCGGGCGAGTCGGTGTACGTCACCCCCGACGAATGGCGGCTCGCCGTCACGGGCACGGGCGAGGCGTTCGTGGCGACGGCGGCGTAGCCCGGTCAGGCGAGCTGGCGCTCACCACTGTGCTGGTTTCGTTCAGGCGAGCTGGCGCTCGCCGAAGGCCCGCCGGTAGGCCGTGGGCGTCGTCTGCAGCACCCGCGCGAAGTGGTGCCGCAGCACGGCGGCCGAGCCGAAGCCGGTAGCGCCGGCGATCGCCTCGAGGGTGTCGTCGGTGGCCTCCAGCAGATGCTGGGCGCGCAGCAGCCGCTGCCGGTTGAGCCAGGCGCCGGGCGTGGTGCCGACGTCGGCGCGGAACCGCCGGGCGAAGGTGCGGGGCGACATCAGCGCGCGGCGGGCGAGCTCGTCGATGGTGAGCTCCCGGTCGAGGTTCTCGAGCATCCAGTCCATCACGGCGGCGAGCGAGTCGGAGCAGCGCTCGGCGATCGGCGCGCCGATGAACTGCGCCTGCCCGCCGTCGCGCTGAGCGGGGATCACCATGCGACGCGCGATGGCGTTGGCGGCGCCGACGCCGAGCTCGCGCCGCACGATGTGCAGGCACGCGTCGATGCCCGCCGAGGTGCCGGCGCTCGTGACGATCGACCCCTCGTCGACGTAGAGCACGTCGGGGTCGACGCTGACGAGCGGATAGCGCTCGTGCAGGGTGTCGGCGTGCATCCAGTGGGTGGCGGCCCGGCGGCCGTCGAGCAGGCCGGTCGCCGCGAGCGTGAAGGCGCCGCTGCAGATGCTGAGGATGATCGCGCCTTCGGCGTGCACCCGGCGCAGGAACTCGAGGTACTCCGGCTCCACAGCGTCCACCCCGTGCGCGGGTACGACCACGAGGTCCATTCCGCGCGCCTCGTCGAGCCCGCGCTCGATCACCATCTCGAACCCGAGGCTGGTCTTCACACGACCGGGCCGCGCCGTGACGACGCGGAAGTCGAACGCGGGCCCGCCGGTGTCGCGCCGGTCGATGCCGAACACCTCGCAGGCGACGCCGAACTCGAACGGCGGAAGGCCCTCGACGGCGAGGACGGCGACGGAGCGGAGCACGGGGCCTCCAGGGGAACGTGGCGGATATTCGTCGGGAGTTCACATCCTGCCACACGCATCGCGCGCGGCGGTACCGATAGGTTTGGCCCATGGCTTGGTTGGTTACCGGGGGATCCGGATACATCGGTTCGCATGTCGTTCGAGCGCTCGCGAAGGAGGGGCTGTCGCCCGTCGTCATCGACGACCTGTCGAGCGGCATCGAGTCGTTCGTGCCGGAGGGCGTTCCGTTCGTCCGGGGCACGATCCTGGACCAGTCGCTGGTCGAGCGCACCATCGACGAGCACGGCGTCACCGGCGTGGTGCACGTGGCCGGCTACAAGTACGCCGGGGTGTCGGTGCAGCGCCCGCTCCACACCTACGAGCAGAACGTGACGGGCACGGCCGTCCTGCTGGCCGCCATGGCGGCCAAGGGCGTCGACCGGATCGTCTTCTCGTCGAGCGCGGCCGTCTACGGCGTGCCGCCGACCGACGTGGTGACCGAAGGCACGCCCAAGTCGCCGGAGTCGCCGTACGGCGAGTCGAAGCTGATCGGCGAGTGGCTGCTGCGCGACCAGGGCGTCGCGACGGGCCTCCGCCACACCAGCCTCCGCTACTTCAACGTCGTCGGCTCGGGCGAGCCCGACCTGTACGACGCGAGCCCGCACAACCTGTTCCCGCTGGTGTTCCAGGCGCTGCTGGAGGGCCGCGCGCCGAAGATCTTCGGCGACGACTACGGCACTCCCGACGGCACCTGCGTGCGCGACTACGTGCACGTGGCCGACCTCGCCGTGTCGCACGCGGCGGCGGCGCGGAGGCTCGACGCCGGCGAGACTCTCGAGGCGGCGTACAACCTCGGCTCGGGCGACGGCTCGAGCGTGAAGCAGATCATGGACGCCATGGCGGAGGGTACGGGCATCGCCTTCACCCCGGAGATCGCGACGCGCCGTCCGGGCGATCCCGACCGCATCGTGGCCGAGGGCGTGCTCGCCGGGCGCGACCTCGACTGGAAGATGCGGCACACCCTTCTCGAGATGGTGCAGAGCGCGTGGGCGGCGAGGCAGGCGGCGGCCTGAGCCGACGGCGCGGGCAGTTCCTGCGATCGAATCGCGCGCCGCGCCCGAACAGGCTGTACCCCGTTCGACACGCCCGAGGTTCGTGACTCGCGACACGCCCGGGAGTCAAATCACCCTCATTCGGGGGTCGAGGGTTTTATGATGCTCGACTTGACGTACCCCTAGTTACACGAGTGTAATTACAGGTGTCACCCCAGCGGGGGAGTGACAGCACGAGGGGAGATGAGCAATGGCCATCCACGACCACAGGGCAGACAGCCAGGGCTCAGACGACCAGGGCTTGCATGACCAGGGGTCGCACGACCAGGGCTTGAACGCCCAGGGTGCTCGTCTCTCGGCCGTCCCGTCGCTCGAGGCTCAGGCCGACGCCCTCCTCTCAGGCGGCCGCACGACCGGCTCGACCGTTCCCGACAACTGGCACGTCGATCCGGTCTCGCTCGGCGTCCCCGGAGTCCGTCGCGCCTCGGTCGTCGACGAAGAGGCCAACCCGCTCGGCTGGCAGGCCGACTCGCTCTGCGCACAGACCGACCCCGAGGCGTTCTTCCCCGAGAAGGGCGGCTCGACGCGCGACGCCAAGAAGATCTGCACGTCGTGCGACGTCAAGGCCCAGTGCCTCGAGTACGCCCTGCAGAACGACGAGCGCTTCGGAATCTGGGGCGGGCTGTCGGAGCGCGAGCGCAGGAAGCTTCGTCGGCGCGCCTAGGTCGGCCGGCACTCGGCTGACCGGGCTGATCCCCACCTATGAATCGCTGCGGCGCGCCCACCGGGTGCGCCGTCCGGCGTTGCGGGGCACCTAGAGTCTCACCGTCATGCAGCCGAGAGTCACAGCGATCCTCGTCGCGCCGAGCGGTGCGGCCTCCCTCGACAGAACCCTCGATGGGCTGTCGCAACAGACGCGACCGCCCGAGGCGCTCGTCGTGGTCGATGCATCGCCCGCCGACTCCGACGCCGGCCGCCTCGCTCTGAGCGGCGCCGCCCAGATGGTCTCCGCGCCGGGCGTCACCTCGATCGGCGCCGCCGTGGCCCACGCCGTCCGCGTGCTCGGACCGGCTCCCGAGAGCGACGACGAGTGGCTCTGGATCCTCGGCGACGACAACGCCCCCGAGGCCGTGGCGCTCGCCGAGCTGCTCGCCACCGTCGAGGTCGCGCCGTCCGTCGCCGTGGCAGGCCCGAAGCTCATGCGGCAGTCCGAGCCGGGCGTCATCTCGGAGTTCGGCGAGACCGTCACCGTGCTCGGCCGCTCGATGCCGCTCGTTGCGGGCGAGCTCGACCAGGGGCAGCACGACTCGCACGCCGACGTGCTGGGCGTCGCCGCGGGCGGAATGCTCGTGCGCCGGAGCGTCTGGACTGCCCTGGGCGGCTTCGATCCCGGCCTCCCGCACATCGACGCCTCGCTCGACTTCTCGACGCGCGCCCGCCTCGCCGGGCACCGCGTCGTGCTCGTGCCGTCCGCCCGCGTCGAGTCGGCGGGGCCACCGGAGGACTTCGGTCGCGAACCCGGCGGCCACGCCCGACAGGCGCGACTGACCCGTGCCGCTCAGCTGCACCGCCGCCTCGTCTACGCGCCGCTCGCCGCTCTGCCGCTCCACTGGCTGAGCCTGGTGCCGCTGGCCTTCGTCCGCTCGCTCTGGCACCTCCTGGTGAAGAACCCGGGTGCTGCGATCGGGGAGTTTCGCACCGCGTTCGCGACGGCGTTCGGTGGGTCGCACATCACCCGGGCGCGCGCGAACCTCCGGCGCACGAAGACCGCCTCCTGGGGGGCGATCCGGCCGCTCCGGGCAACCGTCACGCAGGTACGCGAGCGACGCGTCAACGAGCGCGACGCGCAGCTCGCCGGCATCGAGGACTCCGCGACGCCCCGCGCCAGCTTCGTCGGCTCGGGCGGCCTCTGGATCACGCTGCTGGCCGCCGTCGTCGGCATCGTCGCCTTCTTCCCCTTCCTGAGCGCGCAGGCGATCACCGGAGGCGGGCTGCTCCCGGTCAGCACCACGGTCGCATCGCTGTGGAACTCGGTCGGCTACGGCTGGCACGAGATCGGCACCGGCTACGTGGGCCCCTCCGACCCGTTCGCCGGGCTCGTGGCGATCCTCGGAACGATCACGTTCTGGGCGCCGTCGTTCGGCATCGTGCTGTTCTACTTCGTCGCGCTGCCCCTCTCGGCACTCGGCGCCTGGTTCGCGGCCCGTCTGATCACGCGCCGCACCTGGGTGCCGACCATCGCCGCGCTCGTCTACTCGATGTCGCCGCCCGTGCTCTCGGCCATGCAGACCGGTCACCTCGGAGCCCTCGTCGCGCACGCGCTCCTGCCGTTCCTGGTGGTCACGATGGTGGCGTCGCACCGCTCGTGGTCGGCGGGCGCGGCGGCGTCGATCCTGTTCGCCCTGATCGCGGCAGGATCCCCCTCTCTGCTGCCCGCCCTCGTCATCGGGTGGCTCGGCGCCATCGCGACCCGCCCCCGCGGCACGCACCGCATGCTCGGGATCCCGCTGCCGGCCCTCGCCCTGTTCGTGCCGCTGGCCATCGCGCAGGTCTCGCGCGGAACCTGGTGGGCGCTCTTCGCCGACCCCGGCGCGCCGTCGCGGGCCGATGCCGCGTCGCCACTGCAGCTCCTGCTTGGCTCGCCCGAGACCGGCCTCAACGGCTGGACGGCTCTCGTCGCCGGCGCTGGCATCAGCGGTGCAACGATGGCCTTCCTCGTCGCGCTCGCGCTCCTGCCTCTGGGCATCCTCGCCGTCGTCTCGGTCTTCCTGCCCACCCGCGGCCGTGCCATCGCGTGCCTCGCCGTCGCGCTCCTCGGCTACGCCACCGCGGTCGCCGCGACGCACCTCGAGATCACCGGTGTCGGCAGCTCGACGACCGGCGTCTGGGCCGGCAGCGGCCTCAGCCTGTACTTCCTCGGCATGATCGGCGCCGCCGTTGTCAGCCTCGACCGCATCCCGCGGTTCACGCCGCCGCTCGGCTTCCTGTTCGCCGTGCTCGGAGTCGCCGCCTCGGTGCCGGTCCTGATCGCGACGCTCGGCGGCACGGCCCTGATCCATCCCTCGGACGGCAGGATCCTCTCGGCCTACGTGACAGCCGAGGCCGTGGCGAAGCCCGACGTCGGCACGCTCGTGCTCACCCCGCAGCCCGACGGCACGCTCGCCGTGTCGCTCGAGCGCGGACAGGGCGAGACCCTCGACCAGCAGTCGACGCTCGACTCGACGCAGCAGCAGCTCTCGTCGACCAGTCGCGACCTGACCATCCTCGCCGGCAACCTGGTCAGCCGCAGCGGCTACGACCCGGCCCCGGTGCTGAAGGAGCTCGGCGTCGGCTTCGTCCTGCTCGACGACACCAACAAGCAGGATCCAGCCGCCGCACTGAACCAGCGCGCAGCCCAGGTGCTCGGCAGCAACGCCCTGCTGCTGAAGGCCGCCGACACGTCGTCCGGCCAGCTCTGGCGGTACGTGGATGCGACCGAGCGGACGACCCGGCACCCGACCGGCGGGCCGCTGCGCCCGATCGTGCTCGCGTCGTGGGCGCTGATCTTCGGCTCGGCGCTGCTGCTGGCCATCCCGACCGCGCCGCGCCGCCGGCGGGTGCGCCCCGGCGCCCCCGAGGCCGAGCAGCCGGCGACCACCTTCGACGAGGAGCGAGATGAGTAGGCGAACCGCCAAGTCGACCGGACTCCGCCTGGGCCTCGGCGTCGTGGCGCTCGCCGTCGGCGGCGCCGTCGTCGCGGCGGCGGTCCTGGTGCCGCTGCCGACGCTGAGCGAGACCCCCGCCGGGCGCATCGTGACGCCGGTCGCGCTCGACCAGCAGCGGGTGTGCGGAGGGTCGCTCCTGCGTCTCTCGGGCGACTCCGGCGCGTCGGCGACGTCCGTGTCGGCCGTGGGCACCGCGGCGACCGTGACGGCGGCCGGCAGCGGCGACGCCCCGACCACGAAGACGCTCGCGGGCGCCGACGGCACCGGCTCCGACCCTCTGCTCGTCACGGCCGCCTCCGGCGGCTCCACGACGGTGCCCCTGGTCGCCGCCGCTCAGAGCGCGTCCTCCGCGACCTCCGACCTCACCGGCTTCGCGGCCTCGTCGTGCGCCGAGCCCACCAGCTCGACCTGGCTCGTCGGCGGTTCGACGGACACCGGCCGCACGACCCTGATCTCGCTTATCAATCCCACCGACGTGAACTCCACCGTCGATCTGTCGGTCTTCGGCGAGTCGGGCACGGTCGACGGTCCGGGCCTCACCGGCATCGTCGTCGCCCCCAACAGCCAGAAGGTCGTGCCGCTCTCGGGCTTCGCGACCGGGCTCACCTCGCCCGTCGTCCACGTGACCTCGACCGGCGGCCAGATCGTCGCCGACCTCCAGGTCAGCGTCGTCCGCACCCTGCGGGCCGGCGGCCTCGACACCGTCAGCGCCTCGGCGGCTCCCGCGTCGACCGTGACGGTGCCCGGCATCGTCGTGCGCGGTGGCGACGCCCTCCAGGCCAAGGCGGCCGAGGACGGCTACGGCGACCTCGTCACCGCCCTGCGCGTCTTCGTGCCCGGCGACGCGAACGCCGACCTCTCGATCCAGCTCCGCACGGCCGACGGCACGGGCGCGACCTTCACCGAGACGGCCGAGGCCGGCCAGGTCGACGACATCCCGCTCGACGGTCTGAAGACCGGCACCTACACGGCCACGGTCCAGTCGTCGCAGCCGATCGTGGCCGGAGTCCGCTCGTCGACCATCGGCGCCGGGGGAGTCACCGACCTCTCGTGGGCGGCGGCAGCCCCGGCCCTCGACGGCGAGACGCTGTTCACCGTTCCGGCGGGCCCGGCGGCCACGCTGACGCTCGCCAACCCCACCTCGCGGGCCGTGACGACGTCGCTGGCAGTGCGGGGCAAGGCGACCGTGACGGTCTCAGTGCCGGCCGGAGGATCGGTGACCCGCGCCGTGAACGCGCGAGCCGTCGGCGCGATCCGCGACGGAGACGGGCTCCGGGCGTCGATCAGCTTCAACTCGTCGACGCAGATCGCGTCGTACGCGCTCGAGTCTCCGACGGCGGTGTCGCGGCCGGTCACGGTCTACCCCTGATCGGATCGGCTGGTTCCTGCGCTGCCTGCGCCCGCTGCCTGCGATCGCAGCGACAGGCTCAGCGGTCGCGGTAGCGGTCGGGCGCGAGGTCCCAGGGGTCTCTGCCGATCAGCTCGCCGACGGCGCGGAAGACGTAGCCCTCGATCGTCATGCGGTGGTCCCATGCGGCGTCCTGCGTGCCCCGCGGCTCGCGCGGCTTGGCGAGGCGCTCGATCGGCAGGCGGTACAGCACGATGCTGCGGCGGCGGGCATCGACGCGGTAGCGCACGAGGCCGTCGGACCCCTCGCCCGGCAGGCCCGCGACCTCGAAGGTCACGTCGGCGAGGTCGTCGGGCCAGAGCTCCCGGAGGTACTGCGCGGCCGCGCCGACGATGTCGTCGAAGAGGTCGATGCGCGTCTGCAGGAAGGGCAGGTGCGGACCCGCCGCCGATGACCGCAGGCCCCGCCCGTGGCGGTCGCGGAACGTGGAGCGTCCCGTGACGCGGACGCTTCGGGATCGAGCCATTCGCTCATGGTAGTCGCCGCCTTCGTCGCGAGACATCCGTCGGCGAGTGTCGGCGGCGGCAAGTACCCTGGATCTCGATGAACGGGCGACCCTGCAGCAAGGTCACGTGCCAGAACGAGGCCGTGGCCACCCTGACCTACGATTACGCCGACTCCATGGCGGTGGTGGGCCCCTTGTCGGGCACCGTCGAGCCGCACGGCTACGACCTGTGCGCCGTGCACGCCGAGAGATTGTCGGCCCCGCAAGGGTGGCAGGTCGTGCGGCATGTAGTTTTGGGGCATGACATCTGACGCCTCCGTAGACCTCTCCGCCTTCGTGAAGACGTACGACGTGAGAGGGCTCGTCGGCAGCCAGCTCACGCCCGAGATCGTCGAGGCGTTCGGTGCCGCATTCGCCGACGAGATCGGCCCGTCGACGCTCGGCGACGCCGGCATCGTGGTCGGCCACGACATGCGCGACTCGTCGCCCGAGTTCGCCGCCGCCTTCGCCCGCGGCGCCACCGCCCGCGGGGCGAACGTGACCCTGCTCGGCCTCTGCTCGACCGACGAGACGTACTTCGCGTCGGGCTCGATGAACGCCCCCGCCGCAATGTTCACGGCGAGCCACAACCCGGCCACCTACAACGGCATCAAGTTCTCGCGGGCGGGCGCCCAGGGCATCAGCCTCGACACCGGCCTGGCCTCGATCCGCGATCGAGCGTCGGCCTACCTGGGCGCGGGAGCCATCGAGCCAGTCGCCGAGCCCGGCGCCGTCACCCCCTTCGACGCCCTCGAGTCGTACGCCGCCTACCTCCGCTCGCTGGTCGACCTGTCGACGATCCGCCCGATCACGATCGTCGTCGACGCCGGCAACGGCATGGGCGGCCTCACCGTCCCGGCCGTGCTCGAGACCGCCGCCGGCCTCCCCGCGCTGCCGATCACGATCGTGCCGCTCTACTTCGAGCTCGACGGGACCTTCCCGAACCATGAGGCGAACCCCCTCGAGCCGAAGAACCTCGTCGACCTGCAGAAGGCCGTCGTCGAGCACGGCGCCGACCTCGGCCTCGCCTTTGACGGCGATGCCGACCGCTGCTTCGTCGTCGACGAGAACGGCGACGCCGTCACCCCGTCGGCGGTCGCAGCCATCGTGGCCGTCCGCGAGATCGCGCGCGTCCGCGCGGCGTCGCCGACCGAGAGCATCAACGTCATCCACAACCTGATCACCTCGCGCGCAGTGCCGGAGGCCATCGAGGCCGCCGGGGCCACGCCCGTGCGCACCCGCGTCGGCCACTCGCTCATCAAGGACGAGATGAAGTCGACCGGCGCCATCTTCGGCGGCGAGCACTCGGCGCACTACTACTTCCGCGACTTCTGGGGTGCCGACAACGGAATGCTGGCGGCGCTGCACGTGCTCGCCGAATTCGGCGGCGGCGACGCCCCCCTCTCCGAGCTGACGAACCGGTACACGCCCTACGCCGCGTCGGGCGAGATCAACTCGGTCGTCGACGACGTACCCGCGGCCTACGCGCGCATCGTCGATGCCTACACGGGTGTCGGCGACTTCGATGAGCTCGACGGGCTGACCGTCTCGGGCTCGTTCGACGACGGCGAGTTCTGGTGGTTCAACGTGCGCCCGTCGAACACGGAGCCTCTGCTGCGCCTGAACGCCGAGGCGGCGACGCCGGCGGGCATGGAGCGCGTGCGCGACGCCGTGCTGGCGCTCATCCGGGCGTAGGCGCGGTCCGCGTCGTTCCGAAGCCCCCGCCGTCGGCAGGGGCTTCGTCGTCGGGCCCGCGTCTCCGCCGAAATTCAAGGAGATATCTGCGGCGGAGGCCGCCGATCCGTCTCGCATCGGCGCCGCGCGCACATTTCTCCTTGAATTTCGGAGGGCGGGCGGTGGCAGGTACCCCCGGGGGGTACCGTTCGGAGGTGCGGAGGCGTAGGGTGGCGGTACCCCTAGGGGGTATGGAGGAACGATATGGACAGCACCACGCACGACAGCACCGCTCACGACCACAGCGCGCACGTCGGCTACAGCGGCGACAAGCAGCTCATCATCAAGCGCCTCAAACGCGCCGAGGGGCAGGTCCGCGGCCTGCAGCGAATGGTCGAGGAAGACACCTACTGCATCGACGTCCTGACCCAGGTGTCGGCGGCGACCAGGGCCCTCGAGACCGTCGCGCTCCAGCTGCTCGACGACCACCTCGCCCACTGCGTCGCCGAGGCCGCGCGCCAGGGCGGTGACATCGCCGACCAGAAGGTCAAGGAGGCGTCCGCCGCCATCGCCCGCCTCGTGCGCTCGTGACGCGCGACCCCATCACTTCGGAGGAGACCCGAATGACCACCACCACCACGTACCTCGTCGACGGCATGACCTGCGCCCACTGCGTGCACTCCGTCTCGTCCGAGCTCGGCGCCCTCGACGGCGTCGCCTCGGTCGACGTCGACCTGAAGCCCGGCGCTTCGAGCGCCGTGACCGTGACCAGCGCCGCCCCTCTCCCGGGTGACGACGTCCGTGCCGCCCTCGACGAGGCCGGCTACGCCCTGGCGGCCCGGTCGTGACGCCCGGAGTCGACGGCACCACGCCGAGCACCCCTGACCTCGACCGCCGCCACGTCGACCTGAGCATCGAGGGGATGACCTGCGCCAGCTGCGCGGCTCGCGTCGAGAAGAAGCTCAACCGCATCCCGGGAGCCACCGCATCCGTGAACCTCGCGACCGAGCGCGCCCGCGTCGAGCTGCCATCCGGGGCGCCGGATGACGTCGCACTCGCCGCTGTCGCCGCCGCCGGCTACGGCGCGCGGGTGCTGCGGGCTCCGTCGCGGCCGACCCGAGAAGGCCGGGCGCAGGATCGCGGGGCCACCGCGACCCACGGTGACCGCGGCGCCTCGACGCCCGTCGAGCCCGGCCGCGCCGCGTCCGGCGACCGAGCGCCCGCCGCGCCTGAGCACGCTGCGCCCGAACACACCGCGCCCGAACACACCGCGCCCGAACACGCCGCGTCTGAGCACGCCTCCGGCGAGCACGACCACGGCTCCGCCGACGACCTGCGGCAGCGCGTCGTGGTGTCGGCGATCCTGGCCTTGCCCGTCCTGGTGCTGTCGATGGTCCCGCCGCTCCAGTTCGCCGACTGGCAGTGGCTCGCGTTCGCCCTCGCGAGCCCGGTCGCGATCTGGGGCGCCTGGCCGTTCCACTCGATGGCCGTCCGCCAGGCTCGGCACGGCGGCGTCGGAATGGACACCCTCATCTCGCTCGGCGTCACGGCGGCCTACGGCTGGTCGGTCTACGCCCTGTTCTTCGGCAACGCGGGGATGACCGGCATGCACATGGAGCTGCGCCTGTTCGGGCGGTCCGGGTCGGCCAGCGGAGACGTCTACCTCGAGGTCGCCTCGGTCGTGACGGTCTTCCTGCTCGCCGGACGGTACTTCGAGGCCAAGGCGCGCGTCACCAGCGGCCGCGCCCTGCACGCCCTGCTCGACCTCGCTCCGCGTACGGCGACTCTCGTGCGCGATGAAGTCGAGACCACTGTCGACGCCGCGGCCCTGCAGGTCGGCGACGTGGTCGCCGTCCGCCCGGGGGAGAGGATCCCGGTCGACGGCGTGGTCGTCTCAGGAACCTCGGCGGTCGACGCGAGCATGCTCACCGGAGAATCCGTTCCTGTCGAAGTGGCCCCCGGCGCTGTCGTGGCGGGCGGAACCCTCAACGCCGGCGGCCACCTCACGGTCCGCGCCGAGCGCGTCGGCAGCGACACGCAGCTCGCCCGCATCGCGAGCCTCGTCGAGAGCGCCCAGACCGGCAAGGCGCAGGTTCAGCGCCTCGCCGACCGCATCTCAGGAGTCTTCGTCCCCGTCGTCATCGGGCTCTCCCTCCTGACGCTGGTGCTCTGGCTGCTCACCGGCTCCGCGCCGTCCGTCGCCGTGGCCGCGGCGGTCGCGACGATCATCATCGCCTGCCCGTGCGCGCTCGGACTGGCGACTCCGACCGCCCTGCTCGTCGGCACCGGTCTCGGCGCCACGCGCGGCATCCTGATCCGCGGACCCGAGGTCATCGAGCGCGCCGGCGCAGTCGACACCGTCCTGATCGACAAGACCGGAACCCTGACGACGGGACTGATGAGCGTCACCAACGAGGTCGACCCCGAGGTGCTCGCCCGTGCGGCGGCGGTCGAGCGGTTCTCGGAGCACCCGGTGGCGCGCGCGATCGTGGAGGCCGGCGAGGCCGGGCAGTTCCTGCGTCCGCAATCAGAGGAGTTCCGGTCGACGCCGGGCCAGGGAGCCCACGCTCTGGTCGACGGCACCCTCGTGGCGGTCGGCCGGCCCGGCTGGATCGCCGACGCGTGGAGCGTCACGCTCGACGCGTCGATTCAGGATGCCGTCGACACCGCCGAGCAGAGCGGCGCGACCGCGGTCGTCGTCGCCTGGGACGGCCTCGCCCGCGGCGTGATCGTGGTGTCGGACACCGTGCGCCCCACCAGCCGCCAGGCGATCGCCGACCTCCGCGCTCTCGGCCTGACTCCGGTGCTGGTCACCGGCGACAACGAGGGCGCTGCGCGGCGAGTGGCGCAGGAACTCGGGATCGAGCGCGTCGTCGCCGGGGTCCTGCCCGGCGGAAAGCTCGACACCGTGCGGTCCTTTCAGTCGAAGGGCCACGTGGTGGCCATGGTCGGCGACGGCGTCAACGACTCGGCCGCTCTGGCCGGGGCCGACGTCGGGATCGCGCTCGGGGGCGGCTCGGACGCCGCGATCGAGGCCGGCGACATCACGCTCATGCGCGACGACCCGCGCCTGATCGCGGAGTCGCTCGTCGTCGCGCGCAAGACGCTGCGCACGATCAAAGTCAACCTGTTCTGGGCGTTCGCGTACAACGTCGCGGCGCTGCCGATCGCGATGCTCGGCCTGCTCAATCCCGTCGTCTCCGGGCTGGCGATGGCGCTGTCGTCGCTCGTCGTCGTCGGGAACAGCCTGCGGCTGCGGCGCGCTCTCTAGCCGCGCGGCGGCGTCGATGGGCCCGGACCCCCGGGCACCGCACCACGATCGGGACTCCACACCACCGCATTGCGTGGTGCCGAGTCCTGATCGTGGTGTCGCGCCCGGACGGGCAAGGCCGGGATCAGCGCCTCGGAAACCCCGCCGGCAGCCCCGTCAGCGCCGGCGACAGGCGCTCGAGGTTCGCGGCCTCGGCCGCCAGCGCCCGCGACTCGCGCTCGCGGCGCACGGCCGACACGGCCACGACGAACAGCTCGGGCGCGACCTCCGGCAGCGGCGACACGAACGCCGAGGCCTCTGCGGCGAGACCCGAGGCGACGCGGATTCGGCTGTCGGGCGTCATCGCGCCGGACTGCTGCAGAAACGACGACATGCGCCGAGCCAGCGAATCAGGAAGCCTCGCCACGTCGGCGAGCCGCGACCACGCCTCGAGCTCGGGCGGGACGGCGTAGACCACGCGCCCGGCCTTCGGAGGCCGCTCGTTGAGGGCGTACGTTCCTGCGAGCAGATCGCCCAGGCGGCGGGACCTCGAATTCAGGAGCCCCACCACGACGGCCACTCCGCCGGTGGTCGCGACGATCTCGAGGATGCCGACGAGGGCGCGGATGAACGCGTGGCGCAGCCCGATGGCGCCACCATCGAGTCGGACGACCCGGGCGCCCACCGCGAGCTTGCCGAGCGACTTGCCCTGCGTGGCCGTCTCGACGACCGTCGGCGCGACGATGAGTGCCAGCACGAGCGACACGATCACGAGCGCCTGGGCGGTCGAGTCGTCGACGAGGCTGTTCTCGGCGGCGAGCGACAGCAGGATCAGGAGGCCGATGAGCCCCAGGAAGTACACGGCGTAGTCGATGGCCACACCCGCCAGCCGCAGCACGAACGACGCCGGTCGCACGTCGAGCCCGACGGCCTCGCCCGTGACCAGCTCGTCGTCGTCGGGCGCGAATGCGTCGAACGCGACGGGGGAGTCCTTGCGGACGCGACGACCAGCCATGCCTAGTATCTAATCAGAATGGATCTCGACGCCTACGCAAGCGCCCACTCCGCCGACTGGGCGGAGCTCGACGCGCTGTCCCGGCGCCGCAGCTTCGAGGGCGACGACGCCGACCGGCTCATCGAGCTGTACCAGTCGGGCGCCGCCCAGCTCTCGGCCATGAAATCGAGCGCAGGAACGTCAGGCACCGCCGACCGCCTCTCGTTGACCCTGAGCCGCTCCCGCCTCCGCTTCACGGGGGCCGGCCGCAACCTCGCCGCCCAGATCCCCGCGTTCTTCGTCGCCCAGCTGCCCGCCGCGCTCTACCGGGTGCGCTGGCTGTCGCTCGTGACCGCCGGGGTCACCGTCGTCGTCGCCGTGCTGTTCGCGACCTGGGCCGCGTCGAACCCGGCCGTGCTCGCGACCTTCGGCACACCGGAGTTCCGCAGGCAGTTCGCCACCGGCGATTTCGTGGACTACTACTCCGACAACCCGCCGTCGTCGTTCACGGGTCAGGTGTGGACCAACAACGCGTTCATCGCCGCCCAGAGTATCGCGTTCGGCATAACCGGCCTGTTCGTGCCGTACATCCTCCTGACCAACGCGCAGAACGTCGGGCTGACCGCCGGCATCATGGCCGACCAGGGGCGTCTCGACTACTTCTTCCTGTACATCGCCCCGCACGGCCAGCTCGAGCTGTACAGCCTGTTCGTGTCGATGGCCGCCGGGCTCATGATCTTCTGGTCGTGGATCGCGCCCGGCGCCCGGACCCGCGGGCAGGCGCTCGCCGAGGACGGCCGCGCCCTGTTCACCATCGCGATCGGCCTGATGCTGTCTCTGCTGGTCTCCGGCGTGATCGAGGGGTTCGTCACCCGCCAGCCGTGGCCGTGGGCCATCAAGATCGGGATCGGGACCGTCGCGCTCGCGGCCTTCGTCGTCTACCAGTGGGTCGTCGGAGGGCGCGCCCACCGTGCCGGCCAGACCGGCGACCTGGACGAGTTCGAGGCGGGGGCGCGGCGGCTGGTCTCCGGCTGACGTCGGGGCGAGATCCATCCCTCCTGCTGTGAGGCGTGCCATCGTGCCACGCGTCTGCGCGCTGGGTTGACGGGCGCTCTGCGCCCGCCCGCGGCGGCGAGGTGGCCCTGGGCGTCGGGTGGGGTGGGCGTGGGCGACGGCGCCGGCCATCTCGGCGGCGGCAGCGGCGGGCGCGGCAGCGGCGCGGCGTGAGGTGGCCCTGGGCGTCGGGTGGGTCGGGCGTGGGCGACGGCGCCGGCCATCTCGGCGGCGGCGTGGCGC
>NZ_JBWKSZ010000004.1:0-554944 GCF_059420045.1 Frondihabitans sp. GW821-FHT04F02 | reverse complement strand
GACTTGCATGTGTTAAGCACGCCGCCAGCGTTCGTCCTGAGCCAGGATCAAACTCTCCGTAAAAGAAAAACACCACAGACCACCCGAAAATAGGTGACCTGCAGCAAGTTTGATGCTGACCAAAAGGTACAAACAATCTGACGATTGTTGTCCATTTCAATCTCAAAGAAACCCAACACCCAGATACATCACACCGAAAGGTGTGACAACACTGAATGCCGAGGTATAATTTGGCATTTGACAATGTGCACGCTGTTGAGTTCTCAAGGACCAAACGCACCCGAAACCCGACGATCTAAACCATCTTCGCCCGAGGCAACTTTGAAACCTTATCCACCCGATCGGGCCCTGTCAAACCCGGTTCTAGACCGATGTTCAACTAGACTTCGACACTCCCGAGAGAGCTTCGCACCCAGTCCGAGGACTGGCGGTTGGAATCTTGCTTGCTCCTCCGCATCCCACTGAAGTGAGGGGAGAAGGTGTCCCGCTTGAGGAAGGTTAGCAGCTATCTGGAGCGACTAGCGCTTCAACCAGCGGCCCGTTTCCGTTCCTTTGGGGTGACAAGAGAAAACAATACGTGTCGATCCCGTTTCCGGCAAATCTCGGCCGCATCCCGGGCGTGTCGCGCGACACCTGCCGCCTAGACACAGCCAAGTCCCGCAGAAACGGCTCGTCCCCTCCTGAGTACAGGAGGGGACGAGCCGTTTCTGCGGGGCCAGCCGGCATCGCACTAGATCCGGGCGCGCGCCGGGTTGATCAGCGAGCCGAGGCCTTCGATGGCGATCTCGACCGTCGATCCCTCCGTGAACGGGCCGACGCCCGCCGGGGTCCCCGTCAGGATGATGTCGCCGGGGAGGAGCGTGAAGACATCGCTGACGTAGGCGACGAGTTCAGGAATCTTGTGGATCATCTGCATCGTCGACTCGCTCTGCAGCAGCTCGCCGTCGACTCGCGACTGGATCTTGAGGTCGCTCCAGTCCAGCTCGGTCTCGATGTACGGGCCGATCGGGCAGAAGGTGTCGTAGCTCTTGCCCCGGGTCCACTGTCCGTCCGACTGCTGCGGACCGCGGGCCGTCACGTCGTTGGCGATCGTGTAGCCGAAGACCACGTCGGCATAGTCCTCCGCCTTGACACGCTTGGCGACGGCGCCGATCACGATGGCCAGCTCGCCCTCCAGGTGGATCTCGCCTTCGACCGGCGGGATCTGGATCGGGTCGCCGGGGCCGACCACGGTGGTGTTGGGCTTCAGGAACATCACCGGGAACTCCGGCGCCTCCTGGCCCATCTCGTCGGCGTGGTCGTAGTAGTTCAGCCCGATGCCGACGACCTTGGAGCGCGGGATCACCGGCGCGAGGATCTTCGTGCTGCGCAGGGGCACGCGCTCCCCCGTCGTCTCGTAGCCGGCGTACATGGGGTCTCCGGCGAGGACGACGAGGTCCTCGCCGTCGACGACGCCGAAGCGGGGGTCTTCACCAGGACTAGCAAAACGCGCGATCTTCACGCCCCGAGCCTATCCCGGCACTACAGGACGCCGTCGCTCCACGGGTCGGGGTTGCCGAAGCGGTGTGCGGTGACGGCGACGGCCTGCTCCCGGAGGAAGGGGAGGAGCTCGAGGCGGGGCGCTGCCGTGACCGGCTGGGCGTACACGGCGACGGACGGGTCGCCGGCGAGGGCGACGTGGACCGCGGCGACAGCGGTGGCCGGACCCACGAGCCGCAGGCGCGTCGCACCGAGCGCACCCCGCGACAGCAGGTCGGCGAACTCCGTGTCGGCGGCAGGCGCCGACAGCCTCGACCCGAGCGCCTCGACGACCGACGCCGGGAGCTCGACCGCCGAGCTGACCTCGACCGGCGCCCCCGCGCGGAGTGCGGCGCACAGCACGCGCGCGAAGTCGGCCACTGAGCCGCCTTCGGCGAGCCGCACGGCCACGGGGAGGGGGCGGTAGCGGAACACGTTGCGCTCGAGGCCGACCCCGGACACGTCGACGGCGGCGCCGAAGGACGAACGCCAGGCGTGCTCGTCGGCGGTGGCCGCCGCCAGGAGTTCCTGCGCCCCGAATGCCTCGACGATCTGCCGCACGGCGGGCATCAGGTCGACAGGCGCCGGCTCTGTCAGGAGCGCCGGCCGCCACGAGCCGAGGTGCACCAGGTAGTTCGGGCCGCCGGCCTTTGCTCCGGCGCCGACCGTGGAGCGCTTCCAGCCGCCGAACGGCTGGCGGCGCACGATGGCCCCGGTGATGCCGCGGTTGACGTAGAGGTTGCCGGCCTCGACGCCCTCGGCCCAGGTGGCCAGCTCGTCGCGGTCGAGCGTGTGGATGCCCGCGGTGAGCCCGAAGTCGGTGGCGTTCTGCAGCTCGATGGCCTCGTCGAGGGTCGCGGCCGTCATGATGCCGAGCACCGGCCCGAAGTACTCGGTGCGGTGGAACGGGCTGCCCGGAGCGACCCCGGTGCGGATGCCCGGCGACCACAGGCGGCCGGAGTCGTCGAGGCGACGCGGCTCGACGAGCCACTTCTCGCCCGGCGACAGCACCGTGAGGGCATCGAGCAGCTTGCCCGCGGCGGGTTCGACCAGGGGCCCCATCTGCGTCGTCGGGTCATCGGGCAGCCCCACCCGAAGGCTCGAGGCGGCGTCGACGAGCTGGCGCAGGAAGCGCTCCGACGTCGCCACCGACCCGACCAGAATGGCCAGGCTCGCCGCCGAGCACTTCTGCCCTGCGTGCCCGAACGCCGACTTGACGACGTCGGAGGCCGCGATGTCGAGATCGGCGCTCGGCGTCACGACGATCGCGTTCTTGCCGCTCGTCTCGGCCAGCAGCGGCAGGTCGTGCCGCCACGAGCGGAACAGCTCGGCCGTCTCGAAGGCCCCGGTCAGGATCACGCGATCGACCTCCGGGTGCGACACCAGCCGACGCCCGAGGTCGCCCTCGTCGATGTCGACGAGGCGAAGCACGTCGCGCGGCACGCCCGCCGCCCACAGCGCCTCGACGAGAACGGCGCCGCAGCGCTTCGCCTGCCCGGCCGGCTTGATGACGACCGAGCCGCCCGCAGCGAGCCCCGCCAGGGTGGACCCCGTGGGGATGGCCACCGGGAAGTTCCACGGCGGTGTGACGACCACGAGAGCAGGGGGCAGGAACTCGGCCCCGTCGACGAGGTCGAGCTCTTCGGCGAGACCCGCGTAGTAGTTCGCGAAGTCGATGGCCTCCGACACCTCGACATCGCCCTCGGCGATGGTCTTGCCCGTCTCGCTCGCGGCGACCTCGATCAGGTCGGCGCGACGGCGACCCAGCTCGACGGCGCAGCGGCGCAGCACCTCGGCTCGGCCGGTCCCGCCCAGAGCGGCCCAGGAGGGCGCGGCGGCGACCGCTCCCCGGACGACCGACTCGAGCGTCGCGGAATCGATGATCCGTGCCGCTTCGATAGTCGCGACGCCGAGCTCGGACGACGGGACAGCGGCGAGAATCGCCCGGCCCCAGTCGCGGTTCGCGGCGAGCGCCGGGTCGGTGTCGGGCTCGTTGTGGAAGGTCTGACGCACGGCGAGCTGCTCGGTCGGCCTCGACTGCAGCCGGTGCGGCGCGGGCACCTCGTCGGTCGCTGCGCCGAGTGCCGCCAGGAAGCGATTCTTCTCGCGCTCGAAGAGGGCGTCGCTCGTGGCCAGCTCGAACACGGCCGACATGAAGTTGTCATGTGAGGCGTTCTCTTCGAGGCGGCGGATCAGGTAGCTGATGGCGACGTCGAACTCGCGCGGGTGCACCACCGGCGTGTAGAGGAGCAGCCCGCCGACGTCGGCCTTGACCAGCTCGGCCTGCCCCTCGGCCATGCCGAGCAGCATCTCGAACTCGACCCGATCGGCGACGCCGCGCTCGACGGAGAGCAGGTGGGCGAAGGCGATGTCGAAGAGGTTGTGCCCCGCGACGCCGAGGCGGACGGCGCGGGTGCGATCCTGCGTCATGGACCAGGAGAGCACCCTCTTGTAGTTGGCATCGCTGTCGAGCTTCGTGCCGTACGTCGCGAGCGGCCAGTCGTGGACGGCGGCGTCGACGTGCTCCATGGCGAGGTTCGCGCCCTTCACGACCCGCACCTTCACCGCCGCGCCGCCCGAGTCGACGCGTGTCGTGGCCCAGGTCGAGAGCCGCTGCATCGCGGCGAGCGCGTCGGGCAGGTAGGTCTGGAGCACGATGCCGGCCTCGAGCGAGTGCAGCTGCGGCTGGTCGAGCAGGCGCATGAAGACGGCGAGCGTCAGGTCGAGGTCGCGGTACTCCTCCATGTCGAGGTTGATGAACTTGGGCGAGGGCGACTGCGCCGCGATCTCGTACAGAGGCGTGAGCCGCTCGACGACGCGCTCGACCGTCTCGTCGAAGGCCCACATCGACAGCTGGCTCACGATCGACGACACCTTGATCGACACGTAGTCGACGTCGGGCCGCTCGAGCAGCGCCTTCGTCCCGGCCAGCCGGTGCTCGGCCTCGCGGTCGCCGAGCACGGCCTCCCCCAGCAGGTTGAGGTTGAGGCGGGTGCCATCGGCCTTGAGCGCCGCGATCGCCCTGCCGAGCCGCTCGGGCCTCGCATCGGCGATGAGGTGGCCGACCATCGAGCGCAGCACGCGCCGGGCGACGGGCACGACCACTCTCGGCGCGGCGGGTGCGAGCAGGCCTCCTGCGCGGACGGCCACCCTCATGTACCAGGGCAGGAACTCCGGTGCCCGCCTGGCCAGGTCGGCCAGGTTGCGTGCCGCTACCGAGAGGTCCTCGGGGCGCACGACCCGATCGACGAAGCCGATCGTGAACGCCAGCCCGGCCTCGTCGCGAAGGACCTCGGCGAGCAGCTCGGCCGAGCGAGTGCTCGGCGACGAGCTCGACTCGTGGACCCAGCGATGCGCGAGCGCGACCGCTGCTTCGCCCAGGTGGGTCGGGACGGGGGTGCTGAGGGACTCGTCAATGTCGGACACGCGGCAAGGATAGGAGCAAAACTTGCCGCTCGGCAAGGTCTGTAACGAGTTATTCACAAGCGGGGAAATCCGCTCATAGAAATTCCACTGATGCTGATATATTGTCGGCCACCACCGCGGGGCGACCACGATCTGGAGGCACTGATGACGATCATCGAGGCGCGAGGACTGACCAAGCGCTACAAATCCAAGTCCGGGCCCGTCCACGCCCTCGACGGACTCGACCTGTCGGTGCCGCGGGGCACGGTCAAGGCGCTGCTCGGCCCCAACGGAGCGGGCAAGACCACCACGGTGAAGGTGCTCACCACGCTCACGCGTCCCGACGAAGGCAGCGCGACCATCGCCGGCATCGACGTGCTCGCCGATCCACGAGCCACCCGGCGGGTCATCGGCGTCTCGGGCCAGTACGCCGCCGTCGACGAGAACCTCACGGGCTTCGAGAACCTGGACATGATCGGCCGCCTCTACCACCTCGGGCGAGCCGAGTCGCAGCGGCGAGCGCGCGAGCTCGTCGACATGTTCGACCTGACCGCCGCCGGCGACCGGCCGGTCAAGGGCTTCTCGGGCGGCATGCGGAGGCGCATCGACCTCGCTGGCGCGCTCGTCACGAACCCGGAGGTGCTCTTTCTCGACGAGCCGACCACCGGACTCGACCCGCGGTCGCGTCTGTCGCTCTGGGGCATCATCACCGACCTGGTGAAGGAGGGGACGACCGTCCTGCTCACCACGCAGTACCTCGAGGAGGCCGACCAGCTCGCCGACGACATCTCCGTCATCGACGGCGGCCGGGTCATCGCCGAGGGCACGTCCGATCAGCTCAAGGAGCAGGTCGGCGGCCACCGCGTCGTCGTCTCGCTGATGACCTCCGATGCGAGAGAGGAGGCCGTCCGCATCCTCACCCGATACGGCGACGGCGAGCCCGTCGTCTCGAGCGACGGCCGCACCGTCGACGTCGGCGTGACGAACGGCCCGCAGTCGCTGCAGAGCGTGCTGGCCGACCTCGAGGCATCGGGCATCGAGCTGCACGACGCCGGCATGCGGCGCCCGACCCTCGACGACGTGTTCCTGCGCCTGACCGGCCGGAGCACCGAGGCCGACGCAGGCGATCCCGACGAGACCGCCGGCCCCTCGGGCACGAAGTCGAAGAGGCCGAAGAAGTCGAAGCATTCGAAGGAGAAGGCAGCGTGACCGCCGTCATCGCCCCCGGCAGCCCCCGCGTCGCACCCGCGACAGGACTGGCCAGCTGGTTCTCGGACGGCTGGGCCGTCACCAAGCGCAACCTCATCAAGATCAAGCGCTCCCCCGACATGCTGATCTTCGCCGTTCTGCAGCCGATCATGTTCGTGCTGCTCTTCAGCCAGGTCTACGGCGGGGCGATCGCCGTCAAGGGCACGGACTACACGCAGTTCCTGATGGCGGGCATCTTCGCCCAGACCGTCGTCTTCGGAGCGACGTTCTCGGGGTCGGCGATGGCCAACGACCTCAAGAACGGCATCATCGACCGCTTCCGCACCCTGCCGATGTCGTCGTCGGCCGTTCTGATCGGGCGGACGAACTCCGACCTCGTGCTCAACGGGATCTCGATGGTGATCATGATGGCGACCGGGTTCGCCGTCGGCTGGCGGGTGAACGGCACGCCGCTCGAGTTCCTCGCCGGCGTCGGGCTGCTGCTGCTCTTCAGCTACGCGTTCAGCTGGGTGATGGCCCTGCTCGGCATGAGCGTGAAGTCGCCCGAGACGATCAACAACGCCTCGTTCATGATCCTGTTCCCGTTGACCTTCGTCTCGAACGCCTTCGTGCCGAGCGACACGCTGCCCACCGCGCTGCGCATCTTCGCGGAGTGGAACCCGGTGTCATCGCTCGTGCAGACGGCGCGCGAGCTGTTCGGCAACGAGGGCTCCACCCCGACCCCCGACGTGTGGACGCAGCAGCACTCGCTGGCCACCGTGCTCATCGGGATCGCGGTGATGCTCTTCGTGTTCGTGCCGTGGTGCATCCGACGGTACGAGTCGATCAGCTCGCGGTGAGCGCGGCACCGGCGAGCGCCTCCTCTAGCGTTCGGCGACGAGCCGGTCGAGCTCGTCGAGCGGGACCGTCACGATCGTGGCGATCACGAGCCGCATCGCCTCGGCGACCTTGACGGCGTCCCGGTCGTAGAGCCACTGCAGCTGCAGGCCGTCCTGCACGGCCAGAACGACTCGGGCCGCTGTCTCCGCCGTGAAACCAGGCGCGAGCAGACCGCGCTCTTCGGCGACCTCGAGGTACTGCGTCGTCGAGGCGATGATCCGCTCATAGAAATCGGCGTAGTAGTCGTGCGCCGGGTGCTCTGGAGACGTCGATTCGGCCGACGCAGTATTGAAGAGCTGGATGACGCCGGGCACGCCGACGTTGTACTCGGCGAGCTCGACCAGCTCGCCGAGCCGCATTCCGCCCGGATCGTCGAAATGCGTGCGAAGGCGCTCGTCGCGGCGACGGAGGACGGCCAGCAGCAGGGCGTCCTTCGTCGGGAAGTAGTGCATCAGCGACTGGTGCGAGACGCCGCACTGCCGCGCGATCTCGCGGAGCGACGCCCCGTGAAAGCCGGACTGCCCGAACACGGGCAGCGCCGCGTCGAGGATCGCCTCGCGCTTCGCCACGCCTTTGGCATAGCTGCCGCGGCGGGTGGCGACGCGCGCGTCGTCGGCGGTCGTCTCGATGCTCACGACACCGACGATACGGGAGGTCGGCGTGAGTAGGCTCTGCCGGGTGAAGCCCGTCGACTCTGCGACCGGTGCGGTTCGCAGCAGATCCCGGCGCCGATGAACTGGTCGCTGCTGCGCCGCCCGGCTTTCCGAGCGCTCTGGTGGGGCCGGCTCCTGTCGTGGGTCGGCAGCGGTGTCGGGCCGGTGGCGATCGTGTTCGCCGCTATCGACCTGGGTGCCGGAGTCACGGTGCTCGGCATCGTGATCGCGTGCCGGTCCATCCCGAACGTCCTTCTCGTGCTGTTCGGCGGAGCGGTGGCCGACCGGGCACCGAAGTGGGCGGTGGCGGTGACGGCCTCCGCCGTGTCGGCGGCCTCGCTCGCCGCGCCGGCGCTACTTCTCGCGACCGGCGACGCCAGCCTGCCGCTGCTCGCCGGAGCCGCGGCCGTGAGCGGCGCCGGCTCGGCGTTCTTCGCTCCGGCCACGGGGGCGCTGCTCCGCGACGTCGTCGAGACCGAGCAGCTCCGCGACGCGACGATCCTCAACCGGCTCGGCATGAACATCGGCCTCGTCGCAGGCACGGCCCTCGGCGGCGAGCTGGTCGACATGCTCTCGCCCGAGATCGCGCTGGCGGTGGGGTCTCTCCTCTTCACGGCCGCCATCCCCGTCTTCGCGGGCCTCCCCCGGCGAGCGCTGGGAGCGATCCGCGGCGGCTCGTTCGCGCACGACCTCCGCGAGGGCATCGCGTTCGTCCTCCGCACCCGCTGGCTGCGCTCGACGCTGGCTCTCCTCTTCGTCGCCCAGTTCGCCTTCGCCGGGGGTGTGCAGGTGCTCGGCCCTTTCGCCGCCGACGCCTCGTTCGGCCGGTCGCTGTGGGGCTTCGCCGGAGCCGTCCAGACCGTCGGCCTCGTCGTGGGAGCAGTGGTGGCCGGCAACCTGCGCGGCCGGCTGCGTCTGGCCACCGCGACCCTCGGCGTCGCCGGCATGGCGCTCCCCCTCGGAGTCCTCGCGCTCATCCTGACGGTCGACCCGGTCGTGATCGACCCGCTGCACTGGTTCTTCTGGCTGAGCGTCGCATTGGCCGGCGCGAGCATCGGGCTCGAGATCTTCACCGTCCCGCTCGACGTGATGATCCAGCACCAGGTGCCCCGCCCGTACCTGGCCCGCGCCTACGCCTGCCTCACGCTCGCCTCGCTGGCGGGAATGCCCGTCGGCGAGCTAGTGGTCGGCCCGGTCGTCGGCCTGATCGGCGCACCGCTCACTCTCTGCGGTCTCGGCACCCTCGTGCTCCTGGCGGCAGCCGCGGTCGCCGTGAGCCCGCGGGTGCGCCGGCTCGACCGCTCGAAGGCCTAGAGCAGGAACTGCCCGCCGACCCGCAGCCGCCCTCCGAGCGCACGGCATCCACGCCGTCAGACCGAGAAGCCGCCGTTGCTCGTGATGAGCTGCCCCGACACCCAGGCCCCCTGCGGCGACAGCAGGAAGCGCACCAGGTCGGCCGTGTCGGACGGCCGTCCGAGGCGGCCGGTGGGCTGGCGGGCGGTGAGGGCCTCCCTCGTCTCGTCGTCCATCCACCCGGTGTCGATCGGGCCGGGGTTGAGCGCGTTGGACGAGATGCCGAGGTGCCCGAGCTCGCGCGCCGCGGCGATGACGATGCGATCGAGGGCGCCCTTGCTCGAGCCGTACGGCATGTTGTCGACGACGTGGTCGCTGGTGAGGGCGACGATTCGCCCGCCGGGACCGGTCACCTGCTCGGCGAAGCCCTTGATCAGCAGCCACGCCGCCCGGACGTTCACGGCGAAGTGGCGGTCGAACGCCTCGACGGTCGTGTCCAGGATCCCGGAGTCGACGCTCTCGGAGTGCGACAGCACGATCGCGTCGATCGGCGCGAGGGCGGCGGCCGCCCGGTCGACCAGCGTCGACGCGTCTGCGGCATCGGCGAGGTCGGCTTCCATCACGACGGCCCGGCGGCCGAGCGCCTCGATGTCGGCGACCAGGGCGGGCACGTCATTCGGCCGGGAGCCCCAGCGCATCCGCTCCTCGTAGGCGGCGTTGGTCACCAGCACGAGGTCCCAGCCGTCTTCGGCCAGGCCCAGCGCAGTCGCGGCGGCGATGTTCTCGCGGCGGCCGGCGCCGGTGAGCAGGACTGTTCGGGACGTCTTCGTCATGCCGCCATCCTGCCAGGCCGCCATCCTGCCAGGCTGCCTGACTACCGGCGGCGAGGGCTCAGCGGCGGCGCTTGCGCGACGGGCGCGGCACGAACTTGCGGGGCTTCGCCGCCGGTCGAGGCGCTCGCGCGGGCTTCGCCGGAGCCGGCTCCTCGACGGGGGCGCGGTCGCGCGAGCTGTTCGCGGTGCGGCCTCGCACGACGCCGATGAAGTCGCCCATGGCGTCCGACTGGTCGCCCTCCGGCCAGACGAGGGCGATGGTCGTCGGTGGAAGCCCGTCGACCTGCCGGTTCACGGCGCCCTTGCGACCGTAGAGACGAGCGAGCGACTGGGGCATCACGGCGACGCCCGTGCCGGTCGCGACGACGCCCACCGCCTGGTCGAGGTCGAGGGTCGGGTCGAGGTCGAACCGGGTCTCGCCCTCGAGGTCGGCGAGCGCGACGAGCTTGTCGTCGGCGAGGGCGTGCTCGCGGGGCAGTACGACGAACGGGAGCTCCTCGTAGAGGGGGATGGCGTGCAGGCCGGAGCCCCGGAGCGGAAGGCGGGCGAAGGCCATGTCGGCCTGGCCCTCGGTCAGGGCCGTCTCGAGTTCCTGCGCCGTTGCAGGGATCAGGACGAGCGGGACGTCGGGGTAGCGCTCTTCCCAGATGCGCGACCACTTGCCGAGGGTCACCCCTGGCACGAACGCGATACGGAGCTCCACGCCCGAAAGGCTACCCTGGGGCAATGACCACCGAGAACAGCGATCAGCCGGACACCGCTCAGACGGCTCCGACCACGAAGTCGCGCGCGTCGCAGACCATGAAGCCCTTCACCGCCGCCAAGAAGCTCGGAGTGCACCTGCCGGCGACGCCCCAGGGGTTCCAGGACGCCCCGGTGACCCGCGAGCAGCTCGCCGATCTGCAGAGCGACCCGCCGGAGTGGCTCGTCGAGCTGCGCCGTACCGGGCCGCACCCTCGCCCCGAGGTCGCTCGCAAGCTCGGAATCACCATCTCGGGCCTGGCCCGCGGCGGCGTCGAAGACGCTCTCACCACCGACGAGATCCAGGCGCTGCTCGAGGAGATGCCGTTCTGGCTCTCTCAGGAGCGCTACAACCTCGCGCAGGTGCGCGACGAGGAGATCCGCATCCGCCAGCGCGACGAAGAGCGTGCGGCGAAACGAGCGGCCGAGGGCGAGTAGCCCCGCGGCTCTCCTCGAGAGATCGGCGCCCCGGGTCCTCAAGGTCGGCGCCTCGGGCATGTCTCACGTTGTCATGGCGTCCGTTAGTCTGTGGCCGTGAGTCAGTACGCGCTGGCCGTCGATATCGGCGGCACCAAGGTCGAGTCCGCCCTCGTCGACGCCGACGGGCAGCTGCTCGACGGCAGCCGAGACCGTCGCCCGACGGGGCACGGGTCGACGTCCGACGAGCTCGCGGATGCGGTCAGAGCCGTCGTCGCGCACGCGCTCGCGGCCCTGCCCGAGGGCGCCGTGATCCTCGGCACGGGCATCGGCAGCGCTGGCCCGGTCGATCTCGCCGCCGGAACGGTCTCGCCCATCAACCTCCCGGCCTGGCGCGGCTACCCCATCGTCGAGCTGGTCGCCTCGCTCGTCGGGCCGGGCGCTCCGGTCACCCTCCGCCTCGACGGGGTCAGCCTCGCCCTCGCCGAGCACTGGGTCGGCGCCACGCAGGGCATCGACAACGCCCTCGCCATCACCGTGTCGACAGGCGTCGGCGGCGGACTCATCGTCAACGGCCGCCTGCTCTCGGGCGGCACCGGCAACGCGGGTCACATCGGCCAGCTGCAGGTGCGCACGCGCCCCGAGGGCGAGTCGTCGGAGTCGGTCACCCTCGAAGTGCTCGCCTCCGGCCCGCACACCGTGAGATGGGCGCAGGAACTCGGGTGGTCGGGTTCCCGAGGCGAAGACCTGGCCCGAGACTATGCGGCCGGCGTCGAGCTGGCCGTCGCCGCCGTGCGCCGCTCCGCCACCGCGCTCGGCGAGGCCATCACGTCGGTGACGACGCTGCTCGACCTCGATGTCGTGGCCGTCGGCGGCGGGTTCTCTCGGGTCAGCCCCGACTACCTCGACCTCGTGCGCGCCGTGATCGACGAGGCCGCGTACAACCCGTACGCCACGCGGATCCGGGTCGTCCGTTCGGGTCTGTCCGACGAGAGCCCGCTCATCGGGGCGGCCGCTCTCGTGCACCAGGCCCACCTGCTCGGCTGATCAGAGACGCCGGACCGCCCCCGAGCACCGGCCGGCTCCGTGACGGAGCTCGGAGGCGTGCGATGCAAGGCGGAGCCCGGTCGACTATGGCGGAGCCATGTCGGCCGGGCGACAACGCCGCAGCGTGCGCCCCCGAGCCCCGTCACATCTTGGGTTCGGCGCGTTTCTGGCGTGCGAATTCTGCGGGATTCTCATCGCCGTTCCAGACGGTGATGATGCCCCAGGCGACTGCGGCGATCGGCACCGCGAGGACGGCGCCCACGATTCCGCCGATGATCGTGCCGGCCGTCAGGGCGATCAGGACGACCAGCGGGTGCAGCGACAGGGAGCGCGCCATGACGACCGGCTGGAGGAAGTTGCCCTCGAGCTGGTTGACCGCGACGACGATGATCACGACGATCACGGCGGGCCAGAAGCCAGCGGCGACGAGGGCCACGAGCGCGGCCAGGACGCCGGCGACGGTCGCGCCGACGAGCGGGATGAACGCCGAGAGGAAGACGATGACCGACAGCGGCAGGGCCAGCGGGATCTGCAGCGCGAAGAGGCCGATGCCGATTCCGATGGCGTCGACCAGAGCGACCGTGGCAGTGCCGCGGACGTAGCCGCCGAACGTGGAGACCGTCTTCTGGCCGACCCGCTGAGCACGCTCGAACTGCTCGCCCGTGAAGGGACGCTCGAGGAAGGCCCAGATCTTCGGGCCGTCTTTCATGAAGAAGAACAGCACGACGACGAAGAGCGCCAGCCCCGTGACGAAGCTCGTCGCGGCCGAGACGCCCGCGAAGGCGCCGCTGGTGAACGTGCTGCTCTGAACGAAGTCGACCAGAGAGTCGAGCGCCGTCTGGATCTGCTTGTCGCTGATGTGGAAGGGGCCGTTCTTGGCGAAGTCCTGCAGCTGGGCGATGCCCTGGGTCGCCGAGTCGACGAGCTCCCCCACCTGGTTCTGGATCGCGTTCACGATGAGCCAGACGACGAGGCCGAGCACCACGACGATCGCGACGAGGGCGATCCAGGTCGCGAGGATCGAGGGGACGCCGTGGCGGCGCATGAGGTCGAGCAGCGGGTACATGGCCGACGCGATGATGAGCGCCAGGATCACCGGGATGACGACCAGGCTGAGCTGTGTCATCGCGAAGACGAGGCCGGCGGCGACGATCACCACCAGGATGATCTGGAGGCTGCGGGTCGCGAGTCGGCCGAACGCGTCGGACCAGATGGTGCGCTGCGCCGACCAGGTCAGGGCAGGCTGCTTGTCGAGGGGTTCGGGTGGCCGAGTGTCTTCGGCCCCGCTGCGGCGCGGAAGGATTGCATCGAAAAGGCCCACGTGGTCTTCTGCTTTCGTCGTCGTCCGGTAACCGTACCGGCGGTCGCCGACGGCCGCCCGGACCTACTTCTTCTTGCTCGACTTGGTCGGAGTCGGAGTCGGCGTCGGGGTCGGCGTCGCCGTCGCGGTGTCGGTGTAGCTGTTGCCGGCCGCGGTCACGATGAAGTTGCTGAACTCCTCGTTCGTGAACGGCGTCGTGTACTTGTACTGCTGGCCGTTGACGAGGACGGTCGGCGTACCGGCGACCTTCTTCACGTCGGTGCCGTCGAGCGGGCCGGTGAGCGCCTGCTGCGTCGCGGTCAGGACCCACGGCGCGTACGTCTGATCGGTGACGCACTTCTGGATCTTGTCGGTGTCGGTGATACCGGAGACGCCCTTGATCAGGGTGACGAGCTGCGCGTTCGTCAGCCCCGCGGTCTGCTCTTCAGGCTGGCGGTCGAACATCGCCGTGTTGAAGTCGAAGAAGGAGTCGGGCGAGTACGTCGCTACGCAGGCTGCCGACGCGGCTGCCCGCTGGGAGTACTTGGTGCCGAGCGACGAGTTCGTCAGGATGGCGATCGGATGGTACTCGACGGTCGCGGCGCCCGACTGCACCAGGCCCTTGATGTAGTCGTTGTTGGCCTTCTCGAAGCCTCCGCAGACGGGGCAAAGGTAGTCGAGGTAGATGGAGATCTTCACCGTGTCGGCGCTTCCGGCGGTCGCTGTCGACGTGGGATCGGCCGACGCCGACGTCGTGGTCGAATCGCCCGAGACGAGCTTCAGCCCCTTGCCGATGGTGATGCCGTTGCCGGCCATGTTGCGCGGGTTCGTCGCCGCATCGGGAACGGAGCTGACGACTGCGTAGCCGACGCCGACGATGAGCGCGACCACGACGACCGCGACGCCGGCGATGAGGGCCCAGCGGCCCCGTCGCGCTCGGGCCTTCTGCCGAGCTCGGGCCAGCCGTGCCTTCTCGCGTGCCACCTGGCGGCGGTCGCCGCGCGAGGGTCGACCGGATCCGGAAGGCGAGCCGTTGTCGTTGTCAGTCATGGAACAGGTTCTCCGAGCGCGGCCGAGAAGCGGCGACGCAGATGCTGGGGATCGACGAGCGATCAGTGAACAGCCGTCGAGGGAATGGCCGGACGAGGCCGACATCCTCCAGGTTATGAGGATCCGCTGGGAAAAGTCCAAGCGACGACGAGGGGCGAATTCGTTCTACCCCCGTCCGGGGGGTGTACGAGACGGTTCGGACTGCCATAATGAGCGAGGCCATCACCGTGGATTGCCTCGGTGATAGTCATCCATTCACAACGGATCGTCCGGCACGTACCTGCCGGTGAAGGAGAAACATCATGGCGTCAGTGACGTTCGAAAAAGCAACCCGCCTCTACCCGGGCTCGACCCGCGCTGCAGTCGACCAGATCGACCTGCAGGTCGCCGATGGCGAGTTCCTCGTGCTCGTCGGCCCCTCGGGTTGCGGCAAGTCCACCACCCTCCGCATGCTCGCCGGCCTCGAAGAGGTCAACTCGGGCGACATCTTCATCGGCGACCGCAACGTCACCGACGTGCCGCCGAAAGACCGCGACATCGCGATGGTGTTCCAGAACTATGCGCTGTACCCGCACATGACCGTCGCCGAGAACATGGGCTTCGCGCTCAAGATCGCCGGCGTCGGCAAGGACGAGCGCGCGACCCGCGTCCTCGAGGCCGCCAAGCTCCTCGACCTCGAGCCCTACCTGGCCCGCAAGCCGAAGGCCCTCTCGGGTGGTCAGCGTCAGCGCGTCGCCATGGGCCGCGCCATCGTGCGTCAGCCCCAGGTCTTCCTCATGGACGAGCCGCTGTCGAACCTCGACGCCAAGCTCCGCGTCCAGACGCGCACGCAGATCGCGTCCCTCCAGCGCCGTCTCGGCGTCACCACGGTCTACGTCACGCACGACCAGACCGAGGCGCTCACCATGGGCGACCGCATCGCCGTCCTGAAAGACGGAGTCCTCCAGCAGGTCGGCACCCCCCGCGACCTGTACGAGAAGCCCGACAACGTGTTCGTCGCCGGCTTCATCGGCTCGCCCGCGATGAACCTGCTTCCCGCCGACATCGTCGACGGCGGCGTCCAGTTCGGAACGAGCGTCGCATCCGTCGAGCGCGACATCCTGTCGCAGGCCACGCAGAAGAACGTCACCGTGGGCGTCCGCCCCGAGGACGTCGTCGTCTCGACCACGGGCGAGGGCCTGAAGGTCGCCGTCGACGTCGTCGAAGAGCTGGGTGCCGACGGCTACCTCTACGGTCACGCTGACGTCAACGGCCAGCGCGCCGACATCGTCGCCCGCGTGGACGGCCGCTCGCACGCCAGCGCCGGCGACACCGTCTACATCACCCCGCAGGCACACCACCTGCACGTCTTCGACACCGAGTCGGGCCTCCGCCTCGGCGACAAGGCAGTCGTCTCCGCGTAATCTCGCTTCACCGCATGGCCCGTCGTCGCCGACCTTCATCGGCACCGGCGGGCCTTGCTCGTTTCCCCTCGAACGGACCCCCGTGACCTCGCTCAACATCACCTCGGCCACCGCCGACCCGGCTCTCCTCGACCTCCCCTGGGACCTCCCCCTCGACGTCTGGCCCGAAGACGCCATCGCCACCCTGCCCAAGGGCATCTCGCGGCACCTGGTGCGCTTCGCGTACCTGAGCGGCTACGTGATCGCCATCAAGGAGACGTCGGGCGAGATGGCCCGCGGCGAGTACGAGATGCTCCGCACGCTGCAGCGCCTCGACATCCCGTGCGTCGACCCGCTCGCCGTCATCACGAACCGTCGCGATGGAGACGGCAACGAGCTCAACCCCGTGCTCGTCACGCGCCACCTCAAGTTCTCGCTCCCCTACCGCGCGCTCTACTCGCAGAGGCTCCGCCCCGACACGGCGGCCCGCCTCGTCGACGCGCTGGCGCTGCTGCTCGTGCGGCTGCACGTCATCGGCTTCTACTGGGGCGACGTCTCGCTCTCCAACACGCTCTTCCGCCGCGACGCCGGCGCCTTCGCCGCCTACCTCGTCGACGCCGAGACCGGCAAGCTCTACCCCGGCGGCCTCTCGAACGGCCAGCGCGAGAACGACCTCGAGGTCGCGCGCGTCAACATCGCCGGCGAGCTGCTCGACCTCGAGGCGGGCGACCGTCTCGACGAAGACCTCGACGCCGTCGAGGTGTCGAACGGCATCGTCGCCAAGTACCGCAGCCTCTGGGTCGAGCTGACGGGCACTGAGACGTTCTCGAACTCCGAGCGCTGGCGCATCAACGACCGCGTCGAGCGCCTGAACGACCTCGGCTTCGACATCGAGGAGCTCGCCATCAAGACCACCGAGGGCGGCACGCAGGTGCGGATCCAGCCCAAGGTCGTCGACGCCGGGCACCACTCGCGGCGCCTGCTCCGGCTCACCGGGCTCGACGCCCAAGAGAACCAGGCCCGCCGCCTGCTGAACGACCTCGACTCGTACCGCTCGAAGAACAACCGCGCCGAGCTCGACGAAGAGATGGTGGCGCACGAGTGGGCCGCCCGCGTCTTCGAGCCGGTCATCCGGTCGATCCCGCGCGACCTGCGCGGGCGCCTGGAGCCGGCCGAGATCTTTCACCAGCTGCTCGAGCACCGCTGGTACCAGTCGCAGGCCGAGAACCGCGACGTGCCGATCGCCGAGGCGCTGACCTCCTACGTCAACGACGTGCTGCGGCACCGCCGCGACGAGCAGATGGTGATCGCGCCGCCGACGGGCGCCATCACCCTCCCCGTGGCCATTCAGGAAGAGAACGCGCAGGCTGCCGAGGCCGAGGAGGACTGGCGCAGCAAGGTCTGAGGGCGCAGGAACTCGCCCCCGCCCCGAAATTCACGGAGTTTCTCGGCCGGCCGCTAGCCCGGTCAGCACGACCGGCCCGGCGCAGGCAGAATCTCCGTGAATGTACGGGGCTACTTGCGTTCGGCCCGCAGCTTGCTGATCTCGTAGAGGGTGACGCTGGCGGCGATACCGGCGTTGAGGCTCTCGGCCGCAGCGGTGATCGGCACGGACACGATGGCGTCGCAGGTCTCGGTGACGATGCGCGACAGGCCCTTGCCCTCCGAGCCGACAACGATGACGAGGGGCTGATCGGCGAGCTCGAGCCCGGGGAGCTGCACGTCGCCGCCGCCGTCGAGGCCGAGCACGAACACGCCCGCCTCTTTGAACGACTTCAGGGTCTGCGTGAGGTTCGACGCCATGGCCACCGGGACGCGGGCAGCGGCACCCGCCGACGTCTTCCACGCCGACGCGGTCACTCCGACGCTGCGGCGCTGGGGCACGATGACGGCCTGACCGCCGAACGCCGCGACGGAGCGGATGATCGCGCCGAGGTTGCGCGGGTCGGTGATGCCGTCGAGCGCGACGAACAGCGGCTTCTGACCGCGGCGACGCGTCTGCTCGAGCAGCTCCATCGGGTGCGCGTACTCGTAGGGCGGCACCTTGAGCGCGAGACCCTGGTGCACCGAGTCGGGGCCGGTGAGGCGGTCGAGCTCCGGGCGCATGACCTCCAGCACGGGGATGCCGCGACGGGTAGCCAGCGTCAGCACCTCCTTGACGCGGTCGTCCATCTCGAGGCGAGCGGCGATGTAGAGCGTCGACGCGGGGATGCGCGCGCGCAGGGCCTCGAGCACCGAGTTGCGGCCGGTCACGATCTCGCTGTCGTCGGAGGCCTTCTTCGAGCGCGGCGGAACGGTGCGGTCGACGGCGGTCCGGGCCGTGCGGATCGGACGCTCAGCCTGGCTGCCGGCCTTGCCGCGGGCGGAGGCCAGGCGATCCTGCGCCGCCTTGCGCTTTCCGGCGGGGTGGTACGGACGGTCTTCGGCCTTCGGCGTGGGCTTCTTGCCCTCGAGGGCCTGGCGACCCTGGCCGCCGGACCCGACCTGCTTGCCCTTGCCGCCCTGGCGGACGGCGCCCGGGCGACCCTTGCGCTCACCTGACGTGTTCTTCATTGTTCAAGACTCCAATGCGACCCCGAGGGGCTGTCTTCGATCGTGATGCCCGCAGCGGCCAGGTCGGCTCGAATGCGGTCGGCGTTCGCGAAATCCTTGGCGGCTCGGGCGCTGTTGCGAGCCTCGAGCAGCTTGTCGACCAGGGTGGCCAGCGCGGTGTGCGCGGCGCCCTCGTCGGACCCCCTCCACTCGGGAGCGTACGGGTCGAGCCCGAGGACCTCCACCATGGCACGGGTGTGCTGCCATTCGCGCGCGGCGGTGTCGAGGTCGTCGTCGTCGAGGGCCGCGTTGCCGCGGCGGACGCTGTCGTGCAGGGCGCCGAGGGCCTGGGGCACGTTGAGGTCGTCGTCCATGGCCTCGGCGAAGGCGTCGGACACGACCCGGCTGCCGACTCCGACGAAGCGGGTGCCGGCCAGGCGGCGACCGGCCCGGCCGAGGAACACCTCGACGCGGTCGAGTGCGGCCTCGGCCTCTTCGAGGGCGCCGTCGTGGTAGTCGATCGTCGAGCGGTAGTGCGCCGCCGCGAGGAAGTAGCGGACCACGATGGGGCGCGCCATGGCCAGGAACTCCGATGCGAAGATCGAGTTGCCCAGCGACTTCGACATCTTCTGGCCGTCGACGTTCACGAGGCCGTTGTGCATCCAGTGGTGCGCGAAGTCGTCGCCCGCGGCCGTCGACTGCGCCAGCTCGTTCTCGTGGTGCGGGAAGCGCAGGTCGAGCCCGCCACCGTGGATGTCGAACGCGGCGCCCAGGTAGCGCTTCGACATGGCGGAGCACTCGATGTGCCAGCCCGGGCGGCCCGGGCCCCACGGCGACTCCCAGCTCGCCGACTCGGGCTCGCCGGCCTTGGTGCCCTTCCAGAGCGCGAAGTCGCGCGAGTCGCGCTTGCCGCGCGGATCGGCGTCGGTCGCCGACACCATGTCGTCGAGCTTCTGATTGGTCAGTGCGCCGTAGGTCGGCCACGAGACCGTGTCGAAGTAGACGTCGCCCGAGCCGTCGGGCGCCGGGTAGGCATGGCCGCGCTCGATGAGAGTCGCGACGATGGCCTGCATCTCGGAGACGCTCGCCGTCGCGCGCGGCTCGTAGGTCGGCGGCAGGATGCCCAGCGCCGTGTAGCCGGCGGTGAATTCGAGCTCGTAGCGGTAGGCGCGCGCCCACCACTCCTCCGCGGTGTCGGCGGCGAGGTTCAGGATCTTGTCGTCGATGTCGGTCACGTTGCGCACCAGCGTGACGCGCAGCCCGCGGTAGGTGAACCAGCGGCGCCACAGGTCGTAGACGAGAGCCGAGCGGAGGTGGCCGATGTGCGGCGACGACTGCACCGTCGGGCCGCAGACGTACAGGCCCACTTCACCGTCGACGAGCGGGACGAAGTCGGTGATCGACTGCGCGCGGGAATCGTAGAGGCGAATGGTCACCGCCACAGCCTAATCGGCGTGCGGCTCGCGAGGCAGCGCCGGCATGGACCGCTCAGCGGGCGGCGACCTCGACGAGCGCCGTGGCGATGACTGTCACGCCCTCGCCGCGACCGGTGAACCCGAGGCCGTCGGTCGTCGTCGCCGAGACCGAGACGGGAGCGCCGACTACCGCGGTGAGGGCCGCCTCCATCTCCATGCGGCGTACAGCGAGGCGCGGGCGATTGCCGACGACCTGCACCGACACGTTCACGATCCGGGCTCCGGCCTCGGCGAGCAGCTCGAGCGTCCCCTCCAGGAAGACGGCGCCCGACGCACCGGCGTAGCGCGGATCGGCCGTTCCGAACCGCGACCCGATGTCGCCCAGCCCGGCCGCCGACAGGATCGCGTCGACCATGGCGTGCGCGACCGCGTCGCCGTCGCTGTGCCCCGCCAGCCCGGGCTCGCCCGGCCAGTCGAGCGTGCCGAGGCGAAGCGTCTGGTCGGCGTCGAAGCCGTGCACGTCGATACCGACGCCGACGCGGTGCTCGACAGGGGCATCGGGCGCAGGAACCGCACTGCCCCCGGCGAGCATCTCGGCTCGCTGCAAGTCCCACGGCGTCGTGATCTTGAACGCGTCGTGCGAGCCCTCGACGACGACGACGTCGTGCCCGGCGGCGGAGAAGAGGGCCGCGTCGTCGGTGTGGTCGACCTCCGCTTCGGCGTACGCGGCGTCGAGCGCCGCCCGCGGGAAGCCCTGAGGCGTCTGCATCGCGACGAGCTCCGACCGGTCGACGGTCTCGGCGACGAGGCCCGAGGATGTGATGCGCTTGATCGTGTCGCTGACCGGGAGCCCGGGAACGACGCCCCCACCCGTCTGCTCGACCATCAGGGCGACCGCCTCGAACTGGGCGGGCGGCGTGAAGCAGCGCGCCGAATCGTGAACCAGGACGGTGGTGACCGCGGGGGCGACGGCGGCGAGGCCGGCCGCCACGGAGGCCTGGCGGGAGGGGCCGCCCGCGACGACGGTGACGAGCGGGGCGGCGTGGCCGGCGGTGGTGGCGGCGAGTTCCTGCGCCCGGGTCGTCAGGCTCGGCGGGACGACGAGGACGATCTGGTACGGCACCGGGCACCGGAGGATGCCGCGGATCGACCACTCGAGGATCGTGCGGCCGGCGACCTCGACGAACGCCTTCGGGAGCCCCTGCGCCAGGCGGGTGCCGCTGCCGGCGGCGACGACGACGACCGCGCGGCTCGGAGCTTCGCCTACGATGCGAGGACCTCGTCGAGGACGGTCTCGGCCGCCGCCTCGTCGGTGTTCTCGGCCAGGGCGAGCTCGGACACCAGGATCTGCCGCGCCTTCGCGAGCATGCTCTTCTCGCCGGCGGAGAGGCCCTTGTCGTGGTCACGGCGCCACAGGTCGCGGACGACCTCGGAGACCTTGATGACGTCGCCGGAGGCCAGCTTCTCGACGTTCGCCTTGTAGCGACGCGACCAGTTCGTGGGCTCTTCGGTGAAGGAAGCGCGCAGCACGTCGAACACCTGCTCGACGCCCTCGCGGCCGATGACGTCGCGGACGCCCACCAGGTCGACGTTCTCGGCCGGGACCTCGATGACGAGGTCGCCCTGCGTGACCTTGAGGGTGAGGTACAGCTTCTCTGCGCCCTTGATGACGCGCGTCTTGACAGCCGTGATCTCTGCCGCACCGTGGTGCGGATAGACGACGGTCTCGCCGACCTCGAACTGCATGCTGGGGCTCCGTTCCGGTGGCCCAGATTACCATGCGGGCGCCCTACCAGACCCGCCCGTGACATCGACGAGGGCCGCTCTAGGCTAGGCTGGGGGAGCATTCGAAACCCGTTCTGGAGGAACCTGTGAGAGCACGCACCACGGCAGCCGTCGTCATTGCCGGAGCCGTGATGGTCCTCACCGCGGGCTGCAACTTCATCAGCCCCCAGGCCACCACCGAGCACTACGACGCGAGCGACGGGGTCAGCATCAACGTCGGCGACGTCGAGGTCCGCAACGCGATCGTGTTCACCGACAACGGCGACGAGGCCAGCCTCAGCGTCACGCTGCTCAACGAGGGCTCCTCCGACGCCAACGTGAAGATCCAGTACGAGTCGCTCGGGTCGCCGAAGACCGTGAGCGTCGACGTCCCGGCCGGCGAGACCGTCAGCCGCGGCACGCAGGGCGGTGACGAGCAGATCCTGATGAACGGCATCGGCGAGCAGGCCGGCTCCCTCCTCAAGGTCTACATCCAGTACGGCTCGTCCACCGGCAAAGACCTCAAGGTGCCCGTGCTCGACGGCTCGTTCGCCGAGTACGCGACGCTCCTCCCGTCGCCGGTCGCGACCAATGACGTCGTGCCGACCGACTCGGCGACGCCGGCTCCGTAGCGATCAGCCCACCCCCGCACTTCTCACGAAGGCCCCCACCTCGCGGTGGGGGCCTTCATCGTCCTGCGCGGTGCGCCCGGGTGCTTGGGCGGGTGCCCGTCGGCTTCGGCGCGTCTCCGGAGACGCCCCGAAGCCGACGAACCCCCGCCGACCCGAGCGGTCAGGCCTCGATGCGATAGCCGAGACCGCGGACCGTCACGAGCGCCTTGGGCTCGGAGGGGACGGACTCGATCTTCGAGCGGATGCGCTTGATGTGCACGTCGAGGGTCTTGGTGTCGCCGAAGTAGTCGGACCCCCAGACGCGGTCGATGAGCTGACCGCGGGTCAGGACGCGGCCGGCGTTGCGCATGAGCAGCTCGAGGAGCTCGAACTCCTTCAGCGGCATGGCGATGTCCGTGCCGCGGACCGTGACGACGTGGCGCTCGACGTCCATCGAAATCTCGCCGGCGGTCAGGGTCGAGTCGCTCAGCTCCTCGAGGTCGACGCGGCGGCGAAGGACGGCCCGGATGCGAGCCAGCAGCTCGCGCGTCGAGTACGGCTTGGTGACGTAGTCGTCGGCGCCGAGCTCGAGCCCCACCACGATGTCGACCTCGCTGTCCTTGGCGGTCAGCATGACGATCGGCACCTGCGAGCGGTTGCGCAGCTCGCGGCAGACCTCGGTGCCCGGCAGTCCCGGCAGCATCAGGTCGAGCAGCACGAGGTCGGCGCCCTCCCGGTCGAACGCCGCGAGCGCCTTGGGGCCGTCGTCGGCGACCGTGATCTGGTAGCCCTCACGCTCCAGGATGAACGCGAGGGGCTCGCTCAGGGATTCTTCGTCTTCGACGATCAGGATGTGGGTGGGCATGTCAGTTGTCTCCTCGGACGGGGACCGTGGCCGTTGAGGCCTCGGGAAGACGGATGGTGAAGGTGGATCCGGAGCCGAGCTGCGACCACAGGCGGATGTCGCCGCCGTGATTCTGCACCACGTGCTTGACGATCGCGAGGCCCAGGCCGGTGCCGCCGGTGCGACGCGACCGCGCAGGGTCGACCCGGTAGAAGCGCTCGAAGATGCGCTCGCGGTCGGCATCGGAGATGCCGTCGCCCTGGTCGGTGACCGCGACCTCGACGATCCCCTGGTCGGTGATCGTCGCGCCGATGCCTATCCGCGAGCCGTCGGGCGAGTAGTGGACGGCGTTCGCCACGAGGTTGTGGACGGCCATGGCCAGCTGATCGGCGTTGCCGACCACGGTGGCCTTCTTGCCGCCGCGGGCGAGGATCTCGATCCCTCGCGCGTCAGCCTCGACGCGATTGCGCTCGACGGCCGCCCGGATGACTGTGCGGATGTCGACGATCGACGGCTCGGACAGCGGATCGACCGCCTGCAGGCGCGAGAGCTCGATGATGTCCTGCGTCAGGCGTCCGAGTCGGAGCGACTCGCGAGTGAGGCTCTTGGCGAAGTAGCGCACCTGCTCCTCGTCGTCGGCGGCCTGCTCGAGGGCCTCGGCCAGGAGGCCGACCGCGCCGATCGGAGTCTTGAGCTCGTGGCTGATGTTCGCCACGAAGTCGCGACGGACCTCCTCGAGGCGGTGCGACTCCGTGTTGTCCTGAGCGAGGACCAGTACGTAGCGCGTACCGAGCCGGGCGGCCCGGACGTGCATCCGCAGGTCGGTCTCCTGGCGGAGGGTGCGCGCGATCAGGAGGTCTTCGGTCACCGGGTCCTCCGAGAGCCGCGCCCGCTCGATGAGGTCGACCATCTCCGAGTGCGACACCTGCTGCATCGCGACGAGGCCGTGGGCGATAGCCATCGCGGAGGCCTTCTGGACGTTGTTCGACGGATCGACGACGAAGCCGGCGGTGTCGAGCGCGTCGAGGATGGCGCCGACGCCATCGGGAAGGGACACGTCGCTGAGAGCACGAGCCCGACGACCGCGTTCGGCCGCAAAGAAGATCAGGAGAACGAGCCCCGCGCCGATGACGATGCCGAATGCCAGGGAGATCGGCACCAGCCAGGGGGAGTACATGGTTCTCAGGTTAGTGAACAGCAGGTGGACCGCCAGTGCCGCGGTGTCGGCGACCGCACTAGGTTGGAGACTGTTCTCCTGCGGCTCACCGGTCGTTAACCTGGGCGGTGGAGGCTCGGTCACACTGCGCGGGCGAGATTCTGCGGATCGAGACAGATAATTCTTGACGGGCGCGTCCTGAACCAGGACGCCCCGCACCATGCGGCATGCCGCAACGAAAGGGTCGACCAAGACAATGCGCGAGGTATTCCAGCTAGAGCTCCAGGAGGTCCAGGAGCGGCTCGTAGAGATCTCGTCGATGGTTGCCGTCTCGATCGAGAACGCCACGCGCGCGTTCGGCGAGTCGAACGTCAGCCTGGCCGAGCAGGTCATCGTGGACGACGAGCGGATCGACTCCCTCGCCATCAGCCTCGACGAGCTCGCCATCGACATCCTGGCCCGCCAGCAGCCGGTCGCCCGCGACCTCCGCATCGTCGTCAGCGCCCTCCGCATCTCGGCCTCGCTCGAGCGCATGGGCGACATGGCCGAGCACATCGCTCAGCTCGCCCGCTACCGCTTCCCCGAGAAGGTCGTGCCGAAGAGCCTCCGCCCCACGTTCACCGAGCTCGGCCAGCTCGATGTCGCGATCGCGAAGAAGCTCACCGAGCTCCTCACCACCGAAGACATGCGTCTCGCCGAGGAGATCCGCAACGACGACGACCGCATCGACGAGCTGCACCTGAGCGTCTTCGACAAGGTGCTCGGCGAGACCTGGAAGGGCGCTCCGGCCGACACTGTCGACGCCACGCTGGCCAGCCGCTACCACGAGCGCTTCGCCGACCACGCGGTCTCGATCGCCAAGAAGGTCCAGTATCTCGCGACCGGCGACTGGGTCGGCGCCGAGGTCTAGGTCCGCGGGAAACGGGGGCCTCGAGCACTGCTCGAGGCCCTTTTCAGTTGCGTCTCGGTTTGCGTTCAAGTCTTGACGACAGACATTTCGAGGGCAATGATTCGAGCGTGTCAAATCTCCAAGGTCCACCGGCGGACCGCAGGCAGTTCCCGCCTGCCGGGCAGAGTCCCGGCTCGCAGACCTCCCTCCGCAAGCGCAATCAGCAGCGTGTCGTCGAGACGCTCATGCGCGTCGGGGCATCTACTCAGGCGGACCTCGCCCGCAGCACCGGCCTCAGCACCGCGACCATCTCCAACATCGTCACGTACATGGCGAAGAACGGCATGGTCAGTCTCACCCCGACGACCAGTTCCGGCCGCAGAGCGGTGTCGGTGCAGCTCATCACCCAGAACGGCACGGTCGCCGCGGGGATCGGCTTCGGCCGCCGGCACCTCAGGGTCGTGCTCGTCTACCCCGACTACACGATCGCGGCCGAGGAGAACGTCGTCCTCGAGCAGAAGTACGATCCGCGCCACGGCTTCGACGTCGCCAAGCAGGTCCTCACTCGCCTGATGGAGCAGACGGGGGTCTCGTGGGAGGCGCTCTCGGGTGTCGGCGTCGGCATCCCGGGATCGATCGACCGCCGCGACCTCATGCCCGTGATCGGCACCGTCTGGGCCGAGTGGGCGTTCGTCGACGTGGTCGTCGAGCTCGAGGACCGCCTCGGCGTACCCGTCGTGCTCGACAACGACGCCAACCTCGGCAGCGTCGCCGAGACGATCTGGGGGCTCTACGGCGGCACCCGCAATCTCGTGTACCTCAAGGTGGGCTCCGGCATCGGTGCCGGGCTCATCCTGAACGGGCAGCCGTTCAACGGGGCCACCGGCGTGACCGGCGAGGTCGGGCACGTGCAGGTCGTGCCCGACGGTCAGGCCTGCCGCTGCGGCAACCGCGGCTGCCTCGAGGCAGAGGCCTCGATCACCGCCATGCTCGACCGGCTCGGCACCGTCACGCCCATCCAGTCGACGGAGCAGCTCGTCGCCTCGGTCCAGGCGGGCGACGTGGCGGCCCTGCGCGTCATCGAGGATGCCGGCCGTCTCATCGGCCGCGTGGTCGGCGACCTCGCCAGCATCATCAGCCCGGAGGTGATCGTGCTCGGCGGCCCCCTGGCCGTGCTCGGCGACACCCTCCTCGAGCCGATCTCGCGCTCGTTCGCGCGTCACGTCCTGCCGCTGGTCCGCGACGCGACCGAGATCGTGGCCTCCACGCTCGACGATCGGGGCGAGGCGCTGGGCGCCGCGGCCCTGGTCTTCCACCAGGCGGCAGTCCGCGTTATCTGAACCTTGCTCGCCTTCAGGCCGCAACGGGAGTAGACCGAATGTGAGCGCTCCCAATGGCAGAGGTTCGTGAAGCCGTTACAAATTCGTTGCGTTAACCTTTTGACGCCAGCGCCGGATCGGCCTACTGTGATCCCGGGCCAAGTGGCCAGCGGGGCGACGAAGCTCAACCCGACAACGATGTCTTTAGAAAAATGGCGGTGCACAATGGCTGGTTCACCAACCATCCTCGAGATGCGCTCGATCACCAAGGAGTTCCCTGGTGTGAAGGCCCTCTCTGACGTGAACCTGACCGTGAAGGCCGGCGAGATCCACGCGATCTGCGGCGAGAACGGTGCAGGCAAGTCGACCCTGATGAAGGTCCTCTCGGGCGTCTACCCCTTCGGGACGTACTCGGGCGACATCGTCTACGAGTCGCAGGTCGCCCAGTTCTCGGGCATCAAGCAGTCCGAGGCCGCAGGCATCGTGATCATCCACCAGGAGCTCGCGCTCATCCCCGAGCTGTCGATCACCGAGAACATCTTTCTCGGCAACGAGCCCGGCAAGCGCGGCGTCATCAACTGGATCGAAGCCCAGCGCACGGCGAAAGACCTGCTGGCCCGCGTCGGACTCACCGAGAACCCCGACCAGAAGATCAAATCGCTCGGCGTCGGCAAGCAGCAGCTCGTCGAGATCGCGAAAGCCCTCAACAAGAGCGTCAAGCTGCTCATCCTCGACGAGCCCACCGCCGCGCTGAACGAGCAGGAGTCGCAGCACCTCCTCGACCTCATCGTCGGCCTCAAGGCCCGCGGCATCACCTCGATCATGATCAGCCACAAGCTGAACGAGATCGAGCAGATCGCTGACACCATCACGATCCTCCGCGACGGCAAGACGATCGAGTCGCTCGACGTCAAGGCCGACGGCGTCAACGAAGACCGCATCATCCGCGGCATGGTCGGCCGCTCGCTCGAGAGCCGCTTCCCCGACCGCACGCCGAACATCGGCGAGAAGTTCTTCGAGGTCACCAACTGGACGGTGCGCCACCCGCTCGACCCCGAGCGCCTCGTCTGCAAGAGCGAGAACTTCTTCGTCCGCCGGGGCGAGATCGTCGGCTTCGCCGGCCTCATGGGCGCCGGTCGCACCGAGCTCGCGATGAGCATCTTCGGCCACTCGTACGGCACCTTCGTGTCGGGCGAGGTCTACAAGGACGGCCGCGAGATCCGCACCGACACGGTGGCCCACGCCATCAAGAACGGCATCGGCTACGTCTCCGAAGACCGCAAGGCCCTCGGCCTGAACCTGCTCGACACGATCAAGCGATCGACGGTCGCCGCGGGCCTCCCCAAGATCACGCACAACGGCGTCGTCTCCTCGGTCGAGGAGTACGAGGTCTCCGAGCGCTACCGCCGCAGCCTCCGCACCAAGGCCTCGAGCGTCGACCAGGGCGTCTCGAAGCTGTCGGGCGGCAACCAGCAGAAGGTCGTCCTCGCCAAGTGGATGTTCACCGACCCCGACCTGCTGATCCTCGACGAGCCGACCCGCGGCATCGACGTGGGCGCCAAGTTCGAGATCTACGGCATCATCCAGGACCTCGCGGCCCAGGGCAAAGCCGTGATCCTCATCTCCTCCGAGCTCCCGGAGCTCCTCGGCCTCTCGGATCGCATCTACACGATCTTCGAAGGCTCCATCACCAATGAATTGACCGCAGCCGAGGCCGACCCCGAGTCGCTGATGGTGAGCATGACCTCGAAAAGGACAACGGTTCGATGACGAACATCAAGAAGAACATCGACAGCATCCTCGGCAACAAGGGGGGCGGGATCAGCCAGTACGGCATGATCATCGCGCTGATCGTGATCATCATCGGCTTCCAGATCTGGACCGGTGGCAACACCCTCGCTCCCGGAAACGTGATCAACGTCTTCCAGCAGTACTCGTACATCCTGATCCTGGCCATCGGCATGGTGATGGTCATCGTCGCCGGTCACATCGACCTGTCGGTCGGCTCCGTCGCGGCGTTCGTCGGCATCATCGTGGCGCAGGCCATGGCGGTCTGGCACTGGTCGTGGTGGGCCGCGATCATCCTCGGCCTCGTGGTCGGCGTGCTCGTCGGCGCATGGCAGGGCTTCTGGGTCGCCTACGTGCGAGTCCCCGCGTTCATCGTGACCCTCGCCGGTCAGCTGATCTTCCGAGGCGCGAACCAGGCCATCGGCAACTCGACCGCTGTGCCGGTGCCCGACGACTTCCAGAACATCGGCAACGGCTACATCAGCGACTTCGGCCCCAACACCGGCTTCAGCAACGGCACCCTGCTCCTCGGCATCGTCACGATCGTCGCGATCGTCATCTTCGAGTTCCGTGCCCGCAACAACCGCGTCAAGATGGGCGCGCAGCCGGCTCCGCTGTGGACCAGCATCGTCCGCATCGTCGTGCTCGGCGGCGTCACCGCCTACGCCACCATCCTGTTCGCCTCGGGTCGCCCCAACACGTCCGTCCCGATCGTCGCGATCATCCTCGGCGTGCTCGTCATCATCTACGGCTTCGTCACGAACACCACCACCTTCGGCCGCCACCTCTACGCAGTCGGCGGCAACTCGAACGCCGCCGTCCTCTCGGGCGTCAACTCGCGCCGCGTCAACTTCCTCGTCATGCTCAACATGTCGGTGCTCGCCGCCGTCGCCGGCATGGTCTTCGTCGGCTACTCGGGTTCGTCCGGCCCGGCTGACGGAACCGGTTGGGAGCTCGACGCGATCGCCGCCGTCTTCGTCGGCGGAGCCGCGGTCGCGGGTGGCGTCGGAACCGTCGTCGCCTCGATCATCGGTGGTCTCGTCCTCGCGTTCCTGGCCAACGGCCTCTCGCTCAAGGGCATCGACACCAACCTGGTCCAGATCATCCGCGGTCTCGTCCTCCTGATCGCCGTCGCGTTCGACGTCTACAACAAGACTCAGGGCCGCCCGTCGATCACCGGCTACCTGACCCGCGGCTTCGGTCGCAAGAACAAGAAGGACGACGGGCCCACGTCCGGCGGCCTGAAGGGCTCCGGCGCGCAGCCGCAGTCGATCGACCAGGACTCACAGGTTTTGCTTCCCTGAGCGGCGCACTCGCAGGCCCCTCAGGCACCAGCAGAAACACGGGATGCACCACTCGTCCCACAGCACCGGATGCACCAGCACCCACACCACGTGCGCCCAGGCGCACACCACCACAGAAATGAAAGAAGCCTTTCAATGAAGAAACAGCTCATCGGCGGCCTCGCGGTCGCTGCTCTGACCGTCGTCACGCTGACCTCGTGCTCCGGAACCGCCCGCGGCGGCTCGGACTCGGGTTCGTCGGTCGACATCCCCAAGGGCTCGACCATCGGCGTCGCGCTGCCCGCCAAGACCTCGCAGAACTGGGTGCTCGCCAAGGCCGCGTTCGAGAAGTCGCTCGCCGCCGCCGGCTTCAAGGCCGACGTGCAGTACGCCGCCGCCTCGTCGACGGTCACCGACCAGCAGAACCAGATCTCGGGCATGGTCACCAAGGGCGACAAGGCGATCATCATCGCCGCCCAGGACGGCTCGCAGCTCGGCACCCAGGTCAAGCAGGCCAAGGACGCCGGCATCCCCGTCATCGCATGGGACCGCAACATCACCGGCACGAAGAACGTCGACTACTACGTCGCGTTCAACAACTTCAAGGTCGGCCAGCTGCAGGGCCAGGCGCTCCTCGACGGTCTCGCCAAGCTGAAGGGCGACGGCCCGTACAACATCGAGCTGTTCGCCGGTTCGCCCGACGACGCCAACGCCCCGGTGTTCTTCAACGGCGCCATGGACGTGCTCCAGCCGAAGATCGACGACGGCACGCTCAAGGTCGTCTCGAAGCAGACCACCTTCAAGCAGGTCTCGACGCAGGGCTGGCTCGCTCAGAACGCCCAGTCGCGCATGAGCAACCTGCTCCAGGCCGACTACTCCGGTTCGACGAAGCTCGACGGCGTCCTCTCCCCCAACGACACCCTGGGCCGTGCGATCCTGCAGGCCACGAAGTCCGCTGGAAAGCCCAACCCGGTCGTCACGGGTCAGGACTCCGAGACCGCGTCGATCCCGCTCATCATGAACGGCACGCAGTACTCGACCATCTACAAGAACACCGACACCGAGGCTCAGGCCGCGGTCGACCTCGTCACCACCCTGTCGAAGGGCGACAAGCCGAAGACGGTGCTCGACAAGAAGAACAACTACAACGGCGTCAAGACGGTTCCGGCCATCGAGCTGACCCCGATCCTCATCACCAAGGACAACGCGGTGAAGGAGTACGCCAACAACTCGACCCTCGAGGCGCTGGCCAAGGCCGGTCAGTAACACCTCCCGGCTCGCACAGGACCCCCGCTCGGCTTCGGCCGGGCGGGGGTCCTCGCGTCGAGGCACGGGCGCAGGAACTGCCTGCCGTCGATCAGCTGAGCCGTCATCGGCGGGTACTCCTCCGTTCGGGCTCACCCCCGGAGGCCTGCCCGTTCCGGCGGGCGCCCGCCGAAGCGCCCCTTACTGCCGCGCGGCGATCTCGCGGTCGAGCCACTCGCCCAGCAGCTCGCGCTCCGGCACCGACAGCGACTCGAGCGAGGGCGCGACAGCACGCAGGGCCACCGCAGCGGCCAGGACGCCTGCGTCTGCGGCCGGGCGCGCCGGCGCGTCGGTCAGGATCTGAGCCAGCACGGCCTCGTACATCGCGTCGGCGGTGCCGAGGTCGTAGCGCTCGAGGACGCCGGCCCGAGCGTCGCCGACCGGGCCGCGCGCCAGCGTCGTGGTGATCGCGCCGACGCCCGCCGAGCTGATCATGTCGACGGCACGGCTCTCGCTGACGCGGAGCCGCCCGGTGAGCGCTACGCGGTGGAGCCTCGCCTCGAGCACGCGCTGCCCGGCCTTCGCGGACGGCGAGTGGCGCACCCGCAACGGGTCGCTGAGCAGGGAGAAGAGGGCCGGGCTCGACAGTCCGAACTCGAGCTGAGCCGTCCAGCCCGCGCGAAGGTCGACGAGCGGATCGATGTCGCCGGCCTCGGCATCGGCCACGACCGCCGCCTTAGCCGAGACGAACGCCTCCATGACCGTCTCGGCGACGGCCTCGAGCAGGCCCTCCTTGTCGCCGAAGATCCGGTAGATGGTCGGGGCCTGGACGCCCGCGGCCTGGGCCACACCCCGCGTCGTGACGGCGACAGGCCCCTCGTCGCGGAGCAGCCGGGCAGCCACGTCGACGATCCGGGTGCGTGTATCGGCACGGTCGCTGGCCTTGGCGGTCTCGGTCATGAATCGACGATAACGCAGTCTTGCTATCAATGTGTTTCCGATGGTAGCGTTCCACGGTATTCATCGATAACGGTGATTCGTCGAACGCACGAGAGGCACACCCATGATCGTCATCACCGGAGCCACCGGCGCGCTGAACGGCGCGACCGTCGACCAGCTGCTCACGAGGGTTCCCGCCGCCGAGCTCGCAGTCGTCGCGCGCGACGTCGCGAAAGCCCAGCGCTTCGCCGACCTCGGCATCGACGTGCGCCGCGGCGACTACGCCGACGCGAAGTCGCTTCCCTCCGCGTTCGACGCCGCCGACCAGCTGCTGCTCGTGTCGTCCAGCGACCCCCGCGCCGATGCCGTCGAGCTGCACCGCACGGCCATCGGCGCCGCCGCAGCCGCGGGCGTCGGCCGGATCCTCTACACGAGCCACTAGGGCGCCGCCGCCGATACCCCGTTCGGCCCGGGCCGCGATCACTACGCGACCGAGAAGCTCCTCGCCGAGTCCGGCGTCGCATGGACCTCGCTCCGCAACGGCTTCTATGCCCACAGCCTCGCCTGGCTGCTCGGCCCCTGGCGCGAGACCGGAGTGATCGAGGTGCCCGCCGACGGACCCGTCTCGTGGACCTCGCGCGGCGACGCGGCCGAGGCTGCGGCGCATATCCTGACCGCGGCGACTCCGCGCGAGGGCCTCGTCACGATCACGGCGAGCGCCGCCCCCACCTTCGTCGAGGTCGCCGCGATCGCCTCCGAGCTGACCGGCCGCGAGGTCACGACCCGCGTGGTCGACCCGGAGGAGTGGGTCGCCCGTCAGGTGGCAGCGGGCCAGCCGGAGTTCCTGGCGCGATTCATGCTGGGCATGTACGAGGCCGCCGACCAGGGCTTCTTCGCCGGCACCGATCCCCTGCTCGGCGAGCTGCTCGGGCGCCAGCCGGTCACGGTGCGCGACGTGCTGGCCGCCCCGGCACCCCAGGGGCACTAGGCCGGGCGCCGGCGGAGACGCGAGCGGCCCCCGCCGGCGGGGTGCGACGGCGGGGGCCGATTCCTGCGCCCGTGTCGGGACTCAGATGGACGAGGTCAGGCCTCTTGCAGCGTGGCCTCGGCGCGCTCGGGAGTGCCCTCGGCGAGACCCGTGGCGATGGCCCGGCGCGATGTGAGCCACAGCACCACAGCGGCGACGAACACCAGGATCTCGGTGACGGTGAGCGACCAGATGATTCCGCCGAGGCCGAACCAGAGGTTGCCGAAGATCACGATCGGGATGAACAGGACACCCTGCGCCATCGAGATGACGATGGCCGCCGTGGCACGGCCGGTCGCTTGGAAGAGCGAGGTGAGAAGGCCGGTGAAGCCGTTGGCGATCATGGCGACGAGCTGCGCCGTCATGATGGTGGCGCCGATGGCCAGCACCTTCGGGTCGCTGACGAAGGCCGAGAAGATCGGGTCGCGGAAGACGACGACGACGAGGGCCGAGACGACGGTGATCGTTCCGACAGTCAGTGCGCCGGCTCGGAGCGCCGAGGCGAGACGAGCGCCGTCGCCCTTGCCGAACGAGTAGGCGAGGAGCGGCAGGATGCCTAGCGTGACGCCCATCACCAGGAACTCCGGCACCTGAGCGATGCGGACGGCGACTCCCATGGCGGCGAGCGGACCGTCGCCGTAGCCGGCGGCGAGGTTGTTGAGCACGAGCGACGTGACGATGAGGAAGGCCGACTGGAGCAGCTCGCCGACTCCGACGCCGAAGACCGGCTTGACGATGGCGGGCGAGAGGCTGAACCACTTCGGCGCCAGGCTGATGTTCTCGCTGTGGCGGGTGAGCCAGGTGACGAAGTAGACGATGGTGACGACGTTCGAGAGGCCGATCGCCAGAGCGGCGCCTGCGACGCCCCAGTGGAGCACGAGGATGAACAGCACGTCGAACACGAGGTTCGCGACGGTGGAGGCGATCAGGCCGATCATGACCTGGCGGGCTGCGCCCTCGGCGCGCACGATCTGCTCGAGGCAGAACGCGGCGGCCAGCACGGGCACGAACGCCAGCATCACGCCGACGAAGGCGGCTGTCGGTGCGACGGCCACCCCGTGGGCGCCGAGGACCCCGACCAGCGGGTGCAGGAGCACGAGGCCGAGGCCGCCGAGCACGACGCCGACGACGACAGCGCCCCACACCGCGAACGACGCGACGTGCTTGATGTCGCCGGCCTTCTCGGGATCGTTCTCGCTGGCTCCGAGGAGGCGCGAGATGAGTGCGCTTCCGCCGACGCCGAAGACGCCGCCGACGGCCATGACCAGGCCGAGGATCGGCGAGCCGAACGTGACTGCGGCGAGGAGGGCGGTGTCGTGGAGCGAGCCGATGAAGCCGGCGTTGATGACGTTGTAGACGGCGCCGACGATCATCGCGGCGGCCATGGGCACGCAGAGGTGCAGGAGGGCACGCACCATGGGCGCGTTGGACAGGTACCACCGGTTGGACCGCGCGGACGTCTCGACGTTCGGGGAGGAGGTTTCGGTGCTCATGACTGCTCCTTTCCGGGCAGGGCAAAGCTTCTTGTCGACGGGGCCGACGAAGAGAGAGGTAAGAGGGAGCGCTACTCGGGCCGGGTCGGCTGCGGAAGCACGGAGGTGATCTTGGCGAGCAGGTCGTGGAGCGTGACACGCTCGGCCTCGTCGAGGGGGGCGAGGATCGACTCCTCGGCATCGCGCATGGCGACGTCGAATCCGTCGATGAGCTCGACGCCGGCCGGGGTGGCGAACACGCGCTTGCTGCGCGAGTCGCCCCCGGAGGTGCGGCGCTCGATGAGCCCTCGCCGTTCGAGCCCCTGCAGGAGGCTCGACACGCTCGCGGCGCTCGTCCGGGTGATCGCAGCGATGTCGCGCTGGATCGATCCGGGGTTCTGAACGAGGAATCCCAGTGCGAAGCTCTGCTCGTGCGTGAGCTCGCGCTCGCGAATCCAGTCCATGCCGGCTTCGCGCTGCGCCCAGCCGATCCAGCGCAGGAGGTCCAGGCTGGTCGTGAGGGGTGGGGTGTCCGCGTTCATGGTTAGAACTCTAACCGTTTGAGTTCTAACTGTCAATACTCGAACCTTTGGCGGGTGGCGAGGTGGCCTTCGCCGTCGCACGGCGGACGGCGACCCGACGACGAGGGCCATCTCGAGCCCCGGCGGGCACCGACGTCCGGGACCGTTCGTTCTCCAGCGCCGCCCGCGGCACGCCCGCCGACCCGGGGCTGCCGCCCGGCATCGGCGTGTCCTTCGTCGGCCACGGGATCATGCTCGTCGTGCTCGTCATCCGAGCGATCTTCGGCATCATCGCGTCGGTCGCCGCGGGGCGTGGAAGGTTCTACCGCTACCCGGTTCGCGAAGGCGTCGGGGCACGGCGCACGGCCGAGGTGGCCCCCGCCGTCGCTTCGCGGACGCCGACCCGACGCGGGAGGCCACCTCGCGGACGCCGACCGACGCGGACAGGACGCGGCGCACGCCGGCGCGAAGAGCGCCGGCACATCCGGCAGGATTGACCCATGGCCCAGGTCGCAATCATCGTCAACGGCACCCCCGATCCCCGCAAGACCGAGATCGCCCGCGCGCTCGGAATCCTGCTCGGGTGCCCCGTGCTCGACCCGTCCGTCGTTCAGGAGGCGATCACGAAGCAGACCGGCCCGGTGGCACCGCGTGAGGCCGTGCGCACGCTCGGCGTCGAGACCGTGTGGCGGACGGCTGGGCTCATCGAGGCGGGCGTGATCGTCGACGCGACCCTCACGGCCGACGACGCCGAGACCGTTCGCGCCGGCATCGCGACGGCCGGAGCCCCCCGCGTCGTCGAGGTGTGGTGCGGCCCGGCCGGCGGCGCACTGGACATCACGCCGCTCGTCGAGGTCGACGATGTAGCGACCGTCGACATGGACGCCCTCGTGCAGCAGATCAGCGCCCTGTTCGTCTAGCTGCCGCCCGCGACCCGCGCCGCTGAGCCGCTGAACTGCGGCAGCGCGGCAACGCGGAGGCGCTGAAGCCTCCCGATCGGCGCCAGCGATAGTCCCCGGACACCTGTTCAGGCCGATCTCGAGGGTCGAGCGGAGCGGGCGGGCGGGACGGGCGCGGCGGAGCGGGCGGGGCGGGCGGAGCTACAGCAGCCGCCGCTCCAGCGCCCACGCCGTCAGCTCATGGCGCGACGAGAGCTGCAGCTTGCGCAGCACGCTCGACACGTGCGTCTCGACGGTCTTGATCGAGATGAACAGCTCGCTCGCGACCTCCTTGTAGGCGTAGCCGCGCGCGATGAGGCGCATCACCTCGCGCTCGCGGGCCGAAAGGCGGTCGAGCTCGTCGGCCGCGTCAGCCTGCTCGCCGCTCGCGGCCCCGAAGGCGTCGAGCACGAAGCCCGCCAGCCGCGGCGAGAACACGGCGTCTCCCCCGGCGACCGCACGCACGGCGGCACTCACCTCGGCACCCGAGCTGGTCTTCGTGATGCACCCGCGGGCGCCGCCCCGGATGACCCCGACGACGTCCTCTGCCGAGTCCGAGACGCTCAGCGCCAGGAAGCGCGTGCCGGGAACCCGCGACACCGTCCGCTTCAGCACCTCGGCCCCTCCACCGCCCTGCCCTCCGGGAAGATGCACGTCGAGCAGCACGACGTCGGGCTTCCGCACCAGGATCTCCTCGACGGCGGTCGGCACGTCGGCGGCCTCGGCGAGGACGTCGAGGTCGGGATCGAGGTCGGCGCGGAGTCCCGACCGGAAGATGGAGTGGTCGTCGACGATGAGCACCGAGATGCGCGGGGCCTGGTCGGCGCCGGGGAGTTCCTGCGCGTCGGTCATTCGTCGTCTGCCTTCTCGAGATGGAGCTGCACTTCGGTGCCCACGCCGCCCGCGCCCGGCCGCACGCGGGCGGTTCCGCCGGCGCGGCGCATGCGACCCAGTATCGACTCCCGCACGCCGAGGCGGTCTTCGGGCACGTCGTCGAGCCGGAATCCGGGGCCGCGATCGCGCACGAAGACGTCGACCGAGGCCCGCGTGCTCTCGAGGTAGACCGACACCTCGCCGCCGGCGTGGCGCGCGGCATTGAACATGGCCTCGCGGGCGGCCGCGGCAAGCTCGCCGGTGCCGAGCTCGCTCGTGTCGCCGACCACGACGACCTCGATGCGCACGGCGTAGTCGAGCTCCAGGGCGGCGGCGAACTCGCGGAGCTCTCCGGCCAGGTCGCGCCCGGAGGAGGTCGCGCCGGCGTAGAGCCAGTCGCGGAGCTCGCGTTCCTGCGCCCGGGCGATGCGCGCCACCTCGCTCGAGGCGCCCGCCCGGTTCTGGATCAGCGCCAGCGTCTGCAGCACCGAATCGTGCAGGTGCGCGGCCATCTCGGCGCGCTGCTCGTCGCGGACAACCGCGGTGCGGCGGTCGGCGGCATCTCGACGCAGCGTGAGCACCTGCGGCCCCACGGCGACGGCCGCGGCGGCAGCGGCGACCACGGCGACCAGCAGCCACAGCCACCCCGCCCGCGGCAGTGTCGCGGTCGCCGCCAGCAGCACTGCCACCAGCACGAGACCACCGAAGACCCCGACGCGCAGGAACTGCGCCGACCGCCGCCCCTCCCCCGTCAGCGGCGGCTCGATCGACCGCGACCACCCGACCGCGCCGAGTCCCAGCGCGACCGCCAGCGGCACCGTCACCCCGAACGCCGACGTCGTGCCGGCCGTAAGGGTCACCCCGAACGCCCCCGCCACGAGCACCGCTGCGGATGCGACGAGAAGCGCCGGGACGGAGACCGTCCGGGTCGGCGTCGTATCGCCGGGACGGACGGGCGTCAGCGCCCACAGCCACAGGTAGAGCAGGACGCCCGCCCCGGCGGCGAGGTTCGACAGCACGAAGGCCCACCGCACCGCGGACGGGCTCCAGCCGAGGTGCTCGGCGACTCCGGCGCTGACCCCGCTCACGACGCACTCGCGCGGACGCGTCACCACGCGCGCGGATCGAGGGGTCGGAGTGGTCACCCCAGAATCAAACCATCCGCGGGCTGGTCATCGGGGGCTCGGGGCCGGATCTCAGGGTGCGATCAGGGTGTCACCCCATAGCGGGGACCGCGACGCGGGGCCACCATCGGAGCATGTCAGATCACACCTCCTCTCCGTCCCCGGGGGCCTCGACCTCCGGACGACCCGCGCCGACTCCCGGCCAGGGCTTCTTCGACTGGGTGCGGCGCCTCGGGATCGTCCGTGGCGACGCCTGGGTCGGCGGCGTCTGCGGCGGGATCGCCGCGCGCCTCGGCATCGACCCGCTCATCGTCCGCGGCATCGCCGTCGTCGTCGCACTCCTCGGCGGGCCCGCCTTCCTCGTCTACGCGATCGCCTGGCTCCTGCTCCCCGACGAGGTCGACCGGATCCATCTGCAGACCCTCATCGGCGGTGTGTTCGAGGCGGCGACGGCCGGCGTGATCGTGTTCGTGCTGCTGTCGTTCCTGCCGTTGGCGCAGGGCGTGTGGTGGGCGGCCGCCTGGCCGTTCGGCAGCAGCATCGGCTGGGTCGACAGCCTGGGGCGCGTCTTCTGGAGCGCCCTGGTCATCGGAGCCATCGTGTGGCTCGTCGTCTGGGCGACGCGGCGAGCGGGGTGGAACGGCCGCTCGTGGGGGGCGTCGGCTTCTCAGGACGCACCGTCCAGCGCTTCGGCCCCCGCTGCTCCGGACTCTGCTGCGCCGGCCGCAGCTGCTGCGGCGGCCGCGGACGCCCGGACCATGGCGGCCAGCTTCCTCGACAAGGAGCCGGCGGGCGCCGCACCGACCGCACCACCTCGTCCCGCGGCCGGCGCGACCCCGGCCGCCGTCGACGAGTGGCGCGCACGGCAGGACGAGTGGCGCGCCCGCTACGACGAGTGGAAGGACCGGCAGGCCGACTCCAACCGCGCCGCCCGCGAGCAGCGGAACGCCGAAGCTGCGGCGCGCAGCGCCGAGGCCTTCGAGCGGGCCCGACTCGACCGCATCGCCAACCCGCGCATCAGCGGCTCCTTCGTTGCGATCACGCTCGGACTCGCCCTGATGGCCGGTGCGATCGGCGTGGCGGTGGGCTGGTCGATGCCCGGGGTCCGCGGCTGGGAGGCGGCGGTCGGCACGGCCGCAGCGACGGTCGTCGTCGGCGTGGCGATGATTGTCGCCGGTGCCCTGAAACGACGGAGCGGCGTCCTGGCGTTCTTCGCCATCGTGCTGACCGTGGTCACCGCGATGCTGCTCCTCGGCACGACCTTCATCGGTCGCGGCTACTCGCTCTACTTCACGTACTGAACCGAAAGCGATCATCATGAACGACACCAGCACTCCGGCTACGCCGTCGGGCGAAGGGCCCTCGGGCCCGGCTTCAGAACCCGCCACCCCGTTCGCCGCCCCGCCCGCCCCCTCGACTCCGGCCCCCTCGACTCCGGCGCTCCCCCGGGTCCGCTGGGCCGGGATCGTCTGGGGCGCCGTGTTCGCCGCCCTCGGCATCACCGTCATGAGCGTGCTGTCGAGCGACGCCTCCCGCTACTCCTTCGCCGTCTGGGCGCAGAGCCTCGGCCCGTGGGGGGCCGGCCTCGTGGCGGTCGTCGCGCTCGGGGCACTGCTGCTCGTGACCGGCGTGCTCGGCGCGATCGCGCGAGCTCAGCGGCCGCGCTGAGCCTCCGCTCGCTGAACTTCCGCTCGCCGACCCTCCGCCCCGCCTGAACTCTCCGATCCGGGCCGAACCCTCCGAACCGGGCCGAACCCTCCGAACCGGGCTGAACCCTCCGAACCGGGCTGAACCCTCCGAACCGGCCACCGGACCCGCCCGCGGACGGGTGCTCAGCCCGGATCAGGGGGCCTAGCGTGTCCGGGCCTAGGACGGCCAGGCCTGGCGCACCCCGGCCTGGCGCACCCGGGTCAGGCGCCGAGCGCCCCCGTCACGAACCGGAGCGCATCGGCCTGCGAGACGCCGAGCCGCGCGATCCTCTCCGCGTAGGCCTGAGCGGCCTCCTGGGCCTGCTGCGCGGCGACCTCGCCCTGAGCCCGCACGACCGTCCCGTTGCGTCCGCGTGTCTCGACGAACCCGTCGGCTTCGAGCTCTCGGTAGGCGCGCGCCACCGTGTTGGGAGCGATCCCGAGGTCCTCGGCAAGGCGGCGCACCGTCGGCAGTCGCTGGCTCATGGGGAGGGTGCCGTCCCGCACCTGCTCGGCGAGCTGGAGGCGCAGCTGCTCGAAGGGCGGTACCGGCGACCGCGGGTCGAGGATGATCATGCGTGCCGCGCCTGGGCGCTCTCGCGTTCCCGACGCGCTTGACGCTCCTCCGGCGTTCCGCGCCGCGCGTTCGGCCACAGCTGCGTGAGGTACCAGGTCGGGGTCGACCGGTAGATCCAGGCGAACACCGCGTACACGCCCAGAAGAGACAGCGCCACTCCGATCGACAGGCCCGACGGGCTCGCCGGGCCCGGCGTGATCACCGTCCAGTACGAGCCGAGGCCGACCGCGAGCACGGGCGCGTAGAGCATGTCGCGGAGAGCCGACGAGGTGAGAGCGTCGTTCCAGACGAGCTCGTCGGTGGAGGTCGACGGACGCCCCCGCCGTACGAGTCGGCGGCCGAGCACTTCGAACAGGATCAGGCACGCGACGGCGATCACCACCAGGACCTCGCCCGGCCCGACGCTGAGGCCCGGGCCTCGCAGCGCGCCCTGCTGCCAGCGGACCACGGCGACGGTCACCGCGGCGAGCACCACGACCGCCCAGGCCAGCCCTCTGAGCAGAGAGACGATGTAGTCCGAGATCGTCACCACGTCGGCGCGAGCGATTCGCGGTCGATCGTCGAGTCGCGTCTCGGCCCGTAGCGCCGCCCACGCCGTTCCCAGGGCCGTCCCGGTGGCGGAGCCCGCAAGCACGACGTACAGGGCGACCAGCTGCTCGTTCATGTCGCCGCGGGTCCAGCCGTAGCCCCACGAGAAGAACACGCCGGGCACCAGCCCGATGACACCGCCGATGCTGCTGGCCAGGAGCCGCGAGGCCACTCAGTCGCGGATCATGCCGTCGAGCTCGTCGGGCACGCCGAGCCCGACGCGTTCGGCGAGCTTGCCGATCCGCCAGGTCTGGAACGCAGGAACTCGCGAGAGCACCGCCGTGCCCACCAGCAGGCCGCCCAGGATGACGCACTCTGCCACGAAGAAAAGACTCATCGACCACTCCTTTGTAGCGATGATTGTCTCAATGCGTTGCTACAAAAGCAACACTGCAGATGTTCGCCCTACTTCTTGCCCTGCGCGGCGACAGCGGCAGCACCGGCGGCAGCGGCCTCGGGGTCGAGGTACCTGCCCGGGCCGGTCGGGTGGAAGTCGTCGTCGAGCTCGTAGACGAGCGGGATGCCGGTGGGGATGTTCAGCTCGGCGATCTCGTCGTCCGAGATGCCGTCGAGGTGCTTGACCAGCGCGCGCAGCGAGTTGCCGTGCGCAGTGACCAGCACGACGTCGCCGGCGGCCAGGCTCTCCGTGATGTCGCTCTCCCAGTAGGGGATCATGCGCTCGATGACGAGTGCGAGAGACTCCGTGCGGGGAGCGTTGATCCCGAGCTCGGCGTAGCGCTTGTCGTGCGCCTGCGAGAACTCGCTGTCGTCATCGAGCGGCGGCGGCGGCACGTCGAACGAGCGGCGCCAGGTCTGGAACTGCTCGGGGCCGTACTCCTCGAGGGTCTGCGCCTTGTCTTTGCCCTGGAGGGCGCCGTAGTGACGCTCGTTCAGACGCCAGGATCGCTTGACGTCGATCCAGAGGCGGTCAATCTCTTCGAGAGCGATGTCAGCGGTCTGGATCGCCCGGGTCAGGCGCGATGTGTAGAGGATGTCGGGCAGCAGGTCGGCTTCGCGGAGAAGCTCGCCGGCGCGCTTCGCCTCGGCGATACCCTGCTCACTCAGGCGGACGTCGACCCACCCGGTGAAGAGGTTCTTCTGGTTCCACTCGCTGTTGCCGTGCCTGAGGAGGATGAGGGTCGAAGTCATGGCCACGATCCTATCGCCGCCTCTCGGCAGGCGACGCCGTCTTACGATGGGTGCCATGCCGATCGGTCAGGTCACACGGGGGACGACGGGCGCGAACCGTCTTCGCCGCATCGATCGGTGGATCGCCGCGCTTCCCGAGTTCCTGCGCTCCCCTGATCCGCTCGTGGTCGACCTCGGCTACGGTGCCAGCGCGACGACTCCGCTCGAGCTGCACCAGCGCCTCTCGCGGGTGCGCGACGACGTCGAGGTGATCGGCATCGAGATCGAGCCGGAGCGCGTGGCGACGGCATCGCTGTCGGCGAGGCCCGGGGTGTCGTTCCGGCTCGGCGGCTTCGAGGTGCCGCTCGACGGCGACCGGCGGCCCGCAGTGATCCGCGCGTTCAACGTGCTGCGGCAGTACTCCGAAGCAGACGTCCCCGCCGCCTGGGACCTCATGACGTCGCGCCTGGCTCCTGACGGGGTGCTCGTCGAGGGCACCTGCAACGAGGTCGGCCGGGTCGCGAGCTGGATCGACCTCACCGCCGACGGCCCGCGCACCTTCACTGCCTCGCTGCACCTGGCGTCGCTCGAGACTCCGTCGATCATCGCCGAGCGGCTTCCCAAGGCGCTGATCCACCGCAATGTCGAGGGTGAGCGTGTGCACGCCTTCCTCGACGACCTGAGCCGGAACTGGCAGTACAACGCCGGGCTCGCCGTCTACTCGCCGGTGCAGCGGTGGCTCGCCACCGTCGATGCCATGCGCGACGGGGGCTGGCCCGTGCTGCACGGCCGCACCCGCTGGCGTCTCGGCGAGATCACGGTGCCGTGGGCCTCGGTCGCGCCGACTGCTGCGACCCTGCCGCCGGGGGCGCAGTAGCGGCCAGCTCAACCCCCGTGCTCGCCGGGCCGGACGCCGGCTAGAGCGCCGGCAGACGCCCGCGGGCGTCGTCGTGCGCCATCCCCGTCGCCATGAGCAGGTCGATGACGAGCGGGCGCAGCATCAGCACGAGCACGGTCTCGCCGACCGGCGCTCCGGGCAGGACGAGAGCCGGGTCGAGCCGGCCGCCGACGGCCTCCAGCGCGTCACGGGCAGCGGGCCGCTTCTCGACGTCGGCGAGCGACTCCCCCAGCACCTGGGTCGCGACGGCGATCCGCGAGACGAGGTCGGCCAGCTCGGGACGTCGTCGGCCGTCGCCGATCGTCGTGTCGATTCGGCGCGTGACGACCCGCAGGTTGCGGACGGCGAGGTCGAGGTAGCGCAGGAGGCGGGCCTCCTCGGTCACGGCAGGGAGCCGCCGCCTCAGGAAGGGCGAGATGCGCGAGATCGACTGCGCCGTTCCGAGGGTCGCCGCCCAGTCGTCGAGAAGCGGCTGCGTCGCCCGCAGCCGGTCGAGCGCCGCGTCGGCCCGGCGCACGTCGTCATGCCGCAGAGCGGCGACGATCGCGGCGAAGGCGGGCTCGAGCTCGGCGAAGAGACGGCGGGCGTCGGCGCGAGCGAGGCCGATCGGGTCACGCGGGATGATCGCCGTGACAGCGATCGCGACGGCGCCTCCGACCAGGCCGTCGAGCGACCGGGTGAAGGGCCCTCCCGCAGGATCCGGCAGCAGCATCACGAACATCGACTGGGTCGCTGCCGCCACCGCGAACGCGCTCGACGCCGAGAAGAACCTGGCGATCACGAGCGCGGCGAGCAGCACGACGCCGTACTGCCAGACGCCCTTGCCGAACGCGATGAGCAGCAGCTCGCTCAGGGCGATGCCGATGACGACGCCGATCGCATTCTCGAGCACCCGCCGGGGGCGTGCGTCGCGGGCGAACCCGAGCGACGAGATGGTGACCGTCACGGCCAGGATCGGGATGGCGTGCCCGATTCCGTAGTGCGTGATGGCGTAGGCCGCGCCCGCGGCGAGGACGATCTGGATTATCGCCGGGATCGACGACCGGACCCGGGCGAGGGAGGTGACGAGATCGGTACGCGAGAAGAACGGGACGCGCACGGTCAGCGCCGCACGGCTCCCAGGCGCGGCAGACGCGGGACACCCGCGGCGGCACCGGCCTCGGGAGGCACGATGACCTCCTGCGCGGCCGCGATCTCGATGCCGTCGGCGCGCACGACGAGCTGCGCGCTCACGTCGACCGTCCGCTTGACGACAGCCAGCGCGATCGGGCCCAGCTCGAAGTGGATCGCGCTCGACGTGATCGAGCCGACCTCGTTCTCACCGGCGAAGACGGGGGATCCCGGCGCCGGCAGCACGGTGTCGGAGCCGTCGAGGTGCAGCATCACGAGGCGTCGCGGCGGGTGCCCCAGGTTGTGCACCTTCGCGACGGTCTCCTGGCCGCGGTAGCAGCCCTTGTCGAGGTGGACGGCCGACCGGAGCCAGTCGAGCTCGTGGGGGATCGTGCGCTCGTCGCGCTCGTGCACGAGGCTGGGCCGCCAGGCGGCGACGCGGAGCGCCTCGAGGGCGAGCGAACCGGCCACGGGCACGCCGGACGCCGCGACCTCGGCCAGCGACTCGGGGCTCACGACGGTCTCGCGATACGACCAGTCGCGCGCGGGGTGGGTGGCGGCGTCGGAGTAGCCCACGCCGCCGACCGCGATGGACGCCCACGGGTCGAGCCAGACGAGCGGGACGCCCGACGGCGCGGCGGCGGGAAGCCCGAGCTCGCCGAACGAGCCGAGCACGGCGAAGTCGGCGCTGCGGTCGGCAACCTCGACGCGGAGCATGAATCGCATCCGGTCGAGCCAGACGGCGAACGACTCGACGGCAGCCGCGTCGACGAGGAGCCACGTCGTCTCGCCGTCGTCGACGACACCGGCAGCGTGCTCGACACGGCCCGAGGGATCGAGGAGGAGCGTCTCGGTCGAGACACCGGGAGCCAGCCTCTTGAGGCTCTGGCTGGTGAGCGAGTCGAGCCACGAGAGGCGGTCCGGGCCGGTGACCGTGATCAAACCCCGGGACGGCACCTGGACGACCGCGGTGCCGGCGCCCAGCGCCCTCTGCTCCACCAGCGGATTGCCGAAGTGCGCGGCGACACCCGTCGCCTCGTCGGCGACGAAGCCGGGCCGGGTGGAGAACGGAGAGGGAGTGCTGGTCGACGCGTCAGTCGACATGAGCGAGCCGCCCCGATGCATGGGTGCGGAGCTCATGGCCGAGCGCCGCTACGTCCCACGCCCAGAGGAGGTGGTTGTCGACGAGGCCGTACATGCGGGTGGCCGCCGAATACTCTTTGGCGTGGCTCGACCGCACGACGGCGTCGGTCGAGAGGTCGATGCGCGGGCCCTTGACCCGGCCGAGGTAGAGCTCGTTGACACCCGTCGGGTGCACCAGCGACACCTCGAGGTTGAAGCCGTCGTCCGGGGTGCGCAGGACCTCGACGGCGCGAGCGGTCGTGAAGGGCTGAATGCCGACGCCCGGGAGCATGCCGGGACCGCGGTCGCCCTCTTCGGCGGGGCGGTCGAGCCGCCAGTAGCCGGTCTCGCTCACCAGCGGCGTGCGCTCGTCGTCGAGCAGCCAGCTGTACGAGCTGTAGTTGAGGAACGGCAGGCCGTCGTGGCTGAAGCTCACGCGCTGCCCGAACTCGTGGGTGCGTCGCGAATCGGGGTCGTCGCCCGTCTTGTAGTCGACGACTCCGGTGCCTTCCCAGACGCCGAGGAGCCACGACAGGGGCACGAGCTCGGCCGGCAGATCGGTGGGGATGTCGATCATGCGGCGCCGATTTCAGGGGCCACTAGCGCTGTCCTTTGAACAGCTTGACCAGAACGGTGACCGCGACGAAGGCGATGCAGAGGGAGGCCAGTACGAGCAGGCCGATGTAGAACATCTCGAGGGGAAGCAGCGAGTCCATAGGCTCCATGCTACCCGCGACCCCCGTCAGAGCGAGAGAAGAGCGAGGACTCCGGTCGCGATTCCCAGCACCACGAGACTGCCGCTCAGGCTCAGCATCGTGCGGTCGACGAGGCCGTCCTTCTCCCGCGTCGCCAGCTGCAGGCAGAACGTCACCAGGATCGAGGCCCCGAGCACCAGAGGCAGCCAGGTCAGGAACCCGTCGCCCTTGACCGTCAGACCGACCACGATCGCCCCCGCGAGAGCGACGCACCAGACCGGAATCGTCGTGGCGAGACGGAGACGGGTGCGGCGCGAGATGGTTTCCACGACCACCATCCTCCCCCACTCGAGCCTTGCGGGCACCCACTAGGGTTATCGGGGGCAAGTTCGGCGTGACTTAGAATCGTCGAGAGTACATCTACTGGAGGTCGTGTGGCGCAGCTCTTGGTCCTGACCTCTTCCGGTACGTCTGAAGTCCTTCCGGCGCTGGCTCTCCTCAGCCACCGCACCCGGCAGATCCCCGCAGAGCCCGCGCACCTCGTGAACGCCCCGTCGAGCGACCTCATCTTCGTCGACGCCCGCACCGACCTCTCCAGCGCCAAGGCGCTCTGCAAGATCCTTCGCACCACCGGCGTCACCGTTCCCCTTGTCCTGGTGCTCACCGAGGGCGGCCTCACCGCCGTCAACTCCGAGTGGGGCGTCGACGACGTCATCCTCGAGTCGGCCGGCCCCGCCGAGGTCGATGCGCGCATCCGCCTCGTCACCGGCCGCCTCGCGCAGAGCCAGTCGGGCTCCAAGATCCAGGCCTCCGGCGTCGTGATCGACGAGGCCAGCTACTCGGCCAAGGTCCACGGCCGCCCGCTCGACCTCACCTTCAAAGAGTTCGAGCTCCTCCGCTTCTTCGCGACGCACCCCTCGCGGGTCTTCACGCGCGAGCAGCTGCTCAGCGAGGTGTGGGGCTACGACTACTTCGGCGGCACCCGCACCGTCGACGTCCACGTTCGGCGCCTTCGCGCCAAGCTCGGCGACCTCGAGTCGCTGATCGGCACCGTGCGAAACGTCGGCTATCGCTTCAACGTCTACGACGACGACCAGCGAGATGTCCTCACCTCATAGTGCGCTGACGACGCTGGCCGCCGAGGCGGCGGCGGCGGACGGCGCTCCTCCTTTCTCCGACCAGGCACTGGTCGAGGCGCGCTCGGGCGACGCCCGCGTGATCGGCGGCGACGACGCTGCCGCGATCCTGCGCCCGGGCGAAGCCGAGCTCGTCGTGCGTCCGTCCGCGCGCGGCAGGGGCCTCGGAACCGCCCTGCTCCACTCCGTGCTCGACGCGACCACCGGCCCGCTCGCCGTCTGGGCGCACGGCGACCACCCGGGTGCGCGCCGTCTCGCCGAGGGGTTCGGGTTCACCCCCACGCGTCGGCTCCTCCAGCAGCGCGCCTCCGTCCCTTCGGGATTCACGGCGCAGGAACTCCCTGGCGGCACCACCGTCCGAGCGTTCCGCCCCGGCGCCGACGACACCGCCTGGCTCGAGCTCAACGCCCGCGCGTTCGCCTCGCACCCCGAGCAGGGCTCCCTGACGCAGCTCGACCTCGATGCGCGAATGGCCGAGGAGTGGTTCGACGCCGACGACTTCCTCCTCCTCTCGCTCGGCGACGAGCTCGTGGCGTTCGCCTGGCTGAAGGTGGAGCCGGACGCCTCGGTCGACGAGTTCACCGCGCCCATCGGCGAGTTCGCCGCGCCCATCGGCGAGTTCGCTGCGCCCATCGGCAAGTTCGCTGGGCCCATCGGCGAGTTCGCTGCGCCCATCGGCGAGTTCTATGCCGTGGGTGTCTCCCCGGATCACCAGGGCGAGCATCTCGGAGGAGCAGTGGTCGACGCCGGCCTGGCACGCCTGGCGGCGCGCGGCGTCGCGACCGCGTCCCTCTACGTCGAGGGCGACAACGACGCGGCCCTCGGCCTCTACGCGACCCGCGGCTTCACCGACCACGCGATCGACGTGCAGTACTCCCTCGCCCGCTGACCTCGCCGCCCGCCCGCCCCGGCACTTCGTCGGGGTACTGCAGGGCGACGATCCCGAGCGGAAGAGCAAGGACGATCGCCACCACGCCGACGGCGACCCCCGATCCGGTGATGGTGACCGTGGGCGTCGCGCTGACATCTCGAACGCCATCGAAGGTCGCGACGAGCGGGATGCCGATGCTCGTGCCGTTCACGAAGGCGACCGCTGCCAGCACCATGCCGACGACCACCACGACTCCGATCGCGATCAGGAGAGCGCAGACGACAACGAAGACGCGATCGATTCTGGGAGACATGCGTCGGGACGAAGGGCCACCCGTTTCCCAGTCGGGGAGCCGATCGGCGAGACCTATGTCAATCACTGACCACGACCTCCGGGCCGACGGTTGCTACGGGTGGAAACGCGAAGCTGATCATCGTGATGACCGGAATGGCCGTGATGACTCCGGCAACCACCCAGAGCATCACCATCGCGCGCTTCGACTGACGCACAGTCGTGAAGCGCGCGGCGAGCGCGACCAGAAGACCCCCGCCCGGGACGATGGCGCCAAAGACGATGATTCCCAGAACGAATAGGGCCACCGCACGACCGTCCACGGCGACCTTCCCGACCGGCACTGCCTCAGGACGCACGGCTCGTCATCGTTCCGTTGGCCTTCAGCATCATGGACATCGCCAGCGTCCAGTTGATCGGACTGCCGTTCGCCACCGCCTGCACCTTGTAGGTCTCGCGGTTCACGACGTTCGCGCCGGAACGCGGCTGAGTGCAGGCGACCGTAGCAACGTTCACCCCGAAGCCCCAGCTGCCGGCGACACCGCAGGAGTGCGATCCTTTCTTGCCTCGGTACGTCTGCTCCTTCGACCAGGCCCTCGCCCCGTCGTAGTAGAACGTGCCCTTGTGAATCTCCTTGTACGTCCCGCCGTACTTCGTCTGACTCCACGCCTTCGAGCGGACCGTGCCGGCTTTGACGGCGCGAGGGAAGCCAGTCTGGTCCGCGTCGACCACGACGTCGTCGAGCTCGGACGCATCGACGACGATCGTGGGGCCAGACGTCGACTCCGTCACGACGGAGCAGACGCTCGCGACCTCCGTCATCGATCCCCCCACCTCGACCACGGCCTGCTTGCAAGCCGAATCCACTTCTGTGGCGCGCCCACTCCTCGGCTCCCCATCAGCGGCAGAGGCCGGCAGCGCATTCGCCCCGACGAGAACCCCGACAACCGCGAGTCTGGCAACGATCCTGCTCTTCACAACCCCTCTCAATCCCCCTGAGGCCATTCATTAATACATCACACACGGATTTCACCGCAATGCGGCCGGAGTTACCAACAGTTCACGCTCGGCCGCACGGTCGGGCACCGGCGGGTGGCAGGATTGAGCAATGGACAGCGAACCCTACGTTGACGGCGCAGCCGTGAGCAACGACCTCATGGACGACTTCGACGACATCGTCTCGTTCGACGGCGATGGCACCCTGCCCACCGACCGCTTCCTCGACCGCGAGATCAGCTGGCTGGCGTTCAACCAGCGCGTTCTGGAGCTCGCCGAAGACCCCACGACGCCGCTTCTCGAGCGGGCCAACTTCGCCGCCATCTTCGCCAGCAACCTCGACGAGTTCTTCATGGTGCGCGTCGCCGGTCTCAAGCGCCGCATCTCGACCGGCCTCGCGGTGCCCACCAACATCGGCACGGCCCCGAAAGACGTCCTGGCCTCGATCAACCGCAAGGCGTACGCCCTGCAGGCCCGGCACGCGGCGGCCTTCCAGGACTCCATCAAGCCCGACCTCGACACCGCCGGCATTCATGTCGAGATGTGGTCCGACCTCGCCGAGGCCGACCGCGCGACCATGCACGACGTGTTCTCGAACCAGATCTTCCCCGTGCTCATGCCGCTCGCGGTCGACCCGGCGCACCCCTTCCCCTACATCTCCGGCCTGTCGCTGAACCTCGCTGTTCGCGTCCGCAACCCGAAGAACGAGAAGCAGGAGTTCGCGCGCCTCAAGGTGCCCCAGGTGCTCCCGCGGTTCGTGCAGCTCCCCGACGACTCGAGCGGCCGCCTGCGGTTCATCCCCCTCGAAGACCTCATCGCGAACCACCTCCAAGACCTCTTCCCGGGCATGGAGATCATCGAGCACCACGTCTTCCGCGTCACGCGAAACGAAGACGTCGAGATCGACGAGGACGAGTCCGAGAACCTCATCCAGGCCCTCGAGAAAGAGCTCCTGCGCCGTCGTTTCGGTCCGCCGATCCGTCTCGAGATCACTGAAGACATGGATCCCGTGACGCTCGAGCTCCTCGTCCGCGAGCTCGACATCACCGACCAGGAGGTCTACCGCCTCCCGGCGCCGCTCGACCTCGCCGGTCTGTTCGAGATCGCCAAGATCACGAACCCCGAGCTCCACTTCGCCAAGCACCTGCCGACCACTGCCGTCCAGCTGCTCCCGACCGAGCCCAACATGAAGCCCGACATCTTCGCGAGCATCGGCCGACGCGACGTGCTGGTGCACCACCCCTACGAGTCCTTCGCGACGAGCGTCCAGGCCTTCCTGGAGCAGGCCGCCGCCGACCCCAACGTGCTCGCCATCAAGCAGACGCTCTACCGGACGTCGGGTGACAGCCCGATCATCGAGGCGCTCATCGACGCCGCCGAGGCCGGCAAGCAGGTGCTGGCCCTGGTCGAGATCAAGGCCCGCTTCGACGAGCAGAACAACATCACCTGGGCCCGCAAGCTCGAGAAGGCCGGCGTCCACGTCGTCTACGGACTCGTCGGCCTGAAGACGCACTGCAAGCTCGCCCTCGTCATCCGCCAGGAGAAAGACGGCCGGCTGCGTCACTACACGCACATCGGCACGGGCAACTACAACCCCAAGACGAGCCGCATCTACGAAGACCTCGGCCTCTTCACCGCCGACGATCAGGTCGGCAAAGACGTCACGCGCCTGTTCAACGAGCTGTCGGGCTACGCGATCGAGAAGAAGTTCAAGCGCCTCCTCGTCGCACCGCTCCACCTGCGCAAGGGGCTCATCAAGCGCATCGCCGTCGAGGCCGAGAACGCCGCCGCGGGCAAGCCCTCGGGCATCCGCATCAAGATCAACTCGATGGTCGACGAGGAGATCATCGACGCGCTTTACCACGCGAGCAACGCCGGGGTGCCGATCGACATCTGGGTGCGCGGCATCTGCGCGCTGAAGGCGGGCATCCCCGGTCTCAGCGAGAACATCCGCGTCCGCTCCATCCTGGGCCGCTACCTCGAGCACTCCCGCCTGTTCTGGTTCCACAACGAGGGCGACCCCCAGGTCTACATCGGCAGCGCCGACATGATGCATCGCAACCTCGACCGTCGCGTCGAGGTCCTGGTCCGCCTCGTACAGGACGACCACCTGGCCGAGATCTCCGCGCTCTTCGACCTCGCCATGTCGCCCGAGACCACCTCCTGGCACCTCACGCCGGACGGCGAGTGGACCAGGCACGCGCGCGGTGACGACGGCCAGATCCTCTCCGACATGCAAGACGGCCTCATGCGGCAGATCAGCAAGAGAAGGCGCTCCGCCCGGTGAGCATGCGAGACGCTTCGACGGTCCACCCCGGCGCGCGCTCCTCGGCGACCACCGTCGTCGCCGCGGGAGCCGTGTGCTGGCGCATGGTGGAGGGCAAGGTCCGGGTGCTGCTGATCCACCGCGACCACCGCCACGACGTCTCCTTCCCGAAGGGCAAGGTCGATCCCGGCGAGTCCACCCCGCAAGCCGCCGTGCGCGAGATCGCCGAAGAGACGGGCTACCGCGTCGGCCTCGGCGCCCCCCTCGGCACAGCCGAGTACCTGCTGCCCGGAGGGCGCGACAAGGTCGTCCACTACTGGGCGGCCGAGGTGACCGACGAGCAGCATGCCGCCGCCGGCGTCTTCGCACCGAACGACGAGGTGGCACGGATCGAGTGGGTCCCGATCGCCAAGGCCCGCCACCAGCTCACCTACGAGCGCGACGCCGAGATCCTCGATCGCTTCGCCGACCGCGTCGCTGCCGACCAGGCCAGGACGTTCGCGATCGTCGCCCTTCGCCACGCGAAGGCCATCTCGCCCGGCGAATGGGCCGGGAGCGACTCGACGCGGCCCCTGCTTCCCGCCGGCCGCAAACAGGCGAGGAGCGTCGCGCCCGGTATCGCGGCCTGGCGCCCCCGGAAGATCGTCAGCAGCACGGCCGCCCGGTGCCTCGCGACGGTCGAGCCCCTGTCGACGGCGACGCGCGTCGGCGTGAAGGACAGTGATGCGATCAGCCAGGACGCCTACGAGTCCGGCACCGATGACATCGCCGGCGCCGTGAAGAAGCGCCTCAAGAAGCAGGTCGACGCCGTGCTCTGCAGCCACGGACCCGTGCTGCCCGAGATCATCCGCCAGGTGGCGTCGCAGACGCGCGGCGGCCACCGCCTCGATCTGAGGCAGTACGCGTCGTTGGGGCTGGCCGACTACACCGTGCTGCACGTCGCGCACTCGGACGGCACGCTGGTCGCCGTCGAGACGCACGGTCCGACCGTCTAGCGACCACCCCGAGTTCCTGCGCCCAATTCGGGCCCCGCGCCCGCGCTCATCGCGACGAGGCGGACCGTGAACGGCTCATTACTCCGCGGCGGCCTCGAAGCCGCGATGCCCGGCGCTTGTTCCCCCGGCGTTAACCTTCCGTTCACCCAATCGGACGAACGTCGTTAACGCGCAAACGTAGCCTCGCTCGCGGGTCAGCACCGGCCCGATGCTCGACGAGGTCCAGCGCCTGAGGCACTGCGATGCGACGAGCAGGTCCAGCATCACGACACGACTTCCCCGAAAGGAAATCTGTGAACATCAAGCGAGTTGGCAGCATCGCCGCCATCGCCCTCGTCGGCACCATCGCGCTCTCCTCCTGCGCCTCGAACGAGGATGCCGCCCCCGGCAGCTCGTCGAGCGGCGGAACCAGCCTCTCCGGCACCATCAACGGCATCGGCTCGTCCGCCCAGGGCGTCGCCGAGACCACCTGGGCCGCAGGCTTCCAGGAGGCCAACGGAACCGGCGTCACCGTCAACTACGACCCGCAGGGTTCCGGCGCCGGGCGCACCAGCTTCATCTCGGGTGCCGCCGACTTCGCCGGCTCCGACGCCGCTCTCTCGGACGACGAGATCAAGTCGACCTTCGCCGGCTGCGCAGCCGACTCGAAGGCCATCGACCTCCCCGTCTACATCTCCCCGATCGCCGTCGCGTACAACGTCGACGGCCTCAAGGACCTCATCCTCGACGCCGACACCATCGCCGGCATCTTCAGCGGCAAGATCACCAAGTGGAACGACTCGGCGATCACCAAGCTGAACCCCGACGCGACGCTGCCCAGTGCCTCCATCACGGTCGTGCACCGCTCCGACGACTCGGGCACCACGCAGAACTTCACCGAGTACCTCGCCGCCGAGGCGAAGTCGGTCTGGACGAAGCCCGCTTCGCAGACCTTCCCCTACTCGGTGGGTGACGCGGCCAAGGGCACCTCGGGTGTCGCCGACGCCACGAAGAACTCGAAGAACTCGATCACCTACATCGACGAGTCGGCCGCAACCGGCCTCTCGGTGTCGCAGCTCGTCGTCGGTGGCACCGCCACCAAGATCAGCGCCGACGGTGCTGCCGCTGTCGTCGCGAAGTCGCCGCTCGTCGAGGGCCGCGCCGACAACGACCTCGCCATCAACATCGACCGCACCCTCACGGACTCGGGCGACTGGCCGATGGTCCTGGTCTCGTACATGATCGCCTGCGACACGTACAAGGACAGCGCCAAGGGCGACCTGGTCAAGGCCTACGCCACCTACGCCGCGAGCGACGCCGGCCAGAAGGCCGCCGCTGCTCAGGCCGGTTCCGCTCCCCTCGACAGCGACCTCGCTGCCAAGGTCGCGACCGCCGCTGCGACGATCAAGTAGCACCCGCTCCACCCAGCATCACCTGGTCCGGGTCGCGGCCCCCGCGGCTGCGACCCGGACCTCCTCTGATTCACCTGGCATTCGCCCAACGCGCTTCACCACCCGACAGTCATGCGGCCCCCGGCCAGAGCAGGATTTCACTTCATGACCGCTTCCGCGGAAAGCCCCACGAAGACCGCCACTCCCCCGAAGGCGGTCATCCGGATCGGCGACCGGGTGTTCTCGCTCGCGACCGTGCTGTCCGGCTCCCTGATCCTGGTCGTGCTGGCTGCGACCGCTGTCTTCCTGATCGTCCAGAGCCTCCCGGCGCTGACGGCGAAGCCGGGCCAGATCCCGAACGACGCGGCCAACTTCTGGGTCTACGTCGGCCCGCTGGTCTTCGGCACCGTCTGGGCGGCCCTGCTCGCGCTCATTATCGCGACCCCGCTCTCGATCGGCATCGCGCTCTTCATCTCGCACTACGCGCCGCGCCGGATCAGCCAGCTGCTCGGCTACATCATCGACCTCCTGGCGGCCGTCCCCTCCGTCGTGTTCGGCCTCTGGGGCGTGCTCGTCCTGGCCAAGTTCATCCAGCCGTTCTACACGACACTGGTCAACACACTGGGCTGGATCCCGCTCTTCCAGGGTCCGGTGTCGGGCACCGGCAAGACGATCCTCACCGCCGCCATCGTGTTGGCCGTGATGATCCTGCCGATCATGACCGCGGTCATGCGCGAGATCTTCCTCCAGGCCCCGCGCCTCCACGAAGAGGCCGCTCTGGCCCTCGGCGCGACGCGCTGGGAGATGATCCAGATGGCCGTCCTGCCGTTCGCCCGCTCCGGCATGGTGTCGGGCATCATGCTCGGGCTCGGTCGCGCGCTCGGCGAGACCCTCGCCATCGCCATCGTCCTGTCGCCGGCGACGGTGATCAACGTCTTCCTGCTGACGAGCCAGAACCCGAACACCATCGCGGCGAACATCGCGACGCAGTTCCCCGAGGCCCAGGGCGTCGCCTTGAACACGCTCATCGCGTCCGGCCTCGTCCTCTTCGTTATCACGCTGCTGGTCAACATGGCCGCGCGATTCATCGTCAACCGCCGCAAGGCCTTCTCGGGAGCCAACTGATGTCGGTCGCCGTCCGCAACACCAGCGCGAACACCCTGACCGCCGGGAAGCTCCCCAAGGGCGCACCGTGGGGCCTGCTCATCGTCAGCTGGCTCATCTTCATCGGCGTCTTCGCTCTTCTGCAGGCATCCGGCACGACCACGGACTTCAACGTGGTGGGAGCCTTCTTCTTCGGCACGATCCTCTTCGACATCCTCATCGTCGTCATCTCGATGGTGGTCGAGGGCGGTCGCAAGGCGAAGGACCGCCTCGTCACCTCGCTGGTGACGACGGCCTTCATCATCACGCTGCTGCCGCTGATCTCGCTGATCTACACGGTCATCTCGCGAGGCGTCGCACGGTTCGACTCCGCCTACTTCAACGAGTCGATGCGCAACGTCATCGGCGCCGGCGGCGGCGCGGTCCACGCCATCGTCGGAACCCTCGAGGTCACCGCCTTCGCCGCGCTCATCTCGATCCCGATCGGACTGCTCACCTCGATCTACCTGGTCGAGTACGGCCGCGGTCGCCTGGCCCGCGCCATCACCTTCTTCGTCGACGTCATGACGGGCATCCCGTCGATCGTCGCCGGGCTCTTCGCCTACTCGCTCTTCGCCCTCTTCGCCGGCCCCTCGATCCGCGCCGGCATCGTCGGCTCGGTCGCGCTCAGCGTCCTGATGATCCCGGTCGTCGTCCGGTCGTCGGAGGAGATCCTCAAGATCGTGCCGAACGAGCTGCGCGAGGCCAGCTACGCCCTCGGCGTGCCGAAATGGCTCACGATCGTGAAGATCATCCTGCCCACGTCGATCGCCGGCCTCACGACAGGCGTCATGCTCGCCATCTCGCGCGTCATCGGCGAGACCGCGCCGCTGCTGATCACCACGGGCTTCACGACGAGCATGAACTACGACCTCTTCAGTGACCGCATGATGACGCTCCCCGTCTTCGTCTACACGCAGTACGCGAACCAGGGTCCTGACGCGACGCCGTTCCTCGAGCGCGCCTGGACGGGCGCCCTGGTGCTCATCCTGATCGTCATGGCGCTGAACCTCCTCGCTCGCCTGATCGGCCGCCTCTTCTCTCCCAAGCTCCGCTAGACAGCGGAAGCAACAGCCTCCGCTAGACAGCGGAAGCAACAGCCTCCGCTAGACAGCGGAAACAACAGCCTCCGCTAGACAGCGGAAGCAACAGCCTCCGCTAGCCAGCAACCTCGACTAAGGAAACCGTGTCCAAGCGCATCGAAGTCAAAGACCTCAACGTCTACTACAGCAAGTTCCGCGCTGTCGAAGACGTCAACATCACCATCGAGCCCCGCACCGTCACGGCGTTCATCGGTCCGTCCGGCTGCGGCAAGTCGACCTTCCTCCGCACCCTCAACCGCATGCACGAGGTCATCCCCGGCGCCTACGTCGAGGGCGAGGTGCTCATCGACGGCAACGACCTGTACGGCGAGGGCGTCGACCCGGTGCTCGTGCGCCGCCAGGTGGGCATGGTCTTCCAGCGCCCGAACCCCTTCCCGACGATGTCGATCCGCGAGAACGTCCTCGCCGGCGTGAAGCTCAACAACCGCCGCATGGGCAAGGTCGAGGCCGACGAGCTCGTCGAGAAGTCGCTGACCGGCGCCAACCTCTGGAACGAGGTCAAGGACCGCCTCGACAAGCCCGGCTCCGGCCTCTCGGGCGGTCAGCAGCAGCGCCTCTGCATCGCGCGCGCCGTCGCCGTCTCGCCCGACGTGATCCTCATGGACGAGCCCTGCTCAGCCCTCGACCCGATCTCGACCCTCGCCATCGAGGACCTCATCGAGGAGCTCAAGCAGCAGTACACGATCGTCATCGTGACCCACAACATGCAGCAGGCCTCGCGCGTCAGCGACAAGACCGCGTTCTTCAACATCGCGGGCACCGGCAAGCCGGGCAAGCTCATCGAGTACAACGACACTGCGACGATGTTCTCGAACCCGTCGGTCCAGGCCACCGAAGACTACGTCTCGGGCCGCTTCGGCTGATCGGCGGCCACGCGCCAAAGGCGTGAGCCCCAGTCGTGTGACTGGGGCTCACGCCTTTTGCGGTTGCGCTCCCTCACACTCAGAGAGGCGCAGGAACTTCCTGGCGGCGGCTAAGCGCTCTGCAGCGCGACCACCGGCGTCGAGGTCGGCTGCTTCGACCCTCCGGCAGGCTCGACCGTGATGCCCACGGTGTCGCCCTTCTGCAGGTCGCCCTGGAGCACCTGCGTCACGGAGTTGCCGTTGACGGCCATGGTGCCGGCCGACTTGACATCGGAGCCCTTGATGTACCAGAGCTGGTAGGTCTTGCCCGAGGGCAGGGCCGTGGCGCCGTTGACGACGACAGCCGAGCGCTGGAGGTCGTTCGACCAGTACAGGGTCGCCTTGCCGCCTGTCGAGAGGTCGGACGCCGTGTGCTGCACGTCGCTCGCGGCCAGGATCGCGCCGACGTCGCCGGCCGCGATCGGAGCGCTGCTCGTCGACGGAGACGGGGTGAACTGGTTGGCCATGCCCACGCCGCCGAAGAACAGGCCGACGGCTGCGGCTGCGCCGATGAGGAGCACGCCGGGACGCATGAACCAGCGCTGACGCGCCAGCGGGATGGGCTCGAGGATCTCGGCCTCGGTCGATGCGGCGGGGGCGTCGGCGGCGGGCCGGCGTTCCTGCGCCACATCCGTGACGTCGGGAGCGGAGAGCCGGGGCAGCTGCGGCGTCGAGCCGATGAGGTCGAGGACGCTCGCACGGAGAGCCGGCGAAGGAGTGATGGGCTCGACGGCGTAGCCGAGGAGCAGGGCCGTGTCGGTCAACTCGGCGGTCTCCTGTCTGAGGTCGGGGTCGTCCGCGAGGCGGGCTTCGAACGCTTCGCGCTCGGCCTCGTCGAGGGCGTTGAGCGCATATGCGCCGGAAAGGGTGTCGATGTCAGGGTTCATGGGGCCGCCGCCGGACGTCGAGCTGTGCTTGCTCATGACGCCACTCCTAGTTCGTCGCGAAGGCGGATCATGCCGTCGCGGAGTCGGGTCTTCACCGTGCCGATGGGAACGTGAAGCATGTCGGAGACCTCGCTGTGCGAGAAGCCCCCGTAGTAGGCGAGAGTCACAGCCTGTCGCTGCAGCTCCGTCAGGCGGCCGAGCGCTCGCTCGACCCGCTCGTGCTCGATGCGGATCTCGACCTGCTCGGTGACCGAGTCGTAATCGGTCTCGAAGTCGCGGATTCCGATCTTGGTGTCGCGGTCGCGGCTCGACTGGCTGGCCCGCACGCGGTCGACCGCTCGGCGGTGGGCCATCGTGAGCATCCAGCTCGAGGCCCCGCCCTTGTTGTGGTCGAAGCGGGTCGCGGTCTGCCAGATCTCGAGGAACACCTCCTGGGTGACCTCTTCGGACTGCGAGTGGTCTTTCAAGAGTCGCTTGATCAAGCCCAGCACGCGGGGTGCCGTCATGTCGTACAACTGCGCGAAAGCGTCGCGGTCGCCTTCGGCAACTCGCTCGAGGAGTGCCTCGGGAGTCGGCGGGACTCCCGTGTCACGCCCGGGATCATCCATATCTCGGCTCACAAGCTCCAGCATGTCAGGTTGCACCTCCATCCGCACTTGTCGTGGTTGTCGGCGCTGGTACTGAGGTGGCCCTCCCGCACGAACGCCGTCTGGGATGGCCGGAGCCCGGGTGCGTGCGAGAGGACCACCTCGGTGAACCGGACCTAGGGAGTCCGATTAGCGCCTGGTGGAGATGTTTGCGGGTTGTTCTCTCGCAAGGTGTTCGGCACCGCGGCCCAGGGGGTTTGGCCTGCCTGGGAGGTTTCTTGAAAGACCTCGTTAGCGAGAAAGCGCCGGGCCGCAGAAACGCCTCTCGGCGCGAGGCCGCTCGAAGCGGCTAATTTTGGAGCCCGGGGTTTGCTGCGGCCCGGCGACATCCACTGTAGCGAGAACCTCGACCGCGGGCCGGGGAGTCCGCACAGAGCGAACTCGGGAATAGCCGGGCGTGTGTCCTGCCGTCTTGTCGAGGCTGCTCGTCTTGTCGAGGCTGCCGTCTAATCCAGGCTGCCGTCGCGCCACCGGGCCGAGCAGGCGTGCAGGTCGGTCGCCAGCTCGGTGAGGCGGAGCGCGCGACGGGTGAGCTCGACGGAGCGGTCGGGCTCGATGACGTCGAGGTCGTCGGCGACGCTGGCCGCACCCGACGCCGCCAGACGGGCGAAGGCGGCGCCGCGCTCGAGAGCGAGGCCGAAGTCGCCCTCGAAAACGCCGCGCAGGATACGGTCGGCGAGCTCGAGGATCTCTTCCGGGCTGGCCGGCATCGGCGCACCCGCCACGATCGGGTCGATGGTCGCGCTGATGCGGGAGCCGCGCTCGAACAGGTAGGTGATGTCGTCCGGGCTCTGGCGGATCACGGCGCGCAGCAGGTAGATGCGCCAGAGCGCGCCGGGCAGGCTGTGCGGGGTCGCGCCAGCCCACAGCTCAGCGAGCGCGTCGATCCCATGCGAGTCGGTGAAGGCGACCAGGCGGTCGAGGATCTCGGGCGTCGGGTCGTTGCGGACGCGAGCCAGGAGGGCCGCGGCCGACTCGTGGGCGACGCGGTGCATGACGGCCGGGTCGTCGCCGCCCTGGAACGCCTCGAACTCGTGGCCGGCGAACTGCGTGGGGCGGTGGAAGTCGCGTGGGGGCACTCGCCCAAGGGTACGCCTGGTCGCCCACGAGGTTGCTAGGCTTGATGACTGCACGGGCCTCTAGCTCAGTCGGTAGAGCATCGGACTTTTAATCCGTTGGTCGTGGGTTCGAGCCCCACGGGGCCCACTCGTATCGTAACGGCGGCGACGTTGCCTTCTCAGACAGCTGCGGGGCCGTCCGCCGGGTCTGTCGCCCGCTGGAGGGCGGCGACTAGGGGGCCGGGGAGTAGGCGACGCCCCACCGGCCGGTCCAGGTCTCGCCGGGGGCGAGCCACACCAGGCCCTCGCCCGAGGCCAGCGCGTTGGCCGGAGCACTCATCGGCTCGGCCGCGAAGGCCAGGCCCTTCACGCCGTCGCGCGGGAAGTTGCGGGGCGTGAACACCTGCATGTACGGGTACGCGGCGTCCATCCACATTGTCGTCGACGAGCCGTCGGGGGCCGCGAGCGTGATGTGGCGGTGCCCCTCGCCGTCGGTGGCGATGTCGGTGTAGCCGGCGTCGATGTCGAGGTCGCCGAGCAGCGGGGAGCCGGTCAGGTCGAACGGAGTGCCCGCGACGGGCGCCGTGCCGACGGGGATGCTGCGGACGTTCGTCTCGAAGCGGGTGGCGGCGTCGAGGGTGACCCGGAGGGAGGCGGGGTCGTGGTCGCCGACACGGAAGAACGGGTGGGCCCCGACGGCGATCGGCGCAGTTCCTGCGCCCCGGCCGGTCACGGTGTGCGTGACGACCATGCCTCCGTCGACGAGCTCGTGCCGCACGGTGGTGTCAAGGCGGAACGGGTAGCCGTGCTGCGGGAAGACCGACGCCGACTGCGTGATCGCGTGCTCTTCGACCGAGACGGCGCGGTAGGGCGAGAAGCGGAGGAGGCCGTGGCTGGCGTTGCCCTTGGCGACCTCGGTGATGTCGAGCTGCTGGGGCTTGCCGTCGAGGGTCCAGGTGCCGCCGTCGACGCGGTTGGGCCACGGGACGAGGGTGATGCCGGAAGCCGACGGGGGCGCCTCGTGCTCGGAGAAGGTCTCGGCGACGGCCACTCCGCCGACCTCGAGGGCGCGGAGACCCGCGGCGACCTCGGTGACGATGGCCGTCACGACGCCGCCGGGGGCGTCGAGTCGGAGGTGGTACTGCTCGCCGGTGGGCGGGGCGACGTCGGTCACGCGGGACTCCTAGGTCGGGATGTCAGCTGGAAAGAGGCGCATCCGCCTCGACCACGGCGAGCCCGGCCGCTCGGAGGGCGGCCACGCTCTCCGTCGAGGCACCGGCGGTGACGAGCCCGTCGAACCTGTCGAGCGGACCGATCACGCCGAGATGCGCTTCTCCCATCTTGCCCCCGTCGGCCACGATGATCGAACGCCGGGCGGTCTTGACCATGAGGCGCTTGAGGTCGGTCTCGGGGAGGTTCACGTTGGTGACCCCGTGGTCGACGTCGATCCCGGTGCAGCCGAGGAAGGCGATGTCGGCGGTGATGCCGTCGAGCACGGTGGTCGCCAGGGGATTCACCAGCGAGTGCTGCAGCGGGCGGAGCGTGCCGCCGGTGACGATCACCGTCAAGCGCGGCACGGCGCGCTCGAGCTCCAGGGCGATCGTGAGGCCGTTCGTCACGACGGTCACGCCGATCAGGTCGGTGCGCTCGAGGAGGGCGAGAGCGACCTGCGTCGTCGTCGTGCCGACGTCGAGCACGACGCACTGGCCGTCGCGCACCATCGCGGCGGCTGCGACCCCGATGGCGCGCTTGGCGTCGGAGCCGACGGCCTCGACCTCTTCGAACGACCGCTCGACGGGGGCCTGGTCGACGGCCATCGCGCCCCCGTGCACGCGGACCACGCGCGAGGACGTCGCGAGGGCCTCGAAATCGGTGCGGATCGTGACCTCGGAGGTGCCGAACTCGCGCGCCAGGTCGGCGGTGCGGGCGAAGCCGTGCGCCTCGACGTAGGCGACGACCCCATCTCGCCGACGTGCGGCTGTGGCGCCGGAGGTGGATTCCATGACCCGATCTTCGTATACTTTCAACTGCCTTCGCAAGCGAAAGACGGAGGCACCGTGCATACCTGAACCGTGCACACCCAAGGAGGGGCATGCCCATCGCGATCCGCCCGACCGTCCTCGCCGACGGCCGCGAGCTCATCTACTTCGACGACGCCGACACGACGCTGTCGCCGGAGCGCAAGCCCGACCTGCGCCCGCTCGACCCGCGCCCCGAGACCGCGACGATGCGGCAGGACGTCCTGACGGGCGAGTGGGTGTCGATCGCCGCCTCACGTCAGAACCGCGCCTTCCTTCCACCGGCCGAGCTCGACCCGCTGGCTCCGGCCAGCGAGACGAACCCGTCCGAGATCCCCGACAACTACGACGTGGCCGTGTTCGAGAACCGCTCGCCGTCGTTCGGACCCGAGCTCCCGCCCGACGCCGCCAACGCGCCGCACGACCTCGCCGACCTCTCGTCGCTCGGCTTCGGCCGCACTCGCACGTCGGTCGGCCGCTGCGAGGTCGTCTGCTTCAGCCCCGACACCTACGGCTCGTTCGCCGGGCTGTCGGAGTCACGCGCCCGCACGGTCGTCGAGGCGTGGGCGCACCGTACCGAGGCGCTCAGCGCGCTGCCGGGCATCCAGCAGGTCTTCCCGTTCGAGAACCGCGGCGAGGCGATCGGCGTCACGCTGCACCACCCGCACGGCCAGATCTACGCCTACCCCTACGTCACGCCGCGCACCCAGCGCCTCCTCACGAGCATCGACCAGTACGGGCCGACGCTGTTCGCCGACCTGCTCGAGAGCGAGCGCACCGGCCCGCGCGTGCTTCTGTCGGGCGAGCACTTCACGGCGTTCGTGCCGTTCGCCGCGCGCTGGCCCGTCGAGATCCACCTGCTGCCGCACCGCCACGTACCCGACTTCGCCGGGCTCACCCCCGACGAGCGCGACGAGCTCGCCGTGATGTACCGCCGCCTGCTGCGCGGCGTCGACGCGCTCTACGACGACCCCACGCCGTACATCGCCGCGTGGCACCAGGCGCCGATCAATGTCGGTCGCGATACGGTGCGTCTCATGCTGCAGATCACGTCCCCGCGCCGGGCGGCGTCGAAGCTCAAATTCCTGGCCGGCTCGGAGGCCGCGATGGGCGCCTGGATCGGCGACCTCGTCCCCGAGAAGAGCGCCGAACTGATCCGAGAGACAATCGAGCGAGCATGACGTCACCATCTTCTTCCGAGAGCAGCGCATCTTTCGAGGGCGCCACCTCCTTCGAGGGCGCCTTCGACACCGCCATCGTCGGGCGCTGGGCGGCCCCCGGCCGGGTCAACCTGATCGGCGAGCACACCGACTACAACGACGGCTTCGTGCTTCCGCTCGCGATCGACCGCGACACGACCATCACCGTCGGAGTCCGCGACGACCGCCTCCTCCGCGTGGCCTCCTCCTTCGAGGCCGGCGTCCACGAGATCTCGCTCGACGACCTCGACACGACGCAGATGTCCGGCTGGTCGGCCTACGTCTTCGGCATCGCGTGGGCTCTGCAGCAGAAGCTCGGGGCGCAGGGCAGTGATTCGCAGGAACTCACCACCGCCGTCGGCCTCGACATCTGGGTCGACTCCGACGTCCCCGTGGGCGCGGGCCTGTCGTCGTCCGCGGCCATCGAGTGCGCCGTCGCCGTCGCCCTCACCGACCTCTGGCACCTCGACGTGACCCGGCCGTTCCTGGCCTCCGTCGGGCAGCTCGCCGAGAACGACGCCGTCGGAGCCCCCACCGGCATCATGGACCAGTCGGCGTCGCTGCTCGGCCGCGCCGACTCCGCCGTCTTCCTCGACTGCCGCAGCCTCGACGCCGAGGTGATCGACCTCGGCTTCTCCGCCGCCTCCCTCGAGCTGCTCGTGATCGACACCCGCGTCGAGCACGCGCACGCCACCGGCGGGTACGTCGACCGCCGCGCCTCGTGCGAGCGCGGAGCCCGCGAGATGGGCGTGTCGTCGCTGCGCGACCTCGACGTCGACGACCTGCCTCGCGCCGCCGAGGTGCTCGACGACGAGACGTTCCGCCGCGTGCGGCACATCCTCACCGAGAACCGGCGCGTGCTCGACACCGTGCGCACCCTCCGCGAGAAGGGCCCGGGCGCCATCGGCGCGCTGCTCGACGCCTCGCACGCGTCGATGCGCGACGATTTCGAGATCTCGGTGCCCGAGCTCGACCTGGCCGTCGCGACGGCGCAGGCCACCGGCGCCGTCGGCGCACGCATGACCGGCGGCGGCTTTGGCGGCTCGGCGATCGCGCTCGTGCCGACCACCGCGCGCGACGCCGTGACGGCGGCCGTGCTGGCGGCGTTCGCCGTCGCGGGGTATCGCGAGCCGACGGTCTTCGCGGTGCACGCCGCCGACGGGGCGCGACGGGTCTAGCTCGCTCTCGAAGCCGGCCGCCCCGAGTTCCTGCGGCATGCGACCTGGGGTCTGGCCTGCGCTGGCCCTGGCTCGCGGGGCCGCGGGCAGGGCGCCGCCGCCGGGGCGCCGCAGGGCCGCGGCTAGCGGCGCTCGGCCGCCTCGACCACGTTCTTGAGGAGCATGGCGCGGGTCATCGGGCCGACACCGCCGGGGACGGGCGAGAGGTGCCCCGCGACGGAGGCGACCGACGGGTCGACGTCGCCGCGCAGCTTGTACTTGCCGGTCTCCTCGTTCAGCACGCGCGTGATGCCCACGTCGATGACCGCGGCGCCGGGCTTCACCCAGTCGGGCTTGACCAGGCCGGCGACCCCGGCCGCGGCGATGACGATGTCGGCTCGGCGCACTTCGGCTGCCACGTCGACCGTGCGCGAGTGGGTCAGGGTCGCCGTCGCTTCCAGGCGCGTGAGCAGGAGCCCGAGGGGGCGCCCGACCGTGAGGCCCTGGCCGATGATCGTGACATGACGCCCCTCGATCGGGATGTCGTAGGCGCGGAGCATCTCGACGATGCCGCGCGGGGTGCACGGCAGCGGGGTGTCGATCGAGCCCTTGCCGCCAGGCACGGCCAGCACCAGCTCGCCGAGGTTCAGCGGGTGCAGCCCGTCGGCGTCCTTCGACGGGTCCATCAGCTCGAGCATCGACGTCGGGTCGATCCCGTCGGGCAGCGGCAGCTGGATGATGAAAGCCGTCACGAGGGGGTTCTGGTTCATGAACCGGATGGCGTCGCGGATGTCGCTCTCGGACGCCGTCTCGGGCAGGTCGAGGCGGATCGACTCGATGCCGACCTCGGCGCAGTCGCGGTGCTTGCCCGCGATGTACGAGAGCGAGCCCGGGTTCGAGCCGACCAGGATCGTGCCGAGCCCCGGGTGCACGCCGGTCGCCTTGAGGGCGGCGACGCGCTCCCGAAGGTCGTCCTTGACGGACGCCGCCAGGGCGGTGCCGTCGATGGAGACTGCCCGGCTGACGCCGATCTCTGCCGACATCAGGCGTAGAGCGGGAAGGCCTCGGTGAGCGCCTTCACGCGAGCGGCGAGGGCCGCGATGTCGGGGTTCGGCATCAGGGTCAGCGCGATGATGTCGGCCACCTCAGTGAACTCGACGTCGCCGAAGCCGCGGGTCGCGAGCGCCGGCGTGCCGATGCGGACGCCCGACGTGGTCATCGGCGGGCGAGGATCCCACGGCACCGAGTTGCGGTTGACAGTGATGCCGACCTCGTGGAGGAGGTTCTCGGCCTGCTTGCCGTCGACCTCGCTGGCGCGGAGGTCGACGAGCACGAGGTGCACGTCGGTGCCGCCGGTGAGGACGTCGACACCGGCGGCCTTCGCGTCGGCCTCCATCAGCCGCGAGGCGAGCAGCTTGGCACCGCGGATGGTGCGCTCCTGGCGGTCCTTGAACTCGGGCTCGGCCGCGAGCTTGAACGCGGTCGCCTTGGCGGCGATGACGTGCATGAGCGGTCCGCCCTGCTGGCCGGGGAAGACGGCCGAGTTGAGCTTCTTGAAGAGCGACTCCTCGTTCGAGAGGATCACGCCCGAGCGCGGGCCGGCGAGCGTCTTGTGCACCGTCGACGACACCACGTGGGCGTGCGGGAGCGGCGACGGGTGGAGGCCCGCGGCGACGAGCCCGGCGAAGTGCGCCATGTCGACCCACAGGTACGCGCCGACCTCGTCGGCGATGGCGCGGAACGCGGCGAAGTCGAGCTGGCGGGGGTACGCGGACCAGCCGGCGATGATGACCTTCGGCTTGTGCTCGAGCGCCTGCTGGCGGACGGTCTCCATGTCGATCAGGTAGGTCTTCGGGTCGACCTCGTAGGCGACGGCGTTGTAGAGCTTGCCCGAGAAGTTCAGCTTCATGCCGTGCGTGAGGTGGCCGCCGTGCGAGAGCTCGAGGCCGAGGATGGTGTCGCCGGGGGTCGCGATCGCGGCGAGGACGGCCGAGTTGGCCTGTGCGCCGGAGTGCGGCTGGACGTTGGCGAAGTCGGCGCCGAAGAGCTTCTTGGCGCGCTCGATGGCGAGGTTCTCGGCGATGTCGACGAACTCGCAGCCGCCGTAGTAGCGGCGGCCCGGGTAGCCCTCGGCGTACTTGTTCGTGAGCACGGAGCCCTGCGACTCGAGCACGGCGCGCGGGACGAAGTTCTCGCTGGCGATCATCTCGAGGTAGTCGCGCTGGCGGCCGAGCTCCTGCTCGAGGACCGCTGCGATCTCGGGGTCGACCTCCGAGAGCGGGGCGTTGAAGGTGGAGGGCAGGCGATCTGAGGTGACAGTCATGGAAAGCTCCAATGCACACGGATAGAAGGAGATGGTCCAGCGGCAGCCCAGGCGTACGGCTGCCGACCGTGTGAGTCGCTCCCCGGTGGTAGACCACCCGAACGCCAGTTGCGACTCCTGGAGCATAACAACTCACAGGCACGGCTCTCAATAAGTCGTGCCACCCTGGACTCTGTGAGCATGACCCTCGACGAGACCGACCTGCGTCGTCTCGAAGCCCCCGACGTCCCCTGGGTGACGCTCGTCTGGGACGACCCCATCAACCTGATGTCGTACGTGTCGTTCGTCTTCCGCACGTACTTCGGATTCCAGTCGAAGGAGGCGGAGCGGCTGATGATGCAGGTGCACACGAAGGGCAAGGCCGTCGTCGCGACCGGCGCACGGGAGCAGATGGAGATGCACGTCGAGGCGCTGCACGGCTACGGACTCTGGGCGACCGTGTCGAAGGCCGACGAGTGAGCCTGTTCCCGTTCTCCCGGAAGCGCGACGGCGTCCACTTCTCGTTCGCCGGTCACGAGAGGTCGCTCATCGAGCAGCTCGTCTCGCAGATCGTGACCCTGCTGGAGGAGCGCGACGAGGCCGACCCGGCCGTCGCGCGCCTGCTGCCCGCCGGCTATCGCGGCGACGACGACGCCGATGCGGAGTTCCGGCGACTGACGGTCGACGATCTCACGGCGCGCAAGGTCGAGACGGCGACGCTCGTGCTCGAGACCCTCGCGGGAGACCCGAAGGCGCCGCTGTCGAAGGAGGCCGAGCAGGCCTGGCTGCGCACGCTGAACGACGTGCGGCTCACGCTGGGCACGCGGCTCGGCGTGACGGCCGACGGCTTCGACGCCCCGGCCGACCAGGAGGCCGCCTACCTGCGGGCCGTCTACGAGTGGCTCGGCTTCGTGCAGGAGACCCTGGTCAGGGCCCTCGACCGCTAGGCGCCGAGGCGCCGCGCCTCTCGTGCAGCCCTCCGAGCGGCCTTCCGCCGGGCATCCCGGCGCGTGAGCAGGCGGTCGGAGAGCAGCACGACGGCGAGCATGACGACCGCGATCACGATGTAGAGGCGCGGCAGCGCGCCCAGCCCGGCGCCGGACAGCACGAAGCCGCCGACGAGCGCGCCCGAGCCGATGCCGAGGTTGAACGACGACGTGTAGAACGACGAGGCGAGGTCGCGGATGCGGGCCGGGGCCATCTGAAGGAGGCGCGTCTGCAGCAGCGGGGGCAGGGCGCCGAAGGTGATCCCCAGCACCACGAACACCACGAACGAGGCCACGGGGTTGCCCTCGAACACCAGGAGGCCGACAACTGTGACGGCGACGAGCGCCATGAACAGCGGGATGCTCAGCGACACCCGCTTGCCGAGCACGAGCCCGACGAGCAGGAGGCCGAAGGCGCCGGCGATCCCGTAGGCGAACAGCGCGACGCTGAGCGAGTCGCCGGTGAGCCCGCTCGACCGCGTCAGGAACGGGGCGACGTAGGTGTACAGCGAGTAGTGCCCGACCATGAAGAGGCCCGTCACGATGCACGTGAGCACCACGCCGAGCACGCTCGGGTCGACCTCCTCTCGGGGCAGGCGTCCGTTGCGGATGATCGGGATCGAGCCGGTCGCGAGGGCGCCGGGGCCGACCGGCGTCGCACCGGTCATGGCGTCGCTGGCCTCGCGCCGGAGGGTCGCGGCGTCTTCGGCACCCGATCCGACGTCGGGCAGGAGCCGCCAGACGAGCACGGCCCCGACGACCATGAGGCCGGCGAGGATGCCGAACGCGATCCGCCAGCCGACGGCCTGGCCGAGGGCCGTCCCGAGCGGCACGCCCAGCACGAACGCCAGGGTTCCGCCCGACGACGACACGGCGAGCGCCCGACCGACCTGCTCGCGCGGCACCAGGTGGGCGGCGTAGGCGCCGGTGATGGCCCAGAAGACGCCGTGGGCGAGTCCTCCGACGACGCGGGCGGCCACCATCCACGCGTACGTGGGCGCCAGCGCGGTGCCGACGGCGCCGATCGCGATGATCAGGATCAGGCCGACGAGCAGGCGGTGTCTCGGAAACCGGGCCGTCAGCGAGGTGAGGACCGTGCTGGTGCAGACCACGGTGAACGCGAAGACGGTGACGAGCAGCCCCACGGCCGACTCGCTGACGTGCAGGTCGCGCCCCATCTCGGGCAGGAGGCCCGTGGGCAGCATCTCGCCCGAGATGGAGAGGAACGAGGCGATGGCGAGGGCCAGCAGACCGGCCCAGGGAAAGCGGGCACGGGTGGTCGTCGTCACCGGAAAAGCCTAGTGGCAGGTCGGACGAGTACAACGGACCGGTGGACGAGAAGACCTGCCGATCGTGCGGACGGCGCATCGAGCGGCGCGCGAAGTGGGCGAAGAACTGGGACGAGGTCGCGTACTGCAGCGACGCCTGCCGCAAGCGGAAGGTGCGCCCGGTCGACCGGGAGCTCGAGGCGAGCATCCGCCGGCTCCTGGAGGCACGCGCCGCGACGTCGACCATCTGCCCGTCCGACGCGGCTCGCGACGTCTACCAGGGCGACGACGAGGGCTGGCGAGAGCTGATGGAGCCGGCCCGTCGGGCGGCGAGGCGCCTCGTCGCCGCGGGCGAGGTCGACATCACCCAGGGCGGCAGCGTCGTCGACCCGTCGACCGCGAAGGGCCCGATCCGCATCCGGCGGCACCGCTAGGTTGGTCGGCGTGCGCCGAGTCCTGACCGAGAGACCATGGCTCGCGGTGCTCGCGGTCTACGCCGCGTCGCGCGTGCTGTCGTCGGCTCTCCTCGGCGCGATGTTCGCGCTTGCGACCGCTCAGGGCTGGACGTTCGCGAGCCACCGGTCGAATCCGTCGTTCTTCACGTTCTCCGGCTCCTGGGACGCCTCGTTCTACAAGACGATCGCCGAGCACGGGTATCCGACGACGCTCCCGGTCGACGCGAGCGGCCACGTGGTGCCGAACCCGTGGGCCTTCCTCCCGGTCTTCCCGGGGATCGTCCGGTTCGTGTCGGGCGCGACGGGGCTCGGCTTCTATCCGGCGGGCGTCGTGGTGGCGATGCTGTTCGGCGCCGGGGCCGCCCTGATGCTCTACCGCGTGCTGGTGCTGCGAGTTCCTGCGCCCCGGGCCCTGTTCGCAGTCGCGCTGTTCTGCGTGGGGCCCATGGGGTTCCTGCTGCAGGCGGCGTACGCGGAGAGCGCCTTCCTGTTCTTCCTGTTCGCGGCGCTGTGGTGCCTGCTGACGCGGCGCTACCTCGCGCTGATCCCGTTCGCCGTGCTCGCCGCCTTCACCCGGCCGGGGATCCTCGCGCTGGCCCTGGCGCTCGGCGTCCACCTGCTGATGCGGTGGCGGTCGCGGGAGACCGACCCGCTTCCCGGGCGCGACGTCGTGCGGATCGTCGTCGCGGGAGCCGTGACGTGCGCTGCCGGCCTGGCCTGGCCGCCGATAGCCACGGCTGCGACCGGCCACCCGAGCGCGTACCTCGACACCGAGCTGTCGTGGTGGGTCGGCTTCGTCGGCCGGCGGCACTTCACGCCGCTCACGCCGTGGTTCACGATGGCGTCGACATATCTGGGGTGGGCGGGCGTGGCCGTGGTGCTCGCCGCGATCGCTGCCGGCGTGTTCTGGCTGACCCGCAGATCGACGCAGGAACTCGGCCGCGACCTCGTAGCGTTCACGGCCTCGTACTGGCTGTACCTCGTCGCCGTGTTCCTCCCGCAGCAGAGCCTCGTCCGCCTGATGATGCCCGTCGCGCCCCTCCTCGGCAGCGAGCTCTTTTCGAAGACGCGGCGCCGACGCGTCGTCGTGCTCGCGTCGGCCGTCGTGCTCCAGGCCGTCGCGGTCGTGCTGCTCTGGTTCGTCGGCTACCCATGACCGATTTATACAGCTAGACTGTAGATCTCCGTGACTGCAAAGTAGGCGATCCCCCACGTACAAAGAGACCGGCTTCGGCCCCCGCTTCGTCATCCCGATCCTGTTCGGGCCCCTTCTGAACCCGATCAACACCACCATGATCGCCGTGGCGCTGGCGCCCATCTCGAGAGACCTCGGCATCGGCAGCGACCAGGCCATCTGGCTGGTGTCGTCGCTCTACCTGGCGAGCGCCATCGCGCAGCCGACGATGGGCAAGCTGGCCGACCGGTTCGGGCCGAAGAAGATCTTCCTGATGGGGATGGTCGTCGTCATCATCGCCGGCATCCTGCCCGCGGTGCTCCCGACGTTCGGGGCGGCTCTCGTCTCGCGCGTCCTGATCGGCATCGGCACCTCGTCGGCATACCCCGCGGCGATGAGCGCGATCCGCAACCAGTCCGACCGCCTCGGCATCCTGACGCCGCCGCTCGTGCTCGGCGGGCTGTCCATCTCGTCGCTCGTGTCGGCCGCGGCAGGCCCTCCGCTCGCCGGCGTGCTCATCGGCGCCTTCAGCTGGCACGCGATCTTCCTGGTCAACGTGCCGCTCGCCGGCATCGGCCTCGTGCTGGGCGCGCTGTGGCTGCCGTCCGACCGTATCCGCCCGATCCGCGCCACCCCCCTGCCGATCCGCCAGGCCATCGACCCCGCCGGCCTCGCCCTGTTCGCGATCACGATCGGCAGCCTGCTGGTCTTCCTGCTCGACCTGTCGTCCGGGCTCTGGTGGCTCCTCGTCGTCACGGCGCTCGCCCTCGCGGCGCTGATCCTGTGGGAGCGCCGCGCGGTCGCGCCGTTCATCGACGTGCGGATGCTCGCCTCGAACGGCGCGCTGACCCGCACCTACCTGCGCCTCTTCCTGCTCTACGGGATCGCCTACACGATGACCTACGGCTTCTCGCAGTGGGTGCAGGACGTCGCGCACATCTCGTCGCAGACGGCCGGCCTGATCCAGCTGCCCGGCGCGATCCTGGCGGGCGTCGCCTCGTTCTGGTTCGCCCGCAAGGCCGGCGTGCGCCTGCCGCTGATCGCGGCGGCCGTCATCCCCCTCGTCGGCGGCTTCATCGTGCTGACGCTCACCGGCGGCTCGCCCGTCTGGCTGTTCGTGGTCGCGACGGTCTTCTTCACCATCCCGCAGGGCCTCGCCTCCGTGTCGAACCAGGCGGCCCTCTACCGCCAGGTCGACCCGGCGACGATGGGCGCCGCGGCCGGGCTCTCGCGCACGAGCATCTACATCGGCGCCATCGCGTCGACCAGCCTGATCGGCGTCGCATACGGCGACGCCCCGACGACCGGCGCCCTCCACGAGCTCGGCTGGGTCATCGTCGGGATCGCGGTCGTGCTGAGTGCGCTGACCATCCTCGACCGCGCCCTGCGACGGGGGCGCGCCCCCGTCGTCGCTCCGGAGCCCGAAACCGTGCCGGCGGCCTAGGCCTGGCCTCTATCCTGGAGCGGTGAGCGAAACCCACTGGACCCTGACCCTCGTCTGCGAAGACCGCCCGGGAATCGTCCACGCGATCAGCGGCGCCGTGGTCGACGCCGGCGGCAACATCACCGAGTCGCAGCAGTTCTCGAGCCACGACACCGGCACGTTCTTCATGCGCCTGCAGGTCGTCTCCGAGACGGGCCCCCAGACGTTCGTCGACGCGCTCGCGCCGGTGACCGAGCGCTACGGCATGGAGTGGAAGCTCGACGTCGTCGGCCGCCCCCTCCGCACGCTCGTGCTCGCGAGCAAGGCGGCGCACTGCCTGAACGACCTGCTGTTCCGCCAGCGCGCCGGGCAGCTCCCGGTCGAGATCCCGCTCGTGCTCGCGAACCACCCCGACCTGGGAGGCCTCGCCGAGTTCTACGGCGTGCCGTTCGAGCACCGCCCCGTCGTCGGCCCGGAGCTCAAGGCCGAGTTCGAGCGCCGCGTGCTCGACGTGGTCGAGGAGCACGACGTCGAGCTCGTCGTCCTGGCCCGCTACATGCAGATTCTGTCGCCCGAGCTGTGCGCGGCGCTCGAGGGCCGCGCCATCAACATCCACCACTCGTTCCTCCCCGGCTTCAAGGGGGCCAGCCCCTACCGCCAGGCGCACGCCCGCGGGGTGAAGCTGATCGGCGCCACCGCGCACTTCGTCACGAGCAACCTCGACGAGGGCCCGATCATCGAGCAGAACGTCGTGCGCGTCGATCACACGCGCACCCCCGAAGACCTGATGGCGATCGGCCAGGACGAAGAGAGCCGCACGCTCACCCAGGCCGTCCGCTGGTTCGCCGAAGACCGGGTGCTGCTCGACGGCGCCCGCACGATCGTGTTCCGCTAGCGAGGCGCCGTGTTCGACACTCCCAAGCGCAGGCCCGGTCGCGGCGGCGGCGACGGCGGTCGGGGCTTCACGCTGACCGCCAACGACGTGCTGCGGCTCGTGCTCGAGCTGTTCGCCTTCTTCAGCCTCGGCTTCTGGGGCTACTACGCCTGGCCCTACCCGTTCCCGGCCTGGTTCTTCATCGTCGGCGCCCCGCTGTTCGCCATCGTGCTCTGGGCGCTGTTCCGGTCGCCGAGGGCGCCGGTGAAGACCGACCCCGTCGGGCGCGCCATCGTCGAGATCGCCGTCATGGGGTCGGCGGCGTACTGCTGGGTGAGCCTCGGCTACCCGCTGGTCGGCGCCGTGTTCGCCGTCGTGGCGCTGGTGTCGGGAGTGGTGAACTTCCGCCGCGAGAACCGCGCATGAGGTCGTTGCTGCGCGATGCGGCGGTGCTCGATGCGCGGGGTGAGCGGGCGAGTTACTGCGTTCTCATCGAAGCGGGGCGGATCGCCGCCGTCGGAGGCCCCGGCGACTTCGTGGGCGCCGTCGTCGACGAGAAAGTCGAGCTCGGCGGCGCGACGCTCACGCCCGGCCTCATCGACCTGCACGGCCACGGCGGCGGCGGCTTCTCGTTCGACGACGGCGCCACCGACCCCGCGGCGTTCGCGGCTGCGCTGGCCGTGCACCGCGCGCACGGCACCACGCGCTCGGTGATCAGCCTCGTCGCGAATCCGGTGCAGGAACTCCGCGCCTCCCTCGCCGCAATCAGCGACCTCTGCGCGTCCGACCCCCTCGTGCTCGGCGCGCACCTCGAGGGCCCCCTCCTGTCGCCCGGCAACTGCGGGGCGCACAACCCGGCTTTCCTCTCGGCCCCCGACGGTGCCGTTCTCGACGCGCTGCTGGAGGCCGGCGGCGCCGCGCTCCGTCAGGTCACCGTCGCCCCCGAGCTGCCGGGAGCGCTCGATGCCATCGCGCGGCTGTCGGGGGCGGGCGTCGCCGTGGCACTGGGGCACACCGTCGCCGACTACGCCACGACGCGTGCGGGCTTCGACGCCGGCGCGCGGCTGCTGACGCACGCCTTCAACGCCATGCCCGGCATCCACCACCGCGCCCCGGGCCCCGTCGTGGCCGCGGTCGACGACGGGCGCGTGACGCTCGAGCTCATCCTCGACGGGGTGCACGTGCATCCGCGGGTCGCCGCGATGCTGTTCGCCGCCGCCCCCGGCCGCATCGCGCTGATCACCGACGCGATGGCCGCCGCCGGTGCGGACGACGGCGAGTACCGTCTCGGCTCGCTCGACGTCACGGTCGCCGACGGAACCGCCACGCTGTCGGGAACCGAAACGATCGCGGGCTCGACCCTCACGCAGGACGCGGCGCTGCGCCTCGCGATCGACCAGGTCGGGCTCCCGCCGGCTCACGCGGTGGCCGCCCTCACCCTCACGCCGGCCGCCGCGCTCGGCCTCGAGCGCACGCTCGGCCTCGTCGAGCCGGGCTTCGCCGCCGACCTCGTCGCGTGGACGCCCGGCTGGACGGTGGAGCGCGTCTGGGCCGCGGGGTCGCCGATCGTGCCATGATCGTCGGATGACAACGACGTCACTCCTGTTCATCGGCGGTACCGGCCAGATCAGCGCCTCGTGCGTCCGAGAGGCGTGCGCGAACGGGATCGCGGTGACTGTCCTGAACCGAGGCACGACCCTGTCGCGGGAGCTGCCCGCCGGGGTGGAGGTCATCACCGCCGACATCCGCGACGAGGACGCCGTCCGCACGGCCCTCGGCGACAGGCGCTTCGACTCGATCGCCGACTTCATCACGTTCACGCCCGCCGAGGTGTCTCGCGCGGTCCGGCTGTTCGGCGACCGGACCGAGCAGTACGTGTTCATCAGCTCGGCGTCGGCGTACCAGAAGCCGCCGGCCCGGCTGCCGATCGATGAGGCGACCCCGCTGCACAATCCGTTCTGGCAGTACTCGCGCGACAAGATCGCGTGCGAGCGGCTGCTGCGCGACGAGCACGCCGCGGGGCGCATCCGGGTGACGGTCGTGCGGCCGTCGCACACGTACGACCGGACGCAGGTTCCCCTGCTCGGCGGCTGGACGGCCATCGACCGGATGCGCCGCGGCCTGCCCATCGTGCTGCACGGCGACGGGACCTCGCCCTGGGCGATCACGCACTCCGACGACTTCGCGACCGCGTTCGTGCACGTGCTGGGTGCGCCGGAGGCGATCGGCGAGGCGTTCAACATCATGTCGCCCGAGCTGCTCACCTGGAACTCCATCGCGCTGGACCTGGCCGACGCCGCCGGCGTGGAGGTACCCCATCTCGTGCACCGGACGACCCACGATCTCGTGCAAGAGGCGCCCGTCTGGGACGAGGCGCTGCGCGGCGACCGGAGCCACGCCGCCATCTTCGACACCTCGAAGATCGAGTCGCTCGCCCCCGGCTGGGCGCCGCGCATCCCCTTCGCCGAAGGGGCCCGGCGCATCCTGGCCTGGCACGACGCCGACGCGAGCCGCCGGGTCGTCGACCGGGATGTCGACGCGCTGTACGACCGCCTCACCGCCTGAGCCCGGGGGCTCGAGGGTGTCCCCCGAAGGTCCGACTGCGCCGGTGCCGCCCGGCCCCTAGCCTCGGGGTATGAACTCAGGCGCGCGCGGACTCACCGAGCGGATCGCCATCATCTCGGGGATGGTCGGCGGTCTGTTCCTCATCGCCGCGATCACTCTCATGCTGACGACCGCGCCCATCATGGCCGCGGCGATCTGCCTTCCGATCGGGTTCGTCGGCCTCCTGCTCGGCATCGGGCTGACCCTGTACCTGCGTCGTGGTGTCGCTGGCGACACCTGGCCGAGGTCGGGTCGCAAGGCGCCGCGCTAGCGGGACCCCTACCCCGCACAGCGCCACCGCGCCCTCGCCTCGTGCGGGGGCGTGCCGTGGTTGCGCGGCTTCCGGCGTGCCGTCCTCGTCGCCCGGGTCAGAACCGCGTCTCTATCGTCGACGTCACCAGAGGCAGGCCGCGGGCCTCGCCGAGGTGGTCCTCGATGACGGCGATCTCGTTCCACTTGTCGATCGTCGTGCACGGGTGCGAGATGCCGAGCCGCACGAGGTCGCCCACGGCGAGCGCCGACTCGGGCGGCACGGTCACGAAGGCGTGCTGGTCGTTGAGGCCCGTGACGACGGCGCCCTGCGCGGCACCCGGCACGCGGCGGGCGTCGGAGCCCTGCACACGGTACGCCTCGATGACCAGCGGCAGGCCCTCGTCGTCGGCGGTGTCGCGACGGCCGACGTTGAGGAGCGCCAGCGTCGGCTCGGGCCGGGAGAGCACGCTCGCCCAGAGGTCGAGGGCCGGGCGGAACGACTCCGCCGCGTCGAGCCGCTCGAAGGGCGTGAGCCGCCGGTACAGGTCGTGGTCGTGCGTGACGTAGGAGCCGGAGCGGAGCACCACTCGCGTCCGTGCACCGCGGAGCCCCTCGGGGTCGTGCCGGAAGCCCAGAGCCTCGACGACGCGGTCGAAGTAGACGCTGCCGCCGGCGGTCAGGATCACGTCTCCGCCGCGGGCGAGCCACGGGCCGAACGAGTCGCCGTCGAGCAGGTCGCGAAACTCGATCATCGTCGCCAGGTAGTCGTCGATCAGCTGCAGCGCCGCCGAGTCGGTGCCATGCGTCAGGGCCCCCTCGTAGCCGGCGACGCCCGCCAGCACCAGGTGGTCGGCCTCGCCCACCGCCGCCGCCACAGCGAGCGCCGCCTCGATCGTGCGCGCCCCCGTGCGGCCGCCCGCCGCGCCGATCTCGACCAGGATCGGCAGCGACCGGTCCGGCGCGATCCGGGCCAGCGCCTCGTCGACGAGCCGGACGCCGTCGACGGAGTCCAGCCACATCATGACCTCGCTCCCCGGCCGGGCCAGACCGGCCAGTGCATCCGGGGCGAAGGTCGTGCCCGCCATGATAATGTTGGCGATGCCGGCCTCGCGCGCGATCTCGGCCTGGTAGGCCGTCGCGACGGTGAGGCCCCAGGCGCCGGCGTCGATCTGCCTCAGCCAGACGTCGGGCGACATCGTCGTCTTGCCGTGCGGGGCGAGGTCGACGCCGGCCTCGCGGCACCAGCCGGCCATCGTGTCGATGTTGTGCCGAAGCACCTCCGAGTCGATGGTCAGGACGGGTGTCGGGAGCTCCCCGAGGGGGATGGGCCAGGCCCTCCCGGTGAACGCGACCTTCGACGGCTGCTCGGTGCTGAGTGTCATGGGCCTGATCCTTCGCTCGGGTGGGTGGTGCAGTAGCGTCGTTGGGTAGGACGAACGCGATGCACGACAGGATGGACCCCACGATGGCCGAGAGCAAGATCCGCGTCGAGACGACCGGAGCGCCCACCCCTATGACGGCATTCTCGCAGGGAGTGAAGAAGGGCGGGTTCGTCTCCGTGTCGGGCCAGGGGCCGCAGGATCCCGCCACCGGCGAGTACCTCCACCCGGGCGACGTCACCTTGCAGACGATCCGCACGCTCGACAACGTCAGGGCCATCGTCGAGGCCGCCGGGGGCACCTTCGACGACGTGCTCTCGCTCCGCGTGTTCCTGACCGAGCGCCGCGACTTCGCCGAGATGAACGCCGCCTACGCCGAGTACATCCGGGCCAACGTGCCGTCGGGCGTGTACCCGACCCGCACCACGGTGTTCGTCGAGCTGCCGAACGAGGCCATGCTCGTCGAGATCGACGCGCTCGCGGTCGTAGGCTAGCTCCCCGCTTCAGGGCTGGGTCAGCGCCTGGCCGGGACCCTCGCGTGCGCGGCCAGCCAGTGCGCGACGCCGTCATCGGCGTTCGAGCCGATCACCCCGGTCGCCGCCTCGCGGACCTCTGCGCTCGCGTTCGCGACCGCGTACGACGCATCCGCGACCCGGAACATCGCCAGGTCGTTGCGGTTGTCGCCGAACACCACGACGCGGTCCGCGCCGAGCAGGCTCTTCAGCTCGAGCACCCCGTGCCCCTTGTCGGCGCCGGGCGCCGCCAGCTCCAGCCAGTAGATGCCGGGCAGGTAGGTCTCCTCCTGGAGCGTGGCCGTGACGTGACCGGCGAACTCGCGCTCGATCGTCCGCCGCACCGGCTCGAGGTCTGACTCGGGAGCGAGCGCGACGATCGAGAACGTGCCCTCGCGCGTCAGGTCGGCGGGGCTGTCGACTGGCCGGAACCTCGGGTCGTCGCCCCGGTCGCCGAGGTACCAGGCGATCCCGGGGCCCTCGTGGCCCCGCACCCAGCCGACCGTGTCCGCGTGCTCTCCGGCGCCGGCGACGGTCTCCTCCGAGGCCTCGGCCGCAGGATCGAGCGAGTACACCAGCGGCGAGGTCCCCGTGCGCGCGAACACGTCGAGGATCCCGTCGACCACGGCCGTGTCGAGCACCCGCTGAACGAGGGTCTCGCCGGTCGAGAGGTCGACCACGAACGCACCCCCGTAGACGCAGGCCGGGCCGCGCAGGTCGAGGTCGCCGACCACGCGGCGCAGCGACACGGCCGAGCGGGCCGTCGCCACGGCGACGTGCACGCCGTGCGCGACGAGGCCGTTCACGGTGTCGACGGTGAAGGCGCTCGGGCTCGCCTCGGGCCCGAGCAGGGTGCCGTCGAGGTCGCAGACGTAGAGGGTGGTCACGCCCTCATTGTGTCTCGCCCGCCTTCGGGCCTCTCGCCCCAGTGCTGGGGTGTCGCTGCACGCGGGCCTCCCGCCCTCCGGTGAGGGGTCGCTCGTTGCTCCCGGCGCGCTTCGCCGCGAGCAACGAGCGACCCCTCACCGGCTTCGACGACGTGCTGTTGACTGGAGAGAACAGACGGGCGGCGCTTGTGCGACGCCGTGAGAGGCACCCATGACGCGACCGCACGTCCTGATCTCCGGCGCGAGCATCGCCGGCCCATCGCTCGCCTTCTGGCTGGGCCGCTACGGCTGGCGCACCACTGTCGTCGAGCGGGCGCCAGCGTTCCGCGAGGGCGGCCAGAACATCGACGTGCGCGGCGCCGCCCGCGAGGTGCTCCGACGCGCCGGGCTCGAGGACGCCGTCAAGGCCGCTACGACGGGCGAGCTCGGCACGCGCTTCCTTGGCGCTGGCGGCGCGGTCGTCGCCGAGTTCCCGGCGACGGCGTCCGAGACGAGCGGCGCGACTGCGGAAGTCGAGATCCTGCGCGGCGACCTCTCGCGGATCCTGGTGGAGGCGACCAGCGACGCGGGGTCCGGCGCGACACGCGGCACGTCCGGTACGTCCGGCACGTCGGCCGTCGCACCATCCACCGGCACCACCGAGTACGTCTTCGGCGACCGCATCACCGGACTCGACGACACCGGCGACGGTGTCGACGTCACGTTCGAGCACGGCGAGCCGCGCCGGTTCGACCTCGTGATCGCGGCCGACGGCATCGGCTCGTCGACCCGTCGGCTGGTCTTCGGCGACGAGGCGGTGGTCCGGCCCCTCGGCATGGAGATGACGTACCTGACGATCCCGCGCACCGAGTCGGACGTCGACTGGTGGCGCTGGTACAGCGAGCCCGGCGGGCTCGCAGTGACCCTGCGGCCCGACCGCCACGGGACCACCCGCGCCGTGCTGACGTCGATCCTCTACGACGACGAGGCGACGCAGCGCGCCAGCCGCCGGAGCCCCGACGAGCAGCGGGCCCGCCTTCGCGACCAGTTCGGGAGCTCCGGCTGGGAGGCGCCGCGGGTGCTCGACGAGCTCGACAAGGCCGACGACGTCTACTTCGAGTCGGTCGGCCAGGTGCACGCGCCGAGCTGGTCGCGAGGCCGGGTCGCCCTCACCGGAGACGCCGCCTGGTGCGCGTCCCCCCTCAGCGGCATGGGCACGAGCCTCTCGCTCGTCGGCGCCTACGTGCTCGCGGGCGAGCTCGCCGCCCACGTCGATCACCGCGACGCGTTCGCCGGCTACGACCGGATCATGCGGCCCTTCGTCGACCAGGCCCAGAAGCTGCCGCCGGGGGTCCCCCGCGTCGCCAACCCGCGCACCCGGGCAGGTCTCGCAGCGTTCCACACCGGCCTCCGCGTCGCATCGAGCCGCGTCGCCTCCCGTCTCGGCGCCAAGCTCTTCTCCCCGCCCGCCGACAAGATCGCCCTCCCCGACTACGCGCACCTGGAGAGGTCCCCTCAATCGTCCCGATAAAGCCCGGTGAGGGGTCGCTCGTTGCTCCGAACCACCCTCTCGCCCGACAACGAGCGACCCCTCACCCGCTTTTGTTGGGGCCAGCAGGGGCAGCAGGGGCGGGGCGCAGGAACTGGCCGGCCGCCGCCGCACCCACGCGCACCCCGCCGACCCACACGCCGGCGAGGCCCGCCGGGCTGCGCCGCGGGTCGTCGTACGTCGCCCGGTCGGCGTAGGCGCCGAGGTCGACGAGCTGCAGGTCGGCGGCGGCCCCGACCTCGATGCGGCCTCGTCGGGCCAGCCCGAACCGGTCGGCCGTGGCCGAGGTCATCCGCGCGAGGGCCGCGTCGAACGGCAGCACCCCCAGGGTCAGCGCCCGCGGGAAGGTGCCGTAGAGGCGGGGGTGCACGAATCCGGCCTCGCGCGGGAGCCCGTCGCTGCCGACGAGCGTGTGCGGCCACGCGAGGGCCTGCCGCATGCCGTCGGGGTCGGTGTGGAAGACGACGACGGTGAGCTGCCCGGCGGCCCCGACGACGAGGTCCGCGAGCGCGTCGAGGGGGTCTTGCGCCCGCGACGCGGCGATGGCGTCGACCGACAGCCCCTCGTACTCGGCCATCGTCGCGGGGAACCCCGCCAGAAGGATGCGGCCGGGCCCGACGGCGGCCCACTGGTTCTCGAGGGCGGTGGCGGGCCACGGGTGGTCGAGCCGCGCGAGGAGGGGCCGCCGCGTCGTCGGGTCGGACAGGAGCGCGACCAGTGCGCCCTGGGCGTCCGGCGGGAAGAGCGAGGCGACGGTCGTCGACCCGGCGTCGTACGGGTAGACGTCGGCCGTGACGTCGATGCCCTCGTCGCGGAGCGCATCGAGGTGGTCGATGATCGCCGGCATGCCGCCGGCGTTCGCGGGCCCGGTGACCTTGAGGTGGCTGATGTGGAGGCGAGCGCCGGTGGCTCGGGCGAGGTCGGCCATCTCGTCGATGGAAGCGCGCAGGTGGTCGGCCTCGTTGCGGATGTGCGCCACGAGCAGGCGGTCGTGCCGTGCGGCGGCGGTCGCCAGCGCGAGCAGCTCGTCGCGGGTGGCCTCGTCACCCGGTGCGTACATGAGGCCGAGCGAGATGCCGGCTGCGCCTGCGTCGAGGGCTGAGGCCGCAGTTCCTGCGATCGCATCGACTTCAGCCGCTGTGGCCGGGCGGCGTTCGAATTCGAGGGCGGCGGCTCGCAGCGGAGCATGAGGCACCAGCGCCACGGTGTTGACGGCTCGGGCCTCGGCGGCGATCTCGGCGAGATAGTCGCCGAACGTGGGCCAGTGGCGGTCGGGGAACGGCCCGAGCACAGGCGTCGCGCTCTCGGCGAGGCCGGGCGACGACGGTGCGACGCCGAGCCCGCAGTTGCCGAGCACGGTCGTCGTCACGCCCTGGCCGGTCTTGGGGTCGAGGCCGCCGGGGCGGAACAGCGCGGCGTCGTCGTGCGAGTGCGCGTCGATGAAGCCCGGGAGCATCGCCCGGCCGGACGCGTCGACGACCTCGGCACCGACGGGTGCCGCTGCGCCTGCTTCGACCGCTGTGATGAGGCCGGCCTCGACGACGACGTCGGCCGGTCTGCTCGGAGCGCCGGTGCCGTCATGGACCGTCGCGCCGCGGAAGACCGCTACTCGAACCGCTGCCACGTCGGCTTGTTGGCGTACGTGTAGTCGTAGTAGTCGCGCAAGGTCAGCCGGGCCGCCGCCGCCTCGTCGACGACGATCGTCGCGTGCTCGTGGAGCTGGAGGGCCGACCCCGGGCACATCGCCGAGAGCGGCCCCTCGACCATCGCCGCCACCGCATCGGCCTTGGCTGCCCCCTGCGCGACCAGCACGACGCGCTTCGCCTCGAGGATCGTGCCGAGCCCCTGCGTGAGGCAGTGCGTGGGAACGTCGGCGGGATCGTCGAAGAAGCGGGCGTTGGCTTCGCGGGTCGACGGGGCCAGAGTCTTGATGCGGGTGCGCGAGGCGAACGACGACGAGGGCTCGTTGAAGCCGATGTGGCCGTTCGCGCCGATCCCGAGAATCTGCACGTCGATACCGCCGGCCGAGCGGATCGCCTCGTCGTAGTCGCGCGTCGCCGCCTCGATGTCGGAGGCTCGCCCGTCGGGGACGCGGACCCTCGACGGGTCCATGCCGAGAGGCCCGACGACGTCGCGGGCGATGACCGACGCGTAGGACTCCGGATGGTCGAGCGGGATTCCGACGTACTCGTCGAGCGCGTAGCCCGACGCTCTCGACAGATCGAGGTCGCCGGCGTCGACCAGCGCCGCGAGCGACTCGTAGATGCCGAGCGGCGACGAGCCGGTCGCGAGCCCCAGGACGGCCTCGGGCTTCTCGCGCGACACCCGCGCGATCAGGGCCGCGGCCGTGCGGCCGACCTCGGCGGGGGTCGGCTTGACGATGACCTCCACGCGCTACTCCGCGATGTTCGCGACGAGCTCGGCGATGAACGCCGCGCGCTCCTCGCGAGTGGACGGACGACCGGGCACCCCCGGACGCATCTGCCACGGCAGCGGCCCCGACGCCTTCCGGTACTCCACGCCGATCGCGTCCAGCCGGGCGAGGTGCGCCTCGAGGCGCGGCTCGAACTCGGCGAAGTCGCGATCGCCCTCGGTCCAGACGGCCTCGGCGAGCGCGCACAGGCGAGGGAAGACGAGGTAGTCGACGGTGCGGGGCGAGTCCATGTGCTCGGTCCAGATGTTGCCCTGGCCGCCGAGCACGTGGGCGGCCTCGTCGGCGGTGAGCAGCGCGGGGACCGGCTCGAACGCGTAGACGTCGGCCACGGTGAGCGGGATCGAGACGGGGATGGGCTCGTCGGGGTCGGTCGACTGGCGGTAGTCGAGGTAGACCTGGTCGTCCGGGCAGGCGACGACGTCGTGACCGCGCTTCGCCGCCGTGACGGCACCCGTCATGCCGCGCCACGAGGCGACGATCGCCGACTCCGAGATCTCGCCCTCCAGGATCTCGTCCCAGCCGTAGATGCGGCGGCCCTTCGCCGTGATGTGCGCGTCGAGCTCGCCGATGAACCAGGTCTGCAGCTCGGTCTCGTCGGTGAAGCCGCGCTCGCGCATGATCTCCTGCGTGCGGGCGTCGGCCTTCCAGGCGTCGCGCGGGCACTCGTCGCCGCCGACTCCGATGATCGGCGACGGGAAGAGGTCGAGGATCTCGTCGAAGACGTCTTTGTAGAAGTCGACGGTCGACTGCTCCATGTTGAGCACGTCGTGGATGATGCCCCAGGCGGGGTAGACGTCGAGCTGCTTCGACGGGTCGAGGCCGAGCTCCGGGTACGCGGCGATGGCGGCCTGGCTGTGGCCGGGCACGTCGATCTCGGGCACGACCTGGATGTGGCGGGCGCTCGCGTAGGCGACGACCTCGCGGATGTCGGCCTTCGTGTAGAAACCGCCGTGCGGGCGGTTGTCGAAGGTGGCCTCGGGGCCCGCGCCGACCTGCGAGTTCTTGCGCCACGACGCGACCTCGGTGAGGCGCGGGTACTTGTCGATCTCGATGCGCCAACCCTGGTCCTCGGTGAGGTGCCAGTGGAGCACCGACAGCTTGTGCATCGCCATCAGGTCGATGAAGCGGAGCACGTCGTGCTTCGGCATGAAGTGCCGGGCCACGTCGAGCATGGCGCCGCGCCAGCCGAACTTCGGGGAGTCGACGATCGTCACGGCCGGGAGGGTCCAGGCGACGCCCTCGACCGGTGAACGGCGGTACGACTCGGCGGGCAGGAGCTGAAGCAGTGTCTGGATGCCGTGGAACACGCCGGCCGCATCGCCGCCCTGCACGACGACGCCGTCGACGGTGACCTCGAGGCGGCACTCCGACGCGCGGAGGTCGGCGGCGAGGCCGAGCACGATGGCGCGGTCGGCGAGGTCGGCCTCCTTCAGCGGGAGGCCGGTCGACGGGCGGAGCGCCGCCTGCAGGAGCGCGGCCTCGCCGTCGAGGGCCTCCGGCGCGACCACGCGGGTGCGGGCGTCGAGGGCGAAGGAGCCGGTGCCCTCCACCAGGCTGGACGGACGGGGAACGAGTGAGATCGTCATCGGTACTGCTATCCCTTCACGGCGCCGGCCGACATGCCGGACACCAGATTGCGCTGGATGATCATGAAGAACACGACGACCGGCAGCGAGAACAGCACGGAGGCCGCCATCTGCCCGCCGAAGTCGGTGCCCGAGGTCTGAGTGGTGAACGACGCCAGCCACACCGGCAGCGTGTAGTGGCTCTGGTCCTGCATGAACGTGTAGGCGACGATGTAGTCGTTCCACGCCGCGATGAACGCGAAGACGCCCGAGGCGATCACGCCCGGCATGACCAGCGGGAAGAGCACCCGGGTCAGGACCTGCCACGTCGACGCCCCGTCCATCCGGGCGGCCTCCTCGACCTCCATCGGGATGGCCAGGAAGAACCCGCGCATGACCCAGATGGTGAATGGCAGGACGGCCGCGACGTAGGCGAGCATCAGGCCGACGTAGGTGCCGATGAGTCCGATCTGGCTGAAGATCAAGAACTGCGGGATCAGCAGGGCCGTCGCCGGCAGCATCTGGACGACCAGGATGACGACCATGATCGAGCGGCGCCCGCGGAACCGGAAGCGCGAGAGAGCGGCTGCGGCGAACAGGCCGAGCAGGATCGAGAGGATGACGGCACCCGACACGACGATCGCCGAGTTGCGCAGGTAGACGAGAAAGTCGCCCTGCGTGAACGCGACCGCGAAGTTGTGCAGCGTCGGGTGGTGGGGATAGAACTCCGGCTTGGACGTCATCGCCTCGGTACGGGGCTTGAAGGCCGTGTTGATCATCCAGTAGACCGGGAAGATCCAGACGATCGAGAAGACGACCGCGATCGTGTGGCTGATCCAGCGCGGGCGCTTGCGGCGACGCGTCGACTTCACCGCTGTCGGCGCCGATGCGGGGGCGTGGTCGGAGACCTCGTCGGTCGAGAGGCGGGGCGCGGTCGTGGTCACAGGTCTTCTCCCGAGCGGATCAGGTTGCGGATGTAGAACACGGTGAGGATCAGCAGGATCAGCGTCGTCACGACCGAGATCGCGGCGCCCTGCCCGAGATGGAACCCGACGAAGGCCGTCGTGAACGTGAAGACGCCGAGGGTGGAGGTCGCATCGTCGGGGCCGCCCTGCGAGACGAGCCAGATCTGGTTGAAGACGTTGTAGTCCCAGATCACCGAGAGGATCGTGACGAGCAGGAGGGTCGGCTTGAGGAAGGTCAGGGTGATCGTCTTGTAGACGCCCCACTCGGAGGCGCCGTCGAGACGGACGGCCTCCTTGAGCTCGGTGGGAATCTGCGTCTCGGCCGCGTAGAGGGTGAGAGCGATGAAGGGCACCGCCTGCCAGACGATGAGCATCCAGATCGACGCGTACGAGAGGAAGGCGTTGTTCGACCAGTCGACGTTCGTCATGTCGCCGAAGACGTGCAGATGCGTCAGGAACCAGTTCATGACGCCGTAGCCCGGCTGGAACAGCCATTTCCACACCAGCGAGGAGGCGACGTTGGGCATGCCCCACGCGAAGATCAGGACGATCGTGACGACGTAGCGCATCACCGTCGACAGCCGTGTCAGGAGGTGCGAGACACCGGTGCCGATCACGATGCTGCCGGCGACCATCGCGGCCGTGAAGAGCACCGTGCGGATCAGCGACCACCAGAAGTCGGGATCGGTGAACAGCGACAGGTAGTTCGCGATGCCGACCGAGTCGTAGGCGCCGGTGTAGAGCGTGCGCTGGTCGTAGTCGGTGAACGAGGTCACGACCAGGTAGATGATCGGTGCGACGAGCACCGCCAGCAGGACGATTCCCGCCGGGCTGAGCAGCCACAGCGGCGCGAGGCTCCTGCGAGGCCCCTTCGCCGCTCTGCGGAGGCCGGGGTTCACGGTCGAGATGGCCATTCGGTGCCCTTCGGTCGATCGGTGGAGCGCGGTGAGAGGAGACGAGCGGGGCGGCGCCGGAGCGTCGCCCCGGCCCGTCTACTTCGCGTTGAGCGTCTTGTCCGCTGCGGTGTCGAAGCTCGACGCAGCCGATTCAGGCGTCTTCGAGCCCGAGGCGACGGCCGAGAAGAGCTGGTTGATGCTCTTGTCGCCCTCGAGGCCCGCCCACTCGCCCGAGGCCGGAGTGGCCTTCGAGTTGAGAGCCGCGTTGAAGAAGCCCTTGTCGATGTCGCTCAGCGTCGAGTCGGCCGCCTTGATGCCGTCGGTGCTGTTCGGGATCCAGCCGTCGTTGCCGTACACCCACTTCGACTGGACCGACGGGCTGGCCGCGATCTTGGCCCACTGCAGCGCGAGGTCGGTGTTCTTCGACTTCGCCGCGATGCCCCAGTCCGAGCCGCCGAGCATGACGGGCTGCGTCTTGCCCGACTTTCCGGGGAAGGGGAAGGTGCCGATGTCGCTGTCCTTCAGCTTCGGGTTGGCCTTCTTGACGAGGTCCACGTACCCGTTGGTCGAGAGGATGGCGCTGGTCTTGCCGTCGGCGAAGATCTGCGTGAAGTCGGGGCTGTCGGTGTCGAGCGTCCGAGAGGCCTTCGACGAGTACGCGTTCTGGAACTCCTTGAAGTCGGCGAGACCCTGCTGCGCCTTCGAGTCGCCGAGACCGGCGGTCCACTTGCCGTCCTTCTCGGTGGCGATCTCTCCGCCGGCGTCCCAGACGAACTGCATTCCGGCGTACCACTGCTGGCCCGGCAGGTAGAAGGGAGAGAAGTCGGAGGTCGACTTGTTGGCGGCGGCCACCTTGTCGAGGTCGGCGGTGAGCTCGTCGTAGGTGGTCGGAGCGTCGGTGACGCCGGCCTTCGCCCACGTCGTCTTGTTGTAGATGACCGCGCGGGCGCCGGCGAAGCCGGGCAGGCCGTAGAGCTTGCCGTCGACCGTGGCGGGCTCCGAGAGCCCGGTCAGCCAGGTCTGACCCTGGGCGAGGTCCTTCTTGTACGGCGTGAGGTCGAGCAGCGCGCCGTTGGCGGCGTAGCTGGCGACCTGCGTGTTGCCGAGGTCCATGACGTCGGGCGGCGTGCTGGTGGCGAGCGCCGTCGAGATCTTGGTGGTGATGCCGTCCCACTGCTGGATCTGGACGTCGACCTTGGCGCCCGTCTTAGCAGTGAACTCCTTGTTGATCTCGGCGATGGTGGCGTCGGTGTAGTCGCCGGTCATCACCCAGACCTTGAGCGTCTTGCCGTCGCCCTTGGTGGTGGGCACCGACTGCGTGCCACCGCCGGAGGTGCCGGCGTTGCCGCTGCTGGAACAGGCGCTGAGCGCCACGACGGCGGCGAGGCTGAGGGCCCCGACCGCGGCGATCTTCGAAATACGCACTTTCTAACTCCTCGTGGTGAATGTGATCGGAAGGGAAGAGAACAGGTCAGGAGACGCCGAGCTCGGCCTGGAGGACGAGCGAGGCACCCCCCAGGAGGACGAGATCGGTGTCGCCGCCGGAGGTGCGCAGGGTGAGCCCCCGGCCGACGGCCGAGAGCGTGCGCGCCTTGACGGTGGCGAGGGCGGCCTCCGCGAACGGACCGTCCAGCAGGGCGGCGGGGCCCGACAGCACGACCTCGTTGAGGTTCAGGGCGCTGATCACCGGGGCGGTGACGATCCCCAGAGCTCGGCCCGCACTGCGAAGTGCGGCGTCGCGTTCCTGCGCCGGAAGACCTGCCACGCGGTCGCTGAGGTAGCGGGCGCCGACGACCGTCTCGAGGCAGCCGCGGCGACCGCAGGTGCACAGGGCGCCCTCGCTGCCGTCGGCCGACGAGTCGACGGTCACGTGGCCCATCTCGCCGGCGGAGAACTGCTCGCCCTCGACGAGCGAGCCGCCGATGATGAGGCCGACGCCGACGCCGTGCTCGATCGTGATGACCATCAGGCTGAGGCCGGGCACGTCGCGGAAGGTGTGGACGCCGAGAGCGGCGACGTTCGCGTCGTTGGCGACCCGGACGGGCACGCGGAAGTGCTCCTTTAGACGCTGCTTCAGAGGCAGGTCGAACCACTCGAGGTGCAGGCCCTCGCGCACGACGCCCTGGTCGTCGACGATGCCGGGCGAGCCGACGCCGATGCCCAGGATGCGGCGGGTGGTCAGCGCGGCCAGGCGCTCGCCGAGTCGGATGACCCGGGCGATCGCGTCGTCGCCCACGGCGCCGTCGATCTCGAGCTCGGCGCGGTCGACGACCTCGCCTCGGAGGTTGACGACGGCTCCGACGAAGCGGTCGGCGCTGGAGAGGTCGAGCACGATCATGTGGAACGCGTCGGCGTTGATCTCGACGAGGGTGGCGGGCTTGCCCACCCTGACGTCTGCGCGCTGGCCGATCTCGGAGACGATGCCGTCGGCCTCGAGCTCGGCGACGAGCACCGACACCGTCGGGCGGGTGAGGCCCGAGTGGCGGGCGAGGTCGGCGCGGCTCATGGCGCCGTTGTGGAAGAGCGCCTGGAGCACCAGCGAGCGATTGTGCACGCGGTTGTGCTGCGGCAGCGCCTTGACCGACACCCGTCGGCGACGCGGTGCCTGCTCCACGATCTCGCTTGTCATGCTCTCGCCTCTCGAAGGCCCGGACGGGCTGGTTGTGTTAGTAAATTGCCCTTACAAACAAAAGTCAAGAACTCTTTTCGGATGTAACCGAGACGAAACCTGCCCGTGATTTGAAGGATTTGTGACGCGCGAATCTTGCGCGCCATCGGATTCGTAAGATTTACTAACAAACATGCACGCCTCGACCCGCCCTTCCCCCGGCGCCCCGCGCGGAGCCCGCCGATGAGGGCCGGCCTCGACATCGGCGGCACCAAGATCGATGCGGTGGCGGTCGACTCCGACGGCACGGTCACCGGCAGCCTCCGTCTTCCGACCGGTTTCGGCGAAGAGGAGGTCGTCGCAGGAGCCGCCGCCGCGGTCGAGGGTCTCCGCCGACTCACGGGCGCGTCGCTCGACAGCATCGGCGTCGGGATCCCCGGCCTCGTCGACCCGGCCACCGGGCGGGTGCGGCACGCGGTCAACCTCGGATTCCACGACACCCCCTTCGGCGAGGCGCTCGAAGCCCTCACGCACACGCCGGTCGCCGTCGAGAACGACGTCAACGCGGCGGCCCTGGGCGCCGTCCACCTCATGGGCCTCGAGGGTCCCGTCGCTTACCTCAACCTGGGCACCGGATTCGCCGCCGGCCTCGTCTTCGATGGAGCGCTCTGGCGCGGAGCCCGCGGCGTCTCCGGCGAGATCGGCCACATCCCCGTCGACCCGCAGCGCGACCTCTGCCTGTGCGGCCAGCGCGGCTGCCTCGAGACCGTCGCGGCCGGCTCGGCGATCGCGCGCCTCTGGCCCACCAACCACCCCTACCCGGCGCAGGACCTCTTCCGTGCAGCCGCCGACGGAGACCCGCACGCCGTCGCCGTCAGCCGCCGAGTCTCCGAGGGAGTCGCGGCCGCCGTCCGCCTGCTCGTGCTCACGGTCGACGTCGAGCGGGTCGTCATCGGCGGCGGAGTCAGCCACGTCGGCGCACCCCTCCTCTCGGCCGTCCGTCTCGTGCTCGAGGAGTGGGCCGCCGCCTCGACGTTCCTCGCCTCGCTCGCCCTCCCCGACCGCATCAGCCTCCTGCCCGAGGGCCTGCCCGTCGCCGCGGTCGGCGCCGCCATGCTGGGGCGACCCTCCTCGGTGGTCCGCAGCGCCTAGCTTCGGGGCCTGACTCCGCCCGGCCCGGCCGCTGCGCTCCCGCGGGCCCGCGCCCCGCCGCGCTCGGCCTCGGGCCGTCGTGCCGCCCGCCGTCGTGCGCGCCCCGCCGCCGCCGCGCCGCCGCGCCGTCGCCGCGCCGTCCCCGCCGAGATGGCCACCGCCGTCGCCTCGCGGCGCCCAGCCCGACAACGCGGGCCACCTCGCGGACCGGCACGCGCGCGACGCGGCGGGTGCTCGCCGTCGAGTGCGCAGTTCCTGCGCCGAATGGCCCCCTGAGCCGCAGATTCCACGCACCCGGTACCCGGCCCGACCTCACCCGCCGCGAGATGGCCTCGCGCGTCGGGTCGGGGCGACCGACCCGAGGACGGCGGCCATCTCGCACCACCGCACCCCACCCATCCCGAGGTGGCCCTCCGGGTCGCCGCGGGGCGACCGACCCGACGACGACGGCCATCTCGACGGCCCTACGAGTACCTCGCCCGCGCGACAGACCACCCCACCCATCCCGAGATGGCCCTCCGCGTCACCGAAAGACGACCAACGCGACGACGACGGCCATCTCGCGCACGGCGAGGCGCAGCCCGGCGGCGCGGCGCGGCCCGGCGGCACGGCGCGCGGTGCACGGTCCGACGCGACCCGGAGCGCGCAGCTGGGCGCGGGCACGGCGGCGCGCACCCGCGGCCGGCCCGGCGCCGCGCGGGCACGCCGCGACGCACGCACCGAGCACGACGAAGGCCCCGCGCACCACGCGCGGGGCCTTCGTGCGGCGGAGCTAGAGCGCCGCGAGCGCCTCGTTCAGCGTCGCCGACGGACGCATGATTGCCGAGGCCTTGGCGTCGTCGGGACGGTAGTAGCCGCCGATGTCGACGGGGCTGCCCTGCACGGCGATCAGCTCGCCGACGATGGCCTCTTCGGCGCCGCCGAGCACGCCGGCGAGGCTGGCGAAGTCGGCCGCGAGATCGGCGTCGGCCGTCTGCTGCGAGAGCTCGTTCGCCCAGTACAGCGCCACGTAGAAGTGGCTGCCGCGGTTGTCGATCGTGCCGATGGCGCGCCCCGGCGACTTGTTCTCGTCGAGGAACGACGCCGTCGCGCGGTCGAGCGTGTCGGCGAGGATCTGCGCGCGGGCGTTGCCGGTCGTCGTCGCGAGGTGCTCGAAGCTGGCCGCGAGGGCGAGGAACTCGCCCAGGGAGTCCCAGCGCAGGTAGTCCTGCTGGACGAGCTGCGTGACGTGCTTCGGAGCGGAGCCGCCCGCGCCGGTCTCGAAGAGGCCGCCGCCGTTCAGCAGGGGCACGACCGACAGCATCTTGGCCGAGGTGCCGAGCTCCATGATCGGGAAGAGGTCGGTGAGGTAGTCGCGGAGCACGTTGCCGGTCACCGAGATGGTGTCCTCGCCGCGGCGGATGCGCTCCAGCGAGAAGGCCATGGCGTCGACGGGCGAGAGGATCTCGATCTGCAGGCCCTCGGTGTCGTGGTCGCCGAGGTACCTCGTGACGAGCGTGATGAGCTGCGCGTCGTGGGCGCGCGACTCGTCGAGCCAGAACACGGCGGGGGCGCCGGTGGCTCGGGCACGCGTGACGGCGAGCTTGACCCAGTCGCGCACGACCACGTCCTTGGTCTGGCACATGCGCCAGATGTCGCCGGTCTCGACCGCTTGCTCGAGCAGGACCGCGCCCGAGCCGTCGACCACGGTGACGGTACCCTCGCCGGGAAGCTGGAACGTCTTGTCGTGCGAGCCGTACTCCTCGGCGGCCTGCGCCATGAGGCCGACGTTGGGCACGGAGCCCATCGTGGTCGGGTCGAAGGCGCCGTGCGCACGGCAGTCGTCGAGCACGGCCTGGTAGATGCCGGCGTAGCTCGAGTCGGGGATGACGGCGAGGGTGTCGTGCTCGGCTCCGTCCTTGCCCCACATGTGGCCGGAGGTGCGGATCATGGCGGGCATCGACGCGTCGACGATGACGTCGCTCGGCACGTGCAGGTTGGTGATGCCGCGGTCGGAGTCGACCATGGCCAGCTCAGGCCCCTTGGCGAGGACGGCCTCGAAGGCGGCCTTGATCTCGGCGCCGTTCGACACCGAGTCGAGCCCGACGAGGATGGCGTTGAGGCCGTCGTTCGGGTTGAGGCCCGCTGCGGCGAGGTCGTCGCCGTACTGCTGGAAGACCTCGTCGAAGAAGACGCGGATGACCTGGCCGAAGATGATCGGGTCGGAGACCTTCATCATCGTGGCCTTGAGGTGCACCGAGAACAGCACGCACTCGGCCTCGGCGCGAGCCATCTGCTCCTTGAGGAAGGAGCGGAGTGCCGCGACGTGCAGGACGGTGGCGTCGATGACCTCGCCCTGCGTGACGGGCACGGCCGAGCGGAGCACGGTCTTCGTGCCGTCGGCCGCCGTGAACTCGATCGAGACGCTGCCCTCGGCGGCGACGACCGTGCTTTTCTCGTTCGAGCGGAAGTCGTCGTGGCCCATGGTCGCGACGTTCGTCTTCGAGTCGGGAGACCAGGCGCCCATGCGGTGCGGGTGCTTGCGGGCGTACTGCTTGACGCTGGCGGGAGCGCGGCGGTCGGAGTTGCCCTCGCGCAGCACCGGGTTGACCGCGGAGCCCTTGACCTTGTCGTAGCGCGCGCGGATATCGGTGTCTTCGTCGCTCTGCGGCTCGTCGGGGTAGTCGGGCAGATCGAAGCCCTGCGACCGCAGCTCGACGATCGCGGCCTTCAGCTGCGGCACCGATGCCGAGATGTTGGGCAGCTTGATGATGTTGGCCTCGGGCGTCTTCGCGAGGGCGCCGAGGGCGGCGAGCTCGTCGGGCTCGACCTGCTCAGGCGTGAGGCGCTCGGGAAAATGGGCCAGGATCCGCGCGGCGAGCGAGATGTCGCGGGGCTCGACCTCGACGCCGGCCTTGGCGGCGTACGCCTCGACGATGGGGAGGAACGAGTACGTCGCGAGCCTGGGGGCCTCGTCGGTCAAGGTGTAGATGATCTTGCTCATGCGAGTGGCGACTCCTTCGTTGGGCGGCCCGCCGCGGCTTGTGGCCCGGCAGAATGTCTTGATATCAAGATACCTTGTCGACCCGTGAGACCGCTGGCATCTCCGTCCACACTATTCGCTCGCCACCCCGTCGACGGAGTTATCCACAGGCGGGCGCAGGAACTGCGCTACGCCGCCACCGGGCTCGACGCCACGGGGCGCCCCGTGAGCCGCAGCGCCACCGCGTCCCCGAACAGGAACTGCTGCTCGACACCGTGCTGCACCGACACGATCGTGTCGTCGTCCAGGCGCACCGTCGTGCGGCGGAGCGAGCCGAGGAAGCTCGTCGATGCGACGGTCCCGGTGATGTCGGCCGGCGCGGCCTGGTCGAGGGGCACGAAGACCATGTCCTCCGGGCGGACGTAGGCCAGCACCTCCCCGTCGGGCAACGTGGGGTCGATCGACGGCAGGCTGGCACCGCGCACCGTGATGGTGCCGCTCCGGAGCACTCCCTGCATGCGGTTGCTGACGCCCACGAAGTCGGCGACGAACGGCGTCCGCGGCGTCAGGTACAGGGCCTCGGGGGTTCCGATCTGCTCGATCTCGCCGGCACGCATGACGGCGACGCGGTCGGCGACGGCGAGCGCCTCCTCCTGGTCGTGCGTGACGAAGACGGTGGTGATGCCGAGCTCGGTCTGGATGCGGCGGATCTCCTCGCGGAGCGACACGCGCACCTTCGCGTCGAGCGCCGACAGCGGCTCGTCGAGGAGGAGCACGCGGGGGCGCGTGACGAGGGCGCGGGCCAGGGCGACGCGCTGCTGCTGGCCGCCCGACATCTGGTGCGCGTAGCGCTCGGCCAGGTGGTCGAGTCCGACCATCTCGAGCGCTTCGCGAGCCCGGACGGCGCGGTCAGCGGCCGAGACGCGGCGCATCTGCAGCCCGAACTCGACGTTCTGCAGCACGGTCATGTGCGGGAACAGCGAGTACGCCTGGAACACCATCCCGATATCGCGCTTGTTCACGGGCGTCGACGCCACGTCGACGCCGTCGATGCGGATCGAGCCGGCGTTGATCTGCTCGAGGCCGGCCAGGGCGCGGAGGGCGGTCGTCTTGCCGCAGCCCGAGGGGCCGAGCAGGGCGATGAACTCGCCGGGCGCGATGGAGAGGGACAGCTCGTCGAGGGCCCGAGTTCCTGCGCCCGGGTACTCCTTGACCACGCCGATCAGCTCGACGGTGGCGCCGTCGCCGAGGCGGGACAGGACGGGTGCGGGGCTGGTGGAGGTCATGACTGGACCCTTCTGGGACGACGACGGCGCGAGCCGGGGCTGGCGGCGCCGAAGCGGCCGATGATGAGGAGGATGACGAAGGCGAACACGAGGGCGGCGAGCGCGAAGATCGTCGCGACGTAGGAGTCGGTCTGGCTGATGAGCAGCAGTGCCGTCTGGAACGTGTTCTGGCTGAGGAAGGCGGCGATCGTGTACTCGCCGAGAACCACCGCGACCGTGAGGAACACGGCGGAGATGACGCCGCGGCGCATGTTCGGCAGAATGACGCGGTAGATCGCGACCGGCCAGCTGGCGCCGAGCGACCGGGCTGCCTCGGTGAGGGTGACCAGGTCGAAGGCAGCGATGTTCGTCGCGATCGGGCGGTAGGCGTAGGGCAGCACGATGATGCCGACCGCGAAGGCGAGGGTCCACGGCTGGCTGCCGAAGACGGCGGCGACCCGCTGGTAGACCGGCACGAAGCCGACCACCAGGACGATCGAGGGGACTGTGATGGGCAGGATGCAGACGAACTCGAGCACGCGCCGCACCCGCGGGTAGCGGAGCTCGACGAGGAGCATCGTCGGCAGCAGGATCAGCAGGATGATCGCGACGGTGAGAAGGCAGATCAGGAGCGAGTTCCTGATTCCCTCGAAGAGCGGCTCGTAGCTGATGCCGAGGGCGGGATCGGTGTGGAAGATCGACGCGTAGTGCGCGAACGAGTAGACGCCGGGCTTGCCGCTGGTGCGGAGCGTGAACTCGAACATGGCGCCCAGCGGCACGAGGAAGACCAGGCCGACCGCGATCAGGATGATCAGGCGGGCCGCCCTGCTCGGCTCGGCCCCGACGCGGGGCGTCCTGCCCCGTCGGGGCGAGGGGCTGGGAACGGTGGTCGGCTCGACCGCGGTCGAGGTCAGCGGGACGGCGCTCATCGCTGCCACCTCGCGGCCCGGCGCTGGAGGAGTGAGTAGAAGAACATGACGACGACCATGATGACGAGCATTCCGAGGGCCAGGACGCCTGCCGTGTTGGAGACGCCGACGATCGTCTCGCTGGTGAGCTGCTGCTTGATCGAGAGCGGGACGATGCCGCCCTGGCTCAGGAGCGCGGCGGCCGTGGCGAAGGACGAGAAGCAGTTCGCGAACAGGAGCAGCACGCTGCCGAAGAACGCGGGGGCGAGGACGGGCATGGCGATCCTGGTCCAGTACTGGAGGCGGGTGGCGCCGAGGGTCGCGGCCGCCTCGCCCCAGGTGGACTTGAGGCCCTCCATCGCGGGCATGAAGGTCAGGACCATCAGCGGCACGGAGAAGTAGGTGTACGGCAGGATCAGGCCCGGGATCTTGTACAGCAGGGCCCCGTCGGCGTTGATGTCGAAGCCGAACGTGTTCTTGAGGTACAGCGTCACGATTCCCTGGAAGCCGACCGTCGCGATGAACGCGAAGGCGAGCATGACGCCGCCGAACTGCGCGAGCACGCTCGACGCGGAGTCGATGACCGTGCGGAGCATGCCCTCGGCCTTCGTGCCGAGGAGGGCGAAGCAGACGAGCGCCCCGATGACGGCGCCGACGACCGCGCTGACGGCCGAGACCAGAAGCGAGCCCTGGAACGACTTGACGATGACCGGGTCGGTCAGCGCCTTCAGGTTGGCGAGGGTGAATCCGCCGTCGGCGCCGAAGAACCCGCTGGCGACCGCGATGACCGCGGGGATCGCCAGGAAGATGACGACGTAGGCGGCGAACGGCGTGAAGCCGAGCCAGGCCGCGCTCCGGCGCCGAGGCGCGGTGCCCCCGGCGCCGGTGCCGGTCTCGATGGAGGACGACGCGATCGACCCGCGAGCGCGGGGTCGTGCATCGGGAATCGATTGCGTCGTCATGATGGCTAGTTGACCGCCTTGGCCCAGCCGGCCGTGAGGAGCGCGGCGGCTTTGGTGGCCTGGTCGCTGGTCAGCTGGACGAAGTCGCTGGGAGCCTCGCCGACCGTGGCCAGGGTGTCCTTGTCGACCGTTCCGGCCTTCTCCATCGCGGCGAGCGTGGAGGGGTAGGCGCCGGCAGCCAGGTAGAGGTTCTGGACCTCGGGGGTGTAGAGGTACTCCTCCCACAGGCGTGCCGCGGCGGGGTGCGGGGCGTCGGCGTTGATGGCCTGGTTGTAGTACGAGCCGAGAGCCGTGCCCGGCAGGACGACCGTCTTCCAGTTCGGGTTGCCGGCCGAGCCGCCCGCGGGACCCCAGGCGAGGTTGTTGTAGCTCCACTGGAGCACGACAGGGGTCTCGCCCGAGTTCACCGTGGCCTGCGTGGGCAGGGTGGAGTTGAAGTTGCCGTCCGACTTGAGGGTCTTGAAGAAGTCGATGCCGGGCTGGATGTCGTCGGCCGAGCCGCCGTTTCCGAGCGCGGCCAGGTAGACGGCCGAGGCGGCCTCGTTGGCCTGCGTCGGGTCGCCCTTGATCGAGACCTTGTTCTTGTACTCGGAGCCGAGGAGGTCCTTGATCGACGTCGGGGCGGTCTTGATGACGCTCGAGTCGTAGCCGACCGACATGAGGCCGGTGTAGTCGTAGTACCAGGTGCCGTCGGCGTCCTTGAAGTCGTCGGGGATGTCCGACCAGTTCGAGACCTTGTACTTCGCCAGCAGGTCGGTGTTGTCGTTCAGGACGGCCGTGCCGAGGTCGAAGACGTCGGGAGCGGTCGACTGGCCCTTGAGCGACTTGGCCGCGGCGACCTCGTCGGCCGACGAGCCGTTCGGGTTGGCCGAGGTGATCTTGATGTCGGGGTACTTCTTCTCGAAGCCGGCGATGATCTTGCCGTAGTTGGCCCACGACGGCGGAAGCGTGATGACGTTGAGGGCGCCCTCGGCGTTGGCGGCCTTGACGAGGCCGTCCATGCCGCCGAAGTCGGCGGCGCTGGTGGCGGTCTTCGCGGTGGCGATCGCCGACGGGTCGGAGCCGGCGTTCGACGAGGTCGAGCAGCCGGTCAGGACGATGGCGACGGCAGCCGTGAAGGCGAGACCGGCGGCGATACGACGCGGTGTCGTGGAAAGGGCAGGCACTGTGAATTCCTCCAAGATCGCCGCAGGGGTCCGTGGTGCCGGACAGTAGGGATCCGCGGGCTGATCGGGGCAATGGTTGCCGTCCCCCGTTACGGGGACACGCTGGGTCGGTGAACGGTTTCCCAACACTCGGCAACCGTTCTCTCGCCCGGCCCGGGCCGTTCCGACCCTGCCCCTACGCTCGGACCATGATCGAATTGGCTGTCTTTGACATGGCAGGAACGACCGTCGACGACGGCGGCGCCGTGTACCGCGCCCTCGCCACAACCGTCACCGAAGCGGGGGCGACGCTCGATGACGCCGACCTCCAGACGTGGATGGGAACCGACAAGGTCACTGCCATCACAGCCCTCCTCCGCCTCGGCGGGGTCGAGCCTTCAGGTGCCATGGTCGCCGAGCGCTTCGACCGCTTCAAGGACGCCCTCGCCGAGTCGTACCGCGACGAGCCGCCGGTCGCGTTCGACGGCGTGGCCGAGGCCCTGGGAGCCCTCCGCGCCCGCGGCATCAAGGTCGCGCTGACCACCGGCTTCGACCGCGACGTGGCTTGGGCGCTGCTCGACTCGCTGGGGTGGGGGCTCGCCCGAACCGCCCCTCAGCCCGGGGCGGTCCAGGAGAGTGGCCCGCAGAGCAGTGGCCCGCAGGAACGGGCCGTCGTGCTCGACGCCGTCGTGACCACCTCCGACGTCGCGGCCGGTCGCCCGGCGCCGTACATGATCCACCACGCCATGGAGCTCGCCGGCGTCGAGGCCGTCTCATCCGTCCTCGCCGCCGGCGACACCCTCGTCGACCTCCGCGCCGCTCGCAACGCCGGGGTGATCGCCGTCGGAGTGCTCACCGGAGCCCTCGGTCGCGCGGAGCTCGAGGCCGAGCCGCACGACTACGTCCTCGACGGCGTGGTCGACGTGCCCGGACTCGCGGAGTGCCGGCCGGCGGAGCTCGTCGCCCGGTAGTGCGACGCAGGCCTCAGCGGCTAGGCCGGCTTCACCCGAAGCGTCACCAGCTGGAATGGCCGGAGCGTCAGCTCGATGGGCGTGGCGGCATCCCAGCCGCCGTCGCCCCGGTCGCGCTCCAGGAGGTCGGTCGTCCACGCGGACGTGATCGGCACGCCGAAGCCCACCGTCGCTGTGGCTCGCCCGCCCTCGGCCTCGTAGAGCCGCACGATCAGATCGCCCGACCGGTCTTCGGCCAGCTTGACCGCCTCGACGAACACGGCCGGCGAGGACACCGTCACGAGCGGCTCGACGACGTCGACACCCGCGCCGTCGATCGTCCGGACCGGCAGGTTCACGCGGTAGCCCTCCGCCGCGGCGTCGAGAACGCCGGGCGCGACGCCGAGGACGGTGCGGAGAACGTGGCGACCCTGGTCGGCCGTCGGGTCGGGGAAGCGCGGTGCGCGCAGCAGCGACTCGCGCACCAGCGTCGTGGTGCCGCCGTCATCGCGGGTGGTCCGTGTGATGTCGTGGCCGTAGGTCGAGCCGTTGGCGACGGTAATGCCGAAGCCGGGCTCGCCGACATGGACCCAGCGGTGGGCGATGGTCTCGAACCGTGCGTAGTCCCACGACGTGTTCACGGCCGTGGCCCGCTTGATGTGGCCGAACTGGATCTCGGAGGACGCCTGGTCGGCCCGCACGTCGAGTGGGAAGGCCAGCTTGAGCAGCTTCTCTCGCTCGTGCCAGTCGATGACGGTCTCGATCTGGAGCGCGTGATCGCCGGCCTCGAGCCAGTACCGCTGAGTGAACGTCGAGTCGCCGTGCACGTGGGTGACCTCGACGGTGCTGTCCGTGACGAGCACCTCGGTGGGGGTCCGAAGCTCGACGCGGTTGTTCTGGTAGTGCCGGTCGATGTCCCAGGCGTCCCACTGGTTCGGGGTGTCGCGGTAGATCTGCAGCACGGAGGCCGATTCGCCCGGGGCGACGAGGTCGCGGCCGGTGTCCAGGTCGCGCAGCGACACGAGGGCGCCGGAGTCGTCGAAGCGCGCGGAGACCTGTCCGTTGTCGAGGACGACCCCGCCGTCCACCCGCCGCGGCGCGATGCTTCTCGTCGTCGCGGCCACCGCGGCTCCCAGCGCGGGCACGCCTCCGGCGGTGACGGGGCTCGCATTGAACGTGAGCTGCTTCTCGCCGTCGCCCGCGAGCGCCTTCTGCGCGGTCGCGATGATCTCCTCGAGCTCTCCCATGATGCGCGCGTAGTTCTCCTCGGCCTGCTGGTGAACCCACGCGATCGACGACCCTGGAAGGATGTCGTGGAACTGCTGGAGCAGCACGGTCTCCCAGATGGCCGTGAGGTGCTCGTACGGGTAGTCCAGGAGCCCGGCGACTGCGGCGGCGGAGCTCCAGAGCTCGGCCTCGCGGAGAAGGTGCTCGCTGCGGCGGTTGCCCTGCTTCGTGTTGGCCTGCGAAGTGTAGGTGCCCCGGTGCAGCTCGAGGTACATCTCGCCCGACCACACGGACGGAGCGGGGAGCGTCGCCTTGGCCTCGTCGAAGAACTGCTTCGGCGATCCGATCGTGACCTTCGGCGAGCCCTCGAGATCGCGAGTGCGGGCGGCGGCGGCGAGCATCTCGCGGGTGGGCCCGCCGCCGCCGTCGCCCCAGCCGAACAGGGCCAGCGACACGTTCGACCGGCCCTTCTCGGCGTACTGACGCTGCGCGCGGGCGAGGTCGGCGCCCGACAGGTCGGAGTTGTAGGTGTCGCTCGGCGGGAAGTGCGTGAAGATGCGCGAGCCGTCGATGCCCTCCCAGAGGAACGAGTGGTGCGGCATGCGGTTGGTGTCGTTCCACGAGATCTTCTGCGTGAGGAACGAGTCGGAGCCCGCCGAGCGCGCGATCTGCGGCATGGCCGCGGTGTAGCCGAACGAGTCGGGCAGCCACACCTCGGTGGGCTCGTAGCCGAACTCGCGCAGGAAGAATCCCTTTCCGTGCACGAACTGACGGGCGAGAGCCTCGCCGCCGGGCATGTTGGTGTCGCTCTCGACCCACATTCCGCCCACCGGCACGAATCGGCCCTCGGCGACGCGGGCGCGGATGCGCTCGAACAGGGCCGGGTAGAACTGCTTCATCCAGCTGAACTGCTGCGCGCTCGAGCAGGCGAAGACGAAGTCGGGATCGGTGTCCATGAGCTGGAGCACGTTCGAGAAGGTCCGGGCGCACTTGCGGACTGTCTCGCGGGTCGGCCAGAGCCAGGCCGAGTCGATGTGGGCGTGGCCCACGGCGGTGACGGCGTGGGCGCTGGCGTAGGCGGGCGACGACAGCACGGCGGCGAGCGCAGCGCGACCTGCGGCGGCGGTCGAGGCGACGTCGTCGGGATCGACCACGTCGCAGACATCCTCGAGCGCGCGGAGGATCTCAGCGCGACGAGGAAGGCTCGGCTCGAGCTCGCGCATCAGGCCGAGCAGGCTCCACACGTCGCGCTCGAGCTCGTAGACGTCGATGTCGCGCTCGACGACGTCGACCTGACGGAGCGTGTAGATCGGGTCGGTGCCGGCGGTCGTCTTGTCGCCGAGCGGGGTCGGGATGTAGAAGAAGTTGCCGCCGACGTCGGGGTTCGACGCGGCCTCGATGTAGAGGTCGATCGCATCGCCGGGGCCGAGATCGATGAGCCCGCCGTCGAGAGGCACGTAGCCGTTGAACGGCTCGATGGCCTTCACGATGTCGCCAGCGGGCGTGTACACCAGGCCCTCGGCCTGGAAGCCGGGCTGGCGGCTGCTGAAGCCGAGGTCGACGAGAAGCTCGATCGCTGTTCCGTCGCCTCCCCAGCCGTCCGGGACGACGCCGGTCACGTGGAACCAGGTGGTGCCCCACGGCTTGCTCCACGGCATGCCCACGCTGAAGGGCACATACTGCTGCGCGACAGCCTCGGTGAACGGGACGGGCTCGTCGGGCACCTCCCAGGCCTCGATGGAGAGAGCGCGGGTGCGGCGGTAGACGGCTGGGACGAGGCGTTCCAGGACGAAGCGATCGACTCGGACTTCGACGGATGCGCTGTTGTCATGCATGGGTGGACTCCAGATTCTGCCCGCGGGCAGGACGAGGGTGGCGGTGGTGGATCGACACGGGGTGGCTGCGGGGGGATGCGACTGTGGAGACTTCGGTTCGTGCTACCCCTTCACGGCCCCAGCCAACGCGTTGCCGCTTTGCCTGTGCTGTGCTGAACATCCTGGTGCTCCCTTGCTCCATAGAGGGGCCTCGCACCGGCGAGATCGACCGGCGCGAGCGGCCCTGCTCGGCGCCATCGCCGAACCGCTCGGCATTACTCAATCGTATGGAGTAATCCGTGTCAACCCCTTCTGGAGAGGTTGTGGAGAACGCTTCAGACCGAGATCAGCATCGCCGACGGACGCGGCGAGAAGGCGTAGTCGAGCACCAGGCAGGCGGCCCCGACGGCGGCGACGTCCTCCCCGATCGACGACCGGTCGAAGAGCAGCGAGTGCGTGGGGATGAGGGCCGGGTCCGTCTCGACGGCGGTCGGCAGGACGGCCAGGAGCGCGTCGCCGATCTCGTCCCAGAAGGGCCCTCCGAAGACGATCTCGTCGAGGTCGAGGAGGTTGACGAGCACGACGACGGCGCGGGCGAGGTGGAGGCCCGCCTCGCGGAGGATGAGCTGGGCGGCGGGCTGGCCAGTTCCTGCGCTCTCGGCCAGACGCTGGAACGCGCGGCTGATCGCCGCCATGTCGGTCGGATCGTCGGCGTCGGGCTCGAGGGGAGGCAGGACCTGCGCGGCGATGGCCTGCTGGACGAGCGAGCGCGGCGTGATCAGGTCGCCGACGCAGCCGGCGCGTCCGCAGACGCAGACCGCGCCCGCCGGGTCGACCGTGATGTGGCCCGCGTCGCCCGCGTTCGCCGTGGAACCGCGGACGGCCTCGCGGTTCAGGACGAGCCCCGTTCCGAACCCGGTGCCGTAGTAGACGAAGGCGAAGTTCTGCCGCTCGTTCTCGCGCGAGAACCAGAGCTCGGCGACCGCGGCCGCCGTGACGTCTTTCTCGAGGAGCACCGGCAGCCCGGTCGCCTCGCTGAGCGCCGCGCGCAGGGGGACGTTCTTCCACATCGGCAGCATGGGCGGGTCGAGCACCGTCCCGGCTCCGGCGTCGATCGGCCCCGGCGAGGCGATCCCGACGCCGAGGACCAGCGACCGGTCGACCCCCGAGTCGTCGATGAGGTGGCTGATCGACCGCGCCATCAGCTCGATCACCTCGGCCGGCCGCTTCGCCGACGGGGTGCGCGTGCGCGAGTGCGAGACGACCGAGCCGCGCAGGTCGAGCACGACGTAGGTGATGACGGCCGGGTCGATGTGGACTCCGACCGCGTAGCTGCCGCGCCCCTCGAGCTGGAGGATCGTGCGGGGCTTGCCCGGTCCGTTGACGACCTTGCCGGTCTCGCGTACCAGGCCCTCGTCGAGGAGGCGGCGCGACACGTTGCCGATGGTCTGCGCGCTGAGGCCGGTGCGCTCCGCGAGCTCCACGCGGCTGAGGCCGTCGGAGGCCCTGCGGATGGCGTCGAGGACGACCGCCTGGTTGTAGCCGCCGATCGCCGGAAGGTTGGTGCCGGTGCGCATCAGCATCCTCCCGCCCTCGATCTGCCCGTCTTCAGCACTGTATCGGCACGGACAAGCGCGGTTGTCCACAGGTCTCTTCTGCCTCTGGGGCGCACCACCGGGTCGGGCGGTACTCTGTGGCCATGAGTGACCTCCGCCTCGAAGAGCTGTCGGCCAGGACCATCGTCGCAGCGAACACGCTGACCCTCAAACCGGGCCAAGAGCAGTACGTGGCGCCGGTCTCGCACTCCATCGCCGAGGCGTACGTCAATCCGTCGACCGCATGGCCGCGCGTCGTGCTCGACGGCGACGAGGTCGTCGGCTTCATCATGGGCAACTTCGACCCCGACAGCGACAACGAGTCGCTTCGCACCTGCATCTGGCGGATCAACGTGTCGGCCGACGCGCAGGGCCGCGGTATCGGCCGATTCGCCGTCCATGCTCTCGCCGCCGAGGCGCGCAGCCGCGGGTTCGACCGGCTGACCGTCATGTACGAGCCCGGCGACGACGGTCCGGAGGCGTTCTTCCTGCACGTCGGCTTCGCCGTCATCGGCGAGACCCCCTACGGCGAGCACCTCGCAGCGCTGACCATCTCGCCGTCGCCGCAGGGTGACGAGGGCTGAGGCCGAAGGGCTCGAGCCCGACGGCGCCGATGCTGTCGCACTCGCGGCCGATGACGCCCAGGCCCTCGAGTCCGACCCTGCCGACTGGTTCTCGCGAGTGCTCGAGGTCGTCGAGACGATCCCGTCGGGGCGCGTCATGACGTACGGCGGCGTAGCCGCGGCCCTTGGCTCCCGCTCGTCTCGCGGCGTCGGCAAGGTCATGGCGCACTCCGGAGCCGAGACGCACTGGTGGCGGGTGATCCGGGCCTCCGGGCACCCCGCGTTGGGCCACGCGCAGCGGGCCCTCGAGATGTACCGGGTCGAGGGCACGCCGCTGCGGTGGTCGCGCGACGGCGCCTCCTGGCGCGTCGACCTGGCCGTCGCGGAGTGGGCGCCCGGGAGCTGACGAGGCACCCTGGCACCCGCGGCGTGCGGGCACCAGGCGCCAGCGATGCCCGCCCGCTCAGACCAGCGAGTCCCTCCACGCCGCGTGCAGCTGCGCGAACCGGCCCGTGCCCGAGATCAGGTCGTCGGGCGTGCCGTCTTCGACGATGCGGCCGTACTCCATGACGAGCACCCGGTCGGCGATGGCCACCGTCGACAGCCGGTGCGCGATGATGAGTGCTGTCCGGTCGGAGAGCAGCGTCTGCAGCGCCTCCTGCACGAGCCGCTCGCTCGGGATGTCGAGCGATGCCGTCGCCTCGTCGAGGATCAGCACGGCCGGGTCGGCGATGAACGCGCGGGCGAACGAGAGCAGCTGCCGCTGGCCGGCCGAGACGCGCCCACCGCGCTTGTTCACGTCGGTGTCGTACCCGTCGGGCAGCGCCACGATGAACTCGTGCGCGCCGACCGCACGGGCAGCCCGCTCTATCTCGTCGCGCGTGGCGTCCGGCTTTCCGAGCGCGATGTTGTCGGCCACGGAGCCCGAGAACAGGTACGCCTCCTGGGTGACCATGACGATCGCTCGTCGCAGGTCCTTCGGGTGCAGGTCGCGCAGATCGACGCCGTCGAGCTTCACGCTGCCCCGCGAGGGGTCGTAGAAGCGCGCGATCAGCTTGGCGAGCGTCGACTTGCCGGCGCCCGTCGAGCCGACGAGGGCGATGGTCTGCCCGGCCGGCACGTGCAGCTCGAACTCGGGCAGCACGATGGCGTCCCTGTTGTAGGCGAACTCGACGTCGTCGAAGTCGATCGCGCCCTTGGCGTGCCACAGGTCGGTGGGTCGCACCGGGTCGGGAACGCTGGGGCTCTCCTCCAGCACGCCCGAGATCTTCTCGAGCGCGGCCGAGGCCGACTGGTAGCCGTTGTAGAACATGGCCAGCTCTTCGGCCGGGTCGAAGAAGCGTTTCGCGTACAGCGCCACCGCGAGCAGGGCGCCGACCTCGAGGCCGCCGTCGATCACGCGGAACGCGCCGAACAGTACGACTGCCGCCAGTGTCGCGTTGCCGATGAGGACGAGTCCCGGATCGAACGTTCCGAACAGCTGGAACACCCGCGAGTTGGCCTTGCGGTAGTCCTCGACGTAGCCGCCGTACTGCTTCTCGTTGCGGCCCTCTTTGCGGAAGGCCTGGACAGCCCGGATGCCCGTCATCGTCTCCACGAACTGGACGATCACGCGGGCGCTCGTCGTGCGCGTGGACCGGAAGAGCTTCTGCGAGCGCGTCTGGAACCAGCGGGTCAGCACGACCAACGGAATCAGCGCGACCCCGAGGATCAGACCTGAGGGGGCGTCGAGGCTCACCAAGGCGATCGCGGTGAACACCATGTAGAGCAGCCCCTGCACGAGCTGGTTGATGCCCGAGTCGAAGAGCTCGCGGATCGAGTCCAGGTCGCTGGTCTGCCGGGAGATGATGCGCCCCGACGTGTAGCTCTCGTGGAACTCCAGGCTCAGCCGCTGCGTGTGGAGGAAGAGCCGCTTGCGCAGGTCGAACAGGATGCTCTGGCTCACCCGGGCGAAGATCACCGTGTACTGGGCCATCAGGATCGCGCCGACGATTCCGACCACGAGGTAGAGGCCGACCACCACGATGGCGGGCATCCAGTCGTTGTTCTTCACCAGCGCGGGCAGCGCGTTGTCGATGCCGTACGCGATCAGCGTCGGTCCGGCGACCTGCGCCGCCGTCGAGATGACGACGATGACGGCGGTCACCGCGATGCGAGCCCTCAGGGGCTCGAGGAGCGACGCGAGAAGGCGCCGCGAGCGGAGGCGGAGGCGCGCGCTCTCCTCCTTGGAGAAGTCGTCGCGCTCCTCGCCCTTCACGCCCTGGGTGGTCGTGGTGCTCATGCCAGCACCTCCTCTCGGGTGGTCTGATCGTCGTCGTCGAGCGACGAGATCACGTAGCGGTAGTGGTCGTTGGTGGCGATGAGATCGGAGTGGGTCCCGACCGCGGTGACCCGGCCGTTCTCGAGGAGCGCGACCCGGTCGGCGAGGTTCACCGTCGAGGGGCGGTGCGCCACGATGAGCGAGGTCGTGTCCGCGAGGACGCGGCGCAGGCCGGCCTCGACTCGGGCCTCGGTGTCGACGTCGAGTGCCGACAGCGGATCGTCGAGCACCAGCACCGAGGGGCGCGCCGCTATGGCGCGCGCCAGGGCGAGCCGCTGCCGCTGCCCTCCGGAGAGGCTGAGACCCTCTTCGCCGACGGTCGTATCGACGCCCTCGGGCAGGTCGTCGACGAATCCGGCCTGAGCGATCTCGAGCGCCTCGCGCATGACCGCCTCGGCCTCGTCGCCCGATAGGTCGGGGCGGCCGAGGAGCACGTTGTCGCGCACCGTGGTGCTGAACAGCGTGGCGTCCTCGAAGGCCATCCCGATGTGGCGCCGGAGCTCCTCCCGGGTCAGGTCGCGTACATCGACGCCGTCGAGCAGCACCTCGCCGCCGGTGACGTCGTAGAGCCGCGGCGCGAGTGCGAGAAGCGTGGTCTTGCCCGAGCCGGTCAGGCCGACCAGCGCCATCGTCTCGCCCGGCTCGAGCACGAGGTCGACGCCGTCGACGAGATCGGCGAACTGCGCCGGGGAGTCCTGGTACCGGAAGTGCGTGTTCCGGAACTCCAGGCGCCCGCGGGGCTCGGTGATCGTCTTGGGGATCTCCGGGTCGGTGATCGTGTTGACGCTGTCGAGGACCTCGAAGAAGCGGTCGACGGCGGTGCGCGTGTCGAACGTCATCGAGAGCAGGAAGCCGATCGACTCGACGGGGAACCGCAGCACGGTCGCCGTCGCGAAGAACGCGAACAGCTCGCCGACGGTCATGCTGCCGCCGGCTGCGAGCCCGATGCCCGCGAAGAGGCACAGGGCGAACGCCACGTCGGGCACCAGGAGGAGCCACAGCCACAGCTGCGCGATAGCCTTCGACTTCTCGATCTCGGTGCCACGCAGGTCTTCGGCCCGCTTCGCGAAGTCGCGGAGCGAGTGCTTGCCTCGGCCGAAGGCCTTGAGCACGCGGATGCCGTGGACCGACTCCTCGACGCTGGTGGCGAGATCGCCGACCTGGTCCTGGCTGCGCCGGGCGATTACCGAGTACCGGGTCTCGAACCGGATGCTCACGACCCAGATCGGCACGGACGCCACGAGGAAGATGATGCCGAGCAGCCAGCTGTAGAAGAACAGCACGACGAAGCCCACCAGGATGGTCAGGAAGTTGACCACCAGCAGCACGACGCCGAACGCCAGCCAGCGGCGGATCAGGCTGAGGTCGCTCACCGAGCGGCTCAGCAGCTGACCGCTCTGCCAGCGGTCGTGGAATGCGACGGGGAGGTCCTGCAGCTTCGCATAGAGGCCGTTGCGCATGCTCGACTCGACGTGCGTGCTCGGCGTCAGCACGAGCCAGCGACGTCCCATGATCATCAGCGCTTCGACGACGCCGAGGCCCAGCACGATCGCGAATGCCGGCCAGACCTGCGACGAGTCCCCGCTCGAGAGCGGGCCGTCGACGAGCCGCTGAAGGACGTTCGGGATGAGCAAGGCCACGACCGACGCGATGAGTGCCGCGACCATGCCGAGGATGATGCGCGACATCGCGGGTTTCACGAAGGGATAGAGACGGCTCAGCGTGCGCAGCGTCGACGTCTTGGGAGTGGGAGGGGGGTGGTGGGACATGGTTGATCCAGGTTCGTTCTGACGGGTCGCCGGAGCGCCGTCGATATGGGTCGTGTCACCCCGCGTCGGTCATGCGCGGCGAGGTGCAGGCGGAGGTGTCCGCGGGCCGAGGCCCTGAGGCGCGCGTCAGCGCGGCTCGTGATCGATTGGTGCGGGAGCCGGTGAGCTAGGCCGCTGGCGTCGCGGGACGCGGGGAGCGGCGGAACTCGAGAGAGGCGCGCACGAAGACGGTCACCGTCTGGACCGTGGTCTGGGCTGTGTTCGTCATCATGTCCTCCCGAGGCATTCGCATTCGCATGTCGTCACGTGGTGCATTTCGCAGTCACTTCGAAGGCGACCGCAAGCAGCCTTTTAGGATATGGGCCCCGTGGTCACGATTGCAAGGCTTCCGAACGAATCCGTTCTCATCCCGCGCTCGTCAGTACTGACGGCCCCGTCGCCCCGTCAGCCCTCAGTGGAAGAAGTGGCGCTCGCCGGTGAAGTACATCGTGACGCCGGCCTTCTGTGCCGCGGCGACGACCTCCTCGTCGCGGATCGACCCTCCGGGCTGGACGACGGCGCGCACGCCGGCGGCGAGCAGCACCTCGAGTCCGTCCGCGAACGGGAAGAACGCGTCCGACGCCGCCACCGATCCGCGCGCCCGGTCGCCCGCGCGGTTCACAGCGAGGTGGCACGAGTCGACCCGGTTGACCTGGCCCATGCCGACGCCGACCGAGGCGCCGTCGTCGGCGAGGAGGATCGCGTTCGACTTGACGGCCCGCGAGGCGATCCAGGCGAACTCGAGGTCGGCGCGCGTGGCGTCGTCCGCCTCGTCGCCGGCGACCAGCGTCCAGCCCTCCGACGAGAAGCCGGTGAAGCGGTCGCTGTCCTGCAGCAGGATGCCGCCCGAGATCTGCTTGATCTCCCGCTCGCCCAGCGCGAAGTCGGCGGGCAGCTGCAGCAGGCGGATGTTCTTCTTCGTCTGCAGGAGCGCCAGCGCCTCGGGCTCGAAGCCGGGTGCCACGACTACCTCGGTGAAGATGTCCTTCACCGTCTCGGCCATCGCGACGGTGACCGTGCGGTTTGCGGCGATGACCCCGCCGTACGCCGAGACCGGGTCGCAGGCGTGGGCGCGGGCGTGCGCATCGGCGATCGGGTCGGCCTCGAGCAGGCCGCCCACGGCGATGCCGCAGGGGTTGGCGTGCTTGATGATCGCGACGGCCGGCGCCTCGAAGTCGAAGGCCGCGCGCACGGCCGCATCGGCGTCGACGTAGTTGTTGTACGACATCTCCTTGCCGTGCAGCTGGGTCGCCTGGGCGATGCCCGTGCCGCCGGCCTGCGCGTAGATCGCGGCGGCCTGGTGCGAGTTCTCGCCGTAGCGGAGCGTGTGCTGGAGATCTGCGGTGACGGTGAGCTCGGGGGCGAACGCGGCAGTCTCGAGTTCCTGAGAGACACTGCCCTGAGAGACACTGCCCTGCGCGGCACTGCCCTGCGGGACACTGCCCTGCGCGGGGTTCTTGATGCCCACGCTCGCCGCGAAGTACGCCGCGACCGCGCTGTCGTACGCGGCCGTGTGGGCGAACGCCTCGCCAGCCAGTCGCTGGCGCTGCGCAAGTGTCGTGCCGCCGAGCGTGAGCGCTTTGACGATCTGGCCGTATGACGTCGGCGACACGGCGATGGCGACGTTGGCGTGGTTCTTGGCGGCGGCGCGGACGAGCGCGGGCCCTCCGATGTCGATGTTCTCGATCACCGTCGGGGTGTCCGCACCCGACGCGACGGTCTCGACGAACGGGTAGAGGTTCACGACGACGAGCTCGAACGGCTTGATGTCCAGGTCGCGCAGCTGCTGCTCGTGGCTCTCGAGGCGCAGGTCGGCGAGCACTCCCGCGTGGATGCCGGGGTGAAGCGTCTTGACGCGGCCGTCGAGCGACTCCGGGAAGCCGGTCACTGCGCTCACGTCGGTGACGTCGTGGCCGGCGTCGCGGATGGCCTGAGCGGTCGATCCCGTCGAGACGATCTCGACCCCGGCCTTCGCCAGCGCGCCGGCGAGCTCGAGCAGGCCGGTCTTGTCGCTCACCGAGATCAGCGCCCGGCTGATCGGCACGGCGTCGCGGTCGCGGTAGAGGCTGGGGTCGATGGCGTGTCCGCTCATGCGGGGGTCTTCTCCGTCAGGTCGAGGGTTCCGTTGGCGATGTCGAGGACGCTCTGCACGAGCAGCCTCCGCTCGACGACCTTGATGCGGTCGTGGAGCGTGGATTCGGTGTCGCCGGGGAGCACTGGGATGCGCTCCTGCGACAGGATCGGGCCGGAGTCGACGCCGCCGTCGACCACGATGACGCTGGCACCGGTCTGGCTGACGCCTGCGGCGAGAGCGTCGCGGACGCCGTGGGCCCCGGGAAACTCGGGCAGGTACGCCGGGTGGGTGTTGATCAGGTGGGGCGTCAGCGCCTCGACGACTCGGATCGGCAGCAGGCGCATGAATCCGCTCAGCACGACGAGGTCGGCACCCCACTGCTCGATCGTCGCGAGCAGCTCGTCGCCCCACGACTCGCGGTCGGGGAAGCTCGTGAACGGCACCGAGAACGTCGGGATGCCGAAGGCCTCGGCGTGCTCGAAGCCGTCGGCGTCGCGGTCGGCGCCGATCGCGATCACGCGGGCTGGATACTCGGCGTCGCTCGCGGCCTCGAGGAGGGCCCGGAGATTCGAGCCTCCGCCGGAGATGAGCACCACGAGCTTGAGCACCCGCCAAGCCTAGCGTTCGCGGTCGGCCCTACCGCTTTCGTTAGGCCCTACCGCTTTCGGTCGGTCTCCCCGTCGAGGGCGTCTGCGAGAGAGGGCAGGCCCGAGGTGAGGTCGTCGTGGTCGGCTACGGCGTCGTCCCTCTCGGCCGCCTGCGGCTTCACCGGTGCTTCGGGCGCAGGAACTGCAGCTCCCCCAGCCGCCCCGCCGCCCTCGGCCTCCCGCCGTGGCAGCCTGTCGGCCACGGCCACCGTCAGGTCGCTCAGCGCCCAGTCGGGCTGCCGCACCATGAGGGCGAGCATCGCCGGCACACCGATCTCGAGCGCCGCGAAGCCGCCGACTGCGAAGGCGTCGGGGCCGACCTCGGCGAGGCGACCCGGTCCGGCGGAACCCGCCGAGAGGGCAGCGGTGACACCGATGATCAGACCGGCCGCGACTCCCGTCGCGGCGCCCGCGATGACGCGGACCAGGAGCGAGTCGACCTCGCCCAGCGCCCGCTGGAGCGCCGGCCGGAACAGCGTCACCACGACGAACGACGCCACCACCGGCACGAGGATGCCGACGAACGCGAAGCTCGACGTCGAGGCGGGAAGCGCACCGAGAAAGGGAACAGCCGGCATCGGCCCCAGCGTCGTCGCGAGTGGCGACACCGACGACCCGGCGCCGATCGCGAACCCCGGACCGACGAGCCATGCCGCCGCCCAGGCCACGACATTCGGCAGCAGCGCGATCTGGCCGATCGTCAGCGCGAGCCCGCCGAGGACGCCGCCGTGCGCGCCCTCGAAGAGCGCGATGATCGCCGCGTAGTGGGTGGCCAGCAGCAGGGCGACCAGCAGACCGGCGACGGCGAACACGACGACCGAGACGGCCAGGCCCGAGCGGATGGCGGCGACGGCGACCACACGGCCGACCTTCGGGATCTCGTCGAATGCTCGGAGACCCAGACCGATGAACACGCCTGGCGGCTGATCCCGGCGACGACGGTTCACCTCGACCGCGATGAGCAGGGGGACGCCGAAGAAGAGCGTCGGAAAGACGGTGCCCTGCACCAGCGACACGTCTGCCGAGGGCTGGCGCGCTGTCACGGTGACGATGGCGGCGTACACGGCGAACGACGCGATCGCGGCGACGCTGCCGACGACGCGGTGGTTCGTCTCGGCGAGCCGGCGGCCCGCGCGAGCGCCGAGCAGGAAGGTCGTGAGCGCGAATCCGAGAGCGGCGATCGAGATCAGGATCGGCGCCCCCGCACCGGAGATGCCCGTGGCGCTGGCGGCCGACTTCGAGAGGGTCAGCGTGAGGTCAGCGCCGTGGCCGACCAGCCAGACGTCGGCGCCAGCCCGCCAGAACACGCTCCAGTCGATCTGAAGGCCGTACTGGAACGCCCACAGGAAGGTCAGCGAGACCACCGGGACGCCCACGCCGATGCCCACGACGAGCAAGGACTCGAGCGCGGCGAAGACGGCGGTGAGAGGGCGGTTCATACGGCGATGACTGTACCGGCGGCCGCCGACGCCGAAGGGCCGCCCCGCCGACGGCGGAGCGACCCTTCAGGAAGTCGCCGCTTTCGTACGGCGACACCGGCGACGACCGGCGTCCGAATGCGAAGGCGGTGGCGCAGCGGCTACAGGCCCGCGGCCGCGCGCTCTGGTTCAGCTCGCGAGCTCGCCGCCGTACCCACTGGTTCAGCTCGCGAGCTCGCTGAACACCTCGCGCAGCAGCGCAGCAGTCTCGCTCGGCGTCTTGCCGACCTTGACACCCGCGGCCTCGAGGGCCTCCTTCTTGGCCTGGGCGGTGCCCGCCGAGCCGGACACGATCGCACCCGCGTGGCCCATGGTCTTGCCCTCCGGAGCCGTGAAGCCGGCGACGTAGCCGACGACCGGCTTCGTGACGTTGGCCTTGATGTAGTCGGCGGCGCGCTCCTCGGCGTCGCCGCCGATCTCGCCGATCATGACGATCGCACGGGTCTCGGGGTCGGCCTCGAACGCGGCGAGCGCATCGATGTGCGTCGTGCCGATGACGGGGTCGCCGCCGATGCCGATGGCGGTCGAGAAGCCGAGGTCGCGCAGCTCGAACATCATCTGATAGGTCAGGGTTCCCGACTTCGACACGAGGCCGATCGGCCCCTTGCCGGTGATGTTGTTGGGAGTGATGCCGACGAGGGACTCGCCGGGAGTGATGATGCCGGGGCAGTTCGGGCCGATGATGCGGGTCGTGCCGCCCCTCGACTTGGCGAGCGCCCAGAACTCGGCGGCATCCTGCGCCGGAATGCCCTCCGTGATGACGACGACGAGCGGGATGCCCGCCTCGATGGCCTCGACGACCGCGTCCTTGGCGAAGGCCGGGGGAACGAAGACGATCGAGACGTCGGCCCCGGTCGTCTCGATGGCCTCGGTGACCGTGCCGAAGACGGGGAGCTCGACATCGCCGTGCGTGACGGTCGTGCCGGCCTTGCGGGCGTTCACGCCGCCGACGACCTGGGTTCCGGCCTTCAGCATGAGCGCGGTGTGCTTCGTGCCCTCGCCGCCTGTGATGCCCTGGACGATGACCTTGCTGTCTTTGGTGAGGAAGATCGACATTGGTTGCTGTTCCTTACTTCTCGACCGCGGCGGCGGAGGCCAGCTCGGCCGCCTTGTCGGCGGCTTCGTCCATGGTGGCGACGACGGTGACGAGCGGATGGTTCGCCTCGGCGAGGATGCGGCGTCCCTCGTCGACGTTGTTGCCGTCGAGGCGCACGACGAGCGGCTTGGTGGCGGCGTCGCCGAGGATTCCGAGAGCCGCGACGATGCCGTTCGCGACCGCGTCGCAGGCGGTGATGCCGCCGAAGACGTTGACGAACACGCTCTTGACCTGCTCGTCTCCGAGGATCACGTCGAGGCCGTTCGCCATGACCTCGGCCGAGGCTCCGCCGCCGATGTCGAGGAAGTTGGCGGGCTTGACGCCGCCGTGCTTCTCACCCGCGTAGGCGACGACGTCGAGCGTCGACATCACGAGGCCGGCGCCGTTGCCGATGATGCCGACCTCGCCATCGAGCTTCACGTAGTTAAGGCCTGCGGCCTTGGCCTTCGCCTCGAGCGGGTCGGCAGCAGTGGCGTCCTCGAGCTCGGCGTGACCGGGGTGCCGGAAGTCGGCGTTCTCGTCGATCGAGACCTTGCCGTCGAGGGCGACGATGTCGCCCTGCTCGGTGAGTACGAGCGGGTTCACCTCGACCAGGCTCGCGTCTTCGCCCTTGTAGACGTCGTACAGCTTGACGAGCACGGGCGCGACCTTCTCGACGAGGTCGTCGGGGAAGCCGCCGGCCTTCGCGATCGCGACGGCCTTCTCGAGGTCGATGCCGGTCAGCGGGTCGACCTCGACGCGCGCCAGCGCCTCGGGACGCTCGACCGCCAGCTCTTCGATCTCCATTCCGCCCTCGACGCTGCAGAGCGACAGGTACGAGCGGTTCGCCCGGTCGAGCAGGACCGAGAAGTAGAACTCCTGCTTGATCTGCGCGCCGCCGGCGATCATCACGCGCTTGACCGTGTGGCCTTTGATGTCCAGGCCCAGGATCGCCTCGGCGGCACTGTATGCGTCGTCGGCGGTCTTGGCGACCTTGACGCCTCCGGCCTTGCCGCGGCCGCCCGCCTTGACCTGCGCCTTGACGACGGTCACTCCGCCGATCTTCTCGGCGGCCGCCTTCGCCTCCTCGGCGGTGTCGGCGATGATGCCCGGCAGGACCGGGACGCCGTAGGCCTCGAAGAGGTCTCTGGCCTGGTACTCGAAAAGATCCACGCTGTTCTTCCAATCCGCATCGCTGCGCGTCGAACTCAGCTTGCCAAAACACGCTTGTGGCGTGCCGGGGCCGCTGAGGATTCTGTCTCGATCTCTCTCGACATCGAGACATTCGGGCCGGAGTCAGCCTAGCGCCTCGGCCTCGGGCGGGCCCGACTCGAGGGCGTGCCTGTGGAGACAGCTCACCTCCTCCTCTCCACAGGCGCAGGACCCGAGGAGTCATCCACAGATACCTCCTGCGGCCCGCGGCGCATCCGCTGGTTGCCGCATCGTCGGTGCCATGAACCAGCTCGCCGCGCCACAGCGCTCCTCCCGCCGCCCCCTCCGTGTCCTCGTCCTCCTGATCGCCGTCCTGGCGGCGATCGTCACCCTTTCACCCGTTACGACCGCGCAGGCGCTCCAGTCCACCGGCCATGGCCGCGGCCACCTCTGGGCCGGCGACGGCACCTCGTGGCTCGGCACCTACCGGCTCGCCGACGGGCGCTTCGCGTTCTGCCTCGAAGTCGGCAAGGCCTCGCCCGTCGGCCACGACTACGTGCTCTCGACCGACCCTCCGGGTCTCGGCCTGAGCGCCACCGACCTGGCGAAGTTGGCATTCATCTCGCGCACCTGGGCGGGGACGACCAACGCCGACACCGCTGCGGCCGCTCAGCTCGCTGTCTGGTCGATCACCGGCCTCGACGGCCGCACCCTGAGCTACTACGCCGGCCGGGCCAACGGCAGCCGCGATGCCGTCCTAGCCAAGGCGCACACGTTCATCGCGCGCGCAGCGGCCGAGGCCACGACGGCCGTGGCCGCGACCGTGACACTGAAGCTCGGCGCGACCGGCACGGGGACTGTCGCCTCCGGTCTGACGACGACCCTGTCGAAAGGCGGCACGGCACGGGTCGCGGCCGGGACGCACTCCGGCACGATCACGCTGGCCGGAGCGAAGTTCGGCACCGGGCAGGCAACGTCCAAGTCGGTTGCGAACGGGCGCAGCCAGACCATCCGCGCCACGGGCTTCGGCCCGACGAACACCGTCAGGGCGACCGTCTCGTTCGGCGATCTGCCGTACCGGTCGACGGTCACCGTGGGGTCGAGCGGCGCAGGAACCCAGAAGCTCCTCTTCACGACCGCTCCCACCACGACGGCAACCGCGGTGTCCCCCCGCCCGTTCTCCCCCCGCGTGGTCACGGCGACGAGCGCGGCCAGCGCGGAGGCCGGCGCCGAGATCACCGACAAGCTGACCGTCTCGGTCAAGCCCGTCGTCGACCAGCTCACCGAGTGGGGCGTCTACGCGGCCGCCGGCACGACGAAGCCGATCCCGGTGACTGTCCGGAGCACCCTGCTCGGCCCGTTCGCCACGCAGCCGAAGCGGTCGTCGACCTGGCCGTCCGATGCGCCGGTCGTGTGCGCCGTCGCGACGAAGGTGCAGAACGGGCCGGGCGTGTACCGGACCAAGGAGTGCACCCTGCCGTCGTCCGGCTACTTCGTCTGGGTCGAGTCGATCGACCCTGCCGACACTCCGATCGCCAAGGGCCGTGACCGCGTCGGTGCCTGGAGGTCGGCGTTCGCGACGGCCACCGAGGTGTCGTTCGTCCCCTCGGCACCCACCATCAGGACGACCGTCGACGGCTCCAGTCACGAGCCGGGCGCCTGCGTCCCCGACACCCTCATCGCCGACGGATTTCCCGGCGTCGACGTGCCTGTGGAGTCCCTCCTGCTCGGCCCGTTCTCCGAGGCGCCGGCGGAGGGCACCGACCTGGGCGACCTCGAGTCGCACCCGGTGGCCGGTCGTGCCCAGACGGTCGTCTCCGCTGACGGGACCTACCGGTCGCCGTGCATCGATGCGTCCGAGCCGGGGCACTACGTCTACGTCTTCCGGTCAGAGGGGTCTGCCCCGCGCGAGGACGGCTCGCAGGAGGTTCCGGCCTTCGCCGACCTGCTCGCGCACGACGACGAGTCCTTCGCGATCGACGAGCCGTCGACACCGGAGACCCCCACTGCTCCCCCGACACCGCGTGTCACGGTCACTCCGCCGGTTCCGGTCACTCCCCCGATGACCGAGACGCCCTCGACGCCGACCGCGGCGGTGCCGCCGACGCCGGAGTCTCCCGCTCCCCCGCGTCTGCTGGCCTTCACCGGCAGCGTCGGCGCCGCTCCGATCGCGGCCGCCGGCGCGGGCACCCTCCTGCTCGGCACCCTCGCCCTGGCAGCGGTGCGTCTCATCCGGAGGGTCCGAGACCGCCGGGCGCTCGAGGCCGACGTCATGGACGCGCTGTGAGCGGCGAGTCCGGACGCGGCCCCCGGGAACACGGCCCGGGAGGGCACGTCGCCCTAGAGCTTTGTGATCGGCGCGACCTTGATGAGCAGCTTCTTGCGCCCCGACTCGTCGAACTGCACCTCGGCGATGCGTCGCGGCCCGTTGCCGGTGACGGCCACGACCCTGCCCTCGCCGAAGTCGACGTGCATGATGCGGTCGCCGGCCTCGAGCTCGAGGTCGCCGTTGTCGCGGACGGTGCCGGTGACGCGGTTGGTCCACTCGGTCTTGGGGCGCGTCTTGGCTGCCGCGGCTGCCCGGTCGTAGCTGCCGCCGCCCATGCCGCCGCCGCCGCTCATGCCGCCCGACCTCGGTCGGCCGCCGAAGCCCCGGTCGGTGAATCCGCCGTCGCGGGACGCATTGAGGGCCCGCGGCTGCGTGCCGCCCCGGCTGTTGGCCATGCCGGGCGACTGCTTCCAGTCGATGAGCTCGGCGGGGATCTCCTGGAGGTAGCGAGAGGGCATCGCGACATTGACCTCGCCGAACTGCGCGCGGGTCATGGCCAGCGACAGGTAGAGGTTCTTACGAGCGCGCGTGATGCCGACATAGAAGAGACGACGCTCCTCGGCCGGGCCGCCGGGCTCGGACGCCGACATGCGGTGCGGGAGCAGGTCTTCCTCGACCCCGGTCAGGAACACCGCCTCGTACTCCAGACCCTTGGCGGTGTGAAGGGTCATCAGCGAGACGGTGCCGCTGGTGTCGTCGAGATCGTCAGCCGCGGCGACCAGCGTGACCTCCGTGAGGAAGTCGAGGAGCGTGCCCTCGGGGTTGTTCTTCTGGAACTCGCGCGTGACGGCGACGAGCTCCTCGATATTCTCGGCGCGCGCTTCGTCTTGCGGGTCGCGCGATGCGCGGAGGGCCGCCACGAGGCCGCTTCCCTCGATGAGCGCGGTGAGGACGTCGCTCACGGGATCGGTTGCCGACGTCGCACTGACGTCGTCGAGCAGCTTGGCCAGTCCCGTGATCGCGCCCGTCACCTTGGGCCCGAGACCGAGCTCGCCCGCATTCCGCATGGCGTCGCGGAGGCCGACCTCGTTCGTGTCGGCGTAGCGCTGCAGCGCCGTCTCGGTCGCGGGGCCGATGCCGCGCTTCGGCGTGTTCATGATGCGACGGAGCGCCATCGGATCGGCCGGGTTGGCAACCGAGATGAGGTACGCCATGGCGTCCTTGATCTCGGCGCGCTCATAGAACTTCGTGCCGCCGAGCACCCGGTACGGGATGGCGGATCGGATGAAGATCTCCTCCAGCGCGCGGGTCTGCGAGTTGGTCCGGTAGAAGACCGCGACGTCTTTGAAGGCGGTCCCCTGGTCGTGGAGCGCCTGGATCTCGTCGGCGACGAACTGCGCCTCGTCGTGGCCGGTGTAGCCCGTGAACCCGACGATCTTGTCGCCCGACCCGACCGTCGTGAACAGGTTCTTGGCCTGCCGGTCGAAGTTGTTGGCGATGACCGAGTTCGCCGCGTCGAGGATGTTCTGGGTGGAGCGGTAGTTCTGCTCGAGCAGAATCACCTTCGAGTGCGGGAAATCGTGCTCGAACTCGGTGATGTTGCGGATGTCGGCTCCGCGGAACGCGTAGATCGACTGGTCGGAGTCGCCGACGACGGTGAGCGAGGCGCCGGGGATCCTCCCGCTGCCGTCCTTCAGCGTCGCGACGAACTGGCCGCCGCGCTCCAGTTCGTCGACGTGCTCGGGATCGACGGGTCGGGTCAGTTCGCGGATGAGCGCGTACTGGGCGTGGTTGGTGTCCTGGTACTCGTCGACGAGGATGTGCCTGAATCGGCGCTGGTAGACGGCCGCCACATGCGGGAAGGCGCGGAACAGGTAGACGGTCTGCGCGATCAGGTCGTCGAAGTCGAACGCGTTCGCCCGCTGGAGCTCCCGCGTGTACTGGCGGAAGATCTCGAGGAACATGACCTCCTGCGGGTCGCCCATGTTGATCTGCCGCGAGTAGCTCTCGACGTCGCTCAGCTCGTTCTTGAGCTTCGAGATCCTGCCCGAGGCCTGGCTGACGGTGAAGCCGAGGCTGTCGGCGTCGAGCTCCTTGATGATCCGCTTGAGCAGCGCGCGCGAGTCGGCGCTGTCGTAGATGGTGAAGCTCTTCGTGAAGCCGAACTGCTCGGCCTCGCGGCGGAGGATGCGGACGCAGGCGGAGTGGAACGTCGAGATCCACATGCCCTCGGACGACTGCCCGATCAGCGCCGCGACTCGCTCGCGCATCTCGGCGGCGGCCTTGTTGGTGAATGTGATGGCCAGGATCTGGCTGGGCCAGGCCTCGCGGGAGTCGATCAGGCCCGCGATACGGCGGGTCAGCACGCTGGTCTTGCCGGATCCTGCGCCCGCCACGATCAAGAGGGACTGGCCGCGGTACTCGACCGCCTCGCGCTGCTGCGGGTTCAGCCCTGCGACCAGGCGCTCCGAGAACGAGGCGCGCGGAGCACCGCTGTCGCCGGCCTGGTTCTCGCCGGAGTTGTCGAAGGGCTCGAGCACTATCGTCATGATCCGACAAGCTTAAGCGCCGCCACCGACATCGACCTCAGTCGGCGGAGACCTCCGTCCGGAGCGCCTCGCGGGCGAGCTCCGGGAAGTCCGCGAACAGCCCGTCGACGCCGGTCGAGGCGATCTCGGAGAACTCGGTGCGCCAGTCGCCGTGCTCCGCGCGAGCGCCGCCCGACCGGTTCGACCTGGCCAGGAAGGCGTTCTCGGGGCGGAGGGTCCACGTGTAGATCGCTAGCCCTCGAGCGTGAGCGAGGCCCACCAGGGCCGGGTCGGCCTCGCCGGTCGGCCCGAGCAGCATCTTCTTCGGCACTGAGATCCCGTCGAGCCCCGACGCGAGGCCGTCGAGACCGGCGGCGGTCAGCTGAGACGCGTACGTCGAGGCCGCGGAGCCGTCGCGCGAGACCAGGTCGTAGGCGGCTCCCTCGGCGTCGAGCAGGTAGACGTAGCTGCCGCCCGCGCCGCGGGTGCGGAGGTCGTCGAGAACGGTCCGCTCGAAGCTCTCGAACGTGAGGCGGGGGTCGTCCGTCCAGCCCGCGGCAGCCAGCTCGGCCGCGACGAGCTCGCCGAGCGGCAGGCCGATCGAGTCGAAGTACGTCGCGTGCTTCACCTCGGCCACCAGCCCGACCCCGCGGGCGCGGGCCTCATCGCCGTCGAGAAGCGAGAGCAGGTCGCTCAGGCGCAGGATCCCGCCCTCCCCGTCGTGGGCCGCACTGGCGGGGCGCAGTTCCGGCAGCCTCTCGCGCACGCGCAGCGTCGACAGCTCGGCCCAGGTGAAGTCCTCCGTGAACCATCCGGTCTGCACGGCTCCGTCGACCTCCTTCGTGGTCTTCAGGCGCAGGAACTCGGAACGCCGCCCCACATCCGTCGTCCCGGAGATCTCGTTCTCGTGCCGCAGCACCAGCACGCCGTCGCGGGTCGCGACGATGTCGGGCTCGATCGCGTCGGCGCCGAGCTCGACCGCGAGACGGTACGCGTCGAGGCCGTGCTCCGGGCGGTGTCCGCTGGCTCCGCGGTGGGCGATGACGAGGGGTTCGTGGCTCACGCGTCAACGCTAGCCGCACTGTGAGCCGCAACTCTGCACGATGTGCATGTTTGCCTCTCGCGAATCAGCCTCTCATCAGGCATATTCTCAGGGCTCTCGCGACAGGTGCCGATACAGTGAACGCTCAACAAGGCATCAGCGATCACCACGCACCGATCACCACTGCATCACCCACCAGCAACGGATCCCCGGAGGACCCAATGGCTCACTCGAATCCCGGCTTCAGTCAGTCGCCGGCCTTTTCGAACAACGGCAATGACCTGAACAAGTGGCGTCAGGAGCAGAACGCCGGACTGTCGCTCGCGAAGGCCGACATGACGGCCGAGCAGCTCCAGGAGCTCTACAGCAAGCCCAGCGCGTCGCCCGATCAGACCGACCGCATGACCTACGAAGACACCATCGCGAAGACGTTCGGCGCGTTCGTCGTCCTTCTCGCCGGCGCCGCCGTCGGCTGGTGGGTTCCGCAGCTCATGCTCGTCGGCGCCATCGTCGGGTTCGTGCTCGCGATGGTCAACATCTTCAAGAAGAGGCCGTCCGCCGCGCTGGTCCTGGCCTACGCCGGCTTCGAGGGCATCTTCGTCGGCGGCATCTCGGCGATCTTCGAGTCGCGATGGGATGGCATCGTCATCCAGGCGGTCCTCGGCACGCTCGGCGTCTTTGCCGTGACGCTCGCCCTGTTCGCGTCGGGCAAGGTCCGCGCCTCCAAGCGCGCGACGCAGATCTTCCTGGTCGCCATCGTCGGCTACGCCGTCTTCTCGCTGATCAACTTCGTCCTGCAGCTGACCGGCGTCACCTCAGGCCAGTTCGGCCTGCGCTCGATCGAGTTCCTCGGGATTCCGCTCGGCTTCTGGATCGGCATCGTCGTGGTGCTGCTCGCCGCGTACTCGCTGGTGCTCGACTTCACGCAGATCAAGGTCGGCGTCGACAACGGCGCCCCGCGCATCTTCGGCTGGCAGGCCGCCTTCGGCCTCGTCGTCACGATCGTGTGGCTGTACACCGAGATCCTGCGCATGCTCGCGATCCTGCGCGGCAACAACTAGCCGTCGCTGAAGGGCCGCCCTCCTCCGGGAGGGCGGCCCTTTCGTGTGCCCGGGCGCGCGAGGTGGCCGTGCGCGTCGGCCTGCGCCCGGCAGGGCGACGGGCAGAGCCACTTCGCGGCACGCACGCCCCGCCCGAGGCGCGCGGGGACAGCCCCGGCCCGCGCGAGATGGCCGTGCGCGTCGGCCTGCGCCCGGCAGGGCGACGGGCAGAGCCACTTCGCAGCACGCACGCCCCGCCCGAGTCGCGCGGGACAGCCCCGCCCCGCGCGAGATGGCTCTCCGCGTCGGCGAACCGGGTCCGAGCCGACGGCCACGGCCATCTCGGCGCTCACGCTCTCGCCGATCTCGCGCGCGCCCGCGGCACCGCGGCGCCGCGCCGCGAACCCGCGGCGCCCCCGCGACGAAATGGCCACGCCTGTCGTCCGGGCACGCCTCCCCCAACGACAAGAGCCATCTCGCGCCGGGCACGCCTCCCCCGACGACAAGAGCTATCTCGCGCCGGGCACGCCTCCGCCGACGACAAGAGCCATCTCGCGCCGTGCACACCTGCGGCGACGGCAAGGGCCACTTCGCGCCGGGCACGCGAACGCCGGCCCCGAACGCCGCCCCTAGCGCCGCGCGGCTACTCCCACTCGATGGTTCCCGGCGGCTTCGAGGTGACGTCGAGGACGACGCGGTTGACCCCGGCCACCTCGTTCGTGATGCGGTTCGAGATGCGCGCGAGGACGTCGTACGGCAGGCGCGTCCAGTCTGCGGTCATGGCGTCTTCGGACGAGACGGGGCGGAGCACGATCGGGTGCCCGTAGGTGCGGCCGTCGCCCTGGACGCCGACGGAGCGGACGTCGGCGAGCAATACGACCGGGCACTGCCAGATCTCGCCGTCGAGACCGGCGGCGGTGAGCTCGGTGCGAGCGATCTTGTCGGCCTTGCGGAGCAGCTCGAGGCGGTCGTGCGTGACCTCGCCGACGATGCGGATGCCGAGGCCGGGGCCAGGGAAGGGCTGGCGGCCGACGATGACCTCGGGCAGGCCGAGCTCGCGGCCGATAGCGCGGACCTCGTCTTTGAAGAGCGTCCGAAGCGGCTCGACGAGCTCGAACTGCAGATCTTCGGGGAGGCCACCGACGTTGTGGTGGCTCTTGATGTTCGCGGTGCCGGTGCCGCCGCCCGACTCGACGACGTCGGGGTAGAGGGTGCCCTGCACCAGGAACTTGACCGGCTCGCCGTTGCCCGAGGCGTCGGACTCGAGGACGAGCGCCGTCGCGGCCTCCTCGAACGACCGGATGAACTCGCGGCCGATGATCTTGCGCTTCTGCTCGGGGTCGGTGACTCCGGCGAGGGCGTCGAGGAACTGGTCGCGGGCGTCGATAGTGACGAGGCGCACGTTGGTCGCGGCGACGTAGTCGTTCTCGACCTGCTCACGTTCGTCGGCACGGAGGAGGCCGTGGTCGACGAAGATGCAGGTCAGCTGCTCGCCGACGGCCTTCTGCACGATGGCGGCCGCGACGGCGGAGTCGACGCCTCCCGACAGGCCGCAGATGACGCGCGACGAGCCGACCTGCTCCTGGATGCGGGCGACCTGCTCGGCGATGACGTTGCCGCTGTTCCAGTCGGCGGGGATGCCGGCAGCCCGGTGGAGGAAGTTCTCGAGCACGGCCTGGCCGTAGGTCGAGTGCTTGACCTCGGGGTGCCACTGCACTCCGTAGAGACGACGGGCGTCGGAGGCGAAGGCCGCGACCGGGGTCGAGGCGCTCGAGGCGAGGACCTCGAAGCCCTCGGGTGCCTTCGAGACGGAGTCGCCGTGGCTCATCCAGGTGGTCTGCGATCCGGGCTGGCCGTCGAGCAGGGTCGACTCGGTGCCCGTGATGGTCACGTCGGTGGCGCCGTACTCGCGGTCGCCGGTCTGGGCGACCTCGCCGCCGAGCGCGACAGCCATGGCCTGGAATCCGTAGCAGATGCCGAGCACGGGGACGTCGAGATCGAGGATGCCGCCGTCGAGCGCCGGGGCGCCCTCTTCGTAGACGCTGGACGGCCCGCCGCTGAGCACGATGCCGACGGGGCTCTTCGCCGCGACCTCGGCCGCGGTGATGGTGTGCGGCACGATCTCGGAGTACACGCCGGCCTCGCGCACCCGGCGCGCGATCAGCTGGGCGTACTGGGCGCCGAAGTCGACGACGAGGACGGGCTTCTGGACTGTCTCCTCGCTCATGCGGCAGCCGCCTGAACCGAGGCGCGGTCGGCCTGCAGGGTCTCGTACTCGGACAATGCGATCTGAGCCATGCGGCGCTCCACGAAGAAGGACATCAGGGGGACGACGCCGCCGAGGGCGATCAGGATGAACCGCGAGAACGGCCAGCGCATGATGCTCCAGAGGCGGAAGTCGGTGAACAGGTAGACGACGTACAGCCAGCCGTGGGCGATGAGGATGCCCAGCGAGAGGTCGAATGCCCCGCCAGCGATCGTGCCGCGCGGCACGAAGAACCCGCGGGCATCGCCGATGGCCATCTCGGTCGCCAGCGGCGTGTACTTGATGACCATCTCGAAGACCAGCAGCAGCAGCATCACGCCCGTCACGTAGGCGGAGATCTTGTACAGGCGCACCGCCCCCGGGATCTTGGGGATGTTGCGCGGGCGGGGCTTCAGGGGCATGGGGGCAAGTCTAATCGAGGTCGGTCCGGCGGCCGTCGGCGGGTGCCCCGGCGTCGAGAGAGGCTGCGGCGGCGGGGTCGGAGGCCGCGAGGAGTTCCTGCGCCTCTTCGATCTCGCGCTCGAATGCGTCGCGCACCAGACGGAACCAGAGGAAGATCGCGAAGCCCGCGAACACGGCCCACTCGACCGCGTAGAACAGGTTGAGCCAGTTGATCGTCGCCTTGTCGATCGGCGGCGGCGAGGAGATCGCGGTCAGGTCGCCGTAGGTCGTCGCCGAGACCACGTAGCCGTTGTAGACGTTGCCTGAGAAGTCGTTCCACTCGTTGATGAGCTCGGGTACCGAGAGCACCGTCGCCTCCCCCTGCTGGAATTTGCCGTCGTCGGCGGCCTCGCTCGGCAGGTACCGGCCGTCGAGAGAGATCGAGGTCGCAGGAACGTCGACCTCCGCCGCCCGGGCTCCCGCCGCGGTCGGGGCCCACCCCACCGCCACCGCCAGGGTCGCGTCGTTCGCCGAGTCGACGAACCGGCCGACCAGCCAGTAGCCCGTCTTGCCGTCGTTGAGGCGGCCGCTCAGCACGCGGAAGTCGCCCTGCTCGAACGCGCCGGTCGCCGACACCTTCTGGCCGGTGAGCCGGTCGAGGAAGTCGGTCTGCGGCTCGGTGATGTCGGAGAGCACCTTGCGGGTCTCGGAGCCGGTGTTGGCCGGCTTGAGGCTCTCGACGCTGCGGTCGAGCTGCCAGTGCCCGAGGAACGCGAACAGCGCGGCCACCGCGAGCGCGAAGACGAGCGCGCCGATCCAGCGGGGTCGACGAGCGACCTCCCACATCGTGTCGGGAAGGGTCGCCTCTGTCGGGCCTGGCCTCACGTCGGTGTCGTGCATCAGTACTCGGGGTCTCTCTGTCGTACCGGATCGGGCTGCCGTGTCGCGCGCTGGTCGGACTGCTGCCCGGCCTGCTCTGCGGCGGCGTCGAACACGGGCTCGTCATCGGGCAGGAACTCGCCGTAGTCGTCGTAGGGGTCGTTCTGCGCCGCGGCCGTCACCGGCTCGCGCACCCCGGGCCGAGCGTCGCCGCCCGACTCGATGCCGTCGGCCTCGTTGTCGCTGCCGACTCCGTCGACGTCGTTCTCGTCGGACACGTCGCCGGCCAGTGCCGCTTCCATCAGGGCGATCCCCTCGGCGCCGCGCGGAGCGGTGATGTCTCGGGGTTCGACCTCGCCGTCGCGACCGGCCTTCGCCGGGCGCTTCCGCGAACGCAAGAGTAGGCCGCCGATCCTGGTGGAATTCGCCGCGAGCAACGGACCGATGACCGCCATCACCAGCACGTACAGGCCGGCGAAGGGCTGGATGCGGTCATCGAGCCCCGCGCCGAGCGACAGCGTGGCGAGGATCAGCGCGAACTCGCCGCGGTTGTGGAGGATCGCGGACGCGTTGATGCCCGCCTGCGGCCCCAGCTTGTTGATCCACGCCACGAACTGGCCCGCGCCGGCGTTCAGCACGATCGTCATCAGGACGGCTCCCGCGACGGGCCACACCACCTCGGGGAAGGTGCCCGGGTTGAGACTCAGACCGAAGTTCAGGAAGAAGAACGCGGCGAACACGTCGCGCATCGGCAGCGCGAATGTCTCGATGCGGTTGCGGAACCGCGTGGCACCGCAGACGAGTCCGATGAGGAAGGCGCCGATCGCATCCGTGACGCCGAGGATCTCGCCGATGCCCGCGAACAGGACGGCCAGCCCGAAGAAGAGGACGGTGAAGAGCTCGTCGTCTTTGGTGCGAATGAGCCGTGAGACGTACTTGCCGCCCCACCGCGCGATCGTGAACATCACGATCAGGAACAGGAACGCGACCCCGAGCTTGCCGACGACCGGCAGCGGGTCGGTCTCGCCGCTGAGGACGACGGAGACGATCGCGAGATAGATCGCGATGAAGATGTCTTCGACGACGGTGACGCCGAGGATCATCGGCGTCTCGCGGTTCGCCAGCCGGCCGAGCTCGATCAGGAGCTTCGTCACGATCGCACTCGACGAGGTGGCGGTGATACCGGCGACGATCAGGGCTTCGCGACTGCCCCACCCGAGCCAGAAGCCGAACGCGAGCCCGACGACCATGTTGATGGCGATGTAGCTGCCGCCCGAGAGGACGAGACGGCCGACGTTGCCGAAGAACTCGTCCTGGTCGAACTCGAGCCCCAGGTTGAACAGCAGCAGGATGAGGCCGAAGATCGCGATGAGCTCGATCTTGTCGGAGTGGAAGTCGAGCGGGAACCAGCCGACGTGCGGGCTCGCGAGAAGGCCCACGAGCATGTAGATCGGGATGGTGGGAAGCCCGATGAGCTTGGCCAGCCTGCCGAGGACGTACGCCAGAAGAAGGAGTACGCCCAGTACGACGAGCTCTTCGCCAAGGTGCATCTACTAAGCCCCCGGCGGCGAGTCGATGGAGGCGACGGCCGCGGCGGCCGCTTTGACTCCGCCGCTCCGGTAGAACGAGAACGCCTTGGCGACCTTCTCGGGCGAGCCGGCGACGACGAGGGTGTCGCCCGGGAACACGCGGAAGTCGCCGGACGGGGCGGGGTTCGCGGTCTCGCCGCGGACGACGGCGACGACGGTCAGGCCGACGACGCCCTTCGCTGCCAGGTCGCCGAGCGGCTGGCCGGCGATGTGGTCGTCGTAGTCGACGGTGAACCAGTCGATGGTGAGGCCGGGCAGGGTCTCGAGGGCCGAGAGCGACTCGGTGATGCGCGTGCCGCCCAGCAGCTCGGCGAGCGTGTGGGCCTCGTCTTCGCTGAGGCGCAGCGACACCTTCGTCGCCGCGTCGCCGTCAGCGGCGTCGCTGAAGGTGATCAGGTCGCTATGACCGGATCGGTGGGTGATGACACCGCACTTGCCACCGTCGTCGGTGATGAAGGTGTGAAGGACTCCCACCCCGGGGAGTTTCACACGACGCACGTCAACCATCTGATGGTCTCCTGGAGCTCGGGGGCAGTCGTCTCAGCTTACCGTCGCGGAAATCGACGGAAGCCGGGCTGCGCCACTCCTGTGGATAACTCTCCAGGAGACGAACTACTTCCCTGCCGCGGACCCCGGCCGGAAGCCCACAGCGAACTCGGGCAGGGCGCAGGAACTCGCAAGCGCAGCTACTGCTTGTGGTACGGCGCGACAACGACCTCGACGCGCTGGAACTCCCGGCCGCTACTGCTTGTGGTACGGCGCGACAACGACCTCGACGCGCTGGAACTCCTTGAGATCGCTGTAGCCGGTCGTCGCCATCGAGCGACGCAGCGCGCCGATCAGGTTCGCCTGGCCGTCGGCGGTCGGCGCCGGCCCGAAGAGGATGTTCTCGAGGGTTCCGGTCGAGCCGACCTGGACGCGGCGGCCGCGGGGCAGCTCGGGGTGGTGCGCCTCGGCGCCCCAGTGGTAGCCGCCGCCGGGCACGTCGGTGGCGCGGGCGAGCGCGGCGCCGAGCATGACGGCATCGGCTCCGACCGCGACGGCCTTGACGATGTCGCCGGACGTGCCGAGTCCGCCGTCGGCGATGACGTGGACGTAGCGTCCGCCCGACTCGTCCAGGTAGTCGCGGCGCGCGCCGGCGACGTCGGCGAGGGCCGTGGCCATGGGCGCGTGGATGCCGAGCGAGGTGCGGGTGGTCGACGCCGCGCCTCCGCCGAATCCGACGAGCACACCCGCCGCGCCGGTGCGCATGAGGTGCAGCGCCGCGGTGTAGGTCGAGGCCCCGCCGACGATGACGGGCACGTCGAGCTCGTAGATGAACTTCTTGAGGTTGAGCGGCTCGCTGCTCTTCGAGACGTGCTCGGCTGACACCGTGGTGCCGCGGATGACGAAGATGTCGACGCCGGCGTCGACGACCGTCTGGTAGAGGTCCTGGGTGCGCTGCGGGCTGAGCGCCCCGGCGACGGGCACGCCCGCGGCGCGGATCTGGGCGAGGCGCTCCGTCACGAGCTCCGGACGGATCGGAGCGGCGTAGATCTCCTGCATGCGGGCGGTGGCGACCTCGTCGGGCAGCTCGCGGATCTCCCGCAGGACGGCCTCGGGGTCGTCGTAGCGGGTCCACACGCCCTCGAGGTCGAGGACGCCGAGTCCGCCGAGCCGGCCGATGCGGATCGCCGTCTCGGGGCTGACGACGGAGTCCATCGGGGCCGCGATGATGGGCGTCTCGAACTGGAACGCGTCGATCGACCACCCGACGTTGACATCGCGCGGATCGCGCGTCCGCCTCGACGGGACGACCGCGATGTCGTCGAACGCATATGCCCTGCGCGCGCGCTTGGCGACGCCGATCTCTACCTCAGTCACGGCTCAACCCTAGCGGTCGCCCTCTGGCGGGGCCGGACGGCGGCCGCCGGAGTTCCTGCGCCGGGCCCTCCTGAACGGCACGACCCCGCCTGCGGACAGGCGGGGTCGAACCGAAACGGCGGGGTCGAGGCGGGAGCGGCTAGCCGCGGTAGTTCGGCGCCTCGACGACCATCTGCAGGTCGTGAGGGTGGCTCTCTTTGAGGCCGGCGGCGGTGATGCGGACGAACTTGCCGCGCGCCTTCAGCTCGGGGACGGTGCGGCCGCCGACGTAGAACATCGACTGGCGCAGGCCGCCGGTGAGCTGGTAGACCACGCCGCCGAGAGCGCCGCGGTAGGGCACCTGGCCCTCGACGCCCTCGGGGATGAGCTTGTCGTCGCTGGGCACGTCGGCCTGGAAGTAGCGGTCTTTCGAGTACGACGTGTTCTTGCCGCGCGTCTGCATAGCGCCGAGCGAGCCCATGCCGCGGTAGTTCTTGAACTGCTTGCCGTTCACGAAGACCAGGTCGCCGGGGCTCTCGTCGCAGCCGGCGAGGAGCGAGCCGAGCATGACCGTGTCGGCGCCGGCGACGAGCGCCTTGGCGATGTCGCCCGAGTACTGGAGGCCGCCGTCGGCGATCACCGGCACTCCGGCCTCGCGAGCGGCGAGCGACGCCTCGTAGACCGCCGTGACCTGGGGCACGCCGACGCCGGAGACGACGCGGGTGGTGCAGATCGAGCCGGGGCCCACGCCGACCTTGATGGCGTCGGCGCCCGCGTCGATGAGCGCCTGGGCACCGGAACGGGTCGCGACGTTGCCGCCGATGACGTCGATGTGGGCGAACGACGGATCGGCCTTGATGCGCTTGATCATGTCGAGCTCGCCATAGCTCTCGCCGTTGGCCGTGTCGACGACGAGCACGTCGACGCCCGCGTCGCGGAGCGCCTGGGCGCGCTGCCAGGCGTCGCCGAAGAAGCCGATGGCGGCTCCGACGCGAAGGCGGCCGGCGTCGTCTTTCGTGGCGTTCGGGTACTTCTCGGTCTTGTCGAAGTCCTTCACCGTGATGAGGCCGCGGAGCCTGCCGGCCTCGTCGACGAGGGGCAGCTTCTCGATCTTGTGCTGCGCGAAGATCGCGACGGCGGAGTCGGGGTCGACGCCCTCGGGGGCCGTGATGAGCGGGGCCTTGGTCATGACGTCGCGGACGAACGTCGTGGCCATCTCGAACTTCGAGACGAAGCGCATGTCGCGGTTGGTGATGATGCCGACGAGCGTGCCGTCGGGCTCGACCACGGGGAGGCCGGAGACGCGGAACTGGCCGCACAGGGCGTCGACGTCGGCGACCGTCGCGTCGGGCGTCGTCGTGACGGGGTTGGTGATCATGCCCGACTCGCTGCGCTTGACCTTGTCGACGTGTGCGGCCTGGTCGGCGATCGAGAGGTTGCGGTGGATGATGCCGAGACCGCCCTGACGCGCCATGGCGATGGCCATGCGCGACTCGGTGACGGTGTCCATCGCGGCGGAGAGCAGCGGGACGGCTACGCGGATCCGCTTCGTCAGCTGCGACGAGGTATCGGCCTCGGAGGGGATGACGTCGGTGTGCCCCGGCAGGAGCATGACGTCGTCGTACGTGAGTCCGATGAAACCGAAGGGGTCCGGCTGGTCCATGTGCCACCTTTTGAGTGAATGAAGCTGCGACTGATGGGGCCCGGTTTTCGCCTTCGATGACCGGTGATACATCTTAACCCGGCAGTCGGCGGATCATTCCCGCCCGTCGGGGCCGTCCTGGCGCGTGGCAGCCCTAGGAACCATTTAGACTCCTGTGTCTCGACCGTGTTTTCGCGGAAACACAGCCGACACATAGGGAAAGTACTGTCAACGACGACGGCGAGCCAGACCCTCGGGGAAATGTCCGACTGGGCCGTTCAGGAGGTTCTGTGATTCTCGTACCCACGAACACACCACCGCTTCGGAGCTCGCGCTCCGTGCGCGTCGGACGCCGGCATTCGCTGGTCGTGCTCGCATCGATGCTGATGCTGGGACTGCTGGCGACCATCGTCTCGCTCGCCTTCGCCCCCGGCGCGGCGAGCGCGGCGACGTCGTCCACCTGCACGGTGGACGCCACGACCGGCTGCATCCAGGGCACGCTCTTCACGAGCGACCGCAAGCCGGCCGAGGGCGTGACCATCACGGCGAAGCCCGACTCGGGCGACGCCCTCACCGGCACGTCGAACGCCGCGGGCAAGTGGGCCATCCCCGTCAAGACGGCGGGCACCTACACGGTGTCGCTGGACGAGTCCACGCTGCCGAGCGGCCAGTACCTCGCCAACGCCGCGACGAACGACCGCAAGGTGCAGGTCTCCCTCGGCTCGCAGGCTGGCACGCTGTTCCAGCTGTCGACCACCAAGGGCGCGACGATCGACAACAACAACTCGGGCAACGACTTCTCGTGGCAGCGCTTCGCGCAGCAGCTGATGTCGGGCATCCGCCTCGGCCTGCTGCTCGCCCTGGCCGCGATCGGCCTGTCGCTGGTCTACGGCACCACCGGCCTGCAGAGCTTCGCCCACGGCGAGCAGGTGACCCTCGGCGGCCTCCTGGCCTACACGTTCGCCAACGTGCTCGGGCTCAACCTCATCCTGGCGGCGATCATCACCGTGGTGATCTCGGCGGCCACCGGCTTCGCGCAGGACGCCTTCATCTGGAAGCCGCTCCGCAAGAAGGGCCTCAGCCTCACCCAGCTGATGATCGTCACGATCGGCCTCTCGATCGCGCTGCAGTACGCGTTCCAGTACTTCTACGGCGCCGCGACGGTGCGCATCCAGACGGCGAACCCCAAGGTCGTCACCATCGCCGGCGTGACCCTCACGGTCCAGTCGTACGTGGCGATGGGCATCTCGATCCTGGTCCTCGGCGGCGCGGCGTTCTTCCTGCTGCGCACCCGCACCGGACGCGCCACCCGCGCCGTGTCGGACAACCCCGCCCTCGCGGCCGCGTCGGGCATCGACGTCGACCGCATCATCCGCCTGGTCTGGACGGTGGCCGCGGGTCTCGCCGGCCTCTCGGGCGTGATGCTCGGCCTGGTGCTCAACGGCGTCAACTGGCAGACGGGGCTTCAGATCCTGCTGCTGATCTTCGCGGCGGTCACCCTCGGCGGCCTCGGCACCGCGTTCGGCGCCCTGGTCGGCTCGATGATCGTCGGCATCATCGTCGAGCTGACGAACCTCGTGCTCCCCGGCGACTTCAAGTACGCCACGGCGCTCTTCATCCTCATCATCATCCTGCTGTTCCGCCCGCAAGGCATCTTCGGCCGGCGCGAGCGAATCGGTTAAGGGAGACCACTCATGGATTACCTCGTTCAGCTCTTCCAGTCCCTCACGGTCCAGGCGCTCGCGCCGTCGACCGCGGCCTTCGCCATCGCGGCGATCGGCCTCAACGTGCACTTCGGCTTCGCCGGCCTGCTCAACATCGGCCAGGCGGCGTTCCTCCTGCTCGGCGCCTACGGCTTCGCCATCTCGATCGACCGCGGCCTGCCGCTCTTCGCCGCGGTGCTCGTCGCTCTCCTCTGCGCTCTCCTGTTCGCGTTCATCCTCGGCTTGCCGACGCTGAAGCTGAGAGGCGACTACCTGGCCATCGTGACGATCTCGGCGGCCGAGATCATCCGGATGGTCGGCCGGTCGAGCATCCTGACCGACCTCACCGGCGGCTCGAACGGCATCACCGGCAACACCTACAACGGCCCGTTCCAGGCGCTCTCGCCCCTGCCCGACGGCAGCACGCAGATCCTCTGGTTCGACTACGACAACAACGGCGTCAACGGCTGGTGGATCCGCATCGTCGGCTGGGGTCTCGTCGGCGTCTTCCTGCTGCTGATCTGGGCTCTGGCCCGCAGCCCGTGGGGCCGCCTGCTCAAGGGCATCCGCGAAGACGAGGACGCCGTGCGCAGCCTCGGCAAGAACGTCTACAGCTACAAGCTCCAGGCGCTCGTGCTCGGCGGCCTGATCGGCGCCGTGGCGGGCATCATCTACGTGCTGCCCTCGTCGGTCCAGCCCGACGGACTCGGCCGCTCGACGACGTTCTTCATCTACACGGCCCTCCTGCTGGGAGGTGCCGCCACGGTCTTCGGCCCGGTGCTCGGTGCGATCCTGTTCTTCGTCATGCGCCTGCTCATCCAGTCGCTCGCGCAGAGCTTCATCCCCGACAGCATCATGTCGACCCAGCAGACCGTGCAGTTCTCGTACGTCCTCGTGGGAGTAGCACTGATGTGCCTGATCATCTTCAGACCCCAGGGCATCCTGGGCAACAAGAAGGAGCTGTCGTTCAGTGTCTGAGACAACCGCAACCGGCACCCAGCCCGGATACGACTACGACCGCGTCGAGCTCCGCAAGAAGCTGGCGACCGTCGACAAGGCCCCCGGCTCGTCGAAGCCCGACTCGATCCTCACGGTCGACAACGTCGTCCGCCGCTTCGGCGGCATGACCGCCGTCGACGTGCAGCACGTCGAGGTCCAGCGCGGCGCGATCACCGCTCTCATCGGCCCCAACGGCGCCGGCAAGACGACGTTCTTCAACCTCCTCACCGGCTTCGACAAGCCCAACTCGGCACCGACTCTGACGAACCGGGGCGCAGGAACCGCGCGCTGGGTCTTCAACGGCCGAGCCATGGGCGCTGTCGGCGCCGCCAAGGTGGCCAAGAGCGGCATGGTCCGCACGTTCCAGCTGACGAAGGCGCTCTCGCGTCTGACCGTCATGCAGAACATGCTCCTCGGGGCGCGCGACCAGCCCGGCGAGAACTTCTTCGTCGCGATCGTCAAGCCGCTGTGGAAGGCCCGCGAGGCCGAGATCGAGGCCAAGGCCGCCGACCTGCTCAAGCGCTTCAAGCTGTACGAGAAGAAGGACGACTACGCCGGCAGCCTCTCCGGAGGCCAGCGCAAGCTGCTCGAGATGGCACGCGCGCTCATGAGCGACCCCGCCATGATCATGCTGGACGAGCCCATGGCCGGTGTGAACCCGGCGCTGACCCAGTCGCTGCTCGGTCACATCCAGAGCCTTCGCGATGAGGGAACGACGGTGCTGTTCGTCGAGCACGACATGCACATGGTGCGGCACATCTCGGACTGGGTGATCGTCATGGCCGAGGGCAGGATCGTCGCCGAGGGCCCCGCCGACACCGTCATGGACGACCAGGCCGTCATCGACGCGTACCTGGGCGCGCACCACGACACCGACCTGGGCGACGACTCGCTCCTCACCGACGAGTCGATAGAGGAGCTCGAGGCCGAGGTCAAAGAGGAAGACGCCGCGCGGGTCGAGACCGAGCACAACGAAGAGGGCAAGGCATGAGCATCGTCGACACCACCGTCCACAAGGGCACGGAGAAGTTCGCCGGCCAGGAGCCGATCATGCGCGCCGAGCACCTCGTCGCCGGCTACCTGCCGGGCGTGAACATCTTGAACGACTGCGACCTCGTCTGCTACCCGGGCGAGCTCATCGGCATCATCGGCCCGAACGGCGCCGGCAAGTCGACGCTGCTGAAGGCGCTGTTCGGCCTCGTGAAGATCCACTCCGGCAGCGTCACTCTCGGCGGCGAGGACATCACGAACCTCAAGGCCAACAAGCTCGTCCAGGCCGGGGTGGGCTTCGTGCCGCAGACGAACAACGTCTTCCCGTCGCTGACCATCCAGGAGAACCTCCAGATGGGCATGTTCCTGCGCCCGAAGAAGTTCGAGGAGCGCCTCGACGTCATCTTCGACCTGTTCCCTGTGCTCGCCGACCGCCGCGACCAGCGCGCCGGCTCGCTCTCGGGCGGCGAGCGCCAGAGCGTGGCCATGGCCCGCGCCCTGATGATGGACCCGAAGGTGCTCCTCCTCGACGAGCCCAGCGCCGGCCTCTCGCCGGTCCGCCAGGACGAGACGTTCATTCGCACCCGCCGCATCAACAAGGCCGGCGTCTCCGTCATCATGGTCGAGCAGAATGCCCGCCGCTGCCTCCAGATCTGCGATCGGGGCTACGTGCTCGACCAGGGCAGGAACGCGTACTCCGGCACGGGCCACGAGCTGGCCGACGACCCCAAGGTCATCGAGCTCTACCTCGGCACCCTCGCCAAGGACGTCGACGGCAAGTGACCTCAGGCGCGTCCTGTGTCGTTCTCACGACGCAGCGCCGCGTTGTCGCCCCGGGGACATGGCTCCGCCAGTGTCTCCGGGGCTTTGCCTTGCCTCTCACGCACCCGAGCCCACTCGCGACCTAGCGTGACCTGCGGCCATCCGTGACAGTACCGCCGAGCAGCGCCAGTATGGCGCGAAGCGGAGCTCAGCGGGGGGCGACTGCGGCGGCGAGCGCCTCGGCCCAGACCTCGTGCAGGGTCTTCCACGAGAACAGCCTGTTGACGTACATGTCGCCCAGCCTCCAGGTCGGGAACGGCACGAAGACCATCCCGGGCGTCGACGCGGCGACCTCCTGGCTGACGGCGTTGAGCCGCTCGACCTGCCGGTCGATGATGCGGCGCACGGCCGGGCGGATCGCCCGGAAGTCCGACAGCGGCGGGATGCCCGAGACCACGATCCGGACCGCGCGGAACTGCGACTCCGACCGGATCCGCTCGGCGACCACCCGGAGGTCTGCCGCCCACTTCTCGGAGCGCGTAGCCAGGAGCACGTCGGGGATCCCCAGCATCAGGAACGCGATCTCGACGCCGTCGGCCCCGTAGCGCGTACGCGCGGCGAGCTGTGCCATCGTGAGGTCGGTCTGACTGATCATCGTCAGGTGCGCGCCGCGATCGCTGGCGGCGGCGATGCCGTACGACGCCTGCGCGGCGACGGTCAGTCCGTGGCTGAGCACGCCGTGTCCGGCCACGGCGATGTCGCCGGCGAAGAGCAGACCCTGAGGGTCGACGCCCTCGATCTGAGTCACGGGAGCGTCACGCGGGTAGAGATTGCGCCGGACCTCGACCCGGTACAGGGCGAAGGAGAGCGCCAGCAGGGGTCTGGCGAGCAGGAGGAGTGCTTCTGTCGTCGCGCGACGCCGCTGGGTCGGCGCTGGGGGAAGCGCCCCGGGCTGCGGTGTCATCACGTCAATCGTGGCATGACAAGAGGCTCTTCGACCCCAACGACTGTCCCCGATATGGAGGACTTCTCGACGACGTGAAGAGGCCCGGCAGGAGAGTTCCTGCCGGGCCTCTTCGAGATGGGGACTGACTACTTCACGTCACCCTGGATGCTGCTCTGGTACACCGGCTTGTTGTTCTTGTCGTACTTGTAGATGCCGATGTAGGCGCTCGACGGGTCGTTGTTCGTGTTGAACGGACCGATGCCGGAGGGACCCGTGTACTGGATGTCCTTGCCCGCGTCGAGGAGGGTCTTGCAGTCGGCGTACGACGTGCACTTCGTGCCGCCGTCAGCACCGGAGACCGCTGCCATCTTGGACTGGATCGTCGGAGCATCCGTGCCCTTGCCGGCCTCGGCCGCGAGAGCGGTCAGGGTGATGGCGTCGTAGGACTCGGCGGCGTACGAGTAGTCGGCGAGCGTCTTGCCGTTGTTCGACTTGTACCAGGCGCTCAGGCGCTTCTTGAGGTCGTCGTTGGGCTGAGCACCGGGAATGGTGCCCTGGCCGCCGTTGAGCGTCCCCGCCTCGAAGTCCTTCGAGTAGTCGGCCGTGTTGCCGTCAGACATGTACGTGTCTTTGAGGTCGTAGTTCTGGGCGACGAGCTCGGGGACGATCGACTTGGTCTCGTCGAACGCGAGGATCACGATCGCGTCGGGCTTGGTGGCGAGAGCCGCGGTCACCTCGGTCGAGAACGTGGTCTGGCCGGGAGGGAACTCCTGGCTCTTGCCGGTGCCGCCGTAGACGACCGAGCCGCCGGCAGCCTCGATGGCCTTCTGCGTCGAGTCGCGGAGGCCGGTGCCGTACGAGTCGTTGAAGACCAGGAAGGCGACCTTGGCGTGACCGTCGTTGACGACGAGCTGGCCGAGCGCCGAGCCCTGAACGGAGTCCGGCGGAGCGGTGCGGTAGTAGTACGACGAGTAGCCCGAGAGCGACGACGCCGTGTTGGCCGGCGAGATCTCGATGGTGCAGCTCGAGGTGATCTGGTCGATGACGTTCAGCGTGACGCTCGACGACTCGGCGCCGAGGACGACGGAGACCTTGGCGGCCTTCAGCTTCGCCGCGGCCGCGGTGGACACCGTGAGGTCGCTGGAGTCGCCCGAGTCGGTGGCGGTCGAGATCGAGGCGTCCTTGCCGAGGACGCCGCCGGCCTTGTTGATGTCGTCGAGGGCCAGGCCTGCACCCGCGATAGCGGGCGGGCCGAGGTACGCGAGGGATCCCGTGAGCGGCAGCATCGTGCCGATCTTGAGGGCGTCAGTGCTGGGCGTGCCCGGCTTGCAGGCCGCTGCCGGGTCGGCCTTCTTCGTCGACGTCGACGAAGCAGAGGTCGAAGCGGAGGGGGTGCTCGTGGAGGAGCAGCCGACCAGGGCGACAGAGACTGCCCCCATGATCGCTAGCGCCTTCACGGCTGTGGTGGATCTGATCATCCGTGAACCCTTTCTTGACGGTGGTGATGCGGCGGCACGATGGCGTGCAGCCCAACCGTGTGAATGGGTTAGAACCTATGCGGCGATTGTTTCGCGTGTGTGTTGCCGGGGTCACCTTGGGGTTTCGTTAGCAATTCGTGATGTGGTGACTGGGAGTCGTCGAGCCCCCGACACCCGCTCGCGGCGTCCCGACGAGACCGCGTGGATGCTCAGGATCACGAGCGCGACCCAGATGAGGGCGAAGCCGACCCAGCGCGACGTGGTCATCGGCTCGTGGAGCACGGCCACGCCGACGATGAGCTGCAGGATCGGCGCGATGTACTGGGTGAGTCCCAGCGTCGACAGCGGGAGACGGCGGGCGGCCGAGGCGAACAGGAGGAGGGGCACGGCGGTGATCACGCCCGTGCCGACGACGGCCACGACGTGCCCCGTGCCGCTGCTGCCGAACGCGAGACCCGAGGTCGCACCGACGACGGCGAGCGCGATGCCGGCGGGGATCGCGACCGCCATCGTCTCGATGGTCAGGCCGCTGACCGCGTCGACCCGGCCGCCGACGCGCTTCTTGATCAGGCCGTAGAAGCCGAACGAGAACGCCAGCACCAGCGAGATCCACGGGAACGACCCGTAGCCGATCGCGATCACGAGAATCGCGACGACGCTGACGCCCACCGCCACCCACTGCAGCGGCTTGAGCGTCTCGCGCAGCACGAAGACGCCGAGCAGCACTGTCACGAGCGGGTTGATGAAGTACCCGAGGGCGGCCTCGACCACGTGGCCGGTGAGAGTGGCGAAGATGAACGTGGTCCAGTTGACGACGATGAACGCCCCCGCAAGTGCGAGCGTGCCGGTGATCGTCCGGTCGCGTGCCAGGGCCGCGAAGCGGCCGAACGAGCGGGTCACGGCAAGCAGGATCGCGCAGAACACCAGCGACCAGAGGATGCGGAAGGCGACGATCTCGATCGCACCCGAGGGGCGCAGCAGGAGGAAGTAGACCGGGAGGACGCCCCAGAGGCCGTAGGCCGCCACCGCGTAGAGGAGGCCGGCGCGAGGGGTGTCTGTCTGGGTCACCTCGAAAGACTATCCGCGGCCGCCGACACCGGGGCGGCTCGTGACCGCCAGCGTGCGCGCACAAACTGCCACGTCGCGTTCCTGGATGACCGTCGACACAGAAGAACCCCGCCTCCGAGGAGGCGGGGTTCTTCGTGAACGTCGTCGTTACTTGACGATGACCGCGAGCACGTCGCGAGCGGAGAGGACCAGCAGGTCTTCGCCCGAGTACTTGACCTCGGTTCCGCCGTACTTCGAGTAGATGACCTTGTCGCCGACGGCGACGTCGAGCGGGACGCGGTTGCCGTTGTCGTCGATGCGGCCGGGGCCCACGGCGACGACCTCGCCCTCCTGGGGCTTCTCCTTGGCGGTGTCCGGGATCACGAGACCGGAGGCAGTGGTCTGCTCGGCCTCGACCTGACGGATGACGATGCGATCTTCGAGCGGCTTGATGTTGACCGACACGGTTGACCTCTTCTTTCTCACGAGCTGCGACGGTGTTGCTAAGAACAGAGATTGTGTTGTTGGCACTTCACGCGGGTGAGTGCCAGTTCAACTGTAGGGCGTGGCTGGCACTCGGTCAATCCGAGTGCTAGCAGTGGCACGATTGGGCCATGGACACTTCCGAGCTCCGCACCCTCCTCACCCCCGACGGGCTGCGGCTGCTCGACTCGCTGCCGCCCTTCGATCAGAAGGCCGATGTGGTGTCGCAGGTGGCGCGGCTGCGCAAGGAGGGGCACTCCCCCGAGCTCGTCGCGGCCGTGCTCAGCCAGGCGAAGCTGCGCGCCAAGGGCCACGCGAAGTTCGGCGACTTCGCCGACAGCATGCTCTTCACCGAGGCGGGCCTCGAGCAGGCGACGCGGCTTGCGGTGGCATCGAGCCACGCCGGGCGCTTCCGCAAGGCCGGTGTCACCCGGGTCGCCGACCTGGGCTGCGGCATCGGCGGCGACGCGCTGGCGTTCGCGGCGCTCGAAATGGGCGTGGTCGCCGTCGACCGCGACGAGGTGACGGCCGCCATAGCGTCGTTCAACCTCGCCCCGTGGAGCGCCGCCTCCGTCGTGCACGCCACGGCCGAGGAGGTCGACCTCGACGGCGTCGACGGCGTCTTCCTCGATCCGGCGCGCCGCACCGCCGGCACCGGCCAGACCTCCCGGATTCAAGACCCCTCGCAGTGGTCGCCCACCCTCGACGTCGCGTTCGGCTTCGCCGAGCGCTTCCCGACCGGCGTCAAGCTCGGTCCCGGCGTCGACCGCGAGCTGATGCCCTCGGACGCCGAGTGCCAGTGGATCTCGGTCGACCGCTCGGTCGTCGAGGTCGGCGTCTGGTTCGGCCCTCTCGCCCGGCCCGGCATCAGGCGGGCCGCACTGGTGCTCGGCCCCGACGGCCCGGCCGAGATGACAGCGCCCGGCGACTCCGGCGACGTCGAGGTCGGCGAACTCTCCGAGTTCGTCTACGAGCCCGACGGGTCGGTGATCCGGGCCCGCCTCATCGGCGATCTGGCCCGATCGCTCGGCGCGACGACCATCAGCCGCGACATCGCCTACCTGACGGCGCCGACTTCGGAGCCGACGCCGTTCGCCCAGTGCTTCCGGGTGGTCGAGACGCTTCCGCTCGACGAGAAGCGCCTGCGCCAGGAGCTCAAGGCGCGCGGCATCGGCCGGGTCGAGATCAAGAAGCGGGGCGTCGACGTCGACCCGGCGGCGTTCCGCAGGCGGCTGCAGCTCAAGGGGTCGAACGAGGCGACGCTCATCCTGACGCGCGTGGCGGGGCGGCACACGGCGCTGCTCTGCGAGCGCGTCGCCTGACTCCCTCTAGTACGGGTAGCTGCCGCTGGTGCCCTCGGTGAAGCCCTCCGTGCCGGCAAGCGCGAACAGCAGGACGAGGCCGACGATGCTCAGGATCGCGAAGACGATTCCGATGATGCCGAGCACGATTCCGGCGGTTGCAAGACCGCTGCCCTCCTGGTGGGTCTCGCGGATGCGGCGCTTGGCCAGGATTCCGAGGATCAAGGAAGCGATTCCCGAGAAGCCGCCGGTGAAGACGATGGCGATGCCGGTGATGAGCGCTGCGATTGCCAGCCCGTTCGTGCCGACCGGCTGGTAGCCCCCGCCGTACGGCTGCGCCCCGTAGGGCTGCTGCGAGTAGCCCGACGTCTGCTGGCCGTACCCGGGCTGCTGTCCGTAGCCGTACTGCTGCTTGCCCGCGTCGCCGGAGCCGTAGGCCGGCGGGGTCGATCCGTACGCCGGTGGCTGCTGGCCGTAGGCGGGCGGGGTCGAGCCGTACGCGGGCGGCTGCTGACCCGTGGGCTCCTGGCCGGGCTGGTTCTGGTCGGTCATGCTGCTGCTCCGGTGTGTGATCGGTGTCGCGGGGCGGGTTGTACGCCCTCGACCCTACCGAAGGGACGCGAAAGGCGGGGCCGACGAGCGACCCCGCCTTCGCGGACGACTACTTGTTCATGTTCGCGACGACCGCCGAAGCCAGGATGATCGAGAGGATGCCGATGACGATGCCGATGGCACCGAGGATGATGCCGGCGAGTGCGAAACCGGCACCGCGCTGGCCGGTGGCCTTGATCTGGCGACGGGAGACGATACCGAGGATCAGGGCCACCAGGCCCGGGATCCCGTAGAACGACAGGACGAACGTGACTCCCACGATTCCGACGACGAGCGAGGCGACCGCGAGGCCGTTCAGCTTGCCGGCAGCTGCTCCGGGCTGGGCGTAGGCGTCATTGCTGGGCGGGGCCACGGGGGGCGTTGAATCGGACATCGTCGTGCAACTCCTTGTTCGGGTGTGCGGCCGGGGGTTCCGTCCGAGTTCGCGCGGAGACGAACTGGACAGGACGATAGACCACGGCATTCTGAGTGCCCCTCAGGATGTACCCCGGGTGTCGCTTAGACCGCCTGCGCGCTCGTGACCGGCAGGGTCGAGTCGGCCCCGAATCCGAGCGGCGACGGGGTGCGGCCGCGGGCGGCCAGCTCGGCCCCGAGTGCGGCGATCATGGCGCCGTTGTCGGTGCACAGGGACAGCGGAGGGATCCGCAGCTCGATCCCGGCGGCGGAGCACCGCTCGGCGGCCACCTGTCGCACCCTCGCGTTGGCCACGACGCCGCCGCCGAGCAGCAGTCGCGGTACGCCCCGGTCGGCGCACGCGGCGAGCGCCTTCGTCAGCAGCACGTCGACGACGGCCTCTCGGAAGCTCGCGGCCACGTCGGCGACGGGAACCGGCTCACCGGCGTTCTCGAGCTTCTCGACGTGGCGGGCGACCGCCGTCTTGAGCCCCGAGAACGAGAAGTCGTAGCGGTGCTTCGCCAGGTCTTTCGGCAGGGTGAGCCCGCGTGGGAAGCGGATGGCCCTCGGGTCGCCCTCGGCCGCCACGCGGTCGATCTGCGGGCCACCGGGGTAGGGCAGCCCCAGAAGGCGCGCGACCTTGTCGAAGGCCTCCCCCGCAGCGTCGTCGATGGTCTCGCCGAGCAGCTCGACGTCGTCGAGCAGGTCGCGCACGTGCAGCAGCGACGTGTGGCCCCCCGACACGAGCAGCGCGATCGTCGGCAGCTCGATGGCGGTGCCGTCGTCGCGGAGCACGTCGGCCCCGACGTGTCCGACGAGGTGGTTGACGGCGTACAGCGGCTTGCCGGCACCGAGCGCAAGGGCCTTGGCCGCTCCGACGCCGACCATCAGCGCCCCGGCGAGCCCCGGGCCGCTGGTGACGGCGATGGCGTCGAGGTCGTCGAGTGCGACGCCCGCCTCGGCGAGTGCCGCGGTGAGCGCGGGCTGGAGCGCCTCCAGATGGGCACGCGCGGCGATCTCGGGGACCACGCCTCCGTACCGGGCGTGCTCGTCCATCGACGAGGCGATCACGTTGGCCAGCAGGGTGCGGCCCCGGACGATCCCGACGCCGGTCTCGTCGCAGCTGGTCTCGATGCCCAGCACGAGTGGCGGGTTGCTCACGGCAGCTCCTTCTTCATCACGAGCGCGTCCACGCCGTCGGGCATGTAGTAGCGCGGGCGCACGGCGATCCCGACGAAGCCGAGCAGCTCGTAGAGGGCCTGGGCACCGGGGTTGTCGACCCTCACCTCGAGGAAGGTCTCGCGCGCGCCCCGTGAGGACGCCTCGTCGAGCATGAGCCGCATGAGCTCGCGCGCGATGCCCTGCCGCCGCGCCTCCGCGACCACGGCGATCGTCTGGACGTCCGACTCCGGACCACCGGGCGCCACGACGATGCCCGAGTACGCGACGACCTCGCCGCTCTGCTCGGCCACGAGGTAGAGGCACTGCGGGTTCGCGAGCTCGGCGGCCATCAGCTCGCGGCTCCACGCGTCGTTCGCGAACAGCGACTGCTCGAGGCCCATCAGCACGTCGAGGTCGTCTGCCACGGCGCGGCGGTACTCGACGCTCACGAGACGCGCTTCGGTGCGCCCGGGACCGTCACGTCGGGCGACCGCAGGTAGAGGGGCTCGTCGGCGGCGAACGGGCGCCGGTTCGCGAACAGGGTCTCGCCGAGCATGCCGAGAGCGCCGGCCGACACGGTCGTCGCCGCGGGATCCGTGCGCGTGGCGGCCGCGGCGAAGTCCGCACCGCAGGAACTCGACACCGCCTCGTCGAGCTCCGCCGGCCGGGTCAGCGCGGGCGCCCCGATCCGCACGGGGAGCCCCGCCTCGTCGAGCCCGCTGTACGCGCTCCAGTACACCTCGCGGCGGCGCGCGTCGGTGACGACGAGCAACGGCCTCGCGGTGCCGGTCGTCGCTGGGGCAGCATCCGCAGAGCCGGTCGCCACGGCCAGGCCGCCGAGCCGCTCGAAGGCGATGGCGTCGTGGCTGACGAGCGGCAGACAGGGCTTGCCGGCGCCGAACGCGAAGGCGCGCGCGGCCGCGATTCCGACGCGCAGGCCCGTGAACGGCCCGGGGCCCATGCCCGCGACGACGGCGCTGAGGCCGTGCGGCGCGATGCCCGACTCGTCGAGGCACGCGGCGATCAGCTCGCCGACGACCTCGGCATGACGGCGCGTGTCGAACTCGGTGGCCTCGGCCAGGACGCCGCCGTCGCGGTCGACCACGGCGACCGATGTGCCCGCGGAGGTGTCGATCGCCAGAAGCATGCGTCAATCGTAGTTCGCCGCCGGGGCGCGGCGCCGCGTCGGCGGATCAGAGCCGCAGCGCCACGCCGTCCCAGCGCGGCCCGTGCCCCTCGACGACCACGTGCCGCGGCTCGTCGATCTCCGCCTCGGCCTCGGTCTCCGCCTCGAGAGCGGCTGATCCCGCCCCCGTCGGCCTCTCGATCGTCACCTCGAGCCACGACTCCGTGACGCCGTCGAGCAGCCCCGCGCCCCACTCCACGACGACGATCGATCGGTCGTAGTCGATGTCGAGGTCGTCGAGCTCGGCCGCGGAGCCCAGCCGGTACGCGTCCACGTGCACCAGCGGCGGCCCGCCGGCGTGCAGCGCGGGGTGCGTGCGTGCCAGCACGAACGTGGGCGACGCCACCTGCCCGCGCACCCCGACGCCGAGGCCGAGTCCGCGCGTCATGGTCGTCTTGCCCGCTCCGAGGGGGCCCGTCAGCACCAGCAGGTCGCCCGCGCGCAGGAACCCGCCCACCCGCCGCCCGAACCTCTCCATGGCGCTCGAGTCGTCGATCGTCCCCTCCCACACGACCGTCACAGGTCGGCGCTCTCGGAGAGGCCGGCACCCTCAGACAGGTCAGCGCCCTCAGAGAGATAGGCCCGCGGCACCCGCGGGCCGATCCCCGAGCAGACCTCCTCGCCGATCGTGCCGATGACGTCGGCCCACTCTCCGACCGTCATCTCGCCGCGCGAGCCGGTGCCGAACAGGGTCACCTCGTCGCCGACCTCGACGGGGTCGTCGCCGACGTCGATCAAGAACTGGTCCATCGCGACGCGGCCGACGATGGGGTACCGCTTGCCGCGGAGGGCCACGGAGACCCCGTGCTGGGCGCGTCGCGACACCCCGTCGGCGTAGCCCACGGGGACGAGGGCGACGGTGGTCTCGTGCGGGGCGCGGTAGGTGTAGTCGTACGAGACGCCCGTTCCTGCGGCGATCCTCTTGACCCGGGCCACGCGGGCGCTGAGCGTCATCACCGAGGTGAGTCCGCGGTCGGCGGCCGAGACTCCGTCGGTGACGGGGATGCCGTAGGTGTTCGAGCCCATGCGGACCATGTCGAGGCGCAGCTCGGGCCGCTCCATGCCGGCGCTCGAGGCGGTGAGATGCCGGCGGTCGAACCGCGCTCCGAGGGAGTTCGCGCGCTCGACGGCCTCGGTGAGCAGCACGGCCGAGTCGGTGTCTTCGTCGTCGGAGGCCTCGGCGAGGTGCGAGTAGATGCCTCGGAGACGGATGACTCCGGCGCCGACGAGCTCGACGGCGCGAGTGACGAGCGGCTCCCAGTCGGCGGGCAGGACGCCGTCGCGGTGCAGGCCGGTGTCGACGTTGAGGTGCACCAGCGCGGTCAGCGCCGGGTCGACGGCGCCGCCCGAATCGGGGCTCGACGCCTGCGAGACGGCCTCGACGGCGCGGGCGACGGACTCGAGCTGCGCGAGCGACGAGATGCCGAGGTCGATCCGCTCGGACACGGCGCGCTCGAACGTCTCGGTGAACGAGAACTGCCAGGCGAAGAGCGCGACTGCGTCGGGGTCGGCCGTGCCGTCCGGCCCGGCCGGCGGACGGAACCCGGCGGCGCGCAGCTCGTGGGCGTTGCGGAGGTCGAGCGTGCCGAACCAGCGGACCCCGACCTCGAGCGCGGCCGCAGCGAGGTGGGTGGCGCCGTGCCCGTAGCCGTCGGCCTTGACAACGGCCATCAGCTCGGCGGGAGCGACCAGCTCGCGCAGGCGGCCGAGGTTCGAGCGGTACGCGTCGAGGTCGATCGTCGCTCGGCGCAGCCACGGCGCAGCGGACGGCGATGTGCGGGCGCTCATCGGCAGCTCCTCGGCAGCCGCGGCGACAGCGTCGCGACGACCTCGTAGTTGATCGTGCCGGTGGCGTCGGCCCAGTCGGCGGCGGTGGGGTGGCCTGCGGCCTCGTCGCCCCAGAACACGGCCTCGTCGCCGAGGCGCACGGGGTCGGCCGGGTCGTCGGGCCCGATGTCGACCGTGAGGGCGTTCATGGCGACGCGGCCGACGACGGGGCGCATCCTGCCGCCGAGCAGCACCTGGGCGCTGTTGCCGGCGTGCCGGGCGATGCCGTCGGCGTATCCGATCGGCAGCAGCGCCAGCCGGGTGTCGACGCTCGCGCGCCAGGTGTAGCCGTACGAGGTGCCCTCGCCGGCGGGGACCGCCTTGATGCCGATGACCGGAGCCGACAGGGTCATCGCGGGCCTCAGACCGAGGTCGGCGCTGGCGCGGTCGTCGAACGGGCTCAGGCCGTACATCGCCAGCCCGAACCGCACCATCGTGATGCGCGACGCCTGGTACGACAGCGCGGCCGCCGACGCGGCGAGGTGCTGCAGCGGTGGAGTGATGCCGCGCTCGGCGAGCAGTCCGACCGCGCGCACGAACGCCGCCATCTGGTGGCCGTCCTCGTGCGGCGACGTGTTCGAGAGGTGGGTCATCAGCCCTTCGATCTCGACGACGCCCGCGAGCTCGGCCGCCCGGTCGAAGAGGGCTGGCCACTCCGACGAGGTGGCGCCGTTGCGGCTGAGCCCCGTGTCGATCACGAGATGGACCGCAGGAACTCCTGCGGCAGCACACGCCTCGAGCTGCTCCAGGTCCGAGACCGCCGGCGTGATGCGGAACGCCGCCGCCCGCTCGAACGTCTCGCCGGGTGCGTGCAGCCAGCTCAGGATCGACGCGTCGACACCGCCTTCGCGCAGGGCCACCGCCTCGTCGAGGTCGACCACGCCCAGCCAGTCGACCCCGGCCTCCTCGAACGCCAGCGCCGATTCGACTGCGCCGTGGCCGTAGGCGTTCGCCTTGACGACGGCCATCACGGCGGCGGGGGCGACGGCGCGGCGGAGCACGTCGACGTTGTGCTGCAGCGCCGCGCGGTCGACCGCGACGACGGCCTCGCGGGTCACGAGCTGCTCTCCGCGACGACGAACGCCGTCGCGATGCCGGCGTCGTGGCTGAGCGAGAGGTGCACGCGCGTGACCGACCGGGACTCGGCCAGCACCGCGGCACCGCCGCTCAGCAGCAGCGAGGGCGCGCGCTGATCGTCGGCGCCGACGACCATGTCGTGCCAGGAGATCCCGGTCGACCCGCCGACGGCCTTGATGAACGCCTCCTTGGCGGCGAACCGGGCCGCGAGCGACTCGATCCGGCGCGGCTCGCCCTCGCGGACCAGCTCGGTCGGGGTGAACAGCCGGGCGCGCAACGCCGGGGTCCGCTCGAGCGAGCGCTCGAAACGGCCGACGTCGACGACGTCGACCCCGATCCCCACGATGGCCACGAGCTACTCGACCGTGACGCTCTTGGCGAGGTTGCGCGGCTGGTCGACGTCGAGCCCCTTGGCGCTCGCCAGCTCCATGCCGAAGATGTGGAGCGGGACGACCGCGAGGAGCGGCTCGAACAGGGGCGCCGCGAGCGGGATGTGCAGCACCTCGTCGGCGAACGGCAGGACCGCCGCGTCGCCCTCCTCGGCGATCGCGATGACGCGTGCGCCGCGAGCGCGGATCTCCTGGATGTTCGAGACGACCTTGGCGTGCAGCGATCGCGGGTCGCGGGGCGACGGCACGATCACGAAGACGATCTGGCCCGGCTCGATCAGAGCGATGGGGCCGTGCTTCAGCTCGCCGGCGGCGAAGCCCTCGGCGTGGATGTACGCGAGCTCCTTGAGCTTGAGAGCGCCCTCGAGCGCGATCGGGTAGCCGACGTGGCGGCCGAGGAAGAGCACGGAGCGGGTGTCGGCCATCCAGCCGGCCAGCGTCTTGATGCGCTCGCCGGTCTCGAGCACTCGCGAGATCTTCTCCGGGATGGCCTTGAGGTCGTCGACCTGCTCGGCGATCTCGTCGGCGGTCAGCGTGCCGCGGATCGTCGCGAGGTGCAGGCCGAGCAGGAAGAGCGCCGTGCCCTGCGCGACGAACGCCTTGGTCGACGCGACAGCGACCTCGGGGCCGGCGTGCGTGTAGATGACGGCGTCGCTCTCGCGCGGGATCGTCGCGCCCTGCGTGTTGCAGATCGACAGCACCTGGGCGCCCTGCTCGCGAGCGAACTTGACGGCCATGAGGGTGTCCATCGTCTCGCCCGACTGGCTGATCGACACGACGAGCGTGTGCTCGTCGAGCACCGGGTCGCGGTAGCGGAACTCGTGCGCGAGCTCGACCTCGACGGGGAGGCGCGACCACTGCTCGATCGCGTACTTGCCGAGGATCCCGGCGTAGGCGGCTGTGCCGCAGGCGATGATGATGAGCCGGTTGACGGTCAGGAGGCGCTCTCGGAGCGGCTCCAGGTCGTCGAGGTGCACGGCGCCGTCGACGGCGCGGCCCAGCAGCGTGTTGGCGACGGCCTCGGGCTCCTCCGAGATCTCCTTCGCCATGAAGCTCGACCAGCCGCCCTTCTCGGCCGCCTTGGCGTCCCAGGTGACCTCGAACTCGGTGGCCTCGACGGGGTTGCCGTCGAAGTCGACGACGGTGACCTCGTCGGCGGTGATCGTGACGAGCTGGTCCTGGCCGATGGCCATGGCGCGATGCGTGAACTCGATGAACGCGGCGACGTCGGACCCGAGGAAGTTCTCACCGTCGCCGAGGCCGATGACCAGCGGGGAGTTCCTGCGCGCCCCGACCACGACGCCGGGCTGGTCGGCGTGCACCACCAGCAGGGTGAAGGCCCCCTCGAGGCGCTTCACGACCGCGCGAAGGGCCTCGCCGAGGTCGCCGGTCTCGCGGTAGGCGCGGGCCACCAGGTGAGCGGCCACCTCGGAGTCGGTCTCGCTCAGGAACTGCACTCCCTCGAGCAGCAGCTCTTCTTTGAGCTCGGAGAAGTTCTCGATGATGCCGTTGTGGATGAGGGCGAGCCGGCCGCCGTCGGCGAGGTGCGGGTGCGCGTTCTGGTCGGTCGGGCCGCCGTGCGTCGCCCACCGCGTGTGGCCGATTCCGGTGCTGCCGTCGGCCAGCGGCGCCGCGGTCAGGTCGTCGACCAGCATCTGCAGCTTGCCGGCCTTCTTGCGCATGCCGAGCGAGCCGTCGGGCGCGATCACGGCGATTCCGGCCGAGTCGTAGCCCCGGTACTCCAGACGCTTCAAGCCGCCGAGGAGAACCTCGACGCTCTTGTCAGAGCCGACATATCCAACGATTCCACACATGCCAGCCAGCCTATTCGACGCCGCCCGGGGACTCGTCCGCCGCTCGGCGTATAGCCTCTCTACTTATGGCCGATGCGACCGCAGCCGCTCCCCCGACCCACCCCACCCCGTTCGTCGAGATCCATCGCGACGCGTGGGCGGCGTTGGCACCTCGGGCGCAGAATCCCCTGACCGAGACCGAGCTGGTGCAGCTTCGGGGGCTGGGCGACCGGCTCGACCTGCAGGAGGTCAGCGACGTCTACGTGCCGCTCAGCCGCCTCATCAACCTTTACGCTGCCGGCGCCCGGAACCTGCATCGGGCGACCAGCGACTTCCTCGGCGAGCGGGCCCAGCGGACCCCGTTCGTGATCGGCGTCGCCGGGAGCGTCGCCGTCGGCAAGTCGACCGTCGCGCGCCTGCTCCGCGAGCTGCTCTCGCGCTGGAGCGACACCCCGCGCGTCGAGCTGATCACCACCGACGGGTTCCTGTACCCGAACGCCGAGCTCGAGCGTCGCGGCATCATGGACCGCAAGGGCTTCCCCGAGTCGTACGACCGACGATCGCTGCTCAAGTTCGTCTCGCTGGTCAAGAGCGGCGCCCCCGAGGTGCGCGCGCCGTTCTACTCGCACCTCGAGTACGACATCGTGCCCGGTGCCGAGGTCGTCGTGCGCCAGCCCGACATCCTCATCGTCGAGGGCCTCAACGTGCTGCAGCCGCCCATCGGCGGCCGCCTCGCCCTGTCCGACCTGTTCGACTTCACCGTCTACGTCGACGCGCGCACCCACGACATCGAGGACTGGTTCGTCGAGCGGTTCCGATCGCTGCGCGAAGGCGCGTTCAACCAGAAGGACTCGTTCTTCCATCGCTTCGCCGAGATCCCCGAAGACGAGGCGCTCGGCTTCGCCCGGCAGGTCTGGCGGAGCGTCAACGAGCCGAACCTGAAGCAGAACGTGCAGCCCACCCGCTCGCGCGCGACGCTCGTGCTGCGGAAGGGCGCCGACCACAAGGTGGCGTCGGTGCTGCTCCGGAAGATCTAGAGGCGCCTCTCGACGGGCCTCAGCTCGCGGGAAAGCGCCGCCGACCCGAGAAGGCGAAGACGCACACGATTGCGGCCGCGACGGCGAATCCGATCCCCGTCTCGGACAGCCCAACGAGCTTCACCGCGACCCCGGCGAGGATAGCGGGGACGGAGATCGCGAGGTACGCGACGATGAAGTAGGCGCTCGTGGCCTCCGTCCTGACGGCATCCGGCGAGGCACCGGTGATGGCGCGCAGGCCGAAGCTGAAGAGGAGTCCCTGACCCGCGCCCGAGACGATCGAGGCCACTACCAGAAGGGCGAGTGACGCGAGGGGCAGGGCCGCCGCCAGCAGGGCCATGCCGATGAACAGGAGCACGGCGCCGAGCGCGATGGCTCGCCGCACCGCGAGACCGCCGAAGGCGATCTGCGCCGCGGCCGACGCGATGAACAGCGAGGCCGTCACGACGCCGACGACGAGGGGCGAGTGGATGCCGAGCACGATCCCGACGAAGTTCGGCGCGACCGATGAGAACAGGCCGCAGACCGCGAAGCCCGCCGTCGCTCCGAAGGCCGCCGCCGCGAACACGGAGCGCGCTTCGACCGGCACACCGGGCCGCTGCAGGCGGAAGCGGGCTCCCGGCTGCTTCTCCACGCTCTCTCGGATCGCGAGGAGGGCGATGCCGGCGATGACGAGAAGGACGGCGTGCATCACGAACGGCGCCCTGGTCGGCCACGGCGTGAGCTGCGCCACGAGTCCTGCGAGGAGCATGCCGAGACCGAGGCCGCCGATGTTCGCCGCCGTCGCGAGAGGTCCGGCGATGCGGCGCTTCGAGTCGGGTGCCGCCTCCAGGACGGCGACCGTGCCCGTGCTGGTGAGGATGCCCGCAGAGAATCCGGAGATGATGCGGCCGATGAAGAGCAGCGACTCGGCCGTGGCGATCGCGAAGAGCACGGCGCTGATCAGCGAGAGCACGATGCCCGCGAGGAGCAGCGGCTTTCGCCCGACGACTTGACTGAGGCGGCCGACCGTCACGAGAGCGACGATGACACCGCCGGCGTACACCGCGAATAGCACCGTCGTCGTCGAGCCGCTGAAGCCGAACTCCCGCTGCAGCTCCGGGTAGATGGGCGTCGGCAGCGTGGTGCCGATCATGACCACGGCGAAGACGAAGAGGGTTGCGGCGAAGCCGAGAGTCGAGCGGGGGTTGGACGTCACCGGTCGACGGTACCGCTCCGGAGTCGGCTAGGCGGGCGTGGCGGCCAGCTGCACGCGGACGACGTCGGCGAGACGGTGCGCGATGCGGTCCGCGTCGTCCTGCGACGCCGCCTCGACCATGACGCGGACGAGCTGCTCGGTGCCCGACGGGCGAAGGAGCACCCGCCCCGAGTCGCCCAGCTCGGCCTCGGCCTCGGCGACGGCTGCGGCGACGACCTCGTTGCCGTCGAGGGCCGAGCGGTCGACGTCGCGGACGTTGATCAGGATCTGCGGGAAGACGGTCATGACCGAAGCGAGCTCGGCGAGCGACTTGCCCGTGCGGGCCATCTCGGCCACGAGCGAGAGGCCGGTGAGGATGCCGTCGCCGGTGGTGGCGTGCTGCTGGAAGACGATGTGGCCCGACTGCTCGCCGCCGAGGCTGTAGCCGTGCTCGTTCATGGCCTCGAGCACGTAGCGGTCGCCCACGCCGGTCTCGACGACCGCGATCCCGTTGTCGCGCATCGCGCGCTTGAGGCCGAGGTTCGACATGACGGTGGCGACGAGGGTGTCCTGGGCGAGGTCGCCGCGCTCCTTGAGCGCGATGGCGAGGATCGCCATGATCTGGTCGCCGTCGATGGCGGCGCCCGAGGCGTCGACAGCCAGGCACCGGTCGGCGTCGCCGTCGTGGGCGATGCCGACATCGGCGCCGTGCTCGAGCACGGCGGCGGCGAGCTGGTCGAGATGGGTCGAGCCCACGCCGTCGTTGATGTTGATGCCGTCGGGGTCGGCGCCGATGACGGTGACACGGGCACCGAGGTCGTGGAAGACCTCGGGCGAGACGCCGGCGGCCGCGCCGTGGGCGCAGTCCAGCACGACGTGGATGCCGTCCAGGCGGTTGCGCACCGCGCCCATCAGGTGCACGACGTAGCGGTCTTCGGCATCGGCGAACCGCCGGATGCGGCCGACGTCGCCACCCACCGGCATGAGCCGGGGGGCGTCCATCGTGGCCTCGATGCGGTCTTCGACCTCATCGGGCAGCTTCGTGCCGCCGAACGCGAAGAACTTGATGCCGTTGTCAGGAGCCGGGTTGTGCGACGCGCTGATCATGACGCCGAAGTCGGAGCCGGAGTTCTCGACGAGGAAGGCGAGAGCCGGCGTCGGAATCACCCCGGCATCGAGCACGTCGACCCCGGAGGACGCGAGACCGGCGGCCACCGCAGCGGCGAGGAACTCCCCCGAGATGCGAGGGTCCCGCGCGAGGACGGCGACAGGACGTCGCCCCTCGGCGCGGCGGGCATCGGCGTGGTGCCCCTTCGTGAGCACGACCGCGCTCGCCTGGGCGAGACCCAGGGCGAGCGCGGCCGTCAGCTCACGGTTGGCAAGGCCCCGAACTCCGTCGGTTCCGAAAAGTCGCGTCATCGCGAAGCCTCGCCAGGTGTTAGCGCTTGGAGAACTGAGGAGCCTTACGGGCCTTCTTGAGACCAGCCTTCTTGCGCTCCTTGACGCGAGCGTCGCGGCTGAGGAAGCCCGCCTTCTTCAGCTCGGCGCGGTTGTTCTCTTCATCGATCTCGTTCAGCGTGCGGCTGATGCCGAGGCGGAGGGCGCCGGCCTGACCCGAAGGGCCACCGCCGGAGATCTTCGCGACGACGTCGTACGAGCCGAGCAGGTCGAGGACCTTGAACGGGTCGTTGATCAGCTGCTGGTGCAGCTTGTTCGGGAAGTAGTCCTCGAGGGTGCGGCCGTTGACGACGAAGTTGCCGGTGCCGGGGACGAGGCGCACGCGGGCGATGGCCTGCTTGCGACGGCCGACGGCGCCGCCGCCGACGGTCAGGACGGGGCGGGGAGCTGCAGCAGCGACAGGAGCGGCGCTCTCGGTCGTGAAGCTCTCGGGGGTGGATTCGATGGAATCGGCGATGCTAGCCACTGTAATAAGTCCTTTAGGTCTTCAGCGGTCGCTACTGGGCGACCTGGTCGAGGGTGTACACCGTGGGCTTCTGCGCGGCGTGGGGGTGCTCAGGACCCGCGTACACCTTCAGCTTTGCGATCTGGGCGCGGCCCAGCGAGTTCTTCGGCAGCATGCCTCGGATGGCCTTCTCGACGGCGCGAGTCGGGTGCTTCTCGAGCATCTCGGAGTACGTCTGAGCCGAGAGGCCGCCCGGGTAGCCCGAGTGGCGGTAGGCCAGCTTGGTCTGGAGCTTCGAGCCGGTCAGGGCGATCTTCTCGGCGTTGATGACGATGACGAAGTCGCCCATGTCCATGTGCGGAGCGAAGGTCGGCTTGTGCTTGCCGCGGAGGAGGGCGGCGACGTGGCTGGCGAGACGGCCGAGAACGATGTCGTTCGCGTCGATGATCAGCCACTCCGGCTGGACATCAGCCGGCTTGGGGGAGAAAGTGCGCGTCACAGTAGTGCTGCTTTCTTGTCGAGGTGAGAGGTTCGTGAATCCCGCTCCGTTGCCATTCGATCGCGATGCGGGCGAATGAGTCAGGTGGAGGGCTCAACTTCGGGTGAAGCGCGCAGTTGCGCAGACACCAAGGGGATACGCTACAGGATCACCGGCCGGGCGGCAACAGGCGTCACATCGACTGACGGCGGGCCCGCGTGACGGACGCGCGGGCCCCGAGTTCCTGCGCTTCGGGGTAGCGGACCTCGCGCAGCGTGAGGCCGTGGGCCGCCGCGACCTTAAACTGCCCCTTGCGGGCCCGGGAGTCGCGGATCCGCACGGCGTCGTCGACCGCGAGCAGCCCCTGCCCCACGGCGAGCGTGGCGCCGACCAGCGACCGGACCATGCTGTGGCAGAAGGCGTCGGCACGGACACGCGCGACCAGCACGCCGTCGGGGTCGCGACGCCAGTGGAACTCCTGGAGGGTGCGGATCGTCGTGGCGCCTTCGCGCTGTCGGCAGTAGGCGGCCCAGTCGTCCAGGCCGAGGAGCGAGAGCGCGGCGGCATTCATGAGGTCGACGTCGACGGTGACGTCGGTCCACAGCGTGTCGAGACGGCGGATCGGGTGCCGGGGGCCGGTGAGGTCCGAGACGCGGTACTCGTACTCCCGCCACAGCGCCGAGTAGCGGGCGTCGAAGGCGCCGTCGACGATCGTCGCGTCGGTGACGAAGAGGTCGTCCTCGGCGCCGGCCAGGCCGTTGATCCGCCGGGCGAGGCGCTTCGCGGGCGGGAAGGGAGGGTACTTCGTCTTGTTGCGGTGCGGGACCTGGAGAAAGGCGAGCTGCTCGGGGCTGAGGTCGAGGTGGGCGACCTGGCCGGTCGCGTGGACGCCCGTGTCGGTACGCCCCGCGACGACGAGCCTCGGAGCCGGGAGCGTGCGCTGGAACGTGGTCGCCATGGCCGCCTCGATCTCGCCCTGGACGGTGCGCAGGCCCGGTTGCGTGCTCCAGCCGTTGAATCGGGTGCCGTCGTACGAGATGTCGAGCCGGAGTCGCGTGTCTCCGCTCTTCAGCCGAACCTCGGGCTCGGGGGCGTCGCTCATCACGAGAGAAAAGTCTACGCACGCGATCGTCGGCGGGACGCCAGAAGGCCCGCCTCCCGGAGGAGGCGGGCCTTCACGGCTGTGGTGCAGTGGAACGGACTACTTCTTGTCGCCGTCGGCCGGAGCCTCGGCCGCCTCGTCGGCGGGGGCGTCCTCGAATGCGGCCTCGGCGTCAGCCTCGGTCGTGCCCTGCGCCTCGGCCTCGGGGGCCTCGGTGGTCGCCTCGATGATCGTCTCGTCGGAGGCGGTGAGCTCTTCGGCGGGCTCCTCGATGAGGGCCTCGGTCGTCGCGGGGGCGGCGGCCTTCTTCGACGAGGACTTCTTGGCCTTCGGGGTCACCGGCTCGAGCACGAGCTCGATCTGGACCATCGAGGCGTTGTCGCCCTTGCGGAAGCCGAGCTTCGTGATGCGGGTGTAGCCGCCTTCGCGCAGCTCGAGCAGCGGCGCGACCTCCGACATCAGGATGTGCGTGGTCTCCTTGTTGCGGAGGATGCTCATCACGCGACGACGCGAGTGGAGGTCGCCGCGCTTCGCGAACGTGACCAGGCGTTCGGCGACGGGACGGAGGCGCTTGGCCTTCGTCTCGGTCGTCTTGATGCTCTTGTAGGTGAACAGCTGACCGGCCATGTTGGCCAGGAGGAGACGCTCGTGGGCGGGACCGCCGCCGAGGCGGGCACCCTTCGTGGGCTTGGGCATAGTGGATTCCTAAGTGTGTGAGTGAGGAGGGCGGGCGGGCGGAGACCTAGTTGGTCTCCTCCTCGTCGTAGCCGCTGTAGAAGTGGGCGCCGTCGAAACCGGGCACGGTGTCCTTGAGCGAGAGGCCGAGCTCGACGAGCTTGTCCTTCACCTCGTCGACCGACTTCTGACCGAAGTTGCGGATGTTCATCAGCTGCGTCTCGGACAGAGCGACGAGCTCGGAGACCGTGTTGATGCCCTCGCGCTTGAGGCAGTTGTACGAGCGGACCGACAGGTCGAGGTCTTCGATCGGGGTCTGGAGCTCGCTCGAGAGGACGGCGTCGACGGGAGCCGGGCCGATCTCGATGCCCTCGGCCGCGTTGTTGAGCTCGCGAGCGAGTCCGAACAGCTCGGTCAGCGTGCGGCCGGCCGAGGCGATGGCGTCGCGGGGGCTGATCGCGGGCTTGGTCTCGACGTCGACGACCAGGCGGTCGAAGTCCGTGCGCTCACCGGCACGAGTCGCCTCGACGCGGTAAGTGACCTTGAGGACGGGCGAGTAGATCGAGTCGATCGGGATCTGGCCGGCCTCGGAGAACTCCGAGCGGTTCTGCACCGCGGTGACGTAGCCGCGGCCGCGCTCGATGGTGAGCTCCAGCTCGAACTTCGCCTTGTCGTTCAGCGTCGCGATGACGAGTTCGGGGTTGTGCACCTCGACACCGGCCGGGACCGAGATGTCGGCGGCGGTGACCTGACCGGCGCCCTGCTTGCGCAGGTAGGCGGTGATGGGCTCGTCGTGCTCGCTCGAGACGACCAGGCTCTTGATGTTCAGGATGATCTCGGTGACGTCTTCCTTGACACCGGGAACGGTCGTGAACTCGTGCAGGACGCCGTCGATACGGATGCTGGTGACAGCCGCTCCGGGGATCGACGAAAGGAGGGTGCGACGCATCGAGTTGCCGAGCGTGTAGCCGAAGCCGGGCTCGAGGGGCTCGATCACGAAGCGGGAGCGGAACTCCGAGATGTTCTCCTCGGTGAGAGTGGGGCGCTGTGCAATGAGCACTGTGGATTCCTTTCGGCGAAGAGTCCGCTATATGACTCTTGGCGGTACGACTGGGTGGCTGTCAGTCGGTCTTTTGAGTTGTGAGGTGCCCCGAGTGCGCGGACGCGCCCGGGTGACGGTAGAACGAGGCGAGCGCCGCGGCCTCTGACACCCCGGGAAGGGGCTGTCAGAGGCGCGGCGCGACGCTTAACTCAGACGCGACGGCGCTTCGGCGGGCGGCAGCCGTTGTGCGCCTGCGGGGTGACGTCGTTGATCGAGCCCACCTCGAGGCCGGCGGCCTGGAGCGAGCGGATCGCGGTCTCGCGGCCCGAGCCCGGACCCTTCACGAACACGTCGACCTTCTTGACGCCGTGCTCCTGCGCCTGACGCGCAGCCGACTCAGCGGCGAGCTGTGCGGCGAACGGCGTCGACTTGCGCGAGCCCTTGAAGCCGACCGCGCCGGACGAAGCCCAGCTCAGGACGGCACCGGACGGGTCGGTGATCGAAACGATGGTGTTGTTGAACGTCGACTTGATGTGGGCCTGGCCCACGGCGACGTTCTTCTTCTCTTTACGGCGGGGCTTGCGCGCGGCCGACTTAGGTGCTGCCAATTTTTTCTCCTACAACCTTGAAGGCTACGGCGGACGCCGGGCCTAGCGAGCCTTCTTCTTGCCGGCGACGGTGCGCTTCGGGCCCTTGCGGGTGCGAGCGTTCGTCTTGGTGCGCTGTCCGCGGACGGGCAGGCCGCGGCGGTGGCGGATGCCCTCGTAGCTGCCGATCTCGACCTTGCGGCGGATGTCGGCGGCCACCTCACGGCGGAGGTCACCCTCGACCTTGAAGTTGCCTTCGATGTAGTCGCGGAGCGCGACGAGCTGGTCGTCGGTGAGGTCCTTGACGCGGATGTTGCCGTCGATCTCGGTCTCGGCCAGAGCCTTGAGCGAGCGGGTGCGGCCGACTCCGTAGATGTAGGTCAGTGCGACTTCCACGCGCTTGTCGCGCGGGATGTCAACGCCTGCTAGACGTGCCATTGTGGCTTCTCCTTGAGAGATGGTGGAGGTGTGTCGCAGCGCCGGTGCCAGGGCCTCCGCCCGGGGTGTCCCCGTCCTGCGCCTCTCGGCGCCGGACGGCTCTGGTGCTGCAGTGGGGTGATGCTGGTGGAGCTAGGGAACCGCTCAGCCCTGGCGCTGCTTGTGGCGCGGGTTGCTGTTGCAGATCACCATGACGCGACCGTTGCGGCGAATCACCTTGCAGTGCTCGCAGATGCGCTTGACGCTGGGCTTGACCTTCATGTTGCTTCCTTTTGACTCGCTGGCCTCGTGCCCGACGGGTGCGCCGGGCCGTTCCTTTCCAGAACGCGCCGTGTTTCTAGGACTGGCCTACTTGTATCGGTAGACGATCCGGCCGCGGGTCAAGTCGTAGGGGCTGAGCTCCACGATCACACGGTCTTCGGGGAGGATGCGGATGTAGTGCTGCCGCATCTTGCCGGAGATGTGCGCGAGGACCTTGTGTCCGTTGCTCAGCTCAACGCGAAACATCGCGTTGGGCAGCGCTTCGACCACTGCGCCTTCGATTTCGATGACACCGTCTTTTTTGGCCATAGCCTCACTGTCGCTAAAAATTGGTTGTTCTGGTCTTGCGGGGAGTGGCGCCGGAGAATGACCTGTCGCGGCTCAAGCGGATTCACAGGAAGCAGCTTGAAGATTGCACGCGGGCAGGCGCCCACGGCACCAAGGGTCAATCTTATGGGATTGCGCTACTGTTTGCCAACCTGGTGGGTCAACTCGACACGCCGCAGTCGACCCTGAGTCGTTCGGTTCGTCCGCCTACGGCGATCACCGGGCGTGCGCCTCAGAGCAACGAAAGAGAGACCCGTGCCCGAAGAGCGTTCGAGCCGCCGAGCCCCCCGTATCCCCGGCGCCGCCCGCCATGGCCGCCTTGGTCGACCTCACCCGATCCGCTTCGCGGCGATGATCGTCGCGGTCGCGCTGGGCGTCTCCGTCGTCACGGTGGCGGGTGTCGGCGCCTACGCCTTCCACGACGTCGCCAGCTCGGTGAAGAGCGTGTCGATCGGCTCCAAGGAAGACAGGATCGCCCAGCAGACCTCCATCGGAGCCATCGAGGGGGGCGCCAACATCCTCCTCGTCGGCAGCGACACGCGCTCCGGCCAGACCGAGGTGCAGGCCGGCGTCGCCGACGGCAGCCGCAACGACGTCACGATCCTGATCCACCTGTCGGCCGACCACAAGCAGATGACGGCCGTCAGCTTCCCGCGCGACCTGATGGTCGACATCCCCTCCTGCACCGGCACCGACGGGTCGACCTTCCCTGCGCTCTCCTATCAGCAGTTCAACACGACCCTCGGCCAGGGCCTCGGCTGCACGGTCGCGACGGTCGAGTCGATGACCGGCCTCACCATCCCCTACGCAGCCGAGATCACGTTCGACGGCGTCATCTCGATGTCGAATGCGATCGGCGGGGTCACCGTGTGCGTCGCCTCCCCCATCGTCGACAGCGACACCGGCCTCGATCTGACCGCCGGCAAGCACGTCCTCCAGGGCTCGACCGCGCTCGCCTTCCTCCGCACCCGTCACGGCGTCGGCGACGGCAGCGATCTCGCGCGCATCTCGTCGCAGCAGGTCTTCCTCTCGGCGATGATGCGCAAGATCGCGTCCGCCGGAACCCTCGGCAACCCCGTCAAGCTCTACGCGCTGGCGTCGGCGGCTGTGAAGAACATGACGCTCTCGACCAGCCTCAGCAACACCGACACCATGGTCGAGCTCGGCCTGGCTCTCAAGAACATCGACCTGTCGAACGTCCTGTTCGTCCAGTACCCGACGACGGCCGATCCCCAGGATTCCAACCGGGTCGTGGCCAGCGAGGCCGACGCCACCGTCCTGGACACAGCCCTGCAGAACGACACGAAGTTCTCGCTCGGCGACGACAGCACGGGCCGGGCATCGCAGGCGGAGTCGTCGGGCACCTCCGGCAGCGGCGCCTCGTCGGGCACGTCAACCGGCACCTCCTCGGGGTCGTCCGCCTCCAGCGGCACGTCGTCGTCGACAGCCACCGGCAAGGCCACCTCGACGCCGACCTCCTCGTCGACGGCCCTGCCCTCCACCATCACCGGGCAGGCGGCCTCCGAGGCGACCTGCTCCGTCGGCAACGGCTACTAGAAGCACTCGTCAGCGCAGGAACGGCGCCCACCGACTCCGGTGGCCGCCGTTCTGACGCGGTCGCAACGGCACCGTGCTCGACCGGGGTCCGGGGCTACGGGATCGGGACGGGCCTGATGCCGAACGGGGCCAGCCCCGCGGCTCCGCCGTCGGCCGCCGTCAGCACCCAGATGCCGTCCGCGTGCACCGCCACCGAGTGCTCCCAGTGCGCGGCATCGGAGCCGTCGACGGTCGTGACCGTCCAGTCGTCGTCCTGGGTGACGGTGTCGATGCCGCCGGCGGTGATCATCGGCTCGATGGCGACGACGAGACCGGGACGAACTGCAGGGCCGCGGCCGCGGACACGGTAGTTGAAGACCGGGGGCTCCTCGTGCATCGATCGGCCGATGCCGTGCCCGACATAGTCTTCGAGGATCCCGAACTCGCCCTGCTCTTCGACGTAGCCCTCGATGGCGTCGCCGACCTCGTTGAGGTGCTTGGCCGACGCGAGAGCGGCGATGCCGTGCCAGAGCGACTGCTCCGTGACGCGGTTGAGGGTCGTCCGCACGAGGGCGCGATCGTCGTCGGGGTCGCCGTCCAGCACGAAGGAGCGGGCGCTGTCGCCGTTCCAGCCGTCGAGCTGGGCGCCGCTGTCGATCGACACGATGTCGCCGGGCTGCAGCACCCGACCGCCGGGGATCCCATGGACGACGTCTGAGTTCACCGACGAGCACACCGTGTGACGGTAGCCGGGGACCAGCATGAAGTTCGGCTCACCCCCGCCGTCGCGGATGACCCGCTCGGCGATCGCATCCAGCTCACCCGTGGTGAGTCCGGGGCGTATCGCCGCCGCCACCGCGTCGAGCGAGGCACTCGTCAGCAGCCCCGGCGCCACGAGGCGCCGGAGTTCGTCGGGTTTCTTGTAGATGCCCGGCTTGGAGAACGCCACTGCCCGCGTCAGGCCGCGGCGGTGGGGCGGATGCCCCGTGCCGACAGCACTTCGTCGATGCGGTCGGCGACCTCGTCGATCGTGCCGAGACCATCGACCTCCAGAAGGATCCCGCGGTCGGCGTAGGCCGAGATGAGCGGACCCGTCTCGCGGAGGTAGACGTCCTGGCGATGACGGATCGCATCTTCAGTGTCGTCGCTGCGCCCCTGGTCGACGGCGCGCTTGCGCAGACGCTCCACGATCTCGTCGCGATCGGCGACGAGCTGGACGACGGCGGTGAGTTCGAGACCCGACGACGCGAGGAGGGCGTCGAGGTGCGCGACCTGGTCGGACGTGCGCGGATAGCCGTCGAGGAGGAAGCCCTCGGCCGCGTCGGACTGTGCGAGGCGGTCGTCGATGAGCTCGTTGGTCAGCGAGTCGGGCACGTAGTCGCCAGCGTCCATGATCGCCTTGACCTTGAGGCCGAGGGGCGTCTCGTTCTTGACGTTGGCGCGGAAGATGTCTCCCGTCGAGATGGCCGGGATGCCGTACGACTCGGCGATGCGCACCGCCTGTGTGCCCTTGCCGGCGCCGGGAGGCCCGACGATCAGGAGACGTGCGCCGTCCGCACTCGGACCGTCGGTCATCGAAGGAGCCCCTCGTAGTGACGCTGCTGCAGCTGGGAATCGACCTGCTTCACGGTCTCGAGACCGACACCGACGATGATCAGGATGCTCGCCCCGCCGAAGGGGAAGTTCTGGTTCGCCCCGACGGTGGCCAGCGCTATGAGCGGGATGAGGGCTACCAGGCCCAGGTAGAGCGATCCGGGGAGCGTCACGCGCGTCAGGACGTAGTCGAGGTAGTCGGCGGTGGGTCGACCGGCGCGGATGCCGGGGATGAACCCGCCGTACTTCTTCATGTTGTCGGCGACCTCTTCGGGGTTGAACGTGATCGCCACGTAGAAGTAGGTGAAGCCGATGATGAGCATGAAGTACAGGAGCATGTAGAGAGGCTTGTCGCCCGAGGTGAGGTTCGTCTGCACCCAGGTGACCCAGGCAGCCGGAGCCGAGCCGTCGGAGGGCGTGTTGAACTGGGCCACGAGCGCCGGCAGGTACAGCAGCGACGAGGCGAAGATGACGGGCACCACGCCGGCCATGTTGACCTTGATCGGGATGTACGTGTTGTTGCCGCCGTAGGTTCGGCGACCGACCATCCGCTTGGCGTACTGGACGGGTATCCGCCGCTGCGACTGCTCGACGAAGACGACGAGACCCATGATCACGATGCCGACCACGATGACCATCAGGAAGACCTCGAAGCTCTTGGCCTGCTCGATGGCCCAGAGGGCCGTGGGGAACTTGGCGGCGATCGAGGTGAAGATCAGGAGCGACATGCCGTTGCCGATGCCGCGCTCGGTGATGAGCTCACCCATCCACATGATGAGTCCGGTGCCGGCCGTCATGGTGATGACCATGAGGAGGATGGCATACCAGGCGTTGTTCGTGATCAGCTGGCTGCACTCGGAGACGGTCGACGAGCCGAACAGCGCACCCGAGCGGGCGACGGTGATGAGGGTCGTCGACTGGAGGATGCCCAGCGCGATCGTGAGGTAGCGCGTGTACTGCGTGAGCTTGGCCTGGCCCGACTGACCCTCTTTGTAGAGGTTGTCGAAGTGCGGGATGACCACGCGGAGCAGCTGCACGATGATCGACGACGTGATGTAGGGCATGATGCCCAGCGCGAAGATCGAGAGCTGGAGGAGCGCGCCGCCGGAGAACAGGTTGACGAGCTCGTAGAGACCGGACGTCGACTGGTTGCCGGCCAGGCAGACCTGGACGTTGCTGTAGTCGACGAACGGCGAGGGAATGAAGCTTCCCAGGCGGAAGAGCGCGATGATGCCGAGCGTGAACCCGATCTTTCGGCGTAGGTCGGGTGTGCGGAGAATCCGCGATACAGCTCTGAACACAAGGGCCTCCCGGTGATGAGGATAGACGACTGATGGGGGCGGCCCGTATCCGGGCCACCCCCTCAGGTATTACTTGGTGACGGTTCCGCCTGCGGCGACGATCTTCTCTTCGGCAGAGCCGGAGACCTTGTCGACGGAGACGGTCAGCTTCACGGACAGGTCACCCTGACCGAGAACCTTGACCTTCTCGTTCTTGCGAACGGCCCCCTTGGCGACGAGGTCGCTCACGGTGACGTCTCCGCCGGCCGGGTAGAGGTCGTTCAGCTTGTCGAGGTTGACGACCTGGTACTCGACGCGGAACGGGTTCTTGAAGCCGCGGAGCTTCGGGGTGCGCATGTGCAACGGCATCTGCCCACCCTCGAAGCCGACCTTGACCTGGTAGCGGGCCTTGGTTCCCTTGGTACCACGGCCTGCCGTCTTGCCCTTCGAGCCCTCACCGCGACCCACGCGGGTCCGAGCCTTCTTGGCACCGGGAGCCGGACGAAGGTGGTGGACTTTGAGGATCTGCGGACGGGCCACGTCGGAGGTCTCCGACTTCGCCGCGGCGGCCTTGGTCGAAGCCGCCTTGGTAGCGGGCTTCTTGGCAGCTGCCTTGGGGGCAGCAGCCTCGGTGGTTGCTTCCTTTGCTTCAGCCATTAGTCAATCTCCTCGACCTTGACGAGGTGAGCGACCGTGACGACGTAACCGCGGTTCTGCTTGTCGTCCGGGCGAACGACCGTCTGGCCGATTCGCTTGAGACCCAAGCTGCGCAGCGTGTCGCGCTGGTTCTGCTTCTCGCTAATTTTGGACTTGATCTGAGTCACGCGGAGCTGAGCCATCAGGCACCTGCCTTCTCAGTTGCGGCAGCGCGAGCCTCAGCCTCGACACGAAGCAGACGAGCGGGTGCGACGGCGTCGATGTCGAGACCGCGGCGAGCTGCGACGGCGCGCGGCTCTTCCAGCTGCCTCAGTGCCGCGACGGTCGCGTGCACGATGTTGATGGTGTTCGACGAGCCGAGCGACTTGCTCAGGACGTCGTGGATGCCGGCGCACTCGAGCACGGCGCGGACGGGACCACCGGCGATAACACCGGTACCGGCCGCAGCAGGACGCAGCAGGACGACACCGGCTGCAGCCTCACCCTGGACGGGGTGCGGGATCGTGTTGGCGATGCGAGGGACGCGGAAGAAGTTCTTCTTCGCCTCCTCGACGCCCTTCGAGATGGCCGTGGGGACCTCGCGGGCCTTGCCGTAGCCGACACCGACGAGTCCGTTGCCGTCGCCGACGACGACGAGAGCGGTGAAGCTGAAGCGACGACCACCCTTGACGACCTTGGACACGCGGTTGATGGTGACGACGCGCTCCAGGAACTGGCTCTTGTCGCGGTCGTCGCGTCCGCCGCGGCCCTGGTTCCGGTCGCCGCGACCGGCGCCACGACGGTCGGTACGACCGGTGTTGCCGCCTTCGCGGTTGTTCGACTCGGAGCCGGCAGCCGTCTCGACGGGGCGCTCGACGACAGCCGGGGCCTCAGCCTCGGGGGTCTTGTTCGTTGCGTCGCTCACAGGTTCAACCCACCTTCCCGGGCGCCCTCGGCAATTGCCGCGACGCGTCCGGCGTACTTGTTACCACCGCGGTCGAAAACGACCGCTTCGATTCCGGCAGCCTTGGCGCGCTCGGCGACGAGCTCGCCGACCTTCTTGGCCTTGGCGGTCTTGTCACCGTCGAACGTACGCAGGTCGGCCTCGAGGGTCGATGCGCTGGCGACGGTGTGGCCCTTGCTGTCATCGACGACCTGCACGAAGACGTGGCGGGCCGATCGGTTGACGACGAGACGCGGGCGCAGCTCGGTGCCCACGATCTTCTTGCGCAGGCGGGTGTGACGGCGGCTGGTAGCGGCCGACTTGCTCTTGCCTCTAGTTCCGAGACCCATGATTACTTACCTGACTTTCCGGCCTTGCGGCGGACGACCTCGCCGGCGTAGCGGACACCCTTGCCCTTGTAGGGCTCGGGCTTGCGCAGCTTGCGGATGTTGGCGGCGACTTCGCCGACGGCCTGCTTGTCGATGCCGACGACCGTGATCTTGTTGTTGCCTTCGACCGTGAAGCTGATGCCCGCGGGCGGCTCGACGGTGATGGGGTGCGAGTAGCCGAGCGCGAACTCGACGTTCTGACCCTTGGCCTGCACGCGGTAACCGGTGCCGACGATCTCGAGGCCCTTGGTGTAGCCCTCGGTGACGCCGGTGATCTGGTTCGCGATGAGAGTGCGGGTGAGGCCGTGCAGCGAACGCGAGGAGCGCTCGTCGTCAGGACGGGTCACCAGAACGGTGCCCTCTTCCAGCTTCGCCTCGATGGGGCTCGCGATGACGAGCGAGAGCTCGCCCTTCGGGCCCTTGACGGTGACGGCCTGGCCGTCGATCTTCACATCGACCCCGGTGGGGATCGGAATGGGGAGTCGTCCGATTCGTGACATGACGGATTACCACACGTAGGCGAGGACTTCCCCACCCACGCCCTTCTTCTCGGCCTCGCGGTCGGTCAGCAGACCGGAGGAAGTCGACAGGATGGCCACGCCGAGACCGCCGAGAACCTGAGGGATCTCGGTCGACTTCGCGTAGACACGGAGGCCCGGCTTCGACACGCGCTTGATGCCCACGAAGGAGCGCTCGCGAGCGGGGCCGTACTTGAGGTCGATGGTGAGGGTCTGGCCGACGCGAGCGTCTTCGACCTTCCATGAGTCGATGAAGCCCTCTTTCTTGAGGATCTCAGCGATGTGGGACTTGAGCTTGGAGCTCGGCAGCGACACGGAGTCGTGGTGCGCCGAGTTCGCGTTGCGCAGTCTGGTCAGCAGGTCTGCGACCGGATCTGTCATCGTCATGCGAATGATCTCTTTCTCGTGCGGTTTCGACTTCCGGTACACCGGGAGCCGACCTACGCGATCGGGTGGTTCGGAGCGGATCCCCGAACACGGAAGTGCGGCCGGGCACCCGCCAGAAGCGAATGCCCGACCGAACGATCTTAGTTGGCCTGGTCGGCCGTGCGGAACGGGAAGCCGAGAGCCTTGAGCAGAGCCCGGCCCTCGTCGTCGTTCTTGGCCGTGGTCACGACAGTGATGTCGAAGCCACGGACCCGGTCGATACGGTCCTGGTCGATCTCGTGGAACATGCTCTGCTCGTTGAGACCGAAGGTGTAGTTGCCGTTGCCGTCGAACTGACGGTCGCTGAGGCCGCGGAAGTCGCGGATGCGCGGGAGCGCAAGCGACAGCAGGCGGTCCAGGAACTCCCAGGCACGGTCGCCACGGAGCGTGACGTGAGCGCCGATGGGCTGCCCCTCGCGCAGCTTGAACTGCGCGATCGACTTGCGGGCCTTCGTGACCTGCGGCTTCTGTCCGGTGATGGCAGTGAGGTCCTTGACCGCACCATCCATGACCTTCGAGTCGCGCGCGGCCTCGCCGACACCCGTGTTGACGACGATCTTTACGAGACCGGGCACCTGGTGCACGTTCAAGAAGCCGAAGTCGTTCTTGAGCGCCGGCAGGATCTCGGCCTGGTACTTGGCCTTGAGGCGCGGCTGAGCCTTGACTTCAGCGGTAGCGGTGTCGCTCATCAGAGGTCCTCTCCCGACTTCTTGGCGTAGCGGACGCGAACGGTCTTGGACACGCCGTCCTTGGTGACCGTCTCTTCGCGGAAGCCGACGCGGGTCGGCTTCTTGGTCTTGGGGTCGACGAGCTGCACGTTCGACACGTGGATCGGGGCCTCGTGGGTCTCGATGCCGCCGGTCTTCGTGCCGCGCTGCGTCTGACCGACGCGCACGTGCTTGGTGACGAAATTGACACCTTCCACGACGACGCGGTCGGCGTTCTTCAGCACCTCGATGACCTTGCCCTGCTTGCCGCGGTCTCCGCCGCGGGCCTGCGAGGGCCCGGTGATGACCTGAACCAGGTCACCCTTCTTGATGTTTGCCATGACTTAGATAACCTCCGGCGCCAGCGAGATGATCTTCATGAACTTCTTGTCGCGGAGCTCGCGACCGACCGGTCCGAAGATGCGGGTACCGCGGGGGTCTCCGTCAGCCTTCAGGATCACTGCGGCGTTCTCGTCGAACTTGATGTAGGAGCCGTCGTTACGACGGGTCTCCTTCTTGGTGCGAACGATGACCGCCTTGACGACGTCACCCTTCTTCACGTTGCCGCCGGGGATGGCGTCCTTCACCGTGGCGACGATGACGTCACCGAGACCGGCGTAGCGACGGCCGGAGCCGCCGAGAACGCGGATGGTGAGGATCTCCTTGGCGCCGGTGTTGTCGGCGACCTTGAGGCGGGATTCCTGCTGAATCACTTCTGTCTCCTATCGAGCAGGCCGAGGCCTACTTCGCCTTCTCGAGGATCTCGACCAGGCGCCAGCGCTTGGAGGCGCTGAGCGGACGGGTCTCGCTGATGACGACCAGGTCGCCGATGCCGGCGGAGTTCGCCTCATCGTGGACCTTGACCTTGGAGGTGCGGCGGATGACCTTGCCGTACAGGGGGTGCTTCACGCGGTCCTCGACCTCGACGACGATGGTCTTCTCCATCTTGTCGCTGGTGACGTAACCACGACGCGTCTTGCGGTAACCGCGGACGAGGGTCTCCGTCGCGGCGGCCTCGGTCGGGGCAGCCGCAGTCTTCTTCTCGGTAGCCATTACTTGGTCTCCTCGGCGGTGTCGGCGGCCTCGGCAGCCGGAGCCTCGTCGGCCGGCTTCTCAGCGGCCTTCTTGGTCGACTTCTTGGCAGCGGCCTTGGGGGCGGCAGCAGCCGGGGCGGGGGTGGCACGGATGCCGAGCTCGCGCTCGCGCAGGACCGTGTAGATGCGAGCGATGTCGCGCTTCACGGCGCGCACGCGGCCGTGGTTCTCGAGCTGACCGGTCGCGGACTGAAAGCGAAGGTTGAAGAGCTCTTCCTTCGACTTCTTCAGTGCGTCGACGAGACGCTCGTCTTCAAGGGTGTCGAGCTCAGCCGAAGCGAACTCCTTGGATCCGATCGCCATTATGCGTCGCCCTCCTCGCGCTTGATGATGCGTGCCTTCAGGGGCAGCTTGTGGATTGCACGAGTGAGCGCCTCCTTGGCGATCTCCTCGCTGACGCCGCTGAGCTCGAAGAGCACGCGACCCGGCTTGACGTTGGCGACCCACCACTCGGGCGAACCCTTACCGGAACCCATGCGGGTCTCGGCAGGCTTCTTGGTCAGCGGGCGGTCGGGGTAGATGTTGATCCACACCTTTCCACCGCGCTTGATGTGACGGGTCATGGCGATACGAGCGGACTCGATCTGACGGTTGGTGACGTAGGCAGGCGTGAGGGCCTGGATACCGTACTCACCGAAGCTCACACGCGTGCCACCAGTGGCCTGGCCGGAACGGCCGGGGTGGTGCTGCTTGCGGTGCTTGACACGACGGGGAATCAACATGGTTATGCCTCAGCTCCTGCGGTGACCGGCGCGTCCTGCTGGGGGGCGCGGCTTCCGCCACGTCCGCCGCGGTCGCCGCGGTCGTTACGGTCGTTACGACGCTCGGGGCGCGACGACTTCTGGTTCGCCTGCTCGCGCGCGAGCTCCTTGTTCGTGATGTCGCCCTTGTAGATCCAGACCTTCACACCGATGCGACCGAACGTGGTCTTGGCCTCGTAGAAGCCGTAGTCGATGTTGGCTCGGAGCGTGTGCAGGGGCACGCGGCCCTCGCGGTAGAACTCCGAGCGGCTCATCTCGGCGCCGCCGAGGCGACCCGAGACCTGGATCCGGACGCCCTTGGCGCCGGCACGCTGAGCACCCTGCAGGCCCTTGCGCATCGCACGGCGGAACGCCACGCGAGCAGCGAGCTGCTCGGCGATGCCCTGCGCGACGAGCTGAGCCTCGGCCTCGGGGTTCTTCACCTCGAGGATGTTGAGCTGGATCTGCTTGCCCGTGAGCTTCTCGAGGTCGGCGCGGATGCGCTCGGCCTCGGCGCCACGACGACCGATCACGATGCCCGGACGGGCGGTGTGAATGTCGACGCGAACGCGGTCGCGGGTGCGCTCGATCTCGATCTTGGCCACGCCGGCGCGGTCGAGCGAGGTCTTGAGCAGGTTGCGGATCTTGATGTCCTCGGCGACGTAGTCGCTGTACCGCTGCCCGGCCTTCGTGCTGTCGGAGAACCAACGCGACACGTGGTCGGTGGTGATACCGAGACGGAAGCCGTACGGGTTTACTTTCTGGCCCATTACTTGCTCGCCTTCTTCGACGTTGCGGCCGCTTCGGCCTCTTCGGGCGTCGCGAGGACGACCGTGATGTGGCTCGTGCGCTTCAGGATCTGGAACGCACGGCCCTGAGCGCGCGGCTGGAACCGCTTGAGGGTCGCGCCCTCGTCGACGAACGCCTTCGAGATGTAGAGGTCTTCGTCGTTGAGGTAGCTGTTCGAGGCATCTGCCTTGACACGGGCGTTGGCCATGGCCGACGCGACGAGCTTGTAGACGGGCTCCGAAGCACCCTGGGGGGCGAACTTCAGGATCGCCAGGGCCTCGATGGCCTGCTTGCCGCGGATCAGGTTGACGACGCGACGGGCCTTCATGGGGGTGACGCGGATGTGACGCACGCGTGCGATCGACTCCACCATTTCTCTCCTCCTTCTCGCCGCCGCGTTAGCGGCGACGACCCTTCTTGTCGTCCTTCACATGGCCGCGGAAGGTGCGGGTGGGCGCGAACTCGCCGAGCTTGTGTCCGATCATCGACTCGGTCACGAACACGGGGATGTGCTTGCGTCCGTCATGCACGGCGATGGTGTGGCCGAGCATGTTCGGGATGATCATCGAGCGGCGCGACCACGTACGGATCACGTTCTTGGTGCTGGCCTCGTTCTGCACGATCACCTTGCGAAGCAGGTGGTCGTCGACGAAGGGGCCCTTCTTCAGACTGCGTGGCATCTTCTACAACTCCTACTTGCGCTTGTTACCAGCGTTGCGGCGGCGGACGATGAGCTTGTCGCTCTCCTTGTTGGGGTGACGCGTGCGGCCCTCTTTCTGGCCCCACGGCGAGACCGGGTGGCGTCCACCGGAGGTCTTGCCCTCACCACCACCGTGCGGGTGGTCGACGGGGTTCATGGCGACACCGCGGACGGTCGGGCGGACGCCCTTCCAGCGCATGCGGCCGGCCTTGCCCCAGTTGATGTTCGACTGCTCGGCGTTGCCGACCTCGCCGATGGTCGCGCGGCAGCGCGCATCGACGTTGCGGACCTCGCCCGAGGGGAGACGCAGCTGGGCGTAGGGGCCGTCCTTCGCGACGAGGCGGACAGAGGCGCCGGCGGAGCGGGCCATCTTGGCACCCCCACCGGGCTTGAGCTCGATGGCGTGGATGACGGTACCGACCGGGATGTTCTTCAGCGGCAGGTTGTTGCCCGGCTTGATGTCGGCCGCGGGACCCGACTCGATGATGTCGCCCTGGTTCAGCTTGTTCGGGGCGATGATGTAGCGCTTGGTGCCGTCCACGAAGTGGAGCAGCGCGATGCGCGCGGTGCGGTTGGGGTCGTACTCGATGTGAGCGACCTTGGCGTTCACGCCGTCCTTGTCGTTACGACGGAAGTCGATGACGCGGTACTGGCGCTTGTGGCCACCGCCGATGTGACGGGTCGTGATGCGTCCGGCGTTGTTGCGGCCACCGGTCTTCGACAGGGGGCGCAGCAGCGACTTCTCGGGAGTCGAGCGCGTGATCTCGGCGAAGTCGGCGACGGACGAGCCGCGGCGACCCGGAGTCGTGGGCTTGTATTTGCGAATAGCCATTTTGTTATCCCTCCGAGCCCTAGCCGACAGCCGTGAAGATGTCGATGGTGCCCGACTTGAGCGTCACGATGGCGCGCTTGGTGCTCTTGCGCTTGCCGATCCCGAACTTGGTGCGACGGGTCTTACCCGGGCGGTTGAGCGTGTTGATGCTGTCGACCTTGACGTCGAAGATCTTCTCGATAGCGAGCTTGATCTCGGTCTTGTTCGAGCGGGGGTCGACCAGGAAGGTGTACTTGCCCTGGTCGATCAGGGAGTAGCTCTTCTCGGAGACGACCGGCGAGATCACGATGTCACGGGGGTCTTTGTGGATGCCGCTCATGCGGTGGCCTCCTTCTGGGTCTTCTTGGCCACGAAGGCCTCGAAAGCGCTCTTGGTGAAGACGATGTCGTCAGAGACGAGGACGTCGTAGGCGTTGAGCTGGTCCCACGTGATGACGTGGACCTCGTCGACGTTGCGGACGCTCTTCTGCGTCAGCGTGTCTTCGCGCTCGATGACGATCAGGACGTGCTTGCTCGTCGAGATGCCGGCGAGCAGCTCGAGAGCGGTCTTGGTCGAGACGACGTCGGCCACGAAGGACTCCACGACGTGGACGCGGGCGCCGCGGGCGCGGTCCGAGAGAGCGCCGAGCAGAGCGGCGGCGATCATCTTCTTGGGGGTGCGCTGCGCGTAGGAGCGGGGCGTCGGTCCGTGGACGATGCCACCGCCGGTCATCTGGGGGGCGCGGATCGAGCCCTGGCGAGCGCGACCGGTTCCCTTCTGCTTGAACGGCTTGCGGCCGGCTCCGGAGACCTCGCCGCGGCTCTTGACCTTGTGCGTGCCCTGGCGTGCGGCAGCGAGCTGCGCGACGACGACCTGGTGGATGAGCGGGACGTTGGCGACGACGTCGAAGATCTCCGAGGGGAGCTCGACGGTGCCGGCCTTGGCGCCCTTGGCGTCGAGGACGTCGACGGTGCTGACGGGTGCAGTGGTGGTAGCCATGCGCTAGTTCCCCTTCACGGCGGTGCGGACGAAGACGGTACGGCCACGAGCGCCGGGGACGGCGCCCTTGACGAGCAGCAGACCCTTCTCGGCGTCGACGGCGTGAACCGTGAGGTTGAGGACGGTGACGCGCTCGCCACCCATGCGACCGGCCATGCGCATGCCCTTGAAGACACGGCTCGGGGTCGACGAAGCACCGATCGAGCCGGGCTTGCGGTGGTTGCGGTGCGAACCGTGGGAGGCGGAGACGCCCTTGAAGTTGTGACGCTTCATGACACCGGCGAAGCCCTTGCCCTTGGAAGTGCCGACGACGTCGACCTTCTGGCCGGCTTCGAAGGTCTCGACCGTGAGCTCCTGGCCGAGTGCGTACTCGGCGGCGTCAGCGGTGCGGACCTCGGTGAGGGTGCGGCGCGGCGTCACGCCGGCCTTGTCGAAGTGACCGGTCGAAGGCTTGTTGGCCTTGCGCGGGTCGATGGCGCCGGCAGCGATCTGGACGGCGACGTAGCCGTCGACCTCTTCGGTGCGGATCTGGGTCACGACGTTCGGCGAGATCTCGACGACGGTGACGGGGATGAGCTTGTTGTTCTCGTCCCAGACCTGGGTCATGCCGAGCTTCTTGCCGAGCAGGCCCTTGACGTTCTTGGTGGTGATAGCCATTAGTCAGTCGCCCCCTACAGCTTGATCTCGATGTTGACGTCGGCGGGGAGGTCGAGACGCATGAGCGAGTCGACGGCCTTCGGCGTCGGGTCGATGATGTCGATGAGGCGCTTGTGCGTGCGCTTCTCGAAGTGCTCGCGGCTGTCCTTGTACTTGTGGGGCGAACGGATGACTGCGATCACGTTCTTCTCCGTGGGGAGCGGCACGGGGCCGACCACGGTCGCGCCGGCACGGGTCACCGTGTCGACGATCTTGCGAGCTGACGTGTCGATGACCTCGTGGTCGTACGACTTCAGCCGGATGCGGATCTTCTGTCCCGCCATGTGTGACTCTCTCTCGATGTATACGTCGCGCACCTTCACGGGGCCGCCTGACGCGCCCTCACGACCGGAGTCGTTCAGGCTGGCACTGTTGTCGTGTCAAGACACGGTCGTGTCGAAACACTCGGTGTCGTGCCTCTTCGCGCGCACGCCGCAGAACTTCTGACCGAAGCCGGCGTGGCAATCGAACCCGCTCCGGATGACCGCCCTGGGGAGGTCAGCTCTTCTCCGGATTCGATTGAAGAGGTGTCCTTCTACCCGCGGCCCAGCCTCGTGAGACTGTTCACAACATGGCAGTGATTCACGCCCGTAGGCGGAAATGTTGAACCAGATAATCTTGCCACACCCGGGCATTTGCTGCAACCCGGGCGTGTCGCGCCTCGGAACCCTGAGGAATCAAGGGTTTCGACGCACGGCGGTCACTCGTCGGACGGCTTGAACCACGGCGGGTAGACGGCCACGCGAGGCGCCTTCCCCGAGTACTCGCGGAGCAGGGCCTTGACCTCGTCGCGCGCGCGGTCGTTCGGCACGCCGATGAGCGTCACGCCCGCCAGGTCGAAGGCGTCGGGAATCAGGAACTCGGCCTGCGCGAGCTCGGGGTCGGCCAGCGAGGCGCGCCTCGCCAGCTTCGCCCCCTCCTCGAGGCCCTCCGCGAAGCGGGTCAGCGGCGCGGCCGCATCCCCGTCCGCGAACACGAACCCGTCGCCGACGGACTTCACCGGGGCGACGAGGACGACGAAGTCGGTGGCCCGCGTGGCGCGGGCGGCTGCCGACCACTCCGCGCCTGCGGCGCCGTGCCGCACGGCGTCCCAGCTGGCCGCGTCGGGCGTCAGGGCGAACGGCACGTGCGCGGAGACGGAGGCGCCGGAGGGGACGGTGACCTCGGAGCGGCGGGTGCGCGCCTCGGGCGAGAGCACGTCGAGCTCGGGCTCCGCGACGGCGCGGAGGGCTCCATCGGCGACGATCGCCGGCAGGTTGGTGAGGTGCGTCCAGTGGTGGACGCGCATGGCGGCCAGATCGACGTCGGGCAGGGCGGGGTCGGACGGCGCCTTCACCTTCGGCGTGCGGAGGGTGGACGGCGCGCGGACTGCGCGGGCCGTCGAGACGGGGCTGCGGCGGGCGGGGGCCGGGAGTTCCTGCGCCTCGTCGCGCTTTCTCGGGGTGCAGATGTCGCACAGTTTGATGTCAAGACCGTGGATGCACTCGATCACAGCTGGGGTTTCCTCTCGCGGGGCCCACAGAAACGGGCCCGAGGGTCAACGTTACGGGACTCAGGTGACCTGACGGTAAAGCAGGGCGCGCACTTCGGACTCCGCGGAGGCCAGACGCGATGGATCGATCGTCTCGCCAGACCCGAAAGCGTCGACCAGACGGGGGTCGACGTAGCTCTTGCGGGCGATGGCGGGGGTGTTTCCGAGCACGTCGGAGGCATCGCGCATGGCCTGGGCCAGCGCCCTCCTGCGCTTCGACTCGCTGGCCTGAGGGCCGGCCTTCGCGAGGCTGACCGCAGCGGCGACCGTGCCATGGAGGGTTCGGAAGTCCTTGGCCGTGAATTCGCCCCCGGTGCGCTCATGGACGTACTCGTTGATGTCGACAGCGTGAAGCGGACGCCAGGGAGAGCCCGCCTCGGGCCGGAACGCCAGGAGTCGCGCCCGACCACCCCGCGACTTCAGCCCGCGGATCACGTGGGCGAGGTCGGCGTCGCGGATGGTGCTCTCCCACTCCTGGCCGCTCTTGCCGGGAAAACGAAGGATGACCGAGTCGTCGTGGACGGTCACGTGCGAGCACAGGAGCGTGGACAGGCCGTGGCTCCCGTGCAGCTCGGCGTACTGCTCCGAGCCCACGCGGAGCGAGCCGGTGTCGAGCATCCTGAACGCCGTGGCCAGCGCGCGCTCGCGATCGGGAACGTCACGGCGCAGGTCGAGCGTGACCTGGCGACGAGCCACCGGCAGCGCCTCGGCCAGCGAGAGAGCGCGGTCGAACTTGATCCGGTCTTTCTGCTCGCGCCAGGTGGGATGGTAGATGTACTGCCGTCGACCCACGCCGTCGAGGCCTGTCGCCTGGATGTGGCCGTTCGGGTACGGCGCGATCCACACGTCCGTCCAGGCCGGGGGGATCGCCAGGTGCTCGAGACGTTCGCGGAGCGCAGGATCGGACACCGTCGCTCCCGTCGAGTCGCGATAGGTGAAGCCCCGCCCCGACCGCAGCCGCGTGATCCCGGCGTGGGACGAATCGGAGCGGCGCAGGCGGGGCATGCCGACCAGGAAACTCCCCCGCCCTGCGCGCGACGTGACCGGGGTACGACCGAGCCCCGGGCAGTGCCCGGGGGCTTCGGTGCGAGCCCTACTCGACGGAGTCGGGGCCGATCTTCTTGTCTGCGGCGTCGCGGGCGTTCTCGATCTTGTCGGCGTACTTGCCGCCGGTCACCTTGTTGGCGGCGTTGGCAAGGCCGCCGAGAATGTTGTCGCTCACCTGCTCGGCCTTCTCGCTGGTGCGGACCTCGTCGAACTTCTCCTTGCCGTCCTCGAACGCGGCGGCGGCCTTCTCCTTGCCGTCTTCGAAGAGCCCCTGAGCCTTCTTGGCGATGTTGTCGAACCCAGCCATCTTCTGATCCTCTCGCGGGGAACCGGCCGATCCGGTTCGTGCGCCCATAGTGCCCGCGCCCGCCTGGCAATTCAATGACGCGGGCACGAAAAAGCGGGCCGGACCCGAAGGTCCGACCCGCTCTCCCTGCAGTGCTGATCACCGCGTCAGGAGATCGTCTTACTTGTTGATCTTCGTGACGGTGCCGGCGCCGACGGTGCGGCCACCCTCGCGGATAGCGAAGCGGAGGCCCTCCTCCATGGCGATCGGCTGGATCAGCTCGACGCTGATCTCGGTGGTGTCACCAGGCATGACCATCTCGGTGCCCTCGGGCAGCGTGATGACGCCGGTGACGTCCGTGGTGCGGAAGTAGAACTGCGGACGGTAGTTCGCGTAGAACGGGTTGTGACGGCCACCCTCATCCTTGGAGAGGATGTAGACGTTGGCGTCGAAGCCCGTGTGCGGCGTGACCGAACCCGGCTTGACGATGACCTGGCCGCGCTCGACGTCTTCGCGCTTGGTGCCACGAAGAAGAAGACCGGTGTTGTCGCCGGCCACAGCCTGGTCGAGCAGCTTGCGGAACATCTCGATGCCGGTGACGGTGGTCTTGACCGTCGGGCGGATGCCGACGATCTCGACCTCTTCGTTGACGTTCAGCTGGCCACGCTCGACACGGCCGGTGACGACGGTGCCACGACCGGTGATCGTGAAGACGTCCTCGATCGGCATGAGGAAGGGCTGGTCGAGCGCACGGATCGGGTCGGGGACGTTCTCGTCCACGGCCTCCATGAGGTCGGCAACCGTCTTGGCCCACTTCTCGTCGCCCTCGAGCGCCTGAAGAGCCGAGACCTGAACGACGGGAGCGTTGTCGCCGTCGAAGTCCTGGCTCGAGAGCAGCTCGCGGACCTCGAGCTCGACGAGCTCCAGGATCTCTTCGTCGTCGACCATGTCGGACTTGTTGAGCGCCACGACGATGTAGGGCACGCCGACCTGGCGAGCGAGCAGCACGTGCTCACGCGTCTGGGGCATGGGGCCGTCGGTGGCGGCGACCACGAGGATCGCGCCGTCCATCTGAGCCGCACCGGTGATCATGTTCTTCACGTAGTCGGCGTGGCCGGGAGCGTCGACGTGAGCGTAGTGACGCTTCTCCGTCTGGTACTCGACGTGCGAGATGTTGATCGTGATACCACGAGCCTTCTCTTCGGGCGCGTTGTCGATCTGGTCGAACGCGGACGCCGTGTTGAGGTCGGGGTACTTGTCGTGCAGAACCTTGGTGATCGCCGCGGTAAGCGTCGTCTTGCCGTGGTCAACGTGACCGATGGTTCCGATGTTTACGTGCGGCTTGGTCCGCTCGAACTTGGCCTTCGCCACTGTGGGTCCTCCTCAGGACTCGGGTGCAGTCTCTCCGCCCAGCCGTGCGGCCAGTCGGAACATCTGCGATTTGGTGTGTTCACATGCTACGCGGTCGAGGCTCGACCACGCATTTCGAGCCGGTCGACCTGTGGATAAGTGCTGTGGAAGCCACTCTCTGCAGGCCGACCGACCCGGGGGTGGGCTACTCGCCCTTGTTCTTCGCGATGATCTCCTCGGCAACAGCCTTGGGGACCTCCGCGTACGACTCGAACGTCATCGAGTAGACGGCGCGACCCGAGGTCTTCGACCGCAGGTCGCCGACGTAGCCGAACATCTCGGACAGCGGAACGCTGGCCCGGACGACCTTCACGCCGCTGGCGTCCTCCATCGAGGCGATCTGGCCACGACGGGAGTTCAGGTCGCCGATGACGTCGCCCATGTACTCCTCGGGCGTACGCACCTCGACGGCCATGATCGGCTCGAGAAGCACGGGGGTGGCCTTGCGGGCAGCCTCCTTGTAGGCGATCGATCCTGCGATCTTGAACGCCATCTCGGACGAGTCGACGTCGTGCGCCGCACCGTCGAGAAGCAGTGCACGGACACCCACGGTCGGGTACCCGGCGAGAACGCCGACCTGCATGGCGTCCTGGATACCGGCGTCGACCGACGGGATGTACTCGCGCGGGACGCGGCCGCCGGTGACCTTGTTGACGAACTCGTACGTCGACTCGGCAGTGACCTCGAAGGGCTCGAGAGCGATCTGGACCTTCGCGAACTGGCCCGAACCACCCGTCTGCTTCTTGTGGGTGTAGTCGTAGCGCTCGATGCCCTTCTTGAGCGTCTCGCGGTAGGCGACCTGGGGCTTGCCCACGTTCGCTTCGACGTTGAACTCGCGCTTCATGCGGTCGACGAGGATGTCGAGGTGAAGCTCGCCCATGCCCTTGATGACCGTCTGGCCCGTCTCGGCGTTGAGCTCGACGCGGAACGTCGGGTCTTCCTCGGCGAGCTTCTGGATCGCGATGGAGAGCTTCTCCTGGTCTTGCTTCGTCTTCGGCTCGATGGCGACCTCGATGACGGGCTCCGGGAAGGTCATCGACTCGAGGACGATCTGCTCGTTCGGGTCGCACAGGGTGTCACCCGTGGTCGTGAACTTGAGACCGATCACCGCGTAGATGTGGCCGGCGGTGACGCCGTCGACGGGGTTCTCCTTGTTGGAGTGCATCTGGAAGATCTTGCCGATGCGCTCCTTCTTGTCTTTGGTCGAGTTGATGACCTGCGCGCCGGACTCGATGTGACCCGAGTAGACGCGGACGTAGGTGAGGCGACCGAAGAAGGGGTGCACCGCGACCTTGAAGGCGAGAGCCGAGAACGGCTCGGTCGACTCGGGCTTGCGGATGATGATCTTCTCGGCGTCGCGGACGTCGTGGCCCTCCATGGGAGGCACGTCGAGCGGCGAGGGCAGGTAGTCGATGACTGCGTCGAGCATCGGCTGCACGCCGCGGTTCTTGAACGCGGAGCCGCAGAACACCGGGTAGATCTCGGAGTTGACCGTCAGCTTGCGGACGGCGCCCTTGATCTCGGCGACCGTCAGCTCTTCGCCGGCGAAGAACTTCTCGAGAAGCGCGTCGTCGGTCTCGGCGACGACCTCGAGGAGCTTGGCGCGGTACTCGTCGGCCTTCTCCTTGAGGTCGGCCGGGATCTCCTCGATCTCGTACTTGGCGCCCATCTCGACGTCGCCCTTTGCGTCGCCGCGCCAGGTCAGCGCGCGCATCTCGACCAGGTCGACGACGCCCTCGAACGAGGACTCCGCACCGATCGGGAGCTGCATGACCAGCGGCTTGGCGCCGAGGCGGTTGATGATGGTGTCGACCGTGAAGTAGAAGTCGGCGCCCAGTTTGTCCATCTTGTTGACGAAGCAGATGCGCGGGACGTCGTACTTGTCGGCCTGACGCCAGACGGTCTCGGACTGGGGCTCGACGCCCTCCTTGCCGTCGAAGACGGCGACGGCACCGTCGAGCACGCGGAGCGAGCGCTCCACCTCGACCGTGAAGTCGACGTGACCGGGGGTGTCGATGATGTTGATCTGGTTCTTGTTCCAGAAGCAGGTGGTCGCAGCGGACGTGATCGTGATGCCACGCTCCTGCTCCTGGGCCATCCAGTCCATCGTGGCCGCACCGTCGTGGACCTCACCGATCTTGTGGGTGATGCCCGTGTAGAACAGGATGCGCTCGGTGGTCGTCGTCTTGCCGGCATCGATGTGCGCCATGATGCCGATGTTGCGGACCTTGTTCAGGTCGGTGAGCACGTCCTGTGCCACGGGTTCCTCCGATTGGGGGGTTAGAGAGAGTGTTGTCGCCGGGCGGCAGCGGTTGCAGCCGCCCGGCGGTGCCCTTGCGGGCGGTGGTGCTTACCAGCGGTAGTGCGCGAAGGCCTTGTTCGACTCGGCCATCTTGTGCGTGTCTTCACGACGCTTGACAGCGGCGCCGAGACCGTTCGACGCGTCGAGGATCTCGTTCATGAGACGCTCGGTCATCGTCTTCTCGCGACGAGCCTTGGCGTAGCTGGTGAGCCAGCGGAGAGCCAGGGTGTTCGCACGGTGAGGCTTGACCTCGACGGGGACCTGGTAGGTCGAACCGCCGACGCGACGCGATCGGACCTCGAGGGTCGGACGGACGTTGTCGAGAGCCTTCTTCAGCGTGACGACGGCGTCCTGGCCGTTCTTGGCCGAGACACCGGCGAGGGCGCCGTAGACGATGCGCTCGGCGAGACCCTTCTTGCCGTCGAGGAGGATCTTGTTGACGAGCTGGCTGACGATCGGGGCGCCGTAGACGGGGTCTGCGACGACGGGACGCTTAGGAGCGGGACCCTTGCGAGGCATTACTTCTTCTCCATCTTCGCGCCGTAGCGGCTGCGAGCCTGCTTGCGGTTCTTGACAGCCTGGGTGTCGAGAGCGCCGCGAACGATCTTGTAGCGGACACCGGGGAGGTCTTTCACACGACCGCCGCGGACGAGGACCATCGAGTGCTCCTGAAGGTTGTGACCTTCGCCGGGAATGTACGCGGTGACCTCGGTGCCGTTGCTCAGCTTGACGCGAGCGACCTTGCGCAGGGCAGAGTTCGGCTTCTTGGGGGTGGTGGTGTACACACGGGTGCACACGCCACGCTGCTGGGGGTTGGCCTTCAGGGCGGGAGCCTTGGTCTTGACGACCTTCGGCGTGCGACCCTTGCGGACCAGCTGCTGAATAGTTGGCACTGGTTCTCCTTGGATTCGTACTTCTCGGTTCTGGCCGCCCCGGTCGGACGGCTTCCTCATCTCTGGAGCACGACAGCAACACTCGACTTGCTGGAGGTTGTGGTCAGGCGTCATCCCGCGGAGAGTGTCCGCGGCCTGCGCGGGGAACGAGAAGTTCGTCACCCCGAAGAGACGGTTGTTTCGGCCTTCGAACTTCGACCGAAAATCGGGCGCGCCGCTAAGCGCACACCCGAGCAAGAATAGCCGGATGCTAGGGCAAGATCAAACGCGCTCGCCTGTGCCGGGAGCGAACGCCGCTCCGGACTCCCGGGTCACGCGTCTCCGGTGCGGGCCAGGAGCAGAGTTGCGGCGACCACGGCACCTGCCCACAGGGAGGTGAGCAGCACGAAGCCGCTCGCGACGTAGCGCCCGGCGAAGAGGACCAGCCAGAGAGCGTCGTGGCGGCCGAGAGCGTAGAGCCCTCCGCCGACGAGGAGCATCGCGAGGTAGCTGGCGACTGCGGCGGCCAGTGCGGGCGGGGAGTTCCTGCGCCCTGGGGATTCTCCGTCGCGGGCCTCGACCCCGAAGCGCCGCGCGAGAGCGAAGAAGACGCACGCCATCGACGCCAGGACCATGGCCGGGCCCAGCAGGAAGCTCGCGTCGGACTCACCGATCGGATCGGAGCCGGTGACGTAGAAGAGGACTCCCGCCGTCAGCACCGACAGAGCGAGGTGCGTGACGGTCGCCATGAACGTGAGGAGGCCGTGCGACATTGCCCCACCTTAACGAGAAGTGCCGGCGAGCGCTGGTTGGCGCTCGTCGGCACATCCACTCCTGCCATCCCGGCAGGTCGACTGCCTCTCAGCGGCGACGCTGATCGGCGGATGGAAGCCACGAGTCGGTCGATCGGGACCTTCGACCGACCCGTGGCGGCTTGTGCTCCCCTACTTGCCGGCCGCGGTGTCGGTCGACGAGCCGTCGGTCGCGCTGGACGCGGTGGAGGAGTTGGTGGTGGTCTGCTGCTGCTTCTGAGCCGACTGCGCGTCGGTCAGGGCGTAGACCAGCCCGCCGAACGTCCAGTTGATGGTGTCGGTCGAGTTCGCCGAGGTCGTCGAGGAGTCACCCGAGTCCGCTGTGGCCGCAGCGCTGGTGATCGAGTTGATCATGAACAGCCGGTCGCCGTCGCGGACCCCTTGCAGGAACGTCAGGGCGTCAGCATACGATCCCTTGATCTGCACGGTCAGGGGGATGCTCGTGAAGTTCGCGGCCGTGATGAGGGAGTCGGTCGTCACCGCCGGGGCGGCCGGGGTGGAGGCGGACGCCGAGGGAGAGGCGGTCGCTGATGCGGAGGGCGACGCCGAGGCAGACGCAGTGGCGGTCGCGGCCGGAGCCGTCGAGACCGGCGGCACGTAGGCCGCAGCCGTCCCGAACTGGATGTTGCTCAGGGTCACGTTCGAGGCCTTGGCGATCCCGTTCAGCTCGGTGATCATGGCACCGCTCTCGACACCGGCCGGAACCGTGCTCTCGAGGTCGGAGAGCTCGGACTTCTTGTCACTCATCTTGTCGTACTGCTTGCGGAGCAGCGCGAGACTCGTTGCGAGGCTCTCGTTCTGCGCGGTCACGGTGGACTCCTGGGCGTGCGCGTCGGCGGCTGCCTTGAGCTGAGGCTGGACCCCGAGGAGGAAGCCCCCCGCGAGGACGATGACCGCGGCGAGGACGGCTCCGATCATCATGAAGCGGTTGCGATCCATGGTCACTTGCCTTTCTTCGAGTAGACGTGGGAGAACGCATCGGTGTCGATGTGCACGACCACGTTCGAGGTGTAGACGCCAGACGAGAGCGCGACCGTTCCGGCCGACGCATCGGTGTAGCCCGGGAGCTTCTGCAGGCTCGTCAGCCAGGTCGGCACGTCGGGCAGCGAGGTGCTCGTCGACGAGAAGGTCAACGTCGCGACGCGCTGGCCCTCGAGCGGAGTCGTCGCCTGGGCGTAGGCGACGACGGGCGACGCGGAATCGATCGTCACTGTGGCGAGCTCCATGCCTCTGGGCAGGGTGGCCTGGACCTTGGCGAGATACGACGGCCAATCGATATCGGTCGAGCCACCCACCTTTCGAGCCGCGTCGATCAGATCGATCTGGTTCTGCACCTTGTTGACCTCGGCGAAGCCCGCGGACTGAGCCGTCAGGCTCGAGGTCTCCTTCTGAGATGCAGCCAGGGTCGACTTGGACGCCGTCGCATACACGGCCGCGGTCCCGCCGGCTACGCCGACGATGATGACCAGGCCCGCGACAGCGGTCCACGCACGACGCACGTTGACGGCAGCGTGGCGCTCTGCGCGCACCTCGGGCGGGAGCAGGTCCACGCGAGGGAGGCCGCCGATCGCGATCACGCCCTTCGCCGGCTTGGGCTGCCGGGCAGGGGCGACGGTCGACGAATCGCTCGGCTTCCGCTTCCCGTCGCGCTTCTTGGGCCCGGCTGCGACGGGAGCCTCTGCTGATGCGGAGACCATCCCGGCCGCAGGTGCGGTCGGGGATATCGGAGCGGACGGGGTCGCGGTACTCGCGCTGGAGGGTGCGTCCATCAGGACGGGGCCACCCGAGGGCACCACCGCGGCGGAGCGGCGCGCACGCGGCTGCTTCTCCGACTGTGCGGCGGGCGCCTTGCCGTTGGCAGGGGACTTTCCCTCGGCGGCCAACTGCGCGGCCTTGGTCAGGTAGAACTTCATGCTGCGCTCCCCATGGCCAGGCCGAGCGCGACGGTCAGCGAGGAGGCGCTCGAGCGGACAGCCGACTCAGAGACCGACCGCGAGAACGCGACGCCCCGGAGGGGGTCGGCGGCCACGACGGGGATGCGTGTGACCTCGGCGAGCGCCTCGGGCAGACCACGCAGCTGAGCGCCGCCACCGCTGAGGACGATGTGGCTGACCGTCTCGGTCGGACGGGTGTTGGCGTAGTAGCTCACCGTGTTCCGGAGGCTGCCGAGCAGCTCGTTGGTGGTCTCGAAGATCACGGCGGAGGCGGTCTTGTCTTCCTTCGTCGCCGAGGAGGCTACGAGACCCAGGGTGCGCTTGGCTCCCTCAGCGAGCTCGCGAGGGATCTCGAGGCGGGACGCCAAGTCGGACGTGACGTCGTCACCGCCTGAGGGAATGAGTCGAACGAACTGCGGGACGCCGTCGGACACGAGGACGACCGAGGTCGTCGCGGCTCCGATGTCGATGAGAGCCACGGTGCCCCCGGTGCCGTGCCGGTTGACGAGCAGCCGCGACACCGCGAACGGGATGAGGTCGACTCCGACCGCGTGGAGACCAGCGAGCTTCGACGCACGCACGTTGCCGAGGACGGCGTCCTTGACCGCGGCGATGAGGAGACCGTTGATGATCGGTCCGTGCTCGCCGATGCCCTCGGACACGGGGTAGAAGTCGAGGAGGGCGTCTGCCACGGGAATGGGCAGCATGTCCTGCACCTGGAACGGCAGCGATTCGCGGATGCGGGCCTTCGACGCCTTGGCCACGGTCAGATCGCGGGCGAGAACGCGCTGATTGCCCATGCCGAGGACCACCTGCTTGCTCTTGAATCCGGCCTGCGACCACAGGGTCTTGAGGCTCTGAGCGACGGTCTGAGGCTCGAGGACCTCGCCTCGGCTGACCGAGCCGGACGGGAGGGGCACCTCGCCGAAGCGCACGAGCGTGGGCTTCGCCGAGGAGGGGTTGGCGATCTCCACCGCGCGCAGCGAGGCTGCGCCGATGTCGATGCCGACGATGGACTTGCTCATTGGTACTCCAAGGAATTCGGGGCGGGGGTCGGGCCTAGGCCAGACCGAGCAGTGACAGGTAGCCGTTCCAGACGGCCTGGCCGGCGAAGACGCCGACCCATGCGCCCACGAGCATCCAAGGACCGAAGGGGATCCCGCCCTTCCTCCCGATTCGCTTGAGGGCGAGCAGCACGATGGAGAACACTCCACCGATGAAGAAGGCCGCGAAGCCTCCCACGATGAGGGGGCCCCACCCGAGGTATCCCAGGTAGAGACCGAGCAGACCGGCGAGCTTGACGTCTCCCAAGCCCATGCCAGCGGGGTAGATGAAGGCGGCGATGAAGTAGAACGCGCCCAGGACCGCCATCCCCAGCCCAGCCCGTGCCAGATCGCCCCACGCGCCGCCGAGGGCGGTGGAAGCCGTCAGAAGAACGGCGGCCACCCCGTACGACGGGTACACGATGCGGTCCGGGAGCCGGTGGTGCTCAGCGTCGATGATGCCGAGAGCCATGCTGATCGCCGAGAGGTAGAGAAAAGCGGCGATGAGCAGGATCCGGCCGGCGAGCTGCGCACCGTCCATCGTGTCGACGGCGGCGGGCCAGAACCGGATCGCTACGACGACGAAGAAGACGCCGGTGACGAACTCCACCAGCGGGTAACGCGACGAGATAGGCGTCTGGCAGTCGCGGCACTTGCCGCGGAGCACCAGCCAGCTCAGCACAGGCACGTTGTCGAATGCACGAATCTCGGACTTGCACTTCGGGCAGGCGCTGGCGGGATGCGACACGGACATGCCAGCGGGTACCCGGTAGACGACGACGTTCAGAAACGAGCCGATGACGAGACCGAGCACAGCAGCGAGAACGGGGGCGACGGCGATCACAGACTCGCTCCCGTCGACGAGATGGCCGTCTTCGACTCGACGATCTGCGTGATTCCGTACGTGGTCGACACCGGCGACAGGAACTTGGGCGGAGCCTCGTACGCCATACGGGGGTCGTAGGTGTAGTTCTTCGTGTACCCGGACACGATCTTGTTGTTCGAGGTGGTGGCCACGGTGCCGCGGAACTTCTGGGCGATGGCGCCCATGACGGTCAGGGTGCCCTTCGGGTAGTTGGTGTCCTGGTTGTAGTTCTGGACTCCGAAGGAGTGCAGGACGCTCATCACGGCGGCGTCGATCGTCCGGTTCGACTTCGTGCGGTCGAGCAGGCGCAACGAGCCGTTCACAGTCGTGACCGGGTTGTAGACGACGACGTTGTTCTCGCCGATGAGGCCGAGCATGTCGGAGGTCGGGTCGTCGTAGAGGATGTCGTCGACGACGTAGAGGTAGTTGTTCGCCGCGATCGTCACATTGCCGCGGAGGGTCCCCTGAACGAACGCGTCTCCGTTGGTGCAGCTGTAGGACGTGCTCGCAGGTGCCGTCTCGCCGACGGCGGGATAGCCCACGCCGTTGCCGACGGTGGTGCCGTCGGCGCCCGTGCAGGAGAACTTCGCCGGCTTCGCGGTACCCCAGTAGTTCGGGTCGGTAGAGGTCGTCGGCACGTTCTGCACGTAGATGAGGTTGCTGTCGATGACGGGCATCGTCTGGCCGCCCGGGCTGCCGAGCGTGTTGCCCACCGTCGCATTGAGCGGAGTGCCGCAGTTGGGGTTGACGGAGCCGCTCGACGCGGGGCTGCCGGCGATGTTCGTCTTCTTCGTGTAGGGCGAGTAGACGGTCATCGTGCCGTCGTCGTTGAACGTGATCGTCGTCGGGCCCGTGTAGAGGCAGCCGGGACGAGGAACCGTCGAACCGGTCAGGTCGGAGCGCGTCTCCTGGATGAGCGACCCGATGGTCGCCGGCATCTGGACGACGGGCGAGTACGAGGGGCTGCCCGTGACGGCGAAGGTCGGCGCGGAGCATCCCGACGGAGTGACATACCGGGGGGTGTTCGGGTTGGCCGTCGTGACCTTGCCCTTGAACGTCGTGCCGCAGATGTACATCGAGTCATTGGAGTGCGCCGGGCCGTTGATGACGTCAGCGGCACCGAATTGAATCGTGGAGCAGTTGGGTCGGCTGTTGACCGCCCATGCGTACGCCGCGGTGCACCCGGGTGTCGTGATGGGGTCGCTGATCTCGTAATCCGTGAAGTAGAGGAAGTCGAGGAACCCGGACTGCTTCATGTCGGCGACGACCGTGCGAGTGATGTTGCCGACCCGGCCTGTGGACTGGAGACGGAGGACGCCGGTGGAGGAGTACTTCGAGTTGTCGACCTGGTATCGGTAGGACCCGCCACCGGAGGCGACGCTGGGGTCGACCGACGGATCGACGGTGGCCCAGGTGCCGGTCGTGCCCAGGCCGAAAGCGGGATTGTTGTTCGTGCCGTTGAAGGTGCTGCTCGCACTGAACGCGCTGCCCACCGCGCCGTACTGGCTGTAGGAGTTGTCGTTGGCGAGCTTCGACTGGTAGTCCTCGACACCCGCGTAGGCGGCTTGACCTGCGGCGTTCCAGTTCGCGTCGGTAACCGACTTCGTCGCCCCGGAGACCGAGACCGTCACGATGGCGCTGCTGAGCAGCATCAGCACCGTGCCGAGCACGATGACCATGGCGAGGGCCATGCCGCGCTCGTCGTCGCGGGCACCCACGACGCGGAGGAAACGACGGGCGATCCGCGCACTCAGGATCTTCAACATCAGTTCGTCCTCGAGACGTTCAGGTTGGGAAGGCCGACAGCGTTCGTCAGCAGCGTGGACTGGTTGCTCGCCGAGGTCGCTCCGATCTGCAGCGAGACCTTGACCGCTGCGATGTTTGCAATCTGCGCGGTCGGAACAGTTCCGGCCGCAGTGGCGATGACCGCTCCCGTGCCGTCGAGGTAGGTGAACATGGTCGGGCCGCCCGCGGCGGGGAGGACGACGGGCTGGGCGACGACCCGGCTCGTGCAGGATGTCGCGCAGGAGCCGACCGGCGGGAAAGTGAAGTAGCCGCCCACGAGAGTCGACTGCCAGGTCCACGACACGAGGTTGGTACCGCTGACGAAGAACTGCACCCGGACGGGCTTGGCCGCGGAGGAGTTGAGGTTGACGAAGGTCGTGACAGTGATTGCAGTGTCGGTCGCCTGCACGAAGGCGGGATCGGGCAGCGTCTGATTAGCTACGGCGTTGGTTGCCGCGCCTCGGAGCGTCCGGGTCATCTCATCCATGCCGATCTCGGCGATGCGGTTTGTCGAGTCGATGGTGCGGTTGGTCTGGGTGGCCCGGGTGGCATTCACCATGAAGCCCGCGGTCATGGCCAGGAGGAAGCCGAAGATGACCATGGAGACGAGCAGCTCGACCAGCGAGAGACCGCGCTCGCGGTTGTCGGGAGTCGTCAGGACGCCGAGGCGGGTGCGCAGGCAGCGGATCACGGAGTCACCCCCCGCGGGTCGAGCGTGACGGTGCTGCCACTCACGGTGCCGCCCGTCTTGACGGCGTCGGAACCCGGGGTGATCGAGAGAAGCCCGCCCAGGGTCTGGAACTTCCACGTGCCGAAGGGAAGCGCGATGGTGGGCGATCCGGAGACGGCGTTGAAGCTGTACTGGGTGATGATCTGGCAGCCGGGATCGCCGTTGGCGGTCGTGTTGACGCTGGTCGCGATGACGCCGGTGAGGCCGGAGAGCGCGGGCAGCGTGACGACGCCCATGGGGATGTTCACCGTGGCGCTCCCGCCGGGCAGTGCGCCGGGAGTCGTGAACGAGGTTCCGACCTTCTTCGCCGAGTTGGCGGTGGTCCACGCTCCGGGATCCGGACTGACGCAGTACGGAAGGGCGACGCCGGCGGGCGACGTCGCCGGCGCGACGTAGGCCCCTGTCTCGTAGGTGTATCCGCCGGTGAACGGGAAGAGCGCGACCGGGTTGGTCGAGCCGAGCTTCATCGTGTCGACGCCGCCCGTGGTGCTGTTGAACGTCGTGTCCAGGTTCGTGGGGAGGTTGACTGTCGCGTTGCCGGTGTAGTTGGTGGCGTACTTCACGGTGAAGAGCGCGTTCGTGTCGTAGGTGAAGGGGATCGTCGACGACGTACCCGCGATGACAGCCACGGGCGAGTTCGACGGCGACGCCACCTGGTTCACGTCGATGCCGTTCGTCTTGGTGATCGCGACCTTGTAGTTGCCCGGCGTTACCTTCAGCGCGTAGGTGCATCCGTTCGCGTCCGTGGCGGCCGGGGTGGCGATCGCGGTGGCGCCGTTGGGGTTGGCGGACGTCGGCGTGATCGCGACGCTCACGCCCGAGACGCCTGCGCCGGACGCCCCGGTGACGGCCACGATGATCGTGCCGAGGGCGGGGTCGTTGATCCGGCTGTTGGGGGCCAGGACGGTGGAGGACGAGACCGAGCCCGAACCCCTCTGGCCATCCCAGGTGGCGGTGTCGCGGATGGACTTGTACTGGAGCGTTCCGGTGCCGGATCCGCAGGCGGTGGTCCCGGTCGTCGAGCTGTTCCAGGCGACTTCGCGTTCGAGGTGGAACTTCGTACCCTGCACCGTCGTGTCCCACGTCTTGCTCTGCACCGAGAACACATCGGTGATGGCGCGCTGCAGGTCGAGGTCCTGGGAGATCAGGTTGACCGCCGCGGTGCGAGCCCGTGCGTCGCGGGTCAGGACCAGCGAGTTGGTGATGGAGGCGGCGACGCCGAGGGAGATGACCGAGAAGACCAGCATGGCGACGATGACCTCGACGAGGCCGAGGCCGGCTTCGGGGTCGCGGTCGATCACGGCGCGGAGACGGCGACTAAGAGCCTTCATGGTTATCTCACCTCCTTCTGGTCGATGGGCGGAGCGGGCGGCGCGGCGGGAGCTGTGTGGCCGGGAGCGGGGCGGGTGCATCAGTAGCACCCGCCCCGCGCACAGCGACTACGGGGCGGTGCAGGTGGAGGGGAGAGCCGAGGTCGAGGTGACCTTCGTGACGCCGAGCTGGTCGGTCGTGTAGAAGACGTTGTCGGTCTGGCTCTTGGCAGCGAGGCAGAATGCGGTGCCGGTCGTGTTCAGCGTGACGTTGCCCTTGAGGTTGGTGCCGAAGGTGGCGCCGGCGGCACCGATGCCGGTGACGGTGCTGAGGTTGGTCGTCGAGGCGGGCACAGTGCCGCTGGTCGTCTGGATCGACACGACGGCCGTCTTGGCGTTGGTCAGGTCGGACTGGACAGCGGAGTCCTTGGCGTTGTTCTGGACGCCGAGGTAGACCGGGATCGCGATCGCGGCGAGGATGCCGATGATGATCACGACGACCAGGAGCTCGATCAGGGTGAAGCCCTTGTCGGTGTCCTGAGTGAGGTTCTTGCGGCGAGCGTTGAGCTTGCCCATGAGCTGCGCGTACATGCGAGTTCCGTTCTGGAGTGGTGGATTTGCGAGGATGCGGCGGCAAGCTCTGCCTGCCACGTATGACGCTATGGGGATGCAAAGGGGTACAGAATCCCGCGTCCGGGGGGTCTTGACCCTTTTCATGTCCCCAGTCCGGGGCGGCCTCGTCACCTGATCGGGGCACACAGAAAGGGCGGCCCCGCTCATGCGGGACCGCCCTCTCCGAGGATCAGATCAGAGTCACGGGGCGACGAATGCGCCAGTCGCGCCGCACGTGCCCTTGGCGACACCGAGCGAGTCGGTGGCTGCGAACGAGACGCCGGAGGTCGAGTCGCCCTGGACGCAGAACGCGGTTGCTCCGGAGTTGATGGTGACCTTGATGGTCGTCGTGTTGCTTCCGCGAGTCGCACCTGCGGCCGTGTAGGTCGAAGGCAGGTCGTTGGCCGCGGTGTAGGTGCCGGCCGTGTAGGCGGTGCCCGAGGTCTGAAGACTGACGAGAGCCGTCTTGACGTTCGTCAGGTCGGACTGCGTGGCGGAGCTCTTGGCGTTGTTCTGGACGCCGAGGTAGACCGGGATCGCGATCGCGGCGAGGATGCCGATGATGATCACGACGACCAGGAGCTCGATCAGGGTGAAGCCCTTGTCGGTGTCCTGAGTGAGGTTCTTGCGGCGAGCGTTGAGCTTGCCCATGAGCTGTGCGTACATGTTTCGTCCTGTCGGATTCGAGGTGAAGTGAGTGTGGCGGAGGCAAGCTCTGCCTGCCGAGATAGACGCTATGGCTGCGCCCCGCGGCCTGAGAATCCCGCGTCCGGGGGGTTTTCCAGCAAACCGTGGCCCCAGTCCGGGGTGACATAACCCCCGATCACGAGGGTGTTGCTAGGGGGCCGTCGTGACGTTGGCCGCCGAGGCGACACCGGCCGTCGTGCACGACCCCTTCGCTACTCCGAGCTGGTCGGTCGCGACGAAGCTCTTCCCTGTCTTGGATATCCCGAGCACACAGAATCCGGTGCTGCTGGGATAGAACGTGAGGTTCGACGTGCTGCTGCCGAACGTCGCTCCAGCGCTTGCCGTGGCCGTGTCTATCTGAGAAGCCGCAGTGATCGACGTCTTGGCAGTGGGTCCCGATCCGGAGACCTGGAGGCTCACGACAGCTGTCTTCAGGTTGGTCAGGTCGGACTGGACAGCGGAGTCCTTGGCATTGTTCTGGACGCCGAGATAGACCGGGATGGCGATCGCGGCGAGGATGCCGATGATGATCACGACCACGAGGAGCTCGATCAGGGTGAATCCGCGGTCGCCATCCTCCGAGCGACGATCCTGGTGGCGCTTCAGGGCGCAGGGAAGAGATGACAAGCTATGCGGTCCGTTCGGGTGTGAGGGGCTCAGTGAATGAGGGACGTGATCTGGAAGATGGGCAGGTAGAGAGCCACGATCATGCCGCCGACCACGACGCCGAGGAAGGCGATGAGAAGCGGCTCGATGAGCGAGGTCAGAGCCTCGGTCGTGGCCTGGACTTCGTCGTCGTAGAAGAGTGCGATCTTCTCGAGCATGGTCTCCAGCGATCCAGCGTCCTCACCGACTGAGATCATCTGCGTGACCATGGCGGGAAACACGTCGGCTTCGTTCAGCGGGACCGCGATGGACTCGCCTTGACGAACCGATTCGGCGACATCCACCAGGGCTTTCTGCAGAACGTAGTTGCCGGAGACCTCGCCCACGATTCGGAGTGCGGTCAGGATCGGCACGCCGGCGCCGATCATGTTCGAGAAGTTACGACTGAAGCGCGCGATCGCGATCTTGCGAATCAGGGGCCCGAAGACGGGCAGCCGGAGCTTGAGTGGGTCCACGACAGAGCGGACGCGTTCCGAATTCTTGTTCGTCCTCCACCATGCGGAGAACGCGATAGCGACTACGGCGAGGATAGGAATGACGTAGACCATCGCGTGCGAGGCATAGACGAGAAGCTGCGTCGGCAGCGGCAGCTTGCCTCCGAGACTGGAGAACATGCTCGAGAAGATCGGCACGATGAAGGTCAGCATGACGATGACGGCGACGAGCGACATCACGAGCACGACGACCGGGTAGGTCATGGCCGACTTGATCGTGTTCATCAGCTTGACCTCCTTCTCGAAGTTCTCGGCGAGAGAGTCCAGGGCGCCGTCGAGGAAGCCGCCGGTCTCACCGGCGCGCACCATGTTGATCATGATCGGGGGGAGGTGCTGCGAGTGCTTGCCGATCGCGTCCGAGAACGACACACCGGTCTCGACGTCCTCACGCACCTCGGTCAGGATCTTGGCGAGCTTCTCGTTCTCGGTCTGCTCGGCGAGGATCGACAGCGCTTTGAGCAGCGACAGGCCCGACGAGATCATCGTCGACATCTGGCGCGCCATGATGGCGAGGTCCTTGAGCTTGACGCCCTTCGAGAAGCCCGGAATCGAGATCTCGCGCTGAAGGCCGGTCGCGCTCGACTCCGAGATGGCGATGGGCGAGACGCCCATCGTGCGGAGGCGGGTGACGACGGCGCCCTCGCTGGAGGCCTCGACCTTTCCCTTGACGACCTTGCCGGCGGCGTCGCGGCCGCGGTAGGCGAAGGTGAGTGCGGCGGCCATCAGTGCTCGTTCCTCGAGAAGGAGTCGCCGAAGTCGATGCCGCCGGCGTTCATGCCCGCAGCGGCACCGGTGTCGGTGCGCGTGACGAGGCGATGGAAGCCCTCCTCGTCGTGCACCTTCTCCATGGCGGCCTTGAGGGTGATCTTGCCGGAGTTGACCAGGTCGGCGAGGTCCTGGTCCATCGTGTGCATACCCAGATCGCGACCCGCCTGCATCGACGAGGAGATCTGGTAGGTCTTGCCCTCGCGGATCAGGTTGCCGACGGCAGGCGTCATCATCATGATCTCCGTGGCGACGATGCGACCGCGGCCGGTGGCGCGGGGCACGAGGGTCTGGCAGACGACGCCCTGGAGCGTCGAGGCGAGCTGCGTGCGCACCTGGTCCTGCTGGTGCGGCGGGAACACGTCGATGACGCGGTCGATCGTCTGGGCGGCGTCCTGCGTGTGCAGGGTCGCGAAGACGAGGTGGCCGGTCTCGGCGGCGGTCAGCGCGACGGAGATGGTCTCGAGGTCGCGGAGCTCGCCGATCAGGATGACGTCGGGGTCCTGGCGCAGCACGTGCTTGAGCGCGTTGGCGAAGCTGTGGGTGTCGGCCCCGACCTCGCGCTGGTTGACCAGCGCCTTCTTGTGCTTGTGCATGAACTCGATCGGGTCCTCGACCGTCACGATGTGGTCGGCCCGAGTCTCGTTGACGAGGTCGATGAGGGCGGCGAGAGTAGTCGACTTGCCCGAACCGGTCGGCCCGGTCACCAGGACGAGTCCGCGGGGCAGGCCCGCGAACTTGCCGATGACCGGGTCCATGCCGAGCTGGTCGAGCGTCTTGATCTCAGTGGGGATGAGACGGAAGACAGCGCCTAGGACACCCCGCTGCTGGTAGAAGTTCACGCGGAAGCGGGACTCGGGTGAGAGCGTGTAGGCGAAGTCGAGCTCGAGCTCGGTGTCGAACTGGTCCTGGCGGTCGGCGGTGAGCAGGCTCGCCAGCGCCGTCTGGACCTTGGTGCGGTCCCACGGGGTGGGCGAGATCGCAGGCTGGAGGTGGCCGTCGACGCGGATCGTCGGAGCGGCGTCGACCGTGATGTGGAGGTCGGACGCCCCCTGGAAGACGACCTGGCAGAGAGCCTCGATGAGGTCCTTGTCGGCGTCGTGCCGCGCGTGGTGGCTCAGGTTCGTCTGGGCGGCGGCGCCGGCGGGGTCGAAGCTCGACTCCGCGGGCGCGGGCAGGGCGGAGGGGGTACCGACCCAGGCGGGGGCATCGGAGGGTGCAGGGGCGGCGAACGCGGGGGCGGCGCTCTCGGGCGCGGGGGCAGGGGCCGACGGGAACGACGACGCGGGCCACGCCGGCGCCGCGGACGGCGCGGGCAGGTCGAAGACACGGGGGCTCTCGGGGGCGCGGCCGAGTTCCTGCGTCTCCAATGCGGCTGCCGACTCGGGCACGATCACCTCGTGGAACGCGGCGACACCGGGGGTGAGCGGAGATGTCGGCTCCTGCTCGCGGTACCAGCGTCGGCTGCCCACGGGCGCCGGGGTCCAGCCGCCGGCCGGCTCGGCATCGGAGGCGTCGTCGAGCGAGTAGACGGGGCGCGGTGTGCCGTCGTCGTAGGTCGGCTGATCGTAGAGCGGTTCACTCATCGGTCTTGTCCTTTGCGGGGGTGTGTGATCGTTGGGGAGTGGCGGGGCCTAGGCCACGACACGGAGGATCTCTTCGACGCTGGTGAGGCCCTGCTTGGCCTTCTCCCAGCCGTCCTGACGGAGCGTGAGCATGCCCTGCTCCTGGGCGAGGCGTCCGATCTCGGCGCTGGAGGCGCGCTTGACGGCGAGGCGTTCGATCTCTTCGGAGACGCTCATGACCTCGTGCAGCGCCACGCGGCCGCGGTAGCCCGTGTTGGAGCACGACTGGCAGCCGGCCGGCTCGAAGATCTGCGGCGGAGCCTGGTCGGGGTCGATGTGGAACTTGAGCGCGTTCAGGTGCATGGGCGTGTACTCGGCGGGGCGCTTGCAGCGGTCGCAGAGGCGGCGGGCGAGCCGCTGGGCGACCACGCAGTCGAGCGCCGAGCCGACGAGGAACGGCTCGATGTCCATCTCGGTGAGGCGGACGATCGCCGACGGCGCGTCGTTGGTGTGCAGCGTCGAGAGCACGAGGTGGCCGGTGAGCGACGCCTCGATGGCGATCTGCGCGGTCTCGTGGTCGCGGATCTCACCCAGGAGCACGACGTCGGGGTCGGAGCGCAGGATGCTGCGGAGGGCGCTGGCGAACGTGAGGCCCGCCTTCGGGTTCACCTGCACCTGGTTGATGCCCTGCATGCGGTACTCGACCGGATCTTCGACCGTGATGACGTTGATCTCGGGGCGGGCGACGGCGTTGAGCGTCGTGTAGAGCGTCGTGGACTTTCCTGAACCGGTCGGGCCGGTGACCAGGATCATGCCGTAGGGCTTCGAGTACGACTCGGCGTACACGTCGAAGTTGCGCTCGAGGAGGTTCAGATCGCGAAGCGAGAGCGACGTGTTCGAGTTGTCGAGGATTCGCATGACGACCTTCTCGCCCCACACCGTGGGGAGGGTCGCGACGCGGAGGTCGATCTGCCGGTTGCCGTGGCGCACCGACATGCGGCCGTCCTGAGGGCGGCGGCGCTCGGCGATGTCGATCTCGGACATGATCTTGAGGCGCGAGATCACGCCGTTCTGGATGCTCTTGGGGGCCGGCTGCATCTCGTGCAGGACGCCGTCGATGCGGTAGCGGACCCGCACCTCGTTCTCGCCAGGCTCGATGTGGATGTCGGAGGCCTTGTCCGTGATGGCCTGCGAGACCAGCAGGTTCACGAAGCGGACGATCGGGACGTCGTCGTCGGGACCCGACGCGATGTCCATCGAAGCGGCGTCCTGCTTGTTCTCCTCCTCGAGGGTGGAGGTCAGGTCGTTGAGCTCGTCGTCGGCGCGGATGTAGCGGTCGATGGCGCTCCGGAGGTCGCCCTTCTCGGCCATGACCCACTCGATCGGCATGCGGCTGGCGGCACGGACGTCGTCCAGGGCGAAGACGTTGCCGGCGTCCGAGACGGCGACCAGGAGCAGGCCGTCCTTGATGGCGATGGGGAGGGCGCTGTGCCGGCGGCAGACGGCCGACGAGACCATGGTGACGGCGTTGCGGTCGACGGGGTAGTCGACGAGCTCGACGAACGACATGTTCGCGGCCTGCGCTCGCGCCTTCGCGATCTGCAGCTCCGACACGACGCCGCGCGCGAGCAGGTCGCGGACACTGGCCTCCTCGTCAGACGGGTTGGCCATCAGGTCGAGCTGCTCGATCGGCAGGAGACCGTGCAGAATCAGGATCTCGGTCATCGACGCCATGGGGACCTCCTTGGACAGGTGTGCCGAGCGCTGTCCCGAGCAACACGGCGATGCCTGCTCGTGGAGCGGGCTTCGTAAGTGTCACCCGGTAGCGACACGGGGTACACGTCCCAAAGGGAGTGGCACCAGTGCGGGGGTGGGCCTTTCGGCGGACTCTGCTGCGAGACCGACGGCCGATCGGCGTGAAGCCCAGCCCCTCGTAGAGGCCGGTCGCGCCTGACGGGTCCGCTCCGACCAGTCCGGGCCGGACGCCTGAATCCTGAGCGCAGGAACGAGGGCGACCTCCTCGACGCCACCTGCGAGGTCCCTGCTCAGCTCGAGCCACCACCGTCGCTTCCCGAAGTCGTGACGCTCGAAGAGGTCCAGGATCCACCTGGCACGCGCATCAGCGTGGGTGAGGGCCCAGCCGGGCAGGGTCCGCTCGCTCGTTGCGAACTGCTCCTTCGCGCGCCCCACCTGCCCGCGCAGCAGCGCCGTGCCGATGCCCTCGCCGCGACGGTGTCGCACTCCGGGTCGAACTCCTCGAGCGTGAACACGAAGTCCGGGTGGTCGACGAGCCCGGCGGCTTCGGAGCGGCGCATGCGGCGCCAGGTGACCGGAGGGAGTTCCTGCGAGTGTGACGGATGCGCTCGGGCAGACGCAGGAAGGCCCCGCCACGCAGTGCGTGACGGGGCCCTCCCTGTGGAGCGGTGGTGCTGACTAGCTGTAGCTGCCCGGCGTGAAGTCGTCAGACGAGAACGAGTCGAAGTCGACGAAGCTGAGGTCAGCCTCGTTGAACGACGCGTCGTCGGTGAAGACACGGTTCGGGTAGCGCTCGGCCTTCGCCTCTTCGGTGGCCTCGACGGCCACGTCGCGGTAGCGGCTGAGGCCGGTGCCGGCCGGGATCAGCTTTCCGATGATGACGTTCTCCTTGAGGCCCATCAGCGGGTCGCTCTTGCCCTCCATGGCGGCCTGCGTGAGAACACGCGTGGTCTCCTGGAACGAAGCGGCCGACAGCCACGACTCGGTCGCGAGCGAGGCCTTCGTGATGCCGAGGACCTCCTGGCGAGCCGAAGCCGTCTTCTTGCCCTCGGTGAGAGCGGCGCGGTTGATCTCGTTGTACCGCATGCGGTCGACGAGCTCACCCGGCAGCAGGTCGGTGTCGGCGTGGTCGACGACGGTGACCTTGCGGAGCATCTGACGGACGATGACCTCGATGTGCTTGTCGTGGATCGGCACGCCCTGCGAACGGTAGACGTCCTGGACGCCGCCGACGAGGTGCTGCTGGACCGCACGGACGCCCTTGACTCGCAGGACCTCCTTGGGGTCGACCGCACCGGCGATGATCTGCTGGCCGAGCTCGACGTGCTGGCCGTCCTCGATGAGGAGGGTCGAGCGCTTGAGCACCGGGTAGATCACCGGCTCGTCGCCGTTGTCGGGCGTGAGGATGACGCGACGCGAACGGTCGGTGTCTTCGATCACGACACGGCCGGCGCTGTCGGCGATGGGCGACGCACCCTTGGGGGTACGAGCCTCGAAGAGCTCCGTCACGCGGGGAAGACCCTGCGTGATGTCGTCCGCCGAAGCCGAACCACCGGTGTGGAAGGTGCGCATGGTCAGCTGCGTGCCGGGCTCGCCGATCGACTGGGCCGCGATGATGCCGACGGCCTCTCCGATGTCGACGAGGTTGCCGGTCGCGAGCGAACGGCCGTAGCACTTCGCGCAGACGCCGACTGCCGACTCGCAGGTCAGGACGGAGCGGACCTTGATGGTCTCGACACCGGCCGCGACGAGCTCGTCGATCAGGACGTCTCCGACGTCAGCGCCCGCCTCGGCCACGACAGTGCCCTTGGGGTCGACAGCATCGGCAGCGAGGGTACGGGCGTAGACCGTGTTCTCGACCGTCGCGTCACGGACCAGGACGCCGTCGGCGCCTGGAGCCGCGATCGGCATCTCGAGACCGCGCGTGGTGCCGCAGTCGTCTTCGCGGATGATGACGTCCTGCGACACGTCGACCAGACGACGCGTGAGGTAGCCCGAGTCGGCCGTACGGAGAGCGGTGTCGGCCAGGCCCTTGCGTGCACCGTGCGTGGCGATGAAGTACTCGGCGACCGACAGACCCTCGCGGTACGAGGAGATGATCGGACGAGGGATGATGTCACCCTTCGGGTTGTTCACCAGACCACGCATACCCGCGATGTTGCGGACCTGCAGCCAGTTACCACGAGCACCCGACGTCACCATGCGGTTGATGGTGTTGTCCTTCGGGAAGTTCTCGCGCATCGCGGCGGCGACCTCGTTGGTCGCCTCCGTCCAGATCTTGATCAGGTCGGCGCGACGCTCGGCGTCCGAGATCAGGCCCTTGTCGAACTCGCCCTGGACCGCTGCGGCCTGCTTCTCGTAGCCCGCCACGATCTCCGGCTTGCGCGGAGGCGTGAGGATGTCCGAGAGCGCCACGGTCACACCGGAACGCGAGGCCCAGTAGAAGCCGGCGTCCTTGATGTTGTCGAGGGCCGCGGCGACAGCCACCTTCGGGTACCGCTCGGCGAGGTCGTTGACGATCGTCGAGAGGACGCCCTTGTCGGTAACCTCCTGGACGAACGGGTAGTCCTCGGGGAGGGCCTCGTTGAAGATGGCACGGCCCAGCGTGGTCTCGACGAGGGTGGTGTCACCCTCGACGTAGCCCGCGGGAGCCTCGCCTGCGGCGAACGTCAGACCCGGGATGCGGATCTTGACGACGGCGTTGAGGTCGAGCGAGCCCTGGTCCTTGGCGAGGATCGCCTCGGACACGGACGAGAACGCACGGCCTTCACCGGTCGCACCCTCGGTGACGGTCGTCAGGTGGTGCAGGCCGATGATCATGTCCTGTGCGGGCAGGGTCACCGGACGGCCGTCTGACGGCTTGAGGATGTTGTTCGACGCCAGCATCAGGATGCGGGCCTCGGCCTGCGCCTCGACGCTCAGCGGGAGGTGCACGGCCATCTGATCGCCGTCGAAGTCCGCGTTGAAGGCGGCGCAGACGAGCGGGTGGAGCTGGATGGCCTTGCCCTCGACGAGGAGCGGCTCGAACGCCTGGATGCCCAGACGGTGCAGCGTCGGCGCGCGGTTCAGCAGCACGGGGCGCTCGCGGATGATCTCCTCGAGGACGTCCCACACCTGCGGGCGCGAACGCTCGACCATGCGCTTGGCGCTCTTGATGTTCTGAGCGTGCGACAGGTCGATCAGGCGCTTGATGACGAACGGCTTGAAGAGCTCGAGAGCCATCTGCTTGGGCAGACCGCACTGGTGCAGCTTCAGGGTCGGCCCCACGATGATGACCGATCGGCCCGAGTAGTCGACGCGCTTTCCGAGCAGGTTCTGGCGGAAACGACCCTGCTTTCCCTTGAGCATGTCGCTCAGGGACTTCAGGGCGCGGTTGCCGGTACCCGTGACGGGGCGGCCGCGGCGGCCGTTGTCGAACAGCGCGTCGACGGCCTCCTGCAGCATGCGCTTCTCGTTGTTGACGATGATCTCGGGGGCGCCGAGGTCGAGCAGACGACGAAGACGGTTGTTGCGGTTGATCACACGACGGTAGAGGTCGTTGAGGTCGGAGGTCGCGAAGCGACCACCGTCGAGCTGCACCATCGGGCGCAGCTCCGGCGGGATGACCGGGACGACCTCGAGCACCATGGCGGCCGGCGAGTTGCCGGTCGACAGGAAGGAGCTCACCACGCGCAGGCGCTTGATGGCGCGGATCTTCTTCTGACCCTTGCCGTTCGCGATCTGGTCGTGGAGGATCTCGGCCTCGGCCTCGAGGTCGAACGACTGGAGGCGCTTCTGGATCGCCTCGGCGCCCATGTGGGCCTCGAAGTAGATGCCGAAGCGGTCCTGCAGCTCGTGGAAGACGGCGTCTTCGGGCTTGAGGTCGCCGACCTTGAGCGTGCGGAAGTCCTCCCACACGCGCTCGAGACGGTTGATGTCCTCGTCGAACGCCTTGCGCGTCTGCGACATCTCCTTCTCGGCGCCGTCCTTGGCACGACGCTTCTGGTCGCTCTTGGCGCCCTCGGCCTCGAGAGCCGCGAGGTCGTCCTCGAGCTTCTTTAGGCGGTCGGCGATGCGGCTGTCGCGCTGCGACTCGAGCTGCTTGATCTCGAGGCGGAGCTCGTTCTCAAGGCCCGGCATGTCGGCGTGACGACCCTCGTCGTCGATCGAGATGACCATGTAGGCGGCGAAGTAGATGACCTTCTCGAGGTCCTTCGGCGCCATGTCGAGCAGGTAGCCCAGACGCGACGGAACACCCTTGAAGTACCAGATGTGCGTGACGGGGGCGGCGAGCTCGATGTGGCCCATGCGCTCACGACGGACGGAGGACTTGGTGACCTCCACGCCGCAGCGCTCGCAGACGATGCCTTTGAATCGGACTCGCTTGTACTTGCCGCAGGCGCACTCCCAGTCGCGGCTGGGTCCGAAGATCTGCTCTCCGAAGAGGCCGTCCTTCTCGGGCTTCAGCGTGCGGTAGTTGATGGTCTCCGGCTTCTTGACCTCACCGTGCGACCAGGCGCGGATGTTCTCGGCAGTGGCGAGACCGATCCGCAGCTCATCGAAAGTTGTTGCTTCGAGCAATGTGTATCCCTTTTTAGAAAAGTGTCGACGTTGTCGGGGGTGGGCTTAGATCTCGTCGATGTTCGACGACTCGAAGCGGGAGGAGATGTTGATGCCGAGCTCTTCCGCAGCGCGGAACACCTCGTCGTCGTTGTCGCGCAGGCTGACCGTCTGGCCGTCGGCAGACAGCACCTCGACGTTCAGGCAGAGCGACTGCATCTCCTTGATGAGCACCTTGAAGCTCTCGGGGATACCGGGCTCCTGGATGTTCTCACCCTTGACGATCGCCTCGTAGACCTTCACGCGGCCGAGGATGTCGTCGGACTTGATGGTCAGGAGCTCCTGGAGCGCGTACGCGGCTCCGTAGGCCTCGAGGGCCCAGACCTCCATCTCACCGAAGCGCTGGCCACCGAACTGCGCCTTACCACCCAGCGGCTGCTGCGTGATCATCGAGTACGGACCGGTCGAACGGGCGTGGATCTTGTCGTCGACCAGGTGGTGCAGCTTCAGGATGTACATGTAGCCGACCGAGACGGGCTCCGGGAACGGCTCTCCCGAACGACCGTCGAACAGGCGCGCCTTGCCGGACGAGCCGATGAGGCGCTCGCCGTCGCGGTTGACCAGGGTCGAGTCGAGCAGGCCGGCGATCTCGTCCTCCGACGCACCGTCGAAGACCGGGGTCGCGACCTTCGTGCCGGGCTCGGCCTGACGGGCGTGATCGGGCAGGTTGTTCGCCCACTCCTGGATTCCGTCGACGTTCCAGCCCTGCTTGGCGATCCACCCGAGGTGGATCTCGAGCACCTGGCCGAAGTTCATTCGACCGGGCACGCCCAGCGGGTTGAGGACGATGTCGACGGGGGTTCCGTCGGCGAGGAACGGCATGTCCTCGACCGGGAGGATGGTCGAGATGACGCCCTTGTTGCCGTGACGACCGGCGAGCTTGTCGCCCGCGGTGATCTTGCGCTTCTGGGCGATGAACACGACCACGCGCTGGTTGACGCCCGAGCCGAGCTCGTCGTCGCCGTCCTGCGAGTCGAACACCTTGACGCCGATGATCGTGCCCTGCTCGCCGTGAGGCACTTTCAGGGACGTGTCGCGGACCTCGCGGCTCTTCTCGTTGAAGATCGCGCGGAGCAGGCGCTCCTCGGCACTGAGCTCGGTCTCGCCCTTCGGCGTGACCTTGCCCACGAGGATGTCGCCGGGGCGGACCTCGGCGCCGATGCGGATGATGCCGCGCTCGTCGAGGTCGGCCAGCAGGTCCGGGCTGACGTTGGGGAGGTCACGGGTGATCTCCTCCTTGCCGAGCTTCGTGTCGCGGGCGTCGACCTCGTACTCCTCGATGTGGATCGACGAGAGGGTGTCGTCCTTCACCAGGTTCTGGCTCAGGATCATGGCGTCTTCGTAGTTGTAGCCCTCCCACGGCATGAACGCCACGAGGAGGTTCTTGCCGAGCGCGAGCTCGCCGTTCTCGGTCGCAGGACCGTCGGCCAGGACCTCGCCGGCCTCGACGCGCTGACCGGCGTCGACGATCACGCGGTGGTTGTACGACGCACCCTGGTTCGAGCGGTCGAACTTGCGCAGGTAGTAGTCCTGCGTGCCGCCCTCGTCGAGCTGCACGGTGACGACGTCGGCGGAGACCTCGAGGACCACGCCGGCCTTGTCGGCGGTGACCACGTCACCGGCGTCGATGGCCGTGTAGCCCTCCATGCCGGTTCCGACGAGCGGCGACTCGCTGCGGACCAGCGGGACGGCCTGGCGCTGCATGTTCGCACCCATGAGGGCGCGGTTCGCGTCGTCGTGCTCGAGGAACGGGATGAGCGACGTCGCGACGGAGACCATCTGGCGCGGCGAGACGTCCATGTAGTCGACCTCGGCCTTTGCGACGAGCTCGACCTCTCCGCCCTTGCGGCGGACCAGGACCTTGTCGTCGGCGAAGTGGAAGTCGCCGGTGAGGGGCGCGTTGGCCTGGGCGACGATGAAGTCGTCCTCCTCGGACGCCGTCAGGTAGTCGATGTTCGCCGTGACCACGCCGTCAACGACGCGACGGTATGGGGTCTCGATGAAGCCGAACGAGTTGATGCGGGCGAACGACGCCAGCGAGCCGATCAGACCGATGTTCGGGCCTTCAGGGGTCTCGATGGGGCACATGCGGCCGTAGTGCGACGGGTGGACGTCGCGGACCTCGACGCCGGCGCGCTCGCGGCTCAGACCACCGGGGCCGAGGGCCGAGAGGCGGCGCTTGTGGGTCAGACCCGAGAGCGGGTTGTTCTGGTCCATGAACTGCGACAGCTGGCTCGTTCCGAAGAACTCCTTGATCGCGGCGACGACGGGGCGCACGTTGATCAGGGTCTGCGGCGTGATCGCCTCGATGTCCTGCGTGGTCATGCGCTCGCGGACGACGCGCTCCATGCGGGAGAGACCGGTGCGGACCTGGTTCTGGATCAGCTCGCCGACCGCGCGGATGCGACGGTTGCCGAAGTGGTCGATGTCGTCGATGTCGAGGCGCAGCTCGACGGGCTTGCCGTCGCGGGTGCCGGCGATCGTCTTCTGCTCGGCGTGCAGCGACACGAGGTACTTGATCGTGGCGACGATGTCGTCGACGGTCAGGACCGAGTCGGTCAGCGGCGCGTCCATGCCGAGCTTGCGGTTGATCTTGTAGCGACCCACCTTGGCGAGGTCGTAGCGCTTCGGGTTGAAGTAGAAGTTGTCGAGGAGCGCACGCGCAGCCTCGGCAGCGACCTGCTCGCCGGGACGGAGCTTGCGGTAGATGTCCTTGAGCGCCTCTTCCTTCGTGAGGATGGTGTCCTTCTCGAGGGTGGCCTCGATGGACGCGAAGCCCTTGAACTGCTCGGCGATGTCTTCGGAGGTGAGGCCGAGGGCCTTCAGGAAGACGGTGACGCTCTGCTTGCGCTTGCGGTCGATGCGGACGCCGACCTGGTCGCGCTTGTCGATCTCGAACTCGAGCCAGGCTCCGCGGCTCGGGATGATGCGCGAGGAGTAGACGTCTTTGTCGGAGGTCTTCTCGGGCGTGCGGTCGAAGTAGACGCCGGGCGAGCGGACGAGCTGCGACACGACGACGCGCTCGGTGCCGTTGATGATGAACGTTCCGCGTTCGGTCATGAGCGGGAAGTCGCCCATGAACACCGTCTGGGTCTTGATCTCGCCCGTGAGGTGGTTCATGAACTCGGCGTTCACGTAGAGGGGAGCCGCGTAGGTCTTGCCGCGCTCCTTGCACTCGTCGATGGAGTACTTGGGCTCTTCGAGCTCAGGCGCGGTGAACGAGAGCTGCATGGTCTCGCCGAGGTCCTCGATCGGGGAGATCTCCTCGAAGATCTCCTCCAGGCCCGAGTTCACGGCGAGGTCGGTGCGGCCGGCAGCTTGGCCATCGGCGAGACGCGCCTTCCACACGTCGTTGCCGACCAGCCAGTCGAAGCTCTCCGTCTGAAGCGCCAGCAGGTCGGGGACCGTCAGCGTGTCGGTGATCTTCGCGAACGACAGGCGCGATGCGGCGCGGCCGTTCTTGGGTGAGTTGGTTTGTGCGTTGGGCGCAGCAGCCAAGGAAACTACCTCCATGGACACGAGGTCCTATGTCGTCTGTTCGGACAGTACGTTGTGTGTATCGTCGAACCCACCAGGTGCCAGGAGGCCGAGACCTCGGACAAGACACCACCTCATCGCGGGCCCTTCGCAGGGCCGCCTCGAGGAGCCTCAGACGACCGCAATATGACGGCTGAAGGCATGGGGAGCGCAAAGGTCAACTATATGCGGCTCCGACGCGCCCTGTCCAGTGGCATCGTTGACCTTTTTCGCGATCCCCGGTATAAGCCTCGGTGCGCAGCGTGCGTTCCGCCCCCTTCGCCCCTCTCCCCCCTCTCCCGAAAATCAAGGAGATTTTCCCTGGGGGGAAGGCGTTGACCCGGATCGGCAGGCCATAGCGCGCAGTTTCTCCTTGAAATTGCTGGGCGGGGACTGTCCACAGCTTCTGAGCGGCGCCCCGTTGTCCACAGGGACGTCGTTCCGGGGCTGAACGACTTGCAGATCCGGGCACAGTCACTCCATGGATCCAGGACTCGACATCGCCTTCCGCAGCCTGAACGGCCTCGCACGACGAGCAGAGCTGTTGAGGGCAGGCGCACCAGCCGACAGTTTCGGGCCCGCATGGGCCGCCGGCGAGATCTTGCGAGTACGTCACGGCGTGTACGCGCGTCCGGGACTCCCCGAGCCGATCCTTCGCGCCGCCCGGATCGGCGGCGTCTTGGCGGCCGCGTCGGCCGCGCCGTTCCTGGGGCTGTGGAAGCCGCCGCACGAAAGGCTGTTTGCGAGCGTCCGCCCGGGCGCCATGGGGCTCCGCGATCCTGACGATGCGACTCGCGCCCTCGACCGGATGCGAGACGACGTCGTCGTCCTTCACGATGGCGGACGACTCCGACCCGGCGCCCGACTCCACGTCGATGTGCGGACCTGCGTGCGGCAGACCGTGCAGCTGGAGTCTCCTGCGTTCGCCCTGGCTATCCTCAACTCGGCGCTTCGGGCAGGGCGACTCGACGCCGACGACCTCGCGTGGCTGACTACGTCGGCGCCCGTTCGCTGCCACCCGGTGCTCGCCGCTGCGGACCGCCGGGCCGAGTCCGGCACCGAATCGGTCATGATGTGGAATCTGCGCTGTGCGGGCATCGCATTCGAGCCCCAGGTCGTACTCGACGGTGGTGAGCGCGTCGACTTCGTGGTCGGCCGACGAGTCGCAGTCGAGTGCGTCAGCGTCGAGCACCATGCGGGGACGGCCCACTACTCGAAGGATCGCCGACGTATCGCATCGATCGTCCGACAGGGCTATGTCGTCCTGGAATTCACGTACGACCAGGTTCTCTACGACTGGCCGATGGTCATCGCGACAATTCGAGCGGCCATCGAGCGGGAGTACCTGGCCAACGCCCTCTAAGCCTCCGGCTCCCCAGAAAATTCAAGGAGATTATCCATCGGCTCGGCCGGTCTCAGAGGCGGCCCGGGCGCCCTGGCAATAATCTCCTTGAATTTCGGGGGCCGGAGGCGAGGGCGGAGGCGAGACGAGGGCGGGGAGGGGAGGGCTCAGAGGCCGAAGGCCAGCCGCAGGCCGAGCCCGACCATCACGCACGCGATGACGGCGTCGAGCACCCGCCAGGCCCCCGGCCGCGCGAAGACGGGGCGGAGCAGGCGCGCACCGAACCCGAGGCTGGCGAACCAGAGGCACGACGCCGCGAGCGCGCCCCCGGCCCACCACCACCGCTCGTCGGGGCCCTGCTGGTTGGCGACCGAGCCGAGGAAGAGGATGGTGTCGAGGTACACGTGGGGGTTGAGCCAGGTGAGGGCGACAGCGGTGGCGACGGCGGCTCGGAGGGGGCGGTCGCGAGTTCCTGCGCCCGGGGCCAGAGCGGCGGGTCGGATGGCGCGGCGTGCGGCCAGGAGGCCGTACCCGACGAGGAAGGCCGAGCCGATGACGCGGATCGCGACGAGCGCGACGGGGGCGGCCTGCACGAGGGCTCCGATGCCGAGCACGCCGGCGAGGATCAGCACGGCGTCCGACAGCGCGCAGACCAGCACGACGGCTGCCACGATCCGGAGCCGGCCCTCGATGCCGATGCGCAGCACGTAGGCGTTCTGCGCTCCGATGGCGATGATGAGCGAGAGGCCGGTGGCGAGGCCGAGGAGCGCGGGCAGGAGCGTTGTGGTCACGAGGTGACGCTAGGGGGCATGAGCGATTCAGTACAGCTAAAGATTCTCACTCTGCATAAGCTGAGCTAATGCACCGCGACCAGCTCGAGACGCTCGCCGCCCTGATCGACGAGGGCACCTTCGAGGCGGCCGCCCGGCGCCTGCACGTGACGCCGTCGGCCGTCTCGCAGCGGGTGAAGGCCATGGAGCAGGCGGCGGGCCAGGTGCTCGTGCGCCGCACGTCGCCGGTCGAGGTCACCGAGTCGGGGGCCGTCGTGCTCCGCCATGCGCGCCAGGTCGCTCTGCTCGAGGCCGACACGCTCCGAACCCTGGGCGCAGGAACTGGCGCCACCGCCGTCGCCCTCGCCGTCAACGCCGACAGCCTGGCCACGTGGTTCCTCCCCTGCCTGGCGGGGCTCGGCGGCCGCGTCACGCTCGACCTCCGCCGCGAGGACCAGGAGCACACGGTGGGCCTGCTGCGGTCGGGCACGGTCATGGCCGCCGTGACGTCGACGCGCGAGGCCGTGCAGGGGTGCTCGATCGAGCCGCTCGGCGTGATGCGCTATCGCGCGGTGTGCGCCCCGCGCTTCGGCGCGGCGCACGGGCTGCCGGGCACCCTCGAGTCGGCGCCGGTCGTCTACTTCGACCGGGACGACGACCTGCAGGAGGCGTTCCTGAGGCGGCGCGGACTGCTGGTCGGAGCGGCGCCGCGGCACTACATCCCGACGTCGGACGACTTCGCGCGGGCGGTCGCGCTGGGGTTCGGCTGGGGCCTGCTCCCCGAGCAGCAGTGCCTCTCGCCGCTCGAGGACGGCTCGCTGATCGAGCTCGCCCCCGACGAGCCGCTCGACGTGGAGCTCTTCTGGCAGCGCTGGAACCTGCGGTCGGAGACCCTGGACGCCGTGTCGGACGCCGTGCGGGCCGGTGCCGCGGCGGCGCTCCGGCCACCAGCGGGGATCAGCGCGGGCTGACCACCTTCTGCGCCGCCCAGAGCGCGACCTTCTTCGGCAGCAGCCGCACGCCGACACGGGCGAGCACCGCGTTCGAGACGCCGTCGACGACGCTCGGCTGGTCGCGCGCCAGGGCGCGCTTCGTCGTGTCGATGAGCTGCGCGGTCGTGCGCTTGGACCTCGCGAAGTCCTCGCCGGCCACGTCGAAGAACGGCGTCTCGGTGGGGCCGGGGCAGAGGGCGAGCACTCGCACGCCGGTGCCCCGGGTCTCGTGCCAGAGCGCCTCGGTGAACGACAGCACGTAGGCCTTGGTCGCTCCGTAGACGGCCATCAGCGGCAGCGGCTGGAAGGCGGCGTTGCTGGCCACGTTGATGATCGTGCCGCTGCGGCGCTCGATCATCGCGGGCAGGCAGCGCTGCGACAGCTCGGTGAGCACCTCGCAGTTGAGGCGGATCTGGTCGGCGAGACGGTCGGGGTCGGCCTCGGCGACGGGGCCGTGCGTGCCGAAGCCGGCGTTGTTCAGGAGGAAGTCGACGTGCAGGCCCGCGGCGGCGACGTCGGCCGTCAGCTCGGCGGCCGCGTTCGGCGCGCCCAGGTCGCGCGCCATCACGGTCACCGCGACCCCGGACGCGGCGCGGATCTCGCCGGCGAGCGTCTCGAGCTTGTCGGCGGAGCGGGCGACGAGCACGAGGTCGAGGCCGTCGGCGCCGAGGCGGCGGGCGAACTCGGCGCCGATGCCGGTGGAGGCCCCGGTGATGAGGGCGGTGCGAGAGGTCATGGTGGCCGATGCTACCGGCGCGGTCAGACCCGCACCGCCATCGCCCGATCGGCGGGCTCCGACTCGCTGGCCCAGCGCAGGGTGACGACGGTCCCGTGTCCGGGCGCGCTCGTGATCGCGGCGACGCCGCCGATTCCGTTGACACGCTCGAGGATCGACACGCGGACCCCGAGGCGCTCCGACTTCACCGACGTGTCGTAGCCCGCGCCGTCGTCGGCGACGACGATCTCGGCGACGCCCCCGACAGCGCGCACCTGGATGTAGCGCGACGCTCCGTCGCCCGCGTGCTGGCAGCTGTTGACGACGGCCTGGATCGTCGCGTCTCCGAGGGCTTCGGCGATGTCGGCGGGCAGGAGCATGGCGGGGACGAGGCGGGCGTCGCTGATCTCGGCCTCCGTGTCGAGCTGGGCCATCGCCTCGCGGATCCGCTCGTGCACGTCGATGAGCGGGACGGGCAGATCGGCCGCGCCGTGCCCGGCCATGGCCTCGCCGAGACGGTCCATGCTGGTCTTGGCCATGGCGGCGGCGAGAGACCGGGCCCTCGGCGTGTCGGCCTTGCCGGCGGAGATGAAGGCCGTGAGGACGCCGTCGTGCACGATCGAGTCGACCTGCACCCGCTCCAGCTCGGTGGCGTGCTGGCGCACGGCCTCGCTGTAGCGGCTCACGGCAGCGCTCTGGGCGATGTCGACGCTCTGCGCGGCCCTCCGCAGGAGGCTGACGAGGATCAGCACGGCGGCGCCGAGCACGATGGCGTAGCTGGCGTCGAGTGCGGCCTGACCGGGTGCGACCCCGCCGCCGGCAGGCGTCTGCCTCACGTAGAAGAAGAGGCCGGGGATGATGAAGAGGTAGGCGGTCGCCACCCACGTGCTGAAGGCGAAGACCGCAGCGGCCAGCACCATGTTGCAGACGTACCAGAGCCACGGGCCGCTGGGCTGGACCTGCGTCAGATCGGGGAACGCGAACGGCCAGGTGGCGAGAGCGACGACGAAGACGACGCAGGTGATGGAGGCGACGTACGGGACGAAGCGTCCGACGAAACCGGCGACCACCAGCACCAGGAACGACCCGAACACCAGCACCAGCATGAGCAGCGCCCAGCTCGGCCGCAGCGACGGCGACTGGGCCATGGCGATGGGCACGGCCTGCGCCCCGAAGACCAGCGACATGATCGAGAGGCTCCGCTCCAGCACGCGCTCGACGGCCAGGCCCGTGACGGGCTTGGAGGGTCCGCGCCGCTGCGGGGTGGGGGCGTCGTTCGACTCCGGGAGGGACATGACGTGTTCTCGATCAGGGCGGGTCAGAAGCGACGTCGAGGCGAGACGTCGAGGGAAGACTAACCGGCAGGCGTGGCCCGGTGGAGGGCCGGGCGCGAGAACACACGCTAATTGGGGGTACGGGTTCCGGGCCGCGGGGGACGGCCCGGAACCGAGGTGCTACTCCTCGTCGAGACGGCCGGCCGCGGAGCGGCGACGACGCGCGATGACGGAGAGCAGGAGGCCGAGGCCGAGCAGCACGAGGACGCCGGTCAGCGGGGTGCGGACGTCGGTTCCGGTGTAAGCCAGGGCGCCGGTCGCGACCGGGGTCGCAGTGCCGCCGAGGGTAGGCGTCAGGCCGGCCGCGGCCGGGGTGACCGGGACGACGACGACGGGTGTCGTGGGCGTGCCGGGGGTGACGGGCGTGGTGCCGCCGCCGGCCGGAGGCGTCGTGCCGTTGCCGCCGTTCGGGCCGGTGGGCGTGACGGCGTTGACTCGGGCGAAGTACGCGTTCGAGCTCGTGACCGCGGTGCCCGACGTGACGCCCGTGCCGGTCACGGTGCCGACGTCCTGGTGGTCGATGTCGCCCGATCGCACGCCGCTCAGGTCTGCGGTGCAGGTGAACGAGGCGCCCGGCGCGAAGCGGCCGGCCCAGGTGGTGCCGGTGGCGGGCCCGCCGAGCGGCGAGAAGTCGCAGCTCAGGCCGGTCACCGTGCCGTTGGCCACGACGTCGTCGACGACCGAGACGTCGCGCAGCGGGTCGGTGCCGGTGTTCGTGACCTTGTAGACCAGCGAGGCGGTCCCGTTCGTGGCGAGGGTGACCACGTCGGCGGCCGTGTCGGCCGCGTTGCCCAGGCTGTCGCCCTTGACGATCGAGACGGAAGCCGTCGGGTTCGTGCCGGCGCCCACGCCGCCCGCGGCGGCCTGCGAGATGCTGGCGAAGCCGCGCTGGGTGCGCGTCGCTCCGGCGACCGTCGTCGCCACGGTGCCGACGTTGCTGAACGTCTGGGCCGCGGTCTCGGAGCCCGTCGCCTCGCGGAGCGAGACGCGGATGCTCACGCGGTAGGCGTGATCGGCCGCGGCGGCGGGCCAGGTCGCGGTGTAGCCGGCCTCGGTGCACGACTGCGAGGCGGGCACTGTGGTGGTGATCGAGGCGATGGTGGTGGTGCCGGGGGTGAAGGCGACGTCCTGGTAGCGGATGGTCGAGCAGTCGTAGAACCAGTTCTGGCCGGTCGGCACGGTGTCGCTCGAGACGGCGCTGTCGAACGGTCCGACCGGGGTGTCGAGCCACCACGCCAGGAAGTCGACGGGGTTGGTGTGGCCCTGATCGGCCGAGGTGAAGGCGCGCGACTTGATCGGCACCGAGCGCGTCGACACCGAGCCGGGGCGCGTGATGACGGTGGTGAACGAGACGCCGTCGCCGGTCACGGAGGTGATCGGGGTCGACGCCCCCGGCGGCACCTGCACGCTCGAGTAGTCGGAGGTGACGAAGGCGGTGCCGTGCGTGTCGAGGTGTGTCGACGCGTAGTCGGTCAGCGTGAACGTGATGACGACCGGCGAGGTCGACGAGAGCGCCGCAGTGGCGACGACGGCGCCGCCGTCGGGGTCACGGAGCGCGAAGTCCGAGGGGAGGTTGCGGAGCACCGAGCTCAGCGTCAGCGTGAACGTGTCGCCGGCCTGGGCGTTGTCGGGCACCTGCCAGTCGATGCTCGTGGTCAGCTGCTGGCCGGGAGCCGGCGTGGTGGGCGTGACGGCCACGTTCGTGATCGCGCCGCTGATGACGGCGGCGCTCGCCGGGGTCGCGCCGAGGGCGATGCCGGCCGCCGCCAGCAGCGGCACGGCCGCCAGGGCGACGACTCGGCGCCATCGAGCCAGTCGGGTGACAGGGCGTGCGGGCACAGGGAGGCGCAGAGAAGACATGCAGGACCTTCGGGATCGGGTGTCGACGCGAACCTGCCCCCGGGCGTCACGCAGCGCCGTCTCCCAGCGGTTGGGGCCGCGGAGATCTGGCCTGGGTGTGCGTGACCGACGTGATCAAGGGGCGTCTTCGCGCCGTCGGATAAAAGCCAACCTAACCCCCGAACGGGGTACACCACCAGCCTCTTCCGGAATGCGCAGACCTCACGAGAGCGCCAGCGCCATCGCCTGCGCGCGGGTGGTCACGCCGAGCTTCGAGAAGATCGCGTTGACGTGCGCCTTGACGGTGGCGACGCTGACGAACAGGCGGGCCGCGATCTCGGGGTTGGCGAGGCCGTCGGCGATCAGCGAGAGCACCTCGGCCTCGCGGGGGCTGAGCACGGCGAAGCGCGAGCGAAGGGACTCGGGGGTGCTCGGCGGCGGCGCTTCCGTTCCTGCGCCCGTGAGACTGGCGACGAGACGCGCGCCGACCGAGGCCGCGAACGTCGCCTGGCCGGCTGCGGTGGCGCGGATGGCGCTGGCGAGCTCGGCGCGCCCCGCGTCTTTGGTGAGGTAGCCGCGGGCTCCGGCGCGGAGGGCGCCGACGATCGACTCGTCGTCGGCGTAGGTGGTGAGCACGAGCACGGCGACGCCGGGGTGCTCGGCGATGATCCGGCGGGTGGCGTCGGCTCCCGAGAGCTCGGGCATGCGGAGGTCCATCAGGATCACATCGGGCAGAAGCTCGGCCGCCAGACGCACGGCCTCGACTCCGTCGCCGGCCTCCCCCACCACCTCGAAGCCGTCGACCAGCCGCAGCACGGTGACCAGGCCGTCGCGCACGATCGCCTGGTCGTCGGCCACGAGGATCCGGATCGTGTCGGTCATCGCGCGCCTGCCTCGGGGCAGTCGAGCTCGAGCACGACCGAGAACCCGTCGCCGTCGCGCCTCGCGGTCAGCGTCGACCGGTCGTCGAGCTCGGCCACGCGCGAGCGCATGCCGGGCAGTCCGCTGCCGTCGCCGAGCGGCCCATCCTGCCCGGCGGGGTTCGAGATGACCGCGCGCAGGAACTCCCCGCCCACCTCCCGAGACAGGCTCACCCTCACCGGCGCGCCGGGCGCGTGCCGGCGCGCGTTGCTGAGCGCCTCGCGCAGCACCCCCGCGAGCACCCTGCGGTGGCCGGCGTCGAGGGAGGACGCGCCCTCGACCCCGGACGCCTCGACACTGCCGCCGAGACCGCGGTGCGCCGCCAGCAGGTGCGCCACGGCGTCGTCGGCGTCGAGCGAGCTCGGGGCCGGGTCGGCGGCGGGGTCGCGGAGGGCGGTCACGGCGCGGCGCGCCTCGCCGAGCCCGTCGGCGGCGAGGGTGCGGGCGGCGGCGACGCGGGACGCGGCCTCCTCGGTGCGGCCCGCCTCGAGCAGCGCCTCCACGGCGTCGAGCTGGATGACGAGGCCGCCGAGGCTGTGCGCGAGCACGTCGTGGATGTCTCGGGCCACGGTCGCACGGTCGGCGAGCAGCGACGCGCGCTGATGCTCGCGCTCGAGGTCGAGCTCGCGGGCCAGGAGCGCGCGCTCCCGCTCGGCTGCGGCGACGGTCTGCCGCCGGTTCAGGCCGACGACGATGCCGAGCGCGTAGCCGCCGAGGACGCCGAAGAAGAACGACGCCGGCCTCACCTCGGCCAGGCCGCCGATGACGGTGATCACTGCGCCGAGGGCCGCGAGCAGCGGACCGGCGTAGCGCGAATGCCGCGTCTCGGCCGTGACCGCGGTCACGGCGATGATGGCCGGCGTGACCAGGAGGCCGTCGGTCGGGCCGACCATGGCCGCGCCGCCGGCGACCATGACCAGCGCGGCCAGGTCGCGGAGCAGGTCGACGCGGACGAAGGCCCGCACCGCCCAGATCAGGAGGACGACGAGGCTGCAGCCGATGACGAGCGGCTCGCGGTCGTCCGGGCCGCCGGTGCCGGCGATCACCCAGAACGCGACGACGGCGGCCCCGACGCCGTTCAGCGCGGGGCCGAAGCCCGTGCGGGACGGAGTCGGGGCGGGAGTCGTCACGTCAGCCATCATGCCGTGGCCGTGACCACCCGCGGCATCCGGGAGTCGAGCACGAGCGCCGAGGCGGCGCGGTTCGCGGCGATGGTGAGCAGGATCACGCCCGTCGCCGTCAGCAGGTGGGCGCCGAGGGCGGAGCCGGCCACGTCGATCCCGATCCGCACCGCGATCAGCGCGATCCACAGCGTCATGCCGAGGCCGCCGCTGCGCGACTCGAGGACGTTGCCCTTGTCGTCGGGTGCCGCCGCGCGGCGGAACACCGTTATGCGGCCCATGATCAGGCCGAGGACGACCGCGAACGCGAGCTCGACGGCGATGAGCGTCACGTCGATCGGACCGACGCTGAGGCCCTTGGCCGACGTCGACAGGCTGATGAGGCCGACGATCGCGAGGATCGCGGGCATGCGCCAGACGCGGGCCCGGTCGAAGGGGCGCCAGCGGAGCTGACGGGCGCCGATGTAGACGACGAGTGCGACGCCGACGGCGATGTTGATGAGGAGCTGGACGGTCATGTGCGGGCCTTTCTCTGGGGTGGTTCCAGCTTCGCCGCGCGAGTTCCTGCGCCCCACCACCCCAGGGTGGAGAGGCGTCGCGGCAGGGTGGAAACCGGGCGGGCATGGGAGGCTTGGGCAATGGCCACCCCACCCGAGAACCTCGAGATCACCATCGGCGCAGGCCAGGCCCGGATCGAGCCCGACAAGTACTCCCCCGGCTCGTACACGCTGGTCGTCGACGGCACGCCGCAGTCGCATGTCGACCTCGACGACCCCACCCACCTCGTCTTCGAGTACGTGCGCCGGATCGGCCACGCCATCGACCTGCTGCCCGCCGGCCCGGTCACGGCGCTGCACCTCGGGGCCGGAGCCCTCACCCTGCCCCGCTACGTCGAGGCGACGCGGCCCGGCTCGCGCCAGCAGGTCGTCGAGCTGGAGCAGTCGCTCGTCGAGCTGGTGCGGGCGCAGCTGCCGTTTCCGCGCGGGGCGTCGATCCGGATGCGGTACGGCGACGCCCGCGAGGTGATGGAGAAGCTGCCGGGCGGCCTCCGCGGCACCGTCGACCTCCTCGTCGTCGACGTCTTCGGCGGGTCGCGCATCCCGGCCCACGTCACGTCGCTCGAGTTCTACGAGGCCGCGGCGGCGTTCCTCTCGCCGACCGGGATGCTGGTCGTGAACTCCGCCGACGGAGCCGGGCTCGCCTTCGCCCGCGGCCAGGCGTCGACCCTCGCGACGGTCTTCGAGCACGTCGCCGCCGTCGCCGACCCCGGCACGCTCAAGGGCCGCCGTTTCGGCAACGTCGTGCTGATCGGCTCGCGGTCGCCGCTGCCCGTCGACCAGATGCCGCGCGTGTACTCGGCCGACCCGCTGCCGGCGAAGGTCGTGGCCGGGCGCGAGCTGCGCGACTTCATCGCCGGGGCGCCGGTCGTCACCGACGCGACCGCCGTGCCGTCGCCGGAGCCGTCGCGGTCGGTGTTCGGCGGGCGCTGACCTGCGCCCCGCCCGACGCGCGGCCGCCGCTTCAGAAATTCAAGGAGATTTTTGCGCCGACGGGCTGGGATCCGCATGGGCACGTCGGCTGAGCGCCGAATCTCCTTGAAAATCTGGCGGGCCGGGAAGGGCAGGCTCGGCAGAGTGAGGCGCGGACTACCTCGCGTCGGGGGCGGCCTCGTCGGGCTTGGCGAGCAGGTCGCGCAGCGTCGCCTCGGCCTCGGCGGGCGCGGAGGCGGCTTCGGCGTTGGCCTCGGTCACGGCCCGCACGACCTCCTCGCGCTGCACCTTGATGCCGCGCGGAGCGTCGATGCCGACGCGAATGCCGTCACCGCGGGAGTCGAGGATGGTGAGGACGATGTCGTCACCGATGAGGATCCTCTCCCCCACCTTGCGCGTAAGCACCAGCATCCCGCCAGACTACCGGGCCGCGCGCGCCTGACACGTCGAAACGGCGAAAACACCCCGCCGCGGCGCAGTGCCGGCGCCGATTCGACTGGGCTGCGCCGATTCGGCGGGCCCGGGCCGATTCCGAGGACATGTGCCGATCCCTAGGGCCTACGCGTCGACCCAGCCCAGCGGCAGGCCGAGCTGCCGCACGGTGTCGGGCGTCGACGTCGTCGCGAGGCCCGAGGCGGCGATGCCGTCGGCGTCGATGACGGCGGAGGCCTGCGCGATCCACCGCTCGGTGTCGGCGGGCTTGCGCCCGGCGTCCACGACGAACCAGATCTGGTCGGGCGCGAGGTCCTCGACGACGCCGGCGGCCGTGGAGTCCCAGCCGACGGCGACGATGGTCGCGCGGTCCATCTCGACGCCCGAGGCGCGGGCCTCGAGGGCGCCGCGACGGTCGGTGATGGCGACGAAGCGGCCGTCGGCGCACGAGCCCGCGACCCGGATCGCGGCACGCGTGCGGGTCGAGCCGTCGGCCATGGCCTGGGCGACGGCGACGGTGTCGGGCCGCTCGCCGACGATGACGACGAGGTCGCCCGGGCCCTCGAGAAGGGCCGGCGCGATCGGACGGGGCGCGCTGGCTGCGGCGGCGGCCGCGGCGCGACGGGCCGCACGGGTCGGGAACGCCTGCTGCTGAGCCGCTCCGGGCACCGAGGCACCGGGCGCAGGAACTGGCACGGCCACGTCGGGAGCCACCCCGTTGAAGGCCAGGTCGTCCATCAGCTCCGCGAACGCGTTCGAGCGGGTGGACACCGCCGGCTCGGGCTCCGCCGCCTCGGCTGCGAACATCTCGTCGCCGCCCTCGGCGTCGGCCAGCAGGGCGGCGAGTCCGACGCGCTGGGCGGGGGTCGGCGCGAAGGCGCGCTCGGCGGCGGGGCCGGCGGGGGCGGGCATTTCCTGCGCCCCGGGCTTCGCGGCGGATCGACGGCCCTTCTCGGGCAGCTCGACCGTCGCCTCGACGTAGCGCTTGGAGAACAGGCCGGCGATGCCCAGGCCGCCCGACGTCACGCGCTCGGCGGCGACGATGCGGGCTCTCGGGCCGTGCTCCTCGCGGACGCGCGCGGCGATGTCGTCGAGGCTCTTGCCCTTCAGGACGATCCGCTGTGCCATGCGGCTAGTTTCGCACTAGGCCGCGAGGGTGTCGACGCCGCGGACGACCCCGACGGTCTCGATGGTCGAGTTGCCGGCGGTGGCCTCCTGGTAGTTCAGGACGGGCAGCCCGCCGGTCTGGGCGGACACGAGGCGGCGGATCGCCGGGCGGAGGGCGGGGGCGCAGACGAGGACGGCCGAGAGGCCCGATGCCTCGACGTTCTGCAGCGACGCCTTCAGCGACGACAGGATCATCTCGATGCGGTTGGCGTCGATGAGGATCTGCGAGCCGTTCTCGGACGGGCGCAGGCCCTCGAGGAGCGACTGCTCGAGGCCGGGCTCGATCATGATGACGCGGAGCACGTTGCCGTCGAGGTACTGGGCGGCGAGCGCGGGGCCGAGCGCGGCGCGGGCCGACTCGATGAGGCCCTCGGGGTCGGTCGACACCTTGGCGCGGAGCGTGAGCGCCTCGCAGATGCGGCCGAGGTCGTTGATCGGGATCTGCTCCTGGAGCAGGCCCTGGAGCACGCGCTGCAGCTCGGCCATGCTGAGCATGCCGGGGATGAGCTCGTCGACGGCCGGGGCGTTGACCGTCTTGACGCCCTCGACGAGCACGCGGACGTCTTCGCGGGTGAGGAGGCGAGCCGCGTTGTCGGCGATGATCGACGACAGGTGGGTGACCAGGACCGACACGCGGTCGATGACGGTCGCGCCGGTCATCTCGGCCGAGTGGCGCATCTCGGAGGGGATCCACTTGCCGGCGAGGCCGAACACGGGCTCGATCGTCGAGACGCCGGGGAGCGCGTCGAGGTAGTCGCCGAGGGCGAGCACCTTGCCGGCGGGCGCGGTGCCGCGGCCGGCCTCGACGCCGGCGATCCGGATCGCGTAGGTCGACGGCGGCAGCTCGACCGAGTCGCGGGTGCGGACCGGGGGCACGACGACGCCGAGCTCCATGGCGACCTTGCGGCGCAGGGCGCGGACGCGGCCGAGGAGGTCGTCGGAGGCGCCGGAGACCATGTCGACCAGGTCGGGCGCGAGCTGAATCTCGAGGGCGTGGACGCGCATCTGCTCGAGCAGGTCGTCGGTGGTCTCGGTGGTGGGGGCGGCCGGGGCGATGGCGGCGAGCTCGGCGGCCGCGGCCTCCTTGGCGTTCCGGGTCTTGATGCGCTGGCCGATGATCAGGAGGGTGACGCCGACGACGAGGAAGGGCACGATCGGCATGCCAGGGATGAAGCCCATGCCGATCGCGGCGACGCCGGCGATCATGATCGCGGTGCGCGACTGGGTGAGCTGCGTGGACGCCGTCGAGCCCAGGTCGGACTCCGCGTTGGAGCGGGTGACGATCATGCCGGTGGAGACGGCCATCAGCAGCGCGGGGATCTGGGTGACGAGGCCGTCGCCGATGGTGAGGATGCCGTACTTCGAGAGCGCGTCGCCGATGGCGAGGCCGCCGGAGACCATCCCGGTGGCGATGCCGCCGATCAGGTTGATGATGATGATCAGGATGCCGGCGATCGCGTCGCCCTTGACGAACTTCGACGCACCGTCCATCGCGCCGTAGAAGTCGGCCTCGCCGGCCACCTCGGCGCGGCGCTTCTTGGCGATCTCGTCGGTGATGAGTCCGGCGTTCAGGTCGGCGTCGATCGCCATCTGCTTGCCGGGCATGGCGTCGAGGGTGAAGCGCGCGCCGACCTCGGCCACGCGCTCGGCGCCCTTGGTGACGACGACGAACTGGATGACGACGAGGATCAGGAAGATCACGGCGCCGATGATGACCGAGCCGCCGACGGCGACGTGGCCGAAGGCCTGGATGACGTCGCCGGCGAAGCCCTGGCTGAGCACGAGGCGGGTCGACGCCACGTTCAGGCCGAGGCGGAAGAGCGTCGCGATGAGGAGCAGCGACGGGAAGACCGAGAAGTCCATCGGCTTCTTGACGAACATCGTCGTCAGCAGGATGACCAGCGCGAGCAGGATGTTGCAGATGATCAGGGTGTCGAGCAGGAACGACGGCACCGGGACGACCAGGAGCAGCACGATGCCGACTACCCCGACGGGGACGGCGAGCTTGGGGAGGCCGGCCATTTTTGAGGGTGCGGTCATGCGGGGGCTCCAACGAGGTCGGGGGCGGTCGGTTCTGAGTCGGTGGGGGCGGGGGCCGTGTAGCCGGCACCGCCGGGCATCGTGTGCACGCCCTCGGCGGCGCGCGAGCCGCGCGCCGTGAGGGCCATCACGAAGGTGAGGACGCGAGCGACCGGCGAGTAGAGCTCGACGGGGATCTCGTCGCCCAGCTCGCACGCGGCGTGGAGCGCGCGGGCCAGCGGGATGTCCTTGACCATGGGCACGCCCTCGGCCTCGGCCTTCTCGCGGATGCCGCGGGCGACCTCGCCGGCGCCCTTCGCGACGACGCGGGGCGCCGAGCGGCCGGGCTCGTACTTGAGCGCGACGGCGACGTGCGTGGGGTTGACCATGACGACGTCGGCGTCGGCGATCGCGCTCATCATGCGACCGCGGCTCATCGCCATGGCGCGGGCGCGACGCTGCTGCTTGATCAGCGGGTCGCCGTCGGACGACTTGCTCTCGTCCTTGATCTCCTTCTTCGACATCCGCGTCTTCTTGCGGTTGCGGCGCATGACGACCAGGACGTCGAGGCCGCCCAGCACGAGGCCGGCGGCGACGGCCGCGACGACGAGCGACGAGACGCCGCTTCCGGCGGCGGCCATGAGCGAGGAGAGCGGGAGGTCGGCGTTCATCAGCACCGGCAGGAGGCCCTGGATGACGGTCCACAGCACGAGCGCGACGACGCCGGTCTTGAGCAGCACCTTCGCGCCCTGCCAGAGCGCCTGCATGCCGAACATGTTCTTGATGCCGGCGAGCAGGTTGAAGTGCTCGAACTTCATGATCGACTTCTTGAAGTGGACGCCGCCCTGGACGACCGCGGTGACCAGTACGGCGATGCCGACGATCGCGAGCATCGGGCCCATGACGCCGCCGATCGACGAGAAGGCGTCGAACATGGCCGCGGTGGCGCGCGCCTGCGTCGGGTCCTTGATGACGTCCTGGACGGTGACGACCTGGTGGAGGCCGGCGGTCGTCGCGCGGTCGATGGCACCGGGGATGGCGATGACGGCGGCGGCGACGCCGACCCACGCGCTGAGGTCGGTGGACTTGGAGAGCTGGCCCTTGCCGTGGACCTCCTTCATCCTCTTCTCGGTGGCGTCCTCTGTCTTCTCGCCGGTCTCGTCGGCCATCAGCTCACCGCCCCGAGCATGATGTCGACGGCCTCGCGCGAGAGCGACGAGACGACCTGCGGCAGCGCGACGAAGACCATGCCGGCGAGGCCGAGCGTGATCATGATCTTGAGCGGATAGCCGAGCTGGAACGCGTTAAGTGCCGGCGCGACGCGCGTCAGCAGGCCGAGGCCCGCGTCGGCGAGGAAGAGGATGACGATCAGGGGCCCGGCGATCTGCAGCGTCGACAGGAACATCGACGATGTCGTCGACACCAGCAGCTGGGCGGGGTGCGCCAGGTCGAGGCCGCCCGAGACCGGGATGGCGTCGAACGTGCGGAGCAGGCCGCCGATGACCAGGAGGTAGCCGCCCGACGTGAACAGGAGCACCAGCGAGGTCATCTGGAAGATGCGCGTGAACTGCGCGCCGTTGACCTGCGAGCCGGGGTCGTAGCCCATGGCGAGCTGGAAGCCGCCGAAGAGGTCGATCGCGCTGCCGGCCGACTGGACGGCGGCGAAGGCGAGCCACACCAGGAAGCCGAGGACGGCGCCGGTGACCAGCGACAGGATCAGCGACACGAAGAAGGCGCCGGTCGCCTGCTCGACGTAGCCCGGCACGACGACCGGGGCGACCGCGAGGGCGAGGCCGACACTGAGCATGGCCTTGACGCGGGCGGGGATGGCCGAGTGGTTGAACGGCGGCGCGATCATCAGGAAGGCGACGATGCGGACGCCGGCGAGCATGACGGCCTCGACCGCGCCCATCGAGAAGGAGAGGCCCATCAGGCACCGCCGAGCAGCGACGGGATGCGGTCGAACAGGGTGGTCGTGAAGGTGACCATGGTCGAGATCATCCAGTTGCCGCAGACGACCAGCGCGATGGCGCAGGCGATCGCCTTGGGCACGAACGCGAGCGTGGGCTCCTGGATCTGGGTGATCGACTGCAGAAGCGAGATGGCGAAGCCGACGACGAGGGCCGTGATGAGCACCGGGGCGGCGAGCTTCGCGGCCACCACGAGGGCCTGGACGCCGAGGTCGAGAACGGCTGTGCTGTCCATCAGTTGTAGCTCTCGATCAGGCTCTTGATGATCAGGCCCCAGCCGTCGACGAGGACGAAGAGGAGGATCTTGAAGGGCAGCGAGATCATGACCGGCGGCAGCATCATCATGCCCATCGACATCAGGGCGGCGGAGACGACGAGGTCGATGACCAGGAACGGCAGGAAGATGACGAAGCCGATGATGAACGCCGAGCGGAGCTCCGAGATCATGAACGACGGGATGAGGGTGAGCATCGGCACCGACTCGATGTTCGCCGGGTTGGCCTTCTTGGCCGCGCGGGTCATCAGGGCGATGTCCTCCTCGCGGGTGTGCGCCGTCATGAAGGTGCGGAGCGGCTGCTCGGCGAGCGTGATCGCGTGGGTGAAGTCGATCTTCCCGGCAAGGTAGGGCTGCAGGGCGGCGTCGTTGATGTGGATCAGGACCGGGCCCATGATGAACAGGCTCAGGAAGAGCGCGAGGCCCGCGATGACCTGGTTCGGCGGGATCGACTGGAGGCTGAGCGCGTTCCGCGTCATGGCCAGGACCACGAAGATCTTGGTGAAGCTGGTCATCATCAGCAGCAGGGCCGGCGCGACGCTGAGGAGCGTGAGTCCGAGCAGCGTGACCACGGCCGACGAGGGGGTTCCGTCGGGGCCGTTGATGTTGACCGAGACGCCGCCGGTGCCCGAGGTGGCAGGCGCCGTGGGGCCGGTCGGGGTGACCGGCGCCGTCGGCTCGACGGGAGCGGCGTGGCCGGCGTTCGCCGTCACGAGCACGAAGCCGACGATGAAGACGAGCACGGCGGTGACGACGAGGGCGATGCGGAGCAGGCGCGCGAGGCGGATGCGGCGCAGGGTCTGGCGCTCGGCGGCCGACAGGAGGACCGGGGCGGGGCCGAGCCCGAGGAGCTTGGCGGCCAGGCTGTGCTCGGCGCCCTGGCGGAGTGCCTCGACGAGGGCGGGGCGCGAGTTCCTGCGCTCGCCTCCGAACAGGCGGCCGGATGCCGGACGTGACGCCGGACGACCGGAGCCTGTCGAAGGGCCGGTGCCGCGGGAGGTATCCGGCCCGAAGAGGAAAATGGGCGCACTGGTGGGAGCCGCGGCCCACGTGGAGCGGCGGAGGGGCGTGGTCGTCATGCTCGCTTCTGTGCTCTCATGGCGGCGGCGGCCTGCTTCCAGGTGCTCGCGGAGAGGATGGATCCCGCGATCGGCGAAGCCGGGACCGGAGCCGCGGCGGCAGCGCGGGCCGCGCGGCGGGGGCTGAGCACGACGGTCTCGACGGCGGGGGCCGGGGTCTGGTCGAGCACGTCCGCGAACGCGGACGCAGTCGTGGCGGCGACGGCCGGCGCGATGGCCGTGATCTTGGCGTCGGCGGGCGCCTGGCCCGATCCGAGGACGCTCACCTGGGTCTCGGTGACCCCGAGCACGTACCGGATGCCCTCGACGTCGACGACTGCGACGGAGGCCTTCCCCGAGAGGCCCTGGCGGGCCACCACGGTGACGTGCTTGGCCTGCTTGGCGCCGCGCCCTGTCTTCGCGGCGACCTTCTTCTGGATGAACCAGAGGAGGCCCAGCACCGCGGCGAGGGAGACGACGACCCGGAGGCCCAGGAAGAGGGTGTCCACGGTCAGATCTGTCCGTCCGCGAGGTCGAGGATCTGCGTGATGCGGACGGCGTAGTCCTGGTCGACGACGACGACCTCGCCGTGGGCGATGAGGCGCCCGTTGAGGAGGACGTCGGCGGGGGCGCCGGCTGAGCGGTCGAGCTCGATGACGGCGCCGGGCTCGAGGCCGAGCACGTCGCGGACCGACATGCGCGTGCGGCCGATCTCGACCGTGAGCGCCATCTCGACGTTGTTGATGCGGCCGAGCTTGTCGGCGACCGAGCCGACGAACGCGGGTGCGGTGCCGGCGACGGCACCGAACTCGCGGATGCGGACGACGAACCAGCCGACCGGGCGACCCGCGTCGACGAGCTCGAAGACGACGCTCTCGGAGTCGGCGGCGAGCGCCTGCGCGTCGGAGGCGACGACCTCGCCGAGCACGCCGGCGCCGAGTGCGTTCGCGGCGGCCTCGAGGGCCGGGCGGAGCAGGTCGGCGGCGGGCAGGCCGGCGGCGGCGCTGCCCGAGAGCTCGGTGACGAGCGCGAAGTCGGCCGACACGTCGCCGACGAACGTCGAGACGACGGCGTCGGCGAGGACGCCGACCGGGGCCGCCGCGGTGGGCTGCACCGACAGCGGGGTGCTCGACGGCAGGAGGTCGGCGAGCGCGTACGCGGCGGCCGAGTGCAGAGCGGTGGCGGTGGTCATGCGAGTCTCTCTTCGGTGGTGACGATGATGCCGGCGAGGCGGGAGCCGTTGGCTCCGACGGCGGCGCGACCGACGGGGATGCCGCCGACGGTGACGTCGAGCGGGCGGTGCGCGGGGTGCGGGAGGGCCAGGAGGTCGCCGACCGCGAGGTCGAGCACGGCCGAGGGCAGAACCCGAGCGGGCAGGAACTGCAGCCCGACGTCAACCGGCACCTGAGCGAGCTGCGCGTCGACGAGCTCGCGGGCGTTCGCCGTCGTGGCCATCGGGTTGGTCTCGCCGAGCTGCGGCAGCAGGATCTCGGCGGGAAGCGCGAGCGTGGCGGGCGCGGAGGCCTCGCCGACGCGGATCTCGAACGAGGCGACGATCATGAGGTCGCTCTTCGCGGCCGCCTGGGCGAACTGCGAGTTGTACTGGAAGCCGCCGACCGAGATCGGGGTGACCAGGAGCGAGCCGAGCGAGTAGCGGAGGTCTTCGAGCGCGTCGTCCATGAGGCGACGCACGAGAGCCTGCTCGATCGGGGTGAACTTGCGCTCGGGGAGCACTGTCGCGGCGGTGGTGGTGCCGCCGAGCATGTGGGTGACCCAGCCGAGGGCGGCCGCCGACGGGAACTGGATGACGGCCTTCGCCGTCACGCCGTCGAGCGGGCAGAGAACCATGGCGGTCGTGGCGGGGAGCGACGCGGCGAAGTCGTCGTAGGTGGTCATCTCGACCTGCTCGCAGGTCACCTGCGAGATGACGCGGACCTTGGCGGTCAGCTGCGTCCCCCACTGGCGCGCGAAGGTCTCGAAGCCCAGCTCCAGCACGCGCGAGTGCTCACGAGCGAGCGTCGTGGGGCGGCGGAAGTCGTAGACCTCGACCGAGCGCGCAGGTCGCTGCGTGCTCGGAGCTGTCTGGTCGAGGAGGGTCACGTGAATAGTTATCGGCCGACCCCGACCAGGCGTTAGAGATTTATCTCGATTGGTTTACTACTTGGTGCCGTCTACTTCATCGCGGCGGCCTCCGCGGCGGCGATCTTGGGGATGAGCGCGTTGACGTCGTCCTTCTGGTTCGAGAGCACGACGATGTCGACGCGGCGGTTCTTGGCCATGTCGGCGTCGGTCGACCCCTTCGACAGCGGCCGCGACGAGCCGTAGCCGACGGACTGGATCCGGTCGGCCGGCATGCCGCCCCGCTCGACGAGGTCGCGGAGCACCGCGGTGGCACGCGCCGCCGACAGCTCCCAGTTGGTCGCATACGGAGCGGTCGACGCTCGGGAGTCGGCGTGACCCTCCACCGAGACGTTGTGGCCCGCTGTCTTCAGCACGGGGGAGATGGCGTTCATGACCTGGTCGGCGATGGCCGACAGGTCGGCCGAGTTCGATCCGAAGAACGTCTCGGAGCCGACGAGCCGCACTGTCAGGCCGCGCGAGTCGAGGGTGAACTGCACGTCGTTCGTCAGGCCCTCCTGGGCGAGACGTGCGGCGATGGCCTTCTTGATCGAGGTGAGGTCGTCGACCTCGGCGGCGGCCGCCTTGGTGTTCGCCTTCTGCTGGGCGGGGGTGGCCTTGGCGGCGGCGGCAGCGGCCTGCTGCTTGGCGGTGGCGGCGGCCTTCGCAGTTCCGGCGCCCGATGCATCGCTGTTGGTCGCGGCGACGCCGTTCGCCGCGGCGGCGGTCTTGGCGTCGGTGTCGGACTTCGAGTAGCCGGCGCCCTCTTTCGTGGCGTCCTTCTTGTCGACGACGGTGCCCGACGCGGTGTCGACGTGCGACGACTTGGTCTGGCCGAAGCCGGTCGCCAGGGACTCCTTGAGGGCGGCGAACTTCTGGGCGTCGACGCTCGACATCGCGAACAGCACGAGGAAGAGGCACATGAGCACGGTGATCATGTCCATGTACGACGCCATCCAGCGCTCGTCGGGGTGCTCGTCGTGCTCCTCGACGTGCTTCTTGCGCTTGCTCACGCCGCGACGTCCTCTTTGTCGCTCACCTTGGTCGACTTGACCGTCTTGCCCTCGGCGGGGAGGTCGACCTTCGGCACCATCGCGCGGAGGCGGGCTCCGAGCAGGCGCGGCTGCGTGCCCTCCTGGATGGCGAGGACGCCCTCCATGAGCAGCGTCATCCGGGTGACCTCGAGCTCCATCATGCGCTTGATGCGGCCGGCGATCGGCAGCCAGATCAGGTTCGAGCTGATGAGACCCCACAGGGTCGCGATGAACGCCGACGCGATGAGGGGGCCGAGGGTGTCGGGCGACGAGAGGTTCTCGAGCACGTGGGTCAGCGAGACGACGGTGCCGATGATGCCGACGGTGGGGGCGAACCCGCCCAGCGTCATGAAGAAGCGGGCGGCCTGGCGCCACTGCGCGGTGCGGCCCTGGATCTCGTCTTCGAGCAGCTCGCGGAGCTCGTCGCCGTCGGTGCCGTCGGCGACGCTCTGCAGCGCGCCCTTCAGGAACGGGTCGTCGACGCCCTCGGCCTCCTGCTCGAGGGCGAGCAGGCCGTTGGCCCGCGCCTTCTCCGAGATGGCGACCAGGTCGTCGATGGCCTTCGTGGGGTTGGCCTTCTTCGCCAGGATCGACGGGAGGATCGACTTGAACGAGTTGATCGTGTCTTTCAGGGCACCCGAGGCGATGCCGACGCCGAGCGTCGTGCCGAAGACCAGCACCAGCGGCCCCGGAAGGAAGATGGACATGATCGAGACGTGCTCGATCGTCATCATGCCGACCAGTGCGCCGAAGGCGAGCACCAGGCCGATGAGCATTGCGGGATCCATCAGCGCTCGCCCCTCTTCTCGAAGGAGCCGGTCGTGACGAGACCCAGCGTGCGCTGAGGCGGCGAAGCCGGCTTCTCGTCGTACGCGAGCGACACGATGCGAGAGCGGTAGCGCGCTACCAGCTCGATCACCTCGGCCATCGTCTCGGTGACGATGAACTTCGCTCCGTCCACCATCACGAGGGTGGTGTCGGGGTTCTCGTGGATTCGCTCGATCAAGTCGGGGTTGATCGCGAACTGACTGTCATTGAGTCGTGTGACGACGATCATGGGCCCGTCCTAGGTCTGATTCTCGCGGTCCATCCGTGTCCCGCGAAGAGCGCTTCCTGCGCTGCTACTACTCACTATCGGCCGGAGATGAGGGGGCGTTAGGTTCGTGCGCCTCTTTTTCCGGTGGTTTTACGGGGCAGGAACTGCAGATGGCCGGCTTCGTGACGAAGCCGGCCATCTGCAGTTCCTGCGCTATCCCGTCTAGCGCTTGAGGTTCGTGAGCTCCTGCAGCACCTCGTCGGAGGTCGTGATGATGCGGGCGTTGGCCTGGAAGCCGCGCTGGGCGACGATCAGGTTCGTGAACTCCTGCGAGAGGTCGACGTTCGACATCTCGAGCGTGCCGCCGGCGAGGGCGCCGCGGCCGGGCTGGCCGGGGGCGCCGAGGGCCATCGCGCCCGAGTTCGACGACACGACGTAGCCGGAGTTGCCGACCTTCTCGAGGCCGGCCGGGTTCGTGAAGGTGGCGAGCGCGATCTGGCCGAGCTTCGAGGTGGTGCCGTTCGAGAAGGAGCCGACGAGGGTTCCGTCGGCCGAGATCGTGTAGCCGTTGAGCGTGCCGGCCTGGCGGCCGTTGACGTCCGAGACGGCGACGGTCGAGAGGGTGGCGAAGCCGGTGAGCGACGACATGTCGGTGGTGATGTCGCCGACGGTCAGCGAGCCGGAGGTGGTCTGCTTGCCGTTGGCGAAGGCCAGCGAGGTGGTGCCCTTGTTGCCCTGGCCGTCGTCGCCGGCGACGTCCCAGCCGGCGGCGGTCTTCGTGAAGTCGAGGGTCAGCGTGTGCTTGGTGCCCTGCTTGTCGTAGGCGTCGACGTCGCGCGTGATGACGGTGCCGGTGGCGGCGTCGCCCGGGAGGTTGCCGCCGACCTTCGCGGAGGTGGTCTCCTGGGCGGCCGAGGTGGCGCCGACGGGCAGCATGATGTCGGCCAGGCCGCCGTTGGTGTTGACGACGCCGTCGGTCGCGGGGTAGCCCTGGACGATCTTGCCGTCGGTGGTGGTGAGGCGGCCCTGGCTGTCGAAGTCGAACGAGCCGGCGCGGGTGTAGACGCTCTCGTTGCCGTTGCGGGTGACGAAGAAGCCGTCGCCCGAGATCATCAGGTCGGTCGCCTTGCCGGTCGCCTGGGCCGAGCCCTGCGAGAAGTTGGTGGTGATGCCGGCGACCTGCACGCCGAGGCCGACCTGGGCGGGGTTCGTGCCGCCGAGACCCTCCTGGGCGCCGCCGGCGCCGTGGGTGATCTGCGACAGGGTGTCCTGGAACACCGTCGACGACGACTTGAAGCCGACCGTGTTGACGTTGGCGATGTTGTTGCCGGTGACGTCGAGCATGGTCTGGTGGGCGCGGAGGCCGGCGATGCCGGAGTAGAGCGAGCGGAGCATGGGAGGGCCTTTCGAAAGGAAGGAAGTGTGTGTGAAGCGGCCTTCCGTGGCCGTGATGCCGGTCGCCGTCCGTGGCAGCCGAGGTGGAGCGGGGTCTGTGGTGGTGCTGTGCGTCAGGGGGTCGTGCTGGTCGCCGCCGACTTATCGACGATTCCCGAGATGGAGTCGAGGGGGACGTCCTTGCCGCCGACGCTCACCGTCGGCACGCTGCCGGCGAACGACACCGACGCGGCCGTGCCGGTCACCGAGGTACCCGACGCGTCGTCGTACGTGACCTGCTTGCCGACGAGGTTCGCGGCCGAGATCCGCATCTGGAGCGAGAAGTTCTCGTTGCCGGTCGTCGTGTTGTTCGTGACCTGCTCCATCATCGCCAGCTGCGTGGTCTGGCTGATCATGGCGTTGGTGTCCATCGGCGACGACGGGTCCTGGTTCTGCAGCTGCGAGACGAGCAGCTGCAGGAACATCTCGCTGTCCATCGACTGCTTCGGCGTGCGGGCCGTCGAAGTGGTGCTGGTGGCGGGAACGGACGTGGAGACCGTTCCGGTGATGCCGTCGAGTGCCATTCGGTAGTCCTTTCAGGCCATCACGTCGATGGAGGAGGAGGTGGGGTGCAGTGCGCGGGGCGCGGCGACAGAGGTGTCTTCGCTCTGACTATCGGCAGTCGCGCGGGATTCGGTAGCTTCTCCGGAGCGATCCGACTGGCCGGCGCCCTGGCCGAACGCGCCCGCGGCCTGCTGCTGCGGCTGGTTCTGGCTCGAGAGGTCGACGCTCGACTGGAGGCCGGCCGACTGCAGGTCGCGACGGAGATCCGGCAGGATCCCGCGCACCGCATCGCGGCCGGCCTCCGACTGCGCGAACAGCTCGACGTGCATCCCCTGCGCACTGACGTGCGCGCGGACCGTCATCGGGCCCAGGGCGTCCGGCGAGAGCTGCACGGTCACGACGTGGTCGCCGCTTCCGGCGGCAGCGAGCGTGAACACCGGGCGGGCGAGCTGCGTGTGCAGGGGCATCGGGGCGGCAGGGGCTCCCGAAGGGGCGGCGGCCGACGGCGCGGCGGGGGCGGTCTGCTGGACCTGTGCGAACGCGGCGGCGGAGTCGACGGCGACGGCCGCCGTGCCCTGCGCGGCCGGGGCCGCCGGCGCGACGGCGGCCGGCAGGCCGGAGCCGGACTGGCCCTGTGCGGCCTGGCCCGAGCCGGGCTGGCCCTGGGGGGAGGCGCCGGAGGCGGCGGACTGGACGGCAGCGGAGGCCGCGTCGGCGGTGCGGACGACGGGGCCGTCGGCCGGGGGTGCCGTGGTCGGCGCGGCGGCGAGGGCAGCGGCCGTCGAGGTCGGGCCGGCGGCGGCGGCCGAGCCGGTCGCGGGCATAGCGGTGGCGGCCGCGGTCGTCGCGGTGGCGGCGGGCGGGGCTGCGGTCGGGGCCGGGGCAGTCGGCGCTGCGGCCATCGAAGCGGCGGCGGTCGAAGCGGCGCCGATCGACGCGGCACCGATCGATGCTGCGCTGGTCGGCGCGATGGCGCTCGGCGCTGCGGCCGTCGAGAACTCAGGGGCGGTGCTCGCGACGGGTGCGCCGACCGGGCTCGTGACGGCGGCGACCGTGCTTCGACCCTGAGTTGTCGACGGGGCGGCGGCGGCGAGAGCGGCCGGCGCGGCGGCTAGGGCGGCCGGCGCGGCGGCTAGGGCGGCGGCCGGCGCGGCGGAGGCCGTCGGCGCGACAACCGACGACGCGGTGCCGGTCGACGACGCGGTGCCGGTCGACAACTCAGGGGCGATGCCCGCGGCGGCGGCGGACTGCGGGGCGGCGCCGGCGAGCTGCGCGCCTCGAGCCTGAATCGCCGCGAGGCCTGCGGAGGCAGGGGCGGCCGCGAGCGGAACGGGGCCGCCGGACGGCGCGGTGCTGGTGGGCGCTGCCGCCGTCGACAACTCAGGGGCGGTGCTCGCTGCAGCCGACGCCAGGGCGGCGAGCACGACGGGTGCGACGCTCGAACCCTGAATTGCCAGCCCGGCGGGGACGGCGATCGGGGCCGCGTCGTCTTTCGCGTCCGGGCTCCCGTCTTCGCTCGTGGACGCGTCCCGCGGCGCGTGGTCGCGCGGCGTGACGGCCTTCGCGGCCTCGCCCGAAGCGGCGCGGCCGGAAGCCGAAGCGGAAGGGCCAGCGGCGGGACCGGCAGAAGCCGAACCAGCAGCGCCGGAACCAGCCCCGGGCGAGCCTGCGGCAGCCTGACCGCCCTTGCCCGCGGCATCGCGCGCCGGAGCCGCTGCACCCTGCATCGCGTCGCCGAACGAGGCGGCGGACGCCGGCGAGTCGGCGGACGACGACGAGCCAGGACGCGCGGGCGCCGCGGTGAGCGCGTCGGCGACCGACGGCATCGCCGGGCTCACGCGGCGCTCCCCGAGGAGGCCATGAGCTGCTGGAGCGCGGCGTTGACGAGATCGGACTTCGACGAGCTGCCGGAGACGGGCTGCGTCGTGGCGGCGGTCGAGGGGACGATGCGGCGGATCTCTCCGATGTCGGCGTCCGTGAGGTAGTTGTCGATGATCCTGACGTCCTTTCCGGGGCGCGGCGCGTGGAGGATCTTGCCGTCGCCGAGGTAGATCACGATGTGACCCTCGTCCTTGGTGGTGATGATGTCGCCGGCCTTCGCGTGGGCGAGGTCGGGCACCTTGACGCCCATGTTCGCCTGGTCGGGCACGACGCGCGGCATGGTGATGCCGAGGTCCTTGAAGACGGTCTGGACGAGGCCGGAGCAGTCCATCCCGCTGGTCGTGGTGCCGCCGAACACGTAGGGCACGCCGAGGTACTTCTTGGCGTCGGCCACCACGTCGGCGCCGGTGACGCCGTTGGCGACGAGGCCCCCGGTCGGGCTCGCCGGCGTGGCCGCCGTACCCGCGGTCGAGTCGAGCGCGTCGGTGCTGGTCGCGGTCGTCGCGGTCGCGTCGGTCGTGGCTCCGGCCGCGGCGAGCGCGGACGCGAACGTCGAGGCGCCGTCGGTCGAGGCGGTCGACGAGGTGGACGACGGCAGGCCGGACTGGATCTCGGCGATGGTGCTCTGGATCTGGGAGATCCGAGAGAGGACGTCGGTGACGCTCATGACAGCTCCTCCTGGTCGGCGGGTCGGAAACGGTTGGTGGCGATCTCGTCGAGAGCGAGCTGCTCGTCGCGGAGGTCCTTCTCGCGCTCGGCGAGCAGGTGGCGCTCCTCGAGCTTCTCGAGGGCGACGGAGCGGGCGCGGGCGGCGTTGAACTCGACCTGCGCCTCCGCGGCGGCGACACGGTGGGCGTCGGCGACGGCGTCGAGCTCGGCGATCATGCCGCGGGTCGAGGCCCGGGCCGCCGCGACAGCGGTGAGGGTGGCGGCGTCGGTGATGATCGCGTTCCTGCCGGCGGCGTCCTCGAGGGTGCGCTCGGCGCGGGCGCGGCGCTCGGCCACGTCGCGGATGCGTTGGTTGGCCTGAGAGAGCTCGGCCAGCGCCTTCTGCTGCTGGGCGTGCCGGACTCGGAGGAGGCCGGCGAGCGAGAACGTCTTCACAGGGCGGCCCCCAGCGTGCGGGCGAGCGCGATGAGCTGCGCCCAGGCGGCTTCGGACGGCGTCTGGTCGTCCATCGTCTGCTGCAGGAAGCGGTCGATCTCGCCCTGGTGCGCGACGGCCGCGTCGACCAGCGGGTTCGATCCCGACTGGTAGGCGCCCACGTCGATGAGGTCCTGGGCGGCGCGACGAGCGGCCATGACCATGCGGAGGTGCTTCGCGGCGGCCGTCTGCTCCCTCGTGATGACCTTCGAGGCCACGCGCGAGATCGAGCCGAGTACGTCGATCGACGGGAAGTGGCCGGTGACCGCGAGCTTCCGGTCGAGGACGACGTGGCCGTCGAGGATGCTGCGGGCGGCGTCGGCGATCGGCTCGTTGTGGTCGTCGCCGTCCACGAGCACGGTATAGAGGCCGGTGACCGAGCCCTGCACGTCGGTGCCGGCGCGCTCGAGCAGGTTGGCGAGCGTCGAGAACGTCGACGGCGGGTAGCCCCGGGTCGCCGGCGGCTCGCCGACCGAGAGGCCGATCTCGCGCTGGGCCATGGCCACGCGGGTGAGCGAGTCCATCATCAGCACGACGTCCGAGCCGGTGTCGCGGAACGACTCCGCGATGCGGGTCGCCACGAAGGCGGCACGCAGGCGCATCAGCGCGGGCTCGTCGGAGGTCGAGACGACGACGACCGAGCGCGCGAGGCCCTCCGGGCCGAGATCGTCTTCCAGGAACTCGCGCACCTCTCGTCCGCGCTCGCCGATCAGGGCGATCACGCTGACCTCGGCATCCGTGCCTCGGGCGATCATCGACAGCAGCGACGACTTCCCGACGCCGGAGCCCGCGAACAGGCCCATGCGCTGGCCGCGGCCGGCGGTGGTGAGCGTGTCGAGGGCGCGGACGCCGAGCTGAAGGGGCGTGTCGATGCGGGCGCGCTGCATCGAGTTGGGCGTCGCGTGGTCGACGGGCACGAGCTCGTCGAACTGCAGCGGGCCCTTGCCGTCGATCGGGCGGCCGAGTCCGTCGAGCACGCGCCCGAACAGGCCGCGGCCGGTCGGCACGAGGATGGGGCGGCCGGTGGGGCGGACCGCCATTCCCGAGCGGACGCCGGTCATCGGCGCGAGGGGCATGATGCGGACGCCGTCGCGGGTGGCAGCGACGACCTCGGCGATGCGCTCCTCCGGCAGGCCGGCGGGTCCGACGATCGGGTCGCCGACCGAGACGAGGTCGCCGATGGCGACGTCGAGTCCGGACACGCCGATGCCGAGGCCGACGACGCTCGACACCACGCCGATGCGCAGGGGTCGCGCAGCGCGCGACGCCTCCGCCAGACGGGGTGCGATGTCGAGGGTGGCGATGCTCACGCGACTCCCCCGGTGGCCGGCTGCGCGCCCGTCAGCGCCTGCTCGGCGCGGGCGAGCGCGGTCGAGAGCGCGGCGTCGATGAAGCCGGCGCGCAGGTCGGCCTGGGCGTCGCCGCGGCCGAGCGACGGGTCGGCGACGAGCTTCACGCCGAGCGAGTCGGCCTGGCCGTCGAGGAGGGAGAGGTCGGACGGGTTCAGGCGCACGACGACCACGTCGGCGGGGTCGACGTCCGACAGGGCCCGCGTGAGCGCGGCGATGACGGTCGACGACGGATTGGTCTCGACCTCGTAGCCGAGGATCGCCGCCGCCAGCTGGAGCGAGGTGACCAGCAGGGTCTCCTGCGCTTCGGTGCGGAGCGCCGTCTGGCGGTCGTCGATGGCTCGCGCCGACGCCACCATGATGGCGGCGGCCGCGGCGGAGCGCGCGTCGGCCTGCGCCACGGCGGCGTCGCGCTCGGCGACGAGCTGCGCGCGGAGGGCGGCCGTCTCGGCGGCGGCGGCGCGGAGGCCGGCCGCGTAGCCCGCGGCGTGACCGCGCTCGGACGCCTCGTTCTCGCGTGCGGCGGTGATCGGGTTGCGGAGGACGGGGAACGCCGCCTGGACGAAGCTACTCAACGAGGGCCTCCTCGTCGCCGCGCTGCACGGTGATCGCGCCCTGGGCCTCGAGCTCGCGGATCGCGGTGACGACCGAGGCGCGGGCCTCTTCGACCTGCGACATGCGGACCGGGCCGGCGGCGCGGATCTCGTCGTCCAGGAGCTCGCGGTTGCGCTCCGACACGTTCGCGCGGATGACCTCGGTGACGGCCTCGGGAGCGCCCTTCATGGCGATCGCGAGCACGGCCGCGTCGATGCCGCGCAGCACCTGCTGCACGTCGCGGGCGTCGAGCTTGACGATGTCGACGAAGGTGAGCATGCGCGAGCGAACCTCTTCGGCGAGCGCCGGGTCGCGCGCCTCGAGGCCCTCGAGGAGGATGCGCTCGGTGGCCGCGTCGGAGCGGTTGATGATGTCGACGAGGGGCTGGATGCCTCCGACGGCCTCGACCTGCTCGCGCGGGGCGACGACGGCGCCGGCGCGGACCTTGAGGGTCTGCGCGACGATCCCGACGGCCTCGGGGGTGGCGGTGCCCATCGTGGCGATGGCCTGCGCGACGTCGGTGCGGAGCGACACGTCGAGGCCGACGAGCACGGCCGACGCCTGGTCGGCGGCGAGGTGCGCGAGCACGAGGGCGATGGTCTGGGGCAGCTCGCCGTCGAGGAGGGTGAGCAGCTGGCCGGAGTCGGCGGCCTCGAGGAACTCGAACGAGCGGCCGGCCATGGACGACGCGAGGCGCTCCATGACGCCGGCGGCCTTCTCGGAACCGAACGACGCCTCGAGCAGCCCGACGGCGAAGTCGCGGCCGCCGCGGCGGGTCAGACGACCCTGCGTGGTGAGGTCGTGGAACTCGCCCACGGCCTCGTCGGCGACGGACGACTCGACGCGGCGCATCTTGACCAGCTCGGCCGTGATCTCGTCGGCCTCGGCCTCGCTGAACTTCTGCATGACGGCGGCCGCGCGGACCTGGTCCATCTGCATGAGGATGACGGCGACCTTCTGGGCGCCGGTCAGCTCGGCCGCCTTGGTGACGGGGCTCATACCGGCTGCCTGTCATCGAGGAGCCCGCGGAGCAGCTCGGCGGTGCGGTCGGGGTCGGAGGCGGCCAGGGCGTCGATCTCGGCGCGCTTGCGCTCCATCGAGGCGCCCTCGGGGTCGAGCGACGGGATCTGCGCGGTCACAGCCGTGCGGGGCTGCGAGGCCTCGAGGAGGCGGCGCTGCTCGGCGGCGTCGAGAGCCATCTGCTTGGTCTCGGCGTCGCCGGGCCAGGTGGTCGCGACCGACGAGATCTCGCCGAGGTCGATGTCCTCGCGCTCCTGCTTGCGACCGCGGCGGGTCAGCAGGAAGAGGGCGATGAGCAGCGGGATCGCGATTCCGCCGATGGTGGCGGCCGTCTTGATCAGCGAGTTCTTGCTGTCGGCGGCGGCCTGGGCGTTCGCCGACTTGAGAGCGGCGGCGGCGGCCTTGGCACCGGTGGTGCTGAAGCTCACGGACTGGACGCTGACGGAGTCGCCGCGGGTCTTGTCGACGCCGGCCGCCTTCGAGACGAGGTCCGAGATCGCGGTGAGGCTGGTGCCGCCGGCGACCGAGCTGTTGATGGCGACCGAGATGGTCTGCTTCGTCAGCTGGCCCGCGGGGATCGACGTGGTCTCGGTGGTCTTGTCGACGGCGTTGTTCTTGGTCGCCGACTCGTTGACGTAGCCGCCGTCGGTGGCCGACGCGGAGGGGTCGGATGCGGAGGGGTCGGATGCGGAGCCGGAGGGGACGGCGATGTTGTCGGGGCCCAGGACGCCGGTCGTGCCGGTGCTGCCGGATCCTGCGCCGCTGCCGTAGGACTCCTTGGTGCTGGACTCGCTGAGCGGAGCCGCGCCGCCGGTGGGAGCCGTGTACGACTCGGTGACCTTGGTGCCCGACGACTGGTTCATGTCGGCGGCGACGACGACGGTCGAGTTGCCGGCGCCGAGCACCTTGTCGAGCATCGCCTGGACGTTGGACTGCACGCGGCTCTCGTAGTCGCTGGACTGCTTGGACGACGAGCCGGTGGTGCCGGTGCCGACGGCAGAGAGCACGTTGCCGGAGGCGTCGACGACGGAGACGTCGGTCGGCTTCATGCCCTCGATCGAGGCGGAGGTGAGGTGGACGATCGCGTCGACCTGGTCGGTCGACAGCGTGACGCCCGACTTCGGCTGCACGAACACCGACGCCGTGGGGTCGGTCTTCTCGTCGGCGAAGACGGTCTCGGCGGGGATCGCGAGCTGGACGCTGGCGGCCTGGATGCCGTCCATGGCCATGATCGTCTTGGCGAGCTCGCCCTCGATCGCGCGCTTGTAGGTGACGTTCTGCTGGAACTCCGACGAGGTGACGCCCATCGTGTCGAGCAGCGAGTAGCCGCCCGAGTTGTCGGCGGGGAGGCCGGCCGATGCGGCTTTGAGGCGCTCGGCGTACACCTGCGACTGCGGCACCAGGATCGTGGAGCCGCCGTCGGTGAGCTGGTAGGGGACGCCGTCGGTGGTGAGCTGGTCGACGACCGACGACGCGTCGGTGGCGGCGAGGCCGGTGAAGAGCGGCGTGTACGAGGGCTTGGTGAGCCACGAGGTGAGGGCGATGCCGCCGAGCACGAGCACTGCGACGCCGATGACGGCGAGAGTGCGCTGGGCGACGGTGAAGGCCTGGATCTTGCTCTGCAGGCCGGTCAGCATGGAGCGGAGTGCGGGGGGCATCAGGCCTGCATCCTCATGATCTCGTTGAACGCGTCGACGCCCTTGTTGCGGACGGCGGAGACGAGCTCGAGGGTGACCTGCGCGCGGGTCGCCGCGATGGTGGCGGTGTGGACGTCGTCGAGGTCGCCGGTGACGGCCTTGACCGCCAGGTCTTGCGACTGGCCCTGCAGCGACTGCAGGCCGTCGATGACGTTGCCGAAGCTGCCGGCGCCGGTGGTCGGCGTCGCGTCCATGCCGTTGATCTGCGAGGCGTCCTGAGTCGCGCCCACGTTCGAGACGCCGGAGTTGAGGGCGGTCGAACCGACGGGGAAGGTCCCGTTGACGGGGTAAATGGGCATCAGTTGCGTCCGATCTCAAGTGCTGCTTCGTAGCTTGTCTTCGCGCGGTCGACGACCGCAGCGTTCGCCTGGTAGCCGCGCTGGGCCATGATCAGGTCGGCCATCTGGGTGCCGAGGTCGACGTCGGGCATCCGGACGTAGCCGTTCTTGTCGGCCTGGGGGTCGTCGGGCGAGTACGTGACCCGGCCGGCGGCGCTGCCGAACGCAGCTCCCTTGACGTAGACGCCCGAGACGCCGTCACCCTCCTGCACCTCGACATAGCGCGCCTGGAAGGCGGCCTCCGACATCGGCTTGACGGTGTTGACGTTGGCGATGTTGTCCGAGATGGCGTCCATCCACTTGCGGTGGACGGTGAGGCCCGTGCTCGCGATCCCGATCGCGTCGAACATGCCCATCAGCTGCTCCTCAGAACGGAGCGGACGCTGGTGAGCACGTTGTTCTCGGCCTGGGTGGCGAACTGGTACTGGAGCACCGTCGTCGTGTTGCTGAGCGTCTCGGTGTCGAGGTTGACGTTGTTGCCGTCCTCGTTGGTGGGCTCGAGCGAGCGGGCCATGGTGGCGGTGGTCGAACCGCTGCCCGCCTTGACGGAGGCCGCGAGGGCGTCTTCGAACGAGACCCGCTCGGCGGTGTAGCCGGGGGTGTTGATGTTCGCGATGTTGTTCGCGATCGCCTTCTGGCGCAGGGAGAGCCCGTCGAGGGCGCTCTCCAGAGCTCGGGAGGTCACGGATTCCAGCACGTCGGCTCGCTTCGCGGTTGCAAGTGGCGGGGCGGCCGATCCGTGGCCTGATGAGGTGAGCGATCCGTGCTCACTGTGCTCTATCGGCCGGGTGAGGCGATGGCGTTAGGGGTGGTTCGCTCCCGACCGCCCCCGTCTTCGGGGGGCATCATTGACGGATGTCCGTTCCCCGTACCGCCGCACGCCTCCTGCTCGGCGGCATCCTCGTCTTCGCCGGCGCCTCGCACCTCACCTTCGCGCGCGAGCCCTTTCAGGCGCAGGTGCCGAAGTCGATCACCGACAACACCCCGCTGACCATCGACCAGGTCGTGCTCGCCTCGGGAGTCGTCGAGATGGCGCTCGGCGCGGCGATCGCCTCGGGCATCCAGCGGCGCGCGGTCGGCAGCCTGGCGGCGACCTTCTTCACCGCGATCTTCCCCGGCAACCTGTCGCAGCTGCTCAAGCGCGAAGACGCATTCGGGCTCGACACCGACAAGAAGCGCGCGCTGCGCCTGCTCGGGCAGCCGCTGCTCGTCGCGTGGTCGCTTTGGTCGACCCGCAAGTAGCGAGCCCCGGGCGCAGGAACTCGGGGTGGCCGGGTTCCCCAGAGACCTCGCCGCGCCGCGGCAAGAAGGGCGCCGCGGCGTGGGCCGTGACGCCGGACGACCGAGGCTTGTCCGAGGTCCGGTGCCGCGACACGCGTCGCGGCAAGAAGATTCAGCCGGTGGCGTCGAGATAGACCGCGCGATCGGAATCCCGCGCTGCAGGAACCGATTTCAGTGCGGCCAGGTGCTTGACCACAGTGCGGCGGGCCTCCAGCACGCGCTGGATCGCGGACTTCTGGGCGTCCTGCACCTCGCGGGCGCGCTCGACGAGGTCGGCGGGCAGCGGGCCGAGGTCGGCCTGGGGGGTCCACGCCGAGGGGGCGTAGGCGCTGTCGCCCGAGGCGCCGGCGACGGCCTCCATCTCGGCGAGCGCGTCGAGCCAGGCCTGACGGGTCTCTTCCGACCTAGGCAACGCCGAGGCTCCCGCCCAGGTAGGTGGGGGTGTCGATCGTGGCGGCACCCGCGGCCGGGATCGAGGCGGCGGCCTCGTGCCACGCCTGGCGGAGCGGCTCGAGGAGGCCGATGGCCTCGCGGGTCAGCTCGACGTTGCGGCGCACGTTGGCGTTGACGAGGGCGACCGACACGTAGGTGTACAGGGCCTGGAGCTCGACGCCGCCCTCCCAGAGCTCGACGCGGAGCGACGTGGTGAGCTCGGAGACGATGGCCTGGGCGTGGAGGAGGTTCTCGGAGGCGGTGGCCCAGGATCCTGCGCCCTGTGCCGCTTCTGCCCGGCCGAGGTCGAGGAGGAGGCGGTCGTACAGCATGGTGAGGAGCCGGGTCGGCGTCGCCGAGAGGATGGCCTCGCGCTCGTAGGCGCTGCGCTGGGCGGTGTGCCCGAAGGTCATGGTCATTTCTAGGCCCCGGTGTAGACGGTCGGCAGGCCTGCGAGCGAGCTCGTGAGCGACGACGACTGCGAGTTGAGTGTGGAGAGCTGGGTCTCGAGGGTCGCATACTGCTTCTCGAGGGCGGCCCGGCGGTCGGTCAGGCGAAGGGTCCACTCGTCGACCTGCTTGTTGAGGTTCGTGACGATGGACTGCTGTCCGTTGATGACGCTGGTGATCTGCCCGGTGTACGAGTCGGATGCCGTGGTGGCCGCGGCGGCCACGCGGGTGGCGAGGGTCGCGAGCATCGACTGCGTGCCCTCGGGGTCGGAGGCGAGGGCCGACGCGAACTTGTCCGCGTCGAACTGGAAGTTGCCGTCTTTGGTGATGCTGACGCCGATGGACGAGGGCGACTTGCCGTTGACGGGCATCGACGCAGCGCTGACGATCGCCTGGTTGACGCCCCGAACCGTGCTGTCGCCTGTGAAGGGACCGCCGGAGACCACCGTGTTGCCTGACGAGTCGGTGCTGTTGACGACGGAGCTCTTGGTCGAGATGAGCGCGAGCACGCCGTTGATGCCGCTGACGAGGCCGGAGGCGACGGAGGTCGCTGCGGTCGTGTTCTGCGCGATCGTGATGGTCAGCGGATCCGAGGAGGCTTTGGTCACGCTGACTGCGACGCCCGGCAGCAGGTTGTTGAACGTGTTGGTCGAGGAGGTGATGGTCTGCTCGGCCGAGCTTCCCGCGTAGAGAGTGACCTGGGCATCCTGCGCCGTCTTGATCACGGCAGCGCCGGACTGCGTCAGGACGTTGGCGGCCGTGCCGCCGGCGACCTCCGACGAGGTGCCCGCATAGATCTGGAAGTCGCTCTTCGCGCCCGTCGCCGAGGCGGAGAACTGGATGCGGTACTGCGCGACGCCCGAGGCGTCGGTGCCCGCGGCCACCTTGAGAGCCTTGACGCCGGCGCTGGACGAGTTGACGGCCGACACGATGTCGTCGAGCGACGTCGATTTGGGAGTGATGGAGGTGCTGGTGCCGTCGGCACCGACGATGGTGAGGGCGGCAGGATCCGCGGCCCACTTCGTCATCGCGGCGCTGACGCCGACCTTGGCCTGGGCGACGGCACCGACGGTGATGTCGAAGCTGCCGGGAGCAGCGGTGGTCGAGGCGGTCGCAGTGGCGTACGGCGACGATGAGGTCGCGGTGAAGAGCGCGAGCGATGTAGCCGACTTGGCGCCGGCGGCGGTCGTCGCGAGAGCGGCGACCTGCTGATTCAGGCCCTGGAGCGCGCTGATGGTGGTCTGGGTCGTGGTGACCTTGGTCTTGAGGAGCGTCTGAGGCTGAGCCTCGGCGGTCATCAGGGAGTTGATGAGCGAGGTCGTGTCGAGGCCCGAGACGAGGCCGTCGATTCCGAGTCCGGAGGTGGATGCCATGCGCTGCTCCCTTCGATGTCGTGGCGGCACGAGTTGTTGTCCGCGGGGCGGGTGTCGAGAGAACCCGAACTCTCTCCCGACGCCCGACCCCGCGGACGATGGTGCTTACTGCGGTGCTGCTACTGCTGTGCGGCTACCGATGCCGATTAGCGAAGGAGCGACAGAACACCCTGGGTGCTCTGGTTCGCCTGGGCGAGCATGGCCGTGCCGGCCTGCGAGAGGATGTTGGCACGGGTGTACTTGACCATTTCCTGAGCCATGTCGGTGTCGGTGATGCGCGACTCGGCGGCGGTGAGGTTCTCCTGGGCGACGTTCGTCACGTTGATGGCGTGGTCGAAGCGGTTCTGGACGGCGCCGAGGCCGGCGCGAGCGGTCGAGATCGCGGTGATCTGCGTGTCGAGCAGCGTGATCGCGGCCTGTGCGTGAGCGGCGGTGTCGAACTGGAGACCCGTGCCGGTTCCGGCAGCGCCGGTCCCGACGCCCGTGATGGTCGACGAGGTGACGTCGCCACCGTTCTTCGCCTGGACGGCGACACCGGTCGCGACGCCATCGGCATCGCGGGTCACGGTGGCGCTGAAGCCGGCGGAGAAGTTGGAGTCCTTGTTCAGTGCAGCGGCGACATCGTCGACCGAGGTGAAGGCGACGCCTCCATTGAGCTCGCCCAGAGTCGCCGTCGTCACGACGCCGTCCTTGGTCGAGGTGAAGGTGGCGCCCGCGGCGGTGTCGACCGCAGCGGCCGAGGTGACGGCGAAGTTGGTCGAGGCAGCAGCGTTCTTCAGCGTGGCGGCGATGTTCTTGACGTTCGCACCTGACAGGTCGACCTGGATCTGGCTGTTGGCGTCGCCGTTCGCACCGACCTGGAAGTTCAGGCTGTTGGACGAACCGTCGAGGAGCTTGATGCCGTTGAAGTTGGTCGAGCCGGAGATGCGGGTGAGCTCGTCGGTCAGCGCCGAGACCTCCGTGGTGATCGCCTTGCGCGAGTCGTCGTTGTTCGAGTCGTTACCGGCCTGAACAGCGAGGTCGCGCATGCGCTGAAGGATCGACTGCGTCTCGGTGAGTCCACCTTCAGCAGTCTGGACGACGGAGACGCCGTCCTGGGCGTTGCGGGCGGCGACCGTGAGGCCACCGACCTGCGACTTGAGCCCCTCGGAGATGGCGAGGCCTGCAGCATCGTCAGCGGCGCGGTTGATTCGGAGACCCGACGACAACTTCTCGAGCGAGGAGCTGAGCGAGTTCTGCGTGCTGCTGAGGTTGCGGTAGGTGTTGTTCGCCGCGAGGTTGGTGTTGATCTGGAAACCCATGATGTTGCTCTCTTCCGTGATTGTTTGGGGTGGTGCTGCCGCCCATCCGTGGGCTGACACTGGTAGCTATCGGCGGCCCCTGCCGGTCCGTTAGCTAAATCTCAAAAACTTTTCAGCTGGCGACTGCAACGCGCGGCGCGGCACTGTCGTGCATCGCGATGCCGATGCCGGCGACGGCGTTCCCGGCGACACGGGCGAGGTAGGCGGCGCGGCGAGCGGGCGCGGTGCGCGACTCGTGGACGACCTCGGCGTTGTCGTCGGACGCATAGTGGGTGTTGAGGCCGTCGCGGAGGAGGCGGATCGCCTCGGTGCGCTGCTGCGAGACGGCGGAGTGCGTGATGCCGAGCTCCTCGGCGACCTCGGTGACGCTGCGGTCGCCGAAGTAGACGTTCTCGATGATGAAGCGCATCTTCTCGGGGAGGGCGTCGACAGCGGCGCGGAGGTAGCGGGTGCGCTCCTGCTCGAGCAGCGTCTCCTCGGGGAGGATGATGTCGGCGGCCAGCTGGTCGGCGACGGTCTCGTCGATGGCCGACACGGTGCGCGAGGCGTCGGTGAGGGCATCGGCGGCGGTCTGGCGGTCGACGCCGAGCGACGAGGCGATCTCGTCGACGTTCGGGGTGCGTCCGAGGGCGGCGGTCAGGGTCTCCTGCGTCGCGAGGGTCTCCTTGATGCGCTTGCGGGTGGCGCGGCTGGCCCAGTCGCTCGAGCGCATGTCGTCGGCGAAGGCCCCCATGATGCGGGTGCGGGCGTAGGCGCCGAACGGCACGCCCTGCGTGGGGTCGAAGGCGTCGGCGGCCTGGACGAGGGCGAGGGCGCCGGCCGAGGCCAGGTCGTCACGGCTGAGGTGCGTCGCCTTGGCGCACACCTCGGAGACGAGGTAGCCCACGAGCGGGAGGTTCTGAACCACCATCGCGTTGCGTTCCGTCTTGTTCATCGTGACCCCTGAGTAGGCATGACGAATAACCCCGGCGGCAGAGCGCGCCGAAGCGATTCGAGTGGAAGGTGCCGCGGTCGCGGCGGGAGAGTTCGTGGAGTCCGGCTCGTCCCTAGCGGTCCGCCGGCGGTGTCGGAGTGATCTTTCCGACACCCATAACGCTAGAGGGGCGCAACCCCCGAAAACTAGGCCGAAATGGCCCCACTCCGGGGGTTTGGGGTGTCGTCATTTAGGGGGACAGACAGCAATTTTCCCGCATATTCACCCCCGTAAGGGGAGTTGTGACGGGGCGGTCGGGAGCCGGGGTGCCAGGCCCGTGTCGACCATTCGGGGGGCACGGATATCGCACGAAGTCTCGATCGCCTCTAACGCCCTGTGCCGCCCTGCCGATAGTGGTCGTTGTGAGCCGGACGGCCACCTGCGGCACAGATCGCAGCCAAGACGTGGAGGGACCGTGGGCGTGAACGAATTGTCCGCCGTGCTCTGGCGTGAGAGGGAGCTCCTGGAGCTCCTCACGTTCAAGCTGGAAGAGGAGCAGCTGCTCCTCACCGCCGGGAAGTCCCGGTGGATCGAGCACGCGACCCGCGAGGTCGAGCAGGTGCTCGACCGCCTGCGCTCCGCGGGCCTCGAGCGGACCGTCGAAGTCGCCGTCGTCGCCGAGGAGTGGGGGACCGACTCCGAGATGCCTCTGCGCGAGCTCGTCGAGCACGCGCCCGACGGGCCCTGGGCCGACATCTTCTCCTCCCACCTCCGCGCGATGACGGAATTGACTCGGCAGATCAAGCAGCTGCGCGACGAGAACGAGCAGTTCCTGCGCGCCGCCGCCCGCTCCACCCAGGAGACCCTCGCGACCGCGTCGTCCGATCCCTCTCTCTACGACTCCCACGGGGCCGGCCGCGCTGCTGCTGCCTCGACGAGCCACCTGTTCGACGGAGCCCTCTGACCATGAGCACGTTCTCCGGACTCAATACGGCCTACCGCGGGCTGAGCGCGGCGCGCGCAGGTCTCGACGTCGTCGGTCAGAACATCGCGAACGCCGGGACGGAAGGCTATACGCGCCAGCGGGTGACCACCTCCTCCATCTCGGCTGTGCAGCCCGGTCTCTTCTCGACCGGCACGAACATCGGTCAGGGCGTCTCGATCGACGGCTACGCCCGCATCGGCGACGCGCAACTCGACACGCAGGTGCGCGCCACCTCGTCGTCCGCCGGCTACGGCACGGTTCGATCCGGCGTGCTGTCGACCCTGGAGGGTTCCCTCAACGAGCCCGGCGACACGGGCCTGTCCGCGCAGCTCGCCCACTTCTGGTCGGGCTGGGGCGACGTCTCGAACGAACCCGGGGCGTCCTCCCCTGCCTCCGCACTGCTCGGGCAAGCGCAGGAAATCGCCGACACCATCAAGACCGGGTATCAGAGCGTCAGCAGCCAGTGGTCCGCCGCTCGCACCAGCGTCTCCGGCATGGCCGACGACCTCAACGCCGCGGCGAAGCAGGTGGCCGAGCTCAACAAGCAGATCCAGCAGGGCCTCACTACGGGCGGGTCCGTCAACGAGCTCGTCGACCAGCGCAACCTCCTCACCGAGAAGATCGCCGGCCTCGCCGGAGGCACCGTCCATGCCAACACCGACGGGACCGTCGACGTGCTCATAGGCGGAAACGCGATCGTGAGCGGCATCACTGCCCGCAGCGTGCAGGTCACGGGCTCGACCACCCTCGACGGCGCGGCCTCCTCGCCTGCGACCCTCGAGTGGACCCACCGCCCAGGAGCCTCCGTCGGCCTCGACGGCGGGCAGATCGCGGGTGCCCTGTCCGTCCTCGCCCCGGCCGACGCCAACGGCACCGGTGGAGTCCTCGCCGAGGCAGCCGCCAGCTACAACGCTTTCGCGACGAAGCTCGCGTCGTCAGTCAACTCGGTCTACTCGACCGGGACTTCGCCGAACGGCGCCACCGGCGCCAACTTCTTCGCGATCTCTCCCACCGGCCCCGCAGCCATGGGCCTCTCGGTGGTTCCGACGACCGCCGACCAGATCCAGGCGGGCGCCACCGGTGCAGGTGCCCTTGACGGCACCGTCGCCGACAAGATCGCGAACATCGGTACCCAGGCCGACGCCCCCGACCGAACCTGGGCCGCATTCGTCACATCGACCGGTGCTCTCGCCAAGTCGGAGATCGCCTCGTCCGACCGCGCGACCGTCGCCGCCACGGCGGCCAAGACTCAGCAGACCTCCACGGCCGGTGTCGATCTCGACGAGGAGAACGTGAACATGCTCACCTTCCAGCACGCGTACCAGGGCGCCGCCCGCGTCATGACGGCCGTCGACGAAATGCTCGACACCCTCATCAACCGCACCGGACGAGTGGGCCTCTGATGCTCGGACGCGTCACCAACCAGACCCAGGCCTTCGCCGCGCAACGTCAGCTGCAGGCGAGTGCGGCCCGTCTCCAGCAGCTGCAGGGGCAGGCCACCTCGCTCAAGGCGATCTCGGTTCCCTCCGACGATCCGACCGCCACCGGTCAGTCGCTGCTCGTCCGCGGGCAGCAGGCGGCGAACGCTCAGTACTCCCGCAACGCTGACAACGGAGTGGGCTGGCTGAGCACCACCGATACGGCGATGTCGAACACGCAGAACATCCTCAACCGCATCCGCGACCTCACGGTCCAAGGCGCGAACGACGGCTCGATGGACGCCACCGCGAAAGAGGCCATCGCCACCGAGCTGACCGGCCTCAAGAGCGACCTGCTCGCAGCCGCGAACACCACGTTCCAAGGTCGCTCCGTGTTCGCTGGCTCGTCCGACGCGGGTGTCGCCTTCACGCCTGGCACGACCACGACCGACCCTGCGACAGGCGTTGTCACGACGACCGAGCCCACCTTCACCGGTACGGCTGGCTCGAGCGTGCAGCGGCGAATTGCCGACGGCACCACGGTCAAGGTCGACACCGACGGCTCCGCCGTCTTCGGATCGGCCGACGACTCGGTGTTCAAGCTCGTCGACGACATCGTCTCCGACCTCCGCTCCGGGGTGAACGTGGGCTCACGCCTGAACGAGATCGACAGCCGCATGACCGCCGTCCGCGGCGCGTGGGGCGACGTCGGAACCCGGCAGTCGCAGCTCGAACGCGCCCAGGACACATTGAAGACGTCGTCCGTATCGCTGGAGAACCAGCGATCCGGCATCGAGGACCTCGACCTGTCGAAAGTGATCCTCGACCTCCAGACCCAGCAAGTCTCTTACAACGCCGCCCTCGCTGTGACCGCCAAGGTGATCCAGCCGACCCTGATGGACTTCCTCCGATGAGCGCTTCTCTCTCCTTCGTCACGCCCCCTCCCGGCCTCGACCCCCTCGTCGATTTCACCCTCGACGAGATCAGCGGCGCCGCCGGCCTGTACTCGCTGCACGCGAGCGACGAGCCGGCAAAGCGCCTGTTCGTGGTCGACGCGTCGGTGCACCTCGGGCACTACTCGCCCGAGATCTCGACCGAGCAGGCCGACCTCCTCGGCCTCACCACCCCGGCCGACGCGCTCCTGCTGGTCGTCGCCAACCCGGCCCCGGAGGGCACGACCGTGAACCTGATGGCTCCGATCGTCGTCAACGTGACCACCGGCGCCGCGGCCCAGCTGATCCTCGACGAGCAGGAGTGGCCGCTCCGCGCGCCGCTGGCCCCTGCCCGTGCGGCGGCTCCCGCCGCCCGACCGGCGGCGACGCCGGCGTCCGTGGCGTCGCGGGCGAAGGCTCCCGTCCTCGCCTGACCTCCCCGGAGATCGACCACCGGGGGCGGTGAAACGGGCCCGGCCGCGCCGCCGAGCGCGCCGCACAGCCCAAACGCCCCGTCAACGACTACCCTCGAATCGATGACCGAGCACGACCACTCCGACAACGACGCGCACGGTGGCCCCACCAGCCGCCCCGTGCCCGCGAGCCTGACCGCACCCATCGTGCCGACGGGCCCCACGGGCCTGTCCGCTGCTTCGGGTGCGGCCCACTTCGACCCCGTCTCGCTGCGGCCCGCCGTCGACGTCACGGCCCTCGAGCACCGGCTGTCCGAGCTCGGCGCCAGCCGCAGCACGGCCGCCCTGGGCGAGCGCGCCGACCTGCTGCGCATGCTCGGCCGCCTCGACGAGGCTCTCGCCATCAGCGAGGAGGCGTTCCGCCTCGCCCACTTCACCGGCGACCGCGCCGACTCCGCCGCCGCGCGCATCCGCCGCGCGTACGTGTTCAAGGAGCAGGGCCGCCTCGAGCGCGCCTACAGCGACCTCCACACCAGCCGTCTGAGCGCCGCCACCGAGGAGTGGCACGCTCTCGAGGCCGCCGCCGCCGAGCTCGAGGGCTACACGCTCTACGACCTCGGCCGCTTCGAGGAGGCCCGCGAGGCGCTCGGCGCCGCCCTGGCCGCCTACGAGAAGGCCGGCGCCCCGGCCGAGCGCACGAACGGCCTCCGCGTCGCGATCGAGGGCGTCATGCGGGCGATCCTGCAGGGGTCGGCCGTCCCGCTCGTCGAGCCGATCGAGGAGCCCGCCGACGAGGTCGTCGAGCCCGAGGTCGAGCCGATGGTCACGCCCATCGTCGTCCAGCCGTCGCCGTTCGTCGTCCGCGACGAGCCCGTCGACGCCGAACAGGACGACGCCGACGCGATCGAGGGCGACACCGCTCCCCCGCCGCTCTTCCGCACCACGGGGTCGCCGGCGTTCCTGACGCCGTCCGACACCGCGACCGAGACTCCGGCACGCCTCGACCCGGCCGCAGCGCGGCTCGATCCCGACGCGCCCGTCGATGAGCCCGTCCCCGACGCCGCGTCGATCGGCGTCGAGACGCAGGCCATCGCCGTCCCCCACGCGACGGCGCCCGGCACCGTCCGACTCGACGTCGACGACGAAGACCGGAACGAAGACGACGAGCCGGCCGCGACCGGCTTCGACGCCGAGGTGACCCGCGCCCGAAAGGCCGCGCGCAGCATCTGGGGCGCGTTCGACGCATCCCAGGCGGACCGCCCGAGCGACCGCTCCTAGCCGACGTGGCCGATCTGGCCCGCGTTCGGCACTGGGCTGCGGCCCTGATCGCGCTCCACCTCGACCCGTCGTGGACGTTCGGCTTCGACAACGCCAAGACCCGCGCGGGCCTCTGCAACTACGCCTCCAAGCGGATCACGGTCTCGCGCCACCTCGCCGGGCGGTACGACGACGACGAGATCCACCAGGTGCTCCTGCACGAGGTCGCGCACGCCATCGCCGGGTCCCGCGCCGGTCACGGCCCGAAGTGGGCCACGACCGCAGCCGACCTCGGCTACATCGGCGGCCGGCTCCACGACGGCGCGATCGCATCGGAGCTCGCGCCCTGGGTGGGCCGCTGCCCGGCCGGCCACGAGCACTACCGGTACCGCGCGCCGTCGCGGCCGCTGGCGTGCGGGCGCTGCGCGCGGCGCTTCGACGACGCCAACCTCATCACGTGGGTGAAGCGCGCGGTCTAGACCCCGTGCTCCGGCACCCGCGCAACCCCGCGGCCCAGGTCCAGTGCCGCTCCGTGGGGTGCACCGTGCGAGACCAGACCGGCTACGGTGGTTACATGCCCGAGACGACCTGGTTCCGCTCCGACACCGGCGTCCGCTGGGCCTTCGAGTCGGGCGCGACGTGCCTCGACTTCGCGTACCTCGGCGGCTTCGCCCCCGACGCGTTCGGCCCCGCCTCCGGGCTCCCCGGTGCGACAACCGACTCCGCGTGGGACGGCCTCCTCGTCGCCGCCGACCTCGGCGACTGGCTCGCCGAGCGCTTCGGGCCGCTCGGCGCCGCGCCTTCCGACCGCGAGCTCACCGACGCCCGAGCCCTCCGCGATGCGATCGCCCGCCTGGCGCTCAGCGCCGCCGACGGCCACGCCCCGCAGTCGCGCGACATCGACGCGGTCAACCTCTACGCTGCGGTGCCCGACGTGCCGCCGTCGCTTCCGGGCGGCGGCCGCCAGGCCGGGGCCGTGCGCCTGCGGGTGAGCCAGGCGATGGCGTCCGTCGCGCGCGACGCCGTGCACCTGCTCGCCGGCGTCGGGTTCGTCGGCGACCCGGCGCGGCGCCTGCGACGGTGCGCGGCCGACGACTGCGGGCTGGTCTTCCACGACGACTCGCGCGCCGGAACACGCCGGTGGTGCTCGATGACGAAGTGCGGCAACCGGGCGAAGGTGCGGGCACATCGGGCGCGGGCCGCAGTTCCTGCGAGCAAGCCTCAGGCCTGAGCAGAAGGCGACGCAGCCCCGGGGTTAACGACGTCGACCCCCCACTCGGCGGGGTCGAACGACCAGGCGAGGCGTCTACTCGACGACCTGCACCTCTTTCCAGAAGGCGACGTAGTTCGAGAAGTCCTTGCCGACGCGGTCGAACGCGGTCGGGTACGGGGTGGGGTAGCTGAAGGCGCGGTCCTGGAGGCCGTTCACCGAGAAATACTGGCACTCGCCCTTCCAGGGGCAGGTGTAGGGGGTGTCGGTCTTCTCGAGGAGCGCGTCGTTGACGCTCGCCGGCGGGAAGTACCAGTTGCCCTCGATCTTGATGAGGTCGGCTTCGGGGGCCTCTGCCACCACGGTTCCGTCGAGTACTGCCTTCATTTCGTCCTCCAAGGGTTGTTGACGGGGTGAACGCTACCCGCGCGAGGTGAATTCCCGCAGGGTGGCGACGGCGGCCGCGTGCTCTCGCCGCTGGTCGCGGACGTCGGCGAGTTCCTGCCCCGATGTCGAGGCCGTGAGCAGATGCGCCGTCGCGCGACGGAGCCCCTGCCAGGCGGCGCACGCGGCTGCGGCCTCGGGCGACGAGAAGTCGATGCCGACCGCGGCGAGGGCGTCGACGACTGCTCCGGCGGCGAGGTGGTCTTCGACGGCCGTGCGGAATCCGTCGTCGTCGATCGAACCGGCGCCCACGACGGCCACGACGGCGCGGTCGCCGAGCTGCTCCTGAAGCGCGAGCACGTGCGCGGCGGCGTCCTGAGCCGACGTCTCGGTGGCGCAGAGCACGGCGACGTTCGGCGGGCAGGCGTCGGTCACCGCGGCGGCGAGCAGGGCGGCCGACGCCGACCCGTGTCCGTCCAGCTCGTCGGCCACGACGACGACGTGGGCGCCCTCCGCGATGCGCCGGGCACCGGCCTCGCCCCACTCGAACCGGACCTGGTAGCGCTCCTGATGCATGGCTCCAGGCTAGCCAGGTTGTTCGAGCCAGCCAGGATGTCTGGCCAGCCAGGTCGTCCGGGCCGGGCGGGTGCAGACTGGCCCCATGCACGTGCAGCTCAAGCTCACCCTCGCCTGCTCTCCGGCCGCCGCGATCGACGCGCTCGCGAACCCCGAGGTCATGGTCGCCGTCACCCGCCCGCTCGTGAAGTACCGCTCGCTCTCGCGCTTCCCTCGCCGCTGGAGTTCCGAGCCGCACCTCGTGAGCGCCAGCATCCTCGGCGTCTTCCCGCTCGGTCGCACGCACGTCGACCTGAGCTGGCGCACAGTGCAGGGTGCGCGCATCCAAGAAGACACCGGCACGGGGGTCGCAGGAACGTTCCGCACCCTGTCCATCCGCCATCGGATGGCGGTGTCGCCCGCTCCGCTCCCCTCCGGCCTGCCGCGCGGGACCCTCCTCCGCGACCGCCTCGAGTTCGACGCGGGCCTCCTCGGCCCGCTGCTCTGGCCGGGGCTGTGGCTCGTGTGGCAGTGGCGCGGGTACCGCATGCGCCGGCTCGCGCCGACGTGGACGACCCCGGCGCGCGCGTAGCCGTCGGTGGCCGCGTCGGCGGGTGCTCGTCGGGTTCGGCGCGTCTCCGGGGGTACGCCCGAGCCGACCGCCACCCGCCCATCCACCCACGGCGAGTAGCGTCGGGACCGTGAATCAGCCCGCGCAGTACGCCCTCGACATCGCCTCGTGGCGCCGCACCATCCACGACACCTACCGCTCCGTGCGCGAGGCCGCCGACCTCGAGGCGGCCCACGACCTCTGGCGCCGAACCCGCGACGACCTCTTCGCCACGCACCCCTCGACTCCCCTCCTGCTCGAGGACCGCCCGGTCTTCACCGGCCTCCCCACCAAGCCCTACGACAGGAACTGGCGGTTCGAGGTCGAGGTCACCCCGGCACCCGCCCACCGCATGGTCGTCCCCACCGGCACCGACGGCGACGTGCCCTTCGACCGCGTCGGGCTCGTCGACGTGCCCGGTGTCGGCTCCCTCGACGTCTGGCGCCTCGGCTCGTATGGCGGCGGCATCTTCGTGCCCGTGAAAGACGCCCTCGCCGGCAAGCCCGGAGGCACCTACGGCGGCGGCCGCTATCTCATCGACACGGTCAAGGGCGCCGACCTGGGCCCCGGGGCGGCGCCGGGCAGCCTCGTGCTCGACTTCAACTTCGCCTACAACCCCAGCTGCGCCTACGACCCGGCGTGGGCCTGCCCACTCGCGCAGCCGGGAAACACGGTGGCCGTGGAGATCCCCGTCGGCGAGCGGTACTCGGGCGCGCACTGAGCCGCTTCGCGTTCGCTCTCCGAGTCGATCCGGGCAGAAACGCGGCTGCGGCTCCGTTTCTGCCCGATCTGACTAGCTGACGAGATAGGCCGCCACCTCGAGCGCGAACCACAGCAGGTGCGCCCCGGCAACCAGCACGACCACCCGCCGCGCGGCCGCACGCACCGTCATCCGCGCCATCGATTCTCCATCGCCCAGCACGAGCGCCTCGGCCATGGCCACCACCGGCAAGAATGCCGCGCCCACGGTCGTCCACGCCTGAGGCAGGAACTCGCCCCCGAACCCGCTGCCGTCGTCGGGCGCGAACGTGGTCCCGAGTCCGAGGACCACCAGCGGGACTCCGAGCAGCGCCAGGGTCGCCACCGTTCCGAGCATCGCCCCGGCGATCGCGCCCGGCCACGGCCAGTGCGGCGTCGGCCGCCGCAGCACGACGACCGTCGCGGCCGACAGCGCCACGACCGCGAGGGCGGCCACGACGGCCGCCGGGATCCAGTGCCCGTCGGCCCGTGCGTGAAACCAGAGCGCGATGTCGGCTGCTCCCAGAGCGGCCCACGCCCCGAGCACCGCGAGCGTCACGCCGACGTCTGTGACGGCACGGGTCGCGGTAGAGGTCATGCCTCCAGCGTCGCTCGCCCGCGCCGCTCCCGCGTCGCCCGCGGGTTCGACAGGCGTCGTCCGCAGGTCGCTCTGCGACCAGGACGTCCTGCGAACTCGGGCGGGACGCCAGGCTGAGATTCTCACCCGCTTGCACGACTCGACCAGTCGGCGTGGCTAACGCGGCGGCGGCGGGCAGTTGTCGCCGCAGCCCTCCCAGCCAGCCCATTCGACTGCTGAGTCGTCGGTGATCGCTCCCATCGGGTCGTCGGGATCGGGCCGGATGCCGGGCGGCCACTCGGTGGGGCTGGGCACCGCGGCCGGACCCGTCGGGAACTCCGATCCGTGGTCCGAGGGCGAGGGTTCAGCAGTGAAAGACCCCGTGAAAGCGACCGCTAGCGCTGAAACGCCCATGCTGTAGGCTTGGATCACTTGCGAGTCGACCCGATCGGCTCCCTGCGTCGTAGTACGCCCCTCTGATCCCGACCTCGCACCTACCAGCGAGTCACGGAATCGCGAAGCTCACTCTGCGGCGAAACGATCGAGCGAAACCGCTCCGTCGCCACATTCGAGTCCAGCTGCGCCGTTGACAGACGCACGCCCAGGAGGCTCGAAAACCTGTGCCTGAAAGGCAACCATTGACTGACACCCTCACCCCCGCCGTCGAGCAGGACGAGAACACCACGACCTTCGCGTCGCTCGGCGTCCCCGCCCCGATCGTCAAGGCCCTGAGCGCCGACGGTAAGACCACCGCGTTCCCGATCCAGGTCGACACGCTCCCCGACACGCTCTCGGGCCGCGACGTCCTCGGCCGCGGAAAGACCGGCTCCGGCAAGACCCTCGCCTTCTCCATCCCGATGGCCGCCCGCCTCGGCGGCTCGCTCGCCGGCGGCAAGCGCCGTCCGGGTCGTCCGCTGGGCCTCGTGCTCGCTCCGACCCGCGAGCTCGCCACCCAGATCGACGCGGTCCTCGCGCCGATGGCTGCCGCCTACGGCATGAACACCACCACGATCTTCGGCGGCGTCTCGCAGAACCGCCAGGTCCAGGCGCTCAAGCAGGGCGTCGACATCATCGTGGCGTGCCCCGGACGCCTCGAAGACCTCATGAAGCAGGGCTTCGTGAAGCTCGACGCCATCGAGATGACCGTCCTCGACGAGGCCGACCACATGGCCGACCTGGGCTTCCTGCCCGGTGTGACCCGCATCCTGAAGGCCACGCCCGAGAACGGACAGCGCCTCCTGTTCAGCGCGACGCTGGACAACGGCGTCGACAAGCTCGTCAAGCAGTTCCTGCACAACGAGGTCCTGCACTCGGTCGACGAGGCGAACTCGCCCGTCGCCAAGATGACCCACCACGTGTTCGAGACCGAGTCGGTCGAGACCAAGAAGGCCCTGATCAACACGCTCGCCTCGGGCCAGGGCCGCCGCATCCTCTTCATGCGCACGAAGCACCACGCCAAGAAGCTCGCCAAGCAGCTGACCGAGTCGGGCATCCCGGCCGTCGACCTGCACGGCAACCTCTCGCAGCCGCAGCGCGACCGCAACCTGGCTGCCTTCCAGGACGGAACGGCCCGCGTCCTCGTCGCCACCGACGTCGCCGCCCGCGGTGTGCACGTCGACGACATCGAGCTCGTGATCCACGTCGACCCGCCGACCGAGCACAAAGCGTACCTGCACCGCTCGGGCCGCACGGCTCGTGCCGGGGCCGAAGGCGACGTGGTCACCCTCATCATCCCGAGCCAGCGTCGCGACGTCGCGCAGATGATGAAGAAGGCCGACATCCACGCGACCCCCGTCGCCGTGAAGCCCGACTCCAAAGAGGTCAAGGCCCTCGTCGGCGAGGTCGCCGCGTACGTGAAGCCCGCCCCCAAGTCGGAGCGCGCCGAGCAGCACCAGGGCGGCGGCCGCTCGACCGGCGCGAACGCCCAACGCAAGCGCGCCGCTCGCCAGACGTCCGACGGCTCGCCGATCGCCCGCAAGGACCGCTCGGGTCGCCCCGCGCAGTCCGGTGGAGCATCGACCGAAGGAACTCGGGGCGCTCGCCAGCAGGGCGGCGCCGGTCGCGGTCGCGGCCAGGCCGCCGGCGGTCGAGGCGGCCAGGGCGGGCGCAGCCAGGCCCCCCGCACCGGCAGCTCCACCTTCTACTCGACGGAGTCCGGCGCCGGGTCGTCGACCCCGGTCCGCGACGAGCGTCCGGCGCGCGACGAGCGCCAGCCGCGCCGCGCCCAGAGCGACGGCGGCTCGAGCCGCACGAACTCGACCCGGAACGACCAGGCGGCGTTCGCCGCGGAGCAGTCCGGCCAGCCCGGCGCGCGTCGCGACGGCAACGGCGGCGGCTCGCGCCGGGCGTCGTCGGCCGGCGGTCGCCCGGCGTCGCTCAAGGTGGGGGCGCTCGTGCGCGGCAGCGCGCCCCGCAACGGCGGCGGTCGCGGCCGCTAGGCGGAGTTCCTGCGCCCTCGCTGTCTTTCGAGATGGCGGGGGCGTTCTCCGTTTAACGAGGGCCGAGCGCAACCCCCGCCGCGAATCTGGGCGACCCCGGCGCAGACGTGGTGGCCTGGAGGGGACGACGAAAGGGGCCCCATGGCCGATCGACAGTATGTTCTCCGTTCTGGACGCCGAGTGGGCACCTCAGCGGCCGGCGATCCGATCGCTCGCCGGCTGGTGCTGCTGTGCCACCCGACGCCGGGTGCGGGCGGATTCGACCCCGATCCGCGGATCACGGGTCCGTGGGGCGTGCACCTCCTGACCCTCGACCGCCCGGGGTACGGCGTCTCGGAGCCCGTGACCGATCCGGCCGACGCGTCGATCGCGCGGTGGGCCGACGATCTCGACGAGTACGTCTCGTCGGCGGAGCAGATGGCCGAAGAGACGCAGCGGGTCGACTTCGGCGCCGTGGGCCTGGTCGGCTGGGGCTCGGGTGGCGCCACCGCGCTCGCCTTCGCCGCCCGGCACCCCGATCGCGTGGACCGGGTGACGATCGTCGGCACGGCCGCTCCGAAGCGTCGGTCGCCGGTCGACAAATCGGCCGAGATCGCCGAATTCGCCCGGGTCAAGACCAACGCCAGCGTCGCCGAGGTGGCGGCCGGCCTCGAGCAGACCCCGTTCGCCACGTTCGCGGCGCTGGGCATCGCCGACGACGATCCGACGATGGCGCGGCTTCCCGAGCTCGACGCGATGGGCCTGAGATCGCGGCTCGGTCGCATGCTCGACGAGTCCGCCGTTCAGGGCGCGACCGGGTACGCGACCGATCTGCTGAGCCTCGCCGACGGCTCGTGGGCCGACGACCTGGGGTCGATCACGGCGTCGGTCCAGCTCGTCTACGGCGACTCCGACCCCGCCGCTGACGTCTCGGACGGGCACTGGTTCGCCGACCGGATCCCCGACGCGACGGTCGTCTCGGTGCAGGGCGCCGGGCGACTGGCGATCGTGGACGAGTGGGCGCGAATCCTGAAGCACGTCGCTCCGCAGCACGGGGCGATCGGCGAGGACGTGGCCGAGGGGCGCTGACGCGCGATGGTCAGCGCGCCAGGAGCGCCTGACCCAGCTCGCTGCGGAGGTAGAGCACGCTGCGGCCGTACCGCGTCGCCGTGACCAGGCCGCCGGCGTGGAGCGCGCGCAGGTGCTGGTTGACGGCCGACGTCGTGACGTCGAACCGCACGCCGAGCTCCGTCGACGACGCGGGCGACTCGAGAGCGACGAGCAGGGCCGCGCGCGTCTCGCCGAGCAGGGCGGCGACGGCTTCGACGGTGGCGGGCTTCTCGGTCTCCCAGAGGGCTCCGCGGCCACGGGCGGCGTAGAGCAGCAGGGGTGGCTCGTCGTCGTCGACCGCCGACGAGACCCGCCGCGAGAACATGGTCGGCACGAGGGTGAAGCCCCGGCCTGCGACGTCGATGGAGCGGTCGCGCGGATCGGTCGGCCTGACCGTCAGGACGTTGTCGGCGAACGACACGTTCTCGGCGATCTCGCCGAGCATCGCGGCGAGACCCGACTCGGCGATGCGACGGCCGCGGTGAACGATGTCAGCCTGCAGGATGCTCCGCATGCGCGGCCACCACGGCGCGAAGGTGGCGTTCCAGTAGGCCGAGAGCGCGGCGACGGTGCGGGCGAGGGCGCGACGCGGGGTCTGCCCGAAAGGAGCGGGCAGGGCGCCGTGTACCGCCTCGATCTGGGCGACGAAGAGGCTCGGCGACATCGCGGCGAGGGTCTGCAGCTCATCGTCGATCACCGTCAGGGGCGAGTCGGGGCGCGGGTTGAGGAAATCGGGGGTCCACAGCCGCTCGTCGACCAGCGCGAGCAGCACCTCGAGGTCCAGCGAGGCACGGGCCTCCTGAGTGCGCAGCAGCCACGGCAGCTGCAGCGGGTACCGGGCCGGCTCGCGAAGGGTGCGCAGCGACAGCCCCATCTCGCACAGCGGCGACACCCCGAACCGGATGTCGCCGAGATCGGTGTCGGTGAAGCGGTAGCGCAGCATGAAGCATCACGCTACATCCATCGCGCAGGAACTCGGGGTGGTGGCAGAAAGGTCAGGTGCCCCGCATCGCCACCCGACTCCGCCGACCGTTCGCCGACCCGGTGGTCCGCGTGCTCGCCACCGCCACGCTCGTCTCCACCCTCGGTCGCGGAGCCTTCTTCACGCTGACGGCGCTGTACTTCACCCTGATCGTCGGGCTCTCGGCGACGCAGGTCGCGCTCATCCTGACGGTGGCGAGCGCCGTCGGCGTCGGCACGTCGCTGCTCGGCGGCCACCTGTCAGACCGCCTGAGCGCACGGCGCCTGCTGTTCGCGCTCGTCGTCGCGCAAGGACTCGCGCTGCTCTCGTACGCCTTCGTGACGTCGTTCGGGGCGGTGCTGGTCGTCGCCTGCATCGTCAACGGGGTGCAGGCCGCCGCGAATGCCACGCGGTCCGCGGTCATCGCCCGGGCGTTCACCGGCCGCGCACGCGTGACGACGCGGGCCCTGCTGCGCACCGTCACCAACATCGGCATCGCCGTCGGATCGGCGGCCGCCGGAGCACCCCTGCTCATCGGCACGGGCACGGCCTTCCGCACGGCCATCGTGCTCGCCGCCTGCGCGACGCTCGCCAGCTCGCTCCCGCTCCTGCGACTCCCGGTGCGCGTGAATGCCTCCCCTGCCATCGCGACAGCAGACTCGGCCGGCGGCCGCTCCCCCTTCCGCGACCCCGCCTACCTCGCGATCACCGCGCTCTCCGGCCTGTTCGGCATCCAGTTCGCTCTCGCCGAGGTCGGCCTGCCGCTGTGGATCGTGCACGACACCGAGGCGCCGGTCATTCTCGTGTCGGTGATCCTGATCGTGAACACGGTGCTCGTCATCGCGCTGCAGATCCCGCTGGCGCGACGGACCGACACCATCGCCCGCTCGGGCCGCGCCGTCGGCATCGCCGGAGCCCTGATGCTCGGCGCCTGCGTGGCCTACGGCACCTCGGGCCGGACCGGCGCGATCGTCGCCGCGGGCCTGCTCGTGGTGGGCATGCTGTTCCACACGTTCGCCGAGATCCTCTCGTCGGCCGGCACCTGGAACCTCGGCTTCGAGCTCGCCGACCCGACCCGCGCCGGCGCCTACCAGGGCGTGTTCTCGATGGGCTTCTCGCTCGGCTCGCTGTTCGGGCCCCTCATCGTCGCGGCCACGGCACTGGCGCACGGGTTCGCCGGGTGGATGGTGCTCGCCGCGGTGTTCGTCGTGGCGGCCGGCGGGGTGGTGGCTGTGGTGCGCACGCGGGTTCGTGCTGCCGTTCCGGCGGCCTGACACATTTTGCTCGTGCCAACCCCAGACCTGATAGAACGGCATCATGCGAATCCTGTTCATTGGCGGCACCGGAATCATCAGCTCGGCCGCGGCCGTCCGAGCCCACTCCCTCGGCCACGAGGTCACCCTCCTGAATCGCGGAAGCTCGGCGATCAGACCCGTCCCGAGCGGAGTCGAGGTCGTCACGGGCGACGTCCGCGACCCGGCCTCCGTGCGGAACGCCATCGGCGACCGGATGTTCGACGTCGTCGTCGACTTCGTCGCATTCACGCCGGAGCAGGTGCAGGGCGACATCGACCTGTTCTCGGGGCGCACCGGGCAGTACGTCTTCATCAGCTCCGCCTCGGCGTACGCGAAGCCCGTGCCGTCGCTCCCGATCCGCGAGTCGTCGCCGCTGCGCAACCCGTTCTGGCAGTACTCGCGCGACAAGATCGCCTGCGAAGACCTGCTGATGAAGGCCTACCGCGACACCGGCTTCCCGATCACGATCATCCGCCCCTCGCACACCTACGACCGCACGGGCCTCCCGGTCACCGGCGGCTGGACCGTCATCGACCGCATGCGCCGCGGCCTCGACGTGATCGTGCCCGGCGACGGCACCTCGCTGTGGACGCTCACCCACACCGACGACTTCGCCAAGGCCTTCGTCGGCCTGCTCGGGCTGCCGTCGGCGGTCGGCGAGACGTTCCAGATCACCTCCGACGAGGCCATGCCCTGGAACGAGATCTACACGACGCTCGCGCGAGCCGCCGGCGTCGACGACCCGTCGCTCGTGCACGTCGCGAGCGAGACCATCGCGCTGGCCGAGCCCGAGTGGGGCCCGGGAATCCTGGGCGACAAGGCGCACTCGGTCGTGTTCGACAACAGCAAGGTGAAGGCGTTCGTGCCGGACTACGTCGCGACGATCCCGTGGGTCGCCGGGGCGGCCGAGATCCTGCGCTGGTTCGATGAAGACGAGTCGCGGCGCGTGGTGGACGCGCGCACCAACGAGGTGTTCGACCGACTCGTGCGGGCGGCGCGGCTGGACTAGCCGGCCCTAGACCTCGGCCGTCGCACCCACGAGCGCCGGCGCGACCGCCTGCGCCCACATCCGGTGCATGGCGCGGAACGAGAACGCGTGCTCGATGTACATCTCGGTGATCCGCCAGTCCGGGAAGGGAACGAAATCCGCGTCCATCTCGTCGGCGACCGCCGCGCTCACGGCGTTCAGCCGGGCGACCTGCGCCGAGATGAGAGCCCGCCCCGAGGGCTGGATCGGGCGGAAGTCCTGCATCGGGGGCACGCCCGCGATGGCGACGCGGGTCGACGCTCCGGCGGCCTGCCTCGCGGAGCCGACGATCGCCCGCAGGGACCTCCGCCACCGCTCGTCGTCGGTGCCGAGCAGCACGTCGGGGATCCCGAGGAGCACCACCACGACATCGGTCCCGGGCGTGACGACAGCATGCTGCGCCGCCTCGGAGATGGTGAGACTGGGGTCGGTGACGACGTCCCACGCGACTCCGCGTCCGGTGCGGGCACCCACGCAGCCCGCCACCTGAGCTGGCACCGCCATGCTCTCGTCGAGCACTCCGTAGCCGCTGACGGCGATGTCGCCGACGAACAGCATCCGAATCGGATCCTCCCCGTCGACGACCCGCTCGGCGGCGACCGTCGGAAAGATCCCGGCGGCGATGGTTCGGCGGTAGATGGCGAAGTGGGCGAGCAGAACGGGTCGGACGAGCCGGCGCAGCAGTGATCGGCTGAAGGGCATGGGAGGCGGGTGTCTCTCGTTGTCGCCGAGGATGTGCGGCGCGGGGCGGGTGGTGCGGGTGTGACTCCACACTGGCAGAAAGGAGGACACACTTCTGTCCCCCGATGGGGGCGATATCTCCCGTGACGAGGCGCGCGGGAGGTCCGCCTAGAGTGAGAGCGTGACGAAGGCGGGCATGTGGGGGCGGTTCGCGATCCTGCTGATCGCTTCTGCCGTGGCTCTGGTGCCGGTGGCGGTGGTGGTCTGGCGCGCGTTCGAGTTCGGGCCGGGCGGCGTCGCCGCGATCCTGCGCGGGCCTGCCCTGGCCTGGTTCGGCAACAGCCTCGCCGTCACGGGAGCGACCGTCATCGTGAGCCTGGTGGTGGCGGCGCCGGCCGCGTACGTGCTCTCGCGCGGGCGGTCGCGGCTGGTCGATGGATACTCGCTGGTGGTGTTCGCGCTGCAGTCGTTCCCGGTCTTCCTGGCCGTGGTGCCGCTGTTCGTGCTGTTCGCGCGAGCCGGGCTGGTCGACTCGCTGCCCGGCCTGACGCTCGTCTACATCGGCACGACGGTCGCCACCGTCGTCTTCATGCTGACCACTGCGATCGACGCGATCCCGCGGAGCCTCGAGGAGGCAGCGTGGATGGACGGCTGCAGCGTCGCCGGGGCCTTCGTGCGCATCGTGCTCAGGAACTGCCTGCCGGGCCTGGCCTCCGCCGGAGTCTTCGCCTTCCTCCTGGCCTGGAACGAGTACCTCGTCGCCCTGATCTTCCTGCGCTCGACGTCGAACTACACGCTCGGCATCGGTCTGAGCGCGGCGGGCGGGTCGCCGGCCCTCGCGGTGCTGATGATGCTGCCGCCGATCGCCGTCTTCCTGATCTTCCGTCGCCACTTCAGCGTCGGCGGCGTCGCGGGTGCCCTCGCCGGCACCTGACCGCCACGCCTCCTGGCAATTTCATAAGGATCCTGCGCGTGCCGGAGCCGCCGCACGCTCACTCCCGGCCCGGTTGTGCAGAATCTCTTGAGTCTTGGGGGCGGGCAGGCTACACGGAATCGTCATTGTGACCCGGCGCAACGGCGAGACTCCAGCTTTGGCCCCCGCCGGCGGTTCTAGCGGGGCTAATGCTGGAGTCTCGCGACCCTCGGGGCCCGATTCAGGGCGGGTGGTGCGACGACGGTAGCAGTTCCTGCGCCCCCTCCCCCCACCCAGAACGGGTGGGGACGGGAGTGCCCCGGCCCAGTCAATTCGCACGCTCGCGGGCATAGATTCAGGCCATGACTCTCGATGACATCGGCCTGACGACCCTCCGCGGGCAGGCCACCACGTTCGGCGCGTACTCCGACAAGGTCGTGCTCGTCGTCAACGTCGCATCGCGCTGCGGCCTCGCTCCCCAGTACGAGAAGCTCGAAGCGCTGCAGAAGCAGTACGGCGAGCGCGGCTTCACGGTGCTCGGCTTCCCGAGCAACCAGTTTCTGCAGGAGCTCGGCACCTCCGACAAGATCGAGGAGTACTGCTCGGCCACCTGGGGTGTGACGTTCCCGATGATGGAGAAGGTCAAGGTCAACGGCCGGTCGGCCCACCCGCTCTACTCCGAGCTCACGAAGACACCCGACGCGTCGGGCAAGGCCGGGCGCGTCACGTGGAACTTCGAGAAGTTCCTGGTGCTGCCGGGCGGCGAGGTGCTGCGGTTCCGGCCCAAGACCGAGCCCGATGCTCCCGAGATCGTGTCGGCGATCGAGAAGGCGCTCGTCGCGGCCTAGCTCGGCCTGCCGGGCCCGTTCGCCGAGAGGACGATCTTCGTCGATCTCGGCCTGCCGGGCGACAACGATGTCACTGTCGGCGCCTGAGGGCGGGTCAGACGGCGATGTCCCACACCGGCGCGGTGTAGGCGCGCGACCAGCCGGTCCGCAGGCGCGTGACGGCCCGGTCGTACGAGTCGAGGAGGTCCATGCGCGGGCGCACCATCCACTGGATCGTGAGCCCCTCGTAGAGGGCGACGAGCTGCTCGGCGCCGCGCGCCGGATCCATCGTGGCGGGCTCGCGGCCGAGCTCCACGTCGCGGGCGAGGTGGTGCTGCACGAGCTGGTGGAACTGCTTCCAGTCGTCGCGCAGCATCTGGCCCATCGGGTGATCGGGCAGCGCGGCGACGTTGAGGAGCGCCATGATGAGGCGCATGAGGGCCGGGTCGGCGAGGTTCGCTTCGACGATGCCGCGCAGGAAGACGACCGTGCCGTAGCGCTCCGCGATCGGCCTGAGCGGCTTCATCCGCTTGGCGTTCCAGCGGTCGACGGTGGCGAGCACGAGACCGTCGAACGTTCCGAACTGGCGCGTGATCATCTCGGTCGAGACTCCGGCCTCCTGAGCGACGTGCGCGAAGGTCACCTCGTGGAACGGGTGCTTGCTGAACATCGCGATCGCGCCGTCGACGATGGCCTTGCGGATCTCAGCGTCGGCCGAGAACGAGTCGGTCGTCGCGAATTCAGGGGAGGAGGGGTTTGCTGCCAGGTCGGTCACACCAGCAACAGTGGCAGGAACTGCATGCCCCTCGCGACCACCCGTTCTGGGCACTGACAGGCGTCGCCCGGTCGTGCAGTGGTCGTACGGCTCAGTGCTGTCGAACAGCTCAGTGCTGTCGAACCACTCAGTGCGCGAAGCCCTCGAACTGCGACTTCGTCACGACGACGTCGAAGCCGCCCTCGGCGTCGGCGTCGTCGTCCGATCCGCCGCCGCCGAGCAGAGACCTCGTGAGCGCCTCGCGGTCGGAGAGGAGAGCGTCGACGGCGGCCTCGAGGTGCGCGTCTGCCACGGGCTCGCCCGCGACCGCGGCGGAGAGCACCGCCCGCCGCATGAGCTCCTTGGCGAACGATCCGGTCGTCCCGTCGGCGCGCTCGGCCGCGGAGGCGATCGCCTCGTCGCTGAACGGGAGCGCCCCCGCGTATCGACGGAACAGCTGCGTTCGCGCCGCCAGATCGGGCAACGGGATCTCGACGGCGAGGTCGACGCGGCCGGGCCGCTCCGAGAGGGCGCTCTCCAGCATCTCGACGCGGTTCGTCGTCATCAGGAAGGTCACGTCGGCGTCGCCGGCGAGGCCGTCGAGTGCGTCGAGCACCTGGAAGAGGAGCGGCTGAGGGCCGGCGCTGAAGTCGCGGTCGCTGGCCACGAGGTCGATGTCCTCCAGGACGACGATGGCCGGCTGGAAGGTACGGGCGACCTCGGCGGCCATCGTGATGTAGCCGATGCTCGAGCCGGTCAGAAGGATCGCGGTGGTGCCCTCGGTCGCGCTGATCAGATGCCGGACCGTCATCGTCTTGCCGGTGCCGGGAGGTCCGTAGAGCAGCACGCCCCGCTTGAGGTGCTGCCCCGCGGCGAGAAGCGCGTCGCGGTGCCGGCCGATGCCGATGACGTGCTGCCGCACCTGGTCGATCACACCGGGCGCGAGAACGATCTCGTCGGCCCGGACGACGGGGCGCGCGACGAACGTCGCACCGGCCTCCATGCCGTACTCCGTCGACTCGAACGAGAGGACCTGGCCGCGGAGGACGCTCCGCGCGATCATCAGTCCCCGGAGGAGTTCCAGCGCCCTCTTCGATGTCTCGGCGTCGAGAGCGATCAGCTCGAGCGACACCGTCGACCGGCCGAACTGCGGAGCGGCGTCACGCTGTAGCACGGCGACGGGCTTGCCGTCGACACGCAGCTTCCAGATGCCGAACGCGACGACCTGCCGCGTCGACGCGGGCCCGGTGGCTCGTTCGGCGAAGTCGACCGGCCCGACGGTGAAACGGCCGTACGCGTTCGAGAGGATCTCCTGGAGGTCGGAGTGGTGCCTCTGCTGACCGCCGCCCACGCCGATCACCGAGTCGGGTCCGACTCCGCCGGCGAGCTCCGCCAGAGCGATGTCGGCGTCGGCCAGCCGGTGGGGCGCGATGGCCTCCGTGACGACCGAGAGCCGGGTCACATCGGCACCGAAGTACTCCGTCAGGTGGTCCTGGACGCTCGGCTCCCCGGTGTCGGCGTTCTGCTCGTGCTCGCGTACCACCCGCTCGATGAAGGTCGCGAAGGTTCGCAGGAACTTCGCCTCGTCGTCGTCGCGCTCGTTCGCCATCCTGGTCCCCCCGCCTCGTAGCCTGCCCCCACGCTAGCGCGCGTTCCGATGCCTAGTCGGGCTGCACGACCGGCACCGGCGCCGTCGCCGTGTGCGGCGCCCGCACGCGCGGCATGGCCACCACGGCCGCGACGGCCAGGAGCACGACCACGACCACCGCGACGAACACCGCGCTCGACGCGTCGACGACGGCGCTCGGCACGGTGTCGCCGTCGGGCGTCCGGGCGTAGATCGCGTTGGCGACGGCGCCGAAGATCGCGACGCCGATGGCGCTTCCGATCGACCGGGCGAACAGGTTGGTGCCGGTGACGACGCCGCGCTCGTTCCACTCGACGCTCGACTGCGCCGAGATCAGGCTGGGCGTGGCGACGAATCCCATGCCGAGGCCGACCACGAAGCACGCCGCCGCTACGACGACGAGGTTCGGGTGGTGCGCCGTCGCGGCGAGAACCCCTGCGCCGAGAAGGGCGACTCCGATGCCGATGAAGACCGTGCCGCGGAAGCCGATCCGCAGGTAGACCTTGCCGGCCTGCGAGGCGCTGACCGGCCAGCCGAGCGTCAGTGCCGCGAGCGCCAGGCCGGCGAGGATCGGCGACACGTGGATCGACCCCTCGAGGTAGGTCGGCACGTACGACGTGAGGCCGAGCACGATGGCGCCGACGCCGAACGAGATGAGCGACGTCGTCAGGAGCAGGCGGCGCGTGAACACCCACGGCGGCAGCACCGGCTCGGCCGCGCGGCGCTCGACCACGATGAAGATCGCGAGCAGGATCCCCCCGACCGCGAACGCGCCGATGCTCTGCGGGGAGTTCCACGCCCACGCCTGCCCGCCCTCGAGCAGCGCCAGGATCAGGAGGCTGAGCGACGCCGTCAGGAGCGCCGCACCGAGGTAGTCGACGCTGTGGCGCGTGCGCTCGATCTTCTCGTGGAAGGCGCGCAGGATCATCCAGGCTGCCAGGAGGCACAGCGGCACGTTGACGAAGAAGATGCCGCGCCAGATGCCGAGCTCCGAGAACACGCCGCCGAGGGTGGGTCCGACGACCGAGGCGATGGCCCAGACGCTCGCCAGATAGCCCTGCGCCTTGGCGCGCTCCTTGACGGTGTAGATGTCGCCCGCGATGGTGATCGCCATGGGCTGCACGGCGCCGGCGCCGAGGCCCTGGACGACGCGGAACAGGATCAGCGCCGGCATGCTCCACGCGAACCCGCAGAGGATGCTGCCGACCAGGAACAGCCCGATGCCGAACAGCATGAGCGGCTTGCGGCCGACCATGTCGGACAGCTTCGCGTAGATCGGCACGGAGACGGCCTGGGCCAGGAGGTAGATCGAGAACACCCACGGGAACGACGAGAACCCGCCGATGTCGTGGACGATCGAGGGGACGGCGGTGGCGACGATTGTCGAGTCGATGGCGACGAGGCCCGTCGACAGCATCAGGGCGATGAGGATCGGGCCGCGGTCGGAGCGGAATCCGACGCCGGCGGACGTGGTGGTCATTGGCACCACGCTAGGCCGTTCGCGCGCTAGTCGGCGAGCGACCAGTCGTCGAAGGTGAACCCGGGCGAGACCAGGCACGAGACGAGTGCCTCGCCGGCCGAGGGGAGGGTGCGCTGCCAGGTGCCTGCGGGCACGAGCCCTTGGGCGACGGACTCGGAGCCGGCCGTTCCTGCGCCCGGGCCCAGGACGTGGCGCTCGGCGGCGACCGGCGTTGCACTCGTTCCTCCGAGCTCGAGCACGACCTCGTCGGGGCCGTGCCAGAGCCAGATCTCGTCGGACTCGACCTTGTGCCAGGCCGACGCCTCGCCGGGCGGGAGCAGGAAGTGGATCAGCGTCGCCGCGGGCCGGTCGCCGGTGGCGTTCAGGGCCGGCGACGTCCAGGTGCGGCGGTACCAGCCGCCCTCGGGGTGCGGCTCGAGGTCGAGGGCCGCGGCGCGCGCGGGCACGTCGAGCCACTCGATCACTTCGCCGTCGACGGTTCGGCGGGCTACCTGGTCAGTCATGGGCTTCTTTCGTGAGGAGGGCGCCATCCTGCGCGCGGATCTCGCCGCGGATGACGGTGGCGCTGGCGCGCCCGGCGCCGTCCTCGACGAGGGCGGCGAAGGCGTCGGGGACGGTACGGGCGTCGACGTCGAACACGACGAGGTCGGCGCGGGCTCCGACAGCGAGGTGGCCGATGCGGTCGGGTCCGGTGGCCAGGCCGATGGCATTCGCGCCGCCGAGAGTGACCGCGGCGAGCAGCCGCTCGTGCAGGTCGAGGGCGCCGTAGCCCTGGGCACGGGCGATGCGGTGCAGGGCCGTGACGTCGGCCATCAGGTCGAGCGAGGGCGACGACGACAGCGAGTCCGTGCCGATCGCGATCGGGCTGCCCTCGCGGAGGTAGTCGGCGACCGGCGGCGGGTCGAGGCCGATCACGGCGTTGGAGCGCGGGCAGAGCGCGACGGCCGTGCCGCGGGCCCGCAGCAGGGCGCGGTCGGCGGCGGTCATGTAGACGCCGTGCGCGATGTGGCAGTCGGGCCCGAGCACCCCGAGGCGGTCGACGAAGCTGGTGGCGCTGGCGCCGAAGCCCAGCTCGCGCAGCGCGCGGAAGGAGGGGACGCCGGCGAAGTGCCAGTCCTCGTGCCGCTCGCCGTGGTCGGTCGGTATGCGCTCGCCCTCGAACGCCGACTCCCCGAGGTGAAGGTGAAGGCGGAGTCCGCGCTGGCGGACGATGTCGGGCAGCTCGAGCAGTGGCGAGACGTCGAGCGAGTAGGGCGCGTGCGGCGACAGGCCGACCCCGGGGACGGCCGGGATGCGCTCCAGCTCGGCCACGACCTGGTCGCGGCCGCGCGCCTCCCAGGCCGCATTCTCCCAGTTCATGACCTCCCAGAACGCGACGCCGCCGAGCCCGGCGTCGCCGAGCACCGATGCCGCCTCCATGTCGGTGACGATGTCGGCGATGCTGGTCACGCCGGCGACGATCGACGCCGCTGCCCCGGCTGCCGCCTCGGCCCTCCAGTCGTGCGGCTTCTCGTACTCGACGTCGAATGCCTTCGCCCAGTCGTCGAATCCGTCGTACTGCCCCTGACCGACGGCTGCCATGCCGGTGTACTGCAGGTGCGAGTGGGCGTTGACGAGGCCCGGCAGCAGGGCGCCGCGCCAGTGGTGCTCGGTGAACGCCAGGCCGCGGGCGGCGAGCTGGTCGACGACCCAGGCGTGCTCGCCGACGTGCAGGATGCGGCCGTCTTGCACCGCGACGGCGCCGTCGAGGATGGGCGGGGCGGTCATCGGCACGACGATGCGGGCCGAGTGGACCGAGACGGGGCCGCCGGGGCCACCGGGGCCGGCTCCGGTCATGCGCGCGGCCCGAAGCGCGTGGTGGCGACGTCGACGGGAGCGTCGCCCGGGCTCGCAGCGAACGGCGGCGTCGTCACACCGAGCCGCCGGAGCGCGAGCGTCGCGATGCGGTGGTCGGCGCCCGGGTCGACCGGGTGCAGGCCCGGCGCCAGCGAGCCGCGACCGGCCAGCAGCGTGCGCACCGCCTCGAGCTGCACCGCGAACGAGAGGTCCATGATCTCGATCGGGTTGCCCTCGCCGGCCGCGATGTTGACGCAGGAGCCTCCCACCAGCAGAAGCACGCCGCCGCCACCCGGCAGCGTCAGCGACTCGACGTGCTCTGTCAGGGTGAGGCGGGAGGTTCCTGCGCCCTGGGCTTCGGCGAGCGCCACCTCGTCGTCGACTCCGCCGGCGACGGCGATGACGCACCCGGGCGCGCAGCAACTCAGGGCGGCGAACGTCACGGTGTCGCGCCCCCCCGTCGCCGAGACGACGAGGTCGGCGGTGGCCACGGCGGTCTCGAGCGGCGCCACCGCGTACCCGGCGTACGCCGCCTGAAGCGCGCGCACAGGGTCGATCTCGGCCACCGTGACGCTCAGCCCCAGCGCCGTCAGCATCTGCGCGCAGCCCTCGCCCACGGGGCCGAAGCCGGCGACGACCGCTCTGCCGCCGGGCGCGACCCGGTGCCCCTCGACGCCGTCGAGCGCGTCGACGATCGCGAAGACGCACGACTGGCCGGTGCCGTAGCGGTTGTCGAACCAGGTCTTGGTGCGGGCGTCGTTCACGGCGATGACGGGCACGCGGAGGTCGCCGCGCTCGGCCATCACGCGGAGCGGCCGCAGCCCCGACGTGGTCTCCTCGGCGGCTCCGATCATGCCGTCGAGGAGCTCGGGGGCGTCGTCGCGGGGCGTCGTCTCTTCGCGGGCCGGCGTCTCCTCCTGAGGCGGCGTCTCCTCCTGAGGCGGCGTCTCTTCGTGGGCCAGCGTCTCTTCGTGGGCCAGCCTGATCAGGTGCGATCCGTCGTCGAGCAGGATGTCGGGTCGCGTGCGCAGGAACTCGAGCGCCAGCCCCCGCTGCTCCCGGAGCGTCGCGGCGCTGTCGGCGTAGACGCTGAACCCGCGCGTGCGGAGCGCGTCGGCCACGGCGTCGTCGGTCTCGTCGGCGTGGGCGTACACGGCCACCTCCGCGCCGGCGTCACGCAGCAGCAGCGACAGCACGGCCGTCTTCGGCTCCAGCACCATGCTCACGCCGACCCGCAGGCCCGCCAGGTCGAGGCCCCTGACGATCTCGGTCGAGATCGGCATGCGCTGCGCCGCCCACTCGATGCGGCTGTCGGCGTCGTCCTGGCGGAGCGGGGCCGCGTCGTCGCTCGTGTCGATGACGAGGGCGCCTTCGCCGGGCCCGCGATCCGCCGTGTCGACCAGCCACAGGTGATCGACGGGGCCGGCCGGCAGGTCTCGCCCGCCGAGGGCCTGGAGCAAGCTCCGGAGCGCACCGGCACGGGCTCCCCCGCCCTCGATGCGGAACCGTCGCCCGGCGATCAGGAGGTTCGTCTCGCGCGCGAAACGGCGGACCGCGGCCGACGCCCACGCTTGCTCGTGCATGCCCTCAGTATGGCAAGGCCCGCCCTGCGAGTCGTTGCGTGACGCCGACCGCGCGAGTGTCGGTGGTTGCGCTGTAATATCCAGTACTTCCCCACTCCTCGAACGAAGGCTCCCTGAGATGCGTCTCCGCTCCCGCACTGCTGTCGTCGCCGCCACCGTCCTCGCCGCGACGCTCGCTCTCGCCGGCTGCTCCGCCGGCTCGTCGAGCAGCGCCTCCGGCACCGTGACCGACGGCAAGCTCACCATCGCGACCGGGCAGCCCGCCTACTCGCCGTGGGTCGATGACAACAAGCCGCAGTCGGGCGAGGGCTTCGAGTCGGCCGTGGCCTACGCCGTCGCCAAGGAGATGGGCTACTCGAAGTCCGACGTCGTCTGGACGAGATCCACCTTCGACAGCGCCATCGCGCCCGGCGCGAAAGACTGGGACCTCAACATCCAGCAGTTCAGCGTCACCACCGCCCGCAAGAAGGCCGTCGACTTCTCGACGCCGTACTACACGACCACCCAGGCCGTCGTCACCACGAGCAAGTCGAAGGCCGCGGACGCCACCAGCGTCGCCGATCTCAAGGGCGACAGCATCGGCGTCGCGACCGGCACGACCAGCCTCGCGACCGTCCAGAAAGACGTCGGAGTCACGCCGCAGGTGTTCAACTCGAACGACGACGCGATCCTCGCCCTCAAATCGGGCCAGATCGATGCGGTCGTCACCGACCTCCCCACGGCGTTCTACATCGCCTCGGCCGAGCTCGACGACGGCAAGGTCATCGGCCAGTTCCCATCGACGGGCGACGGCGACCAGTTCGCCTTCGTGCTCCCGAAGGGCTCGAAGGTCACCTCGAAGGTCGACACCGCCCTGGCCGCTCTCGAGAAAGACGGCACCCTGGCCGAGCTGACGAAGACCTGGCTGTCCGACAAGGTCGACGCCCCCGTCCTCAAGTGACCGCCGCCGTCGGCGCACCGTCCGAGCTGGAGGTCGAGCGCCGCCTCTACCGCCGCCAGCGCGGCCGCCGCTCGCTGATCGCGAGCATCGCGTCGACCGTCGTGGTCGTCGCCATCGTCTACTTCGGCGTCGTCAACACCCCCGGCTGGGCCTCCGTCCAGCAGTCGTTCTTCGACCCGAAGACGGCGGCCGATTCGTTCCCGTCGATCCTGCTCGGCCTGTGGCTGAACGTGCGGATCCTGTTCTTCGCGGCCATCGGCGTGGCCGTGTTCGGCACGCTGCTCGCGGTGGTCCGCGGGCTGCAGAACCCGGTGTTCTTCCCGCTGCGAATGCTCGCGACCGGTTACACCGACCTGTTCCGCGGCCTGCCGCTCATCATCGTGCTGTACCTCGTCGGGTTCGGGATCCCCGGGCTCGGCGTCTTCCCGCGGCTGCCCTACGCCGTGCTCGGCACGGTCGCGATCATCCTCACCTACTCGTCGTACATCGCCGAGGTGCTCCGCGCCGGCATGGAGGCCGTGCACCCGTCGCAGCGCCTCGCCGCGCGGTCGCTCGGCCTCTCGCACGCCAAGACTCTCCGCCTCGTCGTGCTGCCGCAGGCGCTCCGCAAGGTCACCCCGGCGCTCATGAACGACTTCGTCTCCATGCAGAAGGACGTCGGGCTCGTCTCGATCCTCGGCGCGATCGATGCCGTGCGCAGCGCTCAGATCGCGTCGCAGGAGACCTACAACTTCACGCCGTACGTCGTCGCCGGCCTGCTGTTCGTGGTCATCAGCCTGCCGCTCATCCGTGTGACCGACGCCATCGCCCGACGCCAGCAGCGGCGCGAGCAGATCGGGGGTGCGGTGTGAGCGCCCCGGCTTTCCGCGACGACCAGCCCACGTCCGAATCCGCGCCGACCCCCGATGCAGTGCTTGAGCTGCGCGGCCTCCGCAAGTCCTTCGGCGATCAGGAGGTGCTGCGGGGCATCGACCTGACCGTGCACACGCACGAGGTCATCGCCGTGATCGGCGCCTCCGGATCAGGCAAGTCGACGCTGCTCAAGACGGTCAACCTGCTCGAGGGGATCGACGACGGCCAGATCCTGCTGCGCGGCAGCGACATCTCCGATCCGCGGGTCGACGTCGACGCCACCCGCGCGCGCATCGGCGTCGTCTTCCAGCAGTTCAACCTCTTCCCGCACATGACCGTGCTGAACAACGTGACCCTCGCGTCGCGCCGGGTGCACGGCATCGACCGCGCCGCGGCCGAGGCGACAGCGCAGACCCTGCTCGACCGCATCGGGCTGGGCACGTTCGCTGGCGCCTACCCCGACCGGCTCTCGGGCGGGCAGCAGCAGCGCGTCGCCATCGCTCGAGCGATCGCGTCCGACCCCGAACTGCTGCTGCTCGACGAGGTGACGAGCGCGCTCGACCCGCAGCTCGTCGGCGAGGTGCTCGACCTCGTGACCGAGCTCAAGGAGGGCGGCTCGACGATCCTCATGACGACGCACGAGATGCACTTCGCGCGGAACGTGGCCGACCGCATCGTCTTCCTGCACAAGGGCGAGGTCGTCGAGCAGGGCGCGCCGGCCGAGGTGCTCGACGCGCCGCAGCACCCGGCGCTTATCGAGTTCCTCTCGCGCGCGGCCCACTAGCCTCGACGCTCCGACGCGAAGACCGAAAGACGAGCAAAGATGTCCTTATTGCGGCCTAACTCATTAACCCGCAATATGAAAGAATCGACACATGGCTCGCTTCACGCACGTACGGCATCGCGGAGATCCAGGCGCGGCCACGCGAAGCGAGCGAACCGGCTACTCCTATCTGCGCTACGAACCTGACCCGCTACGCGACCGGCTCCTCGAACTCGACTCCGACACCTGGCGATCGGTGGCGGAGGCAGGCGCCGCCCTCGCTGAGTCCGAGTCCCGACTCTTCCACCTCGGCGGAACAGAGGCTCTCGGGCGAATACTGCTTCGGGCTGAGGCCGTGGCGTCGTCTCGGATCGAGGGGCTCGAGGTGTCGCCACGGCGCCTCCTCGAAGAGGAGCACCTCGCCCGAACCGAGGCCGGACATCGACACACGACCGCGGGCGAAGTGATCGGCAACATCGATGCCATGCGCCTCGTGATCGAGCGAATCCAGTCGGGCCACGAGATCGTTCTCGACGACATTCTCTCCACCCATCGCGAGCTCATGCGGAGATCCGCTACGCCCGAGATCGGAGGGCGGCTGCGGCAGGGGCAGAACTGGATCGGCGGCGCCACACCCGCGCTTGCCGAATTCGTGCCTCCGCACCCCGATGCTGTCGAGGGACTTCTCCTCGATCTGCTCGAGTTCGTCGACAGGAGCAACCTGCCATCCATCGCTATCGCTGCGATCGCCCACGCGCAGTTCGAGACCATCCATCCCTTCGCCGACGGCAACGGCCGGACAGGCCGAGCCCTGATCCACATGGTCCTTCGATCCCGCGGCGCAACGAGCGCGGCCGCTCCGCCGATCTCGCTCAGTTTCGCCACGCATTCGCGCGACTATGTCGAGGCATTGACGCTCTTCCGCTACCAGGGCGACGGGTCCTCGCCCCTGGCCGCATCGCGCGCAGCACACTTCGTGCGGTTCTTCAGCACAGCAGTGTCCGAAGTAGTGGACCAGATGGAGCGCTTCGAGTCCGAGATACGCGGATTGCAGGCGACCTGGAGGTCCGCCCTCGTCGGAGTCCGCTCAGACTCGGCGGTCTGGGAACTCCTTGACCTCCTCCCCGGAATGCCCGTGCTCACGGCACGATCGGTCCAGAGCGCCACGAACCGCAGCTTCACGACCATTAACGACGGGCTGGCCGCGCTCGAAGCCAAGGGCATCATCGTTCAACGCAGCGTCGGCACACGCAATCGAGTGTTCGAAGTGCAATCGATCATCACGGCGATGGCCTTGTTCGAACGACGGCTCGCGTCGCCCGTGCTCGACACAGCCTCCGTCCAGCCGAATCGGCCGGTGCCGGCTCGCCCTCAGCACTAGCCTGGCGCGATGACCAAGCGCGACACCCGCACCCTCCCCAAAGCCGAGCTGCACGTCCACGCCGAGGGAACCCTCGAGCCCGAGATGGTCTTCGCCCTCGCCGCGAAGAACGGCGTCGCGCTCCCCTACGCCGACATCGACGACCTGCGCTCGCGCTACAGCTTCTCGAACCTGCAGGAGTTCCTCGACCTCTACTACGCGTGCACTGCCGTGCTCGTGACCCGCGACGACTTCCGCGACCTGGCCGCCGCCTACCTGGAGCGCGCCGCGCACGACGGAGTCCGCCACGTCGAGCTGTTCTTCGACCCCCAGGCCCACACGGCCCGCGGCGTCGCGATCGACGACGCCCTCGACGGCCTGCTCGACGCGTTCCGCCAGGCCGAGGCCGACCACGGGATCACCGGCGGCCTGATCCTCTGCGTCATGCGCCACCTCCCCGCCGACGACGCGATGGCCACCCTCGAGTCGGTGGCCCACCGCGCCGGCGACCTGCTGGCGATCGGCATGGACTCGTCCGAGGTCGGCTTCCCCGCCGCCCCCTTCGGCGCCGTCTATGCGCGGGCGCAGGAACTCGGCCTCCACGCCGTCGCACACGCCGGCGAGGAGGGCGACCCCTCGTACGTCTGGTCCGCCCTCGACGACCTCCGGGTGCAGCGCGTCGACCACGGCATCCGCAGCCTCGAAGACCCGGCCCTCGTCGAGCGCCTCGTCGCCGACGGCATCACGCTGACCGTCTGCCCGCTCTCGAACGTGCGGCTCGCCGTGACACCCGACCTCGCCGACCACCCCCTGCCGCGGATGCTCGAGCTCGGCGTCCTCGCCACCGTGAACTCCGACGACCCGGCGTACTTCGGGGGCTACATCGACGACAACTTCCGCGCGGTCCGCACCAGCCTGGGGCTCGACGATGCCGCGCTCGCGTCGCTGGCGCGCAACTCGATCACGGGAGCGTTCGCGTCCGCCGACCGCAAGGCCGAGCTGCTCGCCGGGGTCGACGCCTGGCTCGACGCGCCGCAGTAGTCGCGGAGCCCGTGCCCGGCACGCCGGGCGCCGGCCCCTCCCGCGAGATGGCCCCGCCCGTCGGGCCCCCGCCTCGGGGCCGACGGCTAGGGCCACCTCGCGAAAACGGCCTGGCACGCCGGGCGGCGCCCCCACTCGCGAAATGGCCCCGCCCGTCGGGCCCCCGCCTCGGGGCCGACGGCGAGGGCCACCTCGCAGGCAGGCCACCTCGCAAGCAGGGCCACCTCGCAAGCAGGGCCACCTCGCGAGCAGGCCCCGCGGCGCCTACGCCGCCAGGAACTTCTCGGCGCTGCGGAGCCCCAGCGCCATGATCGCCAGCGCCGGGTTCGCGACCACGGCGCTCGGGAAGACCGAGTTGTCGGCGATCCACAGGTTGGGCACGTCGAAGCTCCGTCCGTCCGCGTCGACGACGGCCGAGTCGGCCGAATCGCCCATGCGGGCGGTTCCGATGGTGTGAGCCGTTCGCGCGAGCACACGGGTCGACGTGGCTCCGGCCGCTTCGACGATCGCGGTCATGGTGCGGATCGCGTGTCGGTCCATGGCCTCCTCGTTCTCGCCCGAGCTGAAGGCGACGCGGGCCTTCGGGATGCCGTAGGCGTCCTTCTCGTCCGAGAGCGTGAGCACGTTGTCGTCGCTGGGCAGGCACTCGCCGTTCATGCCGACCCCGGCAAGATACCGGTAGCCGTCCATGGCGTCGACGAGCTCCCGACCCCAGAGGCCGCCGCCCCGCACCATGGTCGTGGCGAGGGTGAGCGGTACGACGCCGAGGCTCTGGAGCAGGTAGCCGCCGGCGAAGTCGGCGTCGTCGGGGCGGAGCGTGTCCTCGGTGATGATCGACGACGGGTAGCCGCGGTGGCTGCGCATCTCGGTCTCGAACGTGCCCCACACCTGCGTGGCGCCGTGGGCCATGTAGTTCCTGCCGACCTGGCCGCTCGAATTGGCCAGCCCCGTGTGGAGGAGCAGGCGCGGAGTCTCGACGCCGCCGGCGCAGAGGAAGAGCGCGGCGCACCGCTGGCGGTGCTCGACGCCGTCGCGGAGGTAGACGACCGCGCTGACACGGCCCTGGCCGTCGAGCTCGATGCCGGTCACCATCGAGTCAGGACGGATCTCGGCGCCGTGCGCGACCGCGAGCGGGAGGTACGTGGTGTCCATGCTGACCTTGGCACCGCTGCGGCAGCCCTGGTGGCAGCTTCCGCAGGACGAGCAGGCGGGGCGGAGTCCGGCGTGCTCCTGGTGGCGGTCGACGGTGGTGAGAGCCGCCGGGGCGTCGGTGGCTCGGATGCCGAGGGCCTCGCAGCCGCGCATCATCATGTCGGACGACGCGTTCCTCGCCGGCGGCGGCATGAGGTACTTGCGCGACGGATCCCACGGGTAGAAATCGGGGCCGGCGATGCCGACGAAGTGCTCGACGCGCTCGATGTAGCGGATCAGCTCGGCGTGCTCGATGGGCCAGTCGACGCCCTTGCCGGAATCGGAGTGCAGCTTCAGGTCGCGCGGATCGGGGCGAGGCGTGAAGGCGCCCCAGTGCAGCGTCGAGCCGCCGACGCCGCGGCCGGAGTTGTTGGCGCCGAAGGCCGTCGGGTTCGCCCCGTCGGTCAGCCGCTCCTCCATCCAGTTGATGTCGACGGCCTGGTTCTCGTCGGGCGTGAACTCGTGCGGGTCGAAGTTCGGGCCCGCCTCCAGCGCGACCACGCGCAGACCGCGCTCGGCGAGGGTCGCGAGCACGGGCGCTCCGCCGGCGCCGGTGCCGATGACGACCGCGTCGACGATCTCGTCGTCCGAGTAGGTGCGCATTCCGTCGAGCCTCATCGGGCTGCCTCCTGGGTGTCGTGGTCGTGAGTCGGGTGCGGGAGCGGCTCCCAGCCCTCGCGGGTGTCCGCGGCGAGCAGGTGGAAGCCCTGGATCCGCTGCACGTCGCCGCCGTTGGCGAAGCCGTCGAAGCCGACGCGGGCCATGGTCGCGGGGTGGGCCAGCCAGGTGCGCGAGAGGTCGACGCGGCAGTCCTCGAACCACAGGGTCATCTGGTCGGCGGTGAGGGTGCCGGCCGGCGGCGTCCAGCTGCCGTCGACGATGGCGGTGAGCGTCTCGTCGCGGGCATCCTCGGACAGGTCGCCGAATGCGGCGAGCGCCGTCAACGCGAGTCGGTACGCCTCGGGATCGGGCGGCAGAGCGGCATTCCGCCAGCCGTCGCTGTGTCCGCGGTGCAGCTGCGAGTCGACCCGCGCGGCGAGGTCGATGGGCTCGCCCGTCTGCGGGACGACGCGCGCCGCGACCGCCCGGAGGGTCTCGAGCTGCGCGGGGGTGAGAGCCCGGGGCTCGTACGACGGGCGGTCGGCGAGGGCCCGGCGCGCGAGGATCCGGCGGGTGCGGGTGTTCGTGCGGCCCGACGCGATCACGCGGCCGACGTCGACGGGCACCTCGGGTCCACGGCCGGCGTGCTCCCGCCAGAGGGTCCGCACGGCGGCGGCGACCTCGTCGGGTCGCTCGAGAGGCAGGAGGTGGCCGGCTCCCTCGAGCACGACGACGTCGGCCCGGCCGTAGACCGGCAGGTTGAGGCGACGCTGGCCGTCTTCGCCGAGGGGCCCGTCCGCGCCGCCTGCCAGGATGACGGCGGGGACGTCGAGCGTCCCGACCTCGTCAGACCGGTCTTCGCGGCTGCCGCGCTCGAACCAGGCGGTCCAGGCTTCGGCCCGAGACCGCTGGACGTCGGCCAGGGCGCGCTCGTCGGCCGCAGCCCCGAGCGGCGCGCCGACGTTGTCGTCGACGAACGTCCGGGCGGCGTCGTGGTCGATTCGGCCGGTCGCGGCCCAGCCGAGCATCTGCGCGCGACTCTCGTCGCTCATGGGCTCGGGGGACGGCGGCGACGCGGCGAGGAGCACGACGCCGGTGAGGCCGAACAGGCCGGCCGACCCGTCGAGGATCCGCGCGGCGACGAGGGTGGCGACCTTGCCGCCCATGCTGTGGCCGGCCAGAAGGAAGCGGGTGGAGCCGTGGCGCCGGATCTTGCGGATGACGCCGTCGACCATCTCGTCGACGCTCAGCCCCTCGGCGCGGTTGGCCTCGCCGAAGCCGGGCAGATCGAAGGCGACCACCTCGAAGTCGTCGCCGAGGCGCTCAGCCAGCGGCTCGAATTCCAGACGGCTGGAGCCCAGCGCGTGAAGGCAGAAGATCGTAGGAGTCGACACCGGCTCGACAGTACGCGCCGGCCTCCGACCGACCTCAGCGGTCGGGGGACACGCCGGCCGCTTCCCGAGGCGACAGGAGCTAGCTCAGCGCGCCCACCGAGGCGAGGGCCGTGCGGAGCAGGGCACCGCGGCCGCCCTCCATCTCGCTGGCGACCTCCGGGCTGGCGGCGACGAGCGGGCTCATCCAGGTGATCTCGAGGGCGTCCTGGCGCGGCTCGCAGGTGCCGGTGACGGGCACGACGTAGGCCAGCGAGACCGCGTGCTGTCGCTCGTCGGTGTAGACCGAGGCGCCCGGGAAGGGGAAGTACTCGGCGACCGAGAACGGCACCGGCGACGGCGGGAGCTGCGGGAAGGCCATCGGCCCGAGGTCCTTCTCGAGGTGCCGGAAGAGCGCGGTGCGCAGCGACTCCCCGTACATCACGCGACCCGAGACGAGCATGCGCGTCATAGTGCCCTCGCTGTCGGCGCGCAGAAGCACCCCGACCTCCGTCACGAGGCCCTGGCCGTCGGTGCGGACGGGCACCGCCTCCACGTACAGGATCGGGAGGCGCTGCCGGATCTGGAACAGCTCCTCCTCGGAGAGCCAGCCGGAGTTGGGGTCGGGAGTCTGAACGGAAGCCATGGGCCATTCTTACCTGGTCTCATGACGAACACGTTTCGACGCGGCCGCTCGCTACGCTTGCGACATGGTCTCGATCGATCCGTCTGCCGTCCAGTGGTCCCTCCCCGAGGCCGAGAGGGCGGGCAAGCCGCTCGTGCTCCTGTTGCACGGCGTCGGCTCGCACGAGGGCGACCTCATCGGCCTGGTGCCCCATCTCTCGACGGAGTTCGCCTACGCGTCCCTTCGAGCACCTCTCTCCTACGGCGGCGGCTTCTCGTGGTACCCGCTGTCGCAGCCGGGCGCTCCGGAGTACGCCCCCGTCGACGAGGCCGCCGACGCGGTGCTCGACTTCGTCGCCTCGCTCGGCGACGCCCACCCCACCGTCGGCCTGCTCGGCTTCTCGCAGGGCGGCTCTCTCTCGCTCCAGCTGCTGCGCCGTCGCCCCGGCTTCTTCGACTTCGCCGTGGTGCTCGCCGGCTTCGTCGTCCCCGGAGGCACCGACGAGGTCGACGACGCCGTCACGGCCTCCGAGCCGGCGGTCTTCTACGGCCGCGGCGACGCCGATGCCGTGATCCCGCCGGCCGCGGTGGAGCGCACCGAGGCCTGGCTGACCGCGCACGCGCCGGGCGCCGAGCTCACCGTCTACCCGGGTCTCACCCACGGCATCGCCCAAGAGGAGCTCGACGACGTCAACGCGTTCCTCGCCCGGGTCCACCCCGCCTGAGCGATCCCTGTCGCGCAGGCCCGGCGCGCGGCATGATGACGACATGACCACATTCGTCGTATCCGGGCACGCCTCCGCGCTGCACCCCGCCGAGCGGGCGACCATCACCGTCACCGTCTCGTTCACCGGACCCGACCGGAAGGCCGTGCGCACTCAGGCGCTGACCGCGCACGCCGCGGTGGTGGCCGACGCGAAGTCGCACGACGCGTCGAAGGCCGCGACCGGGTGGTACGCCGACTCAGTGGCCGTCGACGCCTACAACGAGTGGGTGAAAGACAGCGACACGACCGTCCTCCGGTACCGCGCCCAGTCGCAGGTGCGGGTCACCTTCACCGACTTCGACGCCCTCGTCGACTGGGTGAGCGACCTGGCCGAGCGGAGCGGCATCGAGTTCCACGGCATCGACTGGAAGCTCACCGAGCCGACGCGCCTTCGGGTGCAGCGCGAGGTTCGCGTCGCCAGCGTGCAGGACGCCATCACGAAGGCCCACGACTACGCCGCCGGGCTGGGCCTCGGAAGCCCGCAGCTCGAGAGGGTCTATGAAGAGGGGCTGCGGCCCGGCGTCGGCGTCGGCCCGGGCATCGGGTACTCGAAGTCGATGGTGCCTCTGGGGTTGTCCGACACCTCGGGCGGCGCCGTCTTCGAGCTCAAGCCGGAGGACGTCCAGGTCGACGCATCGATCACCGCCGACTTCACGATGTAGACACGGCGTCTCGCCACTCCCCCCAGGCCGCGGCAGTGCGCGAATGCCGCTTCGCGGGGTCGACTGCGCAGGAACTGCGACGCCCCACCCGACTCAGACCAGCAGCGCGACCTTGCCCCCGGCGTGCCCCGACCCCACGAGCTCGAGCGCGGCCTTCGCATCGTCGAACGCGAACGTCGTCGCGATCGGCACGACGAGCTGGCCTGCTCCGGCGAGCTCCAGCAGGTGGGCCCGCACGCTGTCGCGGAACGCCGCGCTCTCGGGCATCGCACCGCCCACGACCCGGTAGCCGTCGCGCTCGGCCCTGCCGAACGCGGCGATGCTGACGATCCGGCTGCGGTCGGCGACGAGGGCGAGCGAGACGTCGACGGCCTCGTCGGTGCCGACGCAGTCGAGGGCGGCGTCGATCCCGTGAGGCGTGAGGCTGCGGACGCGCTCCTCGAGTCCGTCGCCGTAGACCACGCCGGTGGCGCCGAAGCCCTCGACGACGCCGAAGGTGCGCTCGGAAGCCGTCCCGATGACGGTGGCCCCGAGCAGGCGGGCCTGCTGGATGACGCTGACCCCGACCGCTCCCGAGGCGCCGTGCACGAGGATCGTCTGGCCGCTCTCGACACCGGCCACGTGCAGCATCTCGGCGGCCGTGGCGCCCGCGAGCAGCAGGTTGGCGGCCTCGGGCCAGCCGAGGTCGGGCGGCTTGGGGAAGACATCGGTCGACGGCACGGTGATCGACGTCGCGTACCCGCCCGACACGCGGAACGCGACGACCTCGTCGCCCGGCGCCAGGCCGACGTCGTCGCCCACGGCGGTCACGCGCCCGGCGACCTCGTAGCCGATCGCCAGGGGCAGCTTCGACGCATCGGAGCCCAGCAGCACGGCCTTCGCGTCAGCGGGGTTCATGCCGACGGCCACGACGTCGACCGTGACCTCGCCGGGACCGGGCGGCGGTACGTCGGCGCCCTGCTTCTCGAGCCCGTCGAGGGAACCGTAGGAGGTCGCGACCCAGTGCTGCGTGACGCCGTTTTCAGTCATGGGCCCATCTAACGCCGACGCGGGCTGGTTCCTGCGCCCGATCTACAGCTTCCGGGCGACGAGGCCCAGGCGCTCCTCGACCTCGGCCACCTCGGCGGCCGGCGACGAGCTCGCGTCGACGACGATGTGCTGCTCGTCGGCCTCCAGCGACTCGAAGGCCGCCAGCTGCGAGTCGAGGAGAGACGTCGGCATGAAGTGCCCCGAGCGCTGCGACATCCGCTCGCCGATCAGCGCCGTCGACCCCTGCACGTGCACGAAGACGACGCTCGGGCCGCGGAGCACGTCGCGGTACGACTTCTTGAGCGCGGAGCAGGTGATGATCCCGGGCTGCCCTGCGGTGGCGCGCTCCTGGATCCACGCGGCGATGCGGTCGAGCCACGGCCACCGGTCGTCGTCGTCGAGGGGCGTGCCCGCCGCCATCTTCGCCACGTTCGACTCGGGGTGCATGGCGTCGCCCTCGGCGAAGTCCCAGCCGAGGTCGTCGGCGAGCATCCCGGCGACAGTCGACTTGCCGGAGCCCGACACCCCCATGACCACCAGGATCGGCTCGTTCACGTGCGGTTCGACGGTCATGTCAGATCACCAGTCCCAGGAGGAGTGCGCCACCGAGGCCCACGACGGAGATGATGCACTCCACCACGGACCACGTCTTGAATGTCTGCCCCACGGTAGTGCCGAGGTACTCCTTGATGAGCCAGAACCCGGCGTCGTTCACGTGCGACAGGAACAGCGAGCCCGCGCCGACAGCGAGCACGACGAGCGAGACCTCGGGGCCGGCGAGGTGGGCGGTCACCGGGGCGAGGATGCCCGCCGCCGTCACGATCGCGACGGTCGCCGAGCCGGTGGCGACCCGGACCAGCGCCGCGACGAACCAGGCGACCAGGATCACCGAGATCCCGCTGTCGGTCACGGCGTGGGCGATGAGCGTGCCGATTCCCGTGTCGATGAGCACCTGCTTGAAGCCGCCGCCGGCGCCGACGATGAGCAGGATCCCCGCGATCGCCGGCAGGCCCGAGCCGAGCGAGGTCTGCACCTGATCGCGGCTCATCCCGGCACTGCGCGCGAAGAACACCATGCCGAAGAGCACCGCGATGCCGAGCGCGATCATGGGGGTTCCCAAAAACTCGAACAGCGCCTTGACGGGCCCGCCGCCGTTCTCGTCGAACGCATCCCACAGCGCCTTGAGCAGCATGAGCACGACCGGCAGGAGGATCCCGGCGACGGCGATGCCGAACGAGGGGCGCTTCCGGTCGCTCGCCTCGGCCTTCTCGTCGTCGCTCTCGAACAGGGCCGGAGCCGAGATCGGCACCCAGCGGGCGGCGAACACCGAGAACAGCGGGCCGGCGATGATCACCGTCGGGATGGCGACGGCGATGCCCAGCGCGATGGTCAAGCCGAGGTTCGCGCCCAGCGTCGTGACCGCGACCAGCGGGCCGGGGTGCGGCGGCACGAGGCCGTGCATCACGCTGAGGCCCGCGATCGCCGGGATCGCCACCCGCATGAGCGGCATCTTGGCGCGGCGCGAGACGAGCACGATCACCGGCATCAGCAGCACGACGCCGACCTCGAAGAACATCGGCAGGCCGATGAGCGCACCGATCAGGGCCATGGTCCACGGCAGGGTGCGCGGCGACGAGCGCTTCACGAGCGTGTCGACGATGCGATCGGCCCCGCCCGAGTCGACGAGGATCTTGCCGAACATCGCGCCGAAGCCGACGAGGATTCCGACGCTCGTCATCGTGGCGCCGAAGCCGTTGCCGAAGCTCACGACCGTGTCTGCCGGGGCGAGCCCTGCGCCGATGCCCACGCCGATGGACGCGATGGCCAGGGCGAGGAACGGGTGGACCTTGAGCCACGTGATCATGACGATGATCGCGGCGACGCCGGCGAGCGCCGCGATGATCAGCTGGGCGTCGGAGCCCGAGGGCTTCACCAGCTCGGTGCTCGCCAGCGCGAGGGGGGAGAAGTGCACGTCGTCGTCCTCTTCCGGGGCGCTCCTGCGCGACCCCATTGTCAGGGTGACCTCGTCGGCGGCCGTCGTGCGCCAGACTGGGTCGGTGATTTCGTCTGATTAATCAGATTAATAAGACTCATGTACTCTGCCACCACTGCGAAGGAGCGTCAAATGGCGAAGAGCCCCCTCGGCGATCGCGGCCTGCACTCCCGCGTCGTCGGCACGCTCGGCCAGCGCATCGTCGACGGCGAGCTGCCCACGGGCGCGATCCTCAACGTCGACCAGCTCGGCGACGAGTTCGCCGTGTCGCGCTCCGTGCTTCGCGAGGCTCTGCGCGTGCTCCAGTCGCTCGGCATGGTCGAGCCGCGCCAGCGGGTCGGCACCCAGGTGCTCCCCCGCGCCGACTGGGACGTCTCGAGCCCCCAGGTGGTCGAGTGGCGGGGCCGGGGTGCCGACTACTTCGTGCAGATGCGGGAGCTCCTCGAGATGCGCCTCGGGATCGAGCCCGTCGCCGCCCGCCTCGCCGCCACCGCCATGACGCCGGCCGAGGCCCACCGCGTGCAGGAGTGCGCCGCCGCCATGGTCGACGCCAGCGCCGCCGGCGACGACCGCCGGTACCTCGAGGCCGACGTCGCCTTCCACACGACGATCCTCGCTGCCTCGGGCAACCTCGTCATCGCGCACTTCGCATCGACGGTGGAGGCCCTGCTGCGGACCCGGACGGAGGAGCGCCGCCACACCATCACCGAGTACACGCCGTCATCGGCCCACCGTCACAACGAGCTCGCCCGCGCACTGGTCGACCGAGACCCGGCCGCCGCGGAGCGCTGGGCGCGCGAGCTCCTCGGCGAGACCCTCGCGGAGTTCATCGCCGAGGGAGCCCAGCGCACCCGGTAGCACTAGTGGATCGGCGTCCCGCCGGTCAGCGCTAGTGAATCGGCGACCCGCCGGTCAGCGCTAGTGAATCGGCGTCCCGCCGGTCACCGCGATCGTCTCGCCGCTGATGTAGCTCGACTCCTGCGAGGCCAGGAAGACGAACGGCGGTGCCAGCTCGGCCGGCTGACCCGGACGGCCGAAGACGGCCTCCTCGCCGAACGACTCGATCTTCTCGTTCGGGACGAACGCCGGCTGCAGCGGCGTCCACACCGGTCCGGGGGCCACGCCGTTGACTCGGATCCCCTTCTCGGCGAGCTGGCCCGCCATCGCGCGGGTCCAGTTCGCGATGCCCGCCTTCGAGACGGCGTACTCCGCGAGCGACGGCGACGGCTGGAAGCCCTGGATCGACGATGTCGTGATGATCGACGCGCCCGGCTTCAGGTGCGGCAGGGCGGCCTTGGTCGTCCAGAACAGCGTGTAGATGTTGGCCTTGAGCACGTGGTCGAGGGTCTCGGTCTCGAAGTCCTCGATGGAGTCGACGGTCGGCATGACGCCCGCGACGAGGGCCAGGATGTCGACGCCGCCGAGTTCCTGCACCGTCTTCTCGATCATGGCCGTGTTGTACGACTCGTCTTGCAGGTCGCCCGGAATCAGGACGGCCTTCTGGCCGGCGGCCTCGACGAGGGCGGCCACCTCGTCGGCCTGCTGCTGCTCTTCGGGCAGGTAGGCGAGCGCCACATCGGCGCCCTCGCGCGCGTAGGCGATGGCGACGGCGCGGCCGATGCCGGAGTCGGCACCCGTGACGAGTGCCTTGCGGCCCGCAAGGCGCTTGCCGCTGACGTAGCTCTCCTCGCCGTGGTCGGGCCGGGGCTTCATGTCGTGGATGTCGCCGGGGCCGGTCTGCTGCTGCTTCTCGAACGGCGGGCCGGGGTACTGGGTGAGCGGGTTCTGCGGGGTGTGGATCGTGTCTGCCATGCCGCCCGGTCTACGCGGACGGCGCGGGATGGCGGCACAGCTTTGTCCCCCTGCCGCCCGTGGCTCTCGCCGAGAGCGGCCGAGTCGGGCCCCGGACCGGCCTCAGAGCCCAGGCGCGCCGCTCTCGACGGGGGAGGCCCGGCGCCGCCGCACCCCCGCCACCAGCACGACCAGGAACGGGATCACGGCCAGCACCCCGACGAGCGTGAACCCGGCGTCGGGCGCGACCCGCTCGCCGACGACCCCGCCGAGAGACGAGCCCAGCGCCATCGCGCCCACGACGAACGCGGACACCCAGGCCAGGGCCTCCGTGAACACCTCGGGGCGCACGGCCTCGTGCACGACGCGGTTGGTCGAGATCGTGAACGGGGTGATCGTCATGCCCGCGAACACCCCGATCGGAAAGAGCCAGAACGGGTTGGGCGCCTGCGACAGCGCGAACCAGAAGATCGCGAACAGCAGCGTCGACGCGACCAGGAGCCGGTAGGCGGGAAGCCGACCGGGCACGAGCCCCATCAGGAACCCGCCCGACACGCTGCCGATCGAGTAGGCCGTGAGCACGAGACCGGCGATCTGCGGAACCCCGATGCTGGCGGTCCAGGCCACGACGCTGACGTCGTTGATGCCGAACATGAGGCCGACGACGGCGTTGGCGATCAGCAGGCCCATGAGCCGCCGCGACCGCCAGGGCCGGAACGCCGCCCGCGGCCCGCTGCCGGCCACCGGGATCGGGCGCGTCGGTGCCCCGCGCAGCAGCAGGAGCGCCCCGGCCGTGCCGATCACCGCCGAGATCACGAGGCCGGCGGCGGGGCTGATGGTCCCGGCGACGAGAGCGGCGAGCGCCGGCCCGAACACCCAGACGAGCTCATCGGCGATCGCCTCCAGCGAGAACGCGACCTGCAGGATCGGGGTGTCGCCGAGCCGCTGCGACCAGCGGGCCCGCATGTACGACCCGACCGGCGCGATCGAGGCGCCCACCAGCACGGATGCCGCGGCCACGACGGGCAGGGGCGCGCCGAGCGAGCCGACCGCGATCATCAGCGCGACGGCGAGCGGGTGGGCGATCGCCGCCGCGAGGAGCGCGCCGCGCTGGCCGGCGCGGTCGGCGATGCGGCCGAAGACGGGGCTCACCGCGGCCATCGACGCGATGGCCAGGCCCGAGGCGAATCCGGCTGTCGCGAACGACCCGGTCGTCGCCTGGACGAAGAACAGCACGCTGTAGCCGACGATCGCCAGCGGGACGCGGGCAAGGACTCCGACCGCAAAGAGCGCGCGCCGATCGGCCGGACCGAGCAGCTCGCGGTACCCGCCGACGCCGCCCGCGCTCACCAGCGGGAGCCGGGAGCTTGAACGGAGAGCATCTATCGAGGCTACTGAAGATCGGACTCGGTCATCCGAAGAAACTCGGCGCGAGGGGCCGGGAGAGAAGCGATCGCCCCTGTCGCCACATCTCCTCCGTCAGGTCGAAGGCGACGCTGCAGCTGATTTCGCGATTCGCGACGAGTTCTTCGAGCATGTGGACGGTGTCGCGCGTGATGAACCCGCGCCGCTGGCCGAGGCGGTTCGCCTGCTTGTCATCGGTGATCCAGATCGAGTCCGAGAACTCGGGCCTGGCACCCAGCACATAGAGGGTCTGACTCTCCCCCAGATGTTCGAGCGGCCGCGACGGCATGCCGCCGAAGACGGCCGTGCGGCTGACCTCGATCGCGTGGCGTGCGGGGTCGTTGTCGAGTTCGATCGGTGCACCGAATACCGAGTCGACATCGAGGGCAGCAAGCGCTCGGAGAATCGTCGCCGACCGAGAGATCTCATAGGCGACAGCTTCGACGATGCGGCCGCGACCGTTGAGGTAGTCGACGAACAGGTCCAGCCGGTCTACGGCCGCGAAGTTGCAAACGACTGTTGTGTCGGGAAAGAACGTGACTGCCATGTGCCCGAGCTAGCCCTGGTTCTCGGGGTCGGCCCAGATGCCCTCTGCACCATCGCTGTCGAAGAACGCCTCGACCTCCTCGATGGGTCGCTTGAGAAGCGCGGCAAGAGGACGCGCAGTAGCGACACCCTGCTCGTAAGCAGTGACGAAGGCGTCGACCAGCGGCTGCGCCGGCCGGAACGTGTCGGAGAGGCTGCACCGGGATGCGTGTTCAGTCGATACGCGCAGTTGCCGCGCTACCGAGTGAGATGACAGGCCGCTCAAGCCCTCGCGTTCGGCGTCGTCGATGATCAGCAGATTGAACAGTCGCCAAGCCATGGAGTCGGGGGAGACACCGAACTGCCAGACGAGATCGGGGAACGCTTCGACGCCGGTGCGTTCGGACAGAGCCTCTCGAATCTCACGTTCAGGCATCAGGAACGATGCGGCGAAGACGTTCGCGCGCTTCTCCTGATGGGGGTCTCGCCTATCTCGCGGAGGCAGAAGATGCTCTGCGATGATCTCCTCGCTGGCGTCACCCCAGAGAAGATGCCCCACTTCGTGAGCGAGGGTGTATCGCTGGCGAACAGCCCGTGGGGTCTTCGCCAGCACGATGGCTCGGAAGTCGTCGTCCTGGTAGCTGAGACCGTCGTAGCCGTCGGGGAGAGTGTCGATGACCACGCAGACGCCGAACGCCTCTTCGATCGCACCGATGAGCGACACGTTGTCAGTGGCGCCGAGCGGTGTGGAGAGCCGGGAGACGGCCTGCGCGGCGAGGGCGTTCGCTTGCGCGACGTACCCCCTCTCGGATCCGCCGACGGGAAGAGCCGGAGCAGGCGCGATGAGCCCGAGCTCATGCGCAGCGTCGTGCCACTGGCCCAGGTCGGCCAGGATCTCCTGCCCTCGCGCGCTCGATTCGGATGTGGCTCTCAGTGCTCGAGCGGCGAACTCGAGCGATCGTGAAGGAGCTCCCGTGAGGAGCCAATCCACAGTCGTGCCGCCGATATCGGCAATGCGGGCGAGTTCGAGAGACGTGAAGCGCCGTGAACCATGAAGCGACTTCGAGAGCTTCGAACCGTTCATCCCGATCGCCGTCGCGAGTTCGGCCTGCGATACGCCGAGCCGGGCCTGAATCTGCTTTACGCGAGGAGCGACTTCATCTGTCATATACCTAAGATGTCAGAATATTGCGATAATCGCAATCCTCACCAGCGCGAATGGACGACCGGGCGGAAGTACCGGTCGTAGAGGCGCTCGGTGCGGTCGTGGAACTCCTCGCCGAGTGCCGGGACGTCGCCCGCCTCCGCGTTGGCACGGGCCTGCTCGGGGTTGCGGGCGCCGGGGATCACCGTGGTCAGGCCCGGCTGCTCGACGATCCACTTGAGCGCCGCCTGCGCGGTCGAGACTCCCTCGGGGGTGTACTCCGAGAAGGCGACGGCCGCCTCGACGCCGGTCTCGAAGTCGACGCCCGAGAACGTCTCGCCCTGGTCGAAGGCCTCGCCGTGGCGGTTGAACGAGCGGTGGTCGTTCGGGGCGAACTGCGTCTCGGCCGTGTACTTGCCGCTCAGCAGACCGCTCGCCAGCGGCACGCGGGCGATGATGCCGACGCCCGACTCCACCGCCGCGGGGAGCACCTCGTCGAGAGGCTTCATGCGGAACGCGTTGAGGATGATCTGGACCGTCGCGAGATTCGGCCGCTCCATCGCGGTCAGCGCCTGCCCGGCCTCCTCGACGCTCACGCCGTACGCCGCGATCATCTGCCGCTCGACCATCTCGTCGAGGGCGTCGTACACGTCGCCGCTGCGGAACACCGAGGTCGGCGGGCAGTGCAGCTGCACGAGGTCGAGAGTGTCCATCTGCAGGTTGCGGCGCGACCGGTCGATCCACTCGATGAAGTTCGCGCGGGTGTAGTTCTTGAGCTCCTGCGGCTCGCGGCGGCCCATCTTCGTCGCGATCGTGAGCGAGGCGTCCGCGTTGCTGCGCCGCCACTTGCCGATCAGCTGCTCGCTGCGCCCGTCGCCGTAGACGTCGGCGGTGTCGAAGAACGTGACGCCGCCCTGCACCGAGGCGTCGAGCACGGCGAAGGCGTCGCGCTCGGGCACGTCGCCCCAGTCGCCGCCGAGCTGCCAGGTGCCGAGGCCGATGACCGAGACTTCGCGAGAGGTGCGTCCGAGACGTCGTTGTTCCATGCCTTCACCCTAGAGGCCGCCGCCGACTCTCGCAGGCGCAGGAACTCGGCCTACGCCAGGCGGGCCGCCGCCGCCGCCGCTGCCTCGTGAGCGCCGTCGAGCTCCGCGTGCTGCTTCGCCACCTCGTCGGCGGGCCCCCCGAACCGCTCCGTCAGGGTCCGCGTCGCGACGATGGTCTCGACGCGCATGCCGAGGGCGGTGCCGAGGATGAGCTGGAGCGCCGGAAGCGCGTGGTCGTCGAAGGCTGTCGGAGTTCCTGCGTCGTAGACACCACCGCGGGTGGACACCAGGACGGCCGGGCGGCCCGCCATGGGCTGCGTCGTGTCCGCGCCGAACGGGGCCGTGACGGACGGCACGTGGATGTAGTCGATCCAGGCCTTGAGCGTCGACGGCATCGAGTAGTTGTAGAGCGGCACGCCGATCAGCAGCACGTCGGCGGCGAGGAGCTGAGCGATGATCTCGGCCTGCAGCGCCTCCTGCTCGGGGCTCGGCGCGGCACCGGCCGGGCGCAGGAGGGGCGGGAAGTGCAGCGACGCGTCGCTCAGGTGCGGGAGCGCGTCGACATGGAGGTCGCGGTAGACGACGACGTGGTCGTCGCCCTGGGCGGCCCAGGCGTCGGCGAAGGTCTTCGTGACGGCGCGCGAGCGGGAGCCGTCGAGGTCGGCGGAGGAGTCGAGGTGCAGCAGAGTGGGCATGGCTCCACGCTATCCGGAGGACCGCGGCGGCGATCGGCCCGGTCGAATGCCGTCCCGGTCGAATGTCAGTGGCTGCGGGCAGGATGGCCTGACGATGACCGACGTTCTCGACCGTTTCTCCCCTGCGACCGCAGAGTGGTTCCGCGGCGCCTTCGCGCGGCCCACGCACGCGCAGGAGGGGGCGTGGGAGGCCATCTCGGGCGGCCGCAACGCACTCGTGATCGCGCCGACGGGCTCGGGCAAGACGCTGGCCTCCTTCCTCTGGTCGATCGACCGGCTGGCGTCGTCGCCTCCTCCCGAGGCCAAGGAGCACCGCACTCGTGTGCTCTACATCTCGCCGCTCAAGGCGCTGGGCGTCGACGTCGAGCGCAACCTCCGGTCGCCGCTCGTCGGAATCACCCAGACGGCCCGGCGGCTGGGCTCCACCCCGCCCGACATCAGCGTCGGCGTGCGATCGGGCGACACCTCGTCGTCCGACCGTCGGCTGCTGCACCGCACGCCGCCCGACATCCTGATCACGACGCCCGAGTCGCTCTACCTGATGCTGACGTCCGCCGCGCGAGAGAACCTGCGCGGCATCGAGACCGTCATCATCGACGAGGTCCACGCCGTCGCCGCGTCGAAGCGCGGCGCCCACCTCGCGCTGTCGCTCGAGCGCCTCGACGACCTGCTCGAGAAGCCCGCCCAGCGCATCGGGCTGTCGGCGACCGTCCGCCCGCCGGAGGAGGTCGCGCGGTTCCTCGGCGGCACGGCGCCGGTGACGATCGTGGCGCCCGCGTCCGAGAAGAAGTTCGACCTGCGGGTCGTGGTGCCGGTCGACGACATGACCGAGCTCGGCACTGCGGCTCCCCTCGAGGGCTCGGCCGCCGGCGCGGCCCCGCAGGGGTCGATCTGGCCGCACGTCGAAGAGGGGATCGTCGACCTGATCCTCGAGCACCGGTCGACCATCGTGTTCGCCAACTCGCGGCGCCTGGCCGAGCGGCTGACCGCTCGGCTCAACGACATCTACCTGGAGCGGCAGTTCGTCCCGGCGGAGGAGGCGCTGGTCGGCGCCGCGGCCGACGGCTCAGCCACCGGCGCGATCGGCTCGCCGCCGGCGCAGGCGGTGCCCGCTCAGGCGGTGCCCGCTCAGGCGGTGCCCGCTCAGCTCATGGGCGGCTCGGGCCAGACCCAGGGCTCCCAGCCTCTGCTGGCCCGCGCCCACCACGGCTCCGTGAGCAAAGACCAGCGCGCGATCATCGAAGACGACCTGAAGAGCGGCCGCCTGCGCTGCGTCGTCGCGACGAGCTCGCTCGAGCTCGGCATCGACATGGGCGCGGTCGACCTCGTCGTGCAGGTCGAGTCGCCGCCGTCGGTCGCCAGCGGCCTGCAGCGGGTCGGCCGCGCGGGCCACCAGGTCGGCGAGGTGTCGCGGGGCGTGCTCTTCCCGAAGCACCGGGCCGACCTGATCCATTCGGCGGTCGCAGCCGAGCGCATGGTCGCCGGCCTGATCGAGCAGCTGCAGGTGCCGGCCAACCCGCTCGACGTGCTCGCGCAGCAGACCGTCGCGGCCGTCGCGCTCGATGAGATCAATGTCGACGAGTGGTACGACCTGGTGCGCCGCAGCGCCCCGTTCGCGACCCTGCCGCGGAGCGCCTACGACGCCACGCTCGACCTGCTGAGCGGCAAGTACCCGTCTGACGAGTTCGCCGAGCTGCGGCCGCGAATCGTGTGGGACCGCGTGCACGGCACCCTCGCCGGCCGTCCCGGCGCCCAGCGCCTGGCCGTCACGAGCGGCGGCACCATCCCCGACCGCGGCCTCTTCGGCGTGTTCATGGTCGGCGAGAAGGCGGCTCGCGTCGGCGAGCTCGACGAGGAGATGGTCTACGAGTCCCGCGTCGGCGACGTCTTCGCCCTCGGCGCGACGAGCTGGCGCATCGAAGACATCACCCACGACCGCGTGCTGGTCTCGCCCGCCTACGGGCAGCCCGGACGCGTGCCGTTCTGGAAGGGCGACGGCATCGGCCGCCCCGCCGAGCTCGGCCGCGCCATCGGCGCCTACACGCGCGAGCTCGCCACGTCGAGCGAGGCCGAGGCCGTCGCCCGAGTGGCCGCGGGCGGCCTCGACGAGCGGGCCGCGCGCAACCTCCTCGCCTTCATCGCCGAGCAGCGGGAGGTCGCCGGCCACGTGCCGACCGACCAGACGCTCGTCGTCGAGCGGTTCCGCGACGAGCTCGGCGACTGGCGCCTGATCCTCCACTCGCCCTACGGCATGCGCGTGCACGCTCCCTGGGCGCTGGCCGTCTCCGGGCGCATCCGCGACCGGCTCGGCATCGACGGCTCGGCGATGGCCGCCGACGACGGCATCGTCGTCCGCATCCCCGACACCGACGCCGAGCCGCCCGGCGCCGACCTGTTCACGTTCGAGCGCGACGAGCTCGACGCCATCGTGACCGAGGAGGTCGGCGGCTCGGCGCTGTTCTCGTCGCGCTTCCGCGAGTGCGCGGCGCGGGCCCTGCTCCTGCCCCGCTACAACCCCGGCAAGCGGTCGCCGCTCTGGCAGCAGCGACAGCGAGCGTCCCAGCTGCTCGACGTCGCCCGCAAGTACCCGCAGTTCCCGATCGTGCTCGAGGCGGTCCGCGAGGTGCTTCAAGACGTCTACGACCTGCCGGCCCTGATGGAGCTGACCGACGCTCTCGCCCGCCGCGAGGTGCGAGTCGTCGAGACCGAGACGGCCCAGCCCTCGCCGTTCGCGCGGTCGCTCCTGTTCGGCTACGTCGCGGCCTTCCTCTACGAGGGCGACTCCCCCCTCGCCGAGCGCCGGGCCGCCGCGCTGTCGCTCGACTCGTCGCTGCTCGCCGAGCTGCTCGGCCGTGCCGAGCTGCGCGAGCTCCTCGACGCCGACGTCATCGACCTGCACGAGCGCGAGCTGCAGAAGCTCACGCCCGAGCGGCGCGCCCGCGACATCGAGGGAGTCGTCGACCTGCTCCGCCTCCTGGGCCCGCTGACGACGTCCGAGATCGTCGAGCGCAGCTGGCTGGCCGACACCGACGACGCCGCCACCCAGCTCGAGGGTGCCCTCGACGAGCTGGTCCGGGCGGCGCGCGTCCTTCGCTTCACCCATTCCGGCACGGAGCGCTGGGCCGGCATCGAAGACGCCTCCCGCCTCCGCGATGCGCTCGGAGTGAACCTGCCCATCGGCGTCCCGTCGGCGTTCATCGAGCCCGTCGACGATCCGCTCGGCGACCTCGTCGGCCGCTACGCCCGCACGCACGGTCCGTTCGCCCCCGCCGAGGTCGCCCAGCGCCTCGGCCTGGGCACGGCGGTGGTGCACGACACGCTGCGGCGCCTCGCTACCGATCGCCGCGTGGTGGAGGGCGAGTTCCGGCCCGATCGCCAGGGGTCGGAGTGGTGCGACGCCGAGGTCCTGCGACGACTGCGCAGCCGCTCGCTGGCGGCACTCCGCCACGAGGTCGAGCCGGTCTCGCACGAGACGCTCGGCCGGTTCCTGCCCGCGTGGCAGCACGTCGCGACCGGCGCCAAGGGCTCGGGCCTGCGGGGCATCGACGGCGTCGTGCAGGTGATCGACCAGCTCAGCGGCGTGGCCCTGCCCGCCAGTGCGTGGGAGACCCTGATCCTCCCCGCCCGCGTCACCGACTACTCCCCCGCCATGCTCGACGAGCTGACCGCGACCGGCGAGGTCATCTGGTCGGGCTCGGGCACCCTGCAGGGCAATGACGGCTGGGTGAGCCTGCATCTGGCCGACGGAGCCGGCGTCACGCTCTCCGAGCCATCGGGCGACGAGACGACCGAGCTGCAGCGCGAGGTGCTGGCCGCCCTCGCCGGCGGCGGCGCGTACTTCTTCCGGCAGCTCTCCGACGCGGTCGGCTCGAAAGACGACGAGTCGCTGGCCACCGCGATCTGGGACCTCGTCTGGCAGGGCCAGATCACCAACGACACCTTCGCCCCGTTGCGCACCCAGGTCGGAGGCAAGCCGCCTCGCCCCCGGGCTCCGACGCGCATGCGCTCGTCGTACCGCGGCCGCGTCCCCCGCGCCGACCGCGTGCGCCAGGCCGGTCCGCCGACCGTCGGCGGCCGCTGGTCGCTGCTGCCGCTCGCCGAAGGCGACTCGACGATCCGCGCCGCCGCGCAGGCCGAGATGCTGCTCGAGCGGCACGGCATCGTGACGCGCGGCGCCGTCGCCAACGAGGGCGTCCGCGGCGGCTTCTCGACCGTCTACAAGGTGCTCTCGGGCTTCGAAGAGACCGGACGCGCCCGCCGCGGCTACTTCGTGGAAGGGCTCGGCGCCGCCCAGTTCGCCACGGGGCCGACCGTCGACCGGCTCCGCTCGTTCCTGCGCGACGACGGAGACACCTCGCCCGCGCCCGTCGTCACCCTGGCGGCGACCGACCCTGCCAATCCCTACGGCGCCGCCCTGCCGTGGCCGGCACTGCCCGAGCCCGCCGACGGCTCTGCCGCGCCACGCGGACACCGCCCCGGGCGCAAGGCGGGCTCGCTCGTCGTGCTCGTCGACGGCCGACTGGTCGTCTACGTCGAACGGGGCGGCAAGACGCTGCTGACGTTCGGCGCCCCCGGCCCGGACGACCTCGTCGCAGCCGCGACCTCCCTCGCCACCGTGGTGCGCACGCGGCTCGGCCGCCTCTCGGTCGAGCGCGTCGACGGCGAGTTCGTGCTGAGCACGACCCTTGGCGAGGCGCTCCGCGAGGCCGGCTTCGCGACGACGCCCAGCGGCCTGCGGCTGCGCGGGTGAGGCCGGCCCATGCCTGAGGGCGATACCGTCTACCGCGCCGCCAAGAACCTCGACGCGGTGCTCCACGGCGCGGTGCTGACGAAGAGCGACTTCCGCGTGCCCGAGTTCGCCACCGTCGATCTGGCGGGCACCGTCATCGACGATGTCGTCAGCCGCGGCAAGCACCTGCTCCATCACCTCGGCGACGTGACGCTGCACACGCATCTCAAGATGGAGGGGTCGTGGCACCTCTACCGCCACGGCACGAAATGGAAGCGGCCCGCCTACCAGGCGCGCGTCGTGCTCGAGACGGCCGACTGGGTCGCCGTCGGCTTCGACCTCGGAATCGTCGAGCTGGTCCCGCGCGACGACGACGACTCGGTCGTGGGCCACCTCGGCCCCGACCTGCTCGGCCCGGACTGGAACCCCGACGTCGCTCTCGCCAACCTCGAGCGCGACCCCGAGCGGCCGATCGGCCTCGCGCTGCTCGACCAGCGCGTGCTCGCCGGAGTCGGCAACGTCTACCGCAACGAGCTCTGCTTCCTGCGCGGCGTCCTCCCCACGCGGCCCGTCGGCGAGGTGCCTCAGCGCGCGAAGGTCATCGAGCTGGCGCACCGCCTCATCGACGCCAACAAAGACCGGGTCGACCGCACCACGACCGGGCGCCTCCGCGGCGACACCGACTGGGTGTACGGCCGTGCCGGGCGGCCCTGCCTGCGCTGCGGCACGAAGATCGAGCGCGGCATGCTGGGCGAGTCCGAGCTGGAGCTGCGCGACACCTACTGGTGCCCGCGCTGCCAGAGCTGACCCCGCCGGCGCGGGCCGCCGTCGACAACGACGGAGATCTGCCGCAGCGGCGAGAAATGAGGCGGCGAAACGGGCCGGGTCGCGAGAATCCCCGTCATTGGCCCCGGCACCAGGCCGGGCTGTGACCGCGTGTTACGCAGCCCAGCCCCGGCGACGCCCGGACGCATACCCTGAGCCAACCATCCCGACCCCACCCGAGGAGCACCATGCCCAGCGACACCCGACCCGCCGAGACCACGACCATCGCCGATCAGGTAGCCACCTTCAACGAGGGCTTCACCGCCCAGATCGGCCCGCGCCTCACGGCGGTCTTCGACGACGAGCAGGCGGCGTTGACCGCGTCGGGCACGCCCGACGGGGCGGTCGAGGCGGGCGACGCGCTGCCGGACGCCGAGCTCGTCAGCACCACCGGCGAACCCGTGCGGCTGGCCGACGCCCTTGGCGCCGACGGCACGGTCGTCGTCTTCTACCGGGGCTCGTGGTGCCCCTACTGCAACCTCACGCTCAAGCACTACCAGGAGGCGCTCCTCCCCCAGCTGCGCGAGCGCGGCATCGAGCTCCTGGCGATCAGCCCCCAGACCCCGGAGGCCTCCGAGCTCGCCATCACGAACGGATCGCTCGAGTTCACCGTGCTCTCCGACCCGGGCAACACGCTGGTCCGCTCCCTCGGCATCCTGACCGAGCCGACGTCCGACGCCCGCGCCGCCCACACCGACCTGGGCTTCGACGTCGCCGACAGCAATGCCGACGCGACGGGCGACATCCCGTTCCCGACGGTGCTCGTAGTCGCGGGCGACGGCACTGTCGTCTTCGCCGACGTCCACGTCGACTACACGACCCGCACCGAGGTCCCGACGATCGTCGAGGCGCTGGCGCTGCTTCCGAGCTAGCCGCCGCCTGCCTGCGCCGCCGCAATTTCAAGGAGATTTCCGCGCCAGCACGAAAGTGAGGCGGATCGGGCCACAGTCGGCCCGAAAATCTCCTTGAAATTCGGGGCAAGGCCCGGGCGCAGGAACTCCCGGCGGCCGCCGACCCCGCCGACTCGACGGGGGCCGGCCGCCGCCGGGCCCCCGCGGGAGCGCGACGCCGGCCCCGCCGGCAGTGGGCCCTACTTCGTCTGCTGCGCCATGATGAACGCGAGCATGTAGGTGCGCGAGTTGCCGTTGTCGATGGAGGCGCTCGGGAACTTCTTCGCCGCCGCCAGCGCCGCGTCAGCCGATGAGGTGCCGGCAAGCGACTCGTACATGAGCACGTAGTCGGCGAGCGTGACGTTGGTCCCCGCCGAGAGCGCCGTGTCGACGAGCGAGATGATGTGCTTCGAACCGCCGCCCGCCTCGGTGCCGAGATAGGTCGACACGGGGCTCATCGGGATCAGCTGGATGCCGATGATGGCACTCGGCGCCGCCGAGAACCAGGTGGCGTAGTCGCGCTTGCCGCCCCAGTTGAGCGAGACGAGCTCGTGCGAGAAGCCGTCGAACTCCGAGCCCGTGAGGTCGGGGTTGACGTAGTAGGCCAGCGCCGACGCGGTCTCGCCGCTGAGCATCCAGTTCGCCTCGGCCTCGAGCCCCGAGTCGCCGGAGGCCTTGGCCCAGAGGGCGAGTCCGTTCCAGGCGTTCACGGCCTCGGACGACGACTCCTGGTTGTTGCCGTCGTTGAACTCCGAGTAGCCCGAGGCCCAGGCGTGCGAGAAGTACGGGTCGTACGCGCGCGTGTCGGGGAAGTACGTGCCCGACTGGTCGCCCGTGTTGGTCGCGATGTCGGCGGCCAGCAGGTTCATCACCGGCGCCCACTTCTTCGCCAGCGCGGGGTCGTTCTGCGCGACGACGCCCGCCGCATAGAGGAAGTACCCGTAGTGGAAGTGGTGGTCGTTGGCGAGCTCGGAGCCGAACGAGTTCACGAGGCCGACGATCGTCTTGAGCTTCGGGTCGTAGACGAAGCACTCCTGGCCGCGTGTGGTGCAGCCGTCGGGCTCCATCCACAGGGAGATCTCGGTGGTGAGCTTCGTCGTGAGCGTCTTCTCGGATGCCGAGTCGCCGAGCTGCCGCGCGATCTGCAGGAGCATCGCGGCGCGGTACAGCGACTTGCCGCCGTAGTAGGTGTCGGTGTTGAAGGTCGGGAGCGACGACACGTCGACTTCGAGCTGCGACTTCAGGGTGGCCTTCTGCGACGACGAGAGCTTCGACAGGTCGAGCTCGCCGGTGGCCTCGACCGCGGCGGTCGTGAAGGTCAGCCCCGACGAGATGCAGACCGGCACCGTGCCGTAGATGGTCGTGTAGGTGAGGCCGGTGCAGCCCGTGCTGGCGGCGTCGGAGCCCTGGTGCGGTAGAGGGACGACGATCGTCGACTGCGCCTTCGAACCGGACGCGGTCGTGTACCCGAGCGACGTCTGCTCGCCCTTCGAGACCGACTTGTAGGCCGTCGTGACACCGGTCAGCGGAGCCTTTGCGGCGGTCATGAGCTTCGTCAGCTGGGATGAGGAGGCGCCCGACGGCACGGGGAACAGCACGACGCTGCCGCCCTTGTCGAGCTTCACGGAGGCGCCGTCGATCGACCCCCCGGTCGTGACGACAGCCCACTCCTGGCCCGAGACGATGAGGGTCCCGCGGCCGTCGCCGGTCGACGCGACCTGGCCGTCGAGAGTGGTCGTCTGCGAGCTCGCGGCGACGTACGAGACGAGGGGCGAGCCCTCGGCGATGGTGGTGTGGCCGATCACGGTCGAGCCCTTGCGGTGCTCGACGGTGACAGAGACGTCGTCGTAGCGGCTGACGACCGCAGTCGAGGCGCCCACGTCGAGGGTGACCTGCGGAACGTTCTCACCGAACAGCGTGTTCTCGGTCGCCGTGACGGGCGGGAGCCCTGCCGAGAAGCCGGTCGCGGTCTCCTGGAACGAGATCGGGAAGGGGAACACCGCGAACGACTCGGCGCCGAAGGCCAGCCCGGAGTACCACTTGTTGGTCGGCGGGATGAGGCCCTTCGCCAGCTTCGTCGTCGTCGCCGGAGCGATGGACTTCTGCGGCAGTGCCTTGACGAGCGGAGCGACCGTCGAGTCGCCGAGCACGGTCGAGGCGGTGCTCGGCCGCGACGGCGTCTGGGTCGTCTGGCTTCCCTCCGAGGTGCAGGCGCTCAACAGGAGCGCCGAGGCCGCCACGAGGGCGGCGGCGGCCAGGCGGCCGCGGAGTAATACACCGATGACTACAGGCCGATCTTCTGGACGAAGGCGAGCATGGCGTCCTGGACGCCGGCGAACATGCCGTCCTGACGAAGGTGCAGCGTCGCCGTCACCGGGGTGCCCGGCGCGACGAGCCCGGAGGCCGAGCCCTGCACCAGGTACTTGCTGGAGACCTGGACGGACGTCTGGGCGTTGCCGTCGGTCGTCTGCACGGAGACCTTCTTGACGGTGCCGGCGAGCACGGTCTGGTTCGGCAGGGTCAGGTCGACGGTGCCGCCGGACTGGATGCGCTCGTAGTCGCGCGGCGTCAGGTTGTAGTCGCCCATCACGAAGAGGCTGTCGGCCGCATCGATGGTGGCGAGGTCGGCGCCGGCCTGGACGAAGCCGCCCTCCTTGGTCGCGATGTCGGTGACCGTGCCGGTGACCGTGGCCTTGAAGGTCATGGTCCCGTCGGCCGTGACCGAGTACGCGGCGCTGTTGTAGCTGAGGAGGTTCGACGAGACGTCCTGCAGCACCGACAGGCTCTTGATCGTGAAGAGCGGGTCGCCCTTCGTGACCGTGTCGCCGTCGACGACGTACTGCTTGGTGATCGAGCCCGAGTAGTCGGTGCCGATCTTGTACTCCTCGGCCTGGATGCTGGCGCTGGTCGAGATGACCTGCGACTGCCTCTTGGTGAAGATCACGGTGAATGCGGCGACGAGGATGATCACGACGACGATGCCCGCGAAGAGCTTGAAACGGCTGGCCCAGGTCATGAAGCAACCCTCTGGTCGGTGGCGGAAGAAGGACTGGTGGTGAGCGACGCGGGCGGGGTGACGACCGGCGGCTGGATTCGGCGCGAACGAGGCAGGGTGTCCTCGATCGACGTCTCGAGAAGAGCGATCTCCTCGGGGCTGCGAGGCGCGGGTCGGGAGATCCGCGTGCGGGTGGCCTTGGCGGCGGCAGCGACCGGCTCGTAGACGTCGGTCACGACCTCGCCGCGCAGGGTGGCCTTGTTGGCCTTGCGGATCTGCTTGGCCTCGCGGAAGGCGACGATGATGAACGACAGCAGGATGAAGGTGTTCAGCAGGTTCCAGAAGGTGGCGAGCGTCGCGACGCCGTTCTGCATGTCGCGGTAGATGGCCACGCAGCTGGTCAGCGCCAGGAAGACGAAGAACAGCACCTGCGGGATGATGAAGTTGAACGGCGACTTCTGCAGGTTCTTCGCTCCGGTGACGTGCCAGCCCTCGTCCTTGCCGGTGATGACGTTCCAGAGCGCCTTGACGTAGATCGGGAACGACACGGTCGCCAGCATCAGCACCTCGTACCGGAACGACCCCAGCGTGTAGAACGCCAGCAGGATCTGCATCAGGTAGAAGCTGCAGTAGTAGAGGATCCACTGCCAGAGCGAGATGGTCAGGTTCATGGGGCGCAGGTCGAAGAAGATCTCGAGCGGCGGCACCAGGAGCAGGAGGAGCGGCGCGATGCCGGTCAGGTAGTTGGTCGCGGTGACCATGTACTGCAGCTTCTGGTCCATCGTCAGCGTGCGCTTCGGCGACATCGGGTTGTGCTGCATCAGGATCTCGAATCCGCCCGAGGCCCAGCGGAGCTGCTGCTTCGAGTACGCCTCGATGGTCTCGGGGGCGTCGCCGACGGCGAGCGTCAGCGGGATGTAGATCGAGCGCCAGCCGGCTTCGTGGAGGTGCAGCGAGGTCCAGACGTCCTCCGACTTCGACGCGGTGTCCATTCCGCCGATCGAGTCGATCGCGGCGCGACGGAAGATCACGTTCGTGCCGACGCAGAACGCCGCGTTGAAGCGGTTGCGGCCCGGCTGGATGAACTTGTAGAAGACGGCCTGCATGTAGCCGGCGCCACGCGACACGAGCGACGACAGGTTGCCGTACGCCTGCGGGGTCTGCACGAAGGCGACCTTGTCGTCGACGAAGAACGGCACGGTCTCGAAGAGGAACTCGGGCTTCGGCACGAAGTCGGCGTCGAAGATGGCGTAGTACTCGCCCTTGGCGAGCGAGAGCGCGTGGTTGACGTTGCCGGCCTTCGCGCCGTGGTTCGTCAGTCGACGCACATAGCGGGCGGCATGGCGCGCGGCCAGGTCGCGGACCTCGTCGCTCTTGCCGTCGTCGAGGATCCAGGTGCGGTGCTCGCCCTGCAGGGCGAGGGCAGCGACGAGCGTGGCCTCGATCTTAGCGACGTCCTCGCCGTAGACCGTGATGAACACGTCGATCAGCTGACGCTTGCCGTTGATGTACATGGGCCACAGGTGCGGCTGGTCGGCGAGGCCGAGACGCTCGATCTCGTCCTCGTCGTACAGCGTCTCCTGCGTCTGGTGGAAGTCGAAGTCGCGGGGGTCGGCGCCGCCCGAGAGGATCGTCCACATCGACAGCAGCGCCTGGACGACGACCACGGCCTCCGCCACGATCACCATGCAGTACGGCAGCAGGTCGCCACGGTTCGCAGGGTTGAGCAGGAACTGGCCGTACAGCAGGATGCCGAGGGTCGCGACGAGCACGAGCAGCACCATCACCGGCGAGTGCGTGCGCCCCTCGGGACGACCGCCCGCCGTGATGTGCGCGGTCGTGTGGACCTTAGGAGCTCGGACGGCCTTCTTGACGGCAGCGGCCTCCTCGAGGCGCATCCGCTCGGCTTCGAGGCGCGTCTCAGCGCGGCTCACGTGGGTGGATCTGCGGGCGGACGTGCGCTCGCCGGGCATGGTTCGGGACATGCGGGACAGGTCTCCTGGATTCGGGTCAGGGGAGATGCCGACAGGAGGGCGCAGCTGGGTGGGCGAGCCCTCGCGAAGGCGGGGTGTCGGCTACGGCGACGACGAATGGACTGGGATGAACGGAGTTGCCATCGTGCTCTGCAGACGGTTGGGCGGCCGTCCGAGTTGGTCTGGTCAGATTATCCTGAGGTCCCTCTTTTGACCGACCCCCGTTTGGGGTGCAAAAGGGGGGCACTTGTGCCTTTGTCCCCCGCATAACGGGCCTCTCACCCGCACAGACCACCCGATGACAACGCTTACCCACCCGGCGGGTGCCGTGTCGATGACGCCATAGCTGCCAGGGGTTTCTCAGGCGCGCGAAGCCGTCAGGCCACCTGCTCCAGCCACGAGCGCAGGAACTCGGCCCCCGCCTCGTCGTGGATGGCCCCGCTGGCGCTCACCCGGATCGGATACCCCTTCTCGGGCACCCCGTCGGACGGCCGCACGTCGACGTGCTCGACCTCGTAGCCTTCGGCGTCCAGCCAGTCGGCCATGGCGTAGTCGCTCCGCGAGTCGCCGACCGTGCGCCACGAGAGGGGCAGAGCGCCGTCGAGGGCGAGCAGCTCGAGAGCCCGCTTCGCACCCAGGTCTTTGCCGAGGACGACCGACTCGATGTCGGTCGAGATGATGGTCGGGTCGATGCGCCACTGCACAGCGCCGTCGGCGTCGGGGCGCTCGTCGTCCACCCGCCGCACGCCGAAGCCGCGCCGCTGGAGCGAGGCCATGGCCAGGTCATCGAAGACGGGCTGGATCGCCAGGTAGGCCTCGGTATCGATCGACGTGAGCTGCTCGACCGACACCATCGCGCGCTTGGTGTGGTCGAAGAAGACGCTGTCGGCGAAGCGCGCCTGCACGAGCTCGTCCATCTCGGCGGCGAAGTCGATCGGCATCGCTAGGGACTCGTCGACGTGGATCTCGCTCGTGCCGGCAGGGCCGTACTGCGGGCCGATCGAGAACCAGACGGCGCCCTTCTCGCAGATGCCGTGCACGCGGCTGTCAGCGCGGAGCCCCGCGGCGAGCAGCGGCCTCACGACCTCCTCGCGGATGAACGCGTCGGATCGGCCGGTGTTGAAGACGAGCGGGACGCCCGCGTGCGCGAGGCCGACGAGGTCGCGGGTGATCTCGGGCAGGTTGATGCTGCGGGTGATCGGGCTGGCGATGGGGCCGTCCACGTCGAGGAGGAGGCCGAGGGCGGGAGGCGTCGAGGTCACGCCTCAATCCTCCCAGCAGGCTCAGGCGTCGGCGAACACCTCAGCCGGGGGCGCCACCGTCTGCGAGAAGATGAGCTCCTGGAAGGCGACCTCCTCGGCCTGCTTCTTCGCCTTGCGGAGCCGGAGGTCGCGGAGGCGACCAGGCTCGCGGGTCGGGGCATCGCCGGCGAACACCGGCACGAGCTCGTCGACGCGACGGGCGACGCGCGATCCGAGCTCGGCGAAGAAGTCGTCACGGTGCTGCATCTGCGCGAAGCGCCGCTCGTCGGCGGCCCTCCACAGGTCCTGTGCCAGTTCTCCGTACGCGTTCACGTCAGCTCCCGCCCCCACCCTTGGTCCGTGGGTTCCACTCCACAGCACGGACGCCTGCAGTGCATCCATCCCGAGACTGATCCTCAGCCCTTCGAATCAGGACGCAGGTGCCATTGCGGTCAATATGAGTGCCACCACAGCGGGCACGAACTGGATGAGCGCCGGCCGGAAGTAGGCACGACCCGTGGTGGAGAGCACGATGCCGGCGACGGCCATGCAGGCCGTGCCGAAGATCACCAGCGTCTTGCCCGCGACGAACGCGCCGTCGGCGCCTCCCAGCAGGACGATGCCGACGATGACGCCGATCGCGAGGGCGAGGTTGTAGAACCCCTGGTTGTACGCCATCGGCCGGATGGTGTCGGCCTCCGCCTGCGTGGCGATGCCGAACCGGCCGAACACGGCGGGCCGCCTCCAGAGCACGCTCTCGAGCACGAAGAACACGATGTGGAGGAGGGCGGCGAGCCCCGCGACCACCATTGCGGCGATGAGCATGCGCGAACCCCTGTCAGTGCGACGGCGGGCCGGTTGCGCCCTGCTCTCAGCATGGTCCAGCGACGGACCGGAACCGCGGAGGCGAAGGCGTGTCGCGCCGCCCGCGGCTCTGGTCGCGGACTCAGGCCGCGCGGCCGCCGGCGCCGTGCGAGTGCTCGACCACTGCGCGGGCCGCGAGGCGGAGCACGACGTGCACGTCGAGGTCTCGCTGCTCGGCGAGCGCGCTGCTGATGCCGGCGGTAATGGCCGCGCTGGCCGACCCGATCATCTCGACGACTTCGGCCTGGCGGTCGGTGAGGGGCACGTCCGAGAGGCCGTCGACGAGCTCGACGAGTCCGTGGTCGCTGGCGCGCATGGCGTCTTCCCCGCCGTCGACGGAGGCCGTCGCCACCGCGACGAGGGCGAGCGCCAGAGACGCCGCCTCGCTTTCGGTCAACCCGTCCATGGCCTGCACGGTACGCCGCCGCGACCCGGGTTGCGGAGGCAACGCCCAGGGCGCGGTGCGAGAGAGCGGACTAGTTGATCGAGCCCATCACGCCCGAGATGATCCCGACGAACGCGGTGATGCCGAGGACGAGTCCGATCACGGCGATCGCGATGGATACCCAGAGGGGCAGGAGACCACGACCCGACCGGCGGCGCACGACGACGCTGCGGCCGATGATGTAGACGAGCGGCGTGATCAGAGCGAAGAACGCGAAGGCCCAGTGGAAGGGGCGCACGACCCCGGCGGCCTTGAGCGCCTTCCAGTCGAAGTAGGCGAGGACGATGGTGGCCGCCGCGATCAGGATGCCCACCACGTTGCCGACGATCTCGAGCGGTGTGGTTGGCGTCGTGGGCACGGTCGACCCCGTCGGGTCGGTCTGCGCCGACTTGATGACGTCTTCGACGACCCCTTGGAGGCTGGCGATCGAGGCCAGGCTGAAGATCAGCGAGATGATCGGCAGGAGCACGATCAGCCAGATGAAGATGTTCGTGACCTTGGCACCCTCGGGCGCCTTCGGGATCGGCTGGCCGTAGCCGTACTGCTGGCCGCCGTAGCCGCCGTAGGGCTGCTGCTGAGCGCCGTAGGGCTGCGTCCCGACCGGCTGCTGCTGGCCGTAGCCCTGCTGCGTGCCGTAAGGCGACTGCTGGCCGTGCGGCTGCTGCTGCCCGTAGCCGCTCTGCTGGCCGTAGCCGGTCTGCTGCTGGCCGTAGCCGGTCTGCTGGCCGTAGCCGCTCTGCTGGCCGTACGGCTGGGCCGGCTGCTGCTGCTCGGGCCGGGCCGAGCCCGGCGTCTGGTAGCCCGGGATCCGCTCGCCGTACGCGGGCTTGTCGTCATCGCGCTTGCCGAGGTCGAGCGCGGGTGCGGCCGCCTCGGGCTCGACGGCCGACGAGGGCGCAGGAACTCCCACGGCCGCCGCCGGGGCCGCCGGAGCGGGGGCGGCGGGCGCCGCGTCGTGCTGGTGCAGCGGAGCCTGCGGCTCCGGTGCGCGCACGTGCTCCGTCCAGGCGCGGCCGTCCCACCAGCGGTAGCCGGGGTCTCCGGACGGGTTGGGGTACCAGCCGGGCTGCGGCGATGCGCCGGTCGAGTCGCTCACGGAGTTCCATTCGTTCTAGACGCCGGGCGCAGTTCCTGCGCCCGCGGACGTTCTCGGGGTTCGTGCACGCCCAGCCTAGGTCCGGCTTCCTTGCAGAGACCAGGGAACGTCGCGAGATGGCCCTCGACGTCATCCAACCCGCCCCGGGGCGACCGGGAGGGCCATCTCACGCGAAGAGCCTCACTCGGCGAAGGTCTGCCGCCCCACCACGCCGAGCAGGTCGAGCTTCGCCGCCGACTCGCTGCCGGGCTCGGCCGTGAACACGAGCAGGCGCTGAGACGCGTCGCTGACGGTGAGGATCTCGCACCGCACCTCGATGACGCCGAGCTCTGCGTGCCAGATCCGCTTCTCGTTGCTGACCCGCGAGGCGACCTCGTGCCTCTTCCAGAGCTCGACGAACTCGGCGCTGCCGGCCAGGAGGCTGGCGAGGATCGGCGCGACCCGGGGATCGTTCGCGCCGTAGCGGCCGACGGCGGCCCGGAGCTCGGCGACCTGGAAGCGCGACTGGAAGGCGTGGTCCTGCTCCGGGTAGACGTCGCGCCCGTCGGGCCGCGTGAACCAGCGGTGCACGAGGCTGCGGTCGAGTCCGCTGAACCGTTCGTCGTCTCCCATGAGCGCGACGGCGAGGGGGTTCTGCACGAGCGTGCGCCCGAGGTCGTCGACGACCTGCGCCGGGGTGTCGTGCAGGCGGTCGAGGATCCGCAGGATCGTCGCGTTCACGTGGTCGCCCGACCCGAGCCGCTGCGGCGGGTTGTGGCCGGCGAGGCGGAAGAGGTGGTCTCGCTCGTCGAGCGTCAGGCGCAGGGCCCGCGTGATGGCGCCGAGCATCTGCTCGGACGGCTGCGTGGCGCGCTGCTGCTCGAGACGGCCGACGTAGTCGACGCTCATGCCGGCGAGCAGGGCGACCTCCTCGCGGCGCAGGCCCGGGGTGCGACGGCGGCTGCCGGCGGCGAGTCCGACGTCGGCCGGGGTCAGCGCCTCGCGGCGGCGCCGCAGGAAGTCGGCGAGCTGGGCGCGGTCCATGTCCATGCGTCCATCCTCCGCCCGGCGCCGCCGGCGAGCCAGGGACCGCCGCTCCCCGCCCGCCCCGCCCCGCAATCTCGAGGAGATTCGTGGCGACAGTCGCGGCTGTCGGGCAGGGGCGGTCATCGACGCGCGAGTGCCGCCGTCCGGATCTGAGGATCAATCAGTCCCGTGCCGTTCCAGCGCTGCCGCAGGTAGCGGCCCGGCCCCTTGGCGACCGACACCAGCTCGGTCCAGCCGACCTTCGACACGGCCTTGGCCCAGTCGGTGCCGCCCTCGGCCGGAGCCGCGGTGACGCCGAGTCGAGCCGACTCGTCCGAGACCGGCTCGCCGCTCTCGAGGGTTCCGCCGCCCTTGGCCGCGAGGCGGCGCAGGGCCGACGGGGCGCGGCGGACGGCGACCTTCATCATGGTCGGGTCGAGCGCGACCTTGGTCAGCCAGGCGCCGAGCCCGGTGCCGTAGCCCACCGCCTGAGACCGGAGCGCGCCGAGGTCGGCGCGGTGGCGGTGCCAGACGAGGGCCGAGGGCTCGACCACGAGGGCCGATCCTGCGAACAGGACGCGGGTGAAGATGTCGAGGTCCTCGCCGCCGCCGGTGCGGGTGCCGACTCCGAACGCGGTGTCGAAGCCGCCGAGCTCGATGGCGCGGGTGCGGCGCAGCGCGAAGTTGGCGCCGGTGCCGAACTCGCCGACCGAGAACGGGAACATGGGCAGGTCGGCCGGAGGCGCCGAGAGCCGGAACTCGCGAGGCACCAGGTTGCCCGACCAGCTCACGCGGTCGTCGAAGAAGCGCTGCACGGGGGTGCGCAGCTCGCCGCTCGGCACGAGGCCGGTGACGCAGTCGACGTCGGCGCCGCGGGCGAAGCCGGCGACGAGGGCGCGCAGCCAGTGGCTGTCGACCACGACGTCGTCGTCTGTGAAGGCGACGAACTCGCCTGTCGAGGCGATGAGACCGGTGTTGCGGGCTCGCGAGAGGCCGGCGACGGGCTCGCGGATGAGGCGGACGCGCGGGTCGGCGAACTCGGTCTCGACGAGCACGCGCGTGGCGTCGGTCGCCGGAGCGTTGTCGACCACGATGACGTCGAAGGCCGGGTAGTCGAGCGCCAGAACCGAGGTGAGCGCGCCGCGGAGCTGGTCGGCGCGGTCGCGCGTGCAGACGATGACGGTGACCGTCGGGAGGTGGATCGGATCGATCGAGCCCGCGACGGGGCCGAGCTTCGCGATCTTCGACACGAGGTCGTCGAACGAGACGCTTCCGCCGATCTGCGGGAGGTCGACCACGGGGAGCTCGACGAAGCCCAGCACGGCGCGTCCGCGGCGAATCAGGAGCCGCGCCCGCCTGTAGCCGGTGCTGTCGCCGAGCACGACGGTGTCGCCGTGCACGCCCTCGAGAGAGGCCACGTCGACTGCGCCGATCCAGATCGCCCCCGACCAGTCGGGGGCGATCGGGCTGTCCATCGGGCGCTCCAAGCGCAGCGCGATCATCGTGCGACGACCGCGTGCCGCCGGATCTGCTTCGAGAGGGAGGGGGAGTCCGCTGCCGTGGCACCCGAGACCACGCCGACGGCGTAGCCGGCGATCGTCGCCGAGACGGTCAGCGCGATGGCCGCGGCGCGCCGGATGCCCCCGTCGCGGAACTCGCCGAGCTCTCGGAAGAACGCCTTGGGCAGCACGCGCGTCAGGTACGCCGACTCGCTCGAGAGGGAATCGGTCCGTCCGAGCGACCGGCTGAGCACGGCCTTCGAGACTCCCTCGTAGAACGAGCGGCGACGCAGATAGCGCCAGGTGCCCCGGTCGGCCGACACGCGGTGGTGCACGAGCGACATGGGTTCGTAGACGACCCGGGCAGCAGGATCCGCCTGGCGGATCCTGATGCACAGCTCGGTCTCCTCGCCGCCGAGCGGGACGTTGCCGACCCGGCCGACGGCCGACGAGAAGCCGCCGGCGGTGAGGATCGCCGCACGGCGGAACGCCATGGAGCAGCCGATCACGTTGCGGACGTCGGCCGTCTCGGTGGGGAGGCCGGTGTAGCTGCAGCCGACGATCCAGAGAAGCTCGTCCGGGTAGAGCCTCGGACCGCGCTCGTCGGGCCACACGGGCTGCGCGTGGCCGCCGACGCCGACGACGTGAACGTCGTCGAAGGCGTCCATCAGCCAGGTGAGCCAGTCGGCGTCGGCGATGGCATCGTCGTCGAGGAACGCGACGACCTCGCCGGTCGCGGCACGGACGCCGGTGTTGCGAGCGCCCGAGAGACCCCGGGCCTCGGTGTTCTCGAGGACGGTCAGGGTCGGCCAGCGGTCCTGCGCCATGCGGAGCAGCTCGGGCTCGTGGTCGATGACGACGACGACCTCGGTCGTGCCGCTCTGCAGGCGGGCCGACTCGACGGAGTCCTGGAGATCGTGCCAGCGGCGCTGAGTGTAGGCGCAGACGACGACGGTGACGGTGAGGGGGGCGCTCACGCGAGTTCGCGGTCGGACTGGATGCGGATCGGAGCGGTGACGGCGCCGATGAGCTCGCGCTCGGGGGCGGAGGCCGACGCGGTCGCGGCGGCGTAGGCGGAGTTGTCGCGGCGCTTCTCGTCGAAGATGGTCTTGAGCACGCGGATGCCGTCGCTGATGGCGTTGAGGTTCGACTCGCCGTGGATGCGGTTCTTCTCGAACGAGGGCACCTCGACGACGCGGAGCTCCGCCTGGGCGAAGCGGCAGGTCAGGATGGTCTCGATCTCGAAGCCGTCGCCCCACAGCATGCCGCCGCCCACGGGCGCCGGCAGCGACGAGTCGAGCAGGTCGATCGCGGGGAGCACGTCGCGCCAGAACGCGTTGTAGCCGTAGCAGAGGTCGGAGTACTTGGTTCCGAGCAGGATGTTGCAGATCAGGTTGAGGCCGAGGTTTCCGCCGGAGCGGAAGAGCGTCAGGTCTTCCGAGCCGCCGCCCCTGCGGAAGCGCGAGCCCTTGGCGACGTCGGCGCCCCTGACCAGGGTCTCGACGAACGCGGGGATCTCGGCCGGGTCGGCGGAGCCGTCGGCGTCGAACATGACGATGATGTCGCCGGTGGCCGCCTCGAAGCCGCAGGCCAGGGCGTTGCCCTTGCCCGTGCGGGTCTGCTGGACGATCTTGATGCCGGGCAGCACGCGCCGGGCCGCCTCCACGGTGCCGTCGACCGAGTTGCCGTCGACCAGGATGACCTCGTGCACGTCGGGGAGCTGGGGGAGGATCACCTCGAGGTTCTTCGCCTCGTTGCGAGTCGGAACGATGATCGAGATGGTCGGGTTTGCGGGGCGCAGGGGCGTGCGGACGATCATGGGGAACTGCCATTCGGGTAGGCGGATCAGGGGGGTGACTCATCCGCCGGTGAGGAGTCTGGGTGATTCGACCGGCAGATGTCGGGGCGGCCTTTCGGGTCGACCGCCCCTGTGACGGGCGAAGCCTTTCGGGAGGCTCCGTTCGTCTTCGGGTGTTGCCAAACTAGCCTCGTCCGGATCGAAGCGAGAACCCCCGCGTACGGGGGGTCCTTCACAGGGTTCTCGCCATCTGCGGGCCGTTTCGGTCCCCCGTTTGTCACCCGGTTCGTGGGCAACAGGGAGGACACCGGTGGTCCCCATGGAGGACACAGCTGTACCCCGGGCACATCTCGGCCGCCCGTGGTGTCGAACGCGGTTTTCCGGCACACTCGACGAGCGAGGAGATCACCGTGCCCCGCCCGCCCTCATCATCGAAATCAGGATCAATGCCGACCGCCGACTCGAGCCACCCGCCCGTCTGCCTGTGCGGGCACGTCGGAGAAGCCCACGAGCACTATCGGCGAGGCTCCGACTGCAGCCTGTGCGACTGCAAGCGCTACCGGCCGGCGCGGTAGGCGCGGTCTCCCGCAGTGCGGACACGGTCCCCCGTCGTGTCCTCCTTTCTGCCGACTGAAACGCGCTGTGTACCCCTGGCCCTGTGGATAGCCGAAGCGCAGGAACTGCGGGCGGCGTCCGTCGATCCACGGCGTCTGACCCCGAATCGGGGGCGGCCGCCCCGAGTTCCTGCGCCCCCTCTCGCCCCCCTCGGTCACCCGAACTGGGGGTAGTGGCAGGCGGCTCGGAGGCTCTGGACGCTCTGGGGGCGGCTCGCGAGGTAGTGCCAGTACCCTCGTCGCATGAACCATCGCTCGCGTTCCAGGGTCGTGCTCGCCGGGGTGGCGGCAGTGGCCCTGCTCCTAACGGCGGGCTGCTCGAGCAGCTCGGCCGACTCGCACGCCGCCAGCATCCCGGCCGGCCTGGCCGTCGAGGGCTACGGCACGGCGAGCGCGGCGACGTTGAAGGCGCTCGCGCGCGACACGGCCGCGATCGACACCGTGGGCATCTCGGGCGTCAGCCTCACCGCGGAGGGGGGCGGGGTCGCCGCGTCGTCCGAGGAGGCGCTGGCGATCCTGAAGAAGGCGCACGCCGACGGCAAGAAGGCCGAGCTGCTGATGAACAACATCGACCAGGCCAAGGGCGACTTCAGCGCCGAGATCGCGACGAAGATGCTGTCGAGCGAGGCGAACCGCGAGTTCGTCATCTCGGGCCTCGCAGGCGAGGTCGAGCACGGCGGCTACGACGGCGTCCAGCTCGACCTCGAGTACCTGTCGGCGGCGAACTCGGACGACCTGGTGTCGTTCGTGTCCGAGCTGCGCGCCGCCCTGCCGGCGAAGGCGACCATCTCGATGGCGCTCATGGCGTCCACGTCGCCGGACGCCTATGCAGCGGCGGGTTACGACCTGCCGTCGCTCACGGCCGACGTCGACCGCTTCGTGCTGATGGCCTACGACGAGCACGGCTCGGGTTTCAGCGAGGCCGGCCCCGTCGGCGGGCTCCCCTGGATGAAGGAGGCGGTCGCCGCGCTCACGAGCCTGGTGCCGGCGAAGAAGGTCGACCTCGGCGTCGCCGGCTACGGCTACACCTGGAAGACGAGCGGATCGGGCGGAGTCGTCACGCCGGCGCAGGCGCGATCAAAGGCCGGCACCCGCGCCAGCTGGGTGGCGGCGCAGGGCGAGTGGACCGCCAAGCTCGCCGACGGGACCGTGCTGTGGTGGTCGGACGGACGGTCGCTCACGACACGGGCCAACTACGCGAAGTCGATCGGCCTGCACGGGGTCGCCCTCTGGCAGATCTCGACCGGCGACCGGATCACGCGGGCCTCCTGACGCCGTCTCGAAACCCGTTTGGCGCGTCGCACCAATTCGACGTACGCTCTCCTCCTATCGAACATACGTTCGATTTTCTCGACGAGAGGAGCAGGGTGGACGTCATGACGCGGGTCGACGAACCGGTGACGGTGTGGGTCTCTGACACCGGCCTTCCCGAGCGGATCGTGTGGCGAGCGCGCCGATTCCGCGTGAGCGACACCCCCACTCGGCTGGCCCCGACGCAGCCCGGCTGGCACGGCGAGGCCGGCTGGCAGAACGAGGCCGCATTCGACCCCGCGATCACGCACCCGCCCGAGCCCCGCGAGTCGTGGCGATTCCAGGCCACGGCCGAGACCGGCGAGAGCCTCGTGTTCGACGTGGCCCTGGATCGCTATGCCGCGCGCTGGCGCCTGCTCCGCACCTACCTCTGAACCGCATTTCAGCGTCCGGTTCCGGCCGCCTCGGCTGGCCGGCGGCGACCTCGGGCGGAGAGTCAGCGGGGCGAGCGGGCGGCGGCCAAGCGCTGGATCAGCGACTGCCGGACGGTGGGCCACTCGCCGTCGATGATCGAGAAGACGACCGTGTCGCGGATCGTGCCGTCGGGCCAGACCTTGTGGTTGCGGAGGACGCCGTCCTGCTTGGCGCCGAGGCGGGCGACCGCGGCCCGCGACTGCTGGTTGTGCCAGTGCACCCGAAATTCAACGGCGATGCAGCCGAGCGATTCGAACGCGTGCCGCAGCAGCAGCAGCTTCGCCTCCGTGTTGATCCCGGTGCGCTGGAACTCGCGCCCGATCCAGGTGGAGCCGATCTCGAGGCGGCGATTGGCCGGCTCGAGGTTCAGCACCGTCGTGATGCCGACAGCATGGCCGGTGCGGTTGTCGACGATCGCCCACGGCACCGACTGTCCGGCGGCGTGGAGGGCCAGCCGAGCGTCGATGTCGTCTGCCATGGTCTCGGGAGCGGCGATGTGCGTGGCGTACCAGGTCGTCCAGAGCTCGCCCGCGGCCACCGCTTCGGCCAGATCCGCGGCGTGCTCCGGCGACAGCGGCGCGAGGGTGACCAGGTCGCCGGTCAGAGTGGGGCGGGCCGTGAAGTCCATGCGACGACCCTAGAGGACGACGCGCCGACCCGCAGTGGGGAGAGAGCGAGTTCGCCGCCGCGAGCCAGGCCTGCACCGACTTCGCAGCCGGTGCAGCCTGATCCCCACGGTATCGACCTCGCGAGCCGACACCAGCCGGCCCCTCCGTGCCGATTCAACGATCAAACCATACCGTCTGGTACTTTTCCAGACCGCCGAATGGAGGACACCCGTTCGGGGGGCTCGCCGGATGGGCTCGGGGTCAGATGGGGTCAGTGCCGGATGAGTGCGGGCAGCGCTGCGCACTCCTCGAGGCAGTCCGGCGACGAGATGCCCGGTAGCAGGAGCTCCCACATCTCGCGCACGCGGTCGAACAGGTCGACTCGCCCGTTCAGCGAGTTCGAGACGAGCTGCACGCCGGTGAAGGCGCCGACGACGAAGCGCGCCAGCTTGAGGGCGTCGAGGTCGGCCCTCAGCTCGCCGTCGTCGATCGCGCGCTGGAAGAGGTGGACGTAGAGGTCGGTCCAGGTCGCGTACGGCGCCTGGATCTCGAGCTGCGCCACGAGCTCCTCGGTCGTGAGCTTGACCCCGGCCGCGACGACCACATCGCTCACGATCTGCTGCACCAGGTTGCGGTTGAGGCGGATGAGCGTCTCGACGGGCGGAGCTCCTGCGTCGAGGATCTCCCTGGCGCTCTCTGTCGTCATCCGGAGCTCTTCGGCGATGACGGCGTTGGCCAGGTCGCGCTTCGACGCGAAGTGGAAGTACAGGGCCCCCTTCGTCACGCCGGCCTCGACCGCGACGACGTCGAGAGTCGTGCGGGCGTACCCGCGCTCGGCGAAGATCGTCGCCGCGGCCAGGACGATGGCCGCCTGCGTGGCCTGGGCGCGCTCCTGGCGAGGCTTCTCGAGGGGCGGCGGCGACGTGAGGAGCTCGCGCTCGGCCGGCGTCTCTGGAGAGGGGGTGGAGTCTTTCGGCACGGTGATCGCCGTCGTCTTTCTCTTGCAGCAGCCCCCGCCCGCAGGCTCGGCTGCGCGCTTTTCATGTTAACCGCGGACGAACCTGTACGCCGCCGTTTCTGCCTGGTCGAGTGTCCGAACGGGCGCAAACGGATGTCCGTGCTGAACACGAGACCGTGGAGCCTTCGGATAGGGCAGTGTCGAACCATGAAGATCGTCGTGGCTCCGGACTCGTTCAAGGGCAGCGCGACGGCGCGAGAGGTCGCCGAGGCGATCGCGCGCGGCTGGCGGAGCCGCCGCGATGACGAGCTCGTGCTGCTCCCGCTCGCGGACGGCGGCGAGGGAACGCTCGCCGCATTCGAGTCGTCCGTCGCCGGGAGCATCCGGCACCGAGTGACCGTGACCGGTCCCGACGGAGCCCCCGTCGACGCATCGTGGCTGATGCTCCCCGACGGGACGGCCGTCGTCGAGCTGGCGACGACGAGCGGCATCACCCTGCTCAGCGAGGGCGGCCTCCTCCCCCTCGACGCCACGGGACGCGGCTTCGGCGAGGCCATCGCCGACGCGCTGGCCGCCGGCGCAAGCCGCCTCCTGCTCGCCGTGGGCTCCAGCTGCTCGACCGACGGCGGTGCCGGAGCCCTGCAGGCGCTCGGCGCCCGGCTCGACGACGCCCACGGGAACCCGATCCGACCGGGCGCGCGAGGGCTCGCCGACCTCGCGTCCGTCGATCTGACCGCGATGCTGGCGGTGCCGACGCGGGGTGCGATCGTGGTGTCGGACGTCGCGAACCCGCTGCTCGGGCCGGACGGCGCTGCAGCGGTGTTCGGACCGCAGAAGGGAGCGACGGCCGACGACGTCGAGGCGATGGACGCGGGGCTCGCCCACTACGCGGGGCTGCTCCCGGCGTCGGCGGAGGCGGCCGGTGCGGGCGCGGCGGGCGGCACGTCGTTCGGCCTGCTCGCGTGGGGGGCGACGCTCGAGCCGGGCGCGGGCGTCGTGGCCGACGCCGTCGGCCTCGAGGCCGCCCTCGACGGCGCCGACCTGATCATCACGGGCGAGGGCAGGTACGACGCCCAGTCGGCACAGGGAAAGCTGCCCTCGCACGTGGCCGGGCTCGCGCACGCGCGAGGGGTGCCCGTAGCCCTGGTCGCCGGATCGATCGACGCGCGGACGGACGAGTTCGTCGCCGCGGTGGCCCTCGCCGAGCTCGAGGGATCCGTCGAGGCCGCGATCGCGCACGGCGAGGCCGCGCTCGAGCGCGCGGGCGCAGCCCTGGCGGCGGGGTTCGACGGGGCCGCCTGACCTTCCTGCGTCCTATCGCACTACGCGCGCGACGACTCCAGCACGGGGTAGTCGGTGTAGCCCTCGGCGCCCGCGCCGTAGAACGTCGCGGGGTTGGGCTCGTTGACCTCGGCCTCGGACTCCCAGCGCTCGACGAGGTCGGGGTTGGCGATCGCGAGCCGGCCGATCGCGACTGCGTCGGCGTGCGTCGCCTCGACGAGGTGGATCGCCTCGTCGCGCGTCGTGATCTCGGAGAAGCCGGAGTTCACGATGTACGCACCGCCGAAGCGCTCGTGCAGGTCGCGGACGAGCTCGCTGTCGAGGTCGGCGCGCAGGATCGACACGTAGGCGAGGCCGAGCGGCTCGAGGGCGTCCATGAGGACGCCGTAGGTGGCGTGCACGTCGGCCTCGTCGACCTCCGCGATGCCCTGGATGTTGTGCGCCGGCGAGATGCGGATGCCGGTGCGGCCCGCGCCGATCGCCTCGCGGATCGCCTTCGTCACCTCGATGACGAACCGGGCGCGGTTCTCGGGGCTGCCGCCGTACTGGTCGTCGCGCGCGTTCGACACCGGCGACAGGAACTCGTGCAGCAGGTAGCCGTTGGCCGAGTGCACCTCGACGCCGTCGAAGCCGGCGCGGATGGCGTTGCGGGCGGCCAGCACGAGCTGGTCGCGGACCTCCGACAGCTCGTCGGTCGAGAGCGCGTGCGGAACCGGGAACGCCTTCTTGCCGACGGGTGTGTGCGCCTCGCCGTCGATGGCGACGGCGCTCGGGCCGACGATGCGGTCCGTGCCGGTGATCTCGGTGTGCGAGACGCGACCGCCGTGCATCAGCTGGAGCACGATCTGCCCGCCCCGCGCGTGGACGGCGGCGGTGACGAGCTGCCAGGCCTCGACCTGCTCGTCGGTCTCGATGCCGGGCTGGCCCGGGTAGGCCTTGCCCTCCTGCACGGGCCAGACGCCCTCGCTCACGATGAGGCCGAAGCCGGCGCGCTGCGCGTAGTACTCGACGACCAGGGGGCCGGGAACGCCGCTCTCGCTGGAGCGGAGACGCGTGAGCGGAGCCATGACGACGCGGTTTGCGAGCTGAAGATCGCCGAAGGCGGCGGGCGTGAACAAGTCCATTCCGCCGAGTTTAGGCGAGGCTCCTGACACCTGTCGTCCGCGTGCTCGTACTCTGGCGACGTGCAGCCCACCAGTACCGCGCAGTTCGACGCCTTCGAGCGCGGCGGCGCCCCCGAGCTGGAGGCCGTCCGCGACGACGTCTGGGCCCTCGGCCAGCCGATGCCCGGCGAGCGCCTCCCCGCCTCCCTCCTCTACATCGTCCGCGATGCGCAGCGCGGACTCCACGTGATCGACCCGGGTACCGGCACCGACGACAACTGGGTCCGCTTCGTCGACGCGCTGACGCGGATCGGCGCCGTTCCCGCCGACGTGGCCACGGTGACCGCGACGCACCTGCACGCCGACCACCTCGGCATGGCCGAGCGCCTCCGAGCCGAGACGGGAGCGGCGGTGCAGCTGCACGGGGCCGAGGCGGCCGCGGTGCGCAGGCTCGCCGACGGGAGGCCGACCCCGGCGGACGCGCGGTCGCGGGCGGCGGGGTGGGGCGTGCCGGAGGCGCGAGTTCCTGCGCTCGAAGCGGTGGCCGAAGCCGCGCCCGCAGTCGTCGCTCCGGAGGTCGACCGGCTGCTCGCCGACGGAGACCGCCTCGAGATCGCCGGGTTCGACCTGCGGGTGGTCCACACGCCGGGGCACACTCCCGGACACCTCTGCCTCTACGAGCCCGACCGCCGCCTCGTGCTCACCGGCGACCACGTGCTGCCGATCACCGTCTCGGGCCTGGGGCTCGGCGGGCCCTCGAGCACGAACCCGCTCGCCGACTTCCTCGCGAGCATCGACCGGGTGGAGTCGCTCGATGAGCAGGCGGCGCAGGAACTCGAGGCCCTCCCCGGCCACGGCTACCGCTTCACGGGCCTGGGCCCGCGTGCCCGGGCCTGCGCCGAGCACCACCTCCGCCGTACGCGCGAGGTCGCCGGGCTCGAGGCCGCGTCGCCGGGCCTCAGCACCTGGGAGCTCGCATCGCGTCTCACCTGGACCGGCGGCTTCGCGAGCCTCGACGGGTTCACGCTGTGGTCGGCGCTGCAGCAGGCCGAGATGCATCGCGACTACGTCGCGGCCGGGCTCGATGCGTCTGGGGAGGCGAGCGGCTAGGCGTGGAGGGGGACCACGCTCTGCGCCAGCTCCCGCTGCACTGCCAGGGCCAGCTCGCGGAGGAGCACCAGGTCGACGCTGTCGGCGAGGCGAGGCTGGGGATCGGTGACGCAGAGAGCGCCGATGCGGAGCCCGCCAGGGCCCTCGATCGGGTAGCCGGCGTAGAAGCGCACGGACGGGTGCGTGACGAAGCGGTCGTCCGACCAGACGTCGGGCACGATGAACGGGCCGGTCCCTCGGATGGTCTCGGCGCACATGGCACCGCGGAGCGGGAACTCGACGACGCCGTCGCCCGAGATCGACTTGTTCCACACCCGGTCGTCGTCGACCACCGAGAATGCGGCGCCCGAGGCGGCCAGGAGGATGCGGGCGCGCTCGACGATGTCGTCGAAGCGCTTCTCGGCCGGCGAGTCGAGGATCCCGAGGCGGTGGATGGCGCGCAGGCGGTCCTCGTCGCTCTGCGGCGACGTGCGAAGGGGACAGGCCTCGCGACCCGTCTGGAACTGCGCGTCGAGCGGCTCGACGAGGTGGGCCGCGAGGGTCGAGGCCATGCCGCGGAAGAGGTCGGTGGCGCTGGTGCTGCGAAGGGCGTCTCCGGTCGCGTCGCCGGCGTGATCGGACATCGTGACGAAGCGGACGCCGGGGAGGCTCTCGCAGACGGACGCGCCGATCGCGTTGAGACGATCGGCGTGGCGGTCGAGAGCGCTGCCCTTCTTGAGCGAGAACAGGCCGAGCGACGAGGGGCGGTGGATCGCGACCAGGGCGATCTCGGCTCCCTCGTGGCGGTGCGCGATCAGGAGAGAGAGGAGTCCGCGGAGGTCCCTCTCGTACCGGGCCGGCGAGGTCATGCGGAGCGCATCGCTCAGGCCGAGGGCGACGACCATCGCGTCGTACGACACGAGGCGCGCCACGGGCACCGCACGGGTGGCGGTCGCCGTGATCATCGTCGGATCGGCGACGAGGTCGACGTCGCTGCCGCGGCCGGTGAGGTTCGAGACCTGGCGCGCGAGCTGACCCGGAAGAGCGAGGTCGTGGCTGCGGACTCCCCAGCCGACGGCTGCACCGTTGCCGAAGATCAGGATGCGGTCGGGGTCGACGCCGGGCGCGTGCGCCCACGGGGCGTCGTCCGGGCGCGGCAGCGTGAGCCGGCCCCCCACACCCGCGAAACGCCCCCGGAAGAAGGGGAGAGCGAGAGAGTGGAGCAGAGACAGCACGACGGGGTCCGATCTGAGTGGAATACGACTCCTCGACTATCACCCGCGGGCGAGGCGAGCACAACACCCCCGTGCCGGGGGTGAAAGAGTCGTTTCACCCGTGGGTGAGCGGACCCGGCCCGGGCACCAGCCCCGAAGTGGTGTCGAACTGCAGGCGGGCGAGCGCGCGGAGCTCGTCGAGGGTGCCCGCGAAGAGGTCCTCGTCCGAGGCGGGGGTGTCGTCCTTCTTGCCGGTCGTGATCCCGGCGTACCGGCTGCCGGTGCTGGTGTACTGCCAGATGGTCCACGACGGCCAGCTCGCGGGCAGGTCGCCGGCGCCGCCCGCGACGTCGGAGACGTACCGGGCGAGGAAGAGCTGCGTGCCGTCGAAGACCCCGCTGTCGGCCGTGCAGCGCTTCCACCAGTCGGTCGTCGTGTAGAGGAGCGGCACACGGCCCGTCAGCCCCGTCACCGTGTCGGTGAACTGCCGCACCCACAGCACCATCTGCTTCGGGCTCAGCCCCCAGCAGGAGTCCGTGCCGTCGGCCGCCGCGTACGGGTTGTACTCGAGGTCGAGCAGCGGCGGCAGGGTGGTGTCGCCGTCGACGCGACCGCCGCCGAGGCCGTCGAGCGCGGCGACGAAGTACTCCGCCTGCGCGACCGCGGTCGACACGTTCGGCTTCGCGAAGTGGAACGCCCCGCGGATCACGCCCGCCTTCTTCGCCTTCGTGTACTGCGTCGCGAACCGGGCGCTGGTGTAGTGCACGCCCTCGGTGGCCTTGATGTAGGCGAAGCGGGCCCCCTTGGCGTAGGCCTCCTCGAAGTCGACGCCGTGCTGGTAGGCGCTGACGTCGAGGCCCGGGACGGTGGGGCCGGCGGCGGAGGGATCAGTTCCTGCGCCCGCGGCTCTCGAGGGCGGCGCGGAGGGAGAAGGGGGCAGGAACTGGGTGGACCCGGTCGCGCCCAGAACGATCGCCACGCTCAGCGCGACGGCGACACGACCTCGCACCGATCACTTGGCCTTCGGGATCAGGATCCACAGGACGATGTAGAGCAGGAACTGCGGCCCCGGCAGGATGATCGAGACGACGAAGAGAAGCCGGACCAGGAAGCGACTCCACCGGAACCGGTCGGCGATGGCGGCGCACACACCGGCGATGACGGTGCCGCGCTTCGGTCGGACGAGGGTCGCGCTCATGCATCGAGTCTGCACGCATCGGCTGACCGTCGCCCGGAACGGCTCGCCTGCCGGTCTGTGCATCGGCTCCGAACCCCCTGCATGTCCACATCCGCCACCGCGAGCGCACATGCCACGGCCGCCGCGCCCCTCGAGCACACCTGGGGAGTCGCGACGCCACTGACCCCCGTCGGCTTCTACCCGAAGTCGGGGCCTCTGCCCGCGGTGGTCGAGGTCCGCGATCAGACCGGGCCGTGGGACGGCGTCGGGCAGACGCGGCAGCTGATGCTGTCGGACGGCGGCAGCGTCGTCGAGACGACCGTGCGCGTCGACCGGCCGAGCGCGTTCGTGTACGAGCTGAGCGAGTTCCAGAAGCTGTTCGGGCACCTCGTGTCGGGCGCTCGGGCCGAGTGGTTCTACACGCCCGACGGCGGCGGCACGCGCATCGACTGGACGTACACGTTCTTCGCGAAGCCCGGCGCGGGCCTCATGCTGCGCGGCATCGTGCGGTTCTTCTGGGCGCCGTACATGCGGACCGTGCTGCGCGGGATCGTGGCGGAGGTCGAGCGGCGCCGCTAGCCGTGCGCCAGCAGCTCCAGCCCGACCACGACGACACCGAGCACGACCTCCGCGAGCAGCACGATCAGCTTCTGCCACGCGGGCAGGCGCACGCGCCGCACGGCCAGGAACCCGACCAGGGCCAGGGTCGCGATGAGCACGACCATGGCCGCCGTCAGCGCGGTCGGCGTGCTCAGGACGCCGAGCGCCGCCAGCCCGAGGAAGATCAGCGGCAGGACGACGACGCCGATGGAACCGATGCTGACCGACACCATGTGACGGAGCTCTGAGGCCGTCGGCATGAGCGCGTGCACGGTGATGTGGCTGATGAGGTCGGCGACGAACACGGCGAGCAGCGTGCCGACGACGGCGATCAGGAGGGTCGTCGCCGCGGTGCCCGGCGAGGTCTCGTCGGCGTGCGACTGGAGCGCCACGACGACGGCGAGGCTCGTGAAGGTGACGTAGATGCGCTCTTTGAGGCTCTCGGCGCGGTCTTCGGCAGTCGTGTCGGTCACTCGTCAAGCCTAGGCGGGCGCGTGACGCACCATTTCGCCGACGGTGTCGATCTGCGACCATGTCGTTCGACGCCTTCGTGAGACGGTTCGGTGTGAGCACCGCCGCTCGACGACGGGAGGCCGACATGGGCGAGGACGCGAGGGCAGCGGTGGTCGACGTGTGGCGCGCCGAGTCGGCCCGGGTGGTCGGTGCGCTGGTGCGGTTCACGCGCGAGCCGGAGGTCCACGGCCTGGTCGCTCTGATGGCGTTCCAGACGTCGCGGTTCGCGGCCCGAGTGTCGGCGGGAGGTGACGCGATCCTGCTCGACGATCAGGACCGCGCACTCTGGGATCACCGACTCATCACCGAGGGGGCCACCGCGCTCGCCCGCTCGGATGCCCTCCGCCGTGGCCGCGGCACGATCGCCCTCCAGGCCGCCATCGCCGAGGTCCATACCACCGCGGTCGCCTCCTATGGGATCGCCGCCGAGCTGACGAGGAATGACCGCGAGCGCGAGACGCTCCGTCGCCTCGCCGACGAGTTGTCCACCGAGTTGTCCACAGGCCCTTCCACAGGCCTTTCCACAGGCGCTGCGGCGAGTTCCACACATTCCCCCACAGGGTTATCCACAGGTCGTAAACCCGTGGATCCCGCACAGAATCAGGAGTCCCGATGAAGTTCCTCCTCCTCATCCACAACGATCACGCCGAACTCGTGGCCGGGCTCCCGCCCGAGCGCGAGGCGGCATACACAGCCGCCCACGGCGCGCTGATCGGGGACCTGATGGCGTCGGGCGAGTTCATCGACACGAACGAGCTCGACGTCGCCGACCTGGATCGTGCGACGGCCATCGCCGCCCGCCTGGCCGAGGCCCGCTACAGCCCGGTCGAGGTGCGGCAGCTCCTGCACTGACTCCCCAGCCATCCCCACCGAAAGGACTCACCCATGCAGTACCTCCTCCTGATCTGCGACGACCCCGAGGCCGAGACGTACGACCCGGCCCAGGACACCATCGGCGACTGGGTCGCCGATAACGACGCGAACGGCCGCACCATCACCGGCAACCGGCTCCGCCCGCCGGCCGACGCGAAGACCGTCCGGGTCCGCGGCGACGAGACACTCATCACCGACGGACCCTTCGCCGAGACCCGCGAGACGATCGCCGGCTTCGACCTGCTCGAGTGCGGCTCGCTCGCAGAGGCCCTCGACGTGGCGGCCCGGCACCCGATGGCGCGGTTCGGGCGGGTCGAGGTGCGCGCGGTGTGGCCGTTCGAGGGGTGAGCGCCGGGGCCTGAGGGCGCAGGAACTCGCGGCCCGTCGGCGGGCCGCCCGTTCCTGCGCCCGCTGCCCCTAGGCTGCCGCCGGCGAGCAGCGCACGACCCGCACGCCCCCGTCGATCGTCGTGACCCGGGCGGAGTGCGGCACGAGCAGCACGTCGCCGCGGGTCAGCGGCATCGTGTCGGCGTCGCCGAAGTCGAGTCGGCCGTCTCCGTCGAGCACGACCAGCACCGCGAAGCCCGGATCGACCGCGACGGGCTCCGTCGGCGCGATGATCTCGGCACGGAAGTAGGCGTCGGCCGCCGGCGGGAAGAGGCGCGACCGTGCGCCGTCGTCGGGCCGGCCGTGCACGTCGCCGAGCCGGTCGGCCGGCAGCGGCTCGAGGTCGACGGCCTGCAGCGCCGTGTCGACGTCGAGGCCGAGGAAGGCGTCCGCCGGATCGAGCAGCGGGTACGGGGCGTACTCGAGGATGATCGACAGGTCGCTCGGCTCCTGAAGCTCGACGAGGGTGACCCCGGGGCCGATCGAGTGCGGCATCCCGGCGGGCACGTAGAGCCAATCGCCGGGCCGGACGGTGATCTCGTGCAGCTGGCTCAGGAGGGCTGCACCGTCTTGTGCGTCGACCCACCGCCGCACCTGGGCGGGGTCGACGCGATTCCTGAACCCGAGCCACACGGTCGCCTCGCCGGTCGGGCCCGCGTCGACGATGAACCAGGCCTCCGTCTTGCCCCGCGGCGAGCCGAGGTGCTCCGCCGCGAACGCGCCGCCGGGGTGGACGTGGTTGAAGAGCCGCTCGCCCGTGCTCAGCAGCTTGACCAGCAGGCCGGTGTCGGCGCTGTGCGCGTCGACGTGCTCCCGGCCGAGGTAGGCCACCGGATCGGCGGCGATCGCGTCGCGCAGGGTGCGGCCGTCGTCGAGCACGGTCAGGCCCACCGTGTCGCTGCCGTGCGTCGTCGTGACCGACGCGACGAAGTCCTCCGGGGCGTGGTCGTCGGTCGAGCCCGTTCCGCGGAGGGCGAGGATCCCGGCGCCGCCCTTGTACGGCCGGGCGGCCGGCTGGTTCGGGGCGAGGCGGATGGGACCGATCACGGGTGCTGCCTCCTGGAACGTCGTCGTCAGCGCCACCCTAGCGCGGGGCCCCGCACCTTCAGCTTGCGCCCCAGCCTGCGGTGACAGACTCGAGGCCGAACACCGAACAGAGAGTCGAGATCACCATGCGCGCAGTCGTGCACACCCGTTTCGGAGAGCCGTCCGAAGTCCTCACCGTCGACGATGTCGAGACGCCGACCCCCGGCCCGGGCGAGGTGCTCGTGCGCACGGTCCTGTCGCCGATCCACAACCACGACCTCTGGACCATCCGGGGCACCTACGGCTTCAAGCCCGACCTGCCCGCCCGCGCCGGTACCGAGGCCGTCGGCACCATCGAAGCGCTCGGCGACGGCGTCACCGGCGTCGAGGTCGGCCAGCGCGTCGCGACGGGCGGGACGTTCGGCGTCTGGGCCGAGTTCTTCGTGGCCAAGGCAGCAGCGCTCATCCCGGTGCCCGACGGCATCGCCGACGAGGTCGCATCGCAGCTCGTCTCGATGCCCTTCAGTGCGATCACCCTGCTCGACTCGCTCGATCTCGCCGAGGGCGACTGGCTCGTGCAGAACGCCGCCAACGGCGCCGTCGGGCGCATGGTCGCCCAGCTGGCGGTGGCGCGCGGCATCAACGTCGTGGGTCTCGTCCGCCGAGCAGCGGGCGTCGACGAGCTCGAGGCGCAGGGCATCGGCAACGTCGTCGCCACCGACTCGGACGGCTGGCGCGACCGGGTGGCGGCCATCGTCGGCGGCGCTCCCGTGCTCGCCGGAGTCGACTCCGTCGGCGGCCCAGCCAGCGGCGAGGTGCTCTCGCTCCTCAGCGTGAACGGCACCCTCGTCGTCTTCGGCGCGATGCAGTCGCCCGTCATGGAGATCTCGTCGGGCGACGTCATCTTCAAGCAGGCCACCGTCAAGGGCTTCTGGGGCAGCACCGTCAGCTCGAGCATGGCCCCCGCCAAGCGCGGCGAGCTCCTCGGCGAACTGGTGCGCAGGATCCAGGACTCCACCATCACCCTGCCCGTCGAGGCCACCTACTCGTTCGACGAGGCCCGCGCCGCCAGCGCGGCCAACTTCGAGCCGGGGCGCGCGGGCAAGATCCTGCTGCGCCCCTGACCCCGGCGGCTACCGCTTCGTGGTCCGCCGGACGCGGCGGACCACGAGCGTCACGGCGATCGCCAGGACGGCGGCGATCCCGAGCCCTGAGAGCAACCAGAAGCTGACGACGATGTCGCGCTTGGCGCCCGGCCAGTCGGGTACGACCCTCGATGGGTCGCGGGTGTCGTAGACGACGTCGAGGCGTTGGCCGACGAAGAACTCCGACGAGTTGCTGACGTTGTACGCCTTCGTCCTCGTCGTCGCGTCGACGCCTCGGATCGTCGTCGCGATGACCGGGTAGTAGTGCTCGTGGGTGCCGTGCCGCGAGTGCGTCGTGTAGTGCACGACCTCCGTGACGACACCCGTGGCGCCGGCCCCCTCGGAGCGCACGTCGCGATCGTGGAAGTAGGCCGGACCCTGCGACGCGACGCCGATCAGGCTCACGAAGAGCATCACCGCCGACAAGAAGATGATGCTCGCCGACGGGCTGCTGCCGGCGACCTTGCCGCGTCGCTTCTTCGTGCTGTTGTTCCCCACGGGATCAGTCTGCCGGACGCATCGGTCGGGGTCCGCCATTGCGCCGCGTGGATACTGCGCGAGACAGGGGCGAGGGCTGGTGAGTCCCTCGCCCCTCTTCCCGGATCCCTGATTCGAAGAGCCGGGGGACTCTCATCATGGCGATCGGCGACGCCTCCTCGCGCCCGCACGCCCCCCCTTAGTCGGCAAGGGCGACGAAGATGTGCGTCTGGTGTCCAGCGGCATCGTCTCGCGTCCACTCCCTGTGCGGGCGCGAGTCTCGACCGACGGGCTCAGCGAGTCAGAGCTTCGCGGGGAGACTCGTCGTACGTTCGCGTGTGAAGGCTGCTGAACCGGCTGATGTTCGTGAAGCCCCAGCGCTGCGCGATCTGCGTGACCGTCGCGTCGCGCGGGTCCGAGGCGAGAAGTTCCCGGTGCGCCTCGGCGAGTCGCACGCCTCGCAGGTACTCCAGCGGCGTGATGCCCGCTGTGCGCCGGAACGCGGCCTGAAGGCCCCGAACGCTCATGCGGGCGTGCTCGGCGATCTCCTGCACCCCGATGGCGGCGGCCGTGTTGTCGTCCATGTAGCGCATCGCACGGTCGACGGCGCTCGGTCGAGTCGAGTGCTCCCGCGATCCCGGTGCCGCATCAGCGACGGTGATGCCGAAGGTGGTGATGGCCGATGCGAAGAGCAGATCGACGGAGGCACGGCGGACGAGGTCGCTGCCGAGGAGCTCCGGACTCGCGAACACGTCGAGAGTGTGCGCCACCAGGCGCTTCCAATGAAGGCCGCTGTCTGCAGTCAAGGGCCTCGGAGATCCGACCCGGAGAGCCGCCCCGGCCTCTCCCCCGGCGTAGGCCGCCAGAGCCGCGGCATCGAGATTCACCATGGCCAGTCGGTGGTACTCCGACGACGACCGCGCGACACCCGGCTCCAGGACGAACGGCCGCGCGACATCGACAGGCCTGCCGTTCGTCGTCGCCCGGTAGTCGCCCCCGGCGCACATGCCCACGGCGAGGACGCCTTCGATGTCGACAGTGAAATCGGAGGGCGCGTTCACGACGAACTTCGCGATCGTGGCCCGCTCGTCTCCGACCACCCGCTGGCGAAACAGGAACGGCGCCTGAGGCGACCGCAGCTGGGCCTTCCGGTACACGCGATTGACCGCGTCCTCCGCCTCCGAGATGTCGTCGGTCTGATGTCCGGCATCGATGAGCACGGCGACCTCCGATCTCCCGACTCAGCGCCAGAATAGCCCTTCGGCTCTCAGCGGTACCGACTCACGGGCCACCCAGCCAGTGGTCGATGCGGTGGTGATCGGGAGCGAAGCCGTTCGCCACCCCGTAGAGCACCGCCTGGGTCCGCGTCGTCGCGCCGATCTTCCGGTAGGCCGAGCGGATGTACGACTTGACGGTGTTCGGGCTGAGGTAGGTGAGCTGCGCCACCTCGGCATTGCTCTTGCCCTGGGTGATCAGGGCCAGGATCTCGGACTCCCGATCGGTGATGCCCTGGAGGCGGCCCGGCCAGTCGAGGCCCGGCGCGCTCGGCGCACGCCTCGTGGGCGGGCTGATCACCGTCTCGCCCGCGTGGACGGCCTCGAGGGCCTCCACGAGCTGGGCGGGCGTCATGGTCTTCGACAGGTACCCGTGGACGCCGAGCTGCTGTGCCGTCTCGATGAGCTCGGGCTGGAAGTTCCAGGTGTAGACGACCACCCGGTGCGCCCTCGGGTTGGCCAGCAGGGCGCGGATCTCGACCTGATCGGACTCCGGCTGGGCGAACGAGTCGTAGAGGACGATGTCGATCGTGTCAGAGAGGGAGGCGTTCGCGTCGATCTCCGCCACGATCACCCGATCCCGGAAGTCGTCGAAGAAGTGGGCCAGGCCCTTGAGCACCACGTCGTAGTCGTCGATGAGAGCGACGGTGATGGGTCGGGTTGCTACCTGGGCTGGCATGACTTCACTATTCCACCCCCAGGGGTGTGTCGGCACACCCCGAGGGGTGGTTGATTGAGTCCACGCCGAAAGGCCAGACGGGTCGATTCCGACCCGCACAAGAGAATCGAGAATCTCATGATCGGCCTCCTCATCAGCCTCATCATCGTCGGCCTCATCGCCGGCTTCATCGCCCGCGCCGTCATCCCCGGCCGTCAGAGCCTCGGAATCCTGAAGACCATCATCCTGGGCATCATCGGCTCGTTCGTCGGCGGATTCCTCGGCTTCCTGATCTTCCAGCACGACCCGATGGACGGCTTCTTCCAGCCCGCCGGCATCATCGGCTCGATCATCGGCGCCATCATCGTCCTGTTCATCTACACCCGTGTCGTGGGTCGCAGCGTCGCCCGCTGACCCAGCGCCGCCAGAAACGAAAAAGCCTCCGGAGCCCTCCGGAGGCTTTTCGCGTCGGCTGGCTGCCGCGCCTACGCCGTCAGAGCCGCCGACTCGTGCACTCGCAGGGCGGTCGCCCGCAGCCGCGCGACGTCCGGTGTCAGACGGCCGGTCGGCCAGCCGAACACCGTCGTGGCGAGCGGCGCGTCGAGCACGGGGACGGCGACGTGCTCAGGCCACTGCCATGCGCGGCTCGAGCGGGGAATCACGAGCAGCGTCTGCCCGAGGGCCACGAGCTGCGCCAGCTGGGATTGCGAGTGCACCTCGGGGCCTGGTCCGTCCGCGTAGCCGCCGCCGACCAGCGGCCACCGCGCCATCGGCAGCCCGGGAACATGCGTCACCTCGGCCATGGTCAGCGACAGCCGCGAAGCGAGCGGGTGCGACGCCGGCACGATGGCGACCTGCGCCTCGGTGTCGAGGTCGTCGCCCTCGATCCCGGCGAAGTCGTCGAACGGCCGGTGCAGGATCGCGGCGTCGGCGCTTCCGTCGAGCAGAAGCCCCTGCTGCTCGCCGATCTCGCAGAGCATCACCTCGATCGGCGCGGCGCTCTTGTCGGCCGCGTTCGCATCGAGCAGCGCCTGCAGGAACTCGTGCGACGACCCGGCCTTCGTCGCCAGCACCACCTTTCGGACCGGAGCCCCGGCCCGACGTGCCCGCCGCACGGCTGCCGACACCCCGTCGAGCGCGGTCCGCGCCTCCCGCAGGAGTATCTCTCCCGCAGCGGTCAGACGGACACCGCGTCGATCGCGATCGAGAAGCGGCACCCCGACCCGCTGCTCGATCTGCTGGATCGCCCGCGACAGGGCCGGTTGCGCGATCCCGAGATCGGAGGCGGCTCGCCCGAAGTGCAGGCGCTCCGCGACCGCCACGAAGTAGCGCAGTTCACGGGTCTCGAGGTCGTCCACGCCGCGAGTCTACGTCTGTGATGCCCGTGCGGCATCACAGGGTGCCGGATCGGCCTTGGACGCCGACAGCCCGGACGACCGACGATGGACGACATGACCGACACCCACGCACAGACAGCCCCCGACACGACAGCTCACGACACCGCAGCCACGAAGACGACCGCCCTGGTCACCGGGGCGAACAAGGGCATCGGCTATGCCATCGCGAAGGGCCTCGGCGAGAAGGGGCTCCGCGTGATCCTGGGCGCCCGGAACGCGCAGTCGCTCGACGAGGCAGTCGCCACTCTGCGCGCGGAGGGCATCGACGCCGAGGGCGTGGAGCTCGATGTGACCAGCGACGAGAGCGTCGCGGCCGCAGCCGCCGACCTCGCGGAGCGCTTCGGCACGCTCGACGTTCTGGTGAACAACGCGGGCGTCTCCGGCCCGTTCGACCCGGTCACCTGGGCGCAGGATCCCACGACCCTCGATCTCGACACGGTCCGCTCCGTCGTCGACGTGAACGTGTACGGGGTCATCCGGGTCACGAACGCGCTGCTCCCCCTGCTCGAGAAGGCGGCATCGCCGCGCATCGTGAACGCCTCGAGCAGCATGGGCTCGCTCGGGCGACAGCCGGGCCCGATCATGGCGGCGTACTCGCCGTCGAAGACGTTCCTCAACGGGATCACCGTGCAGTACGCCCGCGCTTTCGCGGAGACGCCGATCATCATCAACGCCGCGTGCCCGGGCCTCGTCGCCACCGATTTCAACGGCTTCGCCGGCGACCGCACGCCCGAGCAGGGTGCAGCGACAGCGATCCGTCTCGCGACCCTGCCCGACGACGGACCCCGCGGCGGCTTCTTCGATGACGAGGGCGTCGTCCCCTGGTGACGGCGAGCTCGCGGCTGGCGTTCCCTGAAGAACGACCAAGCGGCTCGACACCGTGAGGCATTTCTTATCTGGGACCAGATTCTCGCGGCGCTGGTGATGTGCCGGACACCGGCGCAGAACCCCTGTTGCATCCCGGCCGGAAAATGCCAAGGGGCGTTTCATGGACGGATCCCCGAGGGTGGCGTGTGCCAGCCCTTGCCGTGTTCCTGTCTCTGATTGGTGTCCCGTCGTGACTCGTCCTACTGCAGTGCTATTCGATCTCGACGGCACCCTCGTCGACTCCAACTTCCTCCACGTCGAGGCGTGGGACCATGCGTTCACATCGACGGGGCTGACCGTGCCGTCCTGGCGGATCCAACAGGTCATCGGTGCGGACTCCAGCGTCTTGATGGATACCCTGGCGGGGACTGCGCCGGAAGCCGTGCAGGACGCGGCGAAGAAGCTTCACGATGAACGGCTCGGAGAGCTTGCTCCGAGGTTGCAGGTCCTTGATCAGTCGGAGGCGTTGGTCGCGGCGATTGCCGCGCACGGCACCCGGGTGGTGCTGGCGACCTCAGCCCCGCAGAACGAGCTCGACCGGATCTTGGACATCCTCCATATCGAGGAGAACACGTACGCCGTCGCCTCGTCCGAGGACGTCGAGAAGGCCAAGCCGGAACCGGACATCATCTCGGTGGCGCTGCAGAAGGGCGGGGTGGAGGCGGCAGGCGCGATCATGGTCGGCGACTCCGTCTGGGACATGAGGTCTGCCACCAAGGCGGGCGTCCGCGGTGTCGGCCTCCTGTCCGGGGGCACTGGCGAAGCCCTCTTGCGGCAGGCCGGGGCCATCGAGGTGTTCGATGACGCCGCGTCGCTACTCGCCGCACTGGAGACCAGCATCCTGGCCACGCTCTGGCACGACGACGCCCCCGAATGACAGCGAACAGTTCCGTGGCCGATGCTGACCCGTTCGACCTTGCTCGGTTCGTCGACGCTCAAAACGATGGGCAGACCTACTCGGTCGCGCTCGGAGAGATCTCCCGGGGCCGGAAGGTCTCCCACTGGATGTGGTTCGTCTTCCCGCAGGTCGCTGGGCTTGGCCGCAGCGCCACCGCGCGACGTTTCGCGATCCGCTCCCTTGAAGAGGCGCGCGCATACGCCGCGCATCCTGTCCTCGGAGCTCGGCTGCGAGAGAGCGCGAAGACCATGCTCACCGCCCCCGGCGCTTCGGCGGACGCCGTCTTGGGTGGCACCGATGCGGTCAAGCTGCGATCGTCGATGACCTTATTCGCGGCGGCCACCGACGACGCCGTCTTTACCCAGGTGCTCGATCGATGGTTCCACGGCGTGCCGGACGAAGCGACAGTCACACTTCTCCGGAGGAGCTGACGGTCGGTGCCCAAGCGGGCCCGGATTGGCTGTGCCCGACGCGAGAATGTTTTGAATGACATCTCAATGTCATCGACGGGGTCGCCGTTCTTCTCGTGGACATGGGCGATCCGGCGGCCAGTCTCAGCGCATCGGATCTCGAAGGAGTGATCATGGTCTGCAGTGTTGTGGTCTCAGCGGGAGGGCCGGCCTCGAAGGGGGTCGGATGCGGGCACGTTGGACCTCTCGGCAAGACCTGTAATGAGAGCGGCAAGCGCCGTATCGGCTGACACTTTCGGTTCCCACCCCAGAACGGTGCGGGCTCGGTCGGTATTCATGACCGGGACCTTTGCGGCGATGTCGACCCAGCCGGCATCCACCGGCAGAATCCGCAGCCGCCACGCGACCGTCACGGCGGCACGGATCACCCGATACGGGAAGGGGACTGCCCGCGTGCCCAGCACGGACGCGACAAGGTTCGGTGTGACGACGGGCTCCGTCGCGATGTTGAACGCGCCGCCGGCGCGACGGTCGATCGCACGCCAGAACGCGTCCGCGAGATCCGACGCGTGCACGACCTGCGCGACGAAGCGCGGTGACAGCGGCAGAAACGGGATCCTGATGGTCTTCAGCCACCGGGTCGGAACCCAGGAACCCGCGAACAATCCGAGGATCTCGCTGGCCGCGGCCTGCTGCATGACTTTCGCACGTTTGCCCAGCTTGAGGCTCCAAATCGATGCGGCCGACTGGTGGTCGGTACAGTGAGCTTAGATCACTTGGGTTCTACATGGAGGTAGGAATGGCTCACCGGCGGGGGTTCCTGGCAGAGTTTCAACATCAGCAGCGGTTGGCGCAGACGCGGGCTAATCAAGCAGTACGCGCGCAGGCTGCGGCTCGCGCGCAAGCTCAGCGCGCGCAAGCATCGCAAGCCCGCGCGACGGCCGCGGCCATTCGCACGTCCGAGGCGGAGCGCAAGCGGGCGGAGAAAGAAGCTCAGGCTGCATATGTCGAATCTCGGCAGGCCGAGGTTCAGGAACTGAACGATGAGCTTGCCTACCAGTACGAGGAAATCGACGGGCTACTGAAAGCCACCCTCGCCGTCGACGACTTCGTCGATTTAGAGGCGCTGAAGAAGCAGGTGTCGCATCCGCCATTTCCGCGGCCGGAACTACAGACCCCTCGGCCTCAGCCCGAACCGATCAACATCTCGGAACCTCCGGTATTCACGGAACCCGAGGTCCCCAAGGGGCTGTTCGGTAAGAAGAAAAAGCATGAAGAAGTGCGCCAGCAGGCGTGGAATGAATACCAGGAAGCCTTGCAGCAGTGGGAAGCGTTCAAAGCGTCCGTGCCAGGACGTCAAGAGCAGCTCGCAAATCAGCACGCCGCTCTCGAGCGAACAAGGCTCGACATGCTTGAAGCGGCGACGGCGCAGTACGACGCTGAATGCCGCCTTCGGGAGCAAGAGGCCGTCGAGCACAATTCCGCGATCGACACACTCATCGCTGGGCTGGGCTACGGAGTTGTCGACGCCGTCCAGGAGTATGTAGGTATTGTCCTGGCGAACTCGGTCTACCCACCGAGTTTCGAGGTAGTCCACGAGGCGGAGTTCGAACCGGAGACGGCAGAGCTGAAACTCACGGTTATCGTGCCGGCGCCCGATGCTCTCGCCACGGTCAAGACCTACCGGTACGTCAAAGCCAGCGATGAAATCGCGGAAACGGCGTTGTCAAAGACGGACGCTAATAACCGGTACTCCAGCGCCCTGCACCAGGTGGCGCTTCGATCGATGCACGAGATTTTCGAAGCGGACCGCCGCGGAATCATTCAAGCCATCTCCCTCCAAGTGGGTCCCCGAACAAAGGACCCCGCTACCGGCCGAGACACATTTCTGCCCCTCGTCGCGGTCACGGCTCCTCGGGATCTCTTCATGAGTTTCGACCTCGCCGGCGTGGTCCCGTCAGCGACGCTGCAACATCTCGGAGCTGCTGTCTCAAAGAACCCTTCAGCTCTCACAACCGTCGACACGTCAGGTATTCGCCGCTCGTGACGGACAACCGGCGCTTCAACCCACCACCCGGTTGGCCCCCTGTCCCGGCAGGATGGAAACCCCCTGCGGGGTGGACGCCGCCTGCCGATTGGGCTGAGCCACCCGCAGGTTGGCAGCTATGGATCGATACCCAGCCCGAAAACATAACCAGTCCGGTTGAGCCTTCGCCCGTTCCGACGGTGGACCCTCCCCGGATGAACAAACCCATTGACTTGACCCGCCCGCCCCGAATCGCGCCACGACCGGCACCCATCCCGGACGGAAGGATCGCAGAGTTGGAGGCGGAGAACGCGATTCTTCGCCAGCAACTCCAAGAGCGCGCTAGCACCCCACCCGAGCTCGTCCAGTTAAACGACCAGGTGGTTCTGCAGGAAGTCGGCATCTACCGTTACCACCACCCCCTCGAGAACGCGGCCGCATACTTGCCCCGGCTACGAGACGTCGAAGCCCGGGCCGCTGCGCTCGTGCGGGATGGGCACGCGATCGAAAAGTCGAACATGTTCTCCTTCGACAATTCCCTTGCCCGCGGCCGGAAAATGAGCGACGACCTCTCAAAACTTATGCTCCGGGCCTACAACGCTGAATCCGAAAACAGCATTCGCACCCTCAAAGTCGGCAACGTCCAGACCGCGAAGCGACGCCTCGAATCATCCCGAGAAGCCATCGCCCGCCTTGGCACGATGATGCAAATGCGCATCAGCGACAGCTACCACGCGCTCCGCCTCGAAGAGATCGAACTGACCGCGGACTGGCTGATGATGAAACAGGAAGAGAAAGAACGAGAACGGGAAGAACGCGCCCGACTGCGCGAAGAACGCCGCGTAGAAAAGGAACTCGCCGAACAGCGCGCTCAACTCGACAAAGAACGCTCCCTGCTGCTGCAAACACTCCAGACATTGGAGGGTGCCGGCACCACTGATCCCGACTTGATACGGCGACTCGCCGACATTGACCAGGCCATCACCGACAACGATTACCGGGCCGCGAATATTCGTGCCGGCTACGTCTACGTCATCTCCAACCGCGGCGCCTTTGGTGAAGGCGTCGTCAAAATTGGGCTAACCCGCAGACTCGAACCAACGGACCGAGTCAATGAACTCGGCGGCGCTTCCGTCCCCTTCCGCTTTGACATTCACACGATCTACTTCTCCGAAGACGCCGTCACCCTCGAAACCGAACTCCACCGACACTTCTCAACGCGAGCTCTAAACCAGGCCAACTCACGCAAGGAGTTTTTCTTCGCCACACCAGCCGAAGTACGTGAAGTCCTCGCGAGCAAGGTCGGCAATCTCCTCGAATTCACCGAGACAGCCGATGCCACCGAGTACTACCAATCGGTCAACCTGTGGCCGGCAGGTCCGCAGCGCGCGACTTCGTAAACAACCCTCCACTCACCAGCAGGCCGGCCGGACCCACCCACGCAGATCCGATGTCTTGAAAAACTAAAGATTTACGAGACGTCTCACCAGCCCATCGATGATCAACGACGATTGACGCCACTCCACCGCATATGACCAGACTCGTCCAACCACGCTGTTGTCTCGGAATGTTGTCTCGCGGCATTTAGTCGTGTCGAGCCGCTTCTATGGTTTTCTGAGACGTGATGGCTAGACGAGGCTTCTCGGCTACACCCGCCTCAGCACCACCAACGAGGACTCGCAACTCCAGATCGACTCGCTCCTCTCCATAGGGGTCGAGAAACGGGACATCTTTTCCGATGTCACGTCCGGTCGGAAGAACGCGGCCGACCGCCCCGGAATGCAAAAGCTTGTCGAGCACGCCACTGACGGCGACACTTTCGTTGTCTGGCGCATCGACCGCCTTGGCCAATCGCTGCTCGATGTCCTCAACACCGTCTCGGGGCTCCGTGAACGAGGTATCTAGGTGCGGTCAATCTCGGACGGGATCGACCCGGCCACCACCACGGGACGGTTGATGCTGAACATGCTCGCAACCCTTGCCGAGTACGAACGCGAGCTCATCGTCGAACGAGTCCGAGCAGGCGTGGCCGTCGCCCAGGAGGCCGGCACGCAGTTTGGCCGGCCCAAGGGCGATCCGGCCGTCATTGCGGAAAAGCTGGCGATCGTGGCCGCAGCTCGAGCGGAGGGAAAGACCGCCGAGAAGGCTGCCAGCCTTGTCGGCTGGAGTCGGCCGACCCTCTATCGGCACCAAGCCAGGCACGCCGCTCGGAACGCGAGCACGGCCGAATCGACAGTCTCATAACCGTCGACCGCGACGAGATTCGGGCGATTGCTTTCGGCGCATGCTCGCGGGACACGGTAGGCCCTGATGTAGCGCGGTCGGAATGTCGGTCGGTGGGATGGATTAGAACCGATGGGTTGCGTGACAAGCATCCGAACCCCGGCTTCAGACACCAGCCGCCCGCCTCGAAGGTTCAGCGCTGACCGGCGGCGAGGGGTCGTGCTGTTGGCTCTGGGCTCAAACGCCTGACGGGCTATGTCTCGGCCTTCGAAACTCAGTATCTGCGTCAGCGCGAAGGCGTCTCTCGCAGGGGGTGCGATCGCTGCGGCTCGGAATCAGCAACATCAGTGCACCAGAACCATCTGCAAAAAGAAGAAAACCCCCGCCTGAACGAGGGTTTTCTGTGGCGGTACCGGTGGGATTTGAACCCACGGTGGAGTTAACCCCCACACATGTTTTCGAGACATGATCCTTCGGCCGCTCGGACACGGTACCGGGAGAGAGTTTAGTACATTTTCGAAGCCGGGCCGAATCGGCTGGGTGGGGCGGGGAGTTCCTGCGCATCTGATCGCTGGGGTTCGGGCGTATCGTGCCGTCATGACCAAGTCTGCTGTGGTGGTTCGGGTGCTCGGGGCCGTCGGCGGGAGCGCCGCCGCGACGGCTGCAGGAACATACGCGTACCGCCGCTTCATGAAGCGCCGGCAGGGCGCCGCCGACGTCCTGAACAGCACGCTGCCCGTCAACTCCAAGTGGTGGCGCGAGCGGTTCGCCCGCGAGGGGGCCCTGAACTACGTGGCGCTGGGCGACTCCGCGGCGCAGGGCATCGGGGCGTCGAAGCCGTGGCGCAGCTACGTCGGGCGGATCGCCGCGCACATGCGCCGCACCACGCACGGCACCGTCGGAGTCAAGAACCTCAGCGTCGCCGGAGCGACCACGCACCTGTGCAGGCTGAACCAGCTGCCGCGGCTGGTCGACCTGCCCGCCGACGTCGTGACCGTCTCGATCGGAGCGAACGACATCGCCGACTTCACCCCCAAGAAGTTCGAGAAGAACATCCGCGCGATCTACGGTGCGCTCCCGTCGCACGCGATCGTCGCCGACATGCCCTTCATGGTGCTGCCCGACCTCGAGCGCAAGGTCGCCGAGGCCAACGTCATCGTCCGCCGGGTCGCCGACGAGCTCGGCCTCGCCGTCGCTCCCCTGTACGCGACGACGCGCAAGCAGGGCTACGTGCGCACGCTCCGCAACTCGGCCGCCGACCTCTTCCACCCCAACGACGACGGCTACCGCGTGTGGGCGTCGGCGTTCTACCCGGCCATCGACGCCCGGCTGGCCCGCATCGCGGCGGAGCGCGCCGCCGCCGACGTGACCGCCTCACGCCGTGTGACCTCCGTCGCGGCCGCCGTCGCCGAGCGGGCGCAGGGCGCCTCAGCCGCCTCCTCCACCCCGGCTCCCTAGCGCAGGAACTCCCGGCCGCCGCCCTCCCCCACGCTCGCGAGAGGCCCCGCGCCGACGCCTCCCGCCCCCACCCAGAAGTTCAAGGAGAAACTCGCCGGCGTGGGCCTGCTCGTGCCGATCTCGGCCCGCTGGCGCAAAAAAAACTCCTTGAAATTGCGGAGCCGGAGCGGGGCCTGTGGACGCCTCCCGCCCTTTGTCGGAGGCTCCGCCTAGAGTTGCCGCATGCCTCGCCCCACGTCGACCTTCCGCTGCACCGAGTGCGGCTGGTCGAGCATCAAGTGGGTCGGCCGCTGCGCCGAATGCCAGTCGTGGGGCACCGTCGTCGACGCCACCGCCGCAGTCGCCTCCACCCGCGGCGTCGCGGCTGTCGCTGTCCCCGCCGACCGCGTCGCCCGGCCGATCACCGAGGTGGCGGCCGACCGCGTCTCGCACTGGCCGAGCGGGATCGACGAGTTCGACCGCGTGCTCGGGGGCGGGATCGTGCCCGGCGCCGCGATCCTGCTGTCGGGTGAACCAGGGGTCGGCAAGTCGACGCTGCTGCTCGAGGTCGCGTCGCGCGCCGCCCAGCAGGGTGCCCGGGTCCTGTACGTCACCGCCGAGGAGTCCGCGCAGCAGGTTCGCCTTCGTGCCGCCCGCACCGGCGCCCTCAACCCCAACCTGTACCTCGCCGCCGAGGTCGACCTCGGCGTCATCCTCGGCCAGATCGAGCAGGTCAACCCGTCGCTCGTGATCGTCGACTCCGTGCAGACGGTGTCGTCGTCGGCCAGCGAGGGCATGGCCGGCGGCCCGTCGCAGGTGCGCGAGGTCGCGTCGACGCTCGTGCGCGTCTCGAAAGACCGCAACGTGCCGATCCTCCTCGTCGGCCACGTCACGAAAGACGGCTCGATCGCCGGGCCACGACTGCTTGAGCACCTCGTCGACGTCGTCTGCCAGTTCGAGGGCGACCGACAGACCTCGTTGCGGTTCGTCCGTGCCCACAAGAACCGCTTCGGCCCCACCGACGAGGTCGGCTGCTTCGAGATGACGGGCGACGGCATCGCCGAGGTCGCCGATCCCTCCGGGCTGTTCATGTCGCGCACCAGCACTCCGGTCAGCGGCACCTGCATCACCATCGCCATGGAGGGCCGCCGCGCACTGCCCGTCGAGATCCAGGCGCTGATCGTAGCGAGCACGGCGCCGCAGCCCCGCCGCGTCGTCAACGGCGTCGACTCGTCGCGCGTGGCGATGCTGCTGGCGGTGCTCGAACGCCGCGCCGGAATCCGCCTCAGCGACGCCGACGTCTACGTCTCCACCGTCGGCGGCATCAAGATCACCGAGCCCGGCGCCGACCTCGCCATCGCCCTGGCCCTCGCCTCAGCCAGTCGCGAGAAGTCGTTCCCGCACACGCTCGCAGCCGTCGGCGAGATCAGCCTCGCCGGCGAGATCCGACCCGTGTCGTCCTCGAAGCAGCGCGCGTCCGAGGCCCGCCGTCTCGGCTTCACGGAGATCGTCGACTCGTCGTCCGAGCACCTGCGCGAGGCGCTGCGCCGCGCGTTCTCCGCCGCGTCCAGCGATCGCGAGCGGGAGCTCGACGCCGCGTTCTGACGTCGAGGGCGAGTACCGCCCTGCTCCGAACCGCGTGCCGCCCAAGCCGCCGTCCTTACCTGAGGATGCCGCGCGCGCCCACAAGGAAGACCGCGCCGCAGCGCACGTCTCACAAGGAAAACCCCGCCTGCGTGCACCGCCCACAAGGACGCCTACCCCAGAAGTCCTTGCCTAGCGAAAGCGATCGCGCAACGAACCGAGCCCCACGTCGAGCACCACGCATCGCGGAGCCGACCCGCGCCCCCTGCTGCTGCTGCTCCGCCGCCGTCCTTCCACAAGGACGACGCGCGCGCCCACAAGGAAGGCCGCGCCGCAGCGCACGCCCCACAAGGAAAACCCCGCCCGCGTGCACCGCCCACAAGGACAGCTACCCCAGAAGTCCTTACCGAAGGACGCCCACAGACCTCACGCCCGCAGCGCCTTCAGCAGATCCTCCGGGTTCGCCGCCATCGTGTGCGGCCCCGCGATGTCGAAGAAGACCTGTTCCAGCACGTCGAGGTGCGCCTCGATGAAGTCGCGCAGCTTCGCGGCGTCGTAGAGCATCACCAGGCGGATCTTCTCGTTGGGCACCATCGCCTTGTACGTCTCGGCCGACGAGAACAGCAGCAGGATCCGCTTGTCGGTGTTCTCGCGCCCGAAGACGCGCACCCGGTCGTCGCCCTTCTTGCCCGTCGCCAGCTTGGGCACCACGACGACGTCGTTGCGCAGCGCGAACGCGACGGCGGCGACATCCTGCGCGGCGAGCGCCTCTTCGAGCTGGGCGGAGCGGAATTCGGGCTGGGCCATGGGTACTCAGTTCAGGATCATGAGCGCAGTGGTCGACGAGTCGATCGCCCCCACCGAGACGGACAGGTGGTAGCTCGCGCCTTCGGCCGGAACCGAGCTGCGCGACGAGTCGCATGTCTTCGTCGACGAGCGGGTGCGGTCCCAGGTGATCGCTGGCGTCTTCAGCGTCTGGCCCGCAGTGATCGTGATCTTCTGGTGGGTTCCGGCGACCTGGCAGTCCTTCGACGACCAGTACGTCTCGGCTCCGGAGGTGATGCTGAGCACCTGCTCGGCCGAGCCGAGATCCAGCGTGCAGGCCGTCGTCGACGTGTTGGTAATGCTCATCGAGATCTTGGGCTGCTCGAGCGACGAGTACGAGCTGGCGTCGGCGATCGGCTTGAGGCTGATCTGGGCGGTGTCGCAGGTTCCTGAGGCGGCGGCGGTGGCCGACGGCTTGGGGGCGGCGGCGGCCGACGGCTTCGACGACGCGGCCGGGGCGGAGGACGCCCGGGGGGAGGCCGCGGCCGACGCACTGGGGCTGGGCGTCGGGGAGGCCGACGTTCCTGCGCCCGGTCTCACCGCGATGAGCACGATGACGAGCAGCAGCACCACGAGAGCACCCAGCACGAGCGCGCGGCGCCGCCAGTACACCGACGGCGGCTTCGAGCCGACCGGATGCTTGAACGACGACATGCGCACAGGGTAGGTGTCGTTGCGTGCCTCGTCGGGCATGCAGTCGGCGCGTTGCAGTCACCACGGCAAATGCGCAGGAACGTCGCCCCGCCCCACCGCAGACCACCGCCGCGCGCGGGCGCTACGCCGCCGGCAGCACCTTGAGCATCCGCGTGTTGCCGAGCGTGTTGGGCTTCACGCGCGCGAGGTCGAGGAACTCGGCGACGCCCTCGTCAGACGAGCGGACGAGCTCGGCGTAGACCTCGGGCGACACGACCGACTCGCCGATCTCGAGGTATCCGTGCTTGACGAAGAAGTCGACCTCGAACGTGAGGCAGAAGATGCGCCCGACGCCGAGAGCGCGTGCGTCGCCCTCGAGCCCGTCGAGGAGCTTGTGGCCCACTCCGTGGCGAATCCAGTCGGGATCGAGCGCGAGGGTCCGGACTTCGGCGAGGTCGTCCCAGAAGACGTTGAGGGCGCCGCAGCCGATCGGCACGCCATCGGGGCCGAGGGCGATCTGGAACTGCTGGATGCTGCCGTACAGGGTGACGTTGTCTTTGCCGAGCAGGATGCGGCGGGCGACGTACGGCTCGATCAGGCGCTGGATGTGCGGGACGTCGGAGGCGAGGGCTTTGCGGACGGTGATCTCGCCAGTGGACATTCCCCCAGCGTAGCGAAGGGCGGCCCTCCCGGAGGAGAGCCGCCCTTGCGGTGACGCGATTCTTACGCTTCGCCCTTGTCGAGCACCAGCACGTCTTCGCGGCCCGGCTGACGCCCGGTCTCGAACGTGAACTTGCCGTCGACGTAGTCGACCTTCACGTGGTCGCCGGCGTTGAGCTCACCCTGGAGGATGTGCTCTGACAGCTGGTCCTCGACCTCGTGCTGGATCGCACGACGCAGCGGACGAGCACCGAGCGACGGGTCGAAGCCGACCTTGATGAGCTGCTCCTTGGCCGCGAGCGAGAGCTCGGCGGTCATGTCGCGGTCGAGCAGGCGGTCCGACAGGCGCTTGACGAACAGGTCGACGATCTGCAGGAGCTCCGGCTGCGTGAGCTGCGGGAACACGATGGTCTCGTCGACGCGGTTCAGGAACTCGGGCTTGAAGTGCTTCTTGAGCTCCTCCGACACCTTGGAGCGCATGCGCTCGTAGGAGGTGGCGGTGTCGCCCTCGATCTGGAAGCCGACGGGGCCGCCCGTGATGTCTTTCGTGCCGAGGTTGGTCGTCATGATGATGACCGTGTTCTTGAAGTCGACGACCCGACCCTGACCGTCCGTCAGGCGGCCCTCTTCGAGCACCTGCAGCAGCGAGTTGAAGATGTCGGGGTGAGCCTTCTCGATCTCGTCGAACAGCACCACCGAGAACGGCTTGCGGCGGACCTTCTCGGTCAGCTGGCCGCCCTCTTCGAAGCCGACGAACCCGGGAGGGGCACCGAACAGGCGCGAGACGGTGTGCTTCTCGCCGTACTCGGACATGTCGAGGCTGATCAGAGCGTTCTCATCATCGAACAGGAACTCGGCGAGCGCCTTGGCGAGCTCGGTCTTTCCGACGCCCGTGGGGCCGGCGAAGATGAACGAGCCCGACGGACGCTTCGGGTCTTTGAGGCCGGCACGCGTGCGGCGGATGGTCTTCGACAGTGCGGCGATCGCCTGCTCCTGGCCGATGACGCGCTGGTGCAGCGCCTTCTCCATGAAGACGAGACGCGAGGTCTCCTCTTCGGTGAGCTTGAAGACCGGGATGCCGGTCGCCTGGGCCAGGACCTCGGCGATGACGCCCTCGTCGACGGTGCCGGAGGCTCCGACGTCGCCCGAGCGCCACTGCTTCTCGAGGCGGAGACGCTCGCCGAGCAGCTTCTTCTCCTCGTCACGGAGGCTGGCGGCCTTCTCGAAGTCCTGGTCTTCGATCGCGGCCTCCTTCTGTCCGCGGACCACGGCGATCTTCTCGTCGAACTCGCGGAGCTCCGGCGGGGCGGACAGGATCGAAAGGCGCAAGCGGGCGCCGGCCTCGTCGATCAGGTCGATCGCCTTGTCGGGGAGGAAGCGGTCGGCGACGTAGCGGTCGGCCAGGTTGGCCGCCGCGACGATCGCGCCGTCGGTGATGGACACCTTGTGGAAGGCCTCGTACTTGTCGCGGAGACCCTTGAGGATGTTGATCGCGTGGGGCAACGAGGGCTCGTGCACCTGGACGGGCTGGAAGCGGCGCTCGAGAGCGGCGTCCTTCTCGAAGTGCTTGCGGTACTCGTCGAGCGTCGTGGCGCCGATGGTCTGAAGCTCGCCGCGAGCGAGGAGCGGCTTGAGGATCGAGGCCGCGTCGATCGCGCCCTCGGCGGCACCCGCACCGACGAGGGTGTGGATCTCGTCGATGAAGACGATGATGTCGCCGCGCGTGCGGATCTCCTTGGTGACCTTCTTGAGGCGCTCTTCGAAGTCACCGCGGTAGCGGCTGCCGGCGATGAGCGAGCCGAGGTCGAGCGAGTAGAGCTGCTTGTCTTTCAGCGTCTCGGGGACGTCGCCCTTGACGATCGCCTGGGCGAGGCCCTCGACGACGGCCGTCTTGCCGACGCCCGGCTCGCCGATCAGCACGGGGTTGTTCTTGGAGCGACGGGAGAGGATCTGCATGACCCGCTCCATCTCCTTCTCGCGCCCGATCACCGGGTCGAGCTTGTTGTCGCGCGCAGCCTGGGTCAGGTTGCGACCGAACTGGTCGAGCACCTGAGATCCACCCTGCGGGCCAGCCTGCGTTTCTCCGCCCACTGCCACTGCCTCCTTGCCCTGGTAACCCGAGAGCAGCTGGATGACCTGCTGGCGCACTCGGTTGAGGTCAGCGCCGAGCTTGACGAGGACCTGGGCGGCCACACCTTCGCCTTCGCGAATGAGGCCGAGGAGGATGTGCTCGGTGCCGATGTAGTTGTGTCCGAGCTGGAGCGCTTCGCGCAGGGACAGCTCGAGGACCTTCTTCGCGCGAGGCGTGAAGGGGATGTGGCCGGTCGGCTGCTGCTGACCCTGGCCGATGATGTCCTGGACCTGCTCGCGCACGGCGTCGAGCGAGATTCCCAGCGACTCGAGCGCCTTGGCGGCGACGCCCTCGCCCTCGTGGATGAGGCCGAGCAGGATGTGCTCGGTGCCGATGTAGTTGTGGTTGAGCATCTTCGCTTCTTCTTGAGCGAGGACGACAACGCGACGGGCACGGTCGGTGAATCTCTCGAACATCTTCTAACTCCCTTGGTGACGGGCTGGGACGCCACCCATATGACGGACGCCCCGCAGGGGGTGGGCGTCCAATACGTCGAGAGTAGCCAGCGCGATGCCCTCCGTCTGCCCCTGTTCGCTGGCGGCGTGACGGAGGTCCTCCCATGCTCGGTCGGTAGGTTCGGCATATGGCGAACTACACGGTCGGCTTGATCCCCCACCCCACGAAGTCGGTCACCGCGTCGATCGACGTCCTGCGCACGTGGCAGGGCTCGGACGAAGCGCACCTGATCGCCCTCCACGACGACGCCGCACGGGTCGGCGCCGACATCGAGCTGGTCGACGAGCCGACCTTCGTCGAGCGGGTCGACGCGGTCGTCTCGCTGGGCGGGGACGGCACCATGCTCGGTGCGATGCGGCTCGTCGCGCCCCGTCCGGTCCCGGTGCTGGGCGTCAACTACGGCAACGTCGGCTTCCTGGTCGAGACTGAGCCGCAGGAACTCGCCGACGCCCTCGAGTCCCTCCGATCGGGCGACTTCTCCCTCGAGCCGCACCACGCCGTCGAGGTCACCGTCTCGTCGACGGGGTTCGAGGCGTCCTTCCTCGCCTTCAACGACCTCTCCGTCACGCGTCGGCCCGGCCAGGGCGTGGTCACCGCAGACCTCGCGGTCGAGGGCACCCCGTACGGCTACTTCAAGGCCGACTCGATCGTCGTCTCCACTCCTGCCGGCTCGACCGCCTACAACTACGCCGCCGGCGGCCCGGTCGTCAGCCCCGCCGTCGCCGCCGTCGTGGTCACCCCCGTCGCCCCGATGGCCGGCATCGACCGGACCGTCGTGCTCGGCCCCAAGGAGCTCCTCAAGTTCACGATCGGGGCCGGCACCCGCTCGGCGGCGCTCGAGCTCGACGGCCGCGTGGTCTCGGACGTCGGCGAGGGCGCCATCATCAAGGTGAAGCTCCGCGAGGACGCCGGCGTGGTGGCCCGCGTCGATGCCGGGCGGCACGGCCGCAAGGGGCGCCTCAAGCTCAGCCTGATGGACCTCCCGCTGCGGCCGGACCAGCTGCTCGAGCTGGTGCCCCCGGAGGTGCGCGCGCGGTTCGCACGGCAGCACTAGTCGGGGCGCGGCGGCGGCGTGCCAGTTCCTGCCGCGATCGTGCTGCGACTCAGAACACCTCGCCCAGGCACTCGGCGAAGATCTGCTCGGGATCGCGCTCGAAGCCGCGTCGTGCGAACCAGTCGGCGACGTTGCGGCAGTCGCGCTCGAGCAGGGCCACGCCGTTCGGGTTGCTGACCACGTCGACGAGCTGCGGCACGTCGATCACGACCACTCGTCCGTCGTGGACCAGCAGGTTGTACGGCGACAGGTCTCCGTGGGCGAAGCCGGCCCGGGCAAACCCGAGCAGGATCTCGCTCACCTGCTCGAACAGCGGCCAGAGCGCGGCGCCGTCCTCCTTCACCTGAGCGAGCCGGGGCGCGGCCGTGCGGCCGTCTCCGATGAACTCCATCAGGATCTCCGTGCCCGAGATCTGCACCGGGTACGGAACCGGCACGCCCCGCTCGAACATGCGCGAGAGCGCCTCGAACTCGGCCCAGGCCCACAGCCCGGCCTGGACGGCCCGGCCGTGCGAGGAGCCCCGCGCCATCGCCCGGCCGTCGCGGGTGTTGCGGGTGCGGCGCCCCTCGCGGTACTGGGCACCGCGGTGGAAGTCGCTGTTCTCGGCGCTCCGGTAGCGCTTCGCGGCGAGCACGCTGGTGCGCGAGCTGCCGTCGGCGAGCGTCACGTCGTCAGGAACCGCGCGCTCCAGCAGGAACACGTCGGCCTCCTTGCCCGTCTTGACGATGCCGAGCTCGGTGTCGATGGCCGCCGCGCTCGTGACGAGCCAGTCGGGCCGGGGCTGCGGGCCGCGTTCGAGCGGCTGGGTGGCCGGCCACGTGGACCAGCGCTGCTCGTCGCCGATCTCGGCGACGGAGAAGGTGGGAACGACGAAATCGTCGGAAAAGGTCACTGGTGATCTCCAGAAGAGAGGTCACCAGCAGCGTTGCTAGCGGACGGCGACCTCGGGGATGAAGGGGTTCATGGCGCGCGTCATCGATGCAGTCATGGTCTTCACCTCTTCTCGATCCTCGAATGGCCTGGTCTCGCTGTCGGGACTTCACCGTAGCGCCCTGACGGCCGGGTGTCGAGAGATCCGCCCCGGCATCGACCGGGATGCCTCGGGCCGCGGAGTCCACGCACTCGGCACCAGACGACGAAAGCCCGCCTCCCGGAATGGGAGGCGGGCTTTCGGGAGGGTGCTTACTGCAGGTAGAGCTGGAGGTCCTGCGAGACGGCCTTGGCGAACATGCGCAGACGGGCACGCGACTCGACACGCGAGACCGCCTGGCGGCTCGAGTGCACGCGCTTGGAGATCTCGTCGAGCGTCATCGGCTGGTCGTCGTCGAGGCCGAAGCGCATGCGGATCACACGGGCCTCGTCTTCGGGCAGCGCCTCGACGAGCGAGTGGATGTCGCGGTTGAGCATGCTCGTCTCGGTGGCCTCGCCGGGAGACGGCGTCTCTTCGTCTTCGATGAAGTCGCCGAGCTCGCTGTCTTCGGCATCGCCGACGACGGTGTGGATGGAGACGGGCTCGTGCGAGCGCGACTTCAGGTCGACCAGGTCGGCGACCTCCATGGCGACCTCGGCGGCCACCTCGTCGACGGTGGGCGCACGGCCCAGGTCGACGGTGAGGTCGCGCTCGGCGCGCGAGATGCGGTTGATGCGCTCGACGGTGTGCACCGGGATGCGGATGGCGCGCGCCTTGTCGGCAAGGCCGCGGGCGATCGCCTGGCGGATCCACCAGGTGGCGTAGGTCGAGAACTTGTAGCCCTGCGTGTAGTCGAACTTCTCGACGGCACGCACGAGGCCGAGGTTGCCCTCCTGGATGACGTCCATGAAGGGAAGGCCGCGCTGCGTGTAGCGCTTGGCGATCGAGACGACCAGGCGGAGGTTGGCGGTGATCATGCGGTCCTTCGCACGCTCGCCGTCGTGGATGAGCCAGCGGTAGTCGCTGCGGTCGGAGGCGCTGACCTTGCCGGCGGCCTGCATCTCGGCGAGCTTCTCCTCGGCGAAGAGGCCGACCTCGATGCGGCGGGCGATCTCGGTCTCCTCCTGGGCGTCGAGGAGGGGCATGCGGCCGATGTGGCGGAGGTAGTCGCCGACCTGGTCGGTGGACGCACCGCGAACCTGACCGAGGACTTCGACTTCGACGTCGTCGTCCGGAGCGGTGGTCGTGGTGCTGGCGCTCGTGGCGCGGGTGCTGGTGGCGCTGTTCTCGCGGACGTGATCAATTGCAGTCGACATGTCTTCTTCTCCATCCCTAGCGAGGTCGGTCCTGTTGTTCAGGAGTCGATCCGACGGTGAAGCCCCACGTTCTCGGAGGTCTTTCGCCGCACTACGAGTCTTCCGATCGGGTACGTCCTGAGAGAAACCGTTCAGGGTCTTCCCAAGTAACCTCGGAGTGCGCTCACAGGAAAAAGGGCGTTACGGGGTACGCGGGGGCCGATCTTTTGACAGAGGAGCATCGGCGGGTGTAGGCGGCGCGACTCTAGCCCGGGGTACGGTTCTACCAGCAGATCCCTTGATCATTGAGGGTTTCTGCACCCCGATTTCACGTAACGGGGTACGTCCAGTCTTAACGAACCGTTTCCGAGACGCGTACGACGGACCTCACCACGGGGGACGAACAGATGCGAAAACGCCCCCGCACGAGGGCGGGGGCGTTCGAGAGTCAGCGGATCAGGCGCGGCCGGCAGCCTCTTCGGCTTCGGCGCGTGCGCGCTCCTCGGCCTCGATCTCGGAGTACACGGCACGCTCCGACTTGTCGGCACGGAAGATCGCGCGCATGGCGAACCAGAAGATCAGCCCGACGAGGATGGTCGGGGTGACGGAGAAGACGATCCCGCCGATCAGAGAGTGAGGCACCCTCCAAGGGTACGTCACTCGTGACGCCCGCGAGCTGGCATCGCTCGACGAGCGCGAGGCCTACTTGACGAGGGGGAACAGGATGGTCTCGCGGATGCCCAGGCCCGTGATCGCCATGAGCAGGCGGTCGACGCCCATGCCCATGCCACCGGTCGGCGGCATCCCGTGCTCGAGCGCCTTCAGGAAGTCCTCGTCGAGGCGCATGGCCTCGACGTCGCCGAGCGCGGCCAGCTTGGCCTGCTCGACGAACCGCTCGCGCTGCACGACCGGGTCGACGAGCTCCGAGTAGCCCGTGGCCAGCTCGAAGCCGCGGACGTAGAGGTCCCACTTCTCAACGACGCCCGGCTTGCTGCGGTGCGCGCGGACGAGCGGCGACGTGTCGAGCGGGAAGTCCATCACGAACGTCGGCCTGTCGAGGCCGCCCTTGACGAAGTGCTCCCAGAGCTCTTCGACGAGCTTCCCGTGGGTCTCCTGCGCGACAGTGATGCCGAGGTCGGAGGCCATGGCCTGCAGCTCGCCGAACGGGGTGTCGACGGTGATCCGCGTACCGGCAGCCTCGCTGAGAGACTCGTACATCGAGATGCGATCCCAGTCGCCGCCGAGATCGAACTCGGTGCCGTCGGCCCAGGTCACGACGTGCGACCCGGCGACGGCGAGCGCGGCGTTCTGGATGAGCTCCTGCGTCAGGTCGGCGATCTGGTTGTAGTCGCCGTAGGCCTGGTAGGCCTCGACCATGGCGAACTCCGGCGAGTGAGTCGAGTCGGCACCCTCGTTCCGGAAGTTCCTGTTGATCTCGAACACCCGCTCGATGCCGCCGACGGCCGCGCGCTTGAGGTACAGCTCGGGCGCGATGCGCAGGTAGAGCTCGGTGTCGAAGGCGTTGGAGTGCGTCTCGAACGGTCGGGCCGACGCGCCGCCGTGCATCGTCTGGAGCATCGGGGTCTCGACCTCGAGGAACTCGTGGCCGTCGAACGTCGATCGCAGCGACTTCATGACGGCCGCGCGCGTGCGCACCGTCGTGCGGGCCTGCTCGCGCACGATCAGGTCGAGGTAGCGGCTGCGCACCCGGGTCTCTTCGCTCAGCTCGGAGTGGAGGTTAGGCAGGGGCAGGATCGCCTTGGCCGCGATCTTCCACTCCTTCACGAGGATCGAGAGCTCCCCGCGGCGCGACGAGATGACCTCGCCCGACACGAACACGTGGTCGCCCAGGTCGACCATCGACTTCCAGCGCGCCAGCGACTCGTCGCCGACCTCGGCCAGCGAGACCATCACCTGGATGCGCGAGCCGTCGCCCGACTGGAGCGCGGCGAAGCAGAGCTTGCCGCCGATGCGGAAGTGCACGACGCGTCCGGCGAGGCCGACGACGTCGCCGGTCGCGGTGTCGGTCTCGATCGACTCGTACCTCTCGCGGGTCGCGGCGATCGTCGTGGTGATCGGGACGCCGACCGGGTACGCCTCGTCGCCCGACTCGATGAGCCGCAGTCGCTTCTCGAGGCGGACCGCCTTCTGCTCGAAGACCTCTTCGTCGGTCAGCTCGGGCTCGATGGGGGCGTCAGTCAATTGGTGCTCCAGGTGTCAGGCGAGGGGGTCGTCGTCGTCGAACGACGGCATCTCGATGGTACCGGGGCCGACGGTGGCGTCTGCCGTCCCCAGGGCGCGGTCCATCGCCGAGCGGACGAGGGGCGCGATGACGCGGCCGGGCTCTTCGAGGCCGAGCTCTTTCAGGATGCCGACGGACTGCGACACGATGGCGGCCGAGAAGGTCGTCGCGGTCTCGACGGCCTCGGCGTACCGCGGGCGGTCGGCGTCGTCGATCACGACGGGCTCGGCGCCCATCTCGACGACGAGGGCCTGGCCGATGGGCAGCACGGGGCCGGGCGCGGTGACGGCGCAGTAGGCGTCGCGGAGGCGCACCAGGTCGATCGTGGTGCCGGTGAACTGCAGCGCGGGGTGGATCGCCAGCGGGATCGCGCCGGCAGCCCGGGCAGGATCGAGCACCGACAGGCCGTGCACCGGCGAGGTGTGCACGACGAGCTGGCCGGCCTGCCAGGCGTTCGTCGAGGCGAGCCCGGTGACGAGGCCCTCGAGCTGGTCGTCGGGCACGGCGATCAGGACGAGCTCGCTGCGCTCGACGATCTCGTGCACCGGCAGGATCGGAACGCCCGGCAGGATCGCGTCGGCGCGGTCGCGGCTGCGCTCCGAGACCGCCGAGATGCCCACGACGGCGTGGCCCGCCGCGGCGAGGGCCGCGCCCAGGACGGGCCCCACGTGACCGGCGCCGATGATCCCGACGCCGAGGCGGCCGCTGGGCCGCTGGGCGGGGCTCATCGGCCGTCTCCGAGGCGCGTCGAGGCGTCAGGAGCAGGGAACGCCGTCGCGTCGTCCGCCTGCGGCTCACCGGCACCCGGCGCCACCTGCGTCTCGAGCCACCGGTGCGTGCGGTCGGCCTTGGCGGCCGAGACGGCATCGGCGGCGGCCTTGCTGAAGAAGTCGCGTGCGTCGCCTTGGTCGAGCGCTCCGACGTTCGCCGTGATGGGGCCCTGGACGGTGTGGAACTCGAGCGAGGCGAGGCGAAGGCGACGCAGGATCGGCCCCTGACGCACGCCGACGCTCTGCAGTCGGGGCAGGGGCACCACGATCAGCTCCCTCCAGATCGCGCCCTTGCGCAGCAGGACGGCTCCCGGTGCTTCACGGAAGCCGTTGCGCCGCCAGGAGAACCAGCGCAGCACGGCCGCGCGCCGGGGCGACACGGTGAAGCCGCCCTCCGTGCCCGACGACGTCATGCCGGCCTCGATCAGCGACAGGGTGCGCGTGCTCTCCTCGACGGCCCGCTGCGGCGACCCGGCGGCGACCTCGTCGGCCGTGGTCTCGCCGCGAGCGAGGGCGTCCTCAGCGGCCACGTCGGCGGCGGTGAGCCCGACGAGCTCCGGCAGCACGAGCCCGAGCACGCGCGTCACGTCGTCAGCCGAGCCGACCGGCAGGATCGTCGTGTTCGCCTGGTTGTCGGCGCCCTTGGCCGACGAGTGCGAGGCGACGTTGATCTTGACCTCCCACCAGCCGAAGGGCCGCCAGGCGAGCGGCTGACTGAGGCGGATGGAGTGGATCCGGCCCGGTGGCAGAGTCTCGTTGCTCGTCGACAGGAGGCCCCAGCCGATGCGGATGCCGTCGCGAGTCGAGGCGATCGAGTAGCGGAGCGACTTCACGACGCGGCGCGAGTAGTAGCTGAACGAGCCGAGGATCGTCGGGAAGAACACGACCAGCAGCACGTATTGGCCGGTCGTCGCGATGCTGATGATCACGGCCGCGATCACGGCGGCGAGGAAGAGCGTGAACGGGCTCAGGATCGCCGACCCGACGAGACGCCCAGGATGCATCTTGACGACGGACTGCGGCTCGGTCTGCCCCTCCCCCAGCGGCTCGGCGAGGAACTCGTTGAGCCGCTTCTCGATGACGCCGGTGCCCTGGTGCTGGCCGGGCTCGCCCTTCTCGGCCTCGCGCGTTCCGCTTGCCCGGCGCAGGATCTCGGACCGCACGGCGTCGGCCGATGCCGAGCGGAGATAGGCCAGCGGCACGTTCGCATCGTGACCGGCCTGGCTGATCTCGAGCTTCGCGGCGCCGAAGATCCGCGCCAGCAGCCGGCGTTCGATGTTGATGCCCTGGATCCGGTCGAGGCGGGCGCGGCGGTTCGTGCGGAACAGGATGCCGCTGCGCACCTCGACCGTGTCGGCGGTGACGCGGAAGGTGTTGACCCGCCAGGAGACGTAGAAGATGGCGATGATGATCACCAGCAGGGCGACGATGCCGAGCACCACGAACCCGATCAGGCCGTGGCCGACGGCGTAGCCCACGGGGTCGCCGTCATCGCCCCGGCCTCCGCGGTTGCCGTCGGGGCCCGGGATGAAGAAGCCGATCAGCTGCTCGCGGGCGTTGTTGATGAAGATGCCCAGGATCACCACGAAGACGATGCCGCCCTTGAGCAGCGGGGTGGCGGGGTGGAGTCGGTGCCACTCGCCGTCGGTGAAGTCGGTCGACGACGGCGGGGCGGGTTCCTGCGCGCGGAAGTCTTTGGGGGGCGTGAAGTCGCCGCCGGGAGTCCAGCTCACAGGCCGGCCCGCCGCGATTCGGCCAGCTCGACCAGGCGGTCGCGGAGGCGCTCGGCATCGTCGGCCGGGACACCCGGGATCGTGACCGCCGACGCGGCTGCCGCCGTGACGAACTTGAGGTCGCTCAGGCCCAGAGCGCGGACGACCGGGCCGCGGTTGACGTCGATGAGCTGCATGCGGCCGTACGGGACGGCGACGAAGCGCAAGAAGAGGATGCCGCGGCGCACCAGGAGGTCGTCGTCGCGCAGCTGGTAGCCGATGGCGCGGACGCGGCGGGGCGTGAACGCGACGACGAGGATCGTGACGACGACGATCACGGCGGTCAGGGCGTAGCCCCACCACTCGCCCGCGAGCCAGGTGAGAGCGCTGAGCGCGGCGACGACGAGGCCGCTCAGCGCGTAGCTGACCATCTCGGGCCACTTGTACTTGGGGCTGATGCCGGTCCACGAGGCACCGTCGAGGTCGAGGCGGTCGGTCACGGGGGCTCCTGAGCTGGTCGGACGGCGGTTCACCTCGGAACGCTACCGCCTGCCGCCGACCGTCGCCGGGTGATCGTCCCCTTCGGGTCGCCTGACGGGGTGCCGCGCAACCCGTTCCCGACGCTCAGCCTCGAGGCCGACGTCGCTCGCGGAGGAAGGTGAAGACCCCGGTGCCAGCCGAGCAGACGGCGAGCAGGTAGCCGAGCGTTCTCGTGAAAGCGGCGTCGGTCGCCACCCCCACGACGAGCAGGATGAGCCCGGCCAGCACGGCCACCGCGAGAACGCCGTAGGCCCGGCGCGAAGTGCGCGTCTTCGTGTTCATGGCGCTCTACCCCTTCACCGTCGCCCACACCCCTTGGAGCGCGAGAACATCCAGTGTAGGGGCAGGTGAGTGTCTCCTCCCGGGCGTCTGGCAACCGCGTCTGGACCCGCAGCTGGCGCGCAGAGGGTCAGATGCGCTGCTGCAGACCGCCGCCGCGGTTCTTGTCGTCATCGTCGGGCGGGACAGTGCACATGTACTCCCCGACCAGTCCCGCCGCCAGAAGCACGACGCCGCCCACGACCGAGACCACCATGGGCACCAGCGAGCCGGCGGCGACGCTGACGCCGCGAGTGAGCATGTAGACGAGCATGCCGCCGACGAATCCGCCGAACAGGGCGCCGGCCAGGCTCGACGCCTTCGCGATCAGTACGACCCGGGTCGCGTAGTAGGCGTCGATCGGCTCGTGCGTGCGGCCACGGGCGACGCGGAAGACCGGCACGGCGAGCGAGATGACGATGGCGGCGATGGCGAGCAGCGCCAGACCGAGTGTGATCGACGGCACGGCGACGGGGTGCAGCGTCGCGGCAAGGGCCGCGTCGAACGCGAAGCCTGCCACGACCGCGACGACGAGGAACGACACGATGGTCGAGACGCGGGTGCGCTTCATGCTGTGCCCCCGTGCGAGGAGAGCGCGACAGGGGCTGGCGGCGCCGTCAGCACGGTGGCGCCGTCGACGTGCGCGACTGCATCCTCGAGCCGCGCCAGCAGCGACGCGATCGGACCGTGACCCGGAAGCACGGCGTCGGGCTGGATCTGCGCCCAGGGCTCCAGCACGAACGACCTCTCGTGAGCGCGCGGATGCGGCAGAGTCAGCCGCGGGGTGTCGAGCTCCACGTCGCCGAAGACGACGAGGTCGAGATCGAGGGTGCGGTCGCCCCAGCGCTCGAGGCGGACTCGCCCGAGCTCGTCTTCGATCCGGTTGAGCTCGTCGAGCAGCGCGAGGGGCTCGAGCGACGTCTCGACGATCGCGGCGCCGTTCAGATAGAGGGGCTTCGACTCGTCAAGCCCGTCGATCGTCAGCGCCACGGACTCGACCGGGGCCGAGGCCGCGACGACCCGGGTGCCGTCGACGAAGCCGATCTCCTTGACGGCGGCACGCAGGATCGCGTCGCTGTGCCCGAGGTTCGAGCCGAGCGCGATCACGGCCCGGGTCACGAGCGACCCCGGTCGATCGTGATCGACACGTCGGTGAACGGCACGGTGATCGGCGCCTGCGGCTTGTGGACCGTGACGCTGGTGCGGAGGGCCGCCGGGTGCGACAGCACGGTGGCCGCGATGCGCTCGGCGAGCGTCTCGATGAGGTCGACCGGGTCGGTCTCGATGTCGCGGACGATCTCTTCGGCGAGCACGCCGTAGTGCACGGTCGCGTCGAGATCCCCCGAGGTCGCGGAACGCACGGCGTCAATGTCGACGATCACGTCGACCACGAACTCCTGGCCGTTCTCGCGCTCGAAGTCGAAGACTCCGTGATGGCCCGTCGCCTTCACGCCGGTCAATGTGAGCTGGTCAACCACGGCTGCCTTTCTGCCACGCTTCCCAGACGTCGAGGGAGGCGCGGGTGGATGCGACGTCGTGCACTCGAACGCCCCAGGCGCCGGCCTGGGCGCTGAGGGCCGAGATGACGGCGGTCGCGGGGTCGCGCTCGCGAACGCCGGCCTCTTCGGGCAGCAGCCCGCCGAGGAAGCGCTTGCGCGACGCGGCGACGAGGATCGGGAGTCCGATCTCGGAGAGCTCGTGCAGGTGCCCGAGCAGCTGCCAGTTGTGCTCCGCGAGCTTGGCGAAGCCGAGGCCCGGGTCGATGACGAGGCGGTCGGGCTCCACGCCCTGCACGACGAGCTCGGCGACGCGCTGGAACAGCTCGGCCTTCACCTCGGCGACCGCGTTCGAGTAGGTGGCGCGGGAGTTCATCACGTCGGAGTGCCCGCGCCAGTGCATGGCTACGTAGGTGCGGTCGGTGTCGGCGACGACCTGCGCCATGTTGGGGTCGGCGAGCCCGCCCGAGACGTCGTTGATGATGTCGGCTCCGGCCGAGGCAGCAGCGAAGGCGGTGGCGGCGTTCATCGTGTCGACACTGACGCGGTAGCCGAGCGCTACCAGCTCGCGGATCACCGGGACGACGCGACGCTGCTCCTCGTGGACATCCACGCGAGGTGCGCCGGGCCGGGTCGACTCGCCGCCGACGTCGATGATGTCGGCTCCGTCGGCGACCAGCGAGCGCGCGTGGGCGATGGCGTCGTCGAAGCGGGCGTACCGGCCGCCGTCGCTGAACGAGTCGAGCGTGACGTTGAGGATCCCCATGATCAGCGTGCGGGCAGGCGCCGCGGGGGTCGGCGTCGGCGCGGCCTCGCGGACCACGGTGATGGCGCGGGTGGCGACATCGATGTACGACGAGTCGCTCTCGGGCGCAGGAACTCCGGGCTCGATCCGCACCCCGACTCCCCCGGCGAGACCGGCCGCCGCCTCGGGCGCCCGAAGCGGCTCGGAGTACACGCCGCCCGCGATCAGCCGCCGCTCGGGGGCCGCAGCCGCTCGGGCGGCAGTGGTCGTGGCCGACTCGGCCACCGGCTCTCCGTGTGCCGTGGGCTGCGGCACGTGCTGCACCTCGCCGTTGAACGAGGCCCGCGGGCGCACTGCCTCCGACTCGGGGCTCGGCGCGGCAGACGCAGCGGGGCTCGGCGCACTGGCCGTGTGCGCCGCCCGGTGCTGCTCTATCCGCGACTGGGCGACGCGGCGAAGCGCCTCGCCCTGGGCCGCGACGGTGGCGCGATCGGAGGCGAGGCGCTCTGCGGCTAGAGCCTCGGGGTCGAGGTTCGGGCTGGCGCGACGACCACGGGAGCGGGGCGCGTCGGGAGCGAAGGGCTCGGACGACCGGCGAGACACCGCCGACGACGCCGCGCGGGGCGACGCGACGGGCTCCACGCGGGTCGCCGTGTCGGTGGCATCAGCGGGATCGCCTGAGCCGGGGGGAGGCGACGGGGTCCAGGGGGTCGCACCGGGGTACCGGTCGCGCCCACGCGGGCGCAGCCACGTCTGCTCGACCTCGGGATCGAGGTCGAGCGACGTGGCTGACGCCTGGTCGGGCTCTGCGGGCGCGCGATGCGCAGCTCGAGCGGCCTCCCTGGGAGTGAGGTCGCTCACGGCCTAGGCGGGAGCGATGCCGGGAGTGGTACGCGGAGGACGCTTGCGGAGCGAAGGCTTCGAGGTGGGCTCGGAGTCGACTCCGCCGTCGACGGCGCCGGCGTCGACGGGGATGCGCGAAGGGATCTTGACCGCGGGGAGATTCGACGAGGGGCGCTTCGAGCTCGAGAGCCACTCGGGGCGCTCCGGGAGCTTCTTGACGTCCTTGAAGATCTCGGCGAGCTCGTCGTGGTCGAGGGTCTCTTTCTCGAGGAGCAGCGTGGCGAGCCTGTCGAGGATGTCGCGGTTGTCGTTGATGACCGCCCACGCCTCGTCGTGCGCCTGCTCGAGCAGGATCCGCACCTCGGCATCGACCGTCTCGGCGATCTTCTCTGAGTAGTCGCGATCTCCGCCGTCGCGGCCCATCATCATCTCGCCGCCGACGGTGCCGAGCTTGACCGAGCCGACCTTGGTGCTCATGCCGTACTCGGTGACCATCTTGCGAGCGGTCGCCGTGGCCTTCTCGATGTCGTTCGAGGCGCCGGTGGTCGGGTCGTGGAACACGATCTCCTCGGCGACGCGGCCACCCATGGCGTACGAGAGCTGGTCGAGAAGCTCGTTGCGGGTGACCGAGTACTTGTCTTCGAGAGGAAGCACCATCGTGTAGCCGAGAGCGCGACCGCGCGGGAGGATCGTGATCTTGGTGACCGGATCGGTGTGGCGCATAGCGGCCGCGGCCAGGGCGTGGCCGCCCTCGTGGTAGGCGGTGATGAGCTTCTCGGAGTCGTTCATCACGCGGCTGCGACGCTGCGGACCGGCCATGACGCGGTCCACCGCCTCGTCGAGAGCGCGGTTGTCGATGAGCTGCGCGTTGCTGCGGGCCGTGAGGAGCGCGGCCTCGTTGAGGACGTTCGCCAGGTCGGCACCGGTGAAGCCAGGCGTCTTGCGGGCGAGGACCTCGAGGTTGACGTTGGCCGAGAGCGGCTTGCCCTTGCCGTGCACCTCGAGGATCTGCTTGCGGCCCTCGAGACCGGGAGCGTCGACGCCGATCTGACGGTCGAAGCGACCGGGACGCAGGAGTGCGGGGTCGAGCACGTCGGGGCGGTTGGTCGCCGCGATGAGGATGACGTTGGTCTTGACGTCGAAGCCGTCCATCTCGACCAGGAGCTGGTTGAGGGTCTGCTCGCGCTCGTCGTTGCCGCCGCCGATGCCGGCGCCGCGGTGGCGGCCGACGGCATCGATCTCGTCGATGAAGATGATGGCCGGGCTGTTCTGCTTGGCCTGCTCGAAGAGGTCGCGGACGCGGCTCGCGCCCACGCCGACGAACATCTCGACGAAGTCGGAACCCGAGATCGAGAAGAAGGGCACTCCGGCCTCGCCAGCGACGGCGCGGGCCAGCAGGGTCTTGCCGGTGCCAGGAGGGCCGTACAGCAGCACGCCCTTCGGGATGCGGGCGCCGACGGCCTGGAACTTGGCGGGCTCCTTGAGGAAGTCCTTGATCTCTTCGAGCTCCTCGATGGCCTCGTCGGCACCGGCGACGTCGCTGAACGAGACCTGCGGGGTCTCCTTGTTGTTCAGCTTCGCGCGGGACTTGCCGAACTGCATGACCTTGCTGCCGCCGCCCTGCATGCTCGACAGCAGGAACCAGAACAGCGCTCCGATGATGAGGAAGGGCAGGAGCACGCCGAGGAGCGAGACGAAGAAGTTCGACTGCGTGACGACGTCGTTGTAGCCGCCGTTGTCGCCCGAGGCGAGCTTGGCATCCGTGACTGCGGACACCACGGCGTCGCCTCGGTCTGTGGCGTAGTAGAACTGCGCCGTCGACTTGTCGTTCAGCGTGAGGTCGACGCGCTGCTCGTTGCTGTAGATCTGGGCGGCCGCCACCTTGCCGCTAGAGAGGTCTTCGAGCCCCTGCTGAGTGGTGATCTTGGTCGTGCCGGATGCGTTGATGAGGCTCCAGGCGACAGCGATACCGATGAGTGCGAGGAGCACGTAGAGGTAAGGGCCGCGGAGCAAGCGCTTGAAGTCCATAGAGATCCGGGCGGCGCCCGACACCTTTCTGCAGGAAAGAACGTGAGTTGAAGGTTACATCGCCTCACCTTGCAGGCGTATGGGTGTTCGCCGTGCGCGCACTCGGGGTCTTGCCGACCCCCGCCGCTACGAGTAGACGTGCGGTGCGAGGATCCCGATGGCCCTCAGGTTGCGGTACTTCTCGGCGTAGTCGAGGCCGTAGCCGACGACGAACTCGTTCGGGATGTCGAAGCCCGCGTACTTGACGTCGACCTCGACGGCGGCGGCCTCCGGCTTGCGGAGCAGCGCGAAGATCTCGACCGACGCGGCACCGCGGCCGCGGAGGTTGGCGAGGAGCCAGGAGAGGGTCAGACCCGAGTCGATGATGTCCTCGACGATGATCACGTCGCGCCCGTGCAGATCGGCGTCGAGGTCTTTGAGGATGCGGACGACGCCCGACGACTTGGTGCCCGACCCGTACGACGAGACGGCCATCCAGTCCATGGGGGCGGCGATGCGCAGCTCGCGCGCGAAGTCGGCCATGACCATGACCGCTCCCTTCAGCACGCCGACCAGCAGGGGCTCGCGGCCGGCGTAGTCGATCTCGACCTGTCTCGCCACCTCCGCGATCTTGGCGTGGATCTGCTCCTCGGTGAGGAGGATGGAGGAGAGGTCGCCCTCGATGTCGCTGGTGTCCATGGCGTGTTCTCGTCGTGCTTTCGTCGTGGGGGGTCAGACGGTCGAAAAGCGCGGGTGCGGGTCGGTCAGTCGCTTGTGGCGCCGCCCGCAGCGGCCTCGAAATGGAGGACCCCGCCGCGCCTCACCACTGTAACGCCCGGCAGGTGGACGGCGCCCTGCCCGTGCCAATCGGTCACGAGGCGGGCCACCTCGAGCGTCTGCGAGCGGCTGAGCGAGATCGCGAACTCCCCCTCGACGGCGAGCCGGATGAGCCGCTGGCGCAGGGCGGGCGGGTTCGCGGCGAGCCCCGAGACGATGAGCGAGATACCGGCCTCGGCGTGGTCGGCGAGGTCTTCGGCCTGCTCCTCGGCGAAGTGGTCGAGGGCGGCGGAGTCCTCACGGAGCTGGTCGGCCGTGCGGCCGAGGGCCTCGACGACGCCGGGGCCGAGTTCCTGCTCGAGAAGCGGGAGGAGGGTGCGGCGCACGCGCACCCGGGTGAAGGCCGGGTCGTCGTTCTGCGGGTCGTGCCACGGTGCGAGGCCCGAGTCGGCGCAGAACCCCTCGGTGGCGCTGCGGCGCAGGCCGAGGAGGGGGCGCAGCCAGAGTCCGCTGCGGGACTCCATGCCGGAGAGGCTCGACGGGCCGGATCCGCGGGCGAGGCCGAGCAGGACGGTCTCGGCCTGGTCGTCGAGGGTGTGGCCGAGCAGCACGCCGCGAGCACCGGTGTCACGGGCGGCTTGCTCCAGTGCCGCGTAGCGAGCTGCTCGGGCAGCCGCCTCGGGGCCGCCCTCGGTGCCGACCTCGACGCGGACCACGATCACCGGTGCCAGACCCAGCGCCTCGGCCTGTGCGGCGGCGGCAGCGGCGACGTCGGCCGACCCCGGCTGCAGGCCGTGGTCGACGACGACCGCGCCGGCCCGGAGGCCTCCGCCGAGGTCGAAGTCGCTGCCGGCCGCGCCGCGCTCCCGGCTCGACGACCCGACGCGGGGAGCCTCGAACGCGGTCGCCGCGGCCAGGGCGAGGGAGTCGGGGCCGCCGCTGAGCGCGACGAGGACGTCGGCTTCGGCGGGGGACCGCAGTTCCGGCGCCGCAGTGATCTCGAGGGAGGCGAGGACGTCGCGGACGGCACGGCGCACGTCGGCGATGGCGGGGGTCAGGCGAGGTCTCGGCGGCACCTTGTAACGTTATCGAAGGCGTGCCTTCGCCTTTCACACTTACCAAGGAGCACACATGGCCTCGTATGACGTCGTCGTAGAAATCCCCAAAGGAAGCCGCAACAAGTACGAGGTCGACCACGAGACCGGCCGCGTGTACCTCGACCGCGTGCTCTTCACCTCGTTCGTCTACCCGACCGACTACGGCTACTTCGAGAACACGCTCGGCCTCGACGGCGACCCCGTCGACGCTCTCGTGCTGCTCGAGTACCCCGTCTACCCGGGCGTCGGCGTCTCGGTGCGCCCGGTCGGCGTCTTCAACATGAGCGACGAGGCGGGCTCGGACGCCAAGGTCCTCGTCGTGCCGGCGAAAGACCCGCGCTGGGCGCACATCCAGGACATCGACGACGTCGACGACCAGACCAAGGCCGAGATCGGCCACTTCTTCGAGCGCTACAAAGACCTCGAGCCCAACAAGTGGGTCAAGGCCGACGGCTGGGGCGACGCTGCCGAGGCCGAGGCCATCGTGCAGGCCGGCTTCGTGAAGTTCGACGAAGAGGGCGGGCACTGACCCTCCTGGCTGAGATGCCACCCGCTCTGGCGGTGCACCCCTCGGGGCCGCACCGCCAGAGCTGTCTTCGGGGCAGGATCTCGCGATCGCCGTCGCACTGGCGGGCGGCCGAGGCTCGTACGAATGCCCGGTGCCAGGACGGGCATCGCGACCAGGGGGCTCAGCCGACGGGGCGGCCCACGGCGTACAGCTGGAAGTAGCGCACCGCGACGATCCTGACCTTGGCGTTCGGGTTCGGCGCCTCGAGCATCTGGCCGTTGCCGACGTACATGGCGTCGTGGTACATCCCGTCGGTGCCGTTGTAGTAGAAGAGGATGTCGCCGAGCTTCATCGACGAGATCGACACGAGCCGACCCTGGCCGTTCAGGTAGTCGTACTGCCAGCGCACCGAGTGGCCGCCGATGTAGACGCCGGCCGCGTTGTAGGAGCCCATCATCAGGCCCGAGCAGTCCCACACGTTCGGGCCGGCACCGCCCCACACGTAGGTCTTGCCGAGCTGCGCCTTGGCGAAGTTCATCGCCGTCGTGACGGCCGCCGGGGTTCCGGTCGAGGGGGCCGGGGCCGGCGCGGGAGCAGGCGCCGGAGTCGGCGACTTGCTCGGGGCGGGTGCCGGCGCGGTCGATCTGCTCGGCGAGGGGGCGGGCGCCGGGCTGGTCGACTTCGACGGCGACGGGGCGGGGCTCGAGGAGCCGCCCGACGACGAGCCGCCGCTGCCTGAACCCGTAGCGCCCGAACCGGTGCTGCCCGAACCAGTGCTGGCCGCCGGTGCCGACGGCGAGATGTCAGCGATCGTTCCGACGGCCTGCCCCTCGTAGTACTTCTTCTCGACGGCGGCGGTCGTGCCCTTGAGGTACGCGACCTGCTTGATCAGCTGGTCTTGGCTCTTCTGCTGCGTCGCCACGGCCGCCGCGGCTGTGGCCGCGAGGTCGTTCGCCGTGGCCAGCGCGTCGGACGCGGCCTTGGTCTTCGCCGCGAGCGCCTTCTTGGCGGCCGACGCCTGGTCGGCGAGCGACGACGCGACCTTCTCGTCCTGGCGGGCCTGATCGAGCAGGCCGCTGGTGCGCGACGTCAGGTTCGACATCGTGCCGAGCTGGTAGAGCAGGTCGGACGCCTTGTCGGACTCGGTGAGCATCGTCACCGTGAGCTGGCCGCCGCCGGTGTGGGAGAGCTCCGCGACGAGCTGGCCGACCTCCTGGCGCGACTTCTCGGCGCTGGCCGCCGCCTTGGCCTTCTTCTTCTGGAGGCCGGCGAGCGTCGACTGGGCGTCCTGCTCGGCGAGCACGGCGACCTGATAGCGCTCGCCTGCGCCGGACGCGCTGTCGTTGGCTGATCCTGCGCGCTGCTGCAACGTGGTGATCGCGTCGTCGAGCTCGGAGATGGCCTTGGCGGCCTTCGCCTGGTTCTTCTTGGCGGCCTGCACCTCTGACCACGACGGGTACGGGGAGGCTGAGGCGGGCGCGGCGAGACCGATCGCGGACGACGCGATCACGCCCGTGGAGACGCAGAGAACGAGAAGCACACCCAGTGTGCGGCGCCGGGGCGTCACAGAGCGGAGACCTGGGGTGTGCGGGTACTCATTACAGGGTCACTCCTCGTGCCGACATGAAGGGGACTGCGTCTTGCGCGACGCCGCCGACGCGCGTCTCGAAGTGGAGGTGGCAGCCGGTCGACCAGCCGGTCGAGCCGACCTGCGCGACGATCTGGCCGACGGTGACCGTCTGGCCGACAGCCACGTGGATGCCGCCGTCGACGATGTGGCCGTAGCCGGTCGAGATGCCGGAGCCGTTGTCGATCAGGACGAAGTTGCCGTAGCCGCCGTAGGGGCCGGCGTAGACGACGGTGCCCGAGTGCGCGGCGTAGATGTTGGAGCCGCAGGCGGCGCCGAGGTCGGTGCCGGCGTGCAGCGTGTAGACGCCGGTGACCGGGTCGACGCGCATGCCGAAGCCGCTGGTGATGTAGCCGCCGGCGGGCCTGGTCCAGCCCTGGTTGTTGGCGACTCCCGTGGCGCCGCTCGCCTTGGCGGCGGCCTCCTGCTGGCGGCGCAACGCGGCTGCGGCGCGCTCCTTGCGGATCTTCTCGCCCTTGTTGTACTTCGCCTGGGTGAGCACGCGCTTGGCCTTGATGGCCGTGAGCTGCGCCTGGAGACGAGTGGCGTTGCCGGCCTGCTCCTGCTGGGCCGCCTGCGCTGCGGCGGCGGCCGACGTGGCGTCCTCGAGGGCGGACGCGGCTTTCACCTTCAGGGCGTTCAGCGCCTTGGCGGCGACGGCCGCCTGATCGGTGAGGCCCTGCGCGGCGTTTCGGTCTTGGACTGCCTGGGCGTAGATGCCGTTCGCCTGCTCGGTCAGCTTGCTCATCGCGCCGAGCTTGTAGAGCAGGTTGCTCGCCGACCCCGGGTTCGCGATCAGGTCGGAGGAGATGTTGTTCGATCCCGAGCGGCCGAGCTGCGCGGCGAGCTGGCCGGCGCGGGTCTCGCTCGCCTTGGCGACACGGTCGGCCTGGTCGGCCTTGGCCTGGAGCTTGGCCTTCTCGTTCTCCTGCTTGTCGTAGGCGAGCTGGGCCTCCTGCAGCTCGGTGCCCTTCTTCGCGGCGATCTCGTTCTTCGACTTGACGTCGGCCTCGAGCGAGACGAGCAGCTTCTGGATCGCCGTGACCTCACGGGCCTTCACGGTCTGGTTGTTCGCGGCGACCTGGACGTCGTGCCAGGTCGGGTACTTCGACGCGGCGCTGGCCTCGAGCGGGGTGCCGAGGACGACCCCCGCCGTCATCACGGCGCCGGCCAGGGTCATCGCGACGGCCACCCGGGAGCGACGGAGTGCGCGGGCGCGCGACCGAGGGGCGCCTGCGGCCCTGGTCGAGGGCGCGGCGCTGCCGGAGCGGAAAAAGAGGTGCATGAGATCCCGAATCGTCGTCACGGTTGCGGCCGGATGGCTTGGTCACACCGTTAACACGAGTAACAGTAGCAACGCGCCGCCTCGCCCCCAAGGGTCGAGAAACCCTCGGCGGCGTGACAGTCCGGCCAGAGGCTTCCCGTCGAAAAGCCTCAAGAACAGCTTGAACGTAATAATGACAAGGGTTTCCGGGGATTCACCGAGGCGGAGTGGCGGATCTGGGGATAACGTGGTGACCCCTCAACTGGGGAGAGGAAGAGGGCGTTTTCTCAGCCCCACGGCGCCGATTTTGCAATCCGCCCGGTCATCCGTATGCTTGTCCCTCGGTTGCTGGAACGCCTTCACGCTTTTCACGGCCCCATCGTTTAGTGGCCTAGGACACCGCCCTTTCACGGCGGCAGCACGGGTTCGAATCCCGTTGGGGTCACCCTGTGTTTGTCTCACGACAGTCGCAAGGCAAGTAAGATGGCACAACAAGTAAAAAGTTTGGCCCTGTAGCGCAGTTGGTTAGCGCGCCGCCCTGTCACGGCGGAGGTCGCCGGTTCAAGTCCGGTCAGGGTCGCCATGGCTGGGTAGCTCAGTTGGTAGAGCGTTCGACTGAAAATCGAAAGGTCCGCGGATCGATGCCGCGTCCAGCCACCAGAACACATTCAGCCAACGTGAGAAGGGCCCCACCGCGAGGTGGGGCCCTTTTTCGCGTCTGCGGTGAGATTCGCAAGGAGCTTTCGGCGACGCGTCCTTCGCAGAGGACGCAATCGGACCCGGGTTCCTTGTCGCGCGCGCACGTCGTGTCGCTTGTCCTTGCGAGGCGACGCCGCCTCCTTCCACAAGGACACGCAGATTTCACAAGGACACGCAGAGCGCGTGCAGATGAGGCGTTCATGCCTCAGGTGTGTATGCTGTATGTCAGAGCGAGGGGCTGGGTACGGCTGGCCCCTCGCTTCTCAGACACGAAGCCACGCTCTACGGCCGCACCCGAAGGCCGCGCACGACACGCGCCTCAGAACGAGGCGAGCACCGCCCGCAGCTGCTCGACAGCCCAGTCGAGCTCTTCGGCCGTGACGACGAGCGGCGGCGCCAGACGGATCGTCGACCCGTGGGTGTCCTTGCCCAGCACGCCGCGCTCCATGAGCGCCTCGCACACGGCGCGACCCGACGCGAGAGCGGGGTCGATGTCGATGCCGGCCCACAGCCCCGCGCCGCGCACCTCGACGACGCCCGACCCGATCAGGGCCTCGAGCGACGACCGCAGGTGCGCCCCGAGCACCGACGCGCGCTCCTGGAACTCCCCCGTCGACAGCATCGAGACGACCTCGAGGCCCACAGCCGCGGCGAGCGGGTTGCCGCCGAACGTCGAGCCGTGCTCGCCGGGGCGCAGCACGCCGAGCACCGAGGCGTCGCCGACCACGGCGCTGACGGGCACGATGCCGCCGCCGAGCGCCTTGCCCAGAAGATAGAGATCAGGAACTACGCCCACCAGATCGCAGCTGACCGTCGACCCGGTCCGCCCCAGCCCCGACTGGATCTCGTCGGCGATCATGAGCACGCCGCGGTCCGTCGCGAGCGCACGGAGAGCGGGCAGGAACTCGGCCGGCGGCACGACGACTCCGGCCTCGCCCTGGATGGGCTCGACGAGCACGGCGACCGTGTCGTCGTCGATCGCTGCTGCGACGGCGTCGATGTCGCCGTAGGGCACCGACGTGAAGCCGGGCGTGTAGGGGCCGAAGTCGGCCCGTGCCTCGGGGTCGTTCGAGAAGCTGATGATCGTCGTCGTCCGGCCGTGGAAGTTGCCGTCCATCACGATGATCTTCGCACGGCCCTCCGGCACGCCCTTGACGCGGTAGCCCCAGGCGCGGGCCACCTTGATGGCCGACTCGACGGCCTCGGCCCCGGTGTTCATCGGGAGGACCATCTCCTTGCCGAGCAGGGTCGCCAGGGCGTCGGCGAACGGACCGAGCTGGTCGTTGTGGAACGCGCGGCTGGTCAGGGTGACCCGGTCGAGCTGCGCCTTGGCGGCAGCGATCAGGCGCGGGTTCGAGTGGCCGAAGTTGACCGCCGAGTAGGCGGCGAGGCAGTCGAGGTAGCGCTTGCCGTCGACGTCGGTGACCCAGGCGCCCTCGGCGGTCGCGACCACGACGGACAGCGGGTGGTAGTTGTGGGCGAGCGCGTGCTCCTCGACGGCGATCGCGGCCGTGGTCGCCGAGGTCGTGGTCATCGTCGCAGCTCGAGCGTGCAGCACTTCACGCCGCCGCCGCCGAGCAGGAGCTCGGAGAGATCGACGCCGATGGGGTTGTAGCCGCGCTCGCGCAGCTGCTTCTCGAAGCCGGTGGCGCGAGCGGCGATGACGACGTTGTAGCCGTCGCTGTACGAGTTGAGGCCGAGGATGGCGGCGTCCTCCTCCGACACGATGATCGCGTCGGGGTAGCGCGCGCGCAGGATCTCCAGCGAGGGCTCATCGAAGGCGCTCTCGAGGTAGGCGATGTTGCTGTGGCCGTCGACCGGCACCGGGTCGAGCACGGCGATGGCGGTGTCGAGGTGGTAGAAGCTCGGGTTGATGAGCTTGAGGGTGATGACCTCGCGGCCGAAGATGCCGGCGATCTCCTCGTGCGAGGTGGAGTCGCTGCGGAAGCCGGTGCCGGCGAGGATCACGTCGCCGACGAGGAGGAAGTCGCCCTCGCCCTCGTTGATCTGCTCGGGCACCTTCACGTCGAAGCCGTTGTCGGCGAACCAGTCCATGTAGGCGGGCCCCTCGGGCTGGCGCTCGGGGTAGGTGAAGCTCGCGCCGTAGGCCTTGCCGTCGAGCACGAAGCCGCCGTTGGCCGAGTACACCATGTCGGGCAGTCCGTCGATCGGGTCGATGAGCTGCACGTCGAAGCCGAGGCCGACGTAGGTGTCGTAGAGCGTCTGCCACTGGGCGACGGCCTTCGAGGTGTCGGTGGGGTCCTCGGGGTGCATCCACGGGTTGATCCGGTAGCTGACCGTGAAGTGCGACGGCCGGCACATGAGGATCGTGCGGTGGGACGCGACGCGCGTGGGGAAGGAGGCCTGGTTGGGGTCGGTGTCGTTTGACGACTCAGCGATGCTCACGGAGCCAGTTTCACACGACGATCGCGCATTGGGCAGGCATTGCACGCTCTTTTCTTGCACTCTGCGAAAAACGGCGCAAGAAAAGACCGCTACAGTGCCTGGCGTGGACAACCTCGACTTCAGCATCATCGACCTCCTCCGCCAGAACGCCCGCGCAGGCTACGGCGACATCGGCGCCGTCGTCGGCCTGAGCGCCTCCGCCGTGAAGCGGCGCGTCGACAGGATGGTCGGCGAAGGAGTCATCCGCGGATTCACGGTGCAGGTCGACCCCGCAGTCGACGGTCTTGCGACCGAGGCATACGTCGAGCTCTTCTGCAGGGGAACAGTCTCGCCCGCCGAGCTCCAGCGCATCCTGAGCACGGTGCCCGAGGTCGTCGACGCCGGGACCGTCACGGGAAGCGCCGACGCGATCGTGCACATGCGCTCGCGCGACATCCCGAGCCTCGAGGGCGCGCTGGAGCGCGTCCGCAACGCGCCCAACGTCGATCACACGCGAAGCGCGATCGTGCTCAGCAAGCTGATCAACCGCCAGCCGGCCTAGCCGATCGGCGGGCGATGGTCGGTTCGGGCGCGTCCCGGGAGACGCGCCCGAGCCGACCACGACCCGCCCGAGCAGCGGCTCAGAACCGCAGCCGCGCGAGCTCCGGCACCGGGTTGCCGAATCGGTGGGCGGTGAGGGAGACGGCCTGCTCCTTCAAGAAGGGCAGGAGCTCCAAGCGCCCCGACTCGGTGACCTCGCGGGCGTGGATCGCCACGTCGGGGCTGCCTCCGACGGCTCGGGCGAGCGCGACGGGGTCGCCGCCGACCGTTCGAATCCGCAGAGCCCGGTACGTCTCGGGGCCGGGGCCGTCGAGACGGGTCGTGGGATCCGCCAGGAGCAGGGCGGCACGGTCGAGCGCGACGGTGTTCTGCAGACCGAGCTGGAGGTGGCTCGTGTCTTGGGTCGCTCGCTCGATGAGGGCGAGGTCGTCGACGACGGGGAGTTCCTGCGCTCCCTGGAGAAGACCCGCAGCGGCGCGGGCCAGCCAGAGCCCCTCGTTCTCGACGGTGATGTCGTCGACCCGGACGGGCGCGCCCTCGGCACGGAGGAGCTGCACCAGGGTCGACGGCAGGGGTGCGGCCGAGCTGATCGAGAGCGGGGCGCCGGCCAGGGCCGCGGCGCAGATCAGGCGGATCAGGTCGGCCATGCGGCCGTCGGTCGACAGGCGCAGGATCACCGGCACGGGCAGGTAGCGGAACTCGTTGCGCTCGACTCCGAGGCCCGAGACGTCGGTCGACCGCGCGTAGAGGTCGAGCCAGGCGCGCAGATCGGAGGCGCTGCCGGCACGGACGAAGTCGAACTCCTCGAACGACAGCACGCCTCGGGTCGCCTCGATCAGGCGGACCCCGACCTCGGGAACCCCTTCGAGGCTGAGCGACGCGACGGGCTCGCGGGTGGAGCGGCGCCAGCCCGAGAGCGCCGTGACGTAGTTCGGGCCGCCGGCCTTGGTGCCGGTGCCGACGGTCGAGCGCTTCCAGCCGCCGAACGGCTGGCGCCGCACGACCGCACCCGTCGTCGTGCGGTTCACGTAGAGGTTGCCGGCCTCGACCCGCGACGACCACAGGGCGATCTCGTCGGGGTCGAGCGAGTGGAGGCCGGCCGTCAGGCCGTAGTCGACCGCGTTCTGCCACTCGATGGCCTGCTCGAGCGTCTCGGCGTGCATGATGCCGAGCACCGGGCCGAAGTACTCGGTGAGGTGGAACTCGGAGCCGGGCTGCACGCCCGCGCGGATGCCGGGCTTCCAGAGAACGTCGGTGTCGTCGGCCGGCTCGGGCTTCAGCAGCCAGCTCTCGCCGTCGCCCAGCGAGCGGAGGCCGCGCTCGAGCCTGCCCCCGGGCGGGTCGATGAGCGGGCCCATGCGCGTCGTCGGCACGTCGGGGTAGCCGACCTTCATGCTGGCCGCGGCGTCGACGAGCTGGCGCGTGAACCGCTCGCTCTCGCCCACCGAGCCGACGGCGATGACGAGCGACGCCGCCGAGCACTTCTGCCCGGCATGCCCGAAGGCGCTGGCGACGACGTCGGCGACGGCCAGGTCGAGGTCGGCGCTCGGCGTGACGACGATGGCGTTCTTGCCGCTCGTCTCGGCGAAGAGCGGGAGGTCGGGGCGCCAGGAGCGGAAGGCCCGGGCCGTCTCGAACGCGCCGGTCAGCACGACGCGGTCGACGGCCGGGTGGGCGATGAGCGACCGGCCGAGGTGCTGCTCGTCGAGGTCGACGAGGGCGAGCAGCGACTTCGGCACACCCGCCTTCCAGAGGATCTCGGCGACGACCGCAGCCGTGCGGCGTGCCTGGGGCGCCGGCTTCAGGATGACGCCGCTGCCCGCCGCGAGCGCGCCGAGCACTCCCCCGACGGGGATGGAGACGGGGAAGTTCCACGGCGGGGCGACGACCGTCAGGCGCGGGGGCACCGGCTCGGCGCCCTCCACGCGGGCCAGCTCGCGCGCCTGGTCGGCGTAGTAGTGGGCGAAGTCGATCGCCTCGCTGACCTCGGGGTCGCCCTCGGCGATGGTCTTGCCGGTCTCGGACGCCATCACCTCGATCAGCTCGCCGCGGTGCACGGCGAGCGCGATGCCGACGAGGTCGAGAAGCTCGGCGCGGGTGGCGGGGTCCTCGCGGCCCCACTTCACGCCCGCCTGGACGACGGCGGCCACGGTGCCCTCGAGGGCACCGGCATCGTCGACGAGGGCCTCATCGATCGTCTCGACGCCGAGATGGCTGGTCGCGGCGCGCGTCAGGATCTTGCGGCCCCACGCCCGGTTGGCCTCGATGGCCGGGTCGGTGTCGGGCTCGTTGCCGAAGTCGCTGGTGACCGGGGCCGACGACAGGCGGCGCGATCTGTCCTGCCGGCGGTTGGGCCGCGGCGTGCGGTCGTCGAGCGCGGCGACCGAGGCGAGGAACCGCTCCTTCTCGCGGTCGAACACCTCGGGGTCGTCGGCGAGCTCGAAGGCGCCCGACAGGAAGTTCTCGCTCGACGAGTTCTCCTCGAGACGGCGCACGAGGTAGCTGATCGCGGAGTCGAACTCGCGGGGGTGCACGACAGGCGTGTAGAGCAGGAGCTGGCCGACGTCGGCGCGCACGACGGCCGCCTGCGCGGTGGCCATGCCGAGCAGCATCTCGAAGTCGACGCGGTTGGTGATCATGCGTCGCTTCGCGAGGTTCCACGCGTAGGCGACGTCGAAGAGGTTGTGGCCGGCGATGCCGATCTTGACGACGGAGGCGTTGTCGGGCGTCAGCGCCCAGCCCAGCAGCCGCTTGTAGTTCGTGTCGGTCTCGACCTTCGACCCCCAGGTCGCCAGCGGCCAGCCGTGCAGGGCGGCGTCGACGCGTTCCATCGCGAGGTTGGCGCCCTTGACGATGCGGATCTTGATCGGCGCACCACCGCGCAGCACTCGCGCCCGCGACCACTCGGTCAGCAGCTGGAGCGCCCCCATCGAGTCGGGCAGGTAGGCCTGCAGCACGATCCCCGCCTCGAGCTCGAGCATCTCGGGGTCGTCGAGGATCCTCGTGAACACGTCGATGGTCAGATCGAGGTCGTGGTACTCCTCCATGTCGAGGTTGATGAACTTCGTCCCGGCGCTCGACGCCGCCAGCTCGTACAGCGGACGCAGGCGCTCGACCAGACGGTCGCTCGTCTCCTCGAAGCCCCAGAGCGAGAGCTGGCTGGCCACGGCGCTGACCTTGATCGACACGTAGTCGACGTCGTCGCGCGACAGCAGCTCGCGGGTGCCGGCGAGACGGCGATCCGACTCGGCGTCGCCCAGCACCGCCTCCCCGAGCAGGTTCAGGTTGAGGCGCGACCCGTCGGCCCGCAGCTTCGCCAGGCTCGCGCCGAGCTTGGCGGGGGTCGCGTCGACGATCAGGTGCTCGACCATGCGGCGCAGCGCCCGGCGCGCCATCGGCACCGTCGGCCACGGCGCTCCCGGCGCGAGGCTCCCGCCCGCCGCGATGGCCGATCGCAGATACCAGGGCAGGAACTTGGGGATCCCGTGACTGAGCTCCTCCAGGCTGCGCCCCGCCACCCGGATGTCCTCCGGCCGCACCACGCGGTCGACGAAGCCGAGCGTGAAGGCGAGGCCCTCGGGGTCGCGCAGGACCCCGGCCAGGCGGGCCGCCGCCGGCGAGACCTTGGCCCCGGCCGACTCGTCGAGCCACCGGCGCACCGTCTCGACAGTCTCGGTGGCGAGGTCTGCGGGGAGGGGGTCGGACATGCTTCGAGGATATGCCGCGCACCCCTCCCTACACTGGGCGAATGGCCGACGAGCTGACGGAAGACGACTGGGCCGTCTGGGATGCCTTCTACGTGATGCGCCGACGGCTCGACCGCGCCCTCGAGCTCCGTCTGCACGAGGGCTCGGGCGTGTCGGCGCCGGAGTACGAGATCCTCGCGGGGCTCGGCCGATCGAGCGATCGACGTCTCCGCGTGCGCGACATCGCCGAGCAGATCGGCTGGGAGAAGAGTCGCGTCAGCCACCAGGTGACGCGCATGGAGAAGCGCGGCCTCGTGCGCCGCAGCGACTGCGATCAGGACGGCCGCGGCACCTGGGTGGAGCTGACGCCGGACGGCCGGCGCGCGATGCTCGAGGCGAGCCGCGGGCACAACGAGGCGATCCGGACGTACTTCGTCGACGTGCTCGGCGACTCGGCGCCGCTGCTGCAGGAGTTCTCGAAGCGCGTCGTCGAGGCGATCGGCGAAGACGCCCGCCCCTGACGCGCGTCAGTGGTCTCGGTGGTCCTGGATCGTCATTCTGGGTCCGAACTTCGGCTTGCTGAAGCCGCTGACACCGATCAGGCGCATGACGCGCTCCCGATTGCCGCGCCACTGCTCCAGCAGCTCGAGCATCCCGTCGTCGTCGACGGGCTTGCCGATCAGGGCCCAGCCGACGAGCGCCGGCAGGTGGTAGTCGCCCACGCTGGGCGAGTCGGCGTCGCCGTGCGCGCGCTGGCTGGTCTCGGCGGCGGTCCACACGCCGACCCCGACGACCGAGCGCAGGCGGCGCTGGATCTCGTCGCCGCCCCGGCCGAGCGCGAGGGTGCGCTCGAGGCCGGCCGCCACGGCGCACACGCGCATGACGGTGGCCGACCGCTGCGGCCCGACGCCGGCCCGGTGCCACTCCCAGCTCGGGATGCGCGCCCAGGTGGCGGCGTCGGGCGGCACGACGAGCCCCTCGGGCGCCGGACCGGGTGCGGTCGTCCCGTGGGCGCGGACCAGTGTGCGCCAGGCGCGCCACGCCTCGCGGCTCGTCACCTTCTGCTCGAGCACGGCGGGCACGAGCATCTGCACGACCTGGTTGGTGCGGGTGAGCCTCAGCCCGGGGTTGCGCCTCCGCGCCTCGCGCAGCAGCTCGGTGCCCGACACGTCGAGGCCCGACCAGTCGTCGCCGCGGCCCATCAGCTCGGGGATGCCGTCGATCGCCCACTCGGCGCCCGGCCCCCAGGCCGTCGCGCGCACGCCGTCTCGGCCGCCCGACAGGCACACGGTGGCGGGGCCCACGGGGGTGCGGACGCCCCTCCACACGGAATCGCCCACGACGCGGAACGCCGGGTCGCCGATGCCGCGCATCAGCGGGCGCAGAGTCGGCAGCACCGACACGACCGACTGGGGACGGTACACGGTCGAGATCGCCGGGCCGGCCGCCACAGACGTCAGCGGCACCGCTGCGTCCGAGGAGGCGGGCTGAGCTGCGATCGACATGCCAGAAGGCTAACCGCAGCCACCGACTACCATGCTCGGGTGGCGACCCCCAAGATCCTGCTCTACTACGTGTTCACGCCGCTGCCCGACCCCGACGCGATCCGGCTGTGGCAGCGCGACCTCTGCGAGTCGCTGGGGCTGACCGGCCGCATCGTCATCTCGAAGGACGGCCTCAACGGCACCGTCGGCGGCGACCTGCCCGATGTGAAGCGCTACCTCCGCACGACCCGCGAGTACCCGGCCTTCCGCGACATGGACGTCAAGTGGAGCGAGGGCCGAGGCTCCGACTTCCCGAAGCTCAGCGTCAAGGTGCGCGACGAGATCGTCAGCTTCGGCGCGCCCGGCGAGCTCCGGGTCGACGAGCACGGGGTCGTCGGCGGCGGCACGCGTCTCGACCCCGAGGCGCTGCACGAGCTGGTGGCGCGCAGAGACGTGACGTTCTTCGACGGCCGCAACGAGTTCGAGGCGAGGATCGGCCGCTTCAAGGGCGCGGTCGTGCCCGACGTGCAGAACACCCGCGAGTTCGTCGCCGAGCTCGAGTCGGGCCGCTACGACCACCTCAAAGACAAGCCCGTCGTCACCTACTGCACCGGCGGCGTCCGCTGCGAGGTCCTCTCCTCGCTGATGGTCGACCGCGGCTTCCAGGAGGTGTACCAGCTCGACGGAGGCATCGTCCGCTACGGCGAGCGCTTCGGCGACGACGGACTGTGGGAGGGGCCGCTGTACGTCTTCGACGGCCGCGAAGAGGTGCGGTTCTCTGACCACACGGCGATCCTGAGCACCTGCGCCGTCTGCGGCGAGACGACGTCGCACCTGCAGAACTGCGCCGTCCCGTCGTGCCGGCAGCGGCTGGTCGCCTGCGACGCGTGCACGCCTCGGAATCCCCTGTGCGAGGAGCACGCGTCCGCGGCGTAGCGTGCGATCCATGACTGCTACAGCTGAAGAGATCAAGACCGTCGCCGATGTGCTCGACAAGGCGCGGATCGGCCTGCTGACCACCGTCGACGAGGCGGGCCACCTCGTCTGCCGCCCGCTGGCGCTCGTCGACCAGGACTTCGCCGGCTCCGTCTGGTTCTTCGTGCAGAAGGACAGCCACAAGGTCCACGACATCGAGTCGAACCCGCAGGTCAACGTCGGCGTCGACACCTCGAAGGGCTGGCTGTCGATCTCGGGTACGGCGTCGCTCACCACCGACGCCGCGAAGATCGACGAGCTCTGGAACACCGGCGCTGAGGCCTGGTTCGACCAGGGCCGCGATGACCCTCAGGTCGCCCTGCTCGAGGTCGAGGCCCACACGGTCGAGTCGTGGACCAGCACCGAGCCCAAGGCGATCACGCTGCTGAAGTACGCGAAGGCGGCGGCGACCGGCGGCCACCCCGAGAACGTCGGCGAGAACGCCACCATCCAGCTCTAGCTGCAGGTGACGACGTCGCCCGACGACGTGAAGTACTGACCGGGGCCGACCTGCGCGCACTGCGACGCGAGGTCGGCCTCGTATTTGATCCACGAGCCGACGTAGGCCCCGAACAGGATCATGCTCAGCGACGAGACCACGATCCCGACGATGCCGACCGTGCCGGCGAGGCCGACGGAGCGCGACTTGCGCAGCGAGTGGATGCCGATGAAGAGCCCGACGATGCCGACGAAGATGCCCACGGCGATCGACGCGATGCCCGAGCCGCGGCCGGGATCGGCGTCGACCGGGAGCCAGTCGTACGACGGCGTCTCGTAGAGGGGCTGGGCCTGCGCGCCGCCGAATTCGGCGGCGAAGAGCTGATCGGGCGCAGGAACTCGGCCGGCCACCGTCGTCTCCGGCTCGCCGGGAGGCCCCCACAGCGTCGCCGGGGCACCCGCCGCTCCCGCGGCCGCGTCGGGCTTCGCGAGCGGCGGCGGCGCGTACGGCGACCCGGCCTCGGGCCCGGCGTACTGCGGCGGGGCGGGAGGGGGCGCGGCGGACGCCGACGGGGTGCTCGCGCCGCGCCGGAAGCGCGCGTACCGCGGGTCGTCGCCACTGGGAGTTGACATCGACTCGACCCTAATACGCCCCGGCTCCACGATGAGCGTGTGTGCGCCATGATGGAGCCACCGCGGCCCCCACTCCCGACCGCGCGAGCACGGAGAGCAATGATGCGAATCGGAATCCTCACGAGCGGCGGCGACTGCCCCGGCCTGAACGCGGTCATCCGCGGCGCCGTCCTCAAGGGCATGCAGATCCACGGCCAGGAGTTCGTGGGCTTCCGCGACGGCTGGCGCGGCGTCGTCGAGGGCGACATGGTCCCGCTCGGCCGCAAGGAGATCCAGGGCATCGCCAAGCAGGGCGGCACGATCCTCGGCACCAGCCGCACGAACCCCTTCGAGGGCAACGGCGGCGTCGACCGCATCACCGAGAACCTCGAGCGCCGCGGCATCGACGCCGTGATCGCGATCGGCGGCGAGGGCACCCTGGCCGCCGCCAAGCGCCTCACCGACGCCGGCCTCAAGATCGTCGGCGTGCCCAAGACGGTCGACAACGACCTCGGCGCCACCGACTACACCTTCGGCTTCGACACCGCCGTCCAGATCGCCGTCGACGCGATGGACCGCCTCCGCACGACCGGCGAGTCGCACAGCCGCTGCATGGTCGCCGAGGTCATGGGCCGCCACGTCGGCTGGATCGCCCTTCACTCGGGCATGGCCGCCGGCGCGCACGCGATCCTCATCCCCGAGCAGAAGACGAGCGTCGAGCAGCTCGCCGAATGGGTCCGGTCCGCCTACGATCGCGGCCGCGCGCCGCTCGTCGTGGTGGCCGAGGGGTTCGTCCCCGACGAGTCCGACGACGCGCACTCCGAGCGCGGCCTCGACGCCTTCGGGCGACCCCGCCTCGGCGGCATCGGCGAGCGCCTCGCTCCGCTCATCGAGGAGCTCACCGGCATCGAGACCCGCGCCACGACGCTGGGCCACATCCAGCGCGGCGGCACGCCGTCCGCCTACGACCGCGTGCTCGCGACGCGCCTCGGCATGGCCGCCAGCGACTCGGTCGTCGAGGGCCGGTGGGGCCGGATGGTGGCCCTCCGCGGCACCGACATCGTGCACGTGTCGTTCGAGGAGGCGCTCGGCACCCTCAAGGTCGTGCCGCAGAACCGGTACGACGAAGCGGCGATCCTCTTCGGGTAGCGCGGGCGGTCGCTCCGGGGAGCGCCACGGGGCCGGGCGTACGGTGGCGGCATGACCCGAGCTGTCGTCGTGACCGAGTCCGCGTCGGCGTCCGTGCAGGACGTCGGCTCCGAGTTCCTGCGCCCTGGATCCCCGGACGCCGACGGGGTGACCGTCGACGTCGAGTGGTCGAGCCTCAACTTCAAAGACGGGATGGCGCTCACAGGCGATCGCGGCGTGGCCCGACGGCTGCCGCTCGTGCCGGGGATCGACGTGGTCGGGACAGTCGCCGAGGGCGACGCGGCCGGGCGGTTCTCCCCCGGCGACAGCGTGGTCGTGAACGGCGCGGGTCTCGGCGAGACCCGGCACGGCGGCTACGCCGAGACGGCGTACGTGAGCGCGGCCTCGCTGGTCGAGCTGCCCGAGGACATCACCCCGCGCCGGGCCGCCGCCATCGGCACGGCCGGCTTCACCGCCATGCTCAGCGTGCTGCGCCTCGAGCGCGACGTCGCGCCCGACGACGGCGACGTGCTCGTCACCGGATCCGCGGGCGGCGTCGGATCCGTGTCCATCGCACTCCTCGCCCGCCTCGGGTACCGCGTCGTCGCCTCGACCGGGCGCCCCGAGCAGGCGGACTTCCTCCGGTCGCTCGGCGCCGCCGACGTGATCGACCGCGCCGAGCTCTCGGACGCCGGCAAGCCCCTGCAGAAGCCGCGCTGGGCCGGGGCCGTCGACTCCGTCGGCAGCGCGACTCTGGCGAACGCTCTCGCGCAGACGAAGTGGGGCGGCGCTGTCACCGCGTGCGGCCTGGCCCAGGGCAGCGACCTGCCGACGACGGTGCTGCCGTTCATCCTCCGCGGGGTCTCCCTGCACGGCATCAACTCGGTCGATGCACCCGCGGCGCTCCGACGGACCGCCTGGGAGCGCCTCGCGGTCGACCTCGACCTCGACCTGCTCGACTCGCTGACCGACGAGGTCGCTCTGGGCGAGGTGCCGGGCCTGGCGGGCGAGATCCTGCGCGGACGGGTCCGCGGGCGGACCGTCGTCGACGTGCGACGCTGACGGGTCGCTGATACGTCATCGACCAGGCCGCCGACCGCTCGACAAATCCGTACGGCGTATCCTAGAGTCTGAGATACTCGATACATTCAGCCGCATGGAAGGTGAGGAATGCCTGTCCCGAACGGACCCGACAACCCGGCGCCCCGGCGTCTGCTCCGAGACGTCGTCTTCGAGAAGATGATCGCGGCGATCCAGGACGGCACCCTTCAGGCGGGCGAGCGGCTCAACGACGACGAGCTGGTCTCCTGGCTCGGCGTCTCGCGCACGCCGATCCGCGAGGCGATCGCGAAGCTCGTCGACTACGGCCTCGTCGAGATGGAGGCGAACCGCTACACGCGGATCGTGCGCCCCACCTTCGAGATGTACGAGCACGCGGTGCAGATGCTCGGCGGCTTCCACGAGCTCAGCGCCCGCTGGGCGTTCCCGCGGTTCACCGACGACGACGTCCGCGAGTTCTCGGCGATGTGCGACCAGACGCTCGCGTACCTGGCGGCGCACGACACGGAGGCCGTCAGCCGGATCGGCGCGATGACGAGCTTCACGCTCGCGCGCACGGGCAACCCTCTGCTGCCGCAGCTCGAGGCCACGCTGAACGCCCGCGTCGTCTTCATGATCCAGGCGGCCCTCGACGAGTTCCAGTGGGAGGCCACGGCCGACTACGTCGAGCAGCTGCGCGCGGCCGCGACGGCCCGTGACAGAGAGGCCGTCATCGCCGCCTTCGAGACCTACCAGCAGCTCACGACGGCGCACCTCCAGGCGGTCCAGCGATCGGGTGCGATCCCGGTCTGAGCCCGCCCTCGCACCAACCCGCCAGTACAACCCCCCATCCGCACGACCTCAGGGAGTCCCAGTGCCAGTCCCCGTCCCCACCCCCGAGAACCAGGAGCCGCGCCGCCTGCTGCGCGACGTCGTCTACGACAAGATGTTCTTCGCCATCCTCGACGGAACCCTCGAGCTCGGCGAGCGCCTCAACGACGAGGAGCTGGTCCGCTGGCTCGGCGTCTCCCGCACGCCGGTGCGCGAGGCCATCGCCAAGCTGGCCGAGCAGGGCCTCGTCGACATCGAGGCCAACCGCTACACGCGCGTCATCGCTCCGACCTTCGCCGAGTTCGTCGACACGCTGCGCGCCTGCTACGACGTCTGGGCCCTCATCATGCTGCGCGGCGTCGGCGAGCTGGACGCCGCGAGCCGCAAGTCCGTCGTGGCCGCCCTCGATGCGCGCGTGAAGGCATTCGAGGCCCACTCCGCCGAGAGCGTCATCGACCTCGACGCATTCACGGTCACGGTGCTCGAGGCGGCGAAGAGCCCCATGCTGGCGCGCCTGTACTCCGTGACGGCGCCGATGACCGTCCTGCTCATCCGCCGCGCCGCCGCCCAGGGGCACTTCCCGTGGGACGCCTCGATCGAGATGAGCCGCCGACTCCGCGACGCCGTCGAGGCCTCCGATGCTCGTACGGCCCACGACCTCGTCTCGGGCCAGCCCGACCGCTTCGGCGACTACTACGCCGCCGTGCGCGAGAGCGGCATCTACCCCGCCTGACCCCGCGCTCCGGCGCCCACCCGATACGCACCCGAACCCGAAAGCCGCATACGCATGCCTGTTCCCGTTCCGAACACAGAAGCCCCCGCACCCCGCCGCCTCCTGCGCGACGTCGTCTTCGACAAGATGCTCGCCGCCATCGGCGACGGCACCCTCGAGCTCGGCGAGCGACTGAACGACGACGAGCTGGTCCGCTGGCTCGGAGTCTCTCGCACGCCGGTGCGCGAGGCCATCGCCAAGCTGGCCGACTACGGCCTCGTCGACATCGAGGCGAACCGCTACACGCGCGTCATCTCGCCGACCATGGCCGACTTCGCCGACACCACCGAGACCGCCTTCGCCGTCTGGGCGATCGTCGTCCGGCGCGGCGTCCCGAAGCTGAGCGACGCCGAGGCGCGCGAGGTCGTGAGCCTCCTCGCGTCGGTCGGCCGCGACGCGAAGGGCAAGCTGGCAGCCGAGAGCCTCCCGAGCTTCGCCCGCGCCATCGAGATCATCGCGACGGCCGCGCAGAGCAAGAGCCTGTTCCGACTCCTCGAGACCGTCGGGGACCGCGCCGCCCTCCTCCTCAGCATCGTCAGCCGCTCCGTGGAGTTCCACATCTCGGGCGACCTCCTCGCCCGTCTCCGCTCGGGCGTCGAGAAGCGCGACGGCGTGGCAGCGGCGGCGGCGTTCGAGACGGCGTTCGACGGCCTGGGCGACTACGTCGGAGCCACGTCGGCCGCGGGCGTGTTCCCCGAGGCCGCGCCGGTCCGCTGAGCGGCACGGTGGGTGGCGGCGACGACGCCGGCGGGCTCGCCGGCCCGGTGGGTGACGTTGCGGCCGACACCGCGCCCGTCGTCCTGGCACTCGACGACGTCCGGGTCACCCGCGCCGGGCGCAACCTCGTCGAGCACATCGACCTCGAGGTCCGCGCCGGAGAGCACTGGGCCCTGATCGGCCCGAACGGCGCCGGCAAGACGACGATGCTGACGATGTGCGGCGCCCTCGGCCATCCCTCCTCGGGCACGGTCACCGTGCTCGGCAGGCGCCTCGGCAGAGTCGAGCTCCGCGAGCTCCGCACCCACATCGGCCACGTCGACCCGAGGCACCGCATGCTCGGCGACAACTCCGTGACCGAGGTCGTCCTGACCGGCCTCACCGGTTCGAGCGACCCGGTCCCGCGGTGGGAGGCCGAGCCGGCCGACCTTCTCCGGGCGCAGGAACTCGCCACCGGCGTCGGCCTCGCCCGCCGCCTCGACGCCCGCTGGAGCACCCTCTCGCAGGGCGAACGCGGACGCGCCCTCATCGCGCGGGCTCTCATCGCGGTTCCGGCGCTCCTCCTTCTCGATGAGCCCGCCACGGGCCTCGACGTCGCCGCCCGCGAGCAGCTGCTCGAGACCGTGGACGCCCTGCGCGAGGCCCACCCGTCGATCGCGAGCGTCACCGTGACGCACCACCTCGAAGACCTTCCGGCGTCGACCACGCATGCCATGCTCCTTCGCGACGGGCGCATCGCCGCCAGCGGGCCGGCCGACGACGTCCTGACGAGCGAGCTGGTGTCGGCGGCGTTCGACTTTCCGCTCGAGATCACGCGGACGGCTGGGCGGTGGGCGGCACGGCGCGCTGGTGTCGTCGGCGCGTGACCCCGCCGTCCCGACGCGCGGGCTAGGCCCGCCGGATCGGCGCACCCCCGCGCGAACCCCGGCGGGGCCGAGCCGAATCGGCGGGTTCGACGCCGCCAGCCCGACGCAGCCCGCCCACCACCGCTAGCGCGGCTCGACCGCCGCGGCCGCAGCCCTCGCCGCCGCGGGCAGCGCGTCGACGATCCGCCCGAGCGCCGCATCGTCGTGCGCAGCCGTCAGGAACCACGCCTCGAACACCGATGGGGGCAGGTTGACTCCGGCGTCGAGCATCGCATGGAAGAACGGCGGGTAGCGGAATGCCTGCTGAGCCCGCACGTCGTCGTAGTTGCGCGGCGGGGTCGCGGTGAACGCGAACGAGAACAGGTTGCCGGCGCGCTGCACGGTGTGCTCGACGCCCTCGCGCGAGAGAGCGGCCGAGGTCTCGCGGGCGACCACATCGGCAGCCGAGTCGATCGCACGGTACACGTCGGCGTCGGCGAGGCGGAGGGTCGTGATTCCGGCGGCGACGGCGACGGGATTGCCGCTGAGGGTTCCGGCCTGGTACACCGGCCCGAGGGGCGCGAGGAAGTCCATGATCTCGGCGCGGCCGCCGAGCGCGGCGAGCGGCATGCCTCCGCCGATGACCTTGCCGAACGTGATGAGGTCGGGCTCCCAGCCGGCTCCGTCGGGCACGACGCGCGAGGCCTCGAGCCCCCACCAGCCGGCGCGGCCGACGCGGAACCCGGTCAGCACCTCGTCGACGATCAGCAGCGCGCCGTGGCGCCGCGTGATCTCCGAGAGCGACCGGTTGAAGCCGCGGTCGGGCGCCAGGACGCCCATGTTGGCGGCGGCTGCCTCGACGATCACAGCGGCGATGCGCTCCGAGTGCTCGTCGAACGCCCGGCGCACGGCGTCGAGGTCGTTGTACGGCAGCACGAGCGTCTGCGCCGCTGTCTCGGCCGTGATGCCGGCCGATCCGGGCAGGGCTAGCGTGGCGACGCCGGAGCCGGCCTCGGCCAGCAGCGAGTCGGAGTGGCCGTGGTAGTGGCCGGCGAACTTCACCAGCAGGTCGCGGCCGGTGTAGCCGCGCGCCAGGCGGATGGCCGTCATGGTGGCCTCGGTGCCGGTGGACACCATGCGGATCTTGCCGATGGGCCGCTGCTCGCCGACGCTGACGCGCTCGCGCACGATCTCGGCCAGCTCGGTCTCGCCCGGCGTCGATGCGCCGAAGGAGAGGCCGCGGGCCGCCGCCGACTGGACGGCGTCGACCACGGCGGGGTGGGCGTGCCCGAGGATGGCGGGCCCCCACGACGCGACGAGGTCGACGTACTCGCGGCCGTCGGCGTCGGTGACGTACGCGCCCTGCGCCTTGACGAGGAAGCGCGGGGTGCCCCCGACCGAGCCGTACGCCCGGACCGGCGAGTTCACGCCGCCGGGGATGGACGCGCGAGCGCGCGCGAAGGCCTGCTCGTTGGCGGTCATCGGATGCTCCGCTCGGGAGCGCTGCGGCCGGTCAGGCGCTCGGCCAGGTCGACGGCCCAGTAGGTCAGGATCGCGTCCGCGCCGGCGCGCTTGATGCCGAGCACGCTTTCGTAGCTGGCGGCGTCGAGGTCGATCCAGCCGTTCGCGGCGGCGGCCTGCATCATCGAGTACTCCCCCGAGATCTGGTAGGCCCACACCGGCACGTCGCTCGTCGCGGCGACGTCGGCGAGCACGTCGAGGTAGCTCATCGCCGGCTTCACCATGACGATGTCGGCGCCCTCCTCGAGGTCGAGCCCGACCTCGCGAAGGCCCTCGCGTCGGTTGCCGTTGTCCATCTGGTACGTGCGGCGGTCGCCCGAGAGCGACGACTGGACGGCCTCGCGGAACGGCCCGTAAAAGGCGCTGGCGTACTTGGCGGCGTAGGCGAGGATGGCGCGGTCGGCGAACCCGTGCGAGTCGAGGGCGTCGCGGATGGCGGCGACCTGGCCGTCCATCATGCCGCTGGGCGCGATGAGCTGCGAGCCCGCCTCGGCCTGCACGACGGCCATGTCGCGGTAGCGCTCGAGGGTGGCGTCGTTGTCGACCTCGCCGCCTGCGCCGAGCACGCCGCAGTGGCCGTGGTCGGTGAACTCGTCGAGGCACAGGTCGGTCTGCACGACGAGCGCGTCGCCGACCTCGGCGACAGCAGCCCGTGTTGCGGCATTGAGGATGCCCTCGGGGTCGGTGGCGCTCGTTCCTGCGCCGTCTTTCTTCTCGTCGAGCGGCACCCCGAACAGCATGACGCCGCCGATGCCGGCCTCGGCTGCACGGACCAGGGCGGGCTTGAGGCTCTCGAGCGAGTGGTGCGAGACGCCCGGCATCGAGGCGATCGGCGCCTCGTCCGAGATGCCCTCCCGAACGAACACGGGCAGCACCAGATCGGCGGGGTGGAGGCGGGTCTCGGCGACCAGGCGACGGAGCGCCGGGGTGGTGCGGAGGCGGCGGCCGCGAACGGCGGGGAAGGACGACATCAGTTGCTCTCAGTGTGCGGATCGGGGTGCTCCGGCCAGCCGGCCAGGGCGTTGTCGACGACGGCTTCGACGAGCGAGTCGGCGGAGCGGGTCTCGGCGATGAGGTGCACCGGGAGTCCGGCGGCGCGGGCGTCGAAGGCGGTGCGCGGGCCGATGCAGGCGACGAGGGTGCCGGCGGGCAGCGGGACGAACTGCTCGTGGATCTGACGGGCGACGCTGCCCGAGGTGACGAGGATCACCGAGATGCTGCCGTCGGCGACCGCGGCCTTGACCTCGGGGGTCGCAGGAACTCCGACCGTCCGGTACGCGGCCACGAACTCGGGCTCGAGTCCGCGTTCGGCCAGCCCCTTGACCAGGGTCGGCTCGGCGATCTCGGACTGCGGCACCAGCACCCGGCCGCTGATGTGGGCCGACGGCCATTCCTTGACGAGGCCCCGGGCCGAGTTGTCGCCCTCGGGGATGAAGTCGACGCGGATGCCGGCGAGGCTCAGCGCGGCGGCCGTCGTCTCGCCCACGGCGGCCACCCGGGTCGTCGGCGCCGGGCGGATGCTGTTGCCCATGAGCACGTCGACGGTCGTGGCGCTCGTGACGACGAGCCAGTCGTAGTCGCCGGCCTCGAGCCGCAGCAGGGCCACCATCAGCTCGTGGCGGTTCTCGGTCGGTGCGAAGTTGATGAGCGGAGCGATCACCGGGGACGCCCCGAAGCCGCGCAGCCGCGCAGAGACATTGTCGCCCCACTTGCCCCCGCGAGGCACCAGCACGCGGACGCCGCGCAGCGGCTTCTCGGCGGAGCCCCGCTCGCTCATGATGCGGAGCCCAGCGGCGCCAGGTCGGCCGCGCCGTTGTCGAGCAGCTCGGCGACGGTGCGCCCGGCGGCGTCGTCGACCTCGATCAGCTGCGTCGCGAGCGAGCCCGGTTCGAGCGTCACGCCGTGGGACGCGGTCAGCCGTTGCGAGCCGTCGGGCTTGTAGACCGTCGCGCTCAGGAGGAGCAGCCCGGCGTCGATGACGGCAGTCGCACCGATGGGAGCCGCGCAGCCGGCCTCGAGACCGGCGAGGACCGAGCGCTCTGCCGTGACCGTCAGGCGCGTCTCGCGGTGGTCGAGAGCGCGGAGGCCCTTCTGCAGGTCGGGCTCGAGCTCGGTGTCGCGGACCTCGATCGCGAGGGCGCCCTGACCGGGCGCGCTCGGCCAGAAGCCCAGCGACAGGAGATCGGTCGCCTCGGCGAGCCGGCCGATGCGGCCGAGGCCGGCCGCCGAGAGGAGGACGGCGTCGAGGTCGTCGCCGACGCGCGAGAGTCGCGTGTCTACGTTGCCGCGGATGTCGACGACCTCGAGGTCGGGCCGGCGGGCGAGCAGCTGGGCGACCCGGCGGGGCGAGCCGGTGCCGACTCGAGCGCCCTCGGGCAGGGCGTCGAGCGTGAGCCCGTCGCGCGCGCACAGGGCGTCGCGCGCATCGGCGCGGGCCGGGGTCGCGCCGATCGTGAGACCCGGGAACGGGTCGGTGGGGAGGTCTTTCAGCGAGTGGACCAGGAGGTCGCACTTGCCGGCGAGCAGGGAGTCGCGCAGTGCCGTCGCGAAGACGCCGGTGCCGCCGAGTGAGGCGAGGGACTCGGACGTCGTGTCGCCGTGGCTCGTGATCTCGACGAGCTCGACCTCGCGGCCGGTCGTCTTGGCGAGGCGGTCGCGCATGAGAGTGGACTGGGCGACGGCGAGGGTCGACGCCCGGGTTCCGATTCGAAGTGCTGTCACGGGTGCCCTACGGAACCAGGCCGGCGACGATCGGCTTGAAGCCGAGGCGGACGTTCTCGCAGCATCCCGGACGGCAGACGTCGTACCAGGGCCCGAGGTCGGTCAGGTGCGGGCGGTCGGCCGCGGCGACGCCGTCGCGGCGCTCCAGCACCAGGTCGACGAGGCCGGTGACGTAGTTCGAGTCGATGCCGGGGGTCGGCGTGCGGACGGCCCAGAAGCCCTCCTCCTCGCACGACTCGAGCGCCTCGTTGTCGAGGTCCCACATGACCTCCATGTGGTCGCTGACGAAGCCGAGCGGCACGATGACGACGGCCTTGGTCGGGCCGCCCTTCAGGGCGTGGATCGCGTCGTTGATGTCGGGCTCGAGCCAGGGCATCGACGGAGGGCCGGAGCGCGACTGGAAGACGAGCTGCCACGGCACGGTCGCGTCCGAGCCGAGCTCGAGAGCGGCCTCCGCTGCGGCCATGACGACCTCGGCGACGGCCCTGTGCTGAGCGGCGTAGGCGCCGTCGGCGTCGAAGCCGCGCGCCTCGGGACCGCTCTTGGCGGCGTCGGTCGACGGGATCGAGTGGGTCGAGAACAGCACCTGCACCTCGGTCGTGAGGTCGATGCCGTCGATCTCGGCGCGAGCCTTCACGAGCGCGTCGCGGACACCGTCGATGAACGGCTGCACGAAGCCGGGGTGGTCGAAGAACTGACGCACCTTGTCGATCTGCACGCGGTCGCGCAGCTCGGTGTCGTCGAGGGCCATCGCGAAGTCCTCGCGGTACTGCCGGCACGACGAGTACGAGCTGTAGGCGCTGGTCGCGATGGCGATCAGCTTCGTGTAGCCCTGGTCAGCCGCCTCGCGGACGGCGTCGGCCATGTAGGGCTCCCAGTTGCGGTTGCCCCACAGCACGGGCAGGTCGATCTCGCGGCGCGCGAGCTCGGCCTCGAGTGCGGCCTTGAGCTCGCGGTTGTGCTGGTTGATCGGGCTGATGCCGCCGAAGTGGCGGTAGTGGTGCGCGACCTCCTCGAGGCGCTCCTCGGGGATCCCGCGGCCGCGGGTGACGTTGCGCAGGAACGGGATCACGTCGTCCTGCCCCTCGGGCCCGCCGAAGCCGGCCAGGAGGATCGCGTCGTAGTCCGTGCCCTGCGTGACCCACTCCGGACCCTCCGCCGCCGCGTCGGTGGCGTTGGGGACGAGCTGGCCGTTGGTGATGTTGGTCAAGAGAGAACCTCGGGGATCGCGGTGGTCGGGATGCGCCGACCCGTGTAGAAGGGCACCTCTTCGCGCACGTGCATGCGCGCCTCGGTGTAGCGGAGCTCGCGCATGAGGTCGACGAGCTGGACCAGCTCGGGGGCCTCGAGCGCCAGGATCCACTCGTAGTCGCCCAGGCTGAAGCTGGCGACGGTGTTGGTCAGGACGGAGCGGTGCGCCGAGCCCTTCATGCCGTGATCGCGGAGCATCTGGTTGCGCTCGGCGTCAGGCAGGAGGTACCACTCGTAGCTGCGGACGAACGGGTAGACCGTGAGCCAGGTCTCGGGCTCCTTGCCGCGCATGAACGCGGGGCTGTGGTCTTTCGCGAACTCGGCTTCGCGGTGCATGCCGAGCGCGTTCCACGTCGGCAGGAGGTTCTTGAGCAGGTGCGTGCGGAGCAGGTCGCGGTAGCCGGCCTGGATGTCTTCCGGGATCGGGCCGTGCAGCCAGATCATCACGTCGCTGTCGGCCTTCACGGCGCTGACGTCGTAGAAGCCCCGGACGACGACGCCGTTCTCGGCGAGACGGGCGACAGCCGCGTCGAGCTCGGCGATGTCGTCGCCGATCGAGGTGCGCTCGCCCTCGGCCACGTAGGGCCGGAGCGTGTCTCGGCGAAGGACTGCCCACAGCGTGTAGCCGAGGACCTCGACGGGTGCGTCGGTCGCCGCCGCGTCGGATTCAGGCGAGGGTGCGTGCTGCGAGTGCGCGTCGGCGCTGGAATTCATGCGTCCATCATCCCTTGTCATTCTGGGAACGGCGAACCGTCTGGCTCAGGATCGAGAGACCCTCAGTGGCCCGCGATGGGGCGAGGGAAAGCGTCAGCGACGACGCAGGGCGATCAGCGTGAGACCGCCGACTGCGGCGGCCACGGCAGCCGCAGCAGCCAGGAACGGCTTGGGGTCTTTCGAGAACGACACCTTCGCCTGGTGCGCCTTGATGCCGAGCTGCTTCGGCACGTTGAGCTTCTCTTCGAGCTCGTTCAGCGTCGCGGCCAGGTCGGCGCGGGTGCGGTCGATGGCCGCCTGGATGTCTTCGGTGCCACTCATCAGAAACGTCCTCCCACGTCGGAGCGCGGGATGCGCCCGACGCCCTTCACTGCCTTGATGTCGCTCTTGACGCTGTCGATCGTCTTCTTCGGCAGCGGTGGCAGGCCCTTCTTAATCTGCCTGTAGCCCAGGAACCCGAGGATGGCCGCAATCACCAGGAACAGAGCCGCAACCAGCAGCGCGGCCAGCCAGAGCGGCATGACGAGCGACAGGGCGGCGATGCCGGCGCCGATGAGGCACAGCAGCATCAGGAAGAGGAAGAGCAGAGCGCCCACGACGAGGCCCGCGCCGATTCCGAACACCTTCGCCTTGGCGATGAGCTCGGCCTTCAGCAGGGCGATCTCGCCCTTGACGAGGTCGGTGACGAGCGTGGGGATGTCGCTCAGGAGCCCGAACAGCGAGCGGTTCTTCTTCGCGTGGTGGATGCTGTCGGCGCGCGTCGACTCGGTCATGGAGTGCCTCTCAGGACGGTGGGTGCTGGGCGGAGCAATGGAGCCGTCAGCGGGTGGCTGCGGGCTTCGACTGGATCCCGAGGACCTTCTTCACGGCCCAGACGGCCGCGTGGAAGAGACCGGTCACGATCGCGGGAAGCACGGCACCGGCGGCGCGCTCGGCCTTGACGACCTGCTTCTGGACGGGAGCGCTGCTCCACACCTTCGATGCACCGGCCGCGATCTGCTCGTAGCGCTGATGGCCCGCACGTGAACCGAGCACGTACCCGATGGCCGCTCCCGCGACGAAGATCAGCTTGCCTCGCATGAAGCCTCCAGAAGTCTCTGCTGTGCGGCCCCGCGGCCGCAGCACGTTCTTAGGTTAGTCCGGTCTCGCGGGTGCCGTCCGACAGGGGCGGTGAGCGACGTGCTCAGCGCAGCGCGCCCTCGAGCAGGCCGGCGGCCTTGGCCCGGGCGTCGGCGATCACTCCGGCGAGGCCACGGCCTGCCACGGCACCCCCGACGCGGACGACCCCGCTCCCGTCGGCAGGTGCGGCGCCCCGCACGGGCGACGCCCACTCGACTCGGGCGAAGCCGTCGACGGCGGCCGGGTCGAGCCCCGCGCCGAGGATCGCCGACGCGTCGGCGAGCGCGACCTGCCTCAGATCGGCGTCGGTCGTCGCGGGGTCCACCACGGGCGAGTCGTAGCTGAGGCGCAGCACGTGCCGGCCCTCGGCGCGCTCGGCCACCCACGCCCACTTGATGCTGGCGTGCGTGAGGGCCTTCGCGCGGATGCCGGGGGCGCCGGGTGTGACCAGGACGCCTGTGCCGCGGGGCGCGGTGTCGAGTTCCTGCGCCCGGATCACGAGGGTCGCGAGCGTGATGACGCCCGTGTCGGCCCGTCCGCCCGAGAGGAGGGCGCTGTCGCGGCCGCCCAGCGCGACGACGACGACCCTCGCCGACAGGGCCTCGCCGCCGTCGAGGACGACGCCGGTGCCGTCGACGGAGCGGACGGACGCGCCGAGCCGGACCTCGACCCCGTACGTCTCGAGGTCGGCGACGAGCTCGTCGACGAGGCGGACGACTCCGCCGCGGATGCCGCCGACGGCTGACCCCGCGGCCGACGACTCCCGCAGCTCGCGCACGGCACGGGCGAGCGAGTTCTGGTGCAGCAGCGCCGCCCGCAGACCGGGGGCGACCCGGTCGACGTCGAGGGTGTCGGGGTGCGCCGAGTGCACGCCCATGACCACGGGCGTCACCAGCTTGTCGAGCACTGCGCGGCCCATGCGGCGGCGCACGAGGGGTCCGAGCTTCTGCTCCTTCGCCCCGATCGGGCCGGGCAGGAGCGAGTCGAGCTCGGCGCGGAGAGCCGCGCCCGTGCCGATCACGTCGATCACGTCTTTCGCCATGGCCGTGCCCGGGATGCCCAGCAGTCCCGTCTTCGGCAACGGGAAGGGCGCGCCGTCGGCCTGGATGATCCAGGCGCCGCGCGGGTCGGGCGCCACGATCTCACTGCCCAGGCCGATCTGCGTCGCCAGGGTCGCGACGGAGTCGGTCTTCGTCGCGAAGCTCTCGGCTCCGGCATCGAGGTCGATCCCCGCGACCGTGTGGCGCATCACCTCGCCGCCCAGCCGCTCGGAGGCCTCCAGGAGCACGACGCGGCGACCGGCCTTGCCCAGGTCGCGCGCGACGACGAGGCCGGCGATGCCGCCGCCGACGACGATCGCGTCCAGAGATCCGCTCACAGTTCGTGGGCCAGCTCGACGATCCGGGTCAGGACCGCCGGGTCGGTGTCGGGGCTCACGCCGTGCCCCAGGTTCAGCACGTGCGCCGGCGCCGCCCTGCCGCGCTCGACCACATCGCGGACGTGCGCCTCCAGCACCGGCCACGGCGCCTGCAGCAGCGCGGGGTTGATGTTGCCCTGCACGACGGTGCGCCCGCCGAGACGACGCGAGGCCTCGTCGAGCGGGATCCGCCAGTCGACTCCCACCGCGTCGGTGCCCACGTCGCGCATCGCCGCGAGCAGCTCGCCCGAGCCGACGCCGAAGTGGATGCGGGGCACCCCGAGGTCGTCGATGTGCGACAGCGCGCGGGCCGACCAGGGCGCGACGTGCTCGACGTAGTCGGCCAGCGACAGCGAGCCCACCCACGAGTCGAACAGCTGACCGGCGCTCGCCCCGGCCATGATCTGCGCGCGCAGGAACTCGCCCGTCGTGTCCGCGGCCCACTCCATCAGGGCGCGCCACGTCTCGGGCTCCGCGTGCATCAGCGTCCGTGCGCGGATGTGGTCTTTCGACGGCCCGCCCTCGACGAGGTACGCCGCCAGGGTGAAGGGCGCCCCGGCGAAGCCGATCAGCGGGGTCGCGCCGAGCTCGGCGACCGTGCGCGCGACGCCCTCGGCGACCGGCGCCAGCGAGTCGGGGTCGATCGGGCGCAGCTTCGCCACGTCGGCGGCGGTGCGGATCGGCTCGTCGAGGACGGGGCCGCGACCGGGGACGATCTCGACGCCGACGCCCGCGAGCTTGACCGGCACGACGATGTCGCTGAAGAAGATGCCGGCGTCGACGCCGTGGCGACGGACCGGCTGCAGGGTGATCTCGCTCGAGAGCTCGGGGTCGAGGCAGGCGTCGAGCATCTTCGTGCCCACGCGCAGCTCGCGGTACTCGGGCAGCGACCGGCCGGCCTGCCGCATGAACCACACGGGGAGCGTCTCGGGGCGGTCGCCGCGGAGGGCGCGCACCAGGCTCGACCCCGCGGTCAGGCCGGAGGCGAGCGGGTGCGTGGCGGGGAGGGCGGTCGTGATCACGTCGTGAATTGTCGCATCCCGCGCTGGGCGGTCGGGCTCAGAGCGCCTTGCGCAGAACCGCCATGCGGAGGTCGTCGCGGAGCGGCACCCCGAAGCGCTCGTCGCCGTAGGGGAAGGGGACGAACCCGCCCGTGCGCACGAAGGCCCGACGCTCGTAGAAGGCGATGAGCTCGGCGCGCTGCTCGATGACCGTCATCTCGATCTCGGTCAGGTGCCACTCGTCGCGCGCGATGCGCTCGGCCTCGGCCAGCACCCGTGATCCCAGGCCGCCGCCCTGCCCGGGCGGCGTGACCGCGAACATGCCGAAGTAGCCGATGCCGTCCGGCCGGCGCACGACGTTGCAGCACGCCACGATCCGGTCGTCCTCGACGGCGACGATCACTCGGCCTTCCGGGTTCGCGAGGTCGACCGCGAGGATGTCGGCGTCGATACGCGGCCCCTCGAGCAGGTCGGCCTCGGTCGTCCAGCCGGCGCGGCTGGCGTCGCCCCGGTAGGCCGACGTGACGAGCTCGACGATCGCCGCGGAGTCGACGGGGGTCGCGGTACGGAAGAGGATCACGCCCCGACCCTACCGAGGGGATCACTCGACGCCGAGTTCAGCCCATGCACAGGTGAAACGGGAGAGTTACCATATCTGTCGTGCTCATCTGCCTGACGGCGTCTCATCAGAACGCCAGCTTCGACCTCCTCGAGAAGTTGAGCGTCGGCGCACCCCTGGCGGCGGGCACCCTGGTCGAATCGAGCGATTTCGTCTCGGGCGCCGTCGTGCTCGCGACGTGCAACCGCTTCGAGGCGTACCTCGACGTCGACGAGCCCCTCACCGCGGCGAGCGCCGTGGCCGTCGAGGCCACCATCCAGACGATGAGCGAGGCCTCGGGCGTCGACCCCGTCGCGCTCCGCACCAGCGTCGACGTCATCACCGGCGACGGGGTCGTCGAGCACCTCTTCGCCGTCAGCTCCGGCCTCGAGTCGGTCGTCGTCGGCGAAGACGAGATCTCCGGCCAGGTGCGCCGCGCGCTCGAGCGGGCCCGGCAGGACGGCACGACGTCGTCCGATCTGGAGCGACTCTTCCAGCAGGCCTCGCACACCTCGCGCGGCGTCAAGAACCGCACCAACGTGGGCGGCGCCGGCCGCTCGCTCGTCCGCCTGGCCCTCGAGCTCGCGTCGAGCCGGGTCACCGACTGGGCCCAGGCGCGCATCCTCCTCGTCGGCACCGGCCAGTACGCCGCGACAACCGTCGCCGCCCTGCGCGACCGCGGTGCCGGCGACATCGGCGTCTACTCCGCCTCCGGCCGCGCCCCGTGGTTCGCCGCGAAGCACGAGGTCGCGGCGCACGCCGACCTCGCCGAGGCGATCGCCTGGAGCGACATCCTCATCACCTGCACGTCGACGGCCACCCCGCTCGTCACGCCCGACGTCGTCGAGGCGGGCCCGCGCCGCCTCGTCATCGACCTCGGCCTTCCCCGCAACGTCGACCCGCTGGTCGCCCGAGTCGAGGGCGTCGAGATGCTCGACCTCGAGACCATCAGCCTCCACGCCCCGCTCGCCGAGCTGACCGCCGCCGACGATGCCCGCGCGCTCGTGTCCACGGCCGCCGCCGAGTTCCAGGCCGTGGCCGCCGAGCAGTCTCTGTCGCCCGCCGTGGTAGCCCTCCGCAAGCACGTCTTCGACCTCCTCGACGGCGAGATCGAGCGCGCTCGCTCGCGCGGCGATTCCAGCGAGCGCACCGAGCAGGCGCTGCGGCACCTCGCCGGAGTCCTGCTCCACACGCCGTCGGTCCGCGCTCGCGAGCTTGCCCGCGAGGGTCGCGGCGAGGAGTTCCGCGACGGACTCGAAGCGCTCTTCGGGCTGACGGAGACGCGGGCCGCGACGCTCTCGGCGCTGCCCCGCTCGGCTGGCGAGGCGGCGGCGGGCTGATCCTGCGACCGTAGCCGTCGGGCCCGGCCCGCACCGGACGCACCGGACGGCACGATCCCGCCGAGCCGGCACGGTCCCTCCCCAAAGGTGGAGGGCTCGAACCGAAACGGCGGGCACGACGCCCGACGGCAGGACTCAGTGCGTCGAGAGCGCCAGCACGTAGTCGGCCACGGTCGACTCGAAGTCGGCGGTGCGGCCGTCGATGAGGCTCGACACCAGCTCGCGCACCATCTCGCAGCGCACGTCGGCCTCGGCCGCAGGCTCGAAGCCGTGCACGCGCTGGGCCGACTGCGAGAACAGCACGGCGATGGGCATGATCAGCTCGTCGAGGAGATCGGGCGCCCACGCGCCGAGCAGCGCGCGGGCTACCTCGAGGAAGAGCGCGACGTCGCAGGGCGCCGTCAGCCCGAACAGCTCGACGACGGTGAACCGCCGCGCGTCGCCGTCGATGAGTCCGCGCTTCGCGTCACACCGAGGGCCGGCGGTCACCGCAGAGACCATGGCCCGAGCGAGCCGGTGCAGCATCACCTGAGTGGCCTCCGGGGTCCAGCAGACGATGCCGCCCGTCGTCGTCGCCCGACGCGAGACAAGCCCGAGGCACCAGGCCTCGTCGAGCGCGGCGCCGGCCTCGGCCAGCGACAGTCCGTGCTCATGGGCGAGCTGCTCGACGTGGACGCCGTCGCCGGGAAGGTGCCGCCCGGTGGCGATGTCGACGAGCAGGTAGTCGACGGGGTCGATGACGATGGCGGGCAGAAGGGCGGTAGCGGTGGCGGTGGTCCCTGCGGTCATGGGGGGTCCTGATCTCATCGGGGTGAACGGGTGATGAATGCAATATTTCACAGTTATATCCGCTCGTCAATAGCAGAGGGCGCAGGAACTCGGGAGAATGTCTCCCATGCACCCGATCGTCGTCTCCGCGCTGGCCCTCGTCCGCGAGCGGAGGCTGCTCATGGTCACCGCCCGGGGCCGCGACGTGCTCTACCTGCCGGGCGGCAAGGTCGAGCCGGGTGAGTCCGGCTCGGAGGCCGTCGTGCGCGAGTCGCTCGAAGAAGTGTCGCTGGCCCTCGATCCGGCATCGATCGTGGAGCTCTTCACCGTGAGCGAGCAGGCTCACGGCGAGCCCGACGGCCGCCTGGTCGAGATGACCCTCTTCACAGCCGACACGCCCGACGAGCCCGTCCCCTCAGCCGAGGTCGGCGCGATCACCTGGACCACGACGGCCGATGCCTGGCGGTGTCCGCCTGCAGGACGGGAGACGCTCCGGCGATTGTCATCCCTCGGACTGATCGACTGACCCGGTCTGCGTGGCACAGTGGAGCCATGCGCACCAGAACCACTCTCACCGTCCTCGCCCTCAGCGCCCTCACGGTCGCCGGTCTCGCCGGGTGCTCCTCGTCGAACGACGCCGCCGAGCCCACCGCGACCGAGACGGTGACGACGACGGCCGAGCCGACCACCCCGGCGACGACTCCGACGCCGAGCGAATCCGTCTCCGCCACGCCGACGAAGACGACGCCGGCGGGCGGCAGCGGCGGCGGCGGCACGACGGTCTCCTCGTGCACCTCGTCGAACCTCGCCGCGAGCATCGCCGAGGGCGACGGAGGCGCCGCCGGCACGATCGGGATCACCCTCGTGCTCACCAACAAGGGGTCGGCCTCGTGCACCCTGCAGGGCTGGCCCGGCGTCTCGCTCGTGGGCGGTGGCACCGGCACGCAGATCGGCGCCGCGGCGAAGTTCGATCGCACGACCCCCCACGGCACAGTCACTCTCGCGTCGGGCTCGACCGCGAAGGCCGACCTCCGCTACCTGCAGGCCGGCAACTTCGACAGGGCCAAGTGCAAGCCGACCGCGACCGACGGGTTCCGCGTCTACCCTCCCGGGCAGAAGGCCTCGGTCTTCGCCGCCTACAAGGGCGTGACCGGCTGCAAGTCGACGTCGGTGCAGCTGCTCACCGTCGGCGCGTTGCAGTAGCCCGCGGCGCACGCGTCGAGCACAGGCCAGCGGCACGCACCGGGCGCAGGCCAGCGGCACTCACCGGGCGCAGGAACTAGCTCACGTACTCGAGCAGATCCAGCCCGACGGTCCGGAGCACGTCGAGCACCCGCAGCCGCGTCGGCAGGTCGGCATCGTCGAACGCCACGGTGGCCGCGTACGAGACGCCCCGGCGGCGACCGCGCAGCGCCCCGGCTTCAGAGCGAACACCCTGGTCGGCCCCGGTGAGGTTCACGAGCTGGAGGCCGTGGTCGCGCGCCCGATGGGCGACGGGGTCGAGCCCGAAGGCGGCGGCGACCATGCTCAGGTCGCTGCCGGTGGAGAGCCAGCCCAGCACGCGGTTGCTGACGGCGGTGTCGACGCAGCGGCCGCCGACGAGGTCGCCGAAGAGGCCCTGCAGCTCGAGGGCTGATCCGATCGAGAACTGCGGTGCGTCGTCGGGCCCGCGGGTGGCCCGGGCGTAGTCGAGCAGCGCCGTGCGGTTGAGGCCGAGCTCTTCGGCGCGGGCATGGACGGCATCGAGGCCGACGAGCCGGATCAGGGCGTTCGTGGCGACAGGGTCGCGGAAGGCCCCCACGAGGGTCGCGGCATCGAGCACCCGAAGCGACGGCACCAGCATCGACGACCAGAGCCCGCCGACACGGGGGTCGTCGACGCGCGTCTCGCCCGCGCCGTCACCCGTGGCCGACTCGCGCGACACCTCGTCGACCGGCCCCAGACGACCGTCCGCAAGGCGCGCGGCGACCTCGACGAGCAGCAGCAGCCCGCCGACCTCGGCGGTCGGCAGGGCGATCTTCTCGTCGATCGCCAGCACGACCTCGCCGGTGTCGAGATCGGCGGCCGACGCCGACACCCGTGCCTCGGCGAAAGCCAGGGTGCCGAGCGCCGTGAAGCTGCGCTCGAACGGCTCGGCCGCCCGCTCGCCGCGGTGCCGGCCCGGATCGCGCGGCACGTCGCGCGACCGGCGGCCGCGTCGACTGTCGATACCGGGGTCAGCCATCGGAGCGGCTACCAGATCGTGACGCGCTCATCTTCCGGCAGCCAGAGCGCGTCGGCGTCGGACACCGCGAAGGCGACGTAGAACTCGTCGATGTTGCGGACGATCTGGTTGCACCGGAACTCGTTGGGCGAGTGCGGGTCGATCGACATGAGACGGATGGCCTCCTCGTCGCGGATCTTCATCTGCCAGGCCTGCGCCCAGCTCAGGAAGAAGCGCTGCGCGCCGGTCAGTCCGTCGATCACCGGCGGCTCCTGGCCGTCGAGCGAGATCAGGTACGCCTTCCACGCGATCGAGAGGCCGCCGAGGTCGCCGATGTTCTCGCCGATGGTGAGCGCGCCGTTGACATGGTGACCGGGGGTCTGCGCCGGCTCGAGCGCGTCGTACTGGGCGATGAGCGATGAGGTGAGCTTCTCGAACGCCTCGCGGTCGGCCGGGGTCCACCAGTCGGTGAGCTTGCCATCGCCGTCGTACTTCGAGCCCTGGTCGTCGAAGCCGTGGCCGATCTCGTGGCCGATCACCGCTCCGATCGCACCGTAGTTGGCGGCCGCGTCGCGGTTCTCGTCGAAGAACGGGAACTGCAGGATCGCCGCCGGGAACACGATCTCGTTGAAGCCCGGGTTGTAGTACGCGTTGATCGTCTGCGGGGTCATGAACCACTCGTCGCGGTCGATCGGCTTGCCGATCTTGCCGAGCTCGCGGTCGAAGCCGAAGACGGCGGTGGCGCGGATGTTGCCGACGAGGTCGGTCGCATCGATCTCGAGCTTCGAGTAGTCGCGCCACTTCACCGGGAAGCCGATCTTGGGCGTGAACTTGTCGAGCTTGTCGAGGGCGCGGGTGCGCGTCTCGTCGGTCATCCACGCGAGGCCCGTGATGCTCTGGCGGTAGGCCTCGACGAGGTTCGCGACCAGGACGTCCATCGCGACCTTCGCCTCGGGCTGGAAGTTCCGCTCGACGTAGATGCGGCCGACGGCCTCGCCCATGGCGCCCTCGACCAGCGAGACGCCGCGCTTCCAGCGGGCGCGCTGCACGGGGGTGCCGGTGAGGGTCTTGCCGTAGAACTCGAAGTTCGCCTTCACGAAGCCGCTCGAGAGGTACGCGGCGAACGAGCGGACGATCTGCCAGCGCAGCCAGTCGCGCCACGCGTCGAGCTGGTCGTCGACGAGCAGCGTGGCGAGGCCGGTGACGAACGAGGGCTGGCGCACGACGATCTCGTCGAAGACGCCGGCGGGAGCGCCGACCGCGTCGCGCCAGATCGAGAGGTCGACGCCCTCGGCGAGCGCCGCCGCATCGGACCACGGCAGGAGGTTGTAGGTCTTCTCGGACTCGCGGGTCGCCACGTTGTCCCAGTGGTGCGAGGCGATGGCGGTCTCGAGCGCGACGACGCGAGCGGCGCGCTCGGCCGCCTGGTCGAAGCCGGCGCGCTCGAGCTGCGAGGCGACGAACGCCTCGTAGGCGGTGCGGATCGCCGCGAACTTGTCGTCGCGGTAGTAGGACTCGTCGGGGAGGCCGAGGCCGGCCTGCTCGAGGAACACCATGTAGCGCTCCGGGTTGCCCGGGTCGTTGTCGACGAAGAGCTGCGCGAAGCCCGAGACGCCCTGCAGCTCGAACCGGCCGACGGCCTGCAGCAGCGCGGCGACGTCCGTCACGTCGTCGACGGTCGCCAGCAGCGGCTGGATCGGCGTCGCGCCGAGCTCTTCGGCGCGGTCTTCGTCGAGGAAGCTCGCGAACAGGTCGCCGACCTTGCGGGCCTCGCTGCCCGGCTCGGCCTCCTGCGACTCGTCGATGATGTCGCGCACGGCCTGCTCGGCGGCCTCGGCCAGCAGGTAGAACGAGCCCCAGCGAGCCTTGTCTTCGGGGATCTCGGTCTCGCGGATCCAGGTGCCGTTGACGTGGCGGAAGAGGTCGTCTTGGGGCCGGGTGGCGGGGTCGAGGGCGTCGGTGGCGATTCCGGACTTCGAGGAGACATCGGTCATGGGGGCAAGCCTAGGCGTGTGGTCCGACAGCCGCGATCGGCTCCCAGTACAGTCACTGCATGGCCCTCCCCTGGAAGCTCCACGCCGACGGCAAGGCGGTCGACCAGACCGCGATCGTGCTCCCGGAGGAGCGGCTGTCGTGGCCGCGCACGGTGGGGCTGGGCGCACAGCACGTGGTCGCCATGTTCGGCGCCACGTTCCTGGTTCCCATCATCACCGGCTTCCCGCCCACCACGACGCTCCTCTTCTCGGGCATCGGCACCTTGCTCTTCCTGGTCATCACGAAGAACCGCCTGCCCAGCTACCTCGGCTCGTCGTTCGCCTTCATCGCCCCGATCGGCGCCGCCACCAAGATCGGCGGGATCCCGCTCGCGCTCAGCGGCATCATCGTCGTCGGCGCGCTGCTGGCGATCGTCGGCCTCATCGTCCACGTGCTCGGCACGAAGTGGATCGACGCGCTGCTGCCGCCCGTCGTGTCGGGCTCGATCGTCGCCCTCATCGGCTTCAACCTGGCCCCGACGGCGGGGGCGAACTTCCAGAAGGCGCCGGTGATCGCCGTCATCACCCTGGCCGCGGTCGTCCTCGCGGCGGTCGTGTTCCGCGGCATCCTCGGGCGGCTCTCGATCGTCGTCGGCGTCGTCGTGGGCTATGTCGCCGCCGTCATCAGCGGGGCCGTCGACTTCAGCAAGGTCGACGACGCGGCGTGGCTCGGCCTCCCCCAGTTCACGGTGCCGTCGTTCGAGGCGACGCACATCGCCGTCTACGTGGGCTTCCTGCCGGTCGTGCTCGCCCTCGTCGCCGAGAACGTCGGCCATGTGAAGGGGGTCGGCCAGCTCACCGGCCGCAACCTCGACGACCTCACCGGCCGAGCGCTCTTCGCCGACGGCCTCAGCACCGTGATCGCCGGCATCGGCGGTGGCTCGGCGACCACGACCTACGGCGAGAACATCGGCGTCATGAGCGCGACGCGCGTGTTCTCGACCGCGGCGTACTGGGTCGCCGGCGTCATCGCGATCCTGCTCGGGCTCTCGCCCAAGATCGGCGCCGTCATCGCGACCGTGCCCCCGGGCGTCATCGGCGGCGTGACCGTGGCGCTCTACGGTCTGATCGGGATCATCGGAATCCGCATCTGGGTCGAGAACGGGGTCGACTTCTCGAAGCCGAAGAACCAGCTCACCGCCGGGATCGCACTCGTCGCCGGCATCGCGAACCTGACCTTCACGGCCGGCGGCGCGGTCTTCGAGGGCATCATCATCGGCACCGTCGCCGCCGTCGTCGTCTACCACCTGATGAGCGCTATCGGGCGGGCGCGCGGCACCGAGTGACCGCACCCGCGCGGGCGCTCGATCGCGAGATCGCCCGGCTGGCCGTCCCGGCGCTGGGTGCCCTGATCGCCGAGCCGCTCTTCCTGCTGACCGACACGGCCCTCGTCGGCCACCTCGGGGCGGCGCCGCTGGCCGGCCTCGGCATCGCCGGCGTGATCCTCCAGACGGCGGTGGGGCTGCTGATCTTCCTCGCCTACGCGACGACTCCGACCGTGGCCAGGCGGCTCGGCGCGGGCGATCGCACCGGGGCGCTCCGGGCCGGCATCGACGGGCTGTGGTTCGCGCTGCTGATCGGCGTCGTCCTGCTCGTGGTGGGTGCTCTGGGAGCAGGAACCCTGGTGCTCGCGTTCCAGACCGGGCCCGCCGTCTCCGAGCAGGCCACGACGTACCTCGTCATCTCGATGCTCGGCCTCCCGGCGATGCTGTTCGTCATCGCGGCGACGGGGCTCCTGCGCGGACTCCAGGACACCCGCACGCCGCTCGTCGTCGCGACGGTGGGATTCGCCGCCAACGCGGGCCTCAACGCCCTGTTCATCTACGGCTTCCACTGGGGCATCGCCGGGTCGGCGGCGGGCACCGTCGTCGCGCAGTGGGGCATGGCGGCGGTCTACGCGGTCATCGCCGTCCGGGCGGCCCGCGCCGTCGGGGCCCCGCTGCGACCGGGACTCGGAGGCGTGGGCAGGACGGCCTCCGCCGGCGGCTGGCTGCTGATCAGGAGCGCGGCCCTTCGGCTGGCCATGCTCGCCACGGTCTGGGCGGCCGGGATGCTCGGCGTGCCGGGGCTCGCCGCCGTGCAGGTCGCCCTGACCCTCTTCTCGACGCTGGCGTTCGCGCTGGATGCCCTCGCGATCGCCGGCCAGGCGATGGTCGGGCACGCGCTCGGGGCCGGCGATGCGGCGCGGGTGCGCGCCGTCACGCGGAGACTGCTGACGTGGGGCGTCGCGGGCGGAGCCGTGCTCGGGCTGCTGCTCGCCAGCGCGGCGGGGGTGCTGCCCGGCGTCTTCACGGGCGACGGGGCCGTGCGGGCGATGCTCCCCGGGATCCTGCGCGCCATGGCCGTCGGGGTGCCGCTCGCCGGCCTGGTCTTCGTGCTCGACGGGGTCCTGCTCGGCGCCGGCGACGCCCGCTACCTCGCCTGGACCGGCCTCGTCGACGTGGCCGTGTACCTCCCGCTGCTGTGGTGGGCGGTCGCGGGCGACGGCGGGCCGGTCGCGCTCTGGCTGGCCTTCGGCATCGGCTACATCGGGGCTCGAGCCGTCACGCTCGGCGTCCGCGCCGCCGGCTCGCGCTGGATCGTCACCGGCGCCTAGCGCGGCGGGGCCGTCGTCGCCCCGCGCCGGAACGCCGACGTGAACGAGACCGAGCGGCCCTCGCGGCCGGCGAGCAGCTCGAGGATGCCGCGCCCCGCCGCCTGCCCTTTCGCGAACCCCGGCTGCACCATGGTCGTCAGCTCGGCGGCGACCGGGTCGTCGATCCGCACGCCGTCGAACCCGACGACGCTGAGGTCGCCGGGCACGGCCAGGCCGAGCTCGGCCGCGGCCCGGATGACCCCGACGGCGAGGAGGTCGCTCTGCGCGATGACGGCGGTCGGCCGCGTCTCGGGATCGCCGAGCAGCGCCAGCCCGGCGATGCGCCCCTCGTCGACCGTGCTTCCGAGCGTGGTGAGCCCGCCGGCCGCGGGGAAGACCTCGCGGGCGCCGTGGACGCGCTCGAGGGCAGTGTGCGACGTGGCTCGGGCGAGGAGTTTCTGCGTCACTCTGCTTCTGCGGCGGTCGCGGTCGAGCTCGAGGGTGACCAGAGCGACGTCGGAGTGGCCCAGGCCCTGGAGGTGCTCGGCGAGCGAGCGCGTGGCCTCGCGGTTGTCGAGGCCGATGTCGAGCACCCCGGGGATCGGGCGGCCCTCGATGGCGACCACCGGGATACCGCGACGCAGCAGGATCGCGACCTTCTCGTCGACGACCGGGCTGCACCCGAACAGCACGGCCGCGTCGACCGGTGCGTCGACGAGGGTGGACCGACCGGCGGCGGTCTCGGTGAGCAGCAGCAGCGAGTTGCCCGCCGGGCCTGTCAGGTCGGCGATCCCGTCGAGCATCGCGAGGTTCATCGGGTCGCGGAAGGCGTCGCGCAGGGACTCCTCGAGCACCACGCCGACGATGCCCGACCGTCCGCGCCGCAGCGACCGTGCGCGCGGGTCGGGACCGGCGTAGCCGAGCGTCCGTGCCGCGTCGAGCACCTTCTCGCGCGTGGACGCCGACACGGGGCCGGAGTCGTTGAGGGCCAGGGAGGCTGTCGACGCCGAGACACCGGCCAGCTTCGCCACGGAGGCGAGGGTGGGCCGGGTCGCGATGCTCATGCTCCAGAACTGTAGTCGCACTCGAATCGATTCGACGAAGGTCTTGTCGGAGTCGCCCGGGGCTTGATAGCGTGTGGTCGATCCCGCGGGTCGAATCGATTCGAGTCGCGCCACCCGCACGCACGAACCGAAGAGAACCGATGGCGACCCCCTCCTCCCTCGACACCCGCACCTACGACGGCGGCCTGACCCGGCGCGACGTGGTCCGCTGGCGCAATGCCCTCTTCGTGATCTTCGCCCTGTCGGGCCTGGCCATCGCGACCTGGCTCGGCCGTGTGCCGTCGATCCGCGACCTGCTGCACGCCAGCACCCTGCAGATGGGGTTCCTCGCGTTCGGCATCAGCGTCGGAGCCATCGTCGGCGTCATCTCGTCGAGCCACATCATCGCCTCGTTCGGTGCGAAGAAGACCGCAACCGGCGCGCTCCTCGTCGTCGCCGTCGGCCTGATCGTGGCCGGCATCAGCGCCACCCTCGGCGCCGGGTTCTGGGCGATCCTCGTCGGCATGGCGATCGTCGGCTTCGGCAACGGCACGCTCGACGTCGCGATGAACGTCTCGGCCGCGGCCTGCGAGCGCGTTCTCGGCAAGACCGTGATGCCGCTCTTCCACGCCTCGTTCAGCCTCGGCACGATGGTCGGGGCTCTGCTCGGCGCCGGTGCGGAGCGGCTGTCGCTGCCCGTCGCCGTCCACGTCTCGACGGTCGCCGTCGTGATCGCCGTCGCCGGAGTCGTCTTCGTGCGCCGCTTCCAGTTCGAGGAGCTCGGGCACGCCGCCCAGACCGACGCCGCCGGCGCGGCCGAGAGCTCGTGGCGCGGCCGCCTGGCCATCTGGGCCACACCCGGCACGATCCTGATCGGCCTCATCGTGCTCGGCATGTCGACCGCCGAGGGCTCGGCGAACGACTGGCTGGCCCTCGCGATGGTCGACGGCCATGGCGTGAGCAACGCCGCCGGATCGAGCATCCTCCTCGTCTTCCTGACCGCGATGACCGTGGCACGCGTCGCCGGCTCGCCGCTCATCGACCGGTACGGCCGCGTGCTGATGCTGCGCCTCTCGGCCGTATCGGCGATCGTGGGCCTGCTGCTCGTGATCCTGTCGCCGGTCGTGTGGCTGGCCGTGATCGGCGTCGTGTTCTGGGGCTTCGGGGCCGCTCTCGGCTTCCCGGTCGGCCTCTCGGCCGCCGCCGACGACTCCCGCAACGCGGCGGCCCGCGTGAGCGCCGTCGCCACGATCGGCTACGTCGCCTTCCTGGCCCTGCCGCCGGTGATCGGCGTGCTCGGCGAGCGCTTCGGGCTGCTGCACTCGCTGTTCGTGGTGTTCGCGCTGATCGTCGTCGCCGGGCTCGTATCGGGTGCCGCGCGCGAGCCGTCGCGGCGCCGCCCCGTCGAGAGCTAGCCGCCCCGGCCGCGCGTTAGGCTCGTCGTCGTGCGTCTCGTCATTGCCCGCTGCTCCGTCGACTACGCGGGGCGCCTCTCGGCCCACCTCCCGCTCGCCACCCGCCTCCTGATGGTGAAGAGCGACGGAAGCCTGCTGGTCCACTCCGACGGCGGCAGCTACAAGCCGCTCAACTGGATGAGCCCGCCGTGCAGCATCACGACGGAGGAGCCCGACGACGACCAGCGCGAAGCCGGGATCGTCGAGCTCTGGAAGGTCACGCAGGGCAAGACCAACGACGTGCTCCTGGTGTCGATCCACGAGTTCCTGCACGATTCGGCTCATGAGCTCGGCATCGATCCCGGCCTGGTCAAGGACGGCGTCGAGGCGCACCTGCAGAAGCTGATGGCCGAGCAGATCGAGGTGCTGGGCGACGGTCACACCCTGGTGCGCCGCGAGTACATGACCGCGATCGGGCCGGTCGACATCCTGGCGCGCGACGCGAAGGGCGGCGCCGTCGCCGTCGAGATCAAGCGGCGCGGGGACATCGACGGTGTCGAGCAGCTCACCCGGTACCTCGAGCTGATGAACCGCGACCCGCACCTGAAGCCGGTGCAGGGCGTGTTCGCCGCTCAGGAGATCAAGCCGCAGGCCCGCACGCTCGCCGAAGACCGGGGCATCCGCTGCGTCGTGCTCGACTACGACGAGATGCGCGGCATGGACGACGGACACTCGCGCCTGTTCTGACGACCGGCTTCTGAAATACAGTATTGACTTCGCGGAGAGACCTCGTAGGATGTGAAATACACAATCCGAAAGGCTCTCTCATGTCCACCCCGCTCTTCGACCAGCTGGTCTCGACCGCCTCCCCGCTCTCCCGCCACGTCGTCGCCCCGATCGCGACCCGCCGCCGCCGGCCCGCCGCACCCGTCCTCTCCGAGACCGAACCGCTCACGGTCGACGAGCTGACCACCGCCGAGCGTGAGATCGTCGCAGAGATGGGCGGCTCCGTCGCGCGACTGATCCTCCGCATGCTCGACGACGACACGACGTCGAAGCGTCGCTGGCCCTTCCACGAGGTCCGCTGATCCGCTCCCCTGCCAGACCGTAGGCTGGAGGGGATGAGCGACTTCCCCTACTCGGCCGTGCTGTTCGACCTCGACGGCACCATCGCCGACTCCGCACCCGGCATCACGAAGACCCTGGCCAGCACCCTCGCACAGCTCGGCGAGGCCGTGCCGACACCGGCGGAGCTCCTCGAATGGGTAGGCCCGCCGCTTCCCGAGAGCTTCACCAGGCACCTCGGCATCACGGGTGACGAGCTCGACCACGCCATGGCCCTGTACCGCGGCGAGTACCTGGCCGGCGGGGCGCTCGACAGCGTGATCTTCGCGGGAATGGAAGACCTGCTCCGCCGTGTCCACGAGGCCGGGATCCCCATCTCGACGGCGACCTCGAAGCCCGAGACGCCGGCCACCATGATGCTGAACCACTTCGGCCTCAGCCGCTACCTCGACGTCATCACGGGCGCCAGCGACGACGAGAAGCGCGGCGCCAAGGCCGACGTCGTCGAAGAGGCGCTCGCCCGCCTTCGCGCCCTCGGTGTCGACGTCTCGCGTCCCGTCCTGATCGGCGACCGCCACCACGACGTCGACGGTGCCGCGGCCCACGGCGTGCCCACGATCTTCGTCACCTGGGGCTACGGCTCCCCCGCCGAGCAGGTCGGCGCGGTCGCCGTCGTCGACACGGCCGACGAGCTCGCGGAGCTGCTCGGGCTCCCCGCTTCCGGTGACGCGGACGCCGTTCCGACCGGCACCGTTCCGACCGGCAGTGTTCTGACCGGCACCGACGACACCGATGCCGAAGGGGTCGCCCCCACCGCGAACCCGGCATGAGCGCGGCCGATTCGACTGGCGGCGGCCGCACAGGCGACGCCGTCCGTCGCGCCGCGAAGTCGCCGGCCGCCTGGCTGCTGACCCTCGCGATCGTCTTGATCGCTCTCAACCTGCGCGGCCCCATCGTCGCCACGGCGCCCGTGCTCGACGACATCAAGTCCGACCTCGCGCTCGGGGCCCTCGTCGCGGGCCTGCTGACGAGCATCCCCGTGCTCTGCTTCGCCGTCGCCAGCCCGCTCGCGTCGGCGGTCATCGGCCGTCTGGGCGCCGAGCGCGCCGTCACGGTCGGCCTGCTGGGGATCGTCGTCGGCACCATCCTCCGCTCGCTCGGCACCCAGACCTGGCTCATCGTCGGAACCATCGTGATCGGCGTCTCGATCACCGTCGGCAACGTCGTGCTCCCGGTCATCATCCGCCGCGACTTCTCGCCTGAGCGCGCCGGCTTCATCACCGGCGTCTACACGTCGGCTCTCAACATCGGCTCGATGATCACGTCGCTCGGCACCGCGCCGCTGGCGGCGTCCACCGGCTGGCCCCTCGCCCTCGTGGTCTGGGGATCGTTCGCGATCATCGCCGGCGCCGTCTGGATCGTCGCCATCGGATTCCGCTCGGCCCTCCGCGGCACCGGCGAGAACCGGGCGCAGGAACTCCTGACGGGCCCGGTCGAAGTCATCACCGCGAGCATCCCGGTGGTCAGCGCCGGCCCCCGGCCGCCGACGACCTCGCTCTTCAGGCGCTGGTCGACCTGGGGCCTCACCCTCGCCTTCGCCGGCCAGGCGTTCGGCTACTACGGCCTCACCGCCTGGATCCCCACCCTGCTGCACGACGAGGTCGGCCTCTCGCGGGCCGGGGCCGGCGCGAGCTCGTCGATCTTCCAGATCCTCGCCGTCGTCGGGGCGCTCGGCGTGCCCCTGCTGTCGCTCCGCTGGCGGCCCGTGTACATCATCGGGCTGGTCGCGACCCTCTGGCTGTTCATGCCGCTCGGGCTGCTCTTCGCCCCGCAGCTCTGGTTCGTCTGGTCGCTGTTCGGCGGCGTCGCCCAGGGCGGCGGCATCACCATCGTCTTCATCATCATCGTGCGGATGGTCACGAGCGACGTCGAGGCCCGGCGGCTGTCCGCGCTCGTGCAGGGCGGCGGCTACGCGCTCGCGTCGCTCGGCCCGCTCGTGGTGGGCGGCGTGCACGACGCGACCCGCTCGTGGGCTGCGCCGATGATCGTCGTGTTCGTCTCGGTGCTGGTCCTCGGCGTGAGCGGGGTGCTCTCGGCGCGGAAGGTGCGGTAGACCCGCGTTCCTGCGACCCGCGTTCCTGCGCCCCGCGTTCCTGCGCTCGCGCTTGTGCCCGCCGTTTCGGCTCGATCCCTCCTGCGCGCAGACGGGGTCGTGCCGATTCGGCGGGGCTGACTGGCGTCAGAGGCGCAGGAACTGCCCGAGCGACAGCGGGGCACGACCGGTGACGCGCTCGACGTCGCCCGACACGGCCTCCAGCTCGCCCGACGCGATGGAGGTGTAGGTCGACACCCACGCGTCGGCCTGCCACGGCTCGGGGTTCCACTGCTGGCGCGACTCGTACGCCTCGTCGAGGGTCTCGTCGTGGAATGTCACGGTGCGGCCGGTGGCGCTCGAGAGCACCGCGGCGGCCTCGGCGAGCGAGAACGCCTCGGGGCCGGTGAGCTCGTAGGTGGCTCGGGCGTGGGCGGCCGGTTCGCGCAGGACGGCCGTCGCGACCGCAGCGACGTCGGCCCGGGCGACCGCCGACATGCGGCCCTCGCCGGCCGGCCCGCGGATGACTCCGTCGTCTCCGACGAGCTCGGGCACGAAGTCGAGGTAGAAGCTGTCGCGGAGGATCGTGAACGCCGCCCCCGACTCGCGGATGCGCTGCTCGGTCGCCCAGTGGTCGCGCGCCAGCGTGAAGACGGCGTCTTCGGCGGCTCCGACGAAGGACGTGTAGACGATGTGGCCGACGCCGGCCTCGACGGCGGAGTCGACGAAGTCGAGGTGCTGCGCCAGCCGGTCGGGGGCCTCCGCTGCGGACACCATGAGCAGCACGTCGATGCCCTGCAGAGCTGCGACCGAGGCGGCGTGGTCGCCGTACGTCGCGACGGCGATCGACGCGGCGGGCAGTTCGGGGGCGCGCGACGGCGTCCGGACGATCAGGCGCTGGGCGAGCCCGGTCTCCGCGAGCGCTCGAGCGACGGCGCCGCCGATGTTGCCGGTGGAGCCGGTGATGGCGAGGGTCGGTGTCATGACGTCAGTCAAGCACTCGATCCGCGCCGCCACAGCACCGGACCCTACGCCGGGACGTTCTCGGCGACCCACTTCCAGCTGACGTCGGCGGAGGCGCTCGGGTCCATGCTCGCGCGGTCGACCTCGACGATCACCCAGCCGTCGAAGTCGGCGGGGAGGGCCGCGAGAGAACCGACGATGTCGAGGGTGCCGAGGCCCGGCTCGAGGAAGATGCCCGAGTCGGTCGCCTTCCGGTAGGAGGTCGGCGTCTCGCGGCTGGCATCGGCGATGGCCATGTCGAGGTCCTTGATGTGGAGGTCGACGACGCGGTCGCTGTGGCGCATGATCATCTCGACCGGGTCGATGCCGGCCCAGGCGAGGTGGCCGATGTCGAACGAGGCGCCGAGCAGGTCGGCCGGAATCGCCGCGAGGGTCTGCTCGATCTCGTCCTCGGTCTCGATCCAGGTTCCGACGTGGTTGTGCAGTCCGGCGCGCACGCCCTCCGCCTGCAGGATCGACGCCGCCTCGCCGACGAACTCGATCTGCTCGTCGAGGCGCCCCTGATCGAACCCGGCGCCGACTCCGACGGCGTCGAGGGTGCGGACGAAGCCGGGCTCCCACGAGACCTCGGGCGCGATGAACACCGTCTCCAGGCCGACCGTGTTCGACTCCTCGGCGCGGCGGCGGACGAGGTCGAACCACCGGATCCGCTCGCCGGTTCCCTTGGCCAGGGTCACGCCGTGGTCGCGCGGGATGGGGACCCCGACGTAGCCGGGTGCCAGCTCGAGGCCGGAGTCGGCGATCATGCGGCCGAAGTCCTGCAGCGTCTGGGTTGCGAGGATCTCCATCATCACGGCCGAGAAGCCCGACCGGCGGATCTCGGCCAGGACGCCGGGGTAGTCGGCGCGGAACGTCGGGTCGGCGTAGCGCCAGAGGTCTTCGCTGTCGGGGTTCGTCGGGTCGGCCTTGATGTTGATCCACTGGATCGCGTTGAGCGCGATGCGGTTCTGGCGGACGGGGATGGCGGTCATGCGGTTCTCCTCGGTAGGGCGGTGGGTGCGGCCCCGGGCGGCGGCGACGTCGGCCGGGCCAATGCGGGTCAGACGAGTGGTGCGGGTCAGACGAGTGGTGCGGGTCAGACGAGGGGCGCTGCGGCCGCACGCGCGACCACGCGGCGGGCGGCGCGCGCGGCACGGACGGCGGTGACGGCCCCGGTCAGCGTGGTGTTCGCGACGACGGCGGTCGGGATCACGCCGTTGCCGGCGACGAAGAGGTTGTCGAAGTCCCACACCCGGCCGTCGGGGTCGCAGACGGACGTACCGTCGTCGACCGGCCCGAGTCGGACGGTCCCGGTCTGGTGCAGCGACGAGCCCGGAAGGAGCAGTGCCGACTCCGTGTCGGGGTCGAACGCGCCGAAGGCCGCGGCGACGCGCGCCATTTCGACGCGAGCCGCCTCGATCAGGGCGAGGTCGGCGTCGCTGTACGAGAACTCGATCGAGAAGCGGGGCATCCCGGTCAGGTCGAGATCGTCGTCACGGAAGACGAGGCGGTTCTCGGCCCGCGTCTCGACGGGTGTGTAGAGCGACAGGCCGACCGAGTGGGCGAGCGCGGCGCCGCCGTCGTCGACATAGGTGGTGTTCATGATCTGCCCGTGGAACGGCTGCTCGGCGCCGTTCTGCGGGAGCCACAGCGAGTCCGTCGCGAACTCCCCGTCGCGCACCGGAGGCAGGTCGGCCCGCGTGAGGCCGAAGCGCTCGAGGTCGAGCAGCACGCGCCCGGTCAGGAAGGCGTGCTCGTTCAGGTACCGGCCGAGCGCCGGCGGCCGGATGCCCGATGCGAACAGGAGCTGCGGCGTGCGGAAGGTGTCGGCGCAGACGACGACGGCGCGGGCCGCGACGAAGCGCTCCGCACCCGTGGCCGTGTCGCGGAGCCGGGCTCCACGGGCCCGTGTTCCGTCGTGCTCGATGGCGGTCGCCTGAGTTCCTGCGAGCAGAGTGAAGTGCGCCCCGCCGTCGGCGATCGGAGGGAAGATCGTCGCGGGGCCCGTGCGGGCGAGCATGCCGCTCGCCGACGGCTGCACCGCCATCGGCATGGTCTGCGGAGCCCGCTCGGCCGGGCCGCGACCCGCGAACAGCCCCTGCAGCTCGCGGAGCACGATGTCGCCGACGACGGTCGGGCCGAGCGCCGGGTCGGTCACGCCGAGGGCCGTGCGCGCGGTCTCGAGGTCGGCCCGCCACGGCTCGCCCTCGCCGAACACCTCGTGGCCCCACGGCCACGGCGTCGCAGCCGTCCAGTGCGAGCCCATGCCGCCGACGTTCCAGGCGGCCGCGGCGTTCGGCATCGCGCCGGAGTGCTCGCCGAGAGTCGACAGCAGGTGCATGCCCGACTCGAGGTCCGAGACGCCGCGAGCCGTCGAGAGCACGGGTGCGGCGCCGGCGTAGAAGCCCTGGATCCCGCTCTCGACGCGGGAGTTGTAGAGCTCCCAGATCTCGGGTTCGGCCACGTCGTGCAGGTGCACGCCGCCGCGGGCCCCGATCGGCCGACCGCCGTCGACCATCACGATGGTCGCCGAGGGCTCGGCCGCGCGGATCTGCCGGGCGACGATGCTGCCCATGATCCCGCTGCCGATCACCAGGTAGTCGGCGGGAAGGTCGGGTTCGGTCATCGGCGTAGCTCCCGTGGTTCGTCTCGGCTCGGTTCGGATGATCGCGGCGGCTGCGCGCCGGGTGCGGAGTACAGCCACGAGTCGACGTCGACGAGGGCCCGCCGGACCGCCCCGACGAGTGGCGCCTCGCCGCCGAGGCGGGTGGCGACGAGCTCGACCTCGGGTGTGCCGCGATCGCGCAGGAACTCGGAGACCAGCGGCACCAGAACGCCGGCGCCGACCTCCAGCCCTCCCCCGAGCACCACCGTCTCGGGTGCGATCGTCCAGGTGAGCACGTCGATCACGTCGGCGATCTGCTCGGCGAACGCCCGCGCGTCGCTCACGGCACGGGGATCGCCCGCGGCCGCGGCGACGACGGCCTCGCGGGCGCGCCGCCGGTCGGCCTCGATGGGCGACGTGAGGGAGCGGATCGACTCGTCGGGGACGCCGTGCAGGTTCAGGACCCGCGACTCGACGAGCTCGCCCGCGGTGCCTCGGGGGCCGCGGTGGATCTCGCCGCCGAGCAGGAAGCCCGCGCCGGTGCGGTGGCCGAGGATCAGCCAGGCGCTGTCGGGACGGCCGATCGACGCGCCCGCCCAGTGCTCGGCCAGGGCGGCGAGGTTGGCGTCGTTCTCGGCGGCGAACGGGATGCCCAGCGCCCGCTCGAAGGCGGCAGCCAGCGCGAACCCCGACCAGAGCGGCGCGTTGACGAGCCGGCCCACGACGCCTCGCGCGTCGATGACGCCGCCGGCGGCGACGGTTCCGGCGGCCAGGCGCTCGGGTGCCACGCCCGCTTCGGCCAGGGCGCGTCGAACGGCGTCGGAGGCGAGAGCGACCGTCAGCGCAGGATCGCGCGACTCGTCGGGAAGGGCCACCGCCGCACGCGCCAGCTCGCCCCCGCGGAGGTCGGCGATGACGGACACCGCGCTGTGGCTGTCGAGCACGACGGCCGCGACGACGAGGCGCCTCGACTCGAACCGGAAGCGCTTGGCCGGTCGGCCGGCTCCGCCGCTGACCGTCGGCACGGCGAGGGCGACCCACCCGTCGGCGGCGAGCTCGCCGAGGATCAGCTCGATCGTGCGGCGCGACAGTCCCGTCGCCGAGACCAGCTCCTGCAGAGTGACGTGACCGACGGCGTCGGCGTCGGCGAGGGCGCGGAGCACGACGCCCGTGTTCACGCGACGCACGGCCCTCTGATCGAGACCTGGCATGCGGCCATTATTGCGGATAAGTCGCATTATCTCGAGATCCCCCGTCGAGCCGATGTCAGAGGGTGGGCGCAGACTGTCCGCATGTGCGGTCGCTTCGTCGTAGCCAGAGCCACGTCCGATCTCCTGCCCGATCTGCTGAGCGGACTGAATCTGCCGAGCACCGGTCCGGACCTCGTGGAGTCGTACAACGTGGCGCCCACCGACCCGGTCGCCGCCGTCCGCCTCCGACACGGCGAGCGCGAGCTGGCCACGCCGCGGTGGGGCTTCGTGCCCGCGTGGTACCCCGACCTGAAGAAGCGCCCGCAGCCGATCAACGCACGGATCGAGACCGTCGCCACGAGCGGGATGTTCCGCAAGGCGTTCGCGTCGAGCCGATGCATCATCCCGGCCCAGGGGTACTACGAGTGGGTGCTGACCGACGACGGCAAGCAGCCGCACTACATCCACGAGCCCGACGGGGCCCTCGCCATGGCCGGCATCGTCACTGCCTGGCCCGACAGGTCGAAAGCCGACGACGACCCCGACCGGTGGGTGATCTCGACGGCGATCATCACCCGCGACGCGCACGTCGCGCCCGGCGAGGTCCACGACCGCATGCCCGCCTGCCTGACACCCGACGCGTACGACGCCTGGCTCGACCCGGCGGTCGGCGCCGACGACGCCCTCGCCCTGCTCGACGCCCGGAGCCTCGAGGTCGCGCACACCCTCGCGCACTACGCCGTCTCGAAGGCGGCCAACAGCGTCAAGAACAACGGGCCCGAGCTGATCGAGCCGCTCGGCTGACGGAGGCTCCTACGACTCGAGCTCGTCGTCGACCGACGCCAGGCCCTTCGCGACCTCGTCGAAGCGCGAGTCGAGCCAGGGCCCCACGAACCGGAGATACGCGACGCGGATCAGCGTCGTCGCCCCGAGTGCCCACACCATCGACGCGATGACGTCGCTCGGAAAATGGATGCCGATGACGAGGACGCTCCCTGCGACGACCGCGACCAGCACCGCCCCGATCACGGCGACGACCGGGCGGCGGGGGTCGCCCGTGCGCAGCAGCAGGAAGGCCGCTATGGCGAGCGACGCTGCGAAGACGACGTGGCCGCTCGGGTACGACGGGTCGAGCTGCGCCGGGGTGAACGGGTGGGCCAGCGACGACGCCGCGGGTCGGGCCCGGTCGACAGCGAGCTTGAGCAGATCGCTCGGCACCCAGCTGACGGCCACGACGGCGCCGAAGCCGATGGCTCGGCGCAGGTCGCGCGTCCGGAGGGCGATGGCGACGACGGCGACGAGGGTCAGCAGGATCGCCTGCAGCGGATCGAGGAGCCAGTGGACGGCGGTGGCGATCGCGATGAGGGGAGCCTCGTGGTGGGCGCTGAGCCACTGGTCGACGCCGAGGTCGAAGGTCGAGTGCGCGGGCGACGAGACGATGACGAACCCGACGATGCACACGGCGACGAGAGCCGCAGCCCCCAGCACTGTCCGGGTCACGAGGTTGCGCTGCACGGCGGGCCTGGTCGAGTGACGGCTGCGGGGGCGGCTGAGGGTGCTCATGCGAGGAGTGTCGCGCGCCGTCTCCCAGAATTGCCCCAGGCGGCGAGGGGCCGGCGGCGAGGAGTGGTCACCGGAAGGCAGTTCCTGGGTGAAGAATGGTCACTGCTGAGTGCAACAGAGAGGAACCGCCCCCATGACCACCGTCACCGCCCCGCGAATCCGATACGGCTACGCCGCAGGTCCTGCCCAGGTCTGCGCCTTCGTCGTCGGCCTGCTCCTCCTCGTGCTCGGCATCCTCGGATTCATCCCCGGCGTCACGACCGACCTCGGCACGATCACCTTCGCGAGCCCCGACTCGCACGCGATGATCTTCGGCCTCTTCCAGACCACCGTGCTCCGCAACGTCCTCTTCATCATCGTCGGCCTGGCCGGCCTCGGCGCGCCTCGCTCGCGTGCCGGAGCGACGCTGTACATCGTGGGCGCGGGCGGCTTCCTGATGACGCTGTGGCTCTACAACCTCCTGTTCGGCAACAGCGACTTCGGCGGAAACATCTTCTCGGCGAACCTCAACGACTTCGCGCTCGACTTCTGCCTCGGCCTGGCGATCCTGATCGCGGCCCTCGCCACGAGCCAGTTCGCGCTCTTCGGCAGCGACTACGAAGAGGCCTGAGCCTCAGCACACCGAGAACGCCCCCTGACGCCGCAGATCATCGGTGTCGGGGGGCGTTCCTGATGTCGGGGGTGCCGGTTAGGGTCAGGCCATGACCGCGCAGGAACTACGGTGCGCCGCCACCACCGCCACCGCCCCGTGCCCCGACCTCGCGGCCCCCGGCGCACCGGTGCCTCTGTGCACGGCACACCTGGCCCTGACCGCCGAGTGGGTGGGCCGCGAATTCGGAGCCCCCGACGCGCTGCCGTCGGCGTGCCCGGCGTGCGGGGCGCGTCTCGGCCTGCGGTTCCCGACCGGCTGGCTCTGCGCCGTCTGCGAGTGGAGGTACGGCGACCTCCCCGATGGCGAGCTGCCGCCGCCCCGCGTCGACGTCGTCTACTACATCCGCTTCGGCGACCGCATCAAGATCGGCACCACGGCGAACCCGCGGCAGCGCATGGCCCGCCTGTGGCACGAGCAGCTGCTGGCCTTCGAACCCGGCGACCGACGGGTGGAGGCGGCGCGGCACGAGCAGTTCGCCGCGCTCCGGTACGACCGCACCGAGTGGTTCGCGGCCGGCCCCGAGCTGCAGCGGCACGTCGCCGAGGTGGGTGCCGGGCACCCCGACCCGTGGGCGCTCCACGCCCGCTGGGTGAGCGAGGCGCTGGCGCGCCGCGTCTGACCTGTCGCTGGACGGCGGCGGCGGCGCTCAGCGGAGGTAGGCGTCGACGATGAGGTCGCCGCGGATGGCCCGGAGCTCGTCGACGACGCGCGCGAGGGTGGTCTTGGACGGGCCGGACGCCAGCACGTCGTGGGGGCCGAGCGCCAGCAGGCGGCCGGTGCGGATCCGGACCACCTCCCACCCGACGGCCCGGAGCGCACGGTCTTTGCGGCGGTCGGCGTCTTCGCGCTTGCCGACGTGCTCGAGCCCGTGCCGGCCGGTCGAGTCGTACTCGACGGCCACGCGGAGCTCGGGGAGGAGGATGTCGGGCCAGGCCTCGAGGTGGTCGAAGAAGGGGCCCCGGAGGCGCACGGCGTTGAGGCCGGCCGTGAACTCGAGGCGGGCGGCCAGCTCGGCACGGACGTCGGATTCGACGGCCGAAGCGGGCGCCGGCGCGCACAGGCTCGCGAACGGCTCGCCGGCGGGGACGGACGGCGTCTTCGAGCAGAGCTGCTTCGGCCGTGCGGCGGCGGGCCGGCGCCGAGCCCGCACCGGGGCAGGGCGTGCGGGAGCACTCGGCGGGGCCTCGAGCTGCTGCGCCCGCCAATTCAGCGAGGGCAGGAACGGCATGCCCGGAACCCGCGTCGGGGTCGCCTGCTCGGTGCACATCGGACACCAGGCCGAGCGGCGGCGCTGGGGACCGGGGCGCCCGCGTTGCTCGTCGGGGGTCGCGACGAAGACGTGGCCGAGCTCGCACTCCCAGCACAGGAAGACGTCGGCCGCGGGCGGGATCTGGCTGAGCACGATGCCGCCGTTGTACTCGGGCCGGTACTGGCGGACCAGTGCCGGGTAGTACGACCACGCCTCGCGGTAGTCGCCCACGGCGTAGGGCATGGCGGAGCGGCGCGACAGCTGTCGTCGCGCCCACCAGCTCGCGATCGGCTCCGGCACGCAGGCAGGCTACGTCGAGCCACCGACACTCGCTCCGTGCGCCGGCGCGCGGCCCGGACTCATTACGGGTTGGTGACGACGCCTTCCGTTTCGCCGGGAATCTGCGAGGATTCGCATATGAGTCTTGAGACCCGGGCAATTCACCGCAGATACGTCGCCGCCGCTGTCGCCGCGAGCGCCGCACTCTTCGCCTCCGCCCTCGTCGGGGCCCAGCCGGCCCATGCCGACGACTCCTCGACCCTCACCGTGGTGGGCACGAGCGACGTGTACGACTCGAACCTCGTGCAGTCGGTGATCAAGCCCGGCTTCGAGAAGGCCTACCCGCAGTACACCCTCAACTACGTCAGCAAGGGCACGGGCGCCGCCATCGCCTACGCCGAGGCCGGCACGGCGTCCGCGATGATCGTGCACGCCGCGAGCCTCGAGAACCAGTTCGTCGACCAGGGCTACTCGGCCGAGAAGTACGGCCGAGCGATCTTCTGGGGCGACTACGTGCTGCTCGGCCCCGCCAGCGACCCCGCGGGCGTGCTGACGGACGACTCCCACGACATCGCCGGCGCATTCGAGAAGATCGCCGCGGCCGGAGCCGACCACAAGGCCAACTTCGTCTCGCGCGGAGGCACCCCGGGCACCACCGTGCAGGAGCATGCCATCTGGGGCCTCACCTCCGGCGTCCAGGACTGCACCGTCACCGACGCGAACGGCGGCGGCAAGGCGCCGAGCACGGGCGACGGCGCCTGCGCCACGGCCGCCGACCTGCCGGACTGGTACCACTCCACCGGCCTCACTCAGGGGCCGAACGTCGTGGCGGGCGACAGCTGCTCGTTCGGAGACGACGACTGCTACGTCTTCACCGACCGGGGCACGTACCAGTACCTCGTCTCGACGAAGGCCGTCTCGAACCTGAAGATCCTGACGCGCGACAACTCCGACTCGGCGCCCGGCACCAGCACGGCGCTAGTCAACTCGTTCCACGCGTATGCGGTCAACCCGCACGCCGTCCCGGCCGGCAGCCAGATCAACACGGCCGGCGCCAAGGCGTTCTTGAACTGGGCCACCTCGCCGACCGGCCAGACCGCCGTCGGGAAGTTCCTCGCCGCCGACGACGACCCGCCGTTCATCCCCTCGGCCGCGCCGTCGATCACGAACGCCAAGCTCGCGTCGACCGTGGCCTTTGGCAAGCCGCTGACCTTCTCGGGCACGCTCGCCAACGTCACGCCGGGCACGCCCGCGCTGGCCGGCAAGACGGTCGACCTCTACGCGGTGCCGTCGCCCACCCCGGACGCCACGGCGAAGAAGGTCGCGACGGGCACGACCGACGAGAACGGCAAGTACAAGATCGCGTTCACACCCAAGCTGAACTACGTCTACTCATTGAAGTCGGCGGGCGGCACCCAGGTCGAGAACGCCACGCTGAACCCGATCTTCGGCGACATCCTCGCCGACGCGTCGCAGTCGCTGTCGCGCGTGATCCTCAGCACCCCGCCGGCCAAGATCGTCGGGCTCAGCACCACCGCGAGCCACGACGCGACCGTCAGCGTGAAGCTCGCCGCGAAGACGACGACTGCTGCGAACACGATGACGCTGCAGGGCTACTTCGAGGGCGGCTCGACGAGCTGGTCGAATCTCGTCGCCACGAAGGTGCCGTCGGGCGTGGCCTCGTCGGTGCTGAAGTACGATCTGGGTTCCAAGGACCGCACGTGGCACCTCCGGGTCGTCTACACCGGCCCCGGTCTCACCGGCTACTTCTCCGACCAGAAAGTCGTCACCACGAAGTGATCCACAGGCGCCCCGGCGCCCATCGGGTGCGAGCGGCGCTCCTCATCGCAGCGCTGCTTCTGACCGCGCCCCTCGCAGCGGCGGGGGGCGCCGTTCCGGCGAGCGCGGCAGCGGCACCCGAGCAGACCTGCTCGGCCGGCCAGCCCTGCGTGCTGGTCACCGTCGACGCGGGCGGCTCGGCGACGCGAACGGTGAGCCAGGCGCAGGTCCTGGCGGGCGACGTGAACGCGTCGTACCCGACGCGCGCCACCAGCGGCGGAGCGACGCGCGACGTCGAGGCGCGCGGCGTGGCTGTGCGGACGCTTCTCGAAGACGACCTCGGCATCCCGGTCGCCGCCGTCGGCTCGGTCGACATCTCCGTCCGCGGCCTGACCGCGACTCTCGACCCGGCCGACCTCGGCGAGCCGACCGACGCCGGATTCCCCTTCCCCGACGGCCTGCTCCCTGCGGTCTTCACCTCGTCTGACGCACTGGGCTACATCGAGCCGCTCCGCGACGACACCGACCCCAACCCGAACTACCAGGGCCTCTCGAACAGCCCTGTCTCTCTCACCGTGCACATCGCGGCGCAGCTGAACACGCCGGCCATCACGACGCCGTCGACCTCCGTGCCGATCGCCACCGACGTGCCCTTCACAGCGAGCGTCCCCGCCGGTGCACCCGGCGTCACCTACTCGTACGTCTGGGACTTCGGCGACGGTCCTGACGTGCCCGGCACCGGGGACGCGATCTCGCACCGGTACACGGCGGCCGGCACCTACTCGGCCCGTGTGATCGCGTCCGGCTCCGACGGGTCGGTCGGGGTCTCCCCCGCAGTGACCGTGACGGCGACCTCGCGGATGGTCTCGCCATCGCCGAGCCCGTCGGCGGCGGGGTCCGCGGGCGGCGGCTCGGGCGAGAAGGGGCCGACCACCGGTCCGGTGACGAGCTCGGGCAGCCGCGGCGGTGCCGCCCCCTCGACGACCGACACGAAGAGCCAGGCCAAGAACGGGACGGCTGCCGACGGCGCCGCGAGCGGCACGTCGACGAGCCCCGCACAGAAGAGCACGACGAAGACTTCCAAGCCGTCCACCCCGGCCCGGACCGCAACCGCCGTGACCGGTTACGTCATACTCGCGGCGGGCGAGACGCCGACCACGACGGCAGCGGAAGCGGCGCGGGCGTCCGCACCCTCGGCGCGAGCCGCGACGGTGGAGGCCGACCATCGGCGCCAGCTGCTGGCGCTTGCGGGAGGTGCGGGTCTCGCGTTCCTGCTGGCTCTCGGTATCGTTCGGGAGGTCCGCTCGTCGCGGGCGCGCCCACGAAAGGACCCTCGGTGACCGAAGGCATCTACCAGGCCGTGTTCGCGGCGGCCGCAGTGCTCGAGCTGCCCGTGATCGTGATCGCGCTGGCCTCGCTCGCCTGGCTGATCGTGGAGGTCGGGTCGTTCCTGGTCGAGACGGCACGGCGAAGGCGCCGGCGCATGTCCGCTCTCGTGACGGCGGCCGAGAGGGGCCGGGCGGCCATCGACGGCGGCGAGCGCGAAGCCGCTCGCACGGCCCTGATCCCGGCGGGGCGGAGCGCCGGCATGCAGCGCTCGCTCGACGTCTTCACCGAGGTCGCCGGCACACCGGGCGGCGACGCCCGCATCGCGAAAGAGCTCGCCGACTTCGACTTCGCCTGCCAGCGCCGCCTCGGCCGCACCCGGCTGCTCGTGCGCCTCGGCCCCGCGCTCGGCCTGATGGGCACGCTGATCCCGCTCTCGCCGGCGCTCCAGGGGCTCGCGAAGGGCGACGTCGCCACGCTCACCGAGAACCTCCGCGTCGCGTTCAGCGTGACGGTGCTGGGAATCCTCATCGGCGTCGTCGCCTTCGCGCTGTCGCTGGTGCGCGAGCGGCTCTACGGGCAGGACTTCTCCGACCTCGAGTTCGTCGCCGCGGTGCTGACGGCGCCGAGCGAGGCCCCCTTTGACCGAGACGAGGGCGCCGCCGAGGTCGCGGTCGACCGTGGCGCACGAACGGACGGCCCCCGGTGATCAAGGTCACGCCCCGCGCCCGCCGCAACGCCGACCGCGCCGGCGACCCGCTCGACGGCCTCGTCAACCTGTTCGACGTGGGCATCGTGCTGGCCGTGGCGTTCCTGCTGGCGGGTCTCTCGTCGCTCGGCCTCACCAAGGCGTTCACCGAGCAGGGCCTGAAGCAGTCGACGAGCGATCAGGTCACGGTCAAGCCCGGCGAGACCAGCGGGCCGGTGCCCGCCGGGTCGGGAACCGTGGTCGGCAACGGCAGCAGGGTCGGCACCGTCTACCGCCTCGACGACGGCACGCTGGTGTACGTGACCGGCGAGCCGACGAGCGCGCCGACCCCGTGAGCTTCTTCGAGATCGGGCTGCGCGAGGCGTGGCACCTGATCGTGTCGGGCGATCCTGCGCTGCGGTCGATCGTCGGCGTGACACTGCAGGTGGCGGGGGTGTCGACGGGCATCGCCATCGTCGCGGGAGTCCCGGCCGGTCTGGCGCTCGGCCTGGGCAGGTTCCGCGGGCGCAGGATCGGCCTGGCGGCAGCCAACGCCGGAATGGGCCTCCCGCCCGTCGTGGTCGGCCTCGTGCTGTCGCTGCTGCTGTTTCCGGCGGCTCCCCTCGGCCACCTCCGCCTCCTCTTCACGCTCGAGGGCGTGTTCGTGGCCCAGACGATCCTCGCCGTGCCGATCGTCGTCGCGCTGACGGCATCGTCGGTGCAGTCGATCGACGCGGGGCTGCTCGATCAGGCCCGCGCGTTCGGAGCCTCCCGCGTCGCCGTCGCGATGCTGGCTCTCCGCGAGGCGCGCATCGGCGTGCTCGCCGGCATCATCGCCGCCGCCGGCTCCGCGCTGTCGGAGGTCGGGGCCGTCGTGCTGGTCGGCGGCAACATCGAGGGGCTCGACCAGACGCTGGCCAGCGCCGCCCTGCAGAAGGTGGAGGCCGGCCGCTTCAGCGAGGGGCTGGCCATCGGCATCGTCCTGCTCGCGCTGATCGCGGTCGTGGCAGGGCTGCTCACCGTGCTCCAGTACGCCGACCGGCGGGCCGGCGGGCGAGGGATCGGGCGGGTACGACTGTGAACCGGGTACGACTGTGAACCGGGTACGACCGTGACAGTGCTCGTATCGGTGCGCGATCTCGAGGTCGCCCGCGATGGCCGCCCCGTGCTCCGGGGCGCCTCGTTCACCATCGGCGACGGCGAGGTCGTCGCCCTGCTCGGGCCGAACGGCGCGGGAAAGAGCACGCTGCTGTCCGCGCTCACGGGCCTCGTGACACCGTCGGGCGGCACCTTCGAGATCGACGGCAGGATCGCCACGGCCCTGCAGACCCCCGGCATGGCGCGGCGCTCGGCCCTCGCGAACGTGGAGCTCGCCCTCGGCTGGTGGGGGGTCCCGCGATCGGAGCGCCGCCCCCGAGCCCGCGCGGCCCTCACTCAGCTGGGGGCCGACCACCTCGCCGACCGCCGAGCCTCCCTGCTGTCGGGCGGCGAGCAGCGGCGCGTGCACCTCGCGCGGGCCCTCGCGGTCGACGCCGACGTGCTCCTGCTCGACGAGCCGTTCGCCGGGCTCGACGGCGCGAGCCGGGCCGCCCTGCTGAACGACACGTCGTCGGCGCTCCGCTCCCGCCGTGGCGGGACGCTCGTGGTCGCGCACGACCGGGCCGAGGCATGGGCCCTCGCCGACCGGATCCTGGTGCTGCTCGACGGCAGGATCGCCGCCGACGGGCCCGCGCAGGCCGTGCTCGATGCGCCGCCGACGGCCGAGGTCGCGCGATTCCTCGGGTACGACGGCGAGATCCTGCGCGATGGTCAGACCGTGCTCACGCGCGCCGTCCATGTGCGGGTGACGCCCGGCGGAAGCGGCGAGCGAGCGATCGTCACCGCGGTGGTCCCGATCGAGGACGGCTTCCGCGTGGCGCTCGACGTCGACGGCGGCCGCGTGCACGCCGTCGTCGGCCCCGCACCGCGCCCGGCGGTGGGCGACTCGCTCTCGCTCGTCATCGAGACGCCCGTTCGGTTCGACACACCCGGCCTCCCCCGGAAGTGACCGAGGTGGACGAATCCGTCCACGACACGCTGACAAAGCGTTGTGAATCCGATATGGATTTGGCAAGCTCCTCAGACCAGACCGTTCGGCTCCGGCCCAAGCCCAAGGACACTCTTTGCCACGTTCGTCATCCCGGCCGATCCGCAAGGTAGCCCTTGCCTCGGTCGCAGCAGCGGCACTCGTCGCCGCCTCACTCGCCACCACCTCCCAGATCGCGACCGCGAGCACCTCGCCCGGCTCGCTCACCAGCCTCGCTCCGGCCCTGAAGCTGAACGCCCGTCTCGACAAGGCCACCGGCAAGGTCGCCGTGTTCGTCCGCACCGAGGGCGCCGGCGCCCTCAGCGTCGATGCGACGGCGAAGGGCGGCTCGCTCTCCGGGCGTCCGCAGTCGTCGGCCGCCAAGAACCGCGTCGCCGACATCCGCCGCACGAACTCCGCCGTCACCAAGGCGATCGCCTCGGCCGACCCCGCTGTCACCACGCTGTACACGACCGCGTACACGGTTCCCGGCGTCGCCGTCATCGCCGATGCGTCCGTCCTGAAGGCCATCGCGGCACGCAGCGACGTCGTCAGCATCAGCCCGATCACCCAGCGGAGTGTTCCGAAGCCGGTCACGACCAAGGGCGAGGAAGCCCCGCTGAACTCGAACGACGCGATCTACACGCGCACGCTCAACGCCTGGCAGCAGACCGGCCACACCGGCACCGGCATCAACATCGCCGTCATCGACACGGGCCTCGACTACACGCACGCCGACTTCGGCGGCCCCGGCACGACGGCCGCCTACGACGAGGCGCTGGCGAGCACCGCGGCGCCCGCCTCCTCTCTCTACGACTCCGCCAAGTTCCTGGGCGGAACCGACTTCGCCGGCGCCACCTACAACGCCGACCCGGACTCGGACGCCTACGACCCCGACCCGGCTCCCGACGCCAACCCGATCGACGGGCGCGGCGGCGGACACGGCTCGCACGTCGCCGGCACCGCGGCCGGATTCGGCGAGAACGCCGACAGGACGACGTTCACCGGCGACTACGGCGACCTCACGACCGACTCCGTCAACGACATGTACATCGGCCCGGGCTCGGCTCCTGACTCCGGCCTCTACTCGCTGAAGGTCTTCGGCGACGGCGGCGGCTCGACCGACCTCACCGGCGCGGCCCTCGACTGGGTCGGCCAGGCGCTGACGCAGGGCAAGAACATCAACGTCGTCAACATGTCGCTCGGCTCGGACTACTCGAACCCCGACGACCCCGACAACGCCAAGGTCGACGCCCTCGTCGCGCGCGGCGTGCTCCCGGTCATGTCGGCGGGCAACTCGGGCGACTTCACGGACGTCGGCGGCAGCCCCGCCAACTCCGAGAACGGCCTCAGCGTCGCCGCGGCCTCGAGCGGCTCCGCCGTCTACGACGGCATCGACGTCACCGCGCCGTCCGACCTCGCGGCGGCCGGCCCGTACAACGCCCAGTACTCGATCGCCTACACGAAGCCGCTGACCCTCACGGCCCCCGTCGTCGTGCCGAGCGCCGCCGGATCGACCGGCTGCGAGCCGTTCTCGACCGCCGACGCCGCCAAGATCGCGGGCAAGATCGTCCTGCTGCACTGGAACGACGCCGCCCTCGAGTGCGGCTCGGTCCTGCGCTTCACGAACGCCAGCAAGGCGGGCGCCGCGGGCGTGCTGCTCGGCGGCTCGGTCAACGTGTTCGACGCCGGCATCTCGGGCAACGCCGACATCCCCGGTGCCGAGATCACGAAGGACGCCTACGCGGCGCTCCTCCCCGCAGCCACGGCCGGCACGCTCACCGTGTCGTTCAAGGACTCCCTGCGCCTCTACAAGTCCGTGATCGATCCGACGCTGACCGACACCCTCGCGACCTTCAGCTCGCGCGGCGTGCACGGCTCGTACGACAAGATCGTGAAGCCCGACGTGGCCGCCCCCGGCGTGAACGTCCTCTCGGTTCTCTCGGGCGCAGGAACGGGGCGCACCTCCGAGAGCGGAACGTCGATGGCCTCCCCCGACGCCGCCGGCATCGCCGCCCTCGTGTTCGAGGCCCACGACGGCTGGACCGCCAAGCAGGTCAAGGCCGACATCATGAACACGGCCACGCACGACCTGAAGGACGCCGACGGCAACCTCTACTCGACGATCAGCCAGGGCACCGGCCGCATCGATGCGCTCCAGGCGGTCACCAACCAGGTGACGGTCCGGTCGGACGAGAACGAAGGGCTCATCACCGCCTCGTACGGCGCTGTGGCGGTCTCGAAGCCTCTGACGGCGAAGCGCACGCTGGTGCTGCACAACTCGGGCAACACGTCGCAGACGTACTCCGTGGCGTACGCGTCGCGGATCGCGGCCCCCGGGGTCACCTTCACCGTCTCGGCGTCGACCGTCGTCGTCCCCGCCCGCGGTGACGCGACAGTCACGCTCACGATGAAGATCCCCGACCCGAAGGCCCTGCGCAAGGTCATCGACCCGACGCAGAACGCGACCGCCGGAGTCGGCGACGCCGAGATCGTGCGCGACTTCGTGGCTTCGGCGACCGGCTCGGTGCAGTTCACCCCGGCCGACTCGACCAGGTCGCCGCTGCGCCTCTCGGTCTTCGCCGCCCCGAAGCCGATCTCGGCGAACACCGGAGCCACCGCCGTCTTCGCGAAGAAGACGTCGACCACGGCTGTTCTCGGCATCAGCGGCACCACGCTGAAGCAGGGCACCGGCGTCCAGGCCTACACGGGTCTCACGGCCGCGTTCGTGCTCGGAGCCACCAGCCCGGTGAAGACGTTCCCCGCCGGCTCGCCGCAGCAGTCGCTCGCCGGTGCCGACCTCATCGCGGTCGGTGCGGCGTCGACGGCCCCGCTCGAGAAAGACAGATCCGACGGCATCCTGTCGTTCGGAGTCAAGACGAACGGACCGATCGCCAACCCCGGCGTCGACGGCGCCCCCGAGGTGTACATCGACACGGACGGCGACGGCGAGGCCGACTTCGTGACCTACGTGACGAAGTCGACGACGGCTGACGCCACATTCGTCACGACGATCGACCTCGTCTCGGGCAAGGCCGTCGACGTGGAGCCGTTCAACGCCGACTACGCCGGCGTCGACGTCAACACCTTCGACAGCTCGGTGGCGGTGCTCCCGGTCTCGCTCAAGGCGCTCGGCTTCACGAGCAAGTCGAAGAAGACGTCGATCACCTACGAGGTCGCGACCGAGTCGGCGTACGCGCCGGGTCTGGCCTCGACCGGCAGCTACGTCGTCGACCAGACGAACGCGGCCACCTTCGACGTCTTCGCGCCGAGCCTGTGGTTCTCGCAGAAGAAGTCGGACGACCTCGGCGGCGTCCTGCTGCGCGACCAGTCGCCCGGCATCGCGGTGCACCGCACGACGGCGAGCACGAAGCGGATCCTGCTCCTGCACCTGCACAACTCGGTGTCGAAGCAGTCTCAGATCGTCTCGCAGAAGACGAAGTAGCGGCCGACCCTCACCGGCCGCCGCACCGCCTCGCGACTTGCCCCGATCTGGGCATCCACAGCCTGTGGAAGCCCGGATCGGGGCATCTCGCGTTCTGGGGGCGGCGCTGCGGCGGCGCCGCAGGCGGCGCTTCCGACATGCACGCCCGACTTAGAGGAGGATGGGCGGATGGAACTCACCGATCCATCGATCACCGCTGAACTGCGCCGACGCGTCGTCCATGCCGGCGTCGATGCCTTCCGCGCCGAAGGGCACCGCTCCGTGAGCGTCGCCGACATCGCACGCGTCGCTCGCGTCGACACCGAGACGGTCGAGATGGTGTTCCCGAGCTGGGACCTCCTCGTGATCGCGATCCTCGACGCCTGGTCGGGCACGCTCCGGCGCGAGCGGGTCGTCGTGGCCGAGACAGAGGGCGGAGTGGCCTACGTGCGCTCCCTCCTCGAGGCGGCCGCCGCCGACCCCGCGCTCATCCGCACGCGGATGGCCCTCCTCGGTGCTGCCTCCGACCCCGCTCACCCCGGTCGCGGCTGGTACCGGGCTCAGTACTCCGGCTTCGTGCAAGACGTCGGGCTCTTCCTCACGCGCGACGTCATCGCCAAGCGCGAGCCCCGCTCGGTGGCTCCGCTGCACGCGGCCGAGCAGGTCATCGCGCTCTACGAGGGCCTGCAGCTCCAGTCGACGCTCCTCGACACCGTCGAGCTGCTGCCGGCCTTCGATCGCGCCATCGCCCGCCTTCGTGCCGGGTGGGCGGATCCTGCGGCGAAGCCCGTCCCCGTCCCCTGATCCGCGCCGCTCAGGCGCCGGCGAGCACCGTGCGGAGGGCGGCCTGGGCCCCGTCCGCGTGCAGGGTCGCAAGGGTGGCGCGGTAGGCCGCGACGAAGAGCTCGTCGTCGACGAGGTCGCCGAAGACGTCCCGATTGCGCAGGAATGCGAGGTCGTCGGCGCGGTTGCCGGCCGCCGCGGCCATGAGCGGCTCGCGAAGCTGGTCGACGACGTCGATCGGGTCGCCCTTCTCGTCGACGCCCTCGTCGTAGCGGGCCCAGCTCGCGACGACCGCAGCCGACAGCAGGAACTCCCCGCCCGCGTCGAGGTTCGCTCGCACGACGGGAAGCAGCCACTTCGGGATCCGGTCAGACGACTCCGCCGCCAGACGAGCCAGCGTGTCGCGGATCGCCGGGTTGCCGAACCGGTCGATCAGCGTCGCCTTGTACGCGTCGAGGTCGATGCCCGGGACCGGCTCGAGGGTCGGCGTGCCCTCTTCGTCCATGTACCGCCGCAGCAGCTCGCGGATGAGCGGGTCGGCCGTGGCCTCGTGCGCGTAGGTGTGGCCCGACAGGATGCCGAAGTACGCCATCGCCTGGTGCGAGGCGTTCAAGAGGCGCAGCTTCATCAGCTCGTACGGGACGACGTCGTCGACCACCTGCACGCCGGCCTCCTCGTAGAGCGGGCGCCCCAGCGTGAAGTGGTCTTCGAGCACCCACTGCTCGAACGGCTCGGCCACGACCGGCCACGCGTCGTCGATGCCGAACTCCTCGCGGACCAGGGCGCGGTCGGCGTCGAAGGTGACGGGGGTGATGCGGTCGACCATGGAGTTCGGGAAAGCCACGGTGGCTTCGATCCAGGCGCCGAGTTCCTGCGCCTTCGCTGTCGCGAAAGCGACGATGGTCTGCCTGGCGGTGTCTCCGTTGCCCTGGATGTTGTCGCACGACATGACCGTGAACGGCTCGACGCCGGTGTCGCGGCGACGGCGGAGGGCCTCAGTGACGAAGCCGAACATGGTGGCGGGGACGGCTCCGTCGGCGAGGTCGGCGGCGATCGCGGGGGCGTCGAGCACGAACTCGCCGGTGACGTGGTCGATGTTGTAGCCGCCTTCGGTCACCGTCAGCGAGACGATGCGCGTCGACGGGGCGCTCATCAGCGCGAGCACCGCCTCGGGGTCGTCGGGCGCATAGAGGAAGTCGTGGATCGAGCCGACCACGCGCGGCTCGAGGCTGCCTTCGGGGTGCTTGAGCACGAGCGTGTAGAGGTGGTCCTGGGCGGCGAGCACGTCGCGCATCTCGGCGTCGCGCGGCATGACACCGACGCCGGTGATGCCCCAGTCGAGAGCTCCCCCGGCCTCCATCAGCCGGTCGACGTACATGGCCTGGTGAGCGCGGTGGAAGTTGCCGAGGCCGAAGTGGACGATGCCGGTCGTCACCGCCGCGCGGTCGTACGTGGGAGTCGGCACGTCGAACCGGCCGAGCGTTGCGGTGGACAGCGGCACTGCTGGATCAGGGTGCGACATTGCGACCTCTCGTTGGTTGACCCAGCCTGGCACCCGGCGGGGCACTCCGCGAGACCCGTTCGGCAGATCGTGAGCCGGCCGACCTGCCGCGGCCCCGGCGAGCGCCTCGCGCTGGGCGTTCGCCAGGGTCCCGGCCTCCGTGGTCACTTTCGCTCGGGCGCGTGGTCGCCGATGATCTGCGCGAGCCGATTCTCGTAGGCGGCGTTCTGCGCCTTCACGCGCTCGAGCGCATCGGCGTTGTCGTGCAGCAGCGGAATCTGACGCTCCCACTCCGCGTCGTAGAGGGCCCGAAGGTATCCGCTGGACGCTCGGCATCGCGCGTCGAACGTCGCTTGACGGATTTCCTCTGCTGTCGCCACGTTCGAGCCGGACACGTCTTGATCGAGACCGAACTCGGAGACCTGCGATGGAGTCGGCATCAGCTCGGGTGTGAGGGACAGATCGGCGATCCCCAGTGGCGACATGCACTGTCGCCACACTCTCGCTCGGTCCGTGACGGTCTTCGAACCCAGCGCAGCGTCGTACGCGTCGCCCTCGAGCTGCCCGGCCAGCTGCTCGGAGCCGTCGGGGACGCCGAGCTCTTCGTTCGCTTGCTCCAGGCAGGAGAGAAACCTCGAATCGGCCGCGGGCTTCGCCTCGGCTTCGGCAGCGACGGCGGCCCCGAATGCCTCCCACGCCTCCTCAGTTCGATCGTTCGCGGGAGCCTCGTGGTACCCGAAACGGCTGGCGATCTCGCTGGTGAACAGTCTTCGGTCGACGGCATTGAGCGTAGGACCGTTGTCCGAAGTCAGCTCACGGTACGGGACGTCGAACGCGTACCCGGCCGATTGCATGCACGGCTGAACGAGGAGGTTCTGCGCATACGTCTCGAACCTGGCCGGATCGATGTACGAGTCGAGCGGCATGACCCACTCCGCGATGTTCTTCTCGGGAAGGAACTACTTTCGACCAGCCCTGGCGAGCGCCGCGCGAGGCGCTCGCCAGGGCCGGCCGAAGGGCGGGTCAGCTCGACTTCGTGCCGGGCGTCACCGTGGCCTCGGGCGTCGGGGCACCCGAGGGCTGCTCGCCCTGCGCCGGCGGCGTGGGCGTCGTGCCGCTCTCGGGAGCGGCCGGTGCCGTTCCACCCTTCGGCGCAGCCGGCGCGGTTCCGGCCTTCGGCGCAGCCGGCGCCTTCTCGCCCTTCGGCGGTGCCGGAGGGGTCGCGCCGTCGCCCGCAGCTGCAGGGCCGCAGGCCGGGCCGCCGGCCGGAGCCGGTGCGCCGCTGGGCGCCGCCTTCGGCGCGTCCGTGGCGGTTCCCGTCGGGGCGTCCGTCGCGGAGCCGGTGGGCTGGCCGGACGCCGCGTCGGTCGGCGCGCTCGACTCGGTGCTGCTCGGGGCTGCCGCACTGCTCGCCTCGGGCCCTCCGGTCATGGCAGCAGCGGCTCCGACGCCGACACCGCCCAGGCACAGGGCCAGCGCGGCGGCGCCGATGACGACGCGCTTCCGGACGCGAGGCCGAGGGGACTCGTCGACCTCGGTGGCGTACCCGGCCTGACTGGCCCAGAACGCCGAGTCGGCGTTCTGCGGTGCCGTCGGGAGCTCCCGCGTCGCGGCGTAGTCGTCGGAGCCTGCCGGGGTGCCGGCGGTCGGCCGAGCGAACTCCTCGGTGGGCTGGTCGTCCGCGCGGCGGGTGTCATCGGCGTCGTTGTCGTGTGTGTCGGTCATGAGATCTCCTTGGGTGATGAAGCCCGATCGGGCCGTGGATCAACCGTCGAAGTCGAATCTGAAGCATCGCTTAAGCTCAGGCTCCCAGCAGGTCTTTCATAGGTCGGGCGCTCCGATCGCGACGTAGGGTTCCCTCCATGCCCAACCCTGCCCGCGTCCTGATCGTCGACGACGACGAGACGATCCGCACCTCCGTCGCCACCGCCCTGCACGCGGAGGGCTTCTCGTGTCGAACAGCGGCAGACGGCTTCGAGCTGACCGGCGAGCTCGCCTCGTTCCTGCCGGATCTGGTCGTTCTCGACTGGATGCTGCCGGGGCCGAGCGGCATCCAGCTCGCGCAGACCGTCCGCACGGTGTCCGACGCCGCGGTCGTGATGCTCACCGCCCGCGACGAGGTCGACGACCGGCTCCGGGGCTTCTCGGAGGGCATCGACGACTACCTCGTCAAGCCCTTCGCGATGGCCGAGCTCATCGCCCGGGTCACGGCTGTTCTTCGTCGGCGGGGCCGCGTGCCGTCGGTGATCGAGATCGGCGATCTGCTGATCGACCAGGAGGCGGCGCTCGTCTCTCGCGGCGGGCATCGGCTCGATCTGACGGCCACCGAGTTTCGTCTGCTGGAGTTCCTCGCGTCGAGCCGCGGCCGGACGCTCTCGAAAGGCCAGATCCTGACGCAGGTCTGGGGGTACGACGACTACGACCCCAACCTCGTCGAGGTGCACCTGAGCTCGCTCCGCCGCAAGATGGAGGCGCACGGCGGCCGGCTCATCCACACGGTGCGCGGCATCGGCTACCGGGTCGCCGTCTCCGAGCCGGCTCGATGAACGCAGGATCGCCACCGCCGTCGGGGCAGCCGCTCCGCACGGGTTCGCTGCGCCTCCGCGCCGTAGTGGCCGTGCTGCTTCTGCTGGTGCTCCTGCTCGGCGCCCTCGCAGTGACCGTCGAGGCCACTCTCGGATCACGACTCCGCGGGCAGATCGAAGACCGCCTCCGCGATCGAGCGTCGGCGGCCACCGCCCTGGTGGGCACCGTCAGCTCGGACGACCTCGCCGAGCGCCTGTCGTTCCAGGGGCTGTCGGTCGTCATCCGCGACGAAGACGGCAGCTCCGTGGTCGCCGGCCCGACGCCCGCCCAGCTGCGGGCCGGACCCAAGGCGGGTGCGGGGCTGCCGGGGCCGGCGAATGAACAGCCTCCGACAGCGGATGCCACTTCGCCGGCGCAGTCCACCGCGACACCGACCACGACGGTGTCCATCAGCTCCTCCACGATCACTGCGGACGATCAGATCATCACCCTCGTCTCCCGCCTGAGTGACGGCTCGACGATCACGCTGACGGCCGACGCCTCGTCGGTCGGACAGACCCTCGCTCAGCTTCGCTGGGTCATGCTCGGCGCATCCGCCGGCTTCCTGCTGATCGCAGCGGCCGGGCTGGTGCTCGTCATGCGCATCTCGCTCCGACCCCTCGACCGGATGTCGGCCGTCGCGAGGTCGATCGCCGGCGGCGACCGCGGTCGACGCCTGACGCCGGCCAAGCCCCGGACCGAGATCGGCCGGGTCGCCCTGGCCTTCGACGAGATGCTCGACGCCGTGGAGGGGGCCGAGCGGAAGGCCGTGGAAGCCGAGGCGCGGGTGCGCTCCTTCGTCTCGGACGCCGCGCACGAGCTCCGGACTCCCGTCGCAGGCATGAGGGCAGCGGCCGACACTCTCGTCCGCGCGCCCGCCGACCCTGCGGACCGTGAGCGGCTAGCCGTCCATGTGGCACGGGAGGCGGGCCGTGCTTCGCGCCTCATCGACGACATGCTGATGATGGCTCGGGTCGACCGTGGCCTGGAGCTCGATCTGGCTCCGGTCGATCTCGGCGACCTCGTCCGCGCCGAAGCGGATCGGCACCGTCTCCGACACCCCGCGCTTCAGGTGACGACGCAGCTTCCCGAGAGGCCGGTGACCGTTCGGGGCGATGCCGACCGTCTCGCTCAGGTGATCGGCAATCTCGTGGACAACGCCGCCCGCGCGACGAGAGGACACGGGCACGTGACGCTGACTCTCAACCCGCCGGACGAATCGCGCGCCCGCCTGTCGATCGCCGACGACGGTCCCGGAGTTCCTGCATCCGACAGAGAGCGGATCTTCGACCGGCTCGTTCGACTCGATGCGGGGCGCGAGCAGGCATCGGGGGGCGCAGGACTCGGCCTCCCCATCGCCCGGGGCATCGCCCGCGCGCACGGCGGCGACGTCCGCTGCCTGGCGGTGTCCTCCGGCGCCGTCTTCGAGCTCGACCTTCCGGTCGTGCCGCGCTGACGGCGCCGGGGGTTGAGCTAGTCGCGCAGGACGCGGTAGATGCCGTAGATGACGCCCGGCACGTGACCGAGCAGCTGGAGGAGGAACGCCCAGAGCACGCGGATGCTCGGGCCCTCGGCGATGAGCACGGCGAGGAACGGGAAGAAGCAGGCGAGGACGATCAGCAGGATCTTGCGCATGGGGTCTCTTTCGGTTGGGGGTGGAGGGCCGGTGCCTCAGGAGGCCTTGCGGGCCTTCTTGACACGGTCGGCCGCGGCGGTAGCCACCTTCTTGCCGAGCTTCTTGCGGGCCTTGGCGGACTTCGGGTCCTTCCAGAGCCGCTCGGCCTGGTGGCGGAGCGTCTCAGGCTGCTTGCCCTTCACGGGACGGTGCGAGCGTGCCCCGCGGAAGTAGATGACTGCGGCGATGAGGCCGACGACGATGATCTTGTTGCGCATGGTGGTCTCTTTCGGTTGTGGAGGGGTGAGACAGGGGCTGATCAGCTGCCGGTGATGCGGCCGATCAGCTCCTGGACGAAGGGGATGACGTCCTGGACCTGAGCGACGCTGGCGAATGCCGTCGCGAACAGGGGCCAGAGCGACCCCACGAGCGTGGCGATGATCGCGGCGACGGCCGTGATCCAGGCCAGAGCCCCGAAACGAGCGAGGAAAGTGAGCGCCAGGAAGGCGAGGCCGATGAGGTAGCTGATCACGATCGACGCCGTGATCGCGCCGACCGGGATTCGGAGGGTGCCGAAGGTGGTGGCACCCACCCCGCCGATGAGTCCGAGGACAGGCAGGAGCACTCCGACGACGATCACGGCGCAGAGGACGACGGCGACGATGAGCGCTGTCCACGCCGCTCGCGGCTTGGGGTGGCGGCCGTAGCCGCGCGACCTGGTCTTCACGGTCGGGGCTCGTCGGCGGGACGATCGGCTGCAGGGCGCCGAGCGTCGACGGCATCGTCGAGCTCGTCGAGCTTCTGATCCGCTTTCGCGTCCAGCTCGTCGAGCTTCTGATCGGCCTTCGCGTCGAGTCGCGCCAGGTCGTCGCCGGCGGTCTCGGCCGCATCCGAAGCGGACTCGGCCACCTCGTCGACCTTCGCTTCGGCTTGCGCCTGGAAAGCGTCGACCTTCGCATCGGCCTTGGCCGCGAACTCGTCGACCTTGTCACCGGCGTCGGAGGCGACTGCCCCCGCCTGGTCACGGAGATCGCTTGCGGTGTCGCTGACCTGCGCCTTCAGCTCCTTCGCCTTCTCCTTCATCTCGGCGACCTTCACGTCGGCCTGATCGCGGAGGTCGTCCGCCCGATCACGGAGGTCGTCCGCCGTCGCACCGGCCCGGTCACGCAGATCCTGGGCCGTCGCACCGGCCTGGTCGCGGAGGTCTCTGGCCTTCTCGCCGGCCTGGTCGCGCAGATCGCGAGCCTTCTCGCCAGCCTGGTCGATCGCATCGAGGATCGCCGGGTCCTGGTCGAACGGACCGTGGATATCCGTGACGGTGATGTTGACGCTGACCGGACCGGCTGCGAGCTGACGAGCGGCGTGAGCGACCTGGACGCGGGTCTCGTCGACGACGTCGTCGATGGCGTGCGGGTACTCGACGACGATGTCGAGGTCGATGACGGTGGTGCCGTCCTCGAGCGCCACCGTCACGCCGGGGGCGGTCGAGGTGCCGAGCACCTGACGGCGAGCGCGGTCGAGGGTGCGCGCGGCTACGCCGCCGAGGTGGTGGACTCCGGTCACCGCCGCGGCCGTCTCGGCGACCGTCGTGCCGAGAAGGTGCTCCGGGCTCTCCTGCTCGGCGTGGTGCGGGTCGATTCCGGTGAGGTCGACGGGTGCCGGCTGAGGCCGGGTTGCGTCTCCGGTGACTGCTTCGGTCATGTGGTTCTCCTTCGGTGGGGCAGTGACAGGTGGGGCTGGCTAGTCGCTCAGAGTGAGAGCGCGAGTTCGTGAGAGCTGACGATGCAGGAGACCTGCGATGGCGGCTCCGACGAGCGGAGCGACGATGAACACCCAGAGCTGCCCCAGAGCGGTGGGTCCGCCGTAGATCGCGGCGGCGATGGAACGGGCGGGGTTCACCGAGGTGTTGCTGATCGGGATGCTGATGAGGTGGATCAGCGTGAGTGTGAATCCGATTCCGATGGGGGCGACGGCCTTGTACTCGGGCTTCGCCGTGATCGAGAGGATGACGGTGACGAACACGGCGGTCAGGACGACTTCGGCCAGGATGACGGCCCCGAGACCGAATCCTCCGGGAGACGAGGTGCCGAACCCGTTGGAGGCGAAGCCGCTGTCGCGAGCCGAGGCGAAGTAGTTCGAGGGCCCGTCGGCGGCGATGAGGGCGAGGACGCTGGAAGCGATCGCGCCGCCGACGATCTGCGCGACGATGTAGCCCGGAACATGCCGCCACTCGGTACGGCCGGAGATCGCCAGGCCGACGGTGACGGCGGGGTTGAAGTGCCCGCCGGAGATGTGGCCGACGGCGTAGATGCCCGCCATCACGGTGAGGCCGAACGCCAGTGCGACACCGAGAAAGCCGACGCCGAGGGGGTTCTGGCTTGTGGGAAACGCCGAGGCGAAGAGAGCGGTGCCCACGCCTCCGAAGACGAGGAGGAACGTGCCGAACACTTCGGCGAGGAGGCGGGAGGTGGTGGGGTAGGTCTGCGCCTGCTGGCGTCGTTGCTCAGCAGTGGACCGGCTGACGGGCTTCTTCTGGCTCACGGGGGACTTTCGTGTCGGTGCGGGGGAATCTGCGGGGCGGAGCTCGCTTCGGTGGCCGGTGGCGGTCGCTCGGGGTGTTCGTCTCGACGGGGGAGAGGATCGGCCCCCGCCCGAGTGGGCGGGGGCCGAAAGCGATCAGTTCTTGAACGCGTCCTTGATGTCTTCGGCAGTGTCGCGGCCCTTGCCCTTGACCTGGTCGGCCTTGCCCTCGGCGACGAGCTTGTCGTTGTCCGTCGCGTTGCCGACGGCCTCCTTGGCCTTGCCGGTGACGGTCTCGGCTGCGGCCTTGATCTTGTCTGCTGCACTCATGGTGATTTCCTTCTTCTCGTGGTGGCCCGGAGGCCGTCGGTGGGTGGGGTTGACGTGCTATTCGACGCGGCTGGTGCCGGTCAGCTGGCTGCGGAGCCCGCCGGTGATCTGGATCACGACGGGTGTCGCGGTTCCGAGGAGGGCGTCCCAGTCGGCGACCGCGCGGTCGATCGACCGGCGCACCTCGATCGGCGAGACACCGCGGCGGGTCTGCGCCGTGATGCGGAGCACGTTCTCCTTCTTGACCTCGAAGGCGCTGACGTCGACCGACACGATGGACGGGTCGCGTGCCAGAGACTCCTCGAGCACCTGCTCGGCGACCTTCGCGTCGATGGTCAGGGTTCCGCCGGTGGGCGAGCCCTTGCCTTCGCCGCCGGCGACCTCGAGGAGCGTGTTCGTGCGCCCGTGGCCCTGCCGGAAGATGAACCACAGGAGCAGCAGGATCAGGACGAGCGCGGCCACGGCCGTCACCCACAGGATCCAGGGCTGGCCGCCGGAGAGGGCGTCCGACGTGGGCTGAGTGGCGTCCTTCGCCGACTGGCTGACGTTCTTCTTCACGTCGGCGAGGAGCGCCCCGGCCGCTACAGCTCCACCTGCCAGAAGCAGGACGAGTCCGATGACGAAGACGAGCAGACGGTTGAGGAATCGATTCGTGCTGGTCATCAGGCGACCGTTCCTTCCTTGGACAGGCGCACCTTGCCGCGGAGGCTCGGGCTGTAGTCGTACGACGACAGCTCGTCGTCGACGGCTTCCTGGATGCTGCGGAGGTCGGCGGTGCGCCCCGACGTGCGGGTGACGTCGACGTCGACGGAGCGCTTGCCGACCGTGACCTTGACCTGGTCCGGCTCTATGTCGCCGGCGTAGCTGGCGGTTCCGGCGATGCTCTGCGCGATCACGCGGTCGTCGACGAGTGCCGCCGTCCGGTCAGACGACGCACTGCGTCGGCCGCGGCGACCGGGTGCCAGCGCGACGATGATCAGGATGATCCCGATCACCGCGACGACGGCTCCGGCGGCGGTCAGCAGACCCACGGGGGCGCTGGCCGCGTCGAGGATCGTGACCGCGGCGTCTTTCGGCGAGGCCAGGAGGGCAGGCTGCTTCAGTGCTGCGAGGACAGCCTCGACGCCGATCCAGGCGAAGACGAGGATCAGGAGCACTGCCAGGACGATGGCGATGCCAGAACGAGACGAATGCGTCTCGCGTCGCACGACGCGGCGGTAGAGGCCGGGGGTCGTCATGACAGTCTCTTTCGTTCACGGAGGTCGACGCCCGTGATGCGGAGGTCGACCCGGCCGATGGAGGATCCGGTCAGCTGCAGGCAGCGGTCGCGGATGGTGGTCTGGGCGGCCGTCAGGCGTTCCAGCAGGGTGCCGCTCGAACGACGCCCGACGTCGCCCAGCGGGCTGACGTGGATCGGCGTCTTTGCGATCACGGTCAGTGAGCCGTCGTGGTCGGCGAGTTCCACCGACACGTCGGAGGCGCTGACGCTGAGAGCGTCCGCGGTGACGGCCGACACGACCCGGCGCACTGCGCGCGAGGTGATCTTCGTGCGGCCATGGAGGCCGCGGGCGGCCGCGGCGTCGACTGGCACGGAGTCGGCCATCACCGCCGCGGTCACGAGGACCGCCGCCCGCGGAGGGCGTCAGACAGGGATTTCACGTCGAGCTTTCCCTCGACAACCCGGCCCACTCCCCAGCCGATCACGATCGCGACAGCGACCAGGATCATGGCCCAGAATCCGAATGCGACTGCCGTCAGCGCGAGCACGGCGCCGATCAGCATTCCCTTGGTAGTGGAGGTCACTTGACGCGGCTCTCGGTCTCGGTGTCGTTGTCCTCGTCGTCCGACGGGATGAAGACGTCGGAGACGGTGACGTTGACCTCGGTGACCTCCATGCCGACGACGGTCGAGATGGCCTCGGTGACGCTGGCGCGGACGCTGTCGGCGAGCTTCTGCAGCTCGACCGGGTACTCGGCGACGACGACGATGTCAGCGGCGACCTGCTTCTCGCCGACCTCGACCTTGATGCCCTGGCCGCGGTCCTGCTGGTTGATCGCGGAGCGGATCGCGCCGATGGCACGAGCGGCACCGTTGCCGAGGTCGTGCACGCCGGGCACCTCGCGGGCGGCGATGCCGGCGACCTTCTCGACGACGCCCTCGGCGATCGTGTTCTTGCCGGTCGCGGTTCCCGAGGCGGGGGTGGTCTTGGCGACGGAATTGGACGTGGTGGGGGTGACGTTCGTCATTTGCTTTCTCCTTGATATTTGTTGTCGTGCTACCCGGGACCCGGAGAGCTGCACCCGAATTCGTGGGGCACATCATTCAGACGCATTGACTGGTGACTTCGTCATGGGCGTCCAGAAAATCTTCAGAAAACCGTCAGTTCGGATCGGTTTCCGGCCAGCGGAGCGACTCCCGAAGGCCGCCCTCGCCGGAGTGTCTCGTTCGGTTTCTCCCCGAAGCGAGCCTGATACGACGACGCGAATCGACCCAGGTTGCCGAACCCCCAGGCGCGCGCGAGATCGTTGACCGTCGCCGTCTTCGGGGTGTGCTCGAGAAGGTCCCGGCGCACCCTGTCGAGACGCACTCGACGGAGGTACTCCGTGGGCGACATCTCGAGGTGGCGCTGGAACGAGTTCTGCATGGACCGCGTGTTCAAGCCGACCGCCGACGCGGCATCAGCCGGCGTGATCGGCAGGTGCGCGTTCTCGTGGAGGAACTCCACGGTCGCCCGCACCTTCGCGAGGCGCGGTGTCAGGAGCGCCGCCGGGACGTGATGCGTGTGCCAGGAGAAGACGTCCAGAAGCGTTCGCGCTACGGCAAGGTTGGACTCCATGCGGATCAGTGGCGGCGCGTCGGCGTCGGTGATGACGGGCGAGGCCGCCGACATGGTCTGCCGCCACTGCGCGAGGCCGCCTTCGCTGGGCCTGACCTGGTGCCGGAACGCGAGGGGCTGCTCGGGGCCGCCGTGACGCTCGGTCGCGATCCTCTCGAGGAAGGGTCTCGCCACGTGCACGAGGTTCTGGAGGCCGGGCCCGGTCTCGAACCGGAAGCTCTCCGAGGAGGGGAGCACGGCGAGACCTCCGGGACGGAGGTCGAGGGTCTCCCGGGTGGTCGCGATCCTGCCGCCGCCCTGACGGAACCAGGTGGCGACATAGTCGTCGAGCCGACCGATCTCGCCGACCAGAGTGCCGGACAGGCTCGACAGGCGGAGGCTGACGTTCTCGTCGCCGAGAGATGCGAAGCGAAACGAGAAGGGCTCGTCCGGCTCCAGGGCGGTGAATCTCGCACCTCCGTACGCGCGCTCCGACAGGCGGGCGGCCTCGGCGGCGCTCCGCCCCGATACCTCGAAGCGGGCCAGGGGCGCGTCGACCAGCGACGAGATCGGATCGGGGTCCTGCGACCTCGCATCAGTGGCGGGGGTGGTGCTCACTTCTCTCCTCCTCCCGCGGCATGCGATCGGTCTCACCGGGCGATGGAACGCCCTTCGGTAATGAGGACGAGATGAGTGGACCGGATGTCACAAACCCGTCTGACTGAGATGTTCGGAGTGCGATTTCGACGCGAAGGGCCGGCCGTCGCCCCCAGAACGAGGGCAGAAGCACGGCTTCGCTGGGTGCCCGATCGGTCTCGGATCGGTTCCGGGCCAACAGCTGGTGCGGCGTGCAAGGTTGGTGGTAGTCAGGTGGAGGCCGATCCGGCCGCACGTTCGATCGATCAGGGAGGCCGTCATCGTCGACCTCGATCCGCTGTCGGAGGCTGCTGACGCGACTCTCGCCGCGCGAGCCGCCGACGGCGACGTGCACGCGTTCGAGATGCTCGCGCGTCGACACGGGCCCCTCATGCGGGTGTACTCCGCCAAGCTCCTCGGCTCCGACATCGAGTCGGACGACGTCGTCCAGGAGTCGTTCCTGACCGGCTGGAGGCAGATCGCCGAGCTCGACAGTCCCGCGCATGTCCGCAACTGGCTCATGCGCATCGTCACCCGCAAGGCGATCGACAGGATCCGCGTCCGTCGCGATCACGACGACGTCGACCAGGTGAACCCCCCGGCTCACGAATCGCGCTCTCCCGAGAAGATCGTCGAGACCCGCCTGCAGCTCGACGCCGTGTGGGAGGCTCTCGACAGACTCCCCGCGGATCAGCGACGGTGTTGGCTACTACGAGAGACCGCCGGCTACAGCTACCAGGAGATCTCGGACGCACTCGAGATCCCGGTCTCCACCGTGCGGGGCCTCCTGGCTCGCGCCCGACGGTTCGTTCTCCACGAAATGGAGGCATGGCGATGACATTCGACGCTACCTCCGTGCCGGAAGACGACCTCGACGGCCACACGATGGAAGAGCTCGGCGACTACCTCGACCGAGGCCGCACGCCGTACGACCCCTCGATCGAGACCTCCGCAGCCTGCCGTCTCGCCCTCGTGGGGATGACCCGGATGCAGGAACTCGCCCGCACTGCGCTGGAGAACGAGTCCGGGCGCGATCCTGCCCGCGACGATGTCTGGATCTCAGGACTCCTCGACACCATCAAGACCGAGATCCGATCCGGGAGGGACATCCCCGTCGGGCATCCGAACCCCGTGCTCCGGCTCGCACTCACCGAGGCGGCCGTCCGAGGCGTCATCCGCCGCGCCGGCGACACGATGGGCGGCGTGATCATGGGCCGGTGCGTGCTGGACGGAGACGTGACGACGCCCGGAGCGCCCATCCGCATCGACGTGACGGCCGGCCTCGAGTACGGGATGTCCGTGGCCGAGACGGCCGACAGGCTCCGCGAGCGCATCACACGCGCGCTGGCGGAGCACACCGAGCTCGTCATCGGCCAGATCGACGTCACGATCGACGATGTCTACCCGGGAGGGGACCGCACCGATGACCGATGACACCGAGCTCTCCCGCCAGCTGACGGCGGCCATCCGAGCGACGGAGGGGGTCTCGGGCGTCTACCCGGCGCAGCCGATCCTCGAGGCTGCCGCCGGGGCGGTGGCCGTGCGGCTCGCCCTGCGCGTCCCGGACGTGCTCGTCGACATCGACCGGGCCGACGACTTCACGACGGTCAGCGCGCACATCTCCACTGCCGGCGAGAGACCCGCCACCGAGACGCTCCGGCGGGTGGGCGAGCTGCTTCTCGAGCGGCTGGGGGCAGAGCCGTCGATTCGGGGCGAGGTCGCTGTCAACGTGAAGGTGCGCCTGGTCGAGGAGGCTGGCTCGCAGGGGTCTGGCGCGATCGGGTGAGGCCGCAGCCGTGCAGGAGACCTGAACGTCTGCGGCCTCCCCGTCAGGGTTGGTAGAGCTGGATCTGGTCCAGCTCGGCGAATCCGGTCCCCTTCGTGAAGGTGAGCGTATTGGTGCCTGCGGTGAGCGCGACAGTCTTCTGCGACCAACCGAACCGCCCCCAGTTCGCCGTCTTCGGGTAGGAGATGGCGCTCGTGGTGCCGCCGTTCACGCTGACGTTGTGGGTGCTCGTCGCGCCGGTGCCGTTGTCGTACCGGACATTCATCGTGTATGTGCCGGCCGTCGGAGCCGTGACCGAGAACTTCACGGAGCTCGTCGCATTATTGATGTTCCCGACCTTGACCCCGCCCTTTGCGTCACCCTGAGTGACCAGCGATGTGTCGGTGAGTGCGGCCGACTCCGCCTCGTACTGAGTCGCACTGATCGGGATCGAGCCCACCCTCACGTCGTTGTAGGTGGTCGTCAGATTCTCGACATTCGTCGCCTGGTACAGGGTCTTCCCATCGGCGCTGCTGTCGAAGCTCTGCGCAAAGCCGCTGAAGGTGCCGCCAGCGGTGTCCGCCGCGTCGTAGGTCACCGCGTAGGGGAGCTGCTCCCACGAGCCGCTGCCCTGATTGCGGTTGACGAAGAAGTTCTGGCCCCCGTCGATGGCACCGGACGACGTGAGACCCCACTTCGACGAGACGACGATCATGCCGTTCGCGTTGCCTGCGGTCGGGATCCACCGGACCTCCGGCGACGAGCCGATGCCGCGGCCGTTCGGGAGGGTGATCTGCGTGCCGATGCTCGTCGACGGCGCCCAGTTCAGACCGTCGGGAGAGATCTTGTAGTACACGGGAGCCGTGTTGTTGGTCTGGCTCGGGCGGTTGACGACCTCGAAGGTGGCGATGTAGCTGCCGTTCGGGAGCCGCGTCACTGTGATCATTCCCGGGCGGTCGCTCTGGTTGGTCGGAGCCGAGACGTTCACGAGACCGCCCCAGGTGAGGCCGCCGTCCGTCGATCGTCGGTAGCTGACCGCCTGCAGGACCCCGTTGGCCTTCTGCCTTTCGTCGGAGAAGTACGTGACGAGACCGCCGTTCGCATCGACCGCGAGAGAGGGCTCCCAGACCGTCGAGGTCGTCGAGCTCGGGGTGGGGTCGTACGTGGCCGGACCGCCGGTGTCGACGGTGCTGACGAACGACCAGGTGACGCCGTGATCGAGGCTCTTGTACATGACGAGCCGGCTGGTCGAGCGGTCGGTCGGCATGATCATGCCGCTCAGCAGGAGCGTGCCCGCCGGCATCGACCCCAGCTGGATGGGCGTCTCGTAGAGGGACGGTTGAGCGGTACGCGTGAGGGCCGGGAACTGCGTGCTCGGCTTGACCGCCGCGATCCTGCTCCACGACGTCCCGTTGTCGGTGCTCCGGTAGATCGGGTACACCTGAACGCCGTTCTCGAGGACGAGCTGATCGAAGGTGACGATCTCGGTGCCGTTCGACGATCCGCTGTTCTTCAGGACGATCATCTTGGCGTAGGTCGTCCCTGCAGCGCGGCCGCCCTCCGGGTTGAACGACGTTCCCGCCGCGGGCGAGTACACCAGGGCACCGTTGCCGGCGGTGACGGCGGATGCCTCGGGAGCCCGGGCGACCTGGCTGGCGAGCGAGCCGGCGATGAGGGCGGTCGCCGCAAGGACGAGCGCGAGCGCCCGCCTGCGTCGAGGGCGGGTACTGGACTGCGGTGTCATCAGTTCTCCTTCTTCAACATGGCCTGGAGGGTGATCTCCGTCCAGGGGATCAGCGGGAGGGCGAGGACAAAGCCGTCGCCTTCCCGCCGAACGATGGGGCTATCGGATTTACTTTCGAAGCGGCGTCGCGACGACCCGGGACTGGGCCGCAAGGTGGCGATAGCGGTCGGCGACCGGGTTGCGGACCCGGTCGAGACGACCGGTCGGCGACTCCACGAGGTCGAACAGGCCCATGGTGAGCAGGTGGTCGACGCGCGGGGCGGTGCTGTGGCGATACGTCCACTCGTACATGTCGAACAGCGGCCACCACGTGTAGCCGACCACCGGCAGGCCCTCGGCACGCAGCTCGTGGAGCGCCCGGACCGACTCGTCCATCCAGGTGATGCGCTCTTCCGCCGACCCCGTGACGCAGGTCTCGGTGAGCATGACGGGTGCGCCGTACCGCTCGGCATGGCCGCGCAGCACCTCGCGGAGCCCATCGACGCCGGCATCGTGGAACGGCCGCGAGTCGGCGAAGCCCCCGCCGTGGTGCACGCCGGCCTCGAAGACCTCGGTGGAGTGGAGCGGGTAGTAGTTCACGCCCATGACGTCCGGGCGCACCGCGTTGTCGGCGAGCCAGGCCAGCTGGTCGTCGGTCACACCGCCTCGCCGGAGCTGCGCCAGGAGGGCGTGGGAGTCGTCGACGGCGCCGGTCACGAGGTCCTCCACGAGGAAGGTCTGGGCACGGAGGCGGGCCACTGTGTCACGATGCTCGGGAGCCTCGACGTCGCCCACGTACCGCATGCCGGCATCGACGTGGACGAAAGTCGCGGCAGACCCGAGTTCCTGCGCGATTCCCTGCTGGGTGAGGACGAAGCCGCGTGCCAGCGACGACGCCACCTTCACCAGGCCCGTCGGACCGGTGAGGTAGGGGGGCCAGTAGCCGAACTCCCCCGAGAACAGGGAGTGGATGACCGGCTCGTTGACCGGCGTGTAGTCGGTCGCGTAGTGCCCGTACCGCTCGGCGAAGCGCACCGCGAACTCGGCCATGCGCTCCGGGTAGTCGGGGTTGGCGAACTGGTCGTCGAGCCAGAGGGGCGTTCCGTAGTGGAGCAGGTCGACGATCGGACGGAGCTCCTCGGCCTGGAAGGCGTCCATGGCGCGGTCGACCCACGACCAGTCCCAGGTGTCGGGCGTCGGCGCGACCCGGTACCAGGGCACGCCCCACCGGATCATCTCCGCGCCCACGCCGCTGGCGAGCGTCAGGTCGGTCTCGACCTGCTGGTAGTGCTGGGTCAGCTCGTACTCGTCGATGGGCCGTTCGCCGGCCCGGCTCTGAGGCACGAAGGTGTCTTCGATGCCGAGGGCGAAGTGCAGGGCGCCGTCGTCGAACCATTTCATGGCGTACTCGTCTCTGGAAGTCGGGAAAGAGGTGGCGAGGCAGGCGGCGTCACTTGAGCCCGGTGCTGGCGACGCTCTCGATGAAGCGCCGCTGCACCAGCAGGAACATGATCGCAAGGGGGAGCACCGCGATCAGGGCGCCGGCCATCATCACGCCCTGCGGGATGATCCCGCCGGGGCCGGTCAGGAGGGTGAGGCCCGACGTGATCGTCCCCATCTTCTGGTCGGTCGTGAAGACCAGCGGCCAGAGCAGATCGTTCCAGTTGTTGACGAAGGTGAAGATGCCGAGTGTCAGGAGCGCCGGGACCGCATTGGGGAGGACCACGCTGCGGAACACGCGCCACTCGGACGCCCCGTCGATGCGGGCCGCGTTGTCGAGATCGCGCGGAAGCGAGACGAAGAACTGCCGCAGGAAGAAGATGCCGAACGCGTCGGCGGCGCGCGGGGCGATGAGACCCGCGAACGTGTTGACCCAGCCGAGCTGCGACACGAGCTGGTAGATCGGGATGAGCGTCGCCTGGAACGGGATCATCAGGCTCGCGATGATCACGATCAGCAGCACCTTGGACCCGCGAAAGTCGAGGCGCGCCAGCGCATAGGCGGCCAGCGAGTCGAAGACGAGTGCGAAGAGCGTGACGCCGCCTGCGAAGACGAAGCTGTTGACGATCAGCCTGCCGAACGGCAGCTCTGAGAAGATCGCGCGGAAGTTGTCGAGGGTCCAGTGGTGCGGCGCCAGGGTCGGCGGGAAGGCGTTCACCTCGGAGGCGGGCTTGAACGCCGTCAGCACGATGATGATGACGGGGAGCATGAGGGCGAACGTGACGACGAGGAAGCCGGCGAACGCGAGCCAGCGAGCGGCATCCGGACGTTTGCGGGTGGTTGCGCGCTTTGCGACGCGGACCCCGGGGCGGGTGAGTGCGGTCATGAGGCGGTGTCCTCTCCACGACGGCCGAAGAACAGGAACTGGACGAGGCTCAGGAGAAGCGTGACGATCAGGAGCACGTACGAGAGAGCCGACGCGAAGCCGAGGTCGAGGTCTTTGAATCCCGACTGGTAGATCTGCATGACGATGGTCTCGGTGCTCCGGTACGGACCGCCGCCGGTGAGGACGTAGATCTGGTCGAACGCCTGCAGGGCCGCGATCAGCGCCACGATCACGACGAACGCCATCGTGTTGCTCAGCATCGGATAAGTGACGTTGGTGAACCGCTTCCACGCGTTCGCGCCGTCGAGCTGCGCCGCCTCGTACAGGCTCTTCGGGATCTCCTGCAGACCGGCCAGGAAGATGACCATGTAGAACCCGAAGCTCTTCCAGACCGCGACGAGGACGACGGTCGGCATGGCGAGGGTGGGATCCTGCAGGACGTTCCCGATGCGGATCCCGACCGCCTGCAGCCAGTAGTTCGCGAGCCCGATCTGCGGGTCGAGGAGATACGACCAGGCGAAGGCCGCCACGGCGAGCGAGACGATGAACGGAAGGAAGAGCGTCGAGCGGAAGAACCCGCGGAACGGGAGTCGGGGGCTGTTGACCGCGAGCGCCAGGAGTAGGGCGACGACGATCGACACCGGCGTGAAGATAACCGCGTAGAGGGCGGTGTTGCCCATGGCGCGGATGATGTCGGAGTCGGTGAAGACGCGCACGTAGTTGTCGAGCCCGACGAAGCTCGGTGTTCCGAACCCGCTGGCGTCGGTGAAGGAGAGGCGGAGGGCGGAGATCATGGGCCACCCGACGAACGCGCCGAGGATGACCAGCGCGGGCGCCAGGAAGCCGACGATCGTTGCCCTCCGCTTGAAGGACCCGGCCAGGGCCACCCGGCCGCCGAGTTGCCCCGGCGGCCGGTACGGCTTCTTGCGCTGCAGCTGCTGAGTGGTCACGAGGTCACTTCGCCAGAGCCTGCTGGATGCTCGACTGGGCCTGACCGAGGAGCTGCTTCGGGTCGCCGCCCGCCATCGCCTTCTGCGTCGCCGTGTCGATAGCAGTGAGCACGTCGCCGCTGTTCACGACGCCGGGCAGGAGGGGCTGGGTGTTCGGGGCGATCTTGGTCAGGCTCGCGACGGTCGCGTTCGAGTCGACATCGGCTGCCGTCACGTCGGTGCGGAGGGGCGGCCAGCCGGAGCCGAGCGACCACTTCGTGGCAGTCGACTTCTCGTTGAAGTAGGCCAGGAACTTCTCGGCCGCCTGCTGCTTGACGGAGTCGGTCTGAGCGGTGACGGCGAGCGAGATCCCGATGGCCGACGAGGCCTTCGCCTTCGGGCCGGCCGGGATGGCGGCGAGGCCGTAGTCGATCTTGGAGGCCGTCGCGACGCCGGCCATCCAGGGTCCGCCGATCTCCATGGCCGTCTTGCCTGCCGTGAAGAGCTTGTCGGCGCCGATGCCGTCGACGCCGGTGGGCGAGATCTTGTCGTTCTCGATGGCGTCGGCCCAGTAGGCGAGGGTCTCGGCGTTGGCAGCGGAGTCGATGGTGGCCTTCGTGCCGTCGTCGTTCGTGATCGAGCCGCCGTTGCCCTCGAAGAGGCTCGGCCAGATGCCGTTTCCGACTGTGGCGTGATCGGGCAGGACCAGTCCGTACTGCTCGGGAGTGCCGTCGTTGTTCGTGTCGACGGTCATCTTCTTGGCGTCTGCCACCCATTCGTCCCAAGTGGTCGGGAACTCGGTGATTCCCGCCTTCGCGAAAAGCTTCTTGTTGTAGATCACAGACAGCGGGACGAAGCCGCTGGGAACGCCGTACTTCGTGCCGTCGACGGTCTCCATCGCGACGGCCTCGGGCTTGAGTTTCGACGTGTTGCTCGACGCCTGCCCGTAAAAGTCGTCGAGGTCGACCAGTGCGTGCTTCTGGGCGTAGACCGGCAGGCGGTCTGACGTCATGGCGACGAGGTCCGGGCCCTTCTTCGACGACAGGGCCGGGAGCAGCGTGTCGTCGATGACGGCCCATGTCTTGGTCTGCGTCGAGATGGTGATGTTCTTCTGCGAGGCGTTGAACTGCTTGACGATGTCGTCGAGCACTCCGCCATCGGCTTCCGTGTAGCCGTGCCAGAAGGTCAGGGAGACCTTCTCGGACGACGACGGGCCGGACGAGCCGGCGCAGCCGGTCAGCCCGACGGCTGCGATGGCCGCAGTCGCAACGACTGCAATCAGCTTCTTCACTGTGACCTGCTATCTGCTCCCGACGTCTTCGTTGGGGAGCCTCTGGTGCTTCTGGGGAGTGTGAGGGTGGTTGCTTCCATTAAATTTACATCGATGTAAATTGCAAGATACGGGAGAGGGCGAGGGGTGTCAACCGAGGTCGGAGAGAAAGTCTCCGGCCGCGTTCAGGCCTGCGAGGCGCCGACCGACGACTCGCGGACCACGAGGCGGAACCCTGTCTCGATATCGACTGCGCCGGCAGGCGGCGCCACGCCCTCGATCCGGTCGATCAGGAGCGAGACGGCCTCGCGCGCGATCTCGTCGCGGCCGGGAGAGATCGTGGTGAGCGACGGTGTCGAGAACGAGCTGTCCTCGATGTCGTCGAATCCGACGACGATGACGTCGTCGGGAACCCGGATGCCATGGGACTGCATCCCCCGGAGGACCCCGAGGGCGAGCGCGTCGTTGAAGCACACCACCGCGTCGAAGTCGACGCCCGACGCGACGAGACGCTCGGCGGCGGCGACGCCGTCGGTCCGGTGCCACAGCGGCGTGGCTACCGACAGAGCAGGGTCGGGCTCGATCCCGTGCCCGCGAAGGGCATCCTCGTACCCGCGAAAGCGCGACGCGGCGGCACCTACCGGTCCGTCGGGATGCACCCCGACCACGGCGACGCGGCGACGTCCGAGATCGAGAACGTGGTCGGTGACCGCCCGGACGGCCTTCGCGTTCGACATCGTCACGTGGGCCGCGCGGCTCCCGTGAACACGCTCCCCCAAGACGATGAGCGGGAACTCGCCGTCGAGTTGATCGACGTCGGAGGCCTCGATCGTCAGCGGGCTGTAGATGAGGCCGTCGATCGAATGCTTCCGCATCGAGGCGACGGCGCTGATCTCACTGGCGGTATCGGACACGGTCTGCTCGATGAGCACCGTGTAGCCTCGATCGCCCGCCGCACGGATCACGGCGTCGGCGAGCTCGGCGAAGTACGCCTGGCTCAGCTCGGGCACGGCGAGACCGAGCACTCGCGTGCGGCCGACCCGGAGGTTGCGCGCCGACACGTTGATCTCGTAGTTGAGCTCCTCGACGGCCGCCATGACTCGGGCCCGCATGCGCTGCGACACGTGCTCGTAACCGGAAAGGACGTTCGACACCGTCTTGACAGACACTCCGGCGAGTGTCGCGACATCCTGCATGGTGGGCGCAGGGGTAGCGGACCAAGCCAACCGACGCCCCCCTCACTCGTTGCGAATGGACACAACCTAGCTCACGGTCGTCCGGGGAAGACGAACGGGGCGGCCCGCTGACGGCCTATCATTGGGCACTCCACCGCGCTGGAAGGACAATCATGGCAACGACGCCCCACAGCACGACCCGAGCGCCTTCCCTGGCGTCGACAGCACCGCTCAACGCTCTCGCGGTGATCGGCTTCGTCCTGGCGTTCGTCTTCTGCCCAGCCGGTCTCGTGGTCTCCCTGATCGCTCTGCGCAGCACCTCCCGGACCGGCGAGCGCGGAAGAGGCCTCGCCATAGCCGGGACCGTGGTCAGCCTGGTCTTCATCGCGATCGGGGTCACGGCCGGCTTCATGGTCGGGTGGCAGCTCCAGGTCTGAGTCGTCACCGGCGCGGTCACGCCGCGATGGGAGCCCCGCCGACCGGCGACCGTGACGAGCCGGCGGCAGCCGACCCGATGGTCGTCCCCCACAGGTGGTGCAGCTTCTTCCACGAGAAGCTCTCCTGCACGTAGGCGTGCCCCTCGCGCCAGTCCGGAGTGACCACGAACACGCTGCCCGCGTCCGAGCGGTCGTCCTCGAGGACGGCCATGGCGGTGGCGTTGAGCTGGTCGATCCGCTCCTTGATGAGCAGGCGCGCCAGCCGCGGGATTGGCTGGAACTCGTGCATGGGCGGGATGCCGGCGAAGACGATCTGCGTGTCGGGGCCGAACGACTCCCGCGCGCGGGCGAAGACGGTGCGCAGGTCGCGGCCCCAGGCGCCCGCGTCGGTGGCGAGGAGCACGTCGGGGATGCCGATCATGAACACGACGCGCGAGAAGTCGTACGTGTCGTGGCACGGCAGGGTCGCCACCCGGTGCGCTGTGAGGTCGAAGGCGGTCAGGGTCGACCAGGTGACACCCCGGCCGGTGCGCTGCCCGATGGCCGCCGCCGTGTACGAGGCGGCGCTCATGCCGTGACGGAGGACGCCGTAGCCGGCGACGGCGATATCGCCCACGAACAGGATGCGCTCGGGATCAGGCCCCCCGACGACACCCTCGGGTTCGTCCTCGGGGAAGAACGCGCGGTCGACATTCCGGCTGTAGAGCCAGAAGTGCAGACGCAGGATCGGCCGGGCGAAACGGAAGGCGAGGCGTGAGAGGAGAGATGTCATAGTCGGGGTGCCTCAGGGTGACGAGGCTGATCAGCAGGCACGGTTCGTGACGCGCGCTGAAATTCTGCCCGGTCGAGGCCGCAGGCGACTGCCCCCAGTTCTGAGGGTCGACCGATCGTTATGACAACGGTAGACAAGGGTGACCGCCCATTCGGCCGGTTCGTCGCACCGTCGTCAGGGAGTCACCGTGCCGCTTCTCCGCACGCGCCCCGCCCTGCCCGATCTCGTCGGCACGCTCCGAGCCGGCCGCCGACAGAAGTACCTCATCAGCTCCGCTCTCGTCGAGAAGGTCATCGCTCGAAGCCTCGCCCTGTACTGCCTCGTCTTCGGGGCGGTCGCCGTGCCGGAGGCATTCCGCGGCCAGCCGGCCATGAACCAGGTCTGGGCCTGGTGCATCGGATTCGCCGTCTTCGGCAGCCTGAGCGCGACGGTGATCGCCGGTCTCACCGGGCGACATGCCAAGACCGCGGCAGGAACTGCCAGCGCCGTCTACCTGATCGTCACCGTGTCCTGGCCCTTCTTCGCCTCCGACCCCGCGCGGGTGGCGCCGACCGCCCCCTGGCCGAGCCCGCTCTCGACGATCGCCTTCGCCGCCGCCGCATTCGCGTTCCCGCGAGTGCTCGCGATCGCCTACATGGCCATGGTCTACGTCGCCTACATCATCGTCCGCGAGACTCCGGCCGGCGGCGGCAGGCCGTTCCTGCAGTCCATCGCCGAGGCCGGGTACGGTCTCATGCTGGGTCTCGTCGTGCTGCTGCTGATCGGCATGTTCCGCCGCGCATCGGCCGCCGTCGACTCCGCGCACGGGACCGCCACGCGCAAGTACGCGCACGCCGTCCGCGAGCATCGCACCGAGCTCGAGCGCGTGCAGGTGGATTCGATCCTGCATGACAGCGTGCTCACCACGTTTCTCACGGCGGCGCGTGCGCACTCCCCCGAGGAGCGCCATCTGGCCGTCGCCATGGCGAAGCACGCCCTGACCGAGGTGGCCTCGGCCGGGGCGCTGCCCACGACCATCGACGACCTCGTGCCCCTCGACCAGCTCCGGGCCCGGTTCGCCGCGGCGTGCGAGGAGCTCGGCATCACCGCCGGGTTCAGCAGCGAGGGGCTGAAGGACTACTCGATCCCGGGCAGCGTCGTCGAGGCCTTCTTCTCGGCCGTCATGCAGGCCCTGACGAACAGCATCCAGCACGCCGGCCCAGGCGTCGTGACCCGCAACGTGCACATCCAGTGGCGCGACGAGGTGCTCACCGTCGGCGTCACCGACGACGGCATGGGCTTCGACACCGCCACCATGACGCCGGGCCGCCTCGGCGTACGGGTGTCGATCATCGAGCGCGTCGCCAACGTCGGCGGGCGTGCGTCGATCGACTCGACGCCGGGCGAGGGCACCGCCGTCACCCTGACCTGGCCTGCGGCCTGAGGCTGCGGGTCGTCGAGCGACGCCGTCGCGGGGTCTCCGCAGACAGAGAGAGCCCCGCTCATCGAAGACGAACGGGGCACTCGGAGACTGCTTGCTGGTGCGCGAGGGGGGAGTTGAACCCCCACGCCCTTTCGGGCACACGGACCTGAACCGTGCGCGTCTGCCTATTCCGCCACTCGCGCCAGCGTCGGCCTCTCAGCCAACCTGAAAACGATAGCATGCAGCGGGCACTACTCTTGCACCCGCTAGCTTGGGCAGACTTATCGGCCAGGCGGCAACCGGCCGAACGACCGACCAGGAGATCCAGTGGGACTGCTCGACAACTTCGAACGACGTCTGGAGCGTGCTGTCAACGGCACGTTCTCGAAGACGTTCCGTTCGGGCGTCCAGCCGCTCGAGATCACGGCGGCCCTGAAGCGCGAGATGGACGTGAAGGCGGCCGTGGTCTCGCGCGAGCGGATCCTGACGCCGAACGAGTTCACCGTGGCGCTCGCCTCGAAGGACTTCGCGCGGATGGACGAGATGGGCCGTGCCCTCGTCGACGAGCTCGCGGCCGAGGTCGAGGGGCACGCGCGCAAGCAGTCCTATTCTTTCGCGGGTCGCGTCCGGATCGAGCTGCGGCTCGACGAGCGACTCACGACCGGCATCCTGCGGATCGACTCGGCAAACGTCCGCGAGGAAGACGTCGTGTGGACCCCCGTCGTCGAGGTCGAGGGCACGCAGCACTCCCTCCTGAAGGGCCGCACTGTGATCGGCCGCGGCAGCGAGGCCGACATCACCGTGCAAGACACCGGCACGAGCCGAAAGCACGTCGAGATCCTGTGGGACGGCCAGCACGCTCAGGCCACCGATCTGGGTTCGACCAACGGCTCCAAGCTCGATGGCGTCCCGCTGACCAAGGCCGTCGTTCAGCCCGATTCTGTGATCCAAATAGGTCGTACGCGTATCGTGTTCCGAGTGCTTCCCGTCTCGACGTCCCGCAGCGGCTCCGCCGACGGCTCCCGCACCGGCCATAATCCGCCGGAAGGGGGCGCCCTCCGATGACCAGTGAGCTGACCCTCCTCGTCCTCCGCCTCGCCTTCATCGTCGTGCTGTGGCTCTTCATCTTCTTCATCGTCTACGCGCTCCGCAGCGACCTGTTCGGGCAGCGGGCCAAGAAGCTGCCCGCCGACCAGCAGCCCGCCGGCGGCCAGGCCCAGGCGGCAGCAGCGGCGGCCCCGAGTCAGGCTCCGCGGGCTCCCGCAGTTCCTACGCCCGCTGCCCCGGCGCCGACCTCCGACGTGACCGCGACCCGCCTCGTCATCACCAAGGGCGCCAAGAACGGGCTCGAGATGCCGCTCGGCGACGGGCCGCTCACGATCGGCCGCTCGAACGAGAGCAACCTGATCATCCGCGACGACTACACCTCGACCCACCACGCCCGGCTCATGCTGTGGAACGGCCGCTGGGTGATCCAGGACCTCGACTCGACCAACGGCACGTTCGTGAACGGGGAGCGCATCTCCGTCCCGACGCCGCTCGCCTCGAACACCACGGTCACCATCGGCACCACGAGCTTCGAGTTGCGGCGGTAGCGGGTGGCGTCGATCAGGAGCGCTGCGCTTTCCAACGTCGGAAAGATCCGGGCCAACAACCAAGACTCCGGCTACGCGGGCAATCAGCTCTTCGTCGTGGCCGACGGCATGGGCGGCCACGCCGGCGGCGACGTGGCCTCGGCGATCGCGATCCGCAGGATCCGCGAGACCGACAAGCCCTACTCGTCTCCGGGCGACGCCGAGTTCGCCCTCCAGTCGTCGCTGATCGCGGCCAACCAGCTGCTGGCCGAGACCGTCTTCGAGCACCCCGAGCTGACCGGCATGGGCACGACCGTCAGCGCGATGATGCGCGTCGGCGACAGCATCGCGATCGCCCATATCGGCGACTCGCGCATCTACCTGTACCGCGAGGGGGAGCTCAGCCAGATCACGGCCGACCACACCTTCGTGCAGCGCCTCGTCGACTCGGGCCGCATCACGCCCGAGGAGGCCGCCGTGCACCCGCGCCGCTCGGTGCTGATGCGCGTGCTCGGCGACGTCGACGCGGCCCCCGAGATCGACACGGCGATCCTGGGCACGCAACCGGGCGACCGCTGGCTGATCTGCTCGGACGGCCTCTCGAGCTACCTGGCCGAAGACCGGATCCGCAAGGCGCTGGCCTCCGGGCTCGACGCCGATGCCGTGTCGCGCCGTCTCGTCAAGGAGACGCTCGACCACGGCGCCCCCGACAACGTGACCGTCGTCGTCGTCGACGTCGACGAGAGCGAGATCTCGTCGGCCGAGCAGCCCACCACCGTCGGCTCGGCCGCCACGCCCCTGACGTTCGAGGGCGAGCAGGGCCGACGCCCGCTGCGCCTCCCCACGATCCTCCTGCACCCGCTCAAGGTGGCCACGACCCCAGAGGACAGCCACTTCGAGCCCGAGTCCGACGAGTACCTCGCCGAGCTCATCGCCGAGGACCGCCGGCGCGCCCGCACCCGCCGCATCACCTGGCTGGTGGCTCTCGCAGTCGCGATCATCATCGTCGCGACCGGCGTGATCCTCACCTACCGCTGGACCCAAGACCACTACTACGTCGGCGAGCAGGACGGCACCGTCGTGATCTACAAGGGCGTGCAGCAGACGCTCGGGCCGATCCACCTGTCGAGCGTCTACGAGACGACGCAGGTCAAGGTCGACGACCTGTCGAGCTACACGCAGACGACCGTGAAAGACACGATCAACGCGGGAAGCCTGACCGACGCCCGGACCATCGTCGAGAGGCTCGCGAATGCCAGCGGCTGACGACGCCACCGAGGCGATCGGCCGCCCCTCGACCCCGGCCGCCGCGAGCGCCTCGACCCCTGCGGGTACGAACCTCACCGGCTCCACCCTCACGCAGACGATCACGATCCGCCTGCGCCAGCCGGCGCGCCTGCGCAACATCGAGCTTCCGCTGCTGATCGTGGCCTGCGGAATCTCGGCCGGGGCGATGCTCCTGGTGCAGCTCGGCGCCCTCGGCGAGATCCGCTCCGACGTGCTGTGGTCGGGCGGCCTGGTCCTGCTCCTCGCCCTCGTCCTGCACGTCGTGCTTCGCGTCGTCGCGCGCGACGCCGATCCGTTCGTGCTGCCGATCGCCCTCACCCTCAACGGCCTGGGCATCGCCGAGATCTACCGCATCGACATCCCCTCCTGGTCGGGCTCGAACCCGACCCACGCGGGCGAGCGCCAGATCCTGTGGACGACAGCGGCTCTCGTCGTGGCCATCATCGCGATCATCGCGATCAAGAACTACCGGATCCTCGCCCGCTACCGCTACATTGCGATGTTCGTCTCGATCGTCTTCCTCCTGCTGCCGCTCGTGCCCGGCCTCGGCCGCCGCGGGCTCGCCGCACGCGTCTGGATCGACGTCGGCCCGCTCTCGTTCCAGCCCGGTGAGATCGCCAAGATCACGCTCGCGATCTTCTTCGCCGGCTACCTCGTGCAGGCCCGCGACAGCCTGTCGCTGATGGGGCCGAAGATCCTCGGCATGCGCTTCCCGCGGCCCCGCGACCTCGGGCCGATCCTGATCATCTGGGGCATGGCCATGGTCGTGCTGGTGTTCGAGAAAGACCTCGGCACCTCGCTGCTGTACTTCGGCCTGTTCCTGGTGATGATCTACGTCGCCACCGGCAAGGCCAGCTGGGTCGTGCTGGGCATGGTCCTGTTCGTCGGCGGCGCCATCGCGGCCGCCCTCACGCAGGAGTACGTCCACGACCGGTTCGAGGCGTGGCTGAACCCGCTCAGCAACTCCGTCTACGGCGCGCCCGGCGGCAGCTACCAGCTCGTCACGGGCCTGTTCGGCCTCGCCAACGGCGGCCTCATCGGCACCGGCTTCGGCCAGGGCAGCCCCGGCACGACGCCGCTCGCGCAGTCGGACTACATCATCGCGTCGCTCGGCGAGGAGCTGGGGCTCGCCGGACTCATCGCGATCCTGGGCCTCTACATCCTCCTGGTCTCGCGGGGCTTCCGCATCGGCTTCGTCGGCACCGACGACTTCGGCCGCCTGCTCGGCGTCGGCCTCTCGTTCATCATCGCCCTCCAGGTGTTCGTCGTCATGGGCGGCGTGACGCGCGTCATCCCGCTGACCGGGCTGACCATGCCGTTCCTCGCGGCCGGAGGCTCCTCCCTGCTCTCGAACTGGATCATCGTGGCGCTCATCCTGCGGCTCTCGGACGGAATCCGCACCGGCCCCCGGGCGGTGGTCGGCTGATGAACAAGGAGCTCAAGCGCGTCAGCATCGTGGTGCTCGCCATGTTCGTGGCGCTCATGGTGTCGAGCACGTACATCACCGGCTTCCAGGCGGAGTCGCTCAAGGCCGACCCGCGCAACAGTCGGGCGATCCTGCAGAGCTACTCCGCGCAGCGGGGCGCCATCGTCGTCGACGGCCAGGCGGTCGCCAACTCGAAGCCGGTCGACGACCAGTACAAGTTCTTGCGCACGTACTCGGACGGCGAGCTCTATGCGCCGGTGACCGGCTACTACACGCTGGGTCAGGGCTCGACCGGCATCGAGAGCGCCCTGAACAAAGAGCTGTCGGGCACCTCGAACGAGCAGTTCTTCGACAAGCTGAACTCGCTTCTCACCGGCAAGGACCCCGAGGGCGCGACGGTCAACACGACGATCGACGCGGCCGTGCAGAAGGTCGCCTACGACGCCCTCGGCAGCAACACCGGCGCCGTCGTCGCGATCGAGCCGTCGACGGGCAAGATCCTCGCGATGGTGTCGAAGGGCTCGTACGACCCCAACCAGCTGGCCAGCCATGATCGCGCCAGCGTGCTGAAGGCGTACAAGACGCTCATCGCCGACTCGTCGCAGCCGCTGATCAACCGGGCGATCCAGGGCGATCTGTACTTCCCGGGCTCGACCTTCAAGCTCGTCGTCGCGGCCGCCGCGTTCGAGAGCGGCAAGTACACGAAGGCCTCGAAGCTCGACAACCCGGCGACGCTGACCCTGCCCGGCTCGACCCGCAAGATCAACAACGCCGAGGGCGGCTCGTGTGGCGCCGGCAAGACGGTCACGATCGAGACCGCGCTCATCGACTCGTGCAACATCCCGTTCGCCGAGCTCGGCGCCGAGCTGGGCTACGACCGGATCAACGCGATGGCGAAGGCGTTCGGCTTCGACAGCGCCCTCGAGATCCCGCAGCGGACCGCCGAGAGCGTGTTCCCCTACACCGACGACACCGCGACCCTGATGCTGCAGTCCTTCGGGCAGGGCAGCGTCCGCGAGTCGCCGCTGCAGGTCGCCATGACCACAGCGACGATCGCGAACGGAGGCACCGAGATGACACCCACGCTCATCGAGAGCATCGTGAACCCCGACCTGTCGACCCTGAAGTCGTTCCAGGCTCAAGAACTGGGCACCCCGATCAGCTCCGACACCGCGGCGACTCTGACCGAGCTCATGACCGAGGTCGTCAACAAGGGCACCGGAACCAATGCAAGAATTAGCGGCGTCGACGTCGCGGGCAAGACCGGCACCGCGGAGAACGGTGACGGCGACCCCTACACGCTCTGGTTCACGGGATTCGCTCCGGCGAAAGACCCGAAGGTGGCAGTGGCGGTCGTCGTGGGGAACGGTGGCGGTCAGGGACAGTCGGCGGTCGGCAATACGGTTGCGGCACCGATCGCAAAGCAAGTGATGGAGGCGGTGCTCAACAAATGAGGCCATTCAGCGGGCTCACTCTGGGCGGACGGTACGAGCTGTCGTCCCGGGTCGCGATCGGCGGCATGGGCGAGGTGTGGCAGGCGACCGACCTGGTCATCGGCCGGACCGTCGCGGTCAAGATCTTGAAAGACGAGTACCTCGGCGACCCGGGGTTCCTCGAGCGCTTCCGCGCCGAGGCCCGTCACGCCGCTCTCGTCAACCACGAGGGCATCGCCAACGTCTTCGACTACGGCGAGGAGGAGGGCAGCGCCTACCTAGTCATGGAGCTCGTGCCCGGCGAGGCCCTGTCGACCGTGCTCGAGCGCGACCGCGTGCTCCCCACCGACAAGGTGCTCGACATAGTCGCGCAGACGGCGTCGGCACTTCAGGCGGCTCACGCGGCCGGCCTCGTGCACCGCGACATCAAGCCCGGCAACCTCCTCGTGACGCCGGACGGCCGAGTCAAGATCACCGACTTCGGCATCGCCCGCATCGCCGACCAGGTGCCGCTCACCGCGACCGGCCAGGTCATGGGCACCGTCCAGTACCTCTCGCCCGAGCAGGCGTCCGGTCACCCGGCCTCGCCCTCGACCGACATCTACTCGCTCGGAATCGTCGCCTACGAGGCCCTCGCCGGCCGCCGCCCCTTCACGGGCGAGTCGCAGGTCGCAATCGCGATGGCGCAGATCAACGAGACGCCGCCCGATCTGCCGACGACCATCCCCGAGCCCGTGCGCAAGCTCGTCTACTCGTCCATCGCCAAGAAGCCGGCGGAGCGACCCGCGTCGGCTTCGGCGCTGGCCCAGGCGGCCCGGGCTCTTCGCCGCGGCGACGTGGCGGCGGCGACCGCCGCAGTTCCGATGCTCGGAATCGGGGGTGCCGGCGACGCCGCGACCCAGGTGTTCGCCGCTGCAGACGCGACCACCCGCCTCATGTCGGCCGCCGACGCTCAGGCGCCGACGACAGCAGTGAACCCCGGCCTCGGCACCGGCCTCGTCGAGACGCCCGGCGAGGGCGACGAGGAGCCTCAGAAGAAGAAGCGCGGCCCGTGGTTCTGGCCGATCATCGTGCTCGCCATCATCATCGTCGTCGGCGGCGGCATCGGCCTCGCGTTCGCTCTGACCAACGGCGGCACGCCGTCGGCGCAGGAGACGACCAAGGCCCCGCCGAAGTCGTCGAGCACCCCCAGGGAGTCGCCGACGCCGACCACGACGCCGACCGACGACAGCGCTCTGATCGTGCAGACCGACTACACCGGCAAGACCGAGGCGCAGGTGCGCCTGCTGCTCGGCGACATGGGCTTCGAGGTGAACACGTCGCAGGATTCGCAGACCGCACCGACCACGGCCGACCAGGGCAAGGTCTACAAGGTCAACCCGACCGGCGTGGTCAAGAAGACGACCCCGATCGTGATCTACGTCTACACGGCGGCCCCCTCGGCCGACCAGCCGGGCGCGCCCACGGCGGCACCCACCGCGATCGACACGACGCAGACGGCGACGATCACGATCCCGACCTACACCGGCTGCCCCGTCGGCTACTCGCTCACCGGGTTCAGCTACACGATCTCGGGCGGCACCGACTCGGGCGGAAAGACGTCGAACTCGGTCGGCGCCAACACGACGACCGTGACGGTGAAGTCGACCGAGGTCGGCACGCTGACGTTCAGCTACAAGGCCAAGTGCGGGTCCGTCACCTCGGCCGCGTCGGCCGGCGTGTCGGTCACCGTGACGGCGGCGCCGTCGGCCGATCCGACCGACGACGGCACCGATCCGGCTGCCGGCGATGGCACGAACGGCAACGGAAACGGCAACAACGGCAACGGAAAAGGCAACCAGTAGGTCTGCTGTAGGTACTTGCGCCCTCACAGCGCGCCCAGACCTCCACGGTCCCGCCCAGGTACACTGGTCGGGACCGTGGCATTTTGGGAGTATTCGTGGCTGAAGGCGTGACCGAGGGGATCAGCCTCCTCGCCAACCGTTACCAGATCGGTCACCTGATCGGTCACGGTGGCATGGCGAACGTCTACATGGGCACCGACTCCCGCCTCGGCCGCCAGGTCGCGATCAAGCTCATGAAGTCGCAGCTCGCCAGCGACCCGGCCTTCCGCACCCGCTTCCGCCAGGAGGCTCAGGCCGCCGCCCGCATGGCGCACCCCACGATCGTGCGTGTCTTCGACGCCGGCGAAGAGAGCGTGCGCGACGCCCTGGGCAACCAGGTGCTCGTGCCCTACATCGTCATGGAGTACGTCGAGGGGCGCCTGCTCAAAGACATCGTCGCCGAGGGGCCGCTCGATCCCAAGGAGGCCGTGAGGATCACCGAGGGTGTCCTGACCGCCCTCGAGTACTCGCACCGCGCCGGCGTCGTGCACCGCGACATCAAGCCCGGCAACGTGATGCTGACGCACACCGGCCAGGTCAAGGTGATGGACTTCGGCATCGCCCGGGCCGTCTCCGACTCCGCCGCCACCGTCGCGCAGACCACGGCGATCCTCGGCACCGCCCAGTACTTCAGCCCCGAACAGGCCCGCGGCGAGACCGTCGACGCTCGCTCCGACCTCTACTCGACCGGCGTGCTCCTCTTCGAGCTGCTCACCGGCCGGCCGCCCTTCCGCGGCGAGTCGCCCGTCGCCGTCGCGTACCAGCACGTCAGCGAGCCGCCCGTGCCGCCGAGCGTGCTCAACCCGGCGATCTCACCGGCCCTCGACGCCGTCACGCTCCACGCCCTCGCCAAGAGCCGGTTCGACCGGTTCCAGAGCGCGGCGGAGTTCCGCAGCGACGTCGTCGACGCCGGATCCGGCAATCTCCCGGCCCGTCGCCAGCAGCACGTCACCGTGGCGGCCGCCGACACGACCACGACCATGTTCGGGGTCAACCCCAACGCGGCCATGGGCTCCGAGGCGGCGCTCAAAGAGCTGAACAGCAGCGAGGCGAACCGCCCCGCCCGCACCCAGACGCGGCCGCCCGTCGCCTGGATCTGGGCCGGGATCGTGCTCATCGCCATCATCGTCATCGCCGTGGTCATCTGGGTCGCCCGCCTGTCACCCGTCGTCCTGCCCTCCACGGCCGGCATCGACGTGCCGACGGTCGCCTCCGAGCCGTACAAGACCGGCGCCGCGAAGCTGACGAAGCTCGGTCTGGTACCCGAGCGCTCCGATATCACGAGCGAGTCGGTCGACGAGGGCGACATCGTCAAGACCAGCCCGCCCGCCGGCACGCCCGTCGCCAAAGACGAGATCATCACCGTCTACGTCTCGACCGGCCCCGACACCGTGGCGATGCCCGACGTCAGCGGATCATCCACCGCCGACGCCTGGGACCAGCTCACGACCCTCGGTCTGCAGCAGGGCTCCGTCAGCGAGCAGGACAGCCCGACGGTCGCGGCAGGCACGGTCATCTCGTCCACACCTGAACCAGGGACCAGCGTCGAGCCGGGCAGCACCGTCGACCTCGTCGTCTCGAGCGGGACCGTCAACGTACCCGACGTGACAGAGAAGTCGGTCGCCGACGCGATGTCGGCGCTCTCGTCGCTCGGCCTCGACGTGCGGACGACCGCCGACGACTCGTGCACCGGCAACATCGTCAGCACCCAGTCGCTGCCCGTCGGCGAGCAGCCTCAGGGGTCGACGATCACTCTGACCGTCTGCAGCGGTCAGTAGCAGCGTCGGCGCGCACCCTCGGCATGCCTTCTCGCGGTGGCCCCGCCAGCACGATCGGCCGGGTTCTCACGACCTGCGGCGCAGGAACTGGCCGTCGAGCCACCCCCTGCGGGTCGCCCCGCCTCAGCCGAGGTTGACGAGCGGGCTCAGACCCTTGGCGGCATCGACCGCCGTCGGCAGACCCGCGACGGCGAGCCAGTTGCCGATCATGCTGTAGCCGCCTTCCGTGAGCACCGACTCGGGGTGGAACTGCACACCGTAGACGTTAGCATCGCGGTGCTTGAGCCCCATGATGACGCCACCGGAGGTGCGTGAGGTGACCTCCAGCTCGGCGGGCACGGTGTCGTCGACGACGGCGAGGGAGTGGTAGCGCGTAGCGAGGAACGGCTGCGGAACGTTCGCGTAGAACTCGCTGCTGTCGTGCGTGACTCGGGAGGTCTTGCCGTGCATGAGCTCTTCGGCGTGCGTGACGGTTGCGCCGAGAGCCTCCGCGATCGCCTGGTGACCCAGGCAGACGCCGAGAAGGGGCGTGCCGCCGTCGAGAGCCGCGTGCACGACGTCGATCGAGACGCCGGCGGCTGCCGGGGTACCAGGGCCCGGCGAGAGGAGCACGCCGTCGTAGTCGGCGATGCGGGCGGCCGAGTCGGAACCGGAGAACGAGTCGTTGCGCACGACCTCTGTCTCGGCGCCGAGCTGCTGGAGGTAGCCGTTGAGCGTGTAGACGAAGCTGTCGTAGTTGTCGACGACGAGGATGCGAGTCATGGGGAGTCAACCGTAACGTCAGGGGAAGGGATGAGGGAATCGGCGAAGGGGAACACCCAGGTCACCAGCGCGTAGAGCACGGCGGCCAGGAGCACGATCAGGATCAGCACCCGCACCCACCAGGGGCCGGGCAGCACTCTCCAGAGGGCGGCGTACACGAGCGCCTACGACTTCGTCGTCGCGAGCGACGCGATCTCGGCGGGTGGGCCGGCGGACAGGGGTCGCCACGAGTCGAAGACGCCGTAGGCGATGATCCGCTCGGCGGCGCTGTACTTCGGATTGCAGCTCGTCAGGGTGATGAGCCGGTCTTTCGAGGCGGCGTCGATCGTCGGGGCGTCGGGAACGACTTGAAGCACCTGGACCTGCGTCGGCTTGACGTACTGGAGGTTGCGGAACGTGTAGGTGTAGTAGCCCTTGCTCGTCTGCACGTAGATGTGGTCGCCGATCTTCAGCTGAGCGATGTTCGCGAACGGAGCCCCGTGCGTGGTGCGGTGGCCGGCGATGGCGAAGTTGCCTACCTGCCCGGGCATCTGCGTCGAGTCGTAGTGGCCGGCCGCACCGGTGTCGAGCGTCTGGGCCGTGCCTGTGCCGCCGTCGACCGGCACCTGGTAGTCGGCGCCGAACCGGGGCACGAAGAGCACGCCGAACGCCTCGCCGTCTTTCGCGGCCGGGGTGATGGCCGGCGTCCCGTAGTCACCGTCGACGGGTGCGGTGGTCGGCCCGGCGCCGGCCTCATCGTGCAGCTTCTGGCTGAGCGACGACGCTTCGCTGCGCGTCGTGCCGGAGACCAGGATGTCGTTGAACCACTGCTGCCAGACGATGAAGAGCAGGACGACCACGCCGAGGGTGATGAGGACCTCCCCAGCGACGCCGACGACGGACGTGCGACGGCGCGACGAGCGTCGGGAGCTCCGGCGAGTCAGCGAGTCGGTCATCACACGATTCTACGGGCGCGTGCGTGAGCGTGAAGAGGTTGTCCACAGGGGCAGCCAGAGTCTGCACAGCCGGTATGCCGGTACACTTCTGCCCATGGCCAGAGATAAGAAGACCACCGCACCGGCGGCACGCACCGGCGAGGGATCGTCCGCCAACCGACCGAACCCCGTCTGGTTCAAGCCGGTGATGTTCGGCTTCATGCTTCTCGGGCTCGTCTGGATCATCGTCTACTACGTGTCGCAGAGCACCCTGCCTGTTCCGTCCCTCGGGTCGTGGAACATCCTGATCGGCTTCGGCATCATGTTCATCGGCTTCCTGATGACCACGCGCTGGCGCTGATCCGAGCCTCCGAGCGATTCGATAACGATCGGTCTTACACGGGTGTAACTATCCCCACTGTGGATGGACCTGTGGATAACTTGCTCCACGACGAAGGCCCCCATCTCAGGCGAGATGCGGGGCCTTCGTCGTGGATAGCGTCAGCCGATGGCGCCGGTCAGCGTCGCAGACCGGACCAGGATGATCACGATGAGCGCGACCCCGAGGCCGATCGTCAGGCCTCGTTGAGCGTTCAGCTGCGACCGGTGCTGGGTGCGCGTGAAGATCAGCGCCGACAGAGCGCCGATCGCAGCGGCGCCGATGTACATCTGCCAGGGCGAACCCAGGACGAGCCCGATCACGATGTTCAGCGCGATCAGAACGAGGATCTGGTTCGCCTGCTGCCCTCTCGACCGCAGGATCACATAGAAGGCCCCGAACAGGCCGAACATCGCTGATCCGACGATCGGCACGATGTAGCCCGGGATGAAGATCGAGCTGGCCAGCTCGCCGCCGAGGGCGCCGAGCACGTACAGGGCTATGAAACGCGCCCGGCCGAGCTCCCGCTCGATCATCGATCCGAACGCCCACAGCATGTAGACGTTGAAGGCCAGCTGGATGATCGCGAAGATGCCGCTGTAGACGAAGATCCCGGTGACGATCCGCCACGGCTGCGACAGAGCCAGGGCTCCGTTGAAGCCCAGCAGGTTGAACCCGCCGGGCACGAGCCCGATCAGGAAGCCGACTCCGGCCAACGCCATCAGCCCGTAGGTGACGACGGGCCCGCCCGACGACGCCAGGCCGTTCATGCGCGTCACGACGCGCGGCTTCACCCGCGGCATGCTGCCGCGCTGCTCGCGCACGCACTCCGGGCAGTGGACGCCGACGGCTGCCGGCGTCTGGCACTGCGTGCAGATCGTGCGCCCGCACCGCTGGCAGAGAATGAAGCTCTGCCGGTCGGGGTGGCGGTAGCAGAAGTTGTCGGCGTTGCGGGGAACGTTCGTCACTAAGGCCTAGACCTCGTCGATGGTGACGCTCTGGATCACCACGTCGTCGATCGGCTTGTCGCGCGCGTCGGTCGGGGTCGCCTGGATGGCGTCGACGACCTTCTTCGACTCGGCGTCGGTGACCTCGCCGAAGATGGTGTGCTTGCCCTGCAGCCAGGGGGTCGCCACCGTGGTGATGAAGAACTGCGAGCCGTTGGTGCCCTTGCCGCCGCGCGTGCCGGCGTTGGCCATGGCGAGGATGTAGGGCTCCTTGAAGGTGAGCTCGGGGTGGATCTCGTCGTCGAAGTTGTAGCCCGGGCCGCCGACGCCCTGACCGAGGGGGTCGCCGCCCTGGATCATGAAGTCCGGGATGATGCGGTGGAAGACCACGCCGTCGTACAGCTTGTCGGTCGACTTCACGCCCGTGGCGGGGTGGGTCCACTCGATGGTGCCGGTGGCGAGGCCGACGAAGTTGGCGACGGTCTTCGGGGCGTGGTTGCCGAAGAGGTCGACCTTGATCGTGCCGAGGTTCGTGGTGATCGTGGCTACAGCGGTGTGCGATGACATGGTGACGATTCTTCCACAGGGACATCGAGATTCAGTCGTTCCTCAGAGATCATCCTGTGACCTGTCAGGGGAGCGCGTGCCAGGATGGGTTGATCGTCGCAATGATCCACACGAGGGAGAGCTAATGGCCACGTCACGCAAGCGCACACGCGAACTGAAGAAGCTCCAGGGGGATGCCGCCGGCATCTGGGGAGAGCAGCGCGAAGTCCTCGGCCACTCTGCCGACTTCTGGAAGGCCGCGGGCGCCGAAGCCGCCGAAGTCGTGAAGAACGACGTCGCTCCGCGCGTCAAGGCCGCGTTCGACGCGCAGGTCAAGCCCGCCGTCTCGTCCGGTGTCGCCTCGGCCACGGCCGCAGCCGGCCAGGCCAAGGAGAAGCTGGTCAAGGATGTCGCTCCCGCCGTCTCGGCCGCCGTCGCGTCGAGCCCGTTGAGCGATGCTCTTCCCGACCTCGACATCGACGGTCTGAAGAAAAAGGGCAAGAAGCTCAGCCGCCGTGCCAAGCGCAAGGCGCTGAAGAAGGCCGCAAAGGCCGCTCGCAAGCACCCCAAGGCCACGAAGAAGGTGGCGAAGGCCGCCCTTCAGGCCAAGAAGGTCCAGAAGCAGGTCGCCAAGAAGACGTCCAAGAAGAAGGGCCTCAGCGGCGGCAAGGTCTTCCTGATCATCCTCGGCATCGGCGCACTGGCCGCCGTCGTCTACGCCGCGGCGCAGACGCTCCGTGCCGACGACGAGCTGTGGGTTGCCGACGACGAAGAGACCAAGGCCTGAGCGCACGATCCAGTGCCCCACGAAGCCCGTCCCCGCAAGGGGGCGGGCTTCTCCCGTCCCACCCGCCGACAGGTACCGGGCCGCCGAGACGAGGATCCGCTGTTGCCGATGCGGCATGCCGCCGATGCGGCATGCCGCCGGCAGCGGCCGAACAAGCACGACGAGAGTTTTCCGCGAGGTAAGCCGAAGGCGAACCGAACACGAGGAGGCGAATCGAGTGGAGCCTGGGAGAATCGAACTCCCGACATCCTGCTTGCAAAGCAGGCGCTCTACCAACTGAGCTAAGGCCCCGGGTGGTGCTACCCCGGGAAGGGGATCTTCATGCCGGTTATCAGCATGGAGTGGGGCTAATAGGACTTGAACCTATGACCTCTTCGTTATCAGCGAAGCGCTCTAACCGCCTGAGCTATAGCCCCCTGGACCGAATAAGACAGTACCGTATTCGCGGCCATTCGCTAAATCGGCGCCGGCTCGGCGTCGTTCAGCTCTGTCGTCGTTCGGCTCTGTCGTGGATCGGCTTCAGTTGTTGGTGAATCCGACGAGCAGCCCGCCGGTGATCCGCACGCTCAGGTTGTAGAGGAGAGCGGCGATAGCACCGAGCACGGTGCCGATCACGATGTTCAAGATGGCCACGACGACGGCGAACAGCATCACCTGCCCGATCGACAGCGTGTTCTGCAGTGTGAAGCTGTTGTCGCCCAGCACTTCCTGCAGGAGGGTGTCGACGGTGTCGAAGATCCCCAGGCGGGTGAGGATCACGTAGATCAGGAACGTCGCGACGACGGTGATGATGCCGAGTGCCACCGCGATGAGGAAGGACAGCTTCACCGTCGACCAGAAGTCGATGTAGACGAGCTTCAGTCGCACCTGCTTGGTGCCGACTGGCTTCTTGGCCTTGTTCTGAAGCTTTTCAGCGACGCTAGTCATTCGTTCGTCGTGTCCTCTCCGGCGGTGTCACCCGTGGTGTCGTCGGCACCGTCTGGAGCCTCGGTGGCGCTTTCGTCAACCGTGGCAGACTCTGCACCGGTTGCGCCTCCGTCTTCAGGCGCATCTTCATCGGCACTCTCGTCGGACGCACCTTCGAGGTTGCGCTCCGAGTTGCGTGCGACGGCGATGATCTTGTCGTCGGCGGCGAACCGCGCGAAGACGACGCCCATGGTGTCGCGGCCCTTGGCTGGTACCTCGGACACGGCAGACCTTACCACCTTGCCTCCGGACAGAACGACGAGCACCTCGTCGTCCTCGGAGACGATCATGGCGCCGGCGAGATCGCCCCGGGCTTCGGCCAGCTTGGCGACCTTGATGCCGAGACCGCCGCGGTTCTGGATGCGGTACTGGTCGGCGGCGGTGCGTTTCGCGTAGCCGCCCTCGGTCACGACGAAGACGAATCCGGCCTCGTCGACGACCGATGCCGAGAGGAGGCTGTCGGCGTCGCGGAACGTCATGCCCTTCACGCCCGACGTCGAGCGGCCCATCGGGCGCAACGAGTCGTTGGAGGCGGTGAAGCGCAGTGACATGCCGTGACGCGAGACCAGGAGGAGGTCATCGTGCTCGTCGACCAGCAGAGCGGAGACGAGCTCGTCCCCCTCACGCAGATTGATGGCGATGATGCCGCCGGTCCGGTTCGTGTCGTACTCGGTCAGCGCCGTCTTCTTGATGAGTCCGTCGCGGGTGGCGAGCACCAGGTAGCTGGCGACTTCGTAGTCGGGGATGTCGAGGACCTGCGAGATCTCCTCGTCGGGCTGCATCGCGAGCAGGTTGGCGACGTGCTGGCCCTTGGCGTCGCGGCCGGCCTCCTGCAGCTCGTACGCCTTGGCACGGTAGACGCGGCCCTTGTTGGTGAGGAACAGCAGCCAGTGATGCGTCGTGGTCACGAAGAAGTGGTCGACGACGTCGTCAGCGCGGAGCTGGGCACCCTTGACGCCCTTGCCGCCGCGGTGCTGAGAGCGGTAGTTGTCGCTGCGCGTGCGCTTGATGTAGCCGCCGCGGGTCAGCGTGACGACCATCTCCTCCTCGGGAATGAGGTCTTCGACGCTCATGTCGCCGTCGAACCCGAACATGATCTCAGTGCGGCGGTCGTCGCCGAACTTGTCGGTGATCTCTTTGAGCTCGTCGCTGACGATGCTGCGCTGGCGACCCGGCTTCGCGAGGATGTCCTGGAAGTCGAGGATCTTGCGCTCGAGCTCGTCGTGGTCGTCCTGGATCTTCTGGCGCTCGAGGGCGGCCAGGCGGCGAAGCTGCATCGCGAGCACCGCATTGGCCTGGAGCTCGTCGATGTCGAGCAGCTCGATGAGGCCCGATCGGGCCTCGTCGACGGTGGGCGACCGGCGAATGAGCGCGATGACCTCGTCGAGGGCGTCGAGGGCCTTGATATAGCCGCGCAGGATGTGCGCGTCGGCCTCGGCCTTGCGCAGACGGAACTGCGTGCGGCGGACGATGACCTCGATCTGGTGCGCGACCCACGCCGAGATGAAGCCGTCGAGCGGCAGGGTGCGCGGCACGCCGTCGACGATGGCGAGCATGTTCGCGCCGAAGTTCTCCTGGAGCGACGTGTGCTTGTAGAGGTTGTTGAGCACGACCTTCGCGACTGCGTCGCGCTTGAGCACGATGACCAGGCGCTGGCCGGTGCGGCCGGAGGTCTCGTCGCGGATGTCGGCGATGCCGGCGACGCGCCCCTCGCGGACGAGGTCGGCGATCTTGATCGCGAGGTTGTCGGGGTTCACCTGGTACGGCAGCTCGGTGACGACGAGGCACGTGCGGTTCTGGATCTCCTCGACGTTGACCACGGCGCGCATCGTGATCGAGCCGCGGCCGGTGCGGTAGGCGTCGTGGATCCCGCGCACGCCGAGGATCTGCGCGCCGGTGGGGAAGTCGGGGCCCTTGATGCGCTGCATGAGCGCCTCGAGGAGCTCCTCGCGGTTGGCCTCGGGGTTCTCGAGGTACCACTGCGCGCCGGCGGCGACCTCGCGAAGGTTGTGCGGCGGGATGTTCGTCGCCATGCCGACGGCGATGCCGACCGAGCCGTTGACGAGCAGGTTCGGGAAGCGGGCCGGCAGGATCGCCGGCTCCTGCGTGCGGCCGTCGTAGTTGTCCTGGAAGTCGACAGTGTCCTCGTCGATGTCGCGGACCATCTCGAGGGCGAGTGGAGCCATCTTGGTCTCGGTGTACCGGGGGGCGGCCGCGCCGTCGTTCCCCGGCGAGCCGAAGTTGCCCTGGCCGAGCGCCAGCGGGTAGCGGAGGCTCCACGGCTGCACGAGGCGGACGAGCGCGTCGTAGATTGCGGAGTCGCCGTGGGGGTGGAAGTTTCCCATCACCTCGCCGACGACGCGGGCGCACTTCGAGAACGCGCGGTCGGGGCGGTAGCCGCCGTCGTACATCGCGTAGATGACGCGGCGGTGCACCGGCTTCAGGCCGTCGCGCACCTCGGGGAGCGCACGCCCGACGATGACGCTCATCGCGTAGTCGAGGTAGGAGCGCTGCATCTCGAGCTGGAGGTCGACGGCTTCGATGCTGTCGCGCTTCAGCTGAGCGGCGAACTCTCGTGGGGCCACGCCCTCGGGGATGCCGCCGGTGGTGTCGTCGGTCTCGTCTGCCATCGTTCGTGTTCTTTCGGTTGTCGGCCCCGTGCATCCTGCACGTGACGATCACTCGGGACCCTGCACGAGTGCAGGAACTCGGGTGGGGATCAGATGTCGAGGAAGCGAACGTCTTTCGCGTTCTGCTGGATGAAGTTGCGTCGCAGCTCGACGTCTTCGCCCATGAGGGTGTTGAAGATCGTGTCGGCGGCTACCGCGTCGTCCAGGGTGACCTGGCGGAGCGTGCGGGTCTCGGGGTCCATCGTGGTCTCCCAGAGCTCCTTGTAGTCCATCTCGCCGAGACCCTTGTAGCGCTGGATGCCGTTGTCTTTCGGCATGCGCTTGCCTTCGGCCTTGCCGGCCGCGGTCAGGGCGTCGCGCTCGAGGTCGCTGTACACGTACTCGTGCGGGGCGTTCGACCACTTGAGCTTGAACAGCGGGGGCATGGCCAGGTAGACGTAGCCGAGGTCGATCAGGGGGCGCATGTACCGGAAGAGCAGCGTCAGCAGCAGCGTCGTGATGTGCTGGCCGTCGACGTCGGCGTCGGCCATGAGCACGATCTTGTGGTACCGGGCCTTCTCGGGGTCGAAGTCGTCTCCGATGTCGGCGCCGAACGCCTTGATCATCGACTGCACCTCGTTGTTGCCGAGAGCGCGGTCGAGGCGGGCCTTCTCGACGTTGAGGATCTTGCCGCGGAGCGGGAGGATCGCCTGAGTCTCGGGGTTGCGGCCCTGGACGGCCGAGCCGCCGGCCGAGTCGCCCTCGACCAGGAAGATCTCGCTGAGCGCCGGGTCTTTGCTCTGGCAGTCCTTGAGCTTGCCGGGCATGCCGTTCGACTCGAGAACGCCCTTGCGACGCGTGGAGTCGCGGGCCTTGCGAGCTGCCAGCCGAGCCGCCTGCGCGGCCTGACCCTTCTTGATGATCTCCTTGGCCTGGATCGGGTTCTTGTCGAACCAGTCGTTGATCTGGTCGTAGGCGACCTTCTGCGTGAACGACTTGGCCTCGGTGTTGCCGAGCTTCGTCTTCGTCTGCCCCTCGAACTGCGGCTCGCCGAGCTTGATCGAGATGACCGCGGTGAGGCCCTCGCGGACATCCTCGCCCGACAGGTTCTCGTCTTTCTCCTTGATCAGGCTCTTCTCTTTGCCGTACTTGTTGACGACCGTCGTCAGCGCGGCGCGGAAGCCCTCTTCGTGAGTGCCGCCCTCGTGGGTGTTGATCGTGTTGGCGTAGGTGTGGACGCTCTCGCTGTACGAGGTGTTCCACTGCATGGCGACCTCGAGGGCCATGCGCCGATCGGTGTCCTCGGCCTCGAAGCTGATGATGTCGTCGTGGACGACCTCGACCTTCTTGGTCGCGTTCAGGTACTCGACGTAGTCCTCGAGCCCCTTCTCGTACATGAAGTCGTCGCTCTTGACCGTGGCGCCGTCGGGGGCGTCCTCCGGGAGCGGGCGCTCGTCCGTCAGCGTGATGCGGAGGCCCTTGTTGAGGAAGGCCATCTGCTGGAAGCGGGCACGAAGCGTCTCGTAGTCGAACTCGACGGTCTCGAAGATCTCGGCGTTCGGCCAGAAGGTGATCGTCGTCCCCGTGTCGGGGGCGTCCTCGCCCTGGGCGAGAGGCGCGACCGGCACGCCGTCGGTGAAGCTCTGGCGCCAGACGGAACCCTGGCGGTGCACCTCGACGTCGAGCTCGGTCGACAGAGCGTTCACGACAGATGAGCCGACGCCGTGCAGACCACCCGAGACCGCGTAGCCGCCGCCGCCGAACTTGCCGCCGGCGTGCAGCACCGTGAGGACGACCTCGACGGTCGACTTCTTCTCGACCGGGTGGATGTCGACGGGGATGCCGCGTCCGTTGTCGATGACGCGGATGCCGCCGTCTTCGCGCATGGTGACGTGGATCGTGTCGCAGTACCCCGCCAGAGCCTCGTCGACGGCGTTGTCGACGATCTCGTAGACGAGGTGATGCAGACCGCGGGGACCGGTGGAGCCGATGTACATGCCAGGACGCTTGCGAACCGCTTCGAGCCCTTCGAGTACCTGGATGTCGCTGGCTTCGTAGGAGTGATCGGTGCCGTCGCTGGACTTCGGTGACATCAGTTGTGGGGCTCCTGCCGTTGTTCTCGATACGTCGCAGACGGGGCTGTGGACACACCGTCGTATCTGGTTACGGAGGCCTCGCGCGCGACGGGACAAGTCTATCGCAGGAGGTCGGCCCAGCGGGCGAAATACGCCCTCAGAGCGATTTTCCTGGGCTGGTTGACCGATTCACCCCTGTCAACCGTAAGTATCGCGAGGACCACGCCCTGGAACCGATCTGGGACCCCGTTTCCAGGTCGGGGCGTTGGGGGCGAGAAAACGCATCGACTCGATCCCCGCCTGCGGGTAGGTCGTGACGATCGACGTCGTGATCTGCGACCGCATCAATCGGAGCTGCGTCGCCCACGCCGTCGAGTCGCACTGCACGGTGAGGGTGCCGTCTTCGATTCCGACCGGAACGGAGTGGCCGGCGAGCTCCGCGCCGACGAGATCGGGCCACGCGTTCATCAGGTCGGACTGCGCCAGGGCCGAGTTCCAGCCCAGTTCTGTCGTGACGCCGAGGATCACGTCGGCGATCCCCTTCGGGTCGCGGCCGCTCGAGAACGGCTGGCTCGGGGCTCCCGATCGTGCGATCCGCCGCTTCGCGTCGCGACCTCGGCTCGACGCATCGCCGAACACCCGCCGAAAGCGGAGGTAGACGCGCTGCGCCTCGTTGTCGTCGACCGGCCCCGGCCTGCGCGGGCTCATGCGCCGCCGTCGATCGACGCCTCGGGCGAGGGAGCGGAAGCCACGGGCGCAGGAACTCGGGGTGGTTCCGATTCGACGATTCTCCCCTTCGAGATCCGCACGACGTGCGCCGCGAGTCTCTCCGGGACGTCCTCCTCCACCGCCGCCGTGATGAGCACCTGCTCGTAGTCCGCGACCGCATCGGCGAGGCGCTCGCGTCGAGTCCGGTCGAGCTCGGCGAAGACGTCGTCGAGCACGATGACCGGGTCGCCGGTGGCCGACTCGCGGCGGAGCACGGCGGCCGAGGCGAGCTTGAGGGCGAGGGCGAACGACCACGACTCGCCGTGGCTCGCGTAGCCGCGCGCCGGAAGCCTGTTCAGCTGCAGGAAGAGATCGTCGCGGTGCGGCCCCACGAGCGTGACGCCGCGCTCCAGCTCGTTGCGGCGCACCCGCGCGACCGCCTCCCGGAATGTCGGCTCGATCTCGGCCGCGGGCAGGGCCGGCTGCGCCGACTCGATCGCGTCGTCATCTTCTTGCAGCCTGCCGCGGATGCTGACGACCGTCGACAGGTCGGCGGCGTGATCGTCGCCGGCGACCGACTGGTACGCGGCGCCGACCTCGGGCCGCAGCGCCTCGACGAGCATCTCGCGCGACGCGATGATCTCGCTGCCGAGCACGACGAGGCGGTCGTCCCAGATGTCGAGCGTGGAGAGCTTGTCGCCCTTGACGCCGGTATTACGCGCCGACTTCAGCAGCGTGTTGCGCTGGCGGAGAACCCTGTCGTAGTCCGACAGCACTCCGGCCAGGCGAGGGTTGCGCGCCACGAGCAGCTCGTCGAGGAACCGCCTGCGCCCACCCGGCTCCCCCCGCACGAGCGAGAGGTCTTCGGGGGCGAACAGGATGCTCGAGAAGTAGCGGGGAAGCTCGCGGGGCTTGATCGCGCCGCGGTTGATCTGCGCGCGGTTCGGCGCGGACCGGTTGATCTGGACCTCGACGAGCAGGTCGCGCTCGGAGCTCTCGATCTTGGCCCGCACGATCGCCGAATCGAAGCCGGCCCGGATCATCGCCGAGTCGTTCGACACACGGTGCGATCCGAGGGTGGCCAGGTAGCCGAGGGACTCGACGAGGTTCGTCTTGCCCTGGCCGTTGCGGCCGACGAAGAGATTGGGCCCGCGCGCGAGTTCGACTTCAGCAGACGCGTAGTTGCGGAAATCGGTCAGGCTGAGGTGGAGTACACGCACGCGGGCCCCTCTGGGTGGAACGGAGAGGCTAGTCGGCCTTCTTGACCGCGTGGCCGCCGAACTGGTTGCGCAGCGCCGCGACGGCCTTCATCGTCGGCGACCCGTCGCCCTGGCGGGAGACGAAGCGGGCGAAGATGGAAGCGCTGATCGTGGGCATCGGCACAGCGAGCTCGATGGCATCGGCGAGAGTCCAGCGACCCTCACCCGAGTCCTCGACGTAGCCCGAGATCTCGTCGAACTTCGGGTCGGCCTCGAGGCCGATGACGAGGAGCTCGAGGAGCCAGGAGCGCACGACCGTGCCGCGCTGCCAGGCCTTGAAGGTTCCGGGGACGTCTTTGACGAGGTCCTTCTTCGCCTCGAGGAGCTCGAAGCCCTCGCCGTACGCCTGCATGATGGCGTACTCGATGCCGTTGTGGACCATCTTCGTGTAGTGGCCGGCGCCGACGGGGCCGGCGTGGACGAAGCCCTCGGCCTTGGGGCCCTCGGGACGAAGGGCGTCGAAGATCGGCATGGCGAGGGCGACGTTCTCGTCGGATCCGCCGACCATCAGGCCGTAGCCGTTCTTGAGGCCCCAGACGCCGCCAGAGACACCGGCGTCGATGTACTTGATGCCCTTCTCGGCGAGGAGCTTCTCGTTGTCGAAGTCGCTGGTCCACTTCGAGTTGCCGCCGTCGATGACCATGTCACCCTCGGAGAGCACCTCCGAGAGTTCCTTGACGACGCCGGCGGTGATGGCGCCCGACGGGACCATGGCCCAGACGATGCGGGGGGCGGGCAGTGCGGCGGCGAGCTCCTTGAGGTCGGCGACGTCGGAGACATCGGGGTTGTGGTCGTACCCGGTCACCTCGATGTCGTGCTCGCGCAGGCGGGTGCGCATGTTGTTGCCCATTTTGCCGAGACCGATGAGGCCGATGTGCATGAGGTTCCTTTTGTTCAGGTGTCCGCGCGTCGGTTTCGGGCGCACGTCCGGTGGAAGCGCGCGGTCAGCGCAGCAGGAGATTGGGCTGGAGCAGGTACTTGTAGCTGTCCGCACCCGGCTGATCTTTCGAGGACTGGCTCGTGATCAGGACGGGCCCCGGTTTGTTCGGGTTCTCGGTCTTGGTGAACGAGATGCGGACGAATTCGGAGTGGACTGCTCCCAGTCCGTCCAGGAGGAACTGCGGCTTCAGCGAAACCACGGTGTCTTCTCCGGTCAGGAGCGCGTCGATCGACTCTGACGCCTGCGCTTGCTCGCTACCGATGGCCTCGAGGGTGAGGCCGTCGATGGTGAACGTGAATCTCAAAGCTGCTTCGCGCTCGAGGACGAGCGACACGCGACGCGTCGCCTCCACGAGGTCCGCGGTGTTCATCACCGCGTAGTTCTCGACCGTCTCGGGGAACAGCCGCTTGACGGGCGGGAAGTTGCCCTTGATGAGCAACGACGTGACGATCTTGTTGTCGGCCTGGAACGCGATGAGCTCGCGGTCCTCCGAACCCGTGATCGCGACCGACAGCGTCGCGGCGTTGCCGAACGTCTTGCCGACCTCCTGCAGGGTGCGCGCAGGAACGAGCGCGGTCAGCGTCTGGGTCGAAGCTGCGGTGCCCGGGTCCCAGTCGATCCCCCGCACCGCGACGCGGTACCGGTCGGTGGCTACCAGCGAGAGGGCGTTCTCGGTGACCTCGAGCTGCACGCCGGTGATGACCGGGGTGACGTCGTCGCGGCTCGCCGCGACGGCGACCTGCGACACGGCGAGGGAGAACGCGTCGCCGGGGACGACGCCCGACTGCTCGCCGACGGCCGGCAGCGTGGGGTACTCCTCGACGGGCATGCTCAGCAGGGAGAAGTTGGCGGAGCCGCAGGCGACGCTGATGCGGGTGTCTTCGGTGGTGAACACGACGGGGGCGCTGGGCAGGCGGTTAGCGATGTCGGCCAGGAGCCGGCCCGAGACGAGGATCGTGCCCGGCTCGTCGACCTCGGCTGCGATGCTCGTCTGCGATGAGACCTCGTAGTCGAACGACGACAGCGTGAGCCCGCCCTCGTGAGCCTCGATCAGGACTCCGCTGAGGATCGGAAGAGTGGTCCGCTGCGGAAGGAGCTTCACTGCGAACGACACGGCGTCGCTGAAGACATCGCGGTTGACCTGGAACTTCACGCTGTGACCCCTATTCGGACTGTCGGGCACCAACGGAGAGCAGGTCGATGCCGGTTAATACTGGCACAGCAATTCTCGAGCCGGGTCCTGGGGCCTCCGCCGCCTCCGCCGTCCACAAGGTTGTCTCTCTCCCAATCCTTTTCTAAGAAGGAGTAACAGTCTTAACCGTTGTGCACAGTGTGGATAACTTGTTAATAACCGCTCAGGCACAGGGAACTACATCTGTGTGAGTTGTTGATGGATTGTGAGCGCCTCGGGGTGGACCTGTTGGTTTCGGCAGGGTCGGAATTCGTGTCATTCACAGGGCACCTCGAAGAGTGAACAATTCATACACGACTTATCCACGACTTTCCACAAGTTATCCACAACTGGGGAAACCCGACGATCCAGGTGCCCACGGAGACGTCTCCCCTGGGCCCGCCAGGGCTCTCGGAGGGGAGCGACGGAGGGGGGTTAACAGGCGAGAGCCGAGCCGGCAGGGAAGTTCCTGCGCCTTCGACTCGGCTGTCTGCGCCCGGCGTGCGCGAGTGAAACGCCTACTTGTAGCGGTGGTCCTGCTTGATGCGGCTGGTGAGCTCGGTGACCTGGTTGTAGATCGACCGGCGCTCCTTCATCAGCTCGGAGATCTTCTTGTTCGCGTACATGACCGTGGTGTGGTCGCGGTTGCCGAACAGCTGCCCGATCTTGGGGAGGGAGAGGTTGGTGAGCTCGCGGCAGAGGTACATCGCGATCTGGCGGGCCGTTGCGATCGCCTGCGAACGGGACGAGCCGTACAGGTCGTCGACCGAGAGCTTGAAGTAGTCGGCAGTGTGATTGATGATGTCGACCGGAGCGATCACGTTGTCTTCGTCGAGCGTGATCAGGTCTTTCAGGACCGTCTGGACGAGCGGCATGTCGACCGCCGTGCGGTTCAGGCTGGCGAACGCGGTGACCCGGATCAGCGTGCCTTCGAGCTCGCGGATGTTGCTCGACACCTTCGTCGCGATGAACTCGAGGATCTCGTCGCGGATCTGGAGCTTCTCGCTCTGGGCCTTCTTGCGGAGGATCGCGATGCGCGTCTCGAGGTCGGGAACCTGGACGTCGGTGATCAGACCCCACTCGAAGCGCGAGCGCATCCGGTCTTCGAAGCCGGTGAGGTGCTTGGGCGGGAGGTCGGAGGTGATGACCAGCTGCTTGTCGTGGTCGTGCAGGGTGTTGAAGGTGTGGAAGAAGGCCTCCTGCGTGGAGTCCTTGCCCTGCAGGAACTGGATGTCGTCGATCAGCAGGATGTCGATCTCGCGGTAGCGCTGCTGGAACTGGCTCGACCGGTTGTTCGCGATCGAGTTGATGAAGTCGTTGGTGAACTCCTCGCTCGAGACGTACCGGACGCGGATGCCCGGGTACATGCTCTCGGCGTAGTGCCCGATCGCGTGGAGGAGGTGGGTCTTGCCCAGCCCGGACTCGCCGTAGATGAAGAGCGGGTTGTAGGCCTTGGCCGGCGCCTCGCTGACCGCGACCGCGGCGGCGTGGGCGAAGCGGTTGGAGGCGCCGATGACGAAGTTGTCGAACGAGTACTTCGGGTTCAGCCGCGAGTCGGTGCGCTTCGTGGGAGCCGCGGTCAGCGAGACGGGCTGCACCGGAGCAGGCACGAAGGGGGGCTCGACGTAGCGCTCCGACTCGGCCGGCTGCTGCGGCTGACTCAGGAGATCGGGCGTGATGTCGGGGTTGACCGTGATCGCGAAGCTGGCGACGGGCGAGTCGTCGAGAAGCGAGATCGCCTCGAGCAGGGGCTCGCGCACGCGCTGCTCGAGCATCCCGCGGGTGAGCTCGTTCGGCACCTCGAGGTAGAGGGTGTCGCCGAGGACGCCCTTCGGCTCGACGAGGTTGACGAAGCCGTGCAGCTGCGGGGTGATGCGGTCGTCGCTCGTGAGGCGCGCGAGCACGGTCCGCCAGAGGCCCTGGACCGGGTCGATCGTGCTGGTCACGTTGCTGCTCTCTGTTTGTTCGTCGCGTGCTTGTTCGTGCGGTGCTTGTTCGTGCGCTGCTTGTTCGTCGCGCTGCTCGTTCGTCGCGCTGCTCGTTCGTAGCGGTGCTGTCCGGGCTCGGTAGTTCTACACAGGGTTATCCACCGGTGCAAAGCTGCCGCGGAGAAGCCGGACGGGCGGTTGATCCCCCAGATCCCGGGTGATCTCGCGCAGGACTCCCCCACCTTAGTTCGACACGGCGTGGTCAACACAACCCAGGTTTTCCCCACTGTGGATAATGGGTGTTTTGCGTGCCGTTTGACCCCGAGGCCCGGCTCGCGTAGTTTTAACCAGTTGATTTCAGCCACCTTCAGGCTGACAAGACTTCTCGGACTGCGGCACGTGTCTCCGGCGCGTTCAGCTCGGTCCCTTTCCTTCTGGAGACAAAACCATGAGCAAGCGCACCTTCCAGCCGAACAACCGTCGTCGCGCCAAGAAGCACGGCTTCCGCGCTCGCATGCGCACCCGTGCCGGTCGTGCGATCCTCGCCGCTCGTCGCGGCAAGGGCCGCACCGAGCTCTCGGCGTAGGCCGGATCTCGCACGAGCCTCGGCTCCGCGGAAGAGGCTTCGGTGCTGGCTAAGCCCAACCGGATCGTCCGCGCAGACGATTACCGCAACACCGTGCGTCGTGGTCGCAAGTCGGCCACGGCGCACTGTGTCGTTTACGTGCGCCCGGATTCAGCCCCGACCGATGCTCCACGCTTCGGGTTCATCGTCGCCAAGACGGTGGGGAACGCGGTCGTCCGCAACACCGTCCGACGTCGCTTGAAGGCGGTGTCGCACGAGCTGCTGGCCTCGGGTTTCCCCCTGGAGCGAACGGACGTCGTGATCCGCGCGCTACCAGGCTCGGATGCAGTTCGGTGGTCTACCCTGCTCCAAGAGATCACCGAGGTCATCGGTGCGAAGGGTGTGAAGCGGTGAGGCGCACGGTCCAGTTCCTGGCACTCCTCCCACGCAACGTGTGCGTGGCGATCCTGCGCGCCTACCGGGCCGTCATCTCGCCTCTCTACGGCGACGTCTGCCGGTACTACCCGTCCTGCTCCTCGTACACGCTCCGGGCGATCCAGACGCACGGGGCCGTAAGGGGCATCGGCCTCGGGGCCTGGCGCATCGTCCGCTGCAATCCCTGGGCGTCCGGCGGCATCGACGATGTTCCACACTCCCGCCATGAGCATTCGAGATCGATCCTGGCCAGCGGCTTCGTTGTGCCGGCCGACTCCACCCCCGCTTCGCCGGCCTTCGGCGCACCTGTTTCGCCTACCGGGCTCGTGCCCGTCCACAGTCACCAGAAGGGCTGACCCTAGACATGCTCGATTTCATCGGCACGATCCTCTACCCCATCCGATGGGTGGTCGAGGCGATCCTCGTGGGATGGCACTACGTCCTGACAGCCATCGGACTCGACCCTGACGCCGGTGTCACGTGGGTCCTGTCGATCGTGCTGCTGACCATCGTCGTGCGCGTCTGCCTCATCCCGATCTTCGTCCGCCAGATCAAGAACCAGCGGCGGATGATGGAGGTCGCCCCGCAGCTGAAGAAGATCCAGGACAAGTACAAGGGCAAGAAAGACCAGTTCTCCCGCGAGGCGATGTCGCGCGAGACCATGGCCCTCTACAAGGAGACGGGTACCAACCCGCTCTCGTCGTGCCTTCCGCTTCTGATCCAGATGCCGGTGTTCTTCTCGCTCTACACCGTTCTCCACAACGCGCAGCTCGACAAGGTCGGCATCGGCCTGTTGAACCGCAACCTGTCTGACGCATTCGCGAACTCCACGCTCTTTGGCGCACCCCTCAAAGAGACCTTCACGAACTCCGACGTCATCTCGGTGAAGCTCATCGCCGGCGCCATGATCGTGCTCATGACGGCGTCGCAGTTCTACACGCAGCTCCAGCTGACCAGCAAGAACATGTCGCCTGAGACCAAGGCGAGCCCCATGTACCGCCAGCAGAAGATGCTCCTGTACGTGCTCCCGCTCGTCTTCCTCTTCTCGGGCCTCTCCTTCCCGCTCGGCGTCATGTTCTACTGGCTGACCTCCAACTTCTGGACCATGGGCCAGCAGTACATCGTCATCCGCAACAGCCCGACCCCCGGCAGCGATGCGGCGATCGCCCGCGAAGCCCGGCTCGAGAAGCGCCGCAAAGACCGCGAGGCGCGCGGCAAGAGCGGCGGGCTGAAGACGCTGACCGAGATCACCGTCACCGAGATCGAGACGCCCAAGCGCACCACCACACAGCGCACGCAGCCGGTCGGCAAGAACCGCGCCAAGAAGCAGAACGGAGGGGCCCGATGAGCTCCCTTTCCCCTTCCTCCGAGCCCGCAGCCGACTCCGACACTGCCATCGACGACGCCGCGCTCGAGGTCGAGACGGCCACCGCCGACACTGAGGTCCCCTCGGGCGACGACGCTCCCGAAGCGGTCGACGACGCTCCCGAAGCGGTCGACGGGGCGTCCGACGCGGTCGACGGGGCGTCCGACGCGGCTTCCGAGACCGGGTCGCCCGCCGGCGACTCCGACCTCGACGAGGGCGACATCGCCGCCGACTACATCGAAGAGCTGCTCGACATCCTCGACCTCGACGGAGACATCGACATCGAGACCCGGGGCGGTCGCTCCTACATCTCAGTCGACTCGTCCGGTGAGAACGACCTCCGCGTCCTGTCGAAGCCCGACACCGTCACCGCGCTCCAAGAGCTCACGCGTATCGCCGTGCAGACCCGCACGGGCGAGTTCTCGCGGCTGATCCTCGATGTCGGGGGTTCGCGTGCCACTCGCGAGCAGGAACTGACCACCCTCGTCGACCGAGCCGTGGCTCGCTTGGAAGAGGGCGCCACCTCCGCTTCGCTCCCCCCGATGTCGTCTTACGAGCGCAAGCTCGTCCACGACATCGTCGCGGCTCGTGGTTTCGGCTCCGAGTCCGAGGGTGAAGGGCGCGATCGTCACACCGTCGTGACTCGTTCCTGAGTAATTCTCAATTTATGAATCGCTCAGCTCCGTTTCACGTGAAACGATGAACGCCCCTCTATCTGAGCTCGAGGTCGAGCCCGCCGTCGCGGCCACCCTCTTTGGAGAGCGCCTCGAGGTCGTTCGCCAGTACACGGCCGACCTTGCTCAGTACGGTGAGGAGCTAGGACTCATCGGTCCTCTAGAGTTGCCACGCCTGTGGACGCGGCATGTCATCAATAGCGGGCTTCTCGCCCCCTTGCTCGTACGGGATGGGCGGGTCGGTGACATCGGTTCCGGCGCTGGCCTGCCGGGTATTGTTCTCGCCGCAGCTCGGCCGGATGTGACGATGATCTTGATCGAGCCGATGGAGCGACGCACCGACTGGCTCCGTGCCGAGGCGGACCGCCTGGGACTTACGAACGTCGAGGTCGTCCGGGCACGGGCAGAAGAAGCTGAGATCAATCCCTGGCTCGACCAGGTGACAGCTCGAGCCGTGAGTGCCCTCTCGAAGCTGATCCCCCTGACGGTTCCGCTCGTGAGGACGGGCGGAGAGCTGCTGTTCCTCAAGGGGGCTCGCGTCGAGGCGGAGGTCGAAGCCGCGCGAAAGGTGATCGCCAGAAATCACCTTATTGACGTCCAGGTGATCGAGCTCGGAGGAGGCCTTGTGGAAGAAACCACACGCGTCTTTCGGGCTACAGTTGACTGACTAGCGGCACCCGGGTTCTCACGGTTCCAGCTGCGTGACGCAAGGTTCTATTCGCTCGCGTCTCGAAGCTTTCCCCTCCTGGGCGGCCGGTTTCACGTGAAACCCTGCGATTCGGAGATCTATCCGGTGAGTAAAGCTTCAGGCGCCTCGATATCCGACGCAGCTCGGGCCGGCCGTGCCGGTTCCGGCGGTGTCAGCTTCGATGCGACCACTCCCCTTGCTCGCGAGATCGCCGACCTCACACGTCGGCGTGAGGCCATCAAAGACGATCCACTCCCGGTCCCATCCAAGACGCGTGTCATCACGGTGTCGAACCAGAAGGGCGGCGTGGGCAAGACCACCACAACGGTCAACCTCGCGGCCGGTCTCGCTCGTGGCGGAGCGCGCGTTCTGGTGATCGATCTCGATCCGCAGGGCAACGCCTCCACCGCCCTCGGCGTCGAGCACCGAGCGGAGACGGCCAGCGTGTACGACGTCGTCGTCGGAGAATCCGCAATCGTCGATGTGATCCAGAAGAGCCCCGAGTTCGCCGAACTGTACTGCGTCCCGTCCACGATTCACCTGGCCGGCGCCGAGATCGAGTTGGTCTCCCTGGTGGCTCGCGAGCAGCGACTCCGCACCGCTCTTGAGAACTTCCTTACAGAGACAGAGCGAGAGAACCGCCGCTTCGACTACGTCTTCGTGGACTGCCCGCCGTCGCTGGGGCTTCTGACGATCAACGCCTTCGTCGCTGCGCAGGAGGTCCTGATTCCGATTCAGTGCGAGTACTACGCGCTGGAGGGTCTAAGCCAGCTCCTGCGCAACATTCAGCTGATCGAGAAGCATCTGAATCCGGTGCTCACCGTGTCGAGCATTCTGCTTACGATGTACGACGGACGCACCAACCTGTCTCAGCAGGTCGCTGCCGACGTTCGGGAGCACTTCCCCAAAGAGGTCTTCACGACCATGATTCCCCGGTCGGTGCGGATCAGCGAGGCGCCCGGCTACGGGCAGTCCGTGATCAGCTACGACCCCAGTTCCCCCGGCTCGCTCTCGTACCTCGAGGCCGCGTCCGAGCTCGCACACCGAGGAGTACCCCGCTGATGGCAACGAAGAGAACCGGACTCGGCCGCGGAATCGGCGCGCTCATCCCCGTCGCCGACGAGACGCAGGGCCGCCCCGTCGACGTCTTCTTCCCCATGCGCGAGCAGACCGCCGACGACCTCATCGCTGTTCCCGGCGCCCGCCTCGCGAGTCTGAACCCGCTCGACATCGTCCCGAACGCGCAGCAGCCTCGTACAGAGTTCCGCGAAGAGGAGTTGCAGGAACTCGTCGCCTCCATCCGCGAAGTCGGCGTCCTCCAGCCCATCGTCGTCCGCCCGCTCAAGCACCTTCAGGCGGGTGGTCCGCAGTACGAGCTGATCATGGGCGAGCGCCGTCTGCGTGCGACGAAGCAGCTCGGCCTCGCCACCGTCCCAGCCATCGTCAAGGACACCGCCGACGAGTCGATGCTCCGAGATGCCCTCTTGGAGAACCTCCACCGCGCTCAGCTGAACCCTCTGGAAGAGGCTTCGGCATACCAGCAGCTCCTCTCCGACTTCGGCATCACCCAGGAGGCACTTGCTGACCGCATCGGTCGGAGCCGCCCGCAGATCACCAACACGATCCGCCTGCTCCGCCTCCCCTCCCCCGTCCAGCGACGGGTCGCCTCAGGTGTCCTCTCGGCCGGTCACGCCCGAGCGATTCTGTCGGTCGGCGACGCCGCCGGCATGGAACGCCTTGCTGACAAGATCGTGAACGAAGATCTGAGCGTCCGCGCGGCCGAGGCCGCTGCTGCTGGGCTCACCGTGAAGCCGAAGCGCCCGCAGCCGCAGACCGGTGCGACGCAGGGACACCTGATCGAGGTGGCAGACAAGCTCGGCGATCGGCTCGACACTCGTGTCAAGGTGGTGCTGGGTGCGCGCAAGGGCTCGATCACCATCGACTTCGCTTCAGTTGGCGACCTGAACCGCATCTTGGGCGAGCTCGGGCAGGATCCGTTCGGCGTCTAGGTCGGCAGCACGTCCTTTTCGGAGCGCATCGTTTCACGTGAAACGGTGCGTTTCCTGGTTCTGGGGGTTGGTGGGTGGAGCCTGCCGTGCGGGTTCTGCGATCACCGAGGCCCGGGTGGACGGCGGTGCGTCTATCTCCGTGTCTCACGTGAAACTGCTGACCCGCGACCCGACTTCACGGCAGCGAGTTGCTTGTTTCACGTGAAACAGAGTTATTGGGCGCGGGGCGTCTAGTTAATGGGTCTGGGCTCGGCGGGTACGGCACTTTGCGTGCTGAGAGTCGGCTGTCGACAGCGGGTATACGGAGCGACTGGGGTGAACTCGACGGGCCGAGGCGGGCGGGGCGGGGTGAGGGCGGCGGGAGCGCCACGGTGGCCCGACGGACCTGCGAACTGAATGGATTGGAGTCGAAGAGAAGCGGGCTAGGGCTCTTTGTCGAACGACGGATTGCGAGGGGTACGGGTCCGCGGCTCAACCCCAGGCTGCCGGGAGCGTGTGGAGTGGTCGTGCCCCGACGGCATGCTTGACGGAGCGCGGGGCGAGGGCCGTGAATGGACATGCGCGGTCTCAGCGCCGCTCACGATGCATGGCATCACGCGGCGCCCTCGATTGCGTATGCCGATCCCTAGGTAAGGACGCCGCGCACGCTCAGGAGGAGATAACGCTCCGGGCGCCTGGCCTACAAGGAACGGTGGCGGGGAGTGCGCCGCCTACAAGGACGCCGACCTCGCGTGTCCGTGCGAGGCACCAGTCGCAGCGCGGGCCAGCGCGATCCTTAGGCAAGGACGGAGTGCACGCTCACGAGGAGACGACGCTCTGGGCGCACGGCTCACAAGGAACGTCGACGGAGAAGGTGGCCCATACAAGGACGCCGACCTCGCGTGTCCTTGCGAGGCCTCCGTCGCAGGGTGGGACAGCGCGATCCTTAGGTAAGGACGGAGTGCACGCTCACGAGGAGACGAGGCTCTGGGCGTATGGCCCTCAAGGAAGTGCGCTCGAGCGTGCGCCGCCCACAAGGACGCTAACCTCGCACATCCTTGCGAAGCCCAACGAGTGCCGCCAGCCAGCGCGATCCTTCGAAAAGGACGCCGCGCACGCTCACGAGGAAAAGCACTCTCGAGTGCGCGTGCCACCAGGATCGCCGCCGCGAACCGCACACGCCACAAGGACGTCTACCCCGCACATCCTTGCCAATCTCAGAGCAATCGCGCCCCCGCACCTCACGCCCTGTGGTCAGCGATGGCCTTCTGCGCCAGCTCCGCGTAGACCCAGCCCAGGTCGTACCCGGCGGCCTCGAGCGCCAGCGGCACGAGCGACGTCTCTGTCAGACCGGGCAGCACGTTGACCTCGAGGAACCACGGGGTTCCGGCCGCGTCGACGATCAGGTCGACGCGCGACAGGTGACGCAGGCCGAGCGCCTCGTGCGCCGCCACAGCAGCGGCGGCGGCCGCCGCGGCGACCTCCTCCGAAAGACGAGCAGGTGTGAAGAACCGGGTCTCCCCCGCGTTGTAGCGCGCCTCGAATCCGTAGAATCCCGAACGAGGAACGATTTCGACGGCAGGCAGGGCCACCGGGCCGTCGCCGGTGTCGAGAACCCCGACGGCGATCTCGGTTCCGACGATCTTCTGCTCGATGATGACGTCCTCGCAGTAGGTGTAGGCGTCCACCATGGCGCGGGGCAGGCCGGCCACGTCGTCGACAACCGTGACACCCTGCGCGGAACCACCGCGGGCGGGCTTCACGACGACAGGGACTGGGTGCTCCTCGCCGATCGCTTCGAGCACGCTCGCCGCGCCGAGCTCACGGAACGAGTCGTGCGACAGGGTGATGCTCCGCGGCGTTCGGACCCCGGCCCGAGCGACGAGCGCCTTGGCCGTCGGCTTGTCCCATGCGAGTCGCGCGGCTGTCGCGCGTGACCCGACGAAGGGAATGTCGACCGCCTCGAGGAGACCGCGCAGGGCGCCATCTTCACCGCTCGCTCCGTGCAGCGCCGGCCACACGACGTCGGGCCGAGTCGTCTGAAGGTGACCGAGAAGCGACGCGTCGGGGTCGCGCAGCTCGACCTTCACGCCGTGGGCGATGAGGCTGTCGGCGACGCGTCGACCCGATCGGAGCGAGACGTCGCGTTCGTGGCTGATTCCGCCCGCGAGGACGGTCACAGTGCGAATCGAAGCGGGAATGAGGGGCGTGGTCATGCGAAGAGTGCCTTCATTTCGGTTCTGAGCCTTCGTGCGGTGAAGAAGTGCAGATCAGAGGGTGGTTCAGAGAGTGTTCGGAGGCGGGTTTCCGACGCCGGATCGAGTCGGGATCGACTGCGTCATGCTCGCACCGCCGAAAGTGCGCAGAAGGTCGATCTCGCCGTTGATGACGGTCGCGAGTCGGCTCACTCCGAGCCGGATCGACTCCGGTGTCGGGTAGCAGAACGACAGCCGGATGTTCGACCGACCCTGGCCGTCCGAGAAGAACGCTGTGCCGGGCGTGTAGGCGACGAGCTCCTTCACCGCGCGAGGCAGCATCGCCTTCGAGTCCAGCTCGTCGGGCAGCGTGACCCAGACGAAGAAGCCGCCATCGGGTTTCGTCCACGTCAGCGAGGGCAGGTACTCCCCCAGCGCCGACAGCATCGCGTCGCGTCGCTCCGAGTAGATTCCGCGGAAGGTATCGATCTGCCCCTTCCAGTCGGTCTGGTCGAGGTACTCGGTGATGACGTACTGGCCGAACGAGTTCGGCGCGAGCGTAGCGCTCTCGTTGGCGAGGATGAGCTTCTCTCGGATGGCGTGGGGTGCCAGTGCCCATCCGACACGGAAGCCCGGGGCGAGCGTCTTCGAGAACGAGCCCAGGTAGATGACGCCCTCGTCGTCGACCGAGCGCATCGCCTGCGGTGCCGGCTGATCGAAGTAGAGGAGGCCGTACGGGTTGTCCTCGAGCACGAGGATCCCGTGCGATCGGCAGATGTCGAGGATCTCGAGGCGACGCGCCCAGGTCAGCGTGACCCCGGCGGGGTTGTGGAAGTTCGGAATCGTGTACAGGAACTTGATCGGGCGACCGGCGGCCTCGAGAGCGACGATGGTCTCTCGCAGCGACTCCGGCACGAGGCCCTCGTCGTCCATCGCGACGTGCACCACGTCGGCCTGATACGCACGGAACACCCCGAGCGCGCCGACGTAGCTGGGCGACTCGGCGAGCACGACGTCGCCGGGGTTGATGAACAGGCGCGTCACGAGGTCGAGTGCCTGCTGCGAGCCGGTCGTCACGACGACGTTGTCGGCGCTCCCCCGGATGCCCTCGAGCGCCATGATCTGCATGATGTGCTCTCGGATCGCCGGTGTGCCCTGCCCCGAGCCGTATTGCAGCGCCATCGGGCCGTTGTCGTGCATGACCTTCTCGATGGAGCCGAGCACCATCTCCTTCGGCAGCGCCGACACGTACGGCATCCCGCCGGCCAGAGACACGACCTCGGGGCGCGAGGCGACAGCGAACAGGGCTCGCACCTCGGAGGCGCTGAGGCCTGCCGTGCGGTCTGCGTAGCTGTCGTACCACGGATCGAGGTTGGTGCCCTGGTTGGTCATGGAGTGCCCTGTCTGTGTGGGGGTTTCGGTTAAGAATACGGGTCGGGGTGAGAGCGTCGAGTCGTTCGGAAGTCGCCTGTTAACAGAAGAAAGCCCGCCCAGCATGGTTGCTGGGCGGGCTCTCATCGCGGTTGGCTACGCGAGGAAGTCCGCCAGGTCGGCCTCGAGGGCCGGCTTGGGCTTGGCACCGATGATGGTCTTGGCGACCTCACCCGACTTGAAGACCTTCATCGCCGGGATCGACGTGATCTGGTACTTCATGGCCATCTGGGGGTTGTCGTCGACGTTGAGCTTGACGATCTTGATCTTGCCGGCGTGCTCTTCGGCGATCTGGTCGAGGATGGGCGAGACGGCGCGGCACGGGCCACACCACTCGGCCCAGAAGTCGACGAGGATCGTCTCGTCGGAGTTGAGGACGTCCTGCTCGAAGCTGGCGTCGGTCACTGCGGTTGCGTTGCTCATGGGGTTCCCCTTTCGTGGAGAAGTCGAATTCTGGAGGTGCAGGAACTAGGCGGAGGCGGTGACGGGCTCGGCGGGCGCCGCGCCCTTGGCCTGGTCGAGAACGGCCTTGTCGAGGCCGGCGAGGTAGTGCTCGGCGTCGAGGGCTGCGACGGTGCCCGAACCGGCAGCCGTGATGGCCTGACGGTAGGTGATGTCGATGACGTCGCCAGCGGCGAACACGCCCTTGAGGTTGGTCTTCGACGAGCGGCCCTCGACGGCGATGGTGCCGTCGGAGGTCAGGTCGAGCTGGTTGTGGACCAGGTGCACGCGCGGGTCGTTGCCGATCGCGATGAACAGGCCCTCGAGGTCCAGGTGCGACTCGGTGCCGTCGACGGTGTCGGTCAGCGTGACGCCAGCCGCCTTCTCGTCGCCGGTGACGGCGGTGACCTTCTTGTTCCAGAGGAACTCGATCTTCTCGTTGTCGAAAGCGCGGTCTTGCATAATCTTCGACGCGCGGAGGGTGTCGCCGCGGTGGATGACATAGACCTTGGTGGCGAAGCGCGTGAGGAAGGTGGCCTCCTCCATGGCGGAGTCGCCACCGCCCACAACCGCGATCTCCTTCTGCTTGAAGAAGAAGCCGTCGCACGTGGCGCACCACGAGACACCGCGGCCTGAGAGGCGCTCTTCGCCCTCGACGCCGAGCTTGCGGTAGGCGGAGCCCGTCGCGAAGATCACCGTGAGTGCCTCTTCGACCGCGCCCGAACCGAGCGTGACCTTCTTGATGTCGCCGCTGAGGTCGAGCTCGACGACGTCGTCGAGGAGAACCTCGGCGCCGAACTTCTCGGCCTGCTCCTGCATCTTGAACATGAGCTCGGGGCCCTGAAGACCCTCGGGGAAGCCCGGGAAGTTCTCGATCTCGGTGGTCTTCATGAGCTCGCCGCCGGCTTCGACGGAGCTGGCGACCACGAGGGGCGCGAGACCGGCACGACCGGCGTAGATCGCAGCGGTGTAACCGGCGGGGCCGGAACCGATGATGATGACCTGACGCATTGCGACCTTTCGATTGGGGTGGCGACCGTGTGTCCGGTCGCCTGTGCGGTGAAACACAGCCTAGCTTCCGCGTATTCCGTGTGCCCCGGGGCTCTCAGGTGCCGGTAAGGGACGCAGGAACTCGGGGTACGCGCCTACGAGCGCCGCAGGCGACGGAGAACCGGCTTGGTCATCGCCGAGAGCTCGGGTATCCGTGCCACCGTGAGCAGCCCGAGATACACCGCCGCCATGACCAGTCCGGCGATGATCACCGTGAGAATGGCTGGAACGCGGCCGGAGAGGCCGAATCCGCCTGGGTGGTAACCCCCCAGTCCCGTCACGACGAGAACGCCCACGACCCCGGCGATCACCGAGAAGACGAGGTACTGGATGTGGCGCCGAGCGACCCAGCGTCCGTCGAGCCCGCCGATTCGACGGTGCACGAGAACGAGAGCGACGACCGCCTGGGCGCTGCCCGCCACAGAGGTCGTGATCGCCACAGCCACGGCGATGTGATCGGCCGGCACGACCGCCGAGCAGAGGAGGGCGCCCGCGACGAAGACACCCGACTGGACCAGCTGCATGAAGAAGACGGTGCGCTGCTCGTGGAAGGCGAAGAACACCCGCTGCAGCACGAACAGCATGCTGAAGAGGATCAGCCCCGGCAGGTAGGCCAGGATCACGTGGGCCATCGCCGCGACGTAGTCGTAGCGCGACTCGTAGAAGCGCGCGAACGGGTAGGCCACGACCGACAGCGCGACTGCGGCGAAGACGATGAACATGCCGATGGTGCGGAGCGACGACGACAGGTTGTTGCGAACAGCGCGGAGGTCGCCGCGATCGGCGTCGGCGGTCATGGAGGTGAAGTAGGCAGTCGCGATCGAGACGGTGATGATTCCGTGCGGGAGCATGAAGATCAGCCACGCGTTCGACAGCACGGCACTCGAGGCACCCGTGCCGATGGTCGCCACGTTGCTCTGCACGATGCCGGCGAGCTGCGTGACGAGGATCAGCGCGAACATCCAGGCGGCGGCCTTGCCCGTCGCGCCGAGGCCAACGCCTCGCCACGTGAAGTCGGGCTTGAACGTGAGGCCGGCCCGGCGCCAGAACAGCAGGAGGAAGGCGGCCTGGGCCGCCACTCCCAGCGTCGCGGTTCCGGCGAGCACGACGATGCGGCCGGGGGTCCAGTCTGCGACCAGGCTGTTCTCGCCCGCTCCCCCGAACAGCACCATGAAGACGACGAGGCCGAGGATCGAGACGACGTTGTTGAGCACGGGAGCCCAGGTGAACGGCCCGAAGATCTGTCTCGCGTTGAGCACCTCGCTCAGCAGCGAGTAGATGGCGTAGAAGAAGATCTGCGGTAGGCACCAGTAAGCGAAAGCGGTCGCCAGGGCTATGGCCTCCGGCGAGAAACCCGCCTTGCCGGTGTCGGATTGGTGCGCGTAGAGGTTGACGAGGAACGGCGCCGCCAGGGTTCCGATCAGTGTCACCACCAGGAAGACGGTCGTGCCGAGCGTGACGATCTTGTTGATGTACCGCTGACCGCCGTCGGGGCCCTTGGCCGCCTTCACGATCTGCGGCACGAGCACGGCGCTCAGCAGGCCTCCCGCCACCAGGGCGTAGATGTTGTTCGGCAGCTGGTTCGACACCGTGAACGCGTCGGCCGCGCGGCTACCGGTTTGGCCGATGGCCGCCGCGAGCACAGCCGTCTTGGCGAAGCCGAGCACGCGCGAGACAATCGTGCCGCCCGCGAGCAGCGCGCTGGCGCGTCCGAGGCTGCGAGCCTTCATGACCGGAGCCGACTGCGCCGCAGAAACTCCGGAGACCGCGCCGGGGTCGGGGTTCTCGGCGCCGACCGGGTCGAGCGCGCTCACGTGCCGGCCGCCGGGTCGGGCGTCGTCGCGTCGTCGCCCTCGTCGCCCGACTTGCCTCGGCGACGTCGGCGGATGCTCCGGTAGATGCCGCCGCCGAACAGCAGGACGACGGCAGCGGCGAAGATGGCCGTGATGACGGTCTCCCACCCGGCGCGCACGTTGATGGCGACTTCGGAGGGCGTCGAGACGGTGACGCCGTCTTTCGTGGCGAGCGACAGCGTCAGCATGACCTTGCCGTTCGCGACCGACTGCACCGGCACGGTGACGCGGGTCTGCGAGTCGGGCTGGATGGTCACGGCGATGGCCTTCTGCTGGACGCTGAGGTAGTAGTTCGACGGCTGCACCCGCAGGTAGACGGTCGCCGCCGAGGCGGTGTCGTTGCGGACGAAGATCGGCAGCGAGGAGCGGTCGCCGAGGATGTTCACGTCGCTGCTCTGGACGACGCCGATCTGGCTCCGGATGCGGTCGACCTGGGTGCGGACCTTCGCCACCTCGGAAGCGAGACCGCTCGGGTTGTCGCTCCACGCCGTACCCGAGAGCGCGAGCACCCGCAGGCGCTCCTTGGCGGTCACGGTCGACGGCGTCTTGAGGGCGGTGGAGAACCTCTGCAGGTCGTCCTGGGCCTCCACGAGCGGCTCGAGAGCCGAGACGCGCGATGCGGAGGCCTTCTTGGCGGCGAGGGTGGCGTCGCTCGACGATGCCGAGGCGGCCGCGGAGAAGCGCACCGTCGAGACCCAGTTCATCGTGGCCAGGGCGTCGAGCGTCTCGTCGAGGCGCGACCCCGTGGTCGCCCAGTTGCGTCCGAGCGTGGCGAAAAGCGTGCGGGCGTCGCTCGGGCGCTCGTGGGTGAGAGTGGCCAGCTCGGCCGACAGCTGGGCGACGTCGCTTCGCCACTCCGAGACGCTGCCGGCCGAGACAGCGTCGCGCATCATGGACGAGATCTCGGCGTCGGAGACGACGGTCTTATAGGAGGACACGTCGATGGCGGCGTTCTCGGTCGTGTCGGACGACGTGCTGACGTTGCTGCTCGACAGGACCGTGGTCTTCACGCCCGACGACTTGAAGACCGGAAGGTCGCCCGACGCCACCGTCCCCTCCAGCGGCCAGGCCACATCGCTCTCGGTGTAGGCAAAGGCGAGCAGCGACTCCGTCGTCGGCACGGTCGAGGTCGGGGGCACCGACGTCGGCGTCCCGGTCGGGGCCTCCGTCGCCGGTGCGGTCGCGTCGGCAGGCGGTGTCTGGCCGGCGCCGGTCGTGTCGTCCGTCGCGACGTACGAGTCGGGCTCGGCGGCCTCCTGGGCGGCGATCGCGTCGGTGAAGTCGATCGGCTTCTGGAGCGTCGTGGCACCGGCCTGGCGCATCGCCGAGATGTCGGAGTCGCCGTAGGAGAGGGAGAACGTCTCGTTCGTCGCCGTCTCTAGACGGCGGAGCCAGGTGATCGACGAAGGCGGGGCGACGTTGCCGAGGATCCGGATGGAGGCGAGGATCATCGGGTCGATGCCGATAGCGACGTCGCGGTTGCGGACGGCGTCGAGTTCCTGCGTCAGAACGCCGTTCTCGGACGTGTAGCTCGCCAGGGCCTCGCTCGAGATCAGGCCGCTGGTCGACTCGGGCACGGTGAGGGGCACGGCCACGGCCAGCCGGGTCGCCTGGAAGCTGTCGTTCGGGTACCAGACGACGCTCGAGTGCGCCTCGGTGAGAGCGGCGCCGCCCGAGCTGTAGCGGACGCCGAACGCCTTGGCCCCCCAGTCGTAGCCGTTCAGGGAGAGCGTCTCGGAGGAGAGGTCGATCGTGACCGCCGAGGAGGTGGCGCCGGCGTCGATGGGGGGGACCGCGACGCTCGTCATGAACGAGCCGAGGGCGTCGCTCGTGTCGCTCGCCGAGCGGTCGAACCAGGCGTCGATCTGGTCGCGGCTCGAGAAGGTGGCCCGGTCGAGGAAGACCTGGGCGGTGCCGGCGTCGAGATCGGCGTCGGTGCCGTTGTGCACGGTCACCGTCGCCTTCAGGCCGTCGCCGTCGCGGATGACCCCGCTCGCCCGAGGCGACACCGACACCGTCACGGTTCCGTCGGCCGCGGCGGCAGTCGCAGGCAGGACCGGCAGGCCGACCCCGAGGGCGGCGACGGCGAGGGCTGCGACAGCGAGCGCGGAAAGGATTCTCATGAGGGCGTTAGCGAGTCTAGGGAAAGAGTCCAGAGAAGACTGGGCGAAGCGCCCGGCCTGTGGACAACTCGGCGGGAGGCCCGCTGTGGCAAGCTTGACCGTCATGGAATCTGTCGCGGGAGCTCTCGAGAGACTCGACACGCTCGCCTCGACCGGGCCGGTCGACAGGCTGGCGCGAGCCTTCAAGGCTGCCGGCCACGAGCTCGCCCTGGTCGGCGGTCCGGTCCGCGACGCCTTCCTCGGCCGAGCGGTGAACGACTTCGACTTCACGACCTCGGCCCTCCCCGATGAGATCCTCGCCATCGTCGAGCCGATCTCGGACGCCACCTGGGACGTCGGCCGCGCCTTCGGCACGATCGCCGCCCGCATCCAGGGCGAGACCGTCGAGATCACCACCTACCGCAGCGACGTCTACGACGGCGAGACCCGCAAGCCCGAGGTCGAGTTCGGCGCCTCGCTCGAGGGCGACCTCGTGCGGCGCGACTTCACCGTGAACGCGATGGCGCTCCGCCTGCCCGAGCGCGTGCTCGTCGATCCGTCGGGGGGCGTGGAGCACCTGCTGGCGAAGTCGCTTGAGACGCCCGGGACGCCGGAGGACAGCTTCCGCGACGACCCGCTCCGGATGATGCGGGCGGCGCGCTTCACGGCGCAGCTCGGCTTCACCGTGTCGGAGGCCGTGTTCGCCGCCATGGTCGATCGCGCCCGGACGCTCGGGATCGTGTCGGTGGAGCGCGTCAACGACGAGCTCTCGAAGCTGCTGAGGTCGGACGACCCCGTTCCTGGTGTCCGGCTTCTGGTCGACACCGGCATCGCTGCGCTGATCCTGCCGGAGCTGCCGGCCATGATGCTCGAGCGCGACGAGCACCACCACCACAAGGACGTCTTCGAGCACAGCCTCACCGTGCTCGAGCAGGCGATCGGCTATGAGAAGGAGCGCCACCCGGGCACTCCCCCTGACCTGACCCTGCGCATCGCCGCGCTGCTGCACGACATCGGCAAGCCGGCGACGCGCCGGCTCGAGGCCGGCGGAGTGGTCACCTTCCACCACCACGACGTGGTCGGCGCGAAGCTCGCGAAGAAGCGGCTAAAGGCCCTGCGCTTCGACAACGACACGATCGGCGCGGTCTACCGGCTGATCGAGCTGCACCTCCGCTTCTTCGGCTACACCGACGGCGAATGGACCGACTCGGCCGTGCGCCGCTATGTCCGCGACGCCGGAGACCAGCTGGAGCGCCTGCACATGCTCACGCGCGCCGATGTCACCACGCGCAACCGCCGCAAGGCCGACCGGCTCGGGTTCGCCTACGACGACCTCGAGCAGCGCATCGCCGTCCTGCGCGAGCAGGAGGAGCTCGACTCGATGCGTCCCGACCTCGACGGCGACCAGATCCAGTCGATCCTCGGCATCAAGCCGTCGCGCGAGGTCGGCGAGGCGTACCGGTTCCTGCTCGAGCTGCGGACGGAAGAGGGGCCCCTCGGCGAGGAGGAGGCCACCCGGCGCCTGCTGGGCTGGTGGACGCAGCGCTGACCCGGTAGGCTGTCAAGGTTGCTTGGAGTGGCCGCAGTTCCTGCGCGGTCACTGCACTGCACGATGCCACTACCCTCCTGCCACAGAAATACTGTGGCCGTTAAGTCCGAAGGAGGTGGGTTAGACATGCATCAGTACGAATTGATGGTGATCCTTGACCCCGAGATCGATGAGCGCACTGTCGCTCCGAGCTTGGACAAGTTCCTCAACGTCATCCGCAACGACGGTGGATCGATCGACAACGTCGACATCTGGGGCCGTCGTCGCCTGGCCTACGAGATCGCGAAGAAGAACGAGGGCATCTACGCCGTCGTGAACCTGACCGCGAACCCCGACGCCACCAAGGAGCTCGACCGTCAGCTCGGTCTCTCGGAGGCCGTTCTGCGCACGAAGGTCCTTCGCGCCGAAGAGGGCATCGAGATGGTCGCCAAGGCCAAGAAGCTCGCCGACGAGAAGGCCGCCCGCAAGGCTGCCGCTCCGGCGAAGGCTCCCGCCGCCGCTGCCCCCGCCGCTTCGAGCGCGGAGTAGCCCGTGGCCGGCGAAACCGTCATCACCGTCGTGGGCAACCTGACCTCCGACCCCGAGCTGCGTTATACGCAGAACGGGCTCGCGGTCGCGAACTTCACGATCGCGTCGACCCCCCGCACGTTCGACCGCGCGTCGAACGAGTGGAAGGACGGCGAGGCGCTGTTCCTGCGCGCCAGCGTGTGGCGTGAGTTCGCCGAGCACGTTGCCGCCTCGCTGACGAAGGGCTCCCGCGTCATGGCGCAGGGGCGCCTGAAGCAGCGCTCGTACGAGACTAAAGAGGGCGAGAAGCGCACTTCGATTGAGCTCGAGATCGACGAGATCGGCCCCTCGCTCCGCTACGCCACCGCCCAGGTGACCCGCGCATCGTCGTCTCGCGACGGCGGCGGATCCTTCGGCGGCAACGGCGGCGGCCAGAGCCGTCAGCCTGTCGGCGGCGGCAACGGCGGCGGTCAGGCCGACGAGCCGTGGGGTCAGCCCGCGCAGACCGGTGGGGGCTCAGCGGGTTCGTCCGGCTCCGGCTCCTCCGGCGACGTGTGGAACACCCCCGGCGGCGGCACCTACAACGACGAGACGCCTTTCTGAGTTCGTCGTTCGGGGGCACCCGCTCCTGATCTCTCATTTTCTTCATTACTGAAAGCAGAATCCAATGGCTGGAAAGAGCAGCGGCGACCGCCGCAAGCCCCTCCGCGGAAAGGGCGGCAAGAACGCCGCTCCCGCGAAGGCGATCCGCGTCGGCGTCATCGACTACAAAGACGTCGCGACCCTTCGCAAGTTCATCTCCGAGCGCGGAAAGATCCGTGCTCGCCGCATCACCGGCGTCTCCGTCCAGGAGCAGCGCCTCATCGCCCGTGCCGTGAAGAACGCCCGTGAGATGGCGCTCCTCCCCTACGCCGGCTCCGGCCGCTGATCCGCTAGGGAGTAGCGAATGTCTAAGGTAATCCTCATCCACGAGGTCTCCGGCCTCGGTTCGGCCGGCGACGTCGTCGACGTCAAGAACGGCTACGCACGCAACTACCTGGTTCCCCAGGGATTCGGTGTCGTGTGGACCCGCGGTGGCGAGAAGCAGGTCGAGTCGATCAAGGCCGCCCGCGCTTCGCGTGAGCTCAAGACGATCGAGGAGGCGAAAGACATGAAGGCCCGCCTCGAGGCCGTCAAGATCACGCTTCCCGTCAAGACCGGCACGGGCGGGCGCCTCTTCGGCTCCGTCAAGCCGGCCGATGTCGCCGCTGCCGTCTCGGCTCAGGGCGTCGGCACGATCGACAAGCGCAAGGTCGAGATCCCCAACGCCATCAAGCTGACCGGTGAGCACGAAGCCACCATCCGTCTGCGCGAAGACGTCGTGGCCACGATCGCCCTTCAGGTGGTCGCTGCCAAGTAGCACCCGTTCGATAGCGGCGCATGCATTTGCATGTGCCGCTATCGGCGTTTAAGGGGTACCGCGTGTCCGCAGAAGTGCTGTCTCGTACCGGCTCGGGGGACACCGTGTCAAGCGTTTTGTGCACAGGGGCGTCACGAATCATCAACCTTCAACCCTCGATTCAAGTTACTTTTCACACAGTGGGTGTGGAAAGAGAAACACCTGGTCAGAGGGCGTGTGCGGGCTAAAGAAACTTTGTTCTCCACAGGACTGTCCACAGTTGTCCCCAGGTTGGCCCGGCGTTTCTCCCAGATTCTCCACACCGTTATCCACAGGCCTGTTTGGAGCGACGGGGGTCAAGTCCCTAGTGTGTGACAGCGCCCTCAACCAGGCGCGGAATCGTCGGCTCACGCACCACCCGAAGGGTGCTCACCGAGATGTTCCCGCGCGCTTTTCTCACCCGGTCTCGGCGTTGCTGCCAGCCCTCCGACGACGGTGTCGGAGGGTGGCGGTAGACCAAGAGCACGCAGCATCCAGAACCGCTCCCCCGAACCCGCCAGGAGGCCCCCGTGTCGATTGCCCATCTCGGACTCGCCCCCAACGACGCATCGGGCGACCGCGGCTCTTCGGCGCAGTACACCTCCAACTCGTCCTCGGGCGCAGGAACGAGCGCACCGGGCTACGGCTCAGCCGGTTACGACCGTCGCACGCCGCCCCACGACCTCCTCGCCGAGCAGAGCACCATCGGCGGCATGCTGCTCTCGAAAGACGCCACGGCCGACGTCATCGAGACGGTCCGCGCCGCCGACTTCTACCTGCCGAAGCACGAGGTCATCTTCAACGCCCTGCTCGGCCTGTACTCGCACGGCGAGCCCACCGACGTCATCGCCGTCACCGACGAGCTGACCAAGGCCGGCGAGCTCAGCCGCGCGGGCGGCGCCGAGTACCTCCACACACTCACCAGCCTCGTGCCGACCGCCGCCAACGCCGGCTACTACGCGTCGATCGTCGCCGAGAAGGCCGTGCTGCGCCGCCTCGTCGAGGCGGGCACCCGCATCGTGCAGATGGGCTACGCCAGCGAGGGCGAGGTCATCGACCTCGTCAACAACGCGCAGGCGGAGGTCTACAACGTCGCCGGCGGCGTGCAGACCGAAGACTACGTCCCGCTGACCGACGCGGTCACCGCGGCCATCGACGAGATCGAGGCCGCCGCCGGCCGCGACGGTCAGATGACGGGCGTACCGACCGGCTTCGCCCAGCTCGACGCCCTCACCAACGGCCTGCACCCGGGTCAGCTCATCATCATCGCCGCCCGACCAGCGCTCGGAAAGTCGACGCTCGCCCTCGACCTGTGCCGCGCGGCCTCGATCAAGCACAACGAGCCCAGCGTGTTCTTCTCGCTCGAGATGGGGCGGTCCGAGATCGCCATGCGCCTCATGTCGGCCGAGTCCAGCGTTCCGCTGCAGAACATGCGCAAAGGAACAGTCGATGCCCGCGACTGGACCACCATCGCCCAGACGCGCGGTCGCATCAACGACGCGCCCTTCTACATCGACGACTCCCCCAACATGACCCTCGTCGAGATCCGCGCCAAATGCCGCCGTCTCAAGCAGCAGGTGGGCCTCAAGCTCGTCGTCATCGACTACCTCCAGCTGATGACCTCCGGCAAGAAGGTCGAGAGCCGCCAGCAGGAGGTCTCAGAGTTCTCTCGTGCCTTGAAGCTCATGGCCAAGGAGCTCCAGGTTCCGGTCATCGCCCTCTCGCAGCTCAACCGTGGCCCCGAGCAGCGCGCCGACAAGAAGCCCGCGATCAGCGACCTCCGCGAGTCGGGCTCGCTTGAGCAGGACGCCGACATGGTCATCCTGCTGCACCGCGAGTCGGCCTACGAGAAAGACAACCCCCGCCAGGGCGAGGCCGACTTCATCGTGGCCAAGCACCGCAACGGCCCCACAGACACGATCACCGTGGCGTTCCACGGGATGTTCTCGCGGTTCGTGGATATGCCTGCGTAGCGTCGCGTGTCGTCCGACATCTAATTTGTCGAAGTGCCACCTAGATTGTCGCTTTCCGCGGAACGCGACAATCTAGGTGGCAAACGGTAGCCCGTGACGGAGGCTGCCGCTGTCCGAGGAATCCGAGACCCTTTTCACGGGATGTTCTTGAAGGTTGTCGAGACTTGCAAAGCCACAGAAACTGTCGTGTGGTTTCCAAAACAAAATGTCGTTTTCCAGGCTTTCGTGTCGTCGAAGGCGCTCGTGCCGGTACCCAAACGAGGTCTCCCTCTCGAGCCCGGCCGTTATGTCTGTGGATGTAGCTCCGCCCGGTAGAGGAACCCCCGTCGTGCACTTCTTTCGGTTCCAGGCGTCACGGTGACCAAAGGCGAGTAGGCCTTCTCGACAGGCGCCAGTATCGGTTGAACGATTCGTTTTACGCCTGGTGGGCGGGTCGGATGACGATCTCGTTGACGGCGACGCGTGCGGGACTTGTGATGGCGTATTCGACGGCCGACGCTACGTCGTCGGCGCGCAGAATTTCGCGGTCGGCGCTCCTCGTGTCGTACAACTGTCGGGTCGCCTCCTGGAAGGAGCCGAGCTCTGTTGCGACGAACCCGGGCTCGATCACCGAGAATCGGACACCGGTGCCGGCGAACTCTTGCCGCCACGCTTGTGTGGCGGCGGTGACCGCGAATTTCGTCGCCGTGTACACGGCCGTCATCGGGGCGACGACTCGGCCTGCGACAGAGCTGATGTTGACCACGTCCGTGGCGACGTCATATTTCTTCGCGGTCTTCAGAAGGGAAGGCAGCGCCGCCTTGGTCAGGTGCAGGAGTCCGCGAAGGTTCACGTCGATCATGCGTTCCCACTCGGTCGGGTCCTGCTCCACGCTGGAGCCGATCAGCATGACGCCGGCGGCGTTGACGACAGCGTCTAGGCGACCCGATTCTCGGGTGGCCTGCTCGACGACGGTCAGCGCAGAGCTGGCGTTCGCAAGATCTGCGGCGATGACGGTGGCGCTCCCACCCTCGGCGCGGATGTCTTGTGCGAGGGCTTCGAGGCGGTCGCTGCGGCGGGCGACGAGGGTTACTGTGAAACTGGCCGATGCGAGGCGCCGCGCGGTCGCAGCGCAGATGCCGCTCGAGGCGCCGGTGACGATCGCAGTTCGGGTGGGGGTCGGGGAGGAGTCGTTCATGTCACCAGCGTGAGGGTCACGGCTTGTCTTTAGAAGGTGGCACCGGAGCGGGGTGCCGTCAGCACCACCCAGGGATCCGGGCCGGAGGATGGACGGGCCCACGCGTCATCGACCTTGGAGAAGAACGCGGCGGCGGACGACCCGTGCTGTGCGCTGTAGATGGTGAGTCGGGCTTCAGCGTCGGTCGGGACGACGAGCACCTCGTAGTCGACTTCCAGAGTGTCTTCGTCGAGACGGAAGGGCTTCGAGCCGGACGTGTTCGCCTCGACTTCGTGCCGGTCCCAGAGTTCGGCGAAGTCGGGTGTGTGGGCCAGTTCGGCGACGACGGAGGTCAGAATGAGGTCATCCGACCATCGGGCCGCGCCGAAGCGCAGGGTCGCGACCATACTCGAGGCGACTTCGTCCCAATCGGGGTGGGTGGACCGGGCGGACTCGTCCTGGAACACGTACGTGGCCAGGTTGCCGTCGTGCTTGCCCGCAGCGATCCACCCGCCCATCAGCTTGTCGGCGATCCGATTCGCGGCCAGCACCTGCATGCGGTGGTCGACGATGAAGGCGCCCTGGTTACGCAAGCCGCCGAGGAGAGTCACCAAGCCATCAGGGACAGGCGCAGGCCCCCAGGTACGCGGATCGTGGGCCTCCGACGTTAGCCGTCGGAGATAGTCGCGCTGGGCTTCGTCGAGGAGGAGAGCGTCGGAGATCGCAGCGAGGACAACAGGCGACGGGGTGATCTGCCGCCCCTGCTCCAGTTGCGTGTAGTAGTCGACGCTCACATTGGCGCGGACGGCGACCTCCTCGCGACGAAGGCCCGCCACGCGTCGGCTTGACGACGTTGAGAAGCCAACCTGAGCGGGCTCGATGGAGGCGCGGCGGGATTTCAGGAACGACCGGAGTTCTTCGCGTGCACTCACCCGATGATTATCCGATCAGAACATTCGTCGAGTGTCCCTTGCGACAAGTAGGCCGTCGTCCCCTAAGTGAAAAGACCGGAGTGTCACCCACGCGACACGGCAGGTAGCAGGCAATACCTTCGGCCTCCCGCTGCACCCCAGCCTCCCTCGCGTTGCCGGGTGAGCTCCGATCGCATACGGTTCTGAACTGTGCCTCTAGATCGACGAAGACCTCCGACGATCTCTGATGTGGCCCGTGTCGCCGGCGTCTCCCTACCGACGGTGTCGCGGGTGATGACCGGATCGACACCGGTGAGCGACCTGACGACGGCAAAAGTCCGAGCCGCCATGGACGAACTGGGTTACCGCCCCAACGGTGCGGCACGCGCCCTGGTACATGGTCAGCAGCCGATCGTGGGCGTTATCGCACCGGATACTGCTGCTTACGGCCGCTCGCGCATGCTGACCGAAATCGAGGACCGGGCCAGGGCGAGCGGATATGTCGTCGCTATCGCCATCCTCGATCCGGCCGACATCGAAGGAGTGTCAGCCGCAGTGGACGTTTTGTTGTCCCAGCCGATCCTCGGCGTCGTGGTCTTGGACTACAACTCCTACAACACGATCCAGCTGCACTCAAAGCTTGGCGCGATACCGATTGCGACGGTGACGAACGGCGCTGACACCGATGCCGACGTAGCTCACGTCCTGGTCGATGACCGCGCCGCAGCGCGCGCGGTCGTGGACCATCTCCTCGACCTCGGTCACCGCACTGTCCACTACGTCTCTGTTCCCTACTATGGTGGTCGTTCGCACCCCCGCGAGCTGGGATGGCGGGAGGCGCTGGCTGCACGCGGAGTCGCTCAGCCGGAACCAGCTGTGTCTGACTGGACGGTCGAGTCTGCGCTTCGCGCTGGAGCCGAGCTCGCCGCGGATGCCGGCGTCTCGGCGATCTTCTGCCCGAACGACGAGATCGCATTCGCGGTCATGCGGAGCCTGCACGATGCCGGACGTCGAGTGCCCCAGGACGTCAGTGTCGCGGGGCTCGACGACCACCCCCTCGCTTCGAGCTGGGTGCCGAGCCTGACCACCTACCGACTCGACTGGGGATGGGCAGGAAGGGCCGCTCTCGAGCTCCTCATCAACCCGGACTCCGAAGCAAACCCGAGCGACCGGCCGGGCAGCATGCTTCTCAACCGCGAGAGCACCAGCTCACCGCTGGCCTAGATAGCTGGCTTGCACGTTTGACGGGAGACGCCTAGTGTCGTGATCAACGCTTTCATGATCAACGTTTTCATGGAGGCTTCAAGCAACGCAGAGCGCAAGGGAGCCTCGTTTGAGCGCGGAAACCGTCTTGGCCACTCAGGAACCATCGTCGGTCACTGGAGTCGTGACACCCACCGGACGAGTCTTCGACTGGCATGCAGGCGCACTGACCGTGTCTTTTGGTTCGGGCGACCACCCGGTCCGGATCGTCGGCCTCAACGCGGGACCCGAGCGCGTTGTCACCGAAGCGACACAGCCGCTAGTCGAAGCCATGATCACTGGAGACGGCCGCGCCCGGAACACGACTCGGTTCACGCACACGGGCGTGGGTGCACGTCTTCGTCTGACCGATGTCCGCGAATGGACGACCGACGGTGTCGCGGGCTTGGACATCGAACAGCGCGATGAGAAGACAGGTCTTGTCGTGACGGTCACGTTCACGGCGTCACCCGAGATTGCCGGCGCCCGTGTCCGTACGTCGGTCCGCAACGACGGCATCGTGCCAGTCGTGCTCGAGGCCCTGTCGACCATCGCGATCGGCGCGCTCGTCAGTCACGGCGACGACCCGCACGACGCATTCCTCCACTCAGGATCCGGCGAACAGCTCGCCGAGAACCGATGGACGATCACGAAGGCCTGGTCACAGTCCGGCCTCGGGGACTTCCACTCCGCGGTCAATCACCAGCCAGGTCGCGGATACACGGCAGCCACGGGAACGTCGACCTGGACGACCGCTCGCGCACTACCTACGGGGGTGCTTGAACACCCACGATCTGGTCGTGCGATCGCATGGCAGCTCGAGCACAACGGCGGTTGGCGCTGGGAGCTCGACAACCAGAGGGAAGACGAAGACGCTCTGGCGCTTGTCCTCCTCGGGCCGACCGACCTGCATCACCACTGGGCTGAAGAACTCGTCCCCGGGGCGTCGTTCGAGTCTGTGCCCGCGTCGTTCACGATCGGCGACGCCGGCGCGGCAAGCGCCGTGGCCGAACTGACAAGGCACCGTCGCTGGATCCGGCGAGCGCAACGCGCAGACACCTCCTCGCTCCTGGTTTTCAACGACTTCATGAACACCATCCTCGGCGATCCCACGACTGTGCGGCTGCTCCCGCTCATCGACGCCGCTGCAGCGGTCGGGGCGGAGTGCTTCTGCATCGATGCCGGCTGGTACGACGACAGCGAAGAAGGGGACTGGTGGCCGAGCGTCGGCGAGTGGCTTCCCTCGGCGCGACGGTTCCCCGGCGGTCTGGCTGAAGTCGTCGAAGCGATCCGCGCACACGGGATGAAGGTCGGCATCTGGGTCGAGCCCGAGGTTGTCGGCGTCCGCAGCCCCCTCGCTGAAAGCCTCCCCGCCGAGGCGTTCATGCAGCGACACGGGATCCGTGTCCGGGAGCACGACCGCTACTTCCTCGATCTGCGGAGCGAGGCGGCCCGAGAGCACCTTGATCGAACCTTCGACCGGCTCATCTCCGACTTCGGCGTGCAGTTCTTCAAGCTGGACTACAACGTGATGCCCGGCGCCGGAACGGACCTCGACGCCTTCTCTCCCGGGGCCGGACTCCTGGCGCACAACCGGGCGCACCTGGGCTGGTTCACCGCCCTTCGTGCCCGCCACCCGGATGTGGTATTCGAGAACTGCAGCTCCGGTGCCATGCGCTCGGACTTCGGGATGCTGGAGGCGTTTGACCTGCAGTCAACATCCGACCAGCAAGACCTCCGCCTGTACCCGCCTATCGCGGCCTCGGCGCCGATGCAGATGCTGCCGGAACAGGCCGGCAACTGGGCCTACCCGCAACCGTGGATGAGCGATGACGAGATCGCATTCACCATGGTGACGGGATTATCCGGGCGGCTTTACCTGTCCGGGTTCATCAACCAAATGAACGATGCACAGTTCGACCTCGTCCGAGAAGCGGTCCGGGTGTTCAAATCCACACGGACCCACATCGCTGATGCCGTCCCTGAATGGCCGAGCGGCTACCCGGACTGGGAAGCGCCGTCGTTGTCACTCCGGCTACGAGGCGCGGGCCGGTCGCTTCTCTATGTCTGGCACCGCAGCGAATCGACCATCGAGCCCCTCGCTCTTGACCTCGGCGCCGGCGCGACACCAGCTTCGCTCCGCCAGGTGTTCCCGGCAAAAGCAGCGCCGTGGACAGCCTCAGTACGAGACGACGGCCACATCACGCTCGCCCCATCGACACCGGGTCTCTCCGCTCGGGTCTTTGAGGTCACCTCCGACTGACCCATTCCCTCCTGCACCACAACCCTCATCACGAATACCCGAAAGAAGGCAAGCAATGAAGCTTCAACTCTCGAAAAGACGGACGATCGTCGCCGCGATCGGCGCGATGGCTCTCGTCCTCACCGCCAGCGGCTGCAGCCGCGCCGGCGCCGGCACCGACAGCGACACCATGCAGTTTTTCTTCAACATGGGCGCCGACACTCCGCAGTACAAGGTCATGACCAAGATCGTCGATGACTTCGAAAAGAAGACCGGCGACAAGATTCAGCTCACCGCCGAATCGACGAACTACGAGAACGACATGAAGGTCAAACTCGCGGCCAACACAGTCCCCGACCTCTTCTCGACACACGGCTGGTCGCTGCTGCGCTACAGCAAGTTCCTCACCCCCCTGACCGACCAGTCGTGGGCGAAGAACGTCAACCCGGCACTCGACTCCGCAATGCGCGACAGTAACGGCGAAATCTTCGCCTTCCCTGGCGAAACCGACACCGCTGGGATCCTGTACAACAAGGACGTCCTCAGCAAAGCCGGTGTCGACCCGTCGTCCCTGACGACCTGGGATGCGTTCGACGCCGCCGCCGCGAAGGTCAAAGCCACCGGCACCACCGCGATCTACTCCAGCGGCAAAGATCAGGGCCCGGCAGGCCACATGGGCGACTACCTCGCCGCGCAGACATACGACACCGCCCAGGGACAGAAAATGAAGGACGGGACGTTCGTCTCGGCCCCCTTTGAGCAGATGCTCGACCGTGTACAGCAGTGGCGGACAGCCGGATGGTTCAACAAGGACTACTCCTCCGCGTCAACCGACGACATGGCACGGGCACTCGCCGGTGGAACCACCGGCTTCGAACTGTTCCAAACGGTCCTCCTGAGCCAGGCGCTGACGATCAACCCGAACGCGAACCTCGGGTTCATCCCGCTCCCGACTACCGGCGACGAGAAGCCTTACCTGGTCGGTGGCGAAGGAGTGGACTCGTTCGGCGTGTCGAAGACGAGCGCCCACCAGAAGGAGGCGTTGAAGTTCCTCGACTTCCTCGCGGAACAGAAGAACGCCGCCGCACTCGCGGAATCGACCGCGTCCGCCCCGGGACTGACCACCGTCAAGGTGGATTTCGGCTCTCTTGCAGACAGCTTCAACAAGTACGTCACGCCGGGAACGACCGCCGTGCAGCCGTATTTCGATCGCGTTTATCTGCCCAACGGTTCATGGGACACCCTCATCGCGGTCACGGATTCAGTGATCACCGGGCAGAGCACCGTCCAAGCCGCTTCCACCCAGATGGGTCGCCAGTACAAGACCCTCTACGGCCAGAAGTAACCGCCAGCACGTCGGGGGCGGCCGCCGCCCCCGACGTGCACGAGTCTCAGGAATCATCGTGAACAACGTCACCGACATATTGCCGCCACGGGCTCAGCCCAGCGCCACCCTCCCGCCGATCCAGAAGCGATCCCCACGGCCATCGCGTCGTGGCTGGGCCATGAACCTCATGTACCTCCCCGCCGCGGCGCTCCTCGTCATCTTCGTGTTCGTGCCCCTGATCCAGGGCATCGGATTGGCCTTCACCAACTGGGACGGCTACTCACCCACCAAAGCATTCGTAGGAATCGCGAACTTCGCCCAACTCTTCACCGACGCGACCTTCCACACGGCGCTCCTCAACACGCTTCTGTTCGGGTTCGGCTGCACGCTGCTTCAACAGGTCCTCGGACTCGCCCTCGCCGTCGCACTCGACGGACGGGGACGGATGCCTGCGGTTGCGCGGTCGATCGTCTACCTTCCGGTGCTCGTGTCACCCGTGGTGATGGGCTTGATGTATTACCTGGTGTTCCAGTACAACCGAGGCGCCTTGAACGACGTCGTGGGCGGCTTGGGTGTCGGCCCCATCGCATGGCTGAGCAGCGGACCGGGCGCCATCGCGATCATCATCCTGGTGAACACGCTGCAGTTCGTCGGAATCTCCATGGTCATCTACCTCGCCGGCTTGCAGGGCATCAGCCCCGACGTGTACGAAGCGGCGTCCCTCGACGGCGCTTCCGGCTGGGCCCTGCTCCGCTCCATCACGATCCCGCTACTCCAACCGGCGTTCGTGTCGAGCGTCATCATCAACCTGATCGGCGGTCTGAAGCTGTTCGACGTCATCCAGGTTCTCACCGGTGGAGGGCCAGGCTACGCATCGAACTCGGTATCGACGCTCATCGGCCGCACCTACTTCGGTCAGCAGGCGGCGGGATATGCATCGGCGATGGGTGTTGCCCTCTTTGTCATCATCGCGATCGTGTCGGTGTTCCTCGTCCGCCGGATGAGCCGAACGGATGTGACCGCCTGATGTCAACACAGACTGCTCCTCTGCGAGGTCGGCGTCCTCGGAAGGCAGCGAACGTCGGCAAAGCCGTGTTCCTGGCGATCGTGGCGCTGGTGCAGATCACCCCGTTCTACCTCGCTGTCACCACTGCGCTCAAACCTGTCACGGACACCAGCTCCCTCTGGGTGCCGCCGTTTTCCGGAGCCACGCTCTCGAACTTCTCAACGGCATTCTCGGTCGGCCACCTCGACTGGGCGCTGGAGAACAGCCTCCTCGTCACAGCGGTCAGCACGTTCCTCGTGTGCCTCGTCGGCGCCATGGCGGCCTACCCCCTCGCGCGCCGCTTGACTCGTCTGAACCGAGTCGTCTCGCTAGCACTTTTAGGCATGCTGATCGTTCCACCGCTCAGCATCCTCGTACCCCTTTACACAATGCTGTCCCGGCTTGGGCTTCTGAACACGTTCGGTGGACTCATCCTCGTCCTGACGACCCTGCAGCTTCCGCTAGCCGTGTTCCTCTTCACCCAGTTCATGCGAACCCTGCCGATCTCCCTCGAGGAAGCAGCCGCCATGGACGGCGCAGGGACGATTCGAACCTTCGTGCAGATCGTCTTACCTTCGATGAAGCCGGTGCTTGCCACCGTGACGATCCTCACAGCGACAAACGTGTGGAACGAGTTCGCTATGAGCTCCTACATCAGCAGCAGCACACCCATGCGCACCCTCGCACCAGCGGTGGCAGTGTTCTTCTCCAGCCAAGGGACGAACATCGGTGCCGCCGCCGCCGCCGCCCTCATAGGCCTCGCACCAATCCTCATCGCCTATCTGTTCCTGCAGAAGTACTTTGTGAAGGGTGCCCTCGCGGGAGCCGAAAAATGACATCGAACTGGCCTGCCGATTCGATTAGATGAACACGATGGTTCTTGCCGAAACCGCCCCCGACGTTCCATCGCGGGCGGCGCAGCACCCAAGCGTGCCGCTCGTAGCCCACCCGCATTCTTGTCAGATTGTGGACCAGCCGCCATCGCTCGGCAGCACGACGCCGTTGACATTCGCGGAGTCGTCGCTGAGGAGCCAGGCGATCGCAGCGGCCAGCTGTTCCGGCTGCGCAGTGGGCGGCAGGATCGCCTGCATGATCGGACCCACCCGAGAGGCCGCGTAGTCGCTCTTCATCGGTGCTTCGATATTGGTCGCCACAGCTCCAGGGGCGACGGCGTTCGCCCGGATTCCCTGGGGGCCGTGAAAGAAGGCGACGCTCTTGGTGAATCCTGCGATGGCGTGCTTCGACGCCGTGTAAGCAGCCCCGGATGCCGACGCACGAAGTGACGCTTCCGATGCGACGTTCACGATGGCGCCGGCACCTGCTTCGATCATGAGAGGCAGCACGGCTCGGGTGAGCCGCATTGGTCCGGTCACGTTGACGCTGAAGACGCGGTCCCAGGTTGCATCGTCGACTTCGCTCGGAGGGAGGAATGCGTCCATGATCCCGGCGACGTTTGCGAGGCCGTCGATTGTGCCGCCTCCCGCGCCGACGATCGCTTCGATGGTCTCCGGGAGGGACACGTCCCCGGGCACGGTGACGACGTCGAAGTCCCTCAGTTCTTCGGTCAGGGCGGAGAGGCGGTCGACGACGACGTCGGTGGCGATCACTCGGCCTCCCTCGTGGGCGATCCGGGTGGCCGTGGCGCGCCCAATGCCGGATCCGGCGCCGGTGACGATGATGGTCTTGCCGGCGAAACGTCCGGCAGTGGTCGTGGTCATGACTTCTCCTCGATGAGACGCGCCGACTCGGCGCAAGAACAGTTGTAGCACTGAGTGCACAAAAGGGGTAGAGATGCGTGAGAACCGAGTCGGGCGACCCCGGACTATCGATCCTGAAGCGGTATCCCTCACCGCGCTTCGTCTCTTCGACGACCTCGGCTATGACGGTGTCTCGATGGAGGACGTGGCGTCAGCAGCGACGGTGAGTCGCCGGTACCTCTTCCGGCTGTTCCCGACGAAGGCGTCGTTGCTGTGGGGAGGGCTCGACGAGTTCGCAGGTCGACTCCAGGAGTCTCTCGACAACAGCCCGGCCGGCGTATCAGTGTCGTCTGCACTGGCTACGGCGTACCAGGAGGCCGCGGCCTTCCCCGCGAGTTCCCTCGAGGTGACGCGACACCGACTCCGCGTGATCGCTGCGAACCCGGAAGTCGCGGGCGAGGGAGCCCGGCGCGTGGCAAAACTCACGAGAGGCATCACGGCGTTCATCAGGAGTCGGGAACCTGCTCCCTCCGACGGCCTCGACGCGACCGTTATCGCCAGTGCGCTGGCTGCGGCGGCGAGCTCTGCCCTGACGTGGTGGGCTCTGACGAGCGAGGATGCGCCGGAGGACGTCGTGGCACGCGCCGTCGATCGCGTGCTCGACATCCTGCCGTGACCCGCTCCGAGGAGAGGCCGTACGGCGTCAGGCCTCTGCGATCCACGCAGCGGAGACGCTGCGCTCGATGACGCGGCGCCAGCCGTCCGGAGCGGCAGGATCGTGGCTGGCCAGGGCAGCCAGCCACAGCACGGTCAGGAGGTCGTCGGAGGTGAATTCCTTCGAGAGCACGCCGGCGCCGTGGGCGTTCTCGACGAGTTCCGCCCCGAGCGCCATGGACCGTTCGCAGGCGTTGATGAGGAGAACGGCGTCGGGGTAGCGCCGTAGCATCGCGTCATTCATGGCCGGGTCGCTGAGCTGCAGGTCGATCATCTCGGCGATGAACGTCTCCAGCTGCGCCCGAGAAGACTCCTGAGCCAGTGTCCGTTCCCGGAGTGTCCGGAGTTTCGCGCCGGCGATGTCCGGGACGACGGCGTCGATGAGCTCCTCCCGGGAACCCACGCGGTTGTAGAGCGTCCCGATGCTGACGCCGGCCTCCCGAGCGATGTCCTCAAGTGGGGCCGAAAGACCCCGCCGCGAGAATACCGTTATGGCGGCCGCTCGAAGCTTGTCGAGGTTCGCCTGAGCGTCTCGACGCAGGCGGGGCGTAGTGCTCACAGCAACTCCAGTAGAAATTGAGGGCAACCTCAACATATGCTGAGCGCACGTGAGGACCACCTCAACTTACCGCTTCAGAACGCCCGGCCCCGCGGTGGGCTACGAAAGGATGCATCATGCCCCTGATCACCATCATCGGAGCCGGCCCCGGCCTCGGCCTCGAGATCGCTCGCGCTTTCGGGCAGAAGGGCTTCGATGTCGCCCTCGTTGCCCGCGACCAGTCCAAGCTCGACGCACTTGCAGAGAACCTTGGCAGCGAGGGCATACGCGCTCGTGGTTTCACCGCGGATGTGCGCGAGCCCGAGACGCTCAAGAATGCCATCGAGTCGATCCGGGCAGAACTGGGTCCCATCGACGTCCTCGAGTTCTCGCCAGCAGACCACACTCTCGAGTCAGTCGATGCTCTGAATGTGACGATGGAGAATCTGCAGCCGCAGATCGATTTCTACCTGGGCGGTGCCGTCACCGCCATCGGTGCCGCGTTGCCTGAGATGATCTCGGCCGGTTCCGGAACCGTTCTCGTGACGACGGGTGGCGGGGCGCTGTCTCAGACACCGGTTCGCGGGAACGTGAACATCGCCGCGGCTGGACTCCGGAATTGGACGCTGAATCTCAACCAGGCACTGGCTGACAAGGGGGTGTACGTCGGCTTCGTCGCGATCACCGCTCTCATCGGTGGCGGCCGCCCGGACGCCGAGCCCGCCGTCATCGCGCAATCGTACGTGAAGCTCTACGAGGAGCGAAAGGACGCCGAACTGCACTACGTCGCTTACGACGCCTAGCGTGTTTCCCGTCCGGCGCTTCAGGCTCCGGGCGGGCTGCGCCAAGCGTTGGGGCTTACCGGTGTCCGCCCGACTCAGCCGACGGTAGCCGCGGCCGCCGCGGCCGCGAATGCGCGAAGAGTCGCTACCTGTTCGGTGATGTCCGGCGGGTTCTCGGCCATCTGCCACGTCGAGACCAACGCCACCATGCCGCCGATAGTGAAGGTCCGGGCGTCGCCCGTGAGCGCAATCTTCGGTCGATCGGAGCCACGATCCGCATCCGTCAACCACGTGGTGACCGCTGCGGCAAGAACCTCGGCGACCCGCTCGCCACGGGGGATGGCGCGGAGTTTGTCGAAGAAGTCGCGATCAGCACGTCCGGCGGCAAGCAGCGGCTCGATTCCGCGCTCCTGCACGGCGCGCGTGAGGGCCTCGACAAGATTGGCTGCGCTCTCATCGAGGGGAAGCCAGCCCTCGAGCAGCCGACTGATCCAGACATCCGTCGCGAGGTCGCCGACATTGCTGTAGTGGTTGTGCAGCGCCTGCCGACTCAGGCGAGCTCGTTGCGCGACCGCACTCATCGAGATCACCTCGCCTTTCGGGGACTCGGACACCAGTGTCGTCAAAGCCCGGATGAGGGCGGCGCGGGTTCGGGTGACACGCGGGTCCACCCGGTGCCCTTCCGGTGGCAGCGTGCTCGTTCCCTGGGACATGGATCCATCTTGTCAGACTCCAACGTCTGATGTACATTTGTCCACTATTGGACGATTGTAAAGGACAAGATGACGCACGTAACCGAGTCGGCACCACGACGGGAAGACACTCCGCAGCACCCGGAGTTCGAAGCGGCGGTGGCAGGCGGCGCTCTGACGTCCGAGGGGCCGGGATCCCAGCACCGCTACCGCAACCTGATCCTGGGGGCCATCGGGATCCTGCTTTTCGCTATGGCGATGCTGACCAGCTACTCGAGCGCCTTCGGAAATCCGACACCCAACAATGTGCACCTCGCCGTCGCCGGCAATGCGGACACGATCGTGGCTCTAGAGCAGCAGGGGGCACTTGATCTCACGGTCGTGTCGTCCGAGGCGAAGGCGCGAGGTGCCGTGCTCGACCGCGAAGTGGACGGCGCTGTCGTCCTTCCCGCAGCCGGAAAGGACGCCGTCGTCACCACCTACATTGCCAGTGGTGCGGGTCGTGGCCTCGGTCAGGCGGTCTCCGGCATCGGCGACTCCATCGCCCAGCAATTGAAGACCACGAGCACGACCACCGACCTTGCACCCCTGCCAAAGAAGGACCCCGTCGGATCCATCGAGTTCTACGCGATCCTGTTTGCCGGACTCGGCGCGGCGCTGGGCGCAACGGTTTTCGGCCGTATCCTCGGAACCGTCGACACCTCGTCGAGGTTCGTCGAGCGCAGCATCGTCCTCGTCCTCTACACGGGTGCCCTGGCCGGGTTGATCACCCTCTGGATCGACACCGCCCTCGGTGCGGTGACCGTCAATCCCGGCGCCGTTTTCGCGGCGCTCTGGCTCACGGGGCTCGCCATCGGGGGAGCAGTGACCGGCGTCGCCGCACTGGGCGGAACTCTTGCGGCACTCCTCACGACGCTCGCGCTGGTGATCCTCGGCAACACGTCTTCTGGCGGGCCCCTTGGTATCCACCTTCTCAACGACTTCTTCCAAGCCCTGTACTACGTGTTCCCGCAAGGGGACTCTCTCGACCTACTGCGCTCGGTTCAGTACTTCGACGGTGCCGCCATCTCCGGCCCGATCATCCGGCTAGCGATCTGGGCTGTGGCCGGCATCCTGCTCACCCTGATCGCGATGCTCATCCGCAGCAGAAAAGAGGCGGCCGCTCGCCTGAAGGGCGCGGGCCACCGCAACGAGGACTTCCTAGTGGCAACTGCGTCACCGGCGTCCTACGCCGACCACGCCGCTCTCGGCAATCCCGCCGAGGTCACGCCTTAGCAAGCCAGGCAATCCCTTTTCACCCCCGTAGACAGCAGTCATGACACAACAGGAGGTCGGCACCATGCCAGGCAGAATCGACGTTCACCAGCACCTGCTCCCACCCCGCTACTTCGACGCACTAGCGACGGCAGGAGATCGGGCAATGAGCAGTGCAGCCGGGACCGGGGCGCAGGCGGTCGAAGGCGGGTCCGCGCAATGGAACCCCTGGGACACCAGCGGCGGGACGACACCGAGACAGGGCCCCCGGGCCATCGGCGGGTGGCTCATGCCCGAATGGGACCCCCAAGCGGCGATCAGGATGATGGACGAGGCGGGCATCGAGACCGGGATCCTGTCGATCAGCGCACCAGGCGTGCACTTCGGCGATGACGCCGCGGCCCGCGAGCTCGCCCGCGAACTGAACGACTACCAGGCCGAGCTGGTCAGGGCACACCCGGATCGGTTCGGGCACTTCGCCGTGCTGCCGCTCCCGGATTTCGACGGAGCCATCGCCGAAGCCGTGCGAGCACTCGACGAACTCCACGCTGACGGCGTACTCCTCCTATCCAACGCCAACGGACGCTACCTCGGCGATCCCGCCTACGAACCACTGTGGACGGAACTCGCCGCACGCTCGGCCGTCGTCTTCGTGCATCCCACCGCACCCCGGATGGCGCAGCTCCCCGGACTGCCCACGGCCCTGGTCGACTTCCCATTCGACACCACACGCACCGCCGTAGACCTCGTTGCCCACGGGGTGTTTGACCGGCATCCGGAACTGCGCGTGATCCTGTCGCACGCCGGCGGCTTCCTGCCCTACGCAGCGGAACGATTCAGCGCCGCAGCGATGTTCAACCCCGGCACCACTCCGGAGAGCATCCAGGCGGGCCTACGGAAGTTCTACTTCGACACCGCCCTGTCCTCAACCCCCACGTCCTTGCCAGCGTTGCTAGCGTTCGCGGAACCGGGCCATGTCCTCTACGGCAGCGACTACCCCTACGCAGACCCGAAGTGGAGCGCCCGCTTCGACAACTTCATCGACACCTACGACGGACCAGGATCCGACAGGCTGGGCGAGGTGCACCGGTCTGCCGCCGAGAAACTCTTCCCCCGTATGGCCAAGTGACGGCAGGGCCATCAGCACTCTGGAACTGACACGGGGCAGAAGCGCTACAGGGTCCACGCCCAGTTGTCAGCGGCCGCTCCCGACCAGGTCTCGGGATCTCGAGCTGATCAAGATGCTTGCATGATGACTCTAAGAAAGAGTCACAGGGCACCGCCAAGCGAAACTACCGCGACGGCGCTGCCAAATCAGCTGGCCTGTGCGGCACTGGAGTACACCCGGGTGTCAGTGACGCACTTCCTCCAGACGCAAGGCGCTCGTCAGAGGTTCCAGTCCATGGGCGTGGAAGAACAGGACCCCCTCCGACCAGGATGATGGTGAAAAGGGTTTGTCGCGACGTCGTCGCAGTCGCTCGGCGGGGCGAATCCCCGATCAGCCCAATCGCGAGAGACATCGGGATCTCGGAGTCGTGCCTCTAACGCTGGCTCAAGACCGCTGACGTCGTAGACGACGTTGACCCTCCCCAGCTCTTCCGCACAGAAGGCCCCTCGGTTGTGGGCACAGACAAGCGACGTCAGTCGGCGTCGACTTCATCCGTTCGGGCGGGGCCGGACGACTTTGACATAGTCAGGAAACCGGACAAGCTGGTAGGCAGACTGCAGTGTGGCTCTTGGGGTGGGGGTCACGGTCTCAGCGGCGCTAGTGAGTCAGCGGCCTCGTTCCATCCCCGGGGGGACCAACACGTGCCCCTCTGATATGAGAAGGAGGACATGTGTTCGGTCGCAAGAAGCAAGTCGATTCCCCGTTCGAGGGATTCGTGAAGACGGGTAGTGTGCCCAAGGCGGTCATCGAGGGATTCTCCTCACGGGTGCCGCCGGAGGTTGCCGCTCTCTGGCAGGCAGGAACCGGCACCCTCGCTGACGGGCTGATCAGGGTCGTCGACCCCTATGACTGCTCGGTCGTGATCTCGTCCTCCTACACAGGGATCGCGACTGCGGTGCCGATCTTCCAGAGTGCATTCGGTGACGTCATCATCTGGGACACCGCCGAGCAGTCGTTCGGCCTCCTGAACTTTCGCCAGGGAACCCACGAGCTCGTCTCGAGCAAGTTCTCCCTTCTTCCGCGCTGGCTCGCTGATGAGACGTTTCTCGATACGAGGTTGGATCAGCCTCTGTACCGTGACGCCGTGGCGAAACTCGGCCCCGTCGACGCCGACACGATCTTCGGCCACGTTCCGCTGCTGGCCCTCGGGGGCCCGAAAGACGTGCAGCACCTGGACCGGGTGAAGACTCGCGAGCACCTGATGATCATCACGCAGATGATGGGTCCCCTCTCGTGAGCTCGTCCCCGGAGCCGTCCGTCGATTCCCGACGGACACCGTTCCGGAGAAGCGCACTCTCCGCCCTGCCGCAGGCTCTCATCGCGGGTGCTCTGGGCATTCTCGGGCTCTGGCCCGTCGCCCTCGCGGCCTACCTGATCAGCCATTCGACTGTCGGCGGTGGACTCATCCTGGCGATCGTCGTGGGGTGGCTGATCGTCTTCCTGGGGTTCTGGGCTGTCGACGCGATCTTCTGTGCCCAGAGCCTCTCGTGGCTTCGGGGGTTGATCAGTGCACTTGTGTACGTGCCCCTCGTGGCGCTGGAACCCTCCATTGCCGCGACCATGAGGGCCCCGTCGCCGAGCCCCTACGTCTTCACCTTCTGCTTCGCGGCGGGAGTCGTCGTGCTGACCAGGCTGCCCGGCATGATCGTCGCTTGGCGTCGAGCCGCTCGATGACCATCGATGGGCCGGCTACTCAGTCGTGAGGTGGTTCTGCCGACGCCAGTGAGGGGGGCGCCGACGGGTGGTGCCTGCGGACGAGGCGCCGGGATCCTGCGCTCCATCGGGGTGTCAGAGGCGGAGCGGGTTAGCGCCCTGGGCGGCCAGGAGATACCAGGCGGTGGCCCCGAGGTGCAGGGTCGCGTTGTAGGTGTCACCGAACCCCGTGATGAGGCCGTTGCTCGAGGCGGCGACGATTCCGAGGCCATCGCCCGTGGGTGCGGTGGCTTGGGCAGTCTGGATTGTAGTCATGAGCTTGCTGTAGAGAGCGGGGTCGCCGGTGGCTCCTCGGGCTCGCACGGCGAGAGCCAGGTGTGCCGTGCCCTCGAGCCATACCTTGGTCGTGTCGGCGTCGCTGTAGCTGCTTCCGGTGAGGCCGGCGTCGGTAGTGGTGAGGGTGTTGTTGACCCAGGTGACTGCGGGGGAGTAGTTCGAGCTCGCCGTGGCGAGGTAGGCCCAGTTCTGGATGTCGCCGGGTATCGGGGTGCGGTTGATGCTGGTGCCGTCGGTGTTGGTGCCCGTCCACAGGTGTCCGGTCGCGGTGTCTTTCATCGCGGCGACGAAGGCGAAGGCGGCGGTGGCGCGGGTGGTCCAGACGGCGGCGCCGGTGAGGGTCGCGAGCATAGTGAAGAACGCGCCGGTGTCGATGTTGTGCTCGGTGGCCTTGTAGGTCAGTGCGGTGTTGCTGGCGTCGCGGCCGCCGGTGTAGCCGTTGGGTGACTTGGCGGCGTCCCAGGTGTTGGTCTGGATCCAGTTGCCGAGCGTCAGGGCGCCCTGCAGGAACCGCGTCTGCCCCGTGACCTTCGACAGCCGGGCCAAGGCGATCCCCACCCAGGCCTGGTTGCCGGTGTTCGCTGCGGCCGAGCCGATGTAGGGAGCGCCGGACGAGGTGATGAACGGGTTCGGCTGGTACGAGGCGCGAGTTCGCCCGTCGCCGAGAGGGTCGTGGTCTTGCGCGTAGAGGAGGCTGTCGCCGAGGACCGTCGCCAGCTGGATGTTCGCCGCGGTGCCGCTGGCGAGCCATGCCAGGATCACGATCGCGTCGTCGTACGCGAAGCTCGAGACGAACCCGTTCGCGCCTTCGATGCCGCCCGTGTAGCTCTGCGGCACGCGCAGAGTCGAGCCGGAACCGTACTGGTTGAATGTGCTCTGCAGGAAGGCGTATCCGTTGGCGATCGACGTCGCCGACGGCGCTGCGGCTGCGGCCGCATGGGCGGGAGACGCGTGCAGCAGGGAGGTCGTCAGCGCCGCCCCGGCAAGGGTCGCTGATCCCATGAGAAAGCCCCGGCGGGAGAGGCCGTCGGCGTAGCTCATCGGGCCAGTCCGTTCCATCGGCTGAACCGGAACGGGTTGGAGCCCGTGAGGGCGAGGAGATACCAAGCGGTTGCGCCGGTGTGCAGGCTCGAGTAGTACAGGTCGCCGAACCCGGTGTCGAGGCCGTCGCTGGAGGCGGCGACGATGCCTCTCCCGTCTCCGTTGGGCTGCTCCCGTTGAGCGGTGCGAAGCGTCTTCAGGAGCTGGTGCACTCGGGCCGCGTCACCGGGGGCGTTCCGTGTGCGAAGGGCCAGAGCGAGCTGGCCTGTGCCCTCGAACCACACCTTGCTCGTGTCGGTGTTGCTGAAAGACGGGCCGGTGTAGGGGCCGTCTGTCGCCGTGAGATTGTCGGTCACCCAGGTGAGGGAGGGCGCGTAGCGGCGGTCTCGGGTCGCCAGGTACGCCCAGCTCTGGACGTCTTCGGGAATGGGGTAGTAGTTCGTCGTGACCCCGTCGGGGTTAGTGCCCGTCCACAGGTGGGAGTCCGTGCCGTCTTGCATTGCCGCGATGAACGACAGGGCCACGCGGGCGTCCTTGCTCCAGGTACGGTCACCGGTCAGCTGCGCGAGCTGGGTGAAGAAGGCGGTGACGTCGATGTTGTGCTCGGTGGCTTTGAAGGTCAACGGGTTGTCGTCGGCGTCTCGACCCCCGGTGAAGCCGAAGGGCGCGCGGGTGACGTCGAGGGTGTTCTCTCGAATCCACTGGCCGAGACGAAGGGCACCGGCGAGGAACCGTCGAGACCGGGTGGCCTTGTAGAGGTGAGCGAACGCCATGCCGACCCACGCCTGATTTCCGGTGAACGCGGCCGGCGACCCGACGTCGAGCGGGCGCGGAGGTGACGCGACCGGGAAGTTGTCGGGCTGGTAGGACGCCCGGGTGCGACCGTCGGCCAGAGGGTCGTTCGCCTGCAGGTACAGGAGGGCATCGCCGAGGAGCGTCGCGCGCGTGACGTCGCGGCGAAGCCCCCGAGCGAGGTAGGCCAGGATGACCAGCGCATCGTCGTACGCGAACGACGACACGAAGTCGAAGGTGGGCGTGGTGAAGAACCCCCCGGCGTAGCTGCGGGGAAGGCGGAGCTGTGTTCCGCCGCCGTACTCGTCTAACCGCGCGTCGAGGAACAGGAAGGCATTCTGCTGCGAGGAGAGGGCGCTCGCCGGTCTCGGACTTTCTGCTCTCGGATCCTTCGTGGCGGACAGGAGCGGCGCGGCCGACGCGGGCCGGGCCGAGGCGAGTACTGCGAGAGACGCGGCACCCGCCGCTGCCCCTCCGAGAAGCCCTCGGCGGCTCAGGGAGAAGGCCGGCACAGCGCGCGCCTCGGCGGCTGCTGTCGTGTCGTCGGATGTGGGAGAGCTCATAGCAACCCTGCTTCGTCTCGTCGCCTTGGCGCATCGAATTAGTAAAGGTAACAAACAAATTAACTGTATCGAGTCTAGGGAAAATGCCGAGAAGACGGAAGAGGGAGAACCAGAGACGGCCGCTCGCAGGCAGGGGCATGCGCCGTGGGCCCTGATCCGGCCCACGGCGCATGCCCCGGTGGTGTTACAGGCGGGCCGCCTTGCGACGGGTGACCAGCGCCAGCGCGAGACCGGCGAGCAGCAGCGCGAGTGCGCCACCCACGAGGGGGAGGGTGTTGCTCCCCGTGTAGGCGAGCGATCCGGCTGCCGCCGGGGTGACGCCCGAGGCGAGGACCGTGCTGCCACCGAGGGCGGCGGCCGTCACGGTACCGGTGGTGGCGACCGAACCGTCAGCGGTCGAGGCGACGACGATGGGAGTGGTCGTCGAGCCGGTGTCGCCCGGGGTGGTCGGGTTGCCCGGTGTGGCCGGGGCCGTCGGGGTGACCGGGGTGGCGGGGTCCGTGGGCGTCACCGGGGTGACGGGCGTGGACGGGTCGGTTCCCGTGGTCGGCGTGGTGGTGGAGCCGCCGATGACGGTGACGGCGTTGCCGCCGAGGTCGATCGGGGCGGTGATGACCGGCACGATCTGGGTGCCGCCGAGGATGCCGCCGTCACCGGTGGTCGTGTTGCCGGCTCCGCCGGTCGAGCCCGTGCCGGTGGTGCCGGTCGTGGTGCCGGTGCTGGTCGTGTCGCCGATGACGCTGACGGCGTTTCCGCCGGCGGTGACCGGTGCGGTCACGACCGGGATCACCTGGGTGCCGCCGAGGATCCCGTCGTCACCCGTGGTGCTGTTGCCGGTCGAGCTCGTTCCGGTGGCAGGAGCCGTGCCGGTGGCGGTTCCGGTGCTGGTGGAGTCGCCGAGGACCGAGATGGCGTTGCCGCCGACGGTCGCGGGGGCCGTGATCACAGGGGCGATCTGCGTCCCGCCGGCGACACTGTCGTCACCGGTGGTGGTCGAGCCGGTACCGGCCGAGGAGCCGGTTCCCGTCGTCGTGCCGGTTCCGGTGCCGGTGGTGGTTCCGGTGCTGGTGGCGTCGCCGAGGACCGAGATGGCATTGCCGCCGACCGTCACCGGGGCGGTGACGTCGGGGACGATCTGCGTGCCCGACGCGATGCCGTCATCGCCGGTGGTCGTGCTGCCGGTTCCGGCGGCCGGCGTCGTTCCGGTCGTGGTGCCGCCGGCGGTGGACGATCCGGTGCTGGAGGAGTCGCCGAGGACGGAGACGCTGTTGCCGGCGACCGTGATCGGCACGTCCAGCCCGATGAGCGCCTGCGTGCCCCCGAGGACGCTGTCAGCGCCGGTCGTCGTGCTGCCGGTCCCCTCGGCCGGCGCAGTGCCGGTCGTGGGCGCCGAGGTCGAGCCCGCGCTGTGCGAGTCGCCGAGGACGGAGATGGCGTTGCCGCTGACGGTCACCGGAGCGGCGACGTCGGGGGCGACCTGCGTGCCGGAGGCGACCGAGTCGGCACCGGAGGTGGTGCTGCCGGAGTGCGCCGTGCCAGAGGCGGGGGTGGTCGAGGGCGAGGCGGCCGGGGCGGCGGGTGCCGGGGCGGTGGCCGTGGATCCTGCGCTGGTCGAATGCCCTGCGACGCTCACCGCGTTTCCGCTGACGTGAACGGGAACGGCGACCGACACGATGCCCTGGGTGCCGGAGAGGAGGCCGCCGACGCCGGTCGTGGTGGGCGCCGAAGCGGCGGGTGCGGCAGGTGCCGATGCGGCGGGTGCTGCCGGTGCCGTGTGAGCGGCCGGAGCCGTCGCGGCCGGAGCCGTGCTGGATGAGTGGCCGACGACGCTGAGGGCGTTGCCCGATGCGGTGACCGGGGCGGTGACTGTGCCGAGCACCTGGGTGCCGGAGGCGACGCCGTCGGAACCGGTGGTGGTGGCCGCGTTGGCGGCGACCGTGCCGCAGGCCCAGAGGCCTCCGACGAAGCAGACTCCGATGAGTCCGCGCGAGACGTACTTGTTCATGATGATGACTCCACAAATGTGACTGATGGTCCGCCATCCCGGAGTCGGGATGTGCGGTTGCTGGTCGGACGCGTGCGTCTGGAGCAGCGGTGGTCGCGTATCTGCCTCCGAGAGGGGCAGGGAGCGGACCGTCAGTCGGGTGAGGTGTCGAAGTCGTACGTGGGGGCCGAGGGGATCTCGGAAGACGTGCTCGGCGCGGCCAGGCCGGCGGCGAGGAGGATCGAGAATCCCGAACCGTCGGTCGCGGCGGGGGAGCTGCCGTTGCCGTTGCTGCCCTGAGCGGCCGATGCGCTCGACGTGGCTGCGGGGGCCGCCGGTGCCGGGGCCTCGGGTGCCAGGGGCGAGTGAGCCGGAGTGACCGGTTCGAGAGCGGAAGCCGAGGTGATTGCGCTGGTCTCGGCAGGGGCGACGAGGAGGCCGGAAGTGTGCGAGACGCCCTGTGCAGCGGCCTGAAGGGCGGCGGCGACCTTGTCGGGAGAAGCGAGGGAGATCGCAGCCGAGCCGTCGGTTGCCGGCCCGACAGCGACGGAGCCGTGGGCAGCCGAGCCGTGGGCGGCGGGGGTCGGGATGTCGGACCCGGGAATGGTCGGAACGGGCAGTGCCGGCGTTCCGGTCGAGCCGCCGTCCGTCCCTTCGGCGACACCGTCGCCGACCGTCGAGACGCTCTCGCCGACTGTCGACACGACGTCGTCGACGCCGGAGCTGACCGGGGTGGTCACGGTCTCGACGGGGGTGGTGCCGGCGACAGCGTGGACGACGGGAGCGACCACCGGGACGGCCGCGACGACCTTGTCGACGGTCTGCGCGACCGGAGTGACGACGGTGCCGACGGGCTTCGATGCGGTGACGGTCGACACGGCCTGGACAGGCTTCGTCACGACCGGGGTGGCCTTCACGACCACCTGGTGCACGGGCTGAACGGGAGCGGTCGCCTTCGCGACAGAGCCGGTGACCGCCTTGACAGCGGCTCCCGCGGTCGAGCCGACGGACGCGACGGGCTTGTCGACAGCGCCGGTCACACCCGAGACCGTCTTGCCGACGGCCGACGTGGCACCACCGAGCAGGCCACCCGACGGGGGTGCCGTCTCGGCGTGGGCCTGGCTGGACGAGAGGAAGCCGATGGCGATGAAGGCGAGAGCGACGAGGCCCGAGAGGAGAAGCAGGCGCGCCAGGTGGAGTCGGGTGCGAGCATCCGTCTGATCCACGGCAATCACCTTCATCGGTTGACTGAGGTCGTCTGCCGTCGATGAACGACAGCGAGCGAACGAGCTGGTAAGACTCGAAGGCCGGATGGTTGGTCCGGTGTGGATCAGAAGCTACGCCTGGTCGGGCGGCTTGTCGAGATCACATCAGAGAACTCTCAGATTGCAACCCGTAAGTACCCCGATCGGTGGCGGCCCGCCGACTCTTGCTCCCCTTCGGGCCCCGCAGCCGCGAACACCTGGCCGAAATCGCTAGGGGGCCGACGCCGTCTCCGGCTCGGCGGGCGGCTCTGTGAGCAGCGTGTCGAGCAGCCTCTGGATGATGTCGTTGATGTCGACGCCCTCGGGGTCGAAGAGCCACTGGATCTGGGCGCCGTCCTGGGTGGCAATCAGGGTGCGTGCCGCTTTCGCTGGCTCGATTCCCGGTCGGAGGAGCCCAAGTGTCTCCAGCCGTTCGAACTCGATCGTCATCGTGCGGACGACCCGGTCGTACCGGGTCTGGAACTGCTCGTGCAGCGGGTGCTTGGCATTCGTCGCATCCACCGAGGTGCGGGCGAAAAGGGCGATCAGGCCGGGCACGGACTCGTTGTGCTGAGTCAGGCGGCGGTAGAACGCCCGGAAGTCGGGACGAGGATCGACCGGACCGACGAGGCGGTACACCTGCTGTTCCCGTTCGTCCAGGACGGCCTCGAGGAGGAGCTCCTTGGATGCGAAGTGGTGAAGGAGGGTTGCATGGCTCACCCCTGCGCCGGCAGCGATCTCGCGGACGCTCGTGCCGAAGAAGCCCTGGGAGCCGAAAAGCTCCCCGGCAGCAGCCAGGATGACCGCACGCGTCTGAGCACCCCGGCGATTGGTCGGCGGGCCGCTTCGATGTCCGGTAGCGCCGGGACGCGAAACGGTCACCCCCTGAGTCTAGGAGGTGACCGTACTCGCCCTGGGGCGCCATGCCTCAGCGGCTATTCGAGATCGCGTCTACCGGAGGACGGCGACTGCCTTCTGCCGGATGTCGGCGGACGACGATCCGACGCTCACGGTGACCTTGCCGGTGGGAGTGGCCCAGACGTCCTTCGACGAGTTCCAGTAGGCGAACGCTCGCGCGCTGAGCTTCACGGTGACGGTCTTGGACTGTCCCGCACGCAGAGTGACCTTGGTGAAGCCGGCCAGTTTCTGCGGTGATGTCGCGACCCTCTTCGAGGGCAGGGTGCCGACGTACATCTGCGCGGTCTCGGTGCCGGATCGGGCGCCGGTGTTCGTCACTCGGACCGTCGCTGTGACCGATGCGGGTGCACCGCGGGTGACGGTCTTCGTGGAGGCCTTGACCGCGAACTTGCTGTAGCTGAACTTCGTGTAGCTGAGACCGGAGCCGAACGCGAACTGCGGGGAGATCTTGGCAGCGCGGTAGGCCTGGTAGCCGATGTTGACTCCATCGATCGTCGCCGTGCGGTCGATGCCGGGGAACGATGCCGGCGCCGAGGTGGGCGTCGACACGTCGTTCTTGGCGAACGTGACCGGCAGCTTGCCCGACGGGTTGACGTCGCCGAACAGGACGCGAGCTATTGCGGTGCCCTGCTCCTGTCCGCCGTACCAGGCCTCGAGGACCGACGGCACGGAACCGAGCCACGGCATGTTCACCGATCCGCTCGTCGTCAGGACCACGACGGTGCGGGGGTTCGCCTTCGTCACGGCTGAGATGAGAGCGTCCTGCTCGTTCGCCAGAGTCAGGGTCTTCTTGTCGCGACCCTCGCCGACGTAGTCGCGAGCGAAGACGACCGCGACGGACGCCTTCTTGGCGGCGGCGACGGCCTCGGCGACTGCCGGAACCACGATCTGAGACGGGTGAGTCCAGGTCATGACGAGGTCGGCGGAGCTCTCCTGGTCGGGGTCGGAGGCGTTGTTGCTGTACTCGACGCGGAGGTCATGCGACTCGCCCTTGACCAGGCGCAGGGTGGCTCCCGTGTCGGTGCGGACCGCGTGCGGGTTGGACCCGTCGATGATCTGCTGTCCGTCGAGGTACAGGCTCGAACTGCCGAAACCGGTCAGCGACAGGGTGTAGGCGCCGTCGGCCGGTGCGGTGATGGTTCCCGACCAGCGTGCCGAGAGCGGACCGCCGAAGTTGTAGCCCGGAACGGCGGGGACCGAGGATCCGTACAGCCCGGGAATGGCGAGGAACCCGGCGCTGAGCGCGACCTGCTTGTCGGTGCGGGTGACATCCGGGGTGCCCGACCGGTCCTGGTTGAACCAGTACTCGGCGGTGAGGCCGGTGGTCGTCGGATCGGACGACGTCGCCATCACGGACGACGGAACGGCGGCGCCGCTCAGGGAGTGAGCCGGGCCCACCGGGTCGGTTCCCGGCGTGAACGAGACGGCCGCGGAGGACCCGAGACGCTTCTTGATGCCGGCGAGAGGGGTCACCGACGCGGTCGGCTTCACGACCGAGCTGCCGCCGCCCGTGGCGAGGGCGTCGGCGTCGGCGCCGATCACGGCAACCGACTTCGTCTTCGCAGGATCAAGGGGCAGGACGGCTGCACGGGACGCAGCACCTGTCGCCGCGCTGTTCTTCAGAAGAACGGCGGACTTCTCGGCGATGTTCGCGGCCGCGGCGCGGTCGGCGCTCACGGTCAGCGGGCTGGTGCCGATGGGGCGGTCGAAAGCGCCCATGGCGAACATCGTGCGAAGGACTCGGTGCACCTTGTCATCGACGGTGGCACGCGACACCTGGCCGTTGTTCACGGCGTCGATGAGGGGCTGCCCGAAGTAGCCGGCGGCGGGGAACTCGACGTCGAGGCCGGAGTTCGCGGCGGCGACGGTGCTGTGAGCGGCGCCGTAGTCCGTCTGGATGAAGCCTTTGAAGCCGTAGCTCTTCTTGAGGATGTCGAAGACCTCGGAGTTCTCGCAGGCGTAGACCGTGTTGACCTTGTTGAAGGAGCACATGGCCGAGCCGACGCCGGCCTTGATCGAAGCCTCGATCGGTGCGAGGTACGTCTCGCGGAGCGCACGCTCGCTGACGGTGACGTTGCCGCCGTTGAGACGACTGGTCTCCTCGTTGTAGACGGCGGGGTGCTTGATGGTCGCGACCACGTCGTGAGACTGCACGGCCTTGATCTCCGGCCCGAGCAGCGCGGAGGCGAGGGCCGGGTCTTCGCCGAGGGCCTCGAACTGGCGTCCCCAGCGAGGATCCCGGACGAGGTCGCCGGTCGGTCCGAGGAGGCCGTTCTGGCCGGTTGCACGGACCTCCTTGCCGAGGACGTCGCCGTACTGGCTCGCCATGGCGGTGTCCCAGGTCGCGCCGAGTGCGATCGGCGCCGGAAGCGCCGTCGCCTTTCCGTCGTTCGTGGCCGAGTTCGTCACGCGGACGCCCGAGCCCGCATCGGTGAGGAGCAGGGCGGGGATGCCGAGGCGCGCGAGAGGAGCGATGTAGAAGGCAGTCTCACCGCTGAAGTCGCCGTGCAGCCTCGACACCTTCTCCTCGAGAGTCATCTGGCCCATGAGGAGGTCTGCCCGCTTGTCGGCGGAGAGCTTGCGGTTCATCCAGGTGCCGTCGACCGGAGCCACCTCGGTGATGCGGCCCGAGCCGTCGCGGATGGCCTCCTCGGCCTTCTCGGCATTGGCGGCTCGACCCGGGGCGACATGCCCGGGGGTGTGGGCAGGAGCGGCCTGCACGGCGGCAGCGCCTCCGAAGGTGCCGATGAGCACCAGCGCGCAGGTTGTCGCGGTGGCCGCCAGAAGCGACCTCCGCCTTTTTTCGTTAGCCAAGGAAGAGGCCTTTCGGGAAGTTCTTATGTCGCCCGGGAATGTGCGACACCGCGGCCGTAGCCGGTGGGGCCTCAGTGCCGGTGATCGATCAGCGGCAAGAGTCAGAGGCCCGATCGCGGGAGAACGCGATCACCCCCGTTCGGGGCACGGCAAAGTTATCAAGTCTCTATGAATTTATCAACCAGACGGTTGATGAAGCCACGCTTGAGACTGTGAGCCTGTGACGACGAGTGAACCGGCTCAGGCGGACGGCGCCCAGCCGAGCTCGGGGCCGAGGTGCTCTGCGAGATCGGTCAGGATCTGCGCGTAGTCGTCGGGCTCGAGCGCGAAGGGCAGTGCGAACGCGACCTCGTCGACGGCCTGGTAGGCGGGGTCGGCGTGCAGCGTGTCGGCGATCTCGGCAGAGGTGCCGACGAGGTCTGCCGCGAACAGCAGCTTGCCGGGGCCCTGGGGAACACCGACGCGGCCGGCCCGCGATTCGGCGTAAGTCGCGTAGCGGGCGCGCTGCTCCGGCGTCGCCGAGTCGGTGGGCACGACGACGAGACCCTGCGAGACGCGGGCAGCCGCGCCTTTCGGGTGGGCGTCACGGTACGCGTCGATCTGGGCGCGCTGGTTGACGGCGAAGTCCGTGCCGTGCTCGGCGCGGGTCACGCTCGAGGCGAGCAGGTGGAAGCCGTTCTCGCCCGCCCACACGGCCGAGCGGGTGCTGCCGACGCCGCACCAGAGGCGGTCGACGAGGCCGGGGGAGTGGGGCTGCACGATGCCGCTGAACTCCTCGATGCCGCGTCGGCCGGCCTCGCTGACGGCGTCGCCCCGCACCAGGTTGCGCAGGCGGATCAGGCGGTCGTAGCCGAGGTCCTCCTGCTCAGCGGTGTCGGGGTAGATCGCGTCGCGGTAGAGGTCGAAGTTCATCGGGGTTCCCGCCGAGAAGCCGGGGTTGAGGCGCCCACCCAGCAGCACATCGACGGTGCCCAGGTCTTCGGCGAGCCGGAACGGGTTCTCCGCTCCGATCGGAGTGACTGCCGTGCCGAGCTCGATGCGGCTCGTCCGCTGAGACGCCGCCGCCATGATCGCGACCGGCGACGAGATGCCGGGCTGCAGGTGCCGGTGGCGGAGCCAGGCGCTGTCGAGGCCGAGCTGCTCGCCGCGCTCGATCACGCGCAGCGTGTCCTCGTGGCCGCCGGCCGGGGCCGCGGGGTCGAACGAGCCGATCGTGAGAAAGCCGAGACGCTGGAGCGGGGAACCGTGGACGGGCATGCGACAAGTCTCGCAGGGCGCGCAGTGGGTTAGTCTCGGCCTGCCCCGGCTGCGCCACCGCCCCGTCCACCGACCAGGCTGAGCCGGGGGTCGACGGAAGGAACAGCAATGAGCATGGAGTCCGCGGCCTGGAGCTCGCTCTACAAGATCTCGTCCGCCCGAGACGGCAAGCACGGCATCTCGCGTGCGTCCGTGCGTCGGATCCTGACGTTCTCGGTGCCCTACCGGGCCAAGCTGATCGTCTTCGTCCTCCTCTCCGTCGTCGGAGCGTTCCTCGCGGTCGCGACGCCGGTGCTGGCCGGCAGGGTCGTCGACGTCATCGTGGCCGACGGCGCGATCGCCACGATCGCCTGGCTCGCGATCGGCATCGCCGCGGTGGCCGTGGCCGACGCCGGCGTGTCGCTCGTGACGCGCTGGTACTCGGCGCGCATCGGCGAGGGCGTCATCCTCGACCTCCGCACCGCGGTCTTCAACCACGTGCAGAAGATGCCGATCGCGTTCTTCACTCGCACACGGACGGGCGCCCTCGTGAGCCGCCTCAACAACGACGTGATCGGGGCGCAGCAGGCCTTCAGCGGCACGCTGTCCGGCGTGGTCACGAACTCCGTGGCGCTGATCCTCACCCTGATCGTCATGCTCAGCACGTCGTGGCTCGTGACGGTCCTCGCCGTCGTCATGCTGCCCATCTTCCTGGTGCCCGCGCGCCGGATGGGCAGTCGTCTCGCGGCGCTGCGTCGCGAGGCCGCCGACCACAACGCCGCCATGAGCACGCAGATGACCGAGCGCTTCTCGGCGCCGGGCGCCACCCTCGTCAAGCTGTTCGGCCGGCCCGACGAGGAGGCCGAGGAGTTCCGCGTGCGCGCCGCCCGCGTGCGCGACATCGGGGTGCGCGCCGCGATGCTGCAGTTCGTCTTCGTGACCGCCCTGACGCTCGTCTCCGCTCTCGCGCTCGCGCTCGTGTACGGCCTCGGCGGCTTCCTCGCACTCGGCGGCCAGCTGAACACCGGCGACGTGGTCACTCTGGCGCTCCTCCTCACCCGCCTCTACGTTCCGCTGACCGGCCTCGCGAGCGCCCGAGTCGAGATCATGAGCGCGGTGGTCAGCTTCGAGCGGGTCTTCGAGGTGCTCGACCTCGAACCGCTCATCCAGGAGAAGCCCGACGCCGCCGCCTTGCCCGAAGGCCCGGTCTCCGTCGAGTTCGACGACGTCCGCTTCGCCTATCCGTCAGCGGACAAGGTGTCGCTCGCCTCCCTGGAGGAGGTCTCGACTCTCGACACCCGCGGCGGCGACGAGGTGCTGCACGGCGTGTCCTTCCGGATCGAGCCGGGGCAGACGGTCGCCCTCGTCGGGACGTCCGGCGCCGGCAAGTCGACGATCGCGCAGCTTCTCTCGCGCCTCTACGACGTCGACAGCGGTGCGGTGCGCCTGTCGGGAACGGATGTCCGCGACGTCACGTTCGCGTCCATGCGGCACACCCTGGGCATGGTGACGCAGGACGGCCACCTGTTCCACGAGACCATCCTCTCGAACCTCCGCTTGGCGCGTCCGGACGCGACCGACGACGAGGTGTGGGACGCCGTGCGCCGCGCACGGCTCGAGCCGCTCATCCGCTCGCTGCCCGACCAGCTCGACACCATGGTGGGGGAGCGCGGCTACCGGCTCTCCGGGGGCGAGCGTCAGCGGATGACGATCGCGAGACTCCTGCTCGCCCAGCCGCGGGTCGTCATCCTCGACGAGGCGACGGCGGCCCTGGACTCGACGTCGGAGGCCGCCGTGCAGGCGGCCCTCAGCGAGGCGCTCGAAGGGCGCACCGCCATGGTGATCGCACACCGCCTCTCCACGATCCGGAGCGCGGACATGATCCTCGTGGTGGAGGACGGCTCGATCGTGGAGCGCGGCACGCACGAAGAGCTGCTGGCCGCGGGCGGTCGGTACGAGGAGCTCCACCGGACCCAGTTCGCGGTGCAGAGGAACGGCGCGGCGGACGAGGAGGCACTGAGCCCGAGCTAGCGCCACCCGCGCTCGCCGGATGCGCACCCCTGTCAGCCTTCGCGGCTCCGCGGGGCGCACGATGGAAGGGTGTTCATCCCCACCCGATCCGCCGGCCTCGACGCGCTCGACGAGTTCGTCCCCCGCGCGGGCTCCGACTACGCCCGCGACCGCAACCACGACCTCGGAGTGTCGAGGGACAACGTCTCGGAGCTGTCGCCCTACGTGCGCCATCGCCTGGTGACCGAGCACGAGGTCGTCGCCGCCGTCCTCGACCGGCACAGCCTCCGCGGCGCCGAGAAGTTCGTGCAGGAGGTGTTCTGGCGCACCTACTGGAAGGGCTGGCTGGAGCAGAACCCCGAGGTGTGGCGTCGCTATCGCCGCGACGTGGGCGAGTTCGCGATCGGCGATCTCCCGCAGGCCTACCTCGACGCCGTGGCCGGGCGGACCGGCATCGACGCGATGGACGCCTGGGTGCACGAGCTCATCGACACCGGCTACCTGCACAACCACACGCGGATGTGGTTCGCCAGCATCTGGATCTTCACCCTCGGCCTGCCCTGGCAGCTCGGCGCCGACTTCTTCTACCGGCACCTGCTCGACGGGGATGCGGCGTCGAACACGCTGTCGTGGCGGTGGGTCGCCGGTCTCCAGACCACGGGCAAGACCTACCTCGCGTCGGCCTCCAACATCGCGAAGTACACGGAGGGGCGCTTCTCGCCTGCCGGACTCGCCGGCGAGGCCCGGGCGCTCTCCGAAGACCCCCTCCCGCCCCGGGTGGCGATCGAGCCGGACGACGTCGTGGGACAGCTCGGCGATCGCGTCGGCCTGCTGCTGCACGAGGAGGACCTCGAGGCCGGCAGCCTGCTCGCCGAGCAGCCCGGGCTCGCCGACCGGCTGGTGGCGACCGCCGCCGTCGCCGACTCGGGAGAGCGATCTCCGTTGGAGGCGTCGGAGGCCGTGGCGGCGTTCACGGCGACGGCGCTCGACGACGCCGCAGCCCGCACACTCGATGCCGGCGGCCGCCCGGCGCAGCTCCTGGCCGACACGCGGCCCTCCACCGTCCTGCGCTGGGCGGAGTCCGAGCAGCTCGACACCGTGGTCGTCCCGACGGCACCGATGGGCCCCGTCCACGAGAGGCTCGAGAAGCTGCGTCCCGTCCTCGCCTCCGAAGGGGTCGCCCTCGTCAGCATCCGCCGTCGGTGGGACAGCCTGGCGTGGCCGCACGCGTCGCGCGGGTTCTTCCCGTTCAGGGAGCAGATCCCGAGGCTGGTGCGCCAGCTCGGCGTCGCGCCCTCGGAGTGACCGGAGGGGCGCGGCGCTGAGGCCGAGCGGGGGAGGTCGAGCACTGCCTGTCACACAGGACAGCGATGTATCGTCAAGATTCGGCTTACGTCCTGAAGGGACACCCTGTTATGAGCTCGTCGTCCTCACCCGGTTTCGATCTGCGGGGCGCCGTCGACGGTCTCCGTCAGGCATTCGGCTCTTCCTCGACGACGGTCGGGAGCCCGGAAGCCGCAGACGGCGGCGACATCCGCGCAGCGATCCTGCTCGAACTCAGCGAGGAGCCGATGCACGGCTACCAGATCATCCGAGCCGTCGAAGCCCGCTCGGACGGAGCGTGGAAGCCGACCCCAGGAGCCGTCTACCCGGCCCTGCAGGTGATGGTCGACGAGGGCCTGATCTCGGCTGCGCAGGTCGGAGAGCGCAAGATCTACGCTCTGACCGATGCGGGGCGCCGCGCCGCGGCCGAATCCGTCGCATCCGCCCGCTCTGAGCCGACGAGCGAGCCGCAGCAGCCGGCGGGGCAGGGTCTGCACGGAGCTCTCGCCCTGACGAAGTCGGGTGCGCGACTGGCCCAGGTGATGACCCAGGTCGCGCAGACCGGTGATCCCGGCCAGTCAGAGCGGGCGATCGCCGTCGTCGACGAGGCGCGCCGCAAGCTCTACGCGATCCTCGCCGAGGAGTAGGGCATGCCGCAAGCCAGCGGCACGCCCTCCGCGCCGCAGACCAGTCGCGCCTCGCGGGCGCGCTACCGACGGATCGTGCGGTTCGCGTGGATCTTCCTGGCGCAGGCCTGGTGGTACGAGCTCTTCCTCCCGCGCATCGGCCTCCGCCGATTCTCCGCTCGCGGCCGAACCGCCCGGCTGCAGTTCCTCGCCCGACGGTTCCGGGTGCTCGCGGTCGACCTCGGCGGTCTGATGATCAAGGTCGGGCAGTTCCTCTCGGCGCGACTCGACATCCTTCCGCCGGAGGTCACGAGCGAACTCGAGGGACTGCAAGACGAAGTGGCCGCAGAGCCCTTCGACAGGATCCGCGAGCAGACCGTCGCCGAGCTGGGCATGCCGCTCGAGTCGGCCTACGCCTTCTTCGACCCGGCGCCCATCGCCGCGGCATCCCTCGGCCAGGCGCACCGGGCGCGCCTGTCGCCCGCGCTCGCCGCCGACCTGGGTTTCGCAGACGTCATCGTCAAGATCCAGCGACCCGGCATCGACGAGATCGTGGCCGTCGATCTGGCAGCGCTGCGCCGCATCGGCCGCTGGCTCTCGCACGTGAGCCTCGTGTCGAAGCGCGCCGACGCACCCGCGCTCGTCGAGGAGTTCGCGACGACGAGCCTCGAAGAGATCAACTACCTGCACGAGGCCGGCAACGCCGAGCGCTTCACCCGGGATTTCGCCGCCGACCCCCTGGTCGAGGCGCCGGTGGTGGTGTGGGAGCGCAGCTCGCTCCGGGCTCTCACGCTCTCGGACGTCACCGCGATCAAGATCACGGACGTCGAGGGTCTCGAGAGGGCGGGCATCGATCCTGCGGTCGTGGCCAACGAGCTGGCTCGCGTCACGTTCCAGCAGATCTTCGTCTCCGGGTTCTTCCACGCCGACCCCCACCCGGGCAACATCTTCGTCACCCCGGTCGTCGACGGATCCGATACCGGCGACGGGGTGAGGTGGCACTTGAGCTACGTCGACTTCGGCATGATGGGCGAGATCTCCGACCCGCTCCGCGCCGGACTCCGCAACTTCATCCTCGCCGCCGTCGGACGCGACAGCCGGGAGCTGGTCGCCTCGCTGGGCGAGCTCGGCGTGCTGCTGTCGACGGCCGACACCGATGAGCTGGAACGCGCCATGTCGGCGCTGTTCGACCGTTTCGGCGGCCTGGGGATCGCCGAGCTCCAGACCATCGACCCGCGCGAGCTGGAGGCGTTCGGCCGGCAGTTCGGCGAGACCATCCGCGGCCTCCCCTTCCAGCTGCCCGAGAGCTTCCTCCTCCTGATCCGCACCATCTCGCTGGTGTCGGGAGTGACGAGCGCCCTCGATCGCGACTTCAACATGTGGGATGCCGTCGACCCCTTCGCGCGCACCATCCTGAGCTCCAACGGCCGGGACGCCCTGCGCGACCTTCCTCAGCAGGCGCTGGCCTACGGCGCCACGGTCGCCCGGCTTCCGCGGAGGATGGACGAGCTCGCCACCCGCCTCGAGCGCGGCCAGCTCGCCGTCCGGACTCCCGAGATCGACCGGCGCCTCGGGGCCGTCGAACGCTCTGTCAGCCGGCTCGGGTCGGCGATCGTCTTCGCGGCGCTCCTCGTGGGCGGCGTCTTCCTGCGCTCGACGGACGAGGTGCTGGGCTCGATCCTCATGGCGGCGGCCGCGGTGCCCCTGCTGCATCTCGTCGTCACGCTGCGGAGACGATAGCTCACGGTCTCAAACACGGCACGCGATCCGTCCCCGCGCCAGGACCTCGATCCCCGGCGCTGGCGGGCCCTGTTCGTCATGCTCATGGGGCAGTTCGCGGCGCTCCTCGACGTGAGCGTCACGAACGTGGCGCTCCCGTCGATCGGACGCTCGACGGGCGCCGGCGCAGCGGAGCTCCAGTGGATCGTCAGCGGGTACATCCTCGCGTTCGGCCTCATGCCCGTCATCGGCGGGCGACTCGGAGACACTCGGGGGAGGCGCAGGATCTTCATCATCGGCGTCTCGGGCTTCGTGCTCGCGAGCGCCGCCGTCGGCCTCGCCCCCGTGCCGATCGTTCTCATCGCGGCCCGGGTGGTCCAGGGGCTCTTCGGCGGCATCATCGGGCCGCAGGTGTCCGGCTACATCCAGACCGCGTTCCCGAAGTCCGAGCGCGGCCGGGCGTTCGGCGGTCTCGGGCTCACGGTCGGCGTGGGCACGGCCCTCGGTCCTGTGCTCGGCGGGCTCCTCATCGCTCTCGGCGGCCCGGACTTCGGCTGGCGTCTCGTGTTCTTCATCAACGTGCCGATCGGCATCGTCGCGGTGATCCTCGCGCGTCGGTGGGTGCCGAGGCTCGAGCCGAGTAAAGACGCGTCGGGCCGGCTCGACATCGCCGGCGCGGTCCTCCTCGGCGCAGCGCTCTTCTGCGTGCTGTTCCCGATCGTCGAGGTCAACGAGCTGCACAGCGGATGGGTGCTCGTCTTCTTCGCGCCCGCGGCGGGCTTCCTCGCCCTCTTCGTCCGCCGCGAGTCGCGGCTCACGCACGAGGCGGCGTCACCGCTGCTCAACCTGAAGCTCTTCAGCGTTCCGACCTTCGTGACCGGTGTCGCCTTCGCGGTGGTGTTCTTCTGCAGCAACACCGGCATCCCGCTCATCCTGTCGCTCTACTACCAGAACGGCCTCGGATTCACGGCCCTGCAATCCGGCCTCGGCGTATCGGCCCTGGCGCTCGGCTCCGTCCTCGGGGCTCCCGTCGCCGGCCGGCTCGTTCCTCGCATCGGACGGCCCCTGGTCGTGGGCGCGGTGTCGGTGTTCTTCGCCGGCACGATCGTGATCGGCGTCGTCGTCCAGAGCCGGCCCGACCTGACCGACCCGGCCACGGTGATCCTGCGCCTCGCTCTGCCCCTGTTCGTGCTCGGGATCGCCGGCGGCGCCATCGTCACGCCGAACCAGACGCTCAGCCTCATGGACGTCGATCCGCGCATGGGCGGTGCTGCGGGCGGCGTGCTGCAGACCGCGCAGAGGATCGGGTCGGCCACCGGTCAGACCATCCTCGCGACGGTCTTCGTCGCCCTGCTCGGCTCGGCCGTCGTCTCGCGCACCGAGGGCGTGCCGGCACCCCACGTCGCAACCTTCGCCGACGCGCTCGGCCTCGCCCTGATCGTCTCGCTGATCTTCTCGGGGGCGGCGCTCACGCTGGGTCTGGTCGACCTGCGGCGCACGAGGCAGCGCGCCTGAGCGGCGGGCCGGCCGTCGTGACCGGCCTGTCGTCGCCCTGGTCGGTCAGCGCGCGACCCGCGGCAGCTCGAGCCACAGGTCGATCTGGTCGTCGTCGTCGTCGAGACCGAGCGCCGCGGCCACCGGGTCGACCGACATGGCAGCGACGGTGATGGCGGTGGGGGAGTCGATCGGCGCCGTGCGGATGATGATGCGGTCGGAGGTCAAGCCGGTGATCGCGCCGGCCAGCTGGGCGAGCAGGCGATCGAGATCGCCGGGGTCGACTCCGTCGAGGCCGCCGTCGTCGTTGACCTGGACGACCGCACCGCGTCGTCGGTGGAGCATGACCTGCTCCCGGATCGTGCGAGTGAGGAGCTGCCGCCCGCGGATCTCGTCGCGGATGGTCTGCTCGAGCAGCCGGCATTCCGCACGGTCTGCCGCGGTCAGCCGGCCTCGCTGCTCGGTGATGGTCCGGAGCATGGGCGCGGCGACCAGCGCGGTGTTGCCGAGGCGGACCCGGTGCTCGGAGTGGAAGGCATCCTGGGCGGCACGCCAGGTCGCTGCCTGACGCTCGGATTCGGCGTGCCGGGAGATCTCGGTGCCGGTCACGCCGATCGCCCAGGCCGAGGCGGTGACGACGGCGATCATCAGAATCGTGGCGAGGATGCCGAAGCGCAGGAGGCCCCAGGGTCCGGCCCAGATGATCGTCTCCACGACGAGACCGGCGAGGACCAGCCAGGCGAGTCGCTGCCGGCGATGCAGCAGCAGCTGCACCACCAGGCAGACCACGGCGCTGACGTACCAGGCGCCATTCGAGAACGAGTCCGTGTCGGGGTCGAGGGCGGCACTGCCGAGAACGGGAAGCGCCAGCCCGACGATCGCGATGAAGCCCGCCCGGCGGAGGGACGGAACGGCGGCCGGAGGTACGCCGAGGCAGGCCACGACAGCGGCCGTGAAGAGCGCCAGCCCCGCCGCCGTCGAGGTCGTCTCCGGCCTCGAGACGAGGACGACGAGGGCGAAGACGACCGCGAAGAGCGCGAAGCTCAGCGTCAGGCCGAGCGTCAGCCAGCGGGGGACATTGATCACGGCCGTGCCCGGTCTTCCTGTTCGACGAGGAGCTCCGTGCCGACGATGGCGACGGACCCCCAGCTGAGGACGATGCGGGTACCGGTCTCTGCAGCGGTATCGATATCGACCCGTCCCTCCAGCGCGCGGAGCGCGCGGGACGACTCGCTGCCACCCCCGCTGCCCCGCTGTCCGAGTACCTCGGGGTCGAAGCCGCACCCGTCGTCCTCGATCACGATGCGGATGCCGTCCGACCCGAGCTGGTGGGCTCGAACGGTTCGACGGGTGGCTCCCTCGGCGTGCTGGACGCTGTTCGCCAGCGACTGCGCGAGCATGTCGACGAGGGCCCGGGCGACGTTCTCGGGGAGCATCACGACCTCCACCGCGGCGAGGTCGTGGTCGAAGCGGCTCAGCCAGGCGCCGAGCTGGTCGCGGTGGTCGGCGACGATCTGTCCGAAGGGCACGGCGTCTTCGCTGCGGCCGACGGCATTGACATGCAGGAGCACGCGCAGGGAGTTCGCCGCCATCCGCGAGGCGAGTTCTTCTGCGTCGTCGTCGTCGGCCGAGGCAGCCGAGAGGAACGTCGTCAGCACGGCGTCGTGCAGCAGCGCGTCCGTCCGCTTGCGCTCCTGCTCGGTCGCTTCCTCGAGCTGCGCGGCGGCGAAGCTGTCGACCGAGCACTGCTGCGCCAGCGCGGCGGCCACGACGCGGTGCCGGACGGTTCCGAGGAGGAGGACCAGCACGAGCGCGAGCCCCGTCATGAAGAGGCTGTCGACGGCGACGTCGGGCGCAGCCACGTCGCCGCGGAGCCGCAGGGCGACGCTGGCCACGGCGCTGACGGCGGTCGCGATCACGATCGGCACGAAGAGGGTCCGCGATCCCCGCGCGAGATAGGCGGCGCCGACCGGCCACACGGCGATCAGCCAGGGCATCGGATTCACCGGGACCGGCGGCGTCACCGTGTGCGCCCACAGCAGGAGGGCGACTCCGTAGACCGCCGCCCCGACGAGGAAGACGCGCGCGGCGTGCGCGGGAGCGACGAGAGGACCGACACCGGCGGCGACGCCGATGCACACCATCACGATGATGGCGACTCCGAGCGGGTTCGACAGGGAGGGGAGTCCGGCGACCAGCGAGTCGGCGGTCTGCAGCGCGTAGAGGATCCCGAAGCCGCCGACGATGAGGTCGAAGAGCCGGTCGAAGCGACGCATTCCGGCGCTGACGATCCGGCCCGAATCCGCGACGCCGGCCCGCGGCCATCGCGAGATGACGGAGGTGGAGAGCACGCCGATTCGTCTGCGGAGCTCAGGGCCCGTCACGTTCAAGGCGAGCCTCCCGGTCAAGTTGGTTAACCGTAAAGGTCGCGTCTCGTCGCCGCACGAACCCCTTTTGGGGCGTCGTGCCCCCAGTTCGCGGCGCGCGGGCGCTAGCGCTTCGCCGTGCGCGCCGCCGACGTGGCCGAGGCGTCCGTGTAGCCGGTCGCGGTCGCGTGAACGGCGACCTGGAGCTTGTGCCCGACGTCGCCTGACGTGACCTTGTACGTCTTCGTGGTCGCGCCCGCGAGCGGCTTGCCGTCGCGGTACCAGCGGTACGCCGTCGTGGCGGTCGTCGGGGTGAGGTGCGGCAGCGCCGTCAGGGTGGTCCCCGCCTTCATCGTCCCGGAGATGACCGGAGCCAGGGTGATGGTCCCGGTCGCGACGGTGTCGGACGCCGCGCTCTCCAGGGTCGTCGTCTCATACCCCTGCCCCGAGCCCTCGATCGAGACCGTGACGGTCGCGCCGCGGTCGGCCCCGGTCAGCACGTACGAGCTGCCGGTCGCGCCGTCGATCGGGGAGGTGCCCGTCGCTCCGTGGCGGAACCAGCGGTAGACGAGCGTCGCGGTCGGAGTCCAGGCGCCGGCCTCGGAGGTGAGGCGGTGCCCCACGGTGGCCGTGCCGGACAGGGTCGGGGTCGTTCCTGCGACCGCTCCCGTCGGGGCCGCGTCGCGGTCGAAGTACCAGGTGTACCGGTGCTTGCCGTCGCCCCCGCCGTAGAACAGCTTGCCGTCGAACTCGGTGAAGTCGTAGAACCACATGCCCGGGTGAGACATCGTGGTGATCTGGGTGACCGTCGATCCGTCGTACTGGTAGAGGTAGGTCTCTTCGTCGAGGTAGTCGGCCGTGAAGTAGAGGTCTCCGTCGTAGACGCCCACCGTCGGGATCCAGTACGTGTAGTCGAAGTTCGCGGCCAGCTCGACCGAGGTCGCCTTGACGATGCTCGTGCCGGTGAACTTGTAGATGCCGGTGCTGGTGCTGGTGGCGCCGCCGAAGTACACGGCGCCCTTCCAGACGGTGCCGGCGATGGCCCACGGCGACGACACGACGCGGGTGATCGCCTTCGCGTCGACCCGGTAGATGGCCGCGTTCCAGCCGCTGCCGCCGATCCAGAGGTAGCGCGTGCTGCCGAGCGCGATGAAGCCGAGGATGTGCTTCGTCGTCGACGCGGTCCCGCCCGCCAGCTTCGAGCCGTCGTAGGTGTAAGCAGTCGTCTTCGCCTTGGTGTCGACGAGCAGCGACAGGCGCGTGCCCGCGACCGACAGGTTCGTGAAGCCCTTGAACGACTTCACCGCGATGTAGTCGTCGCCGCTCTTGTGCCACAGCGTCGACGTGCCGAGGCCGGAGGATGCGGCCTTCCACGTCATGAAGTAGAGGTCGCCGCCGAACCCGACGGGCTGATAGACCGAGCCGGTCAGGGTGACCGGGAGGCGCTCCCAGCCCTGATCGGTCCACTGCTCGAGCACGTTCCTGTCTTGCGAGGCGATGTACCCGTAGCCGTAGAGGGTGTCTCCCGCGACCGACCCGTCGCCCGCGACAGCCTGGTCGCGATTGCTCGGGGTGTTGATCGTGACGGGGTCGACCTGGTCGCCCGGGTGCGTGCCGACCACTGTCGACGGGGTGAGCAGGCGCGAGCTCGCTCCGGGTGCTGCCGATCGGGCCGAGCGAGAGTGCGGTGCCGCCTGGCCGACGGTGCCGAGCGGGCTGGGCATCGCCGCGGTCGACGTGACGGGCGCGGCAGGTGCCGCCGTGACTGCCATCGCGGGAACGACGCCGGCCAGCACGAGGCCGGTGGCGGTCGCCGCGACGAGAGTGAGAGTGAGCGCGCGACGGCGCGGGCGTGGTGCGGACATACGGTGTTCCCCCGGGAGCGAAAAGAGTGCAGACCCCGCAATCGGGCCGGCGTGTGCTCATCCTAGGGCCGCGCCAGGCCACGGTCAGCCCCAGTTCAGGTGCGGTTCTCTCTGCTCCGGGGCCTGCGATACCGGGCGCAGGAACTGGCCCCCCGATCCGAGCACTCCGTCTCTACGCCCCCGCGGCCGCCGGCAGCAGCTCCGCCAGCAGAGCCTCGACGCGGCCCTTGATGTCGTCGCGGATGGGCCGGACGTCGTCGATGCCCTTTCCGGCGGGGTCGACGAGCTCCCAGTCGTCGTAGCGCTTGCCGGGGAAGATCGGGCATGCGTCGCCGCAGCCCATGGTGATGACGACGTCGGACTCCCGGACCTGATCCGTCGTCAGCAGCCGGGGCACGGTGCCCGTGATGTCGATGCCCTCCTCGGCCATGGCCGCCACCGCCACCGGATTGATCCGGTCGCCCGGCTCCGAGCCGCCCGACAGGACTGCGACCCGTCCGCCGGAGAGGCTCGTCATGAACCCGGCGGCCATCTGCGACCGGCCGGCGTTGTGCACGCAGACGAACAGGACAGTCGGCTTGTCAGCCATGAGCACTCCAGACGGGGACGGACGTCGATGCACCGAGTCTGACGGGCCGCCGCCCTCGAGGCAATGCGAGCCCGTCGGCGCGATCGCTACAGAACCGGCGGGATGATCCGGTCGGCTCGATAGCGGTCGAACAGCTCGGCGAACGACCGCTCGGTCCTCGTGAAGACGAGGAACCCCGCCTCGCGGCTCTTGCCCATGTCGGTGACGACCTCCATCTCGCGGCCGAGGTCGGCGTCGGTGTGCCACCAGGAGGCGAGTCGGCTGACGTCGGGCTCCACGAGGCCGTGCTTCTGGGCGATGCGCGGCCAGACGGACTCGTGATCCTGCATCTGCTGCTCCAGGGGACGAGGCGCGTCGGCGAAACCGACGATGCGCTCGGCCGGCACGCCGAGGTGGGCGGCGAGGCGCGGCCACATCCAGCGCCACCGGAAGACGTCGCCGTTGACGATGTTGAACGCCTCGTCGGCGCCGGCGGGATCGGTGGCGGCCCACACCATCTGGTCGGCGAGGACACCCGCGTCGGTCATGTCGGTGAGGCTGTTCCACTGCGCCTCGCTGCCGGGGAAGACGAAGTCGAGACCGAGCTCGTTGACGATCGCGGCCTGGACGGCGATGGTGAGGCCCATGTTCATGGCGTTGCCGACGGCGTGGCCGATGACCGTGTGGGAGCGGTGCACAGACCAGGTGAAGCCCTGCTTCTCGGCGGCGGCGAACAGCTCGTCTTCTTGCGCGTAGTAGAAGTTCGGAGTGTCGAGACGGGGTTCGTCCTCGTGGAAGGGGGTGTCGGGCATCTCGCCCGCGGCGTACGCCTCGAACGGCCCGAGGTAGTGCTTGAGGCCGGTCACGAGGGCGACGTGCTCGAGCGGCGCGTGGTCCAGCGCGGCGAGGAGGTCGCGGACCATCGCGCTGTTGACGGCGATGTTCTCGGCCTCGGTCTCGCGCCGCTGCCACGCGGTGAAGAAGACGTGGGTCGGCATCTCGTCGGCGAGGGCGGCCGCGAGGCTCACCGGGTCGAGGAGGTCGGCGGCTATGCCCCGGATACCCGGCGCCGACTTCGCGCTGCGCGAGAGGGAGAGGACCTGCCAGCCGTCAGCGACGAGCTGGGAGACGAGCGCGGAGCCCGTGATCCCCGAGGCGCCGACGACGAGGGCGGTTCGTGTGGTGATTTCCGACATGTGAAGCCCAACGAGCGGCACGCGGAGGTATTCCGACGTGCCGCTCGCGCACCCGCTACGGGGTGGGCATGCCCCCGTCGACGTGGAGCGTCTCGCCGACCACGTACGACGACTCGCCGCTGGCGAGGAAGACGTACGCGGGCGCGAGCTCGGCGGGCTGACCCCAGCGGCCGAGGTAGGTCTGCTCACCGGCCTCGGGCAGGGCGTCGGAGGGCTGGCCGCCGGCGGGCTGCAGCGGGGTCCAGATCGGGCCCGGTGCGACCGCGTTCACTCGGATGCCCTTGGGTGCGAGCTGCGCCGCGAGGCCCTTGGCGAGGTTGTTGACGGTCGCCTTGGTGGCCGCGTAGTGCACCAGGTGGGGCGACGGGGCGTAGGCCTGGATCGACGTCGTGTTGATGATCGCGGACCCCGGGGCGAGGTGCGGGACCGCCGCCTTGGTGATCCAGAACGTCGCGTAGGCGTTGGTCTTGAAGGTCTCGTCGAACTCCTCGTCGGTGAGGTCGACGATGTCCTCGACGTGCTGCTGCTTGCCGGCGTTGTTGACGACGATGTCGAGGCCGCCGAGCTCGCGCACCGTGGTCGCCACCGTCTCGCGGGCGAACTCGGCGTCCTTGAGGTCGCCGGCGATGCCGACGCCCTTCTGCCCGGCGTCGCGGATCAGCTGCAGGATCCGGTCGGCGTCCTCCTGCTCTTCGGGCAGGTACACGATCGCGACATCGGCGCCCTCGCGTGCGTAGGCGATGGCCACGGCGGCGCCGATGCCGGAGTCGCCTCCGGTGATCAGAGCCTTCCGGCCCTGCAGGCGACCCGAGCCGCGGTAGGAGTCCTCGCCGTGGTCGGCCGGGACGTTCTGGGCGAGCTCTTCGTCGGTGCCGGCGCCCGTGAGGTACTGCTCGTCGGGGGTCCGGTCGGCGTACATCTTCGTCGGGTCCTGCATCGTGTATTGGTCAGTCATCATTCCCTCTCGATTTGTCTCGGACGCTACGCGCCGCGGCTCCGGGCGAGGAGCAGGTTTGTCACCCGGTCGGCACACGGGCGCCGACGGGTGCGCGACCCTAGGGTGGGTCTGTGACGACTGATGACCGCAATCGACTCGACGTGGTCGCAGTGCGCGGCGCACGCGAGCACAACCTCCGCGACGTCGACGTCGACATCCCCCGCGATGCGCTGGTGGCCTTCACCGGCGTCTCGGGATCGGGAAAGAGCTCCCTGGCCTTCGGCACCCTGTACGCCGAGGCGCAGCGGCGCTTCTTCGAGTCCGTCGCCCCGTACGCGCGCCGTCTGATCGACCAGGTCGGCGCCCCCGATGTCGACCGCATCGACGGGTTGCCGCCTGCGGTCGCCCTCCCGCAGCAGCGGACCGGCGGCACGGCTCGGTCGACGGTCGGGAGCGCAACGACCCTGGCGAATGTGCTTCGCATGTTCTTCTCGCGGGTCGGAACCTACCCGCCCGGTGCCCCGCTGCTGCTGGCCGAGGACTTCTCGATGAACACCGTGCAGGGCGCCTGCCCGACCTGCCACGGTCTGGGCCGCGTCTACGACGTGCCCGAGGAGCTCATGGTTCCCGACGACACGCTGACGATCCGCGATCGCGCGCTCGCCGCGTGGCCCTCGGCGTGGCACGGCAAGCAGCTGCGCGACAGCCTCGTCTCTCTCGGCTACGACATCGACGTGCCGTGGCGAGACCTGCCACGCGAGCAGCGGGACTGGGCTCTGTACACGGAGGACTCCCCGCAGGTGCCGATCTACCGCGACCTCTCGCCCGCGCAGGTGCGCAAGGCGGTCGCGGCGAAGGCCCCGCACTCCTATTACGGCACGTTCCTGGGTGTGAGGAAGTACGTCCTCGACACGTTCGCGAACTCGAAGAGCGCGCGCATGCGGGAGCGGGCCGCCGAGTTCATGGTGAGCGTCGTCTGCCCGACCTGCCACGGCAGGCGGCTGAAGCCCGACGCCCTGGCCGTCACGGTCGAGGGTCACGACATCACCCAGGTGGCGGCGATGCCGCTGAACGCCATCGCCGAGCTGATGAGGCAGGTTCTGCTTCCCGACTGGTCGTCCGCGCCTCCGATCGCTCCCGAGAAGCGGCTAGCGGCCCAGCGGCTGGCCGGCGACCTGCTCGCCCGGCTCTCGCCGATCATCGACCTCGGTCTCGGCTACCTCTCGCTCGACCGCACGACGCCGACGCTGTCGTCGGGCGAGCTGCAGCGGATGCGGCTGGCGACCCAGGTGCTGTCGCGTCTGTTCGGAGTCGTGTTCGTGCTCGACGAGCCGTCAGCCGGGCTGCATCCGGCTGACACCGAGTCGCTCTCCCGGATCCTGCATGCCCTGAAGGACTCCGGCAACACCGTGTTCTTCGTCGAGCACTCCCTCGACGTGATCCGCCAGGCGGACTGGATCGTCGACATCGGCCCCGGTGCCGGGACCGCGGGCGGAGAGGTGCTCTACTCCGGCCCGCTGGAGGGGCTGCGCGAGGTGGAGGAGTCCGTCACCCGCGCGTACCTCTTCGGCGAGCCGGGGTCGGCCTCCGTCCGTGAGCGCCGATCGGGCGACGACCGGCTCGAGCTCTTCGACGTGACCCGGAACAACCTGCGAGACGTGTCGGTGAGCTTCCCGCTGGGTGCCCTCACCGCCGTCACCGGGGTGTCGGGCTCGGGCAAGTCGACGCTGGTGACCCATGCCGTCCCCGACCTGCTGAAAGGCAGCCTGGGCGCCGACGTCGACGAGGAGTCCCTCGACGCCGACGAGCCGGCAGGGGCCGCGCAGGATCCCCTCCTCGCCTCGGTCCCGGACATCACCTCAGGGCGCGCGGTCGGCCCCGAGGGACGCCTGCGACGCGTCGTCCAGGTGAGCCAGAAGCCCATCGGCCGGACGCCGCGGTCGAACGTCGCGACGTACACGGGGCTCTTCGACCGCATCCGGGCCCGCTTCGCGGCCACGCCCGAGGCCCGTCGCCGCCGGTACGCCGCCAGCCGCTTCTCGTTCAACCTGCCGGCCGGGCGATGCCCCGTCTGCAAGGGCGAAGGCACGATGGAGGTCGAGCTGCTCTTCCTGCCGACCGTCCACGCGCTGTGCAGCGCCTGCGGCGGCACGCGCTACAACCCGGAGACGCTCGAGATCGAGCTCGACGGCAGCACCATCGCCGACGTGCTCGCCATGAGCGTCAGCCGCGCCAAGGAGTTCTTCGGCGCCGACGCCGAGGTGGCACGCCACGTCGACGCCCTCCTCGACGTCGGCCTCGGCTACGTGTCGCTGGGGCAGTCGGCGACCGAGCTCTCGGGCGGGGAGGCCCAGCGGGTCAAGCTCGCGACCGAGCTGCGCCGAGGACAGCGCGGCGACACCCTCTACCTTCTCGACGAGCCCACGTCGGGCCTGCACCCCGCCGACTCCGACCGGCTGATCGGGCATCTGCACGACCTCGTCGACGGCGGCAACACGGTCATCATCGTCGAGCACGACATGCGAATCGTCGCCCAGGCCGACTGGGTGATCGACCTCGGCCCGGACGCCGGTGACGCGGGCGGCCGGGTGATGGCTCAGGGCACGCCCGAGCAGGTGGCCGACCACCCGTCCAGCCGGACCGCGCCGTTCCTGCGCGCCGCTCTCGGCTTGTGACGGCTGAACCGCTGGGCTGCTGGACCGCTGGAGCGCCCGGCCGCTCGACCGCTCGCGGAGCGTAGCCTGACGCACATGAGCGCTGGGCGTGGAGTCGCAGCCGGGCCGGTGGGCGGGCGACGGTGGGCGGGCGTGCTGCTCGCCGTGGAGGCGGTCGCCCTGCTGGTCGTGGTGGCGGGGGGCCGGGATCCTGCGCTCCGCCCGGTGACCGCGGCGTTCGGGGGAGCCTCCCGGCACCTGATCGCGCACGTCGATATCGGGGTGGCGCTCGGGGTCGTGGTCGCCCTGCTCGCGGTCGGGCGCTTCGTGCCACGGCGCCTGGGCCCGCGGATCGATCCTCTTCTGACGTGGCCGATCGTCGTCTTCGTGGTCGCACTGCTCAACGGCGTCGAAGACGTCGGCGCACTCGTCGGCATCTACGCGCTGGCATCGGGCGGGGTGCTCTTCGGGATGGTCCAGGGTCGAGGCCCGCGCCACGCCCTCGGCTTCGGCTCAGCCGTCGGGATCGTTCCGTGGGGGATCGTCGCGTTCCAGCAGGTGGGGGCGATGATCGTCGGCAGCCCCGTCGGAGGCGGCGTCGTGCTCGTCACGCTCGTGGCGCTCGCCGTCGCTGTCGCGGAGTTCGCGGCGGTGTGGCGCGGAGCCGGCGCGGCCGCCCTCTGGTTGCGCGTCGTGGGTCTGTCGGTGGTCGCGTGGGTGGTCGTCCTCAGCTGAGGACGACCACCTGCGAGGCCGTCAGCCCTGCGGCGGCGTGTAGAACTGCAGGTCGTTGCCCTCGGAGTCCTTGAACGGGACGATGCGACCCCACTCGTGGTCGCTGATCTCGCCCTGGATGTCCGCGCCCCGAGACGCGATCTCGGCCAGCTCGTCTTCGATGGTCCCGTCGGGCTGGAAGGTGATGACTGCTCCGCCCGAGGACGAGACGCTGGCGTCCTCGCGTCCGTTCAGGCCGATCATGAGCCCTCCGGCGTCGAGCTCCGACCAGTCGTCGCTCTCGCTCTTGACGTCGAGTCCGAGAGTGTCGCGATAGAAGGCGACCGCCCTCTTCATGTCGGTGACCGGAACCCAGACTGTTGCTACTCCGTGTGCCATTTGCATCTCTCTGTCGTGGCCGAGAAGCACCTCGGCGATGTGCTGGGCCTGCGCCCGGGTGTGAGGTGAGGCGGGGTCAGACCCGGCCCGCACCCTCCGTGTCGTCTGTCGTGTCGCGGGCTTCGTCTTTCGAGTCCTCGACGTTCTTGCGGGCCTCGCCCATCTGCTGGTCTTTCTTGCCCTGAGCGGTCAGCTCGGCGTCGTCGGTCTTCTCGCCGACGAACTCCTCGGCGTGACCGGCTGCCTTCTGGGTCAGATCCTTTGCCTTGTCTCCAAGCGACATCATGATTCCTCTGCTCGACACCTAGGTCGAGGGAGATCCCTCGACTTCGGCTGACGCTAGGCCGTTCTCGCTGGGGGTACATCCAGGTCGCTCGGGCTCCAGCATCGACGTCTCGAAGCGGCTCGAGGAGGTAACCGGCACGGCGCCGGGGGAGTAGTGGCGCGTCGTCGTATTCCGGGGGTACACGCCCGCGCATCGACTGGCAGTGTCGGGCGTGTCCCACGGCGGACTCGTGAACTGAGAGTCCACCATTCGAAGGACACGCAGTGAGCACGACGACATCGACCGACCGGACGACCATCGAGAAGACAGCCGCATCCGCCTTCGGCTGGGACGAGCTCCACCCGGCGCAGCTCGAGGCCATCGAAGCTGTCCTGGCCGGACGCGACGTGCTGGCACTGATGCCGACCGGCTTCGGGAAGTCGGCCATCTACCAGGTCGCCGGCGCCGTCCTCGGGAAGCCGGTCGTCGTCGTCTCGCCCCTGATCGCGCTACAGGCCGACCAGGTCGCGGGGCTCGTCGGGCACCCGGAGGCGCCGGCGGCGATCGCCATCAACTCCAGTCACACCGACAGCGAGAACGCCGAGGGCTGGGAGCGCCTGGACGCCGGCGAGATCACCTACGTCTTCCTTGCGCCCGAGCAGCTCGCGAGCCCGGAGACGGTGGCGAGGCTGGCCGCGAGCGGCGTCGGGCTGCTCGTCGTCGACGAGGCTCACTGCGTCTCGTCCTGGGGCCACGACTTCCGGCCCGACTACCTCCACCTGGGGCAGATCGTGGCGGACCTCGGCCGGCCTCCCGTCCTGGCGCTGACGGCGACCGGCTCCGGCCCGATCCGCGACGAGATCGTCGAGAGGCTTCGACTTCGGGATCCCCTCGTTCTCAGCCACGGCTTCGATCGCCCCAATCTCAGCCTCGCGGTGACCCGGCACGAAGACGATCAGCAGAAGCGCGACGCCGTCGTCGAGGATGCGACGAATGCAGCCACTCCGGCGATCGTCTACGTGGCGACCCGGAAGGAGACCGGGTACTACGCCGACGCCCTCTCGAAGCGGCGGCCCGACCTGACCGTCGTGGCGTACCACGGCGGTCAGAGCTCGGCGGAACGCGGTCAGGTGCACGAGCGCTTCCACGCGGGCGACGTCGACCTCGTCGTCGCCACCAGCGCGTTCGGGATGGGCATCGACAAGCCGGATATCCGAGCCGTGATCCACGCGGACGTCCCCGACTCCCTGGAGAGCTACTACCAGGAGATCGGGCGGGCCGGCCGAGACGGCGAGCCCGCGTCGGCCACCCTGCACTACCGCCCGGAAGACCTCGCCCTGCGAAGCTTCTTCGCCTCCGGTCTGCCTCGTCGGTCGCATCTCCGAGCGGTCTTCACGACCATTCAGGCGGCAGGCCGGCCGGTGACGCGCACCGCGGTCGCCGAGCAGCTGAGCCACACGCGGCAGACGGTGACGCGCCTCATCGACCTCCTCCTCGAGGCGGAGACGATCATCGAGAAGAAGCGCGGGTTCGTGGTTCGCAAGGGTCTCGAAGCGGCCGAGGCCGCTGATTCGGCCAGGCATGTGGCGAAGACCCGCGAACGGGTCGAGAAGACCCGCCAGGACATGATGCGGAACTACGCGGAGCAGCCCGGATGCCGTCGCCACACCCTGCTCGGGTACTTCGGCGAGGACTCGCCCGAGCGGTGCGGCAACTGCGACGGGTGCGCGCGCGAGGCCGACGGACCCCGGGTCGATGACGCTGCGCCCAGTTCCGGCGAACGCGCCTTTCCCGTCGACTCGCACGTGCGGCACGAGGCCTGGGGCGCGGGCACGGTCATGAGCCACGACGGGGATCGGATGACCGTCTTCTTCGACGAGGAGGGCTACAAGGTCCTGGCCACGGACGAGGTCCTCGACCACGAGCTGCTGGTCAGCGCCTGACGACGGGCGCTCCGCGTCCGCTGGTCGTCAGCCGAGCTCTCGTCGTCGGAGGGCCGCGCTAGCTGCCGAACGGGAAGGCCCGGCGCGGCTCGCCGGACGACGGACGAGGCTCGGGCGGAGCCGCCGGCACCTCCGAGGAGTGAGCGGAGGCGGCGTCCGCGAACCGGGCTCCCCCGACCGCGGCCGTGCGGCGGACGAGCTCCGCGACCAGGCCGTCGTCTTCGGGCTCGAGCTCGTCGTCGGGAGCGACCTCGACCATCACCTGGCTGGCCGGCCCGAGCAGCAGCTCGGCGGTCACGGCCTGGCCGTACTCGTCGGCCGTCGGGACGTCGACGATGTCGGTCGTCCCGTTCTCGCCCAGGGCCGCCGCGTAGGCGAGCACCGCGTGCGCGATGCGGTCGCCGGTCATGATCTTGTTCTCGCCGTAGACGATGTACTTCATCGGAACCTCCAGATTCCGATCCAACCTCGACGAGGCATCGGCGTCCGAGGTTCTGCGTTTATCGGCTGGGAACGTCGGGTGGGCGTCAGTCGTCTTCGGCCTGCGCCTGCCGCGCGAGGAGGACGCGGGCCGTGGCGCCGAGGACCTCCTCGACGGGGCGGTCCTGCTGCGCCGCCAGGGCACCGGAGAGACCCGCCGTGATCGAGCCGCTCGCGGCCGCGAGCGACTCCACGACGTCCTGCTGCCTGTCGGTGAGGGGCTCGTCGACGAGGCTGTCGACCGTGTCGCGCAGGTTCTCTTCGGCGGCGTCGACCAGGGCGGGATCCTGCGAGAGGGCGGCCGATGCCTCGGCGTTGACCGCCAGGCCCAGTTCTGAGGCAGCGCTGTCGGGGGCTGGAGTGCTGTCGTCCATGCGCGTGACGGTACACGCGCCCTTCTGAGCATCCTCCGCGACGCCTCCCGGCCCGTGTCAGGACGCAGGCGCCGCCTCGTTCACCTGCGCCAGGCCGTTGAGGGTCCGCGGGTAGCCGACGTAGGCGACCAGCACGGTCAGCACGTCGAGCAGGTCGGCGCGCGTGTTGCCGACGTGGAGGTTCGCGGAGACGTGACCGCGCACCTGGTTGTCGGCGCCGCCGAGGGCGACGAGCAGGGCGAAGGTGATGAGCTCGCGCTGCCTCACGTCGAAGCCGGTCCGCGTGTAGTAGTCGCCGAAGCAGTTGGACGACAGGAACTGCTGGAAGTGCACCGCGTCGTCCGGAGCGCTCGCGTACATGCCGGCGACCGGCTCGGCCCCGACGATCTCCTCCTGCTTCGCGCGGCCGACGGCGGCCCGCGTCTCGGGCGTGGTGGTCGACTGCCCCTCGAGCGGCACGGCGATGCCTCGTGCGGCGAACTCGTCGTTGGTCGCGAACAGGAAGTCGACGACCCGGGCGATGCCGACGTAGGCGACGGCCTGGTACGTGAGCTCCTTGACCTGGACCGGCGTCACGCCGACGGTCAGGGCCGCACCCAGCAGCACGCGGTACTCCGACACGGCGCCGACGGCGATGGTCGCGGCGAGCTGGTACACCAGCCGGTCGCGACGGTCGAGCGAGCTGTGCGCGAGCGTCTGGTCGAAGGCGAAGTCGGCGTAGAACGCCCAGAACTCCGGATCGGTCGTGCTGAGCGGCGACGGGCCGCCGCCGGGGAAGAGCGCGGCCTGCTCCTCGGCCGCGCTCACTGGGCGCTCCCCGGGTACTCCGCGTCGGTCACGGGCTCGAGCCACGTCGTGGCCGTCGCCGGGTCGTCGGGGATGTCCATGAGCGCGATGTGCTCCATGAAGTCGTCGGGGGTCGCGCCGTGCCAGTGCTCCTCGCCCGGGGGCGTGTAGATCGTGTCGCCGGGACGGATCTCGAGGATCTCGCCGCCGCGGTTCTGCACGAGGCCGAGCCCCTCGGTCACGTAGAGGGTCTGGCCGAGCGCGTGCGAGTGCCAGTTGGTGTGCGCGCCCGGAGAGAAGCGGACCTTGGCCGCGCTGGCCCGCTGCCCGTCGGCCTGCGGGGTCAGGATCGAGTCGACCCAGACGTCGCCGGTGAAGTTGGCGGGCGGGTTCTTGGCGGTGGGCTTCTTGGGAAGTCGTTGCATCAGTCGTTCTCCTTCGTGAGGTCGGCTGCCGAGTGGGCGGCCGTGGCGCCGGCCGGAGTCGCGGCCCACGACGCCAGGAGGGCAAGCCGCTCGGCGGTCGGGCTTCCGGGCTCGGCGGTGTAGATGAGCAGACTCAGGCCGGGGTCGGCGATCAGGTCGGTGCCCTCGAAGATCATGTCGAGCGCGCCCACCTCGGGGTGGTGGAAGTTCTTGGCTCCCGTGGCGTGCCGGCGCACCTCGTGAGCACCCCATCGGGTCCTGAACTGCTCGCTCCTGGTCGAGAGCTCGCCGATGAGGTCCTGCAGGTCTCTGTCGTAGGGGTCGCGCCCGGCCTCGGTCCGCAGGATCGCGACCGTCTGGTCGGCCGCCTTCGCCCATTCGGGGTAGAACCGCTCGGCTCGATCGAGGTCGAGGAAGCAGAACCGCGCGAGGTTCAGAGGCTTGCCCGGCAGGGTCGCCTCGGGGCTGGCGTAGAGGTCGGAGTAGACGGCCTTGCCGAGCGCGTTCGAGGCGAGGATGTCGAGGCGGCCGTTGCGCACGAATGCCGGCCCGCCGGTGATGGCGTCGAGGATCAGCTGCAGCCCGGGCCGCACCGACTCGGTGCGCGCGGCTCGCCGCCGACTCGGGATCGGCGACGCGTTCGCGGCGCGAGCGAGGTCGAACAGGTGCTCCCGCTCGGCGTCGTCCAGCAGCAGCGCCTGAGCGACGGCGTGCAGCACGCCGTCGGAGGCGCCTGCCAGGGTCCCGCGCTCGAGGCGCGAGTAGTACTCGACGCTCACGCCGGCGAGCTGCGCGACCTCGACGCGGCGGAGCCCCGGAACGCGCCGGTTGCCGCCGGCGGGCAGGTCGACCTGGTCGGGCTTGATCCTGCCCCGCCTGCTGCTCAGGAACTCGCGCACCTCGTCCGAATTGCTCATGAGGCGAACCTACGGCCGCGGGGCCCGCCGTGGAATGCCCTGCTGGTACACCTCTCGCCAGTACCTTCCAGCGCCCGGGCCAGAACGGCAGGCTCGAGCCATGACGACCACTCGCGCGCGCCGAACCCTCCTCCTGGCGTCTCTCGGCTTCTTCCTGATCACGCTCGACATCCTGATCGTGAACGTCGCGCTGACCCGGATCGGCCGCGAGTTCGGCGGCAGCACGTCAGGGCTGCAGTGGGTCATCGACGCGTACACGCTCCTCTTCGCGTCGCTCCTGCTGTTCGCCGGCAACCTGTCCGACCGGATCGGCGCCAAGCGCGCCTTCGGCGTCGGCATCGCGGGCTTCCTGGTGGCGTCCGTGGCGTGCGCGGTCGCTCCCAGCCTGGGCGTCCTGATCGCCGCGCGGGCTGTCCAGGGCGCAGCCGCCGCCGTGATGCTGCCCGCGTCGATGGCGCTCATCCGCGAGGCCTACCCCGGGGCGCAGGAACGCGCCCGCGCCCTCGGGATCTGGGCCGTCGGCGGCGCGGTCGCCGGCGCGGTCGGCCCCGTCCTCGGCGGCGCCCTCACCACGCTCGACTGGCGCCTCGTCTTCGCGATCAACCTGCCGGTGTGCGCCGTGATGCTGCTCCTGCTGCGGGCGGTCGCCCCCTCAGAGGCCCGGCCGACGACGTTCGACTGGGCGGGGCAGGTGGCGGCGCTTCTGGCTCTGGGCGGCCTCGTGTTCGGACTCATCGAGGGCGGCGCCATCGGGTTCGGGGCGCCGGTGGTCGTGGTCGCGTTCGCGGTGGGTGCGGCGGGGGTGGCGGCGTTCCTGCGCGTTCAATCCCGGGTGAGGCACCCGATGATGCCGCTGCCGCTCCTCAGGCCGAGGGGCATGCGGATCGCGCTGGTCGTCGGGTTCGCCTTCATGGTCGGCAACTTCGGCACGGTGTTCGTGAACAGCCTCTACCTGCAGCAGCACCTCGGGCTGTCGCCGCTGCTCGCGGGTCTGGTCTTCCTGCCCTCGGCCGCGTTCGCGGTCGCCGGGAACATCGTCAGCGGCACTCTGGCGAACCGCTTCGGCGCGCGGGTGCCGGTGGTCTCCGGGCTCCTCACGATGGTCGTCGGCCTCGTCGTGCTCATCGCGACGGCGCCCCTCGGCGCCCCCTGGGGCGTGCTGGTCGGCTCGATCTTCACGGGAGCGGGCGGGTCGGTCGCGATGCCGCCCGTCACCTCGGTGGTCCTGGCCAGCGTCCCGGCCGAGCGGTCGGGTACCGCCAGCGCCGTGTTCAACACCTTCCGGCAGGTCGGAGGGGCGGTCGCCATAGCGGTCTTCGGCCTGCTCATCGCCGACCGAACTCACTTCGTGAGCGGCATGCAGACCAGTTTCGTCGTGGCCGGCGCGGTCATCCTGGCAGCCGCGATCGCAGCGGGGTTCATCCGGCCGGCCGCTGACGCGACGCCTCGCGCCTGAGACGCCAGCCGCGGGCGAGTCGTCGCCACGGCAGGTCGTGCGGCCAGTGGATCGCGACGGAGCGGAAGCCTCGTCGCACCCGCCGCCATCCTGCGCCATCGATCAACGGCCTCATCGAGATGCCGACACGCACGCGCGGTGCGAAGCGGATCCGATGGCGCTCGCCGAGATGGAACGAGAGGTCGAAGTCGTCGTGCAGGTCGGGCGACAGGTGGATCTCGTTGCGCACCGACTCCCAGGCGGAGCGGCGCATGGCGAAGTTCGACCCGAAGACGGGAACGTGCGTCAGGGCCAGGGCGCCCAGGACGAAGTAGGCGCCGAGATAGGCGACGGCGGCGGGGCGTCGGAGAAGCCGCGGGCCGTCCAGGAAGCCCGCCGGGCCGGTCACGGCGTCGACGCGGGGCGCACCTTGGAAGGCGTCGAGGAGGTTTCGAACCCAGTCGACCGGGAGGACCGTGTCGGCGTCGATGCGCGCGATGATGTCGCCGCGCGCGTGGTCGTAGCCGGTCTCGCTCGCCGCCGCGATGCCCGGTCTCGCCTCGAACAGGACCGTGGCGCCCGCTCGCGTGGCGACGGCCGCACTGCCGTCGGCCGAGCCGTTGTCCACGACGATCAGCTGGAAGCCGGGTGCCCGCTCCTGCCGCGCGAGGGAGGCCAAGCAGCTCTCGAGCATCCGCGCATCGTTCTTCACCGGGATCACCACCGAGAGAGACAGCACCGGGGCCGCGGTAGAGGCGTCGGAGAGTTCGCCGGGAACGGTGACGGCGTCGAGCGGAAGGGGCACGGGATTCTTTCTATGCGCCTCTCCCTGGGCGCGCGTACCCCTTTACAAATCGTCGCACTTCTGCTGGGCGGGGTACAGAACGGGGTACATATGACGCCGGGTGAGCGCTAGCCGACCGCGCGGCCGCCGTCAATGCCCCGACCCCCTGGTTGGACACATCCGCATCACCTCGGTTGACTGGGGTCATCGGGATGAACGATCCCTCCTGCACGACGCACGATTCGCCCGGATCTCGGGTTCCGCGTCGAGTGGAGACCCCGATCGACACCGGGCCTACGCCGCCCGAGACCGAGGTCGCATGACCGACACCATCTCCCTGACTGCCGTGCCGGCTTCGGCGCTCGGCACTGCACCCGCACCCGCACCCGCACAGCCGACGAGCCTCTACGAGTCGCACCGCGACATCCCCGCGTTCCACCAGGCGACGTACCCGAAGAGGCGCCCTGACCGCTTCGGTGATCTCCGTCGCGTCCAGCCGGCCGCGACCAGCACGGTCGCCTGCACTCTCGACCTGTCGTACCAGCAGTTCATCGAGGGCGACTTCGCTGTCGTCGAGGTGGGCGTCAGCGCCTGATCAGCGTCAGGTGATGAGTTCGAGCGGCGCTCGCGGCTGGATCTGCGAGCCGTAGCTCAGGACGATCCCCACCACCATCGACCCCAGCGGGGCGCACTCCTCCAGGAGCCGGATGAGGTGCGCGTGCGTCTCAGCGTGCCGAGTGATCTGCTCGAAGTTGTCGCGGCGATCCTTGCAGATGGCGTAGCCGTCCATGGCAGACGCTTTCCTCGGTGGTTTGACCCGAATCTCCAGAGTGGCACGGAACCGAGCGGTTAGGTCGGTTTAGTCGAGACCCCGACCGGGATCTCGACGCCTCGCCCGCTCCGTGATCGCCTCGATGACCTCGGTCTTCGCGTCGGCGTAGTCGTTCATGTCGCTCCACGCCCGGTCGAGAAGCGCTCGCTTGGTGCGCTCGTAGAGGGCGCGGTCGTCGGCGTCGCGGCGCAGGTGGTCGCGCAGCAGCAGGTACGCGGCGATGGGCGGGGCGCCTCGCTCGTAGACGTGCACGTGGACGTCGCGGGCCGCGGTGCGCACCAGGCGATGGCCCGGCTCGCGCACGCGCAGCACGTAGCCGGTGGCGAGGAGCGGCTCGAGGTAGTCCTCCTCGGCGGTGATGTCGTCGACCGCGATGACGACGTCGACGATCGGCTTCGCCGCGAGACCCGGCACCGAGGTGGAGCCGATGTGCTCGACGTCGGCGTCCGTCGCGGCGAGAGCCTCGCGGATCCGGCGCTCGTGCTCGGCGTAGAGGGCGGGCCAGCGCTCCTCGTACTCGTGGAGCGCGACGGTGACCGCCTCGGGCCCGCCGACCAGCTCGAGCGTCGTCACGTCCGGACGTCGGGGGCTGCTCACCCGTCCATCCTCGCATCGCGGCGTCGCGGCTCGCCGGCCGTCACGCCGCCGAGCGCGCATGCGGCGCGAACATGATCACGGCCACTCCGGCGATGCAGATCATCGCGCCCACGATGTCCCAGCGATCCGGCTGGAACTTGTCGGCGATCACCGCCCACGCCAGCGATCCGGCGACGAACACGCCGCCGTACGCGGCCATGATGCGGCCGAACTCCGCGCTCGGCTGCAGCGTCGCGATGAGTCCGTAGGCGCCGAGCACGATGACGCCGAGGCCGGCCCACCACCACGACTTCCCTTCGCGCACGGCCTGCCAGACGAGCCAGGCGCCGCCGATCTCGGCCACGGCGGCGAACACGAACAGGACGGCGATGCGCACGACGGTCATGGGCCGATCTTCGCAGGATCGGCGGCAGTTCCTGCGCCCCGGGCGCGCGGCGGTCAGGCGCCGACGAAGAACTCGAGGGCGACGCCGTCGGGATCCTTGACGCTGAGCGCTGTTCCGTAGGGGGCCTCGACGAGACCGGAGTGCGCGATGCCCTGGGAGTCGAGGTGCTCGGCCCAGGCGGTCAGCTCGGCGAGGCCGTCGACGCCGAATCCCAGGTGGTCGAGTCCCGGCGTGAAGGGGCTGAAGTCGCCCGTCGTTCCGCGCTCGTGCTGGGTGAGGCCCACGTTCGTGCCCGACGGGAGCCGGAACAGGCGGCGGTTCAGCCCCTCGCCCTCGAGCTCTCCGATCGGCTCGAACCCGAAGAGGCGCCGGTAGAAGGCGGCGCTTGCGTCGAGGTCGCGGACGGTGAGGGCGATGTGGTCGATTCCGGAGAGCGAGGGCATGACGACAGCCAACACCCTCCGGCCGAGCGATCAGGCCAGCGGCTCGTACGGGAACTCGGCCGACCGGCCCTGGAACTCCAGGATCGCCTCGTTGCGGACGTGACCCGCATCGATCTCGATCGCCCGCCGGATGGTCTCCGATCCCGACCACGACGCCGGACCCTCCATGACAGTGCGGAGGAACGGCATCAGGGCCTCGCTGATCTCCCAGGTCGAGGAGTTCCAGAGGAGCGAGGGGCTGTGGTCGACGGCGTAGTAGTTGGTGGTGCCGCCGACGGTGATCATCGGGTCGGCGAAGGTGGTCGTGCGCGCCCAGTCGAAGCCCATGCCCTCGTCGATCGAGACGTCGACGATCAGGCTGCCGGGCCGGAAGGCGCCGAGGTCGGCGACGCGGAGGTAGGTCAGCGGGGCGTTCGGATCCTGCAGCGTGCAGTTCACGACGATGTCGTTGGCGGCGAGATAGGGGGCGAGCTTGACCGGCCCGTGCTCGGAGTGGACCGTGCTCTCGTAGGGGGCCTCGGGGTTGTGCTCGAACTGGATGATGTCGACGGAAGGGATGGGCGAGCCGACCGCCGCGGTGTCGCGGTGGGTGAGCACGCGGACATCGTGGATGCCGTGGGCGTTCAGCGCCGTGACGGCGCCGCGGGCAGTTGCTCCGAAGCCGATGACGACGGCGCTGAGGCGGCGCCCGTAGTCGCCGGTCGAGCCGCAGAGCTGGAGCGCGTGCAGCACGGAGCAGTAGCCGGCGAGCTCGTTGTTCTTGTGGAAGACGTGGAGCCCGAAGCCGCCGTCGGCCTGCCAGTGGTTCATGGCCTCCCAGGCGATGAGGGTGAGGCCCTTGTCGATGGCGAGCTGGGTGAGGGCGCGGTCCTGGACGCAGTGGGGCCAGCCCCAGAGCACCTGGCCGTCGCGGAGGTCGGCGAGATCCTGCGACTGGGGCTTCGGGAGCAGGACGACGTCAGTGCCCGCGATGACCTCGGCGCGATCCGCCATGCGGCCGACGAGGGGCTCGATCTCGGCATCGTCGATGCCGAACCGGCTGCCGTAGCCGCGCTCGAGCGTCATGTTCACGCGAAGGTCGGCGTCGATCCGCTCGAGGTGGGCCGGGTGGATCGGCAGGCGACGTTCGTCGGGTTTACGCGACGTGGCCAGGATGCCGAGGCGGAGCAGCTCGGGTGCGGAATCGGTGCGGGTCATACCTGACCCTAGGGCGCGGGTGGGCCGGTGCCTACTTGCCGGTGGGTTCGGTGGCCACGCCGTACGGGATGAGACTCGGGTCGACCGGGATCTCGGTGGCGTGCTCGACCCTGCTCGTGCCGATCACCGTCGTGCCGTCTTTCTCGTAGACCGTGATCGACGTCAGCTTCTCGGATGCCGGGGTCAGCTGCCAGGCCTCTGTGGCGAGGGCGTAGCCGAGCTTCCCGTTGTCGGCGCGCAGAGGAACGAGGTCGGGGTAGCCGTGGCCGTTCGGCGTGCCGTACGTCTGGCCGTTCGCGTTGACGCCCCACGGGCTGGTCGTCGAGGTGGCGTAGCGGGCGGTGGCTGTCCAGGTGGTCTCGGGCTCGGCCTTCACGGTGATGGAGGTCGAGCCGTCGGCGGGCAGCAGGCCGTCGCTGACGTGCATCGGGTGGTCGGCGTTCCTGCAGTCGATCCCCTGCGCGGTGGGGTTTCCGTCGTCGCCGGGTGTCGTCTCGACGAAGGCCTGGCCGACGCCGTTGTCGCAGGTGAGGTCGATGACGACGACGCCGGCCCGGTCGGGGACAGCGCCGAGATCGATGGTGCCGGTGCCCGTGTGCGTGACGGTCACGGATGTGCCGATGGCGGTCACTGTCGTCGAGCCCGGCTGGTTCGCGATGGCCACGGCCGCGCCCGTCGTGGCACCGGCGAGGGCGAGGGCGCCGAGGCTCCAGGCCACGGTGCGCGTCGTGCGCTGGCGACGCTGGAGGCGGCTGCCCTTCGTGCCGATGGCGGTGAGCTCGGTGCGGATGGCCCGGGCGAAGTCGGTGTCGAGCTGAGGCGCGGTCATGAGCGGTGTCCTTCGGCGGTGAGGTGGATGGCGGGGTTCAGATCGTGGAGATCGGCGCGCACGCGGGTGCGGGCGCGCTGCAGTCGCATCCGAGCGGTCGACGGTTTGAGCCCGACGGCTGCGGCAGCCTCGGCCAGCGGCAGCTCGTCGAGGCTCGCGAGCACGAAGAGCGCGGCGTCGGTCGGCGACAGCCGACGAAGCGACTCGGCCAGGCGCCGCGAGGCCTCGACGGCGCCCGCGTCGAGCTCGACGGTCGGCTCGACGCGCGGCATGCTGCGGAGCAGGCGCTGGTGCCGGAAGTGCGACCGCTGCGAGTTGCGGGCCAGATTCACCGTGGTGACCAGGAGCCAGGGCAGGATCGAGCCGTCGACGATCCGCACTGCGCGGCGCTTCCGCCACAGCTCGAAGAACGCGGCGCCGACGATGTCTTCGGCGTCGTGGGCGTTCTCGACGAGGCCGAGGGCGCGGCGGTAGACGCGGTCCTGGTGACGGTCGAAGAGCGACCCGAAGGCGTCGCCGTCGTCACGCAGGGCGCGATCCCACAGGGCTGTCTCGGTCTCGTCGGAGTCACTCACACTAAGGAGTGTCCGGGGCCGCCGAGATCGTCCCACATCCGTGGCTCTCGCCGCGGCATCAATACCTGTAGAAGCCCTCGCCCGTCGCCACGCCGAGCTTGCCCTTGTCGATGTAGTTCTCTTTCAGGTACGCGGCGAACGCCTGCGATCCCGGGTCGGGGTTGGCCGCGGCGATGTTGTAGGGGGTCGTCAGGCCGATGACGTCGTAGATCTGGAACGGCCCGGAGGGCGAGCCGGTCGCGATGCGCCACGTCTTGTCGATCATCTCGGGCTCGGCGTAGCCGCCCACCAGCAGGCCGGCCGCCGCGTTGAGGAACGGCACCAGCAGGGAGTTGAGCAGGTAGCCCGCCTTCTCCTTCTTGATCTCGATCGGCACCATCCCGCTCCGCGACGCGAAGTCGACGACGGCCTCGAACACGGCGGGGTCGGTCTCGGCCGTCCCCATCACCTCGGCCGTGTTGTACCGCCAGACCTCGTTCGCGTAGTGGAGCGCGAGGAAGCGGTCCGGCCGACCCGTGTACTCCTTGAGGTCGCTGGGCAGGAGGGTCGACGAGTTGGTGGCGAAGATCGTCCTCTCCGGAGCCGAGGCGGCGAGCTCGGAGTACACCGACCGCTTCACGTCCAGGCTCTCGGGCACCGCCTCGATCACGAGGTCGGCGTCGGCCGCCGCCGCAGCGAGGTCGGTGGTGAGCGTCAGGCGCTCGAGCGCCGCCGCCGTCTGCTCGGCGCTCGCCCCGACGACGGGATCGGCCTGGTACCGGGCGGCGAGCCCGTCGAACCGGGTCCGGGCCGCCGCGAGGGCGTCGTCGCTGACGTCGTACGCGGTGACGGGGAAGCCGTGGAAGGCAGCCTGGAACGCGATCTGCGAACCGAGGACGCCGGTTCCGAGAACGGTGACGGTGGAGATGGAGGGCACGGGTGGTCCTTTCAGTGGAGGGGGAGGTCGGACCCGTAGATGCTGCGGATCCAGATGGTCGAGAGGGTCGAGACGGCGTCGGCCTCCGTGATCGACGGGGTGTCGCCGCCGAAGGTCGCGGACAGCACGCGCTCGTTCATGAGGTTGAGGGCGATGGAGAGGTCGCTCGCCGACGGGCCGGGGATCGCCGCGCCTCGGGCGAGTTCCTGCGTGATCACGTCTGTCGAGTAGTCGGCCCACGACTGGAGCGAGCGCGACCAGAGGGTCTGGACCTCGGCGTTGCGCAGGCGGGCGGTCGTGGTCGCCGCGGCGACGGCGCGGTGCTCCGAGAACACCTCGACGAAGGCCCCGATCGACCGCTGCCAGGAGCCGGCGGGGTCGGCTTCGAAGTCGCGGCTCAGCGACTGGACGCGGTGCTCGACCTCGGTGATCACCCGGTCGAGAAGGGCGAGGAGCACCTCGTCTTTCGACGCGAAGTAGAAGTAGAACGTGGGCCGCGAGATGCCGGCGCCTGCGGCGATGTCTTCGATCGAGATGTCGTCGAACGACCCCTCGGCCAGGAGGTGCTCGGTCGTCGACAGGATCGCCGACTGGCGCTCGTCGCCCGAGGGGCGGGTGGTGCGGCGTCCACGTGCAGGCATGCCGCCACTCTAGCCACCTTTATCGACAGTGTGTTGATTAAGTCGACACGGTGTTGATACCGTCAGGACATGACAGAGCACGTGGATGTGGTGATCGTGGGCGCAGGCCTCAGCGGAATCGGCGCGGCCAGCCGACTGAAGCGCAGCCTGCCGGGAAAGTCGTTCCTGGTGCTCGAGTCGCGCGGGGCCGTCGGGGGCACGTGGGACCTCTTCCGGTACCCCGGTGTCCGCTCCGACTCCGACATGTACACGCTCGGGTACTCGTTCCGGCCGTGGACCGACGCGAAGGCGATCGCCGACGGCGACTCGATCCGCGACTACATCCGCGACACCGTCAGCGACGAGGGGCTCGCCGACCGGATCCGCCTCCACCACCGCGTCGTCAGCGCCGACTGGTCGAGTGCCGAGGCTCAGTGGACCATCACGGCCCGCGTCACCGGCGACAGCGAGGCCGCTCTCGGCGACGAGACGGTCACCGTGACGTGCTCCTTCCTCTCCGTCTGCTCGGGCTACTACCGGTACGACGAGGGCTACTCGCCGGCGATCCCCGGCGCGGAGACCTTCGCCGGGCCGATCGTGCACCCGCAGCACTGGCCCGCCGACCTCGACTACGAGGGCAAGCGCGTGGTCATCGTCGGCAGCGGCGCCACCGCCGTCACGCTCGTGCCGAGCATGGCGAAGGCGGCCGAGCACGTCACGATGCTGCAGCGCTCGCCGACCTACATCTCGCCGGTGCCGTCGCGCGACCATCTGGCCGACCGTCTCCGCGGACGACTCCCGGCGAAGCTCGCCTACGACGCCGTGCGCCTCAAGAACATCGGCTTCTCGATGCTCACGTACCAGCTGAGCCGGCGCCGGCCCGAGAAGATGAAGGCGATCCTCCGCTCGTCGGCCGTCGCGAAGCTCCCGGCCGGCTTCGCCGTCGACACCCACCTCGCGCCGACCTACGAGCCCTGGGACCAGCGGCTCTGCGCGATCCCCGACGGCGACCTCTACCGCGCCATCAGCGCCGGCACCGCCGACATCGTCACCGACCGCATCCGCGCGATCACGCCCTCCGGGATCGCGCTCGCATCAGGCGCCGAGCTCGACGCCGACGTGATCGTCACGGCCACCGGGCTCAACCTGCTCATCATGGGCGGCATGGCCATGACGGTCGACGGCGAGGCGGTCGACTACTCGAAGCGCCTCACCTACAAGGGCATGATGCTCGACGGCGTGCCGAACTTCTCCCTGACCATCGGCTACACCAACGCGTCGTGGACGCTCAAGGCCGACCTGGTCGCCGAGTACGTCGTCCGGCTCCTCCGCCGGCTCGACCGCGGCGGTCACGACTGGGTCGCGCCCGACGCTCCCGACTCGGTGGCGAGCGGCGAGGTCGGGTCGCTGATCGACCTGCAGGCCGGCTACGTGCTGCGCGGCATCGACCAGATGCCCAAGCAGGGTGCGAGCTCTCCGTGGCGCCTCCACCAGAACTACGTGCGCGACTACGGGCTCCTCCGCGTCGGGCGCACCGGCGACCACGTGCGCTTCGGCCGGCGGGGCGAAGCCGTCTCTCCTCGCGAGGACGACCCACTGGCGCTGCCGGGCACCGCGTTCATCACGGTCGCAGGAACTCGGCTCCGATACCGCGTCACCGGAGCCGGGTCGCCGGTGCTCCTGCTGCACGGCATCGGCCAGAGCCTCGACGACTGGACCGAGCAGCACGAGCTGCTCGCCGAGCGGCACACGGTCTACAGCCTCGACCTGCCCGGGTTCGGGTACTCGGCGCGGCGGCCTGGGAGGTCGACCCTCTCGACGCTGGCCGCGATCCTGCCCGCCTTCCTGGACGCCGTGGGCGTCGCCGGCGCAGTGCCGGTGATCGGCAACTCGCTCGGCGGTGCCGTGGCGATGACCTTCGCCGTGGCCCATCCGACGCGCGTGTCAGAGCTGGTGCTGGCCGACAGCGCCGGCTTCGGGTCGGAGGTGGCGCTCGCGCTGCGGCTGGTCTCGGTGCCGCCGATCGGCGCGCTCCTGACGAGGCCGAGCCGCGCCACCTCGCAGCAGACGGTCGAGTCGGTGTTCTACCGCAAGTCGCTCGCGACACCCGAGCGCGTCGACCATTCGTTCGCCCTCGCGCAGCTGCCCTCGCACACACGCACCCTCCGAGACCTGGCGCAGGATCTCGGCACCTTCGGCGGGGTCAGAGAAGAGTGGCGAGAGGCTCTGCTGAGCGAGCTCCGCCCGCTCGCGATCCCGACCCTCGTCGTGTGGGGCGACCACGACCACGTGCTGCCGTTCTCGCACCTGGCGGCGGCCCGGGCCGCCCTCCCGCACGCGACGACCCACGTGTTCGCGAAGACCGGCCACATGCCGCAGATCGAGAGGCCCGACGAGTTCGCCGACGTGGTCGAGGAGTTCTTGGGCGCCTAGTTCCAGAAGCCGGCGTGAGGCGCGGCGGCCTCGTCTTCGAGGGCCGGGCCGACGACCTCGATGGCGCGCTGGCCGCCGTTCAGGACCACGCGCGAGTCGACCGACATCGTCGGGTTCTCGGGGTCGTCGCCGGTGAGGCCGAGCAGCGAGCGCTCGGCGAGGGCGTAGACGACGCGGCCGATCCCCGACCAGTAGATCGCGCCCGAGCACATGGCGCACGGCTCGGCGCTCGTGTAGAGCGAGTAGCCCGCGAGCCGCTCGGCGCCGAACAGCCGCCACGCCTGGCGCGCCAGGGTGACCTCGGCGTGCGAGAGCATGTCGTGCTCGGTGGTGACGCCGTTCTCGGCCTCGAGCACGACGCGGCCCTGGTCGTCGACGAGCACGGCGCCGAACGGGTGGTTGCCGTGCTCGCGCGAGCGCGTCGCGACGGCGATTGTCGCGCGCAGGAACTCGCGATCGGTCTCGGTGGCCTGAGGGTCGTCCATGGTCTCTTCCGGGTCGGGGCGCGTGTGCACTCCCACCTTATTCAGGCGGCGTCCTCCGGCAGGGACGGCGCGTGCGCCCGCGAGGATATCGGGCCCGATACGTGGGGCCGACGAGGAGTTCTGCGCGTTCCTGCGCCCGCCACGACGACGCCTGCCCCGGCGATCCTCGTGTACCTGCACCTCTCGGCTGTCCCCCGTCTGCTGAGTGGAAGGGACGCGGCCGGAGTAGACCGGGCCCATGGCTAAGGAAACCAACATCGCAACCCAGCAGAAGCTCGGCGACATCATCACCGCTCGCGAGGTATCGCGACTCGGCGAGGCGTTCCACGCGGACGTCGTCGACCACGACCCGGCTCCCGACGCGTCGGCCGGCCTGGCGGGCATTCAGGAGTTCTGGTCGTCGTTCCTGGAGGCGTTCCCCGACCTCGACCTCTCGGTCGAGACGCTCGTGGCCGACGACGAGCAGGTCACGGCGGTCTTCACGATCCACGGCACGCACACCGGTCCGTTCCAGGGAGCCGAGCCGACGGGCAAGTCGTTCACCGTGCGCGGCATTCAGGTCGCCAAGTTCAACGACGAGGGCCTGATCGTCGAGCGCTGGGGCGCCACCGACGAGGCCGGCCTGCAGAAGCAGCTCGGGCTGGACTCCTGATGAGCGACGCGCCGTCCGCCGACGAGCCCTTCACCGACGCAAGCGACCCGGAGGCCGAGTTCGAGGCCGCCAACGCCATCACGACCAACGACGCCGTGGCCGGCGAGACGGTCGAGCCGGGCGTCGGCGAGGGCAACGACGGCCCGACGGGCGGTGCGCCGACCGAGGGTGAGCCCGAGTACGCCGAGAACGACCTCGAGGGCGACGAGATCGACCTCGACAGCGCCCCGTAGAGCGGCCTTCGGCGTCCTCAGATAAGGACGCCGCGGCTCCTCACGAGGATCCCGACACGAATCTGCACGCCCCACGAGGACAGGCGGCGCGGAGTGCATCCCCCACAGGGAGCACCCGCGCCGCCTTCCTTCGTCAGGGACGGGCGATCAGCCGTCAGCGCTTGTCGAAGCGAGCACCCTCGGGCTTCGGGCCGGACGCCACGAACACGATGTAGATGATCCACCCCACGATCGGGATCAGGTTGATCAGGATCCACAGGCCGCTGCGGTTGGTGTCGTGCAGTCGTCGCCACGAGATCGCGAGGTTCGGCACGAGGGTGATGAGACCCCAGACGCCCGACAGCGGGTCGGAGCTCTGCTGTGCGAACGTGGTGAAGTTGAAAGTGGTCGTCGTCATGTCCATCGGGTGGCTCGCACCCCAGATGCTGCTGAGGATCAGGGTCACGACGAAGTTCGCGAGGATCCACCACCAGAACTCGGAACGACTCGCCCGACCCGAGAAGGTGGCGTACTTCTGGAAGAAGCGCTTGACCGCCGCAACCGGCGAAGCGCCGTAGTACGGCTGGTCGCGGGGCGGCTCGTTCTGCTGCTTTGCGGGCGTGGGGTAGGCGGGAGGAGTCGACATCGATGTTCCTTCGTGATCGTGGCGTGAGGGAGGGGCGACGGCGCCGCCGCCCCTCAGCATTCACCCAGGTTAGCGCGGTCGATCGACGAGAGCCAAGCGGTCGGCGCGGGTCCGCTAGGGGACGAGGAGCACCTTGCCGCCGCTGTGCTTGCCGGCGACGAGTTCCTGCGCCTCGCCCGCCCGGGCCAGCGGGAACGTGGCCGCCACGGGGATCCCGAACCCGTCGATGGCGATCGCCTCGGCGAACGAGGCGGCCGGGTCGGCCTCGGTCTGCGACGTCGAGACGCGGGCGCCGTGCTCCGGGGCGCTGAAGTCGGCGATCGAGATGACGTGCGACGCGTCGCCGACGATCTCGATCAGCTCGGGGACGATCCCCGACCCGGCCAGGTCGAACGCGGCTGAGACGCCTTCGGGCGCAGTCGCGCGAACGCGGTCGGCGAGGCCGTCGCCGTAGACGACGGCAGTGGCGCCGAGCGCCGTGACGCGCTCCTGGTTCGCCTCGCTCGCCGTCCCGATCACGCGCAGACCGCGGGCGACCGCGAGCTGCACGAGAGCGGTGCCGACGCCGCCCGAGGCGCCGCTCACCAAGACGGTCGATCCCTCGGCCGGGGCGAGCAGGGTCAGGACCCGCCCGGCCGTCTCGATCGCGACGGCCCAGCCGCCGGCCTCGATCGGATCCACGGTCGCAGGAACTGCCGCCCACGTCACCAGCACGGCCTTCTCGGCGGCGGTCGCCGCCCCGAACCCGAACACGACGTCGCCCACGGCCGTGCCGGTGACGCCCTCGCCGACCGCCAGCACCTCGCCCGATGCCTCGAGACCGACCCCGGCCGGGAACTCGACGGGCATCTGCTCGGCCATGAACCCCTGGCGGAGGATGGCATCGAGGCCGTTCACGCCGGACGCGATCACTCGGATCAGGACGCCCCCGGCGGGCGCGACCGGCTCGGAGGTGTCGACCACGTCGAGGACATCGGGGCTGCCATAGGCTCGGAACTGCACTGCTTGCATGAGAATCTCCTTAGGACGAGCGGTGTTCCTTTGAACATCTGCTTCTAATTCGAAACAACCTGAGGCACTGCGTGACCATTCCCGATTCGTTCGACGAGCTCTCCGAGCACACGGCACCCCTCTCTCACCGCGAGATCGGCGTCTGGCTCGGGCTCGTCGAGACCGTCGACTCGGTCCGGGCGCTCCTCGACGAGCAGGTGCGCGACATCGCCGGGATCACGATCGTTCAGTTCGGGATCCTGCAGCGGCTGCTCGCCGCGCCGGCCGGGGTTCTGAGCATGACCGAGATCGCCGACGGGCTCGTGACGTCGCGCAGCGGCATCACGTACCAGGTCGACAAGCTCGAGGCGGCGGGCATGGTCGAGCGCCGGGCGTCGACGCGGGATGAGCGCTCGGTCGAAGTCCGCGTCACCGAGGTCGGCCGCGATCGGATTGCGGAGTTCCTGCCTCAGCACACGGCACTCGTGCGGCACCTGCTGCTCGACCGCATCGACGACGCCCAGCTGTCCGTGCTCGAGAGCGTCGTCGGCGACGTGCGCGCCCAGCTCGCCCTGGCGCCGCCGCGATCCGTGCGGCGCCGGGCGAACCAGGCGAGGCGCCAGGTCGACTGAGTCGGCTTCGAGCTACTTGATCTGCGATGCCAGCTTCGTCTGGAGGGCGCTCAGCGAGGCCTTGGGCGACTTGCCCGACAGGACGTCCTGGCCGAACTCCGACATCGGCGTCGTGCTGTCGACGTAGCTGACGTTCGCGAAGAGGGCGGAGCCGCCCGGCGCCGCCCAGGTCTTCGAGACCGGCTGCCAGTCGTTCACGATCTTCACCTGGTTCGGGTCGGACTTGAACTCGGGCGTCTCGGCGATCGACTTGAGCACGGGAAGGCCGATGCCGGTCTTCTTGGTCCAGAGCTGCGCCATGTTCTTGTAGTAGTAGGTCAGGAACTCCTCCGAGCCCTTCTGGCTCGGGGTGTTCGTGTACATCATGATGTTGTTCGGGAAGTACAGAGCGCCCTTCGTGCCGCCGTCGCTCTCGATCGGGTCCATGACGAGGAGGTCGGCCGCCTGGCTTCCGCCGACGTTCGCCGCCAGTCCGGGCACGTCGATGCCCATGCCGAACTTCTCGGCCTTCCACTGGGAGTTCGAGTTCGTGGCCGTGTAGCTGATGGCACCCGGGTCGACATAGCCCTTGCGGATGTTCTCCTCGATGAACTCGAGCGCGCCGATGTTAGCCGGAGTGACCAGGTTCGGCTTGCCGTCCTCGTCGAAGATGCCGCCGCCGTTGTTGATCATGAAGCCCGTGATCATCTGGAAGGCGTTGCCGCCGCTGGTGTTGCCGTTCGCGGCGAATCCGTAGACGCCGATCTTCTTCAGGGCCGCCGCCGTGTCGAGGTAGGACTGCCAGTCGGTGGGAACCTCGGCGTCGGCCTTGTCGAGCAGCTTCTTGTTGTACCAGAGCACCCGCATGTCGAGGTTGTAGGGGATGGCGACGTAGCCGTTCGGCGTCTTCATGGTGTCGAGGAGCCCGGGCAGGAAGTCGTCGAAGAGGCCGTTCGACTTCCAGCTGTCGAGGAGGTCGTCCGCGTGGGCGATGAAGCCCTGCTTGTCGAACTGGAAGGCCTGCGTGCCGCCGCCCGAGCTCACGGCCGGACCGGTCTTCGAGGCCATCGCCGACGCGAAGGTCTGGGTGAAGTTGGCCCACTGGATGGCCTGATAGGTCGGAGTCGGCAGACCCGACTTCGGCTTGTAGTCGAGCGTGATGGTCTTGTCGAGCGGGTTGAACGCCGGGCCGCCCCAGGGCATGTTCCAGAACTTCATGGCTCCGGACGCCCCGCCGCCGCCGCCGGAGCAGGCCGCCAGTGTGGTCACGGCTGCCGCGCTTCCGATCAGCCCCAGGAATCCGCGGCGCGAGACTGCTGTCTTCGTTGTCGTCATCGACTTTCCTCCTGTCGCGGTGGTGCCCGCGACTTGTTCTTCTTTGAACGGTGAGTTTGCGCAATATCGTCACCGAACTCGCGCTTGCCGAGAGTATGCACCAGGCTTTGTTGGGGTGCAAGACAAATTAGTTTGCGCAAATTACATGACATCACTACCGTGATCCCATGCCCGCGATCCGACCGACCCTCCAGGAGGTCGCCGTCCTGGCGGGCACCAGCATTCCGACGGTCTCGAAGGTGCTTCGCGGCGGCACAGACGTCTCGGCCACGACCCGGGAGCGCGTCCTGAAGGCCGTGGCCGCGACCGGCTACCGGGCACGGGCGAGCGCTCGGCCGACGGCCGCCGCCGCGGTGCCCGCCCTGGTCGACCTCGTCCTGACGGCCGTCGACAACTCGTGGGCAGCACGAGCGCTCGGAGGGGTGGAGGCCGCCGCCGCCGAGGCCGGCATCGGGATCGTCATCACGGTGGCCCGCGATCGCGACGAGTGGGTGACCCGCCTGCTGCGTCGCCGCTCGGAGGGTGCCGTCATCGTCGGGGTCGGGCCGACGGCGATGCAGCTGGCCGGGCTCACGGCGGCATCCGTGCCGGTCGTGCTCGTCGACCCGGTCGTCCGGCCGCCCGACGACATCGCGAGCGTCGGCGCGACCAACTGGGAGGGCGGCCGATCGGCCGGTGAGCACCTCGTCTCGCTCGGCCATATGCGCCTCGGCATCATCGACGGAGCTCACGGGACCCTGTTCAACGACGCCCGCGTCGACGGCTTCCGCACCGCGCTCCGGCATGCGGGGCGCGGAGTCCCCGACCGATGGGTCGCCCACAGCGAGTGGTCGCGGATCGACGGCCATCGCGCGGCGCTCCCGATGCTGGCCGACGCCGATCGGCCGACAGCCCTGTTCGCGTGCTCGGAGAGCATGGCGTTCGGGATCTACGACGCGGCCGCCGAGCTCGGTCTGCGCATTCCGGACGACCTCAGCGTCGTCGGCTTCGACGACCTCCCGGAGGCGCAGTGGGCGAGCCCGCCGATGACGACCGTGCAGCAGCTCACCGCCGGGATGGGTGCGACTGCCCTGAGGATCCTGCTCGACGAGATCCGGCAGCGCTCGAACGGGGCGTCGGCCTCGCGCAGCGCGACGCGAGTCGAGCTGGCGACGCGGCTGATCGTGCGCGAGTCGACTGCCCCGCCTCCCGATCTGCGACTGGAGTGAACGGACAGCCCGCGACGACACAGCCCGGCTTGCGAACCGATCGGCATCCCACCTGTTAGCGTCTCGCATATCGTGTGAGAAAGGTGAAGAACATGCCAGTCCCCCCAGGTGGGCCGTCGCAGGAGCGCGAGCTTCTCCGCGACCGGGTCCGGCAGCAGATCCGCGCCGCGATCCTCGACGGAACCCTCGAAGCCGGCGAGCGTCTCAGCGACGACGACCTCCTCAAGTGGCTCGGCGTCTCCCGCACGCCCATCCGCGAAGCCCTCGCCGATCTCGCACACGCTGGCCTCATCGAGATGGAGCCCAACCGCTATACGCGCGTCGCGATCCCCGACCCCGACGCGGCGGTCGACTCGCTGCAGACCCTGGGCGTCCTGTTCGGCGGAGTGGTCCGGCTCGCGGTCGGCCGCATGCCCGCCGACGCGGTGGCCCAGGCGAAGGCCTCGATCGACGACTGCCTGCGCGACGTGAAGGCCGGCGACGGCGCCGCGCTCAACGGCCACGCGGTCGAGCTGTTCGACGTGTTCGTCGTGAACTGCGGCAACCCGCCGCTCATCCGCGTCACCCGCAGCGTCGAGGACGGCCTCGCCTATCAGCTGCGGCTGCCCAACATCGTCGAGATCCTCGGGGTCGAAGCCAGCACGCGCGAGTTCACGAAGCTGAAACAGGCGCTCGTCGCCGGGGACGCCATCGCGGCCGAGCTCGCGACGGAGGCGCTGCACCACCTGCCGGCGCGAGCGGCCTCGTAGGGCGACCGACCCTGGTTCCTGCGCACTCTGCATGAATCCCAGCCCCGGGGGCCACCGGGTGCTTGGATGAGCGAGTGACCCCATGGACGGGCGGACTCCCCCCGGCAGCGCACGAGCGCATCGACCGCCAGCGCGCCAGCGGTACGTCCGGCTCGCTCCTCTCGGCCCCGGCGGCCGCCGCGCTCCGCAGCGCCGGACTCGCCCCCGTCGGCGAGGTCTTCGGCTGCCTGGTGATGAACCTGGGCTGGACCGGCGGCCAGTGCGGCGTCTACGGCCTGGGCTACGCGACCACGCAGCCGAACGGCGTCTTCCTGAACGCCGGTATCGCCGGCTTCACCCAGTACCGCGAGACCCCCGTCTTCACGTCGGGCCGCAACACGAACCGCTACAGCGGCTTCGGGCCGTACGTGAAGGCGTTCGAGGCCGCCTGGCAGGGCGCGCTGAACCGCATGCTCACCGAGGCGGCCGCACTCGGAGCCGAGGGGGTCGTCGGGGTCACCATCAAGCGGGCTCGCCTCGAAGGCCAGATCTGGGAGTTCACGGCGGCAGGAACCGCGGTCCGCTCCGCTGACGGCTCGCTGGTCAGCGCATCGGCGCACGGCACCCGTGTCTGGTCGAGCGTGCTGTCGCCCGAAGACACCGCGGCGGCGATCCTCTCGTCGCTCGTCCCCCGCGGCATCGTCCTGGGGCTGTCGGTCGCGACGAAGCACGAGGACTCCCTGCTGCGCTCGCAGCGTCTCAGCTGGGGCAACACCGAGATCGAGGGATTGTCGGCCGTGCAGCAGGCCGCCCGCGGCGAGGCCCGCTCGCTGATGTCGAAGCGCGCCGAGTCGATGGGCGGCTCCGACCTCGTCGTCGACCGCTCCGAGATGCACGAGTTCGAGACCGAGTGCGGCGGCGAGAAGGACTTCCACGCGGAGGCGTTCTTCGTCGGCACTGTTCTCGCGCCCGGTCCGATGCACGCCTTCCGCGGCAAGGACAAGCCCGGCACCGGCCGGATCCTCAACGTGCTCCCCCTGACCGACCCACCCACCCGAAGGAGTCGACGATGAGCGACCTCTCGAACGTCTCGCTTCCCCCCGACGCGCGAGCCCGCCTCGCCGACGGCAAGAAGCACCTGTTCACCTCCGACCTGAGCGTCAACGAGTTCCTGCTCGTGAAGCAGGCCGGGTTCCGTCCCGTCGGCCTGGTGCTGGGGTCGAGCGTCTACCACGTGGGTCTGCAGATCGCGAAGTGGTCGAAGAACATGGAGCTCGACAAGCTCTCCGAGGCGATGTACCACGCCCGCGACCTCGCCATGACCCGGATGGAGGCTGAGGCCGACGCCCTCGGGGCCGACGGGATCGTCGGCGTGCGGCTCGAGATCGAGTTCAAGGAGTACGGCAACGACCTCGCCGAGTTCGTCGCCATCGGCACCGCCGTCATCGCCGACGAGGCACCCCCGACGGGTGCCTGGCGGAACAACCGCGGCCTGCCCTTCACCTCCGATCTCTCGGGCCAGGACTTCTGGACGCTGATCCAGGCCGGGTACGCCCCGCAGGGCCTCGTCATGGGCACCTGCGTCTATCACATCGCCCACCGCGGCATGATGGCGTCGCTCTCGACCGTGGGCTCGAACGTCGAGATCCCGCAGTACACCGAGGCGCTCTACGACGCGCGCGAGCTGGCCATGGGGCGAATGCAGACCGAGGCCGAGGTGCTCGAAGCCGAGGGCATCGTCGGCGTCCAGCTGCTCTCGCTGCCGCACCGCTGGGGCGGTCACACCACCGAGTTCTTCGCGATCGGCACCGCCGTGCGATCGCTGCGCGACGACCACGTCATCGCGACGCCCAGCCTGGTGCTCCCGCTGACGGACGCCCCGCGGTGACCGAGGCCCACGACCTGCTGGAACGGCTGGCGACAGAGCTCCCGAGGGCCGTCGGCGACTCCGCCGTCGAGGTCGAGCGCTCACGGAGCATGGCCGACCGCCTCGCCGGCCGTCCGGGCTCGGTGTCATCGCTCGCCTTCCTCGGCGACGGGGTCCGCCTCACCGCGCGGGTCGAGCGGGGCGACCGCGTCGCGTGCGAGGCCGCCCGCGTCAGCGGCGGCGTCGTCATCTCGCGCCGTCAGCCGCCGCTCGGCGAGTGGCTCGCGGCGCTCGCCGAGCAGGTATCGGTGAGCGTGGCCGCGTCTGCCGGAGATTCCGCGACCGCGGCGCAGGCCCTCAGCGCTCTCGGGCTGGCCGGTGCGGGCGACGACATCGTCATCGACGAGACCGCCCTCGACGCCGGGCTGGCGGCGCTGCCGGCGCGAGTGGCGCGCCGGGTGCCGGCCGAGGCCGGTGAGCGGGTGGCCCGCATCAGTGCGATGCTCCGCGACACGCTGCCTCGCGTGGCTGGACGGGCGGAGCCCGAGTTCCTGCTCACCCGCGCAGCGACGACCTACCTGCCGGACACCCTGCGCGCGTACCTCGCGCTCCCCGGCGACTGGGCCGCCACGCACGTGCTCCGGAGCGGTGCCACCCCGGCGCAGGAGCTGCTCGATCAGCTCGGCGTGCTCGAGGAGGCCGTGAGCGGGCTGCGCGACGCAGCTCTCGCCGACGACGCCGGGGCCCTCGAGACGAACGGGCGCTTCTTGAGCGAGAGGTTCGCGCCGCCGGCCATCGGCCTCTAGCCGCTCGGAGTGCGCTTCGAAGCAGAGGAAACCCGGGGTCGCCGCCCCTGCTAGGAGAGCGGCGCCCCGGGTTCGGCAGGTGTCCGGCCCGGGACGAACCCGGTCGGGAGGCGACGCGCTGGTAGGGCAGCCCGTCGCCGCTGCCGTCTTGGGGAAAGGCCGATGAAGGCCGGGGGAGAAGTCTGATCCGTGGTGCTGGTGTGGTCTCGTGGGTGTGAGAGTCTCTCATCTCAAAGTGGTCGTGATGAGTAAACCGCAGAACAGGCAGGTTCGCAACGAACCACGAGTGATCGACACGCTCCGTCGATTGGAATTGTCGACTCGGTCGGAGCAAGATAAGCCAGTGACCCACGAGATGATGACCCCAGAGAACAACCTCGAACGCATCATGTGGACGGGGACTGCCTGGTTCGGCGTCTCGACAGGCACGGTCGCCCTCAGCCTCGGCCTTCTGCTCTCCTCCGGCTGGCGCCCCGCCCTCCTGCACTCCGGCCTCGCGGCGCTCTGGTGGATCGGCTCCGTGCTCGTCGCCCTCAGCATCGGCATGATCGGCTGGTCGGGCTGCCCGATCCTCGAGGTCTCGGTGCCGATCGCCGACCGCAACAAGACCCGCACGATGCAGCTCGGAACCCTCTTCTTCATCGTGGGCGGCGCTGCGACGCTGCTCGCCGTCATGCTCGGTCCGGCGCATTAGGCGCTCGGCGAGCGGGGGGAGCACGGCATGAGCACACAGACCGCACCCGCCCGACCGCGCCACGGCGCCCTCAGGTTCGTCCGCGACATCGTCATCATCCTGGCGTGCGCCCTGCTCATCTCCTTCGTGGTGAAGACCTTCGTCGTCCGCTCGTTCTACATCCCGTCGGGATCGATGGAGTCGACGCTGCAGATCGGCGACCGCATTCTGGTCAACGAGTTCGTGCCCAAGGTCGCGGCGCTGAACCGCGGCGACGTCGTGGTCTTCACCGACCCGGGCGGGTGGCTCGACAGCGACGCGATTCCGGCGACGGCGCCGCAGCCGGCGGCCGTCGAGGCGATCCAGTCGGCGCTCACCGCGGTCGGACTCGGCACGCACGACAGCGACGACCACCTCATCAAGCGCGTCATCGGCCTGCCCGGCGACACGGTGTCCTGCTGCAACGCGTCGGGCGAGCTCCAGGTGAACGGCGTCCCGATCAAGGAGCCCTACATCACCATCGCCGCCAACCAGACGAAGGCGTCGCCGAACGACTTCTCGGTGACGGTTCCGCCCGGCATGCTCTGGGTGATGGGCGACAACCGCTACGACTCGGCCGACTCGGAGTACCACAACGCCCGCAAGGACGTCTCGCCGTACGTCCCGATCAGCGACGTCGTCGGCCGCGCGTTCGTGATCACGTGGCCGCAGAAGCACTGGTCGGCTTTGAGCGACTATCCCGACGTCTTCGATCGCGTGCGCGACGCGAAGCTCCACTAGCCCGCTGCCGCGCCTCGTTCCTTGGGGAAGGACGGGGTGTGCGCTCGCGAGGAGAAGGGGCGCGGAGTGCACGGCTGGCAAGGAGATCGGCCAGCTGGTGCGCGCCCCACAAGGACGTCTACCCTGCCGATCCTTGCGAACGCGCGGCGAGGCCGGCGCGTCGGGCACGCAGAACGGCCCGCCGCACGAAGTGCGACGGGCCGTTCGGGGTGATGCGTGAGATTACTCGGCGATCTGGGCGGCGATGGTGGCGGTGCCGACGAGGAGTCCGGGCTTGACGGCGTCGGTCTTGAACGTGGA